>JAPPMG010000101.1 GCA_028819215.1 Bryobacterales bacterium
TACACGCTTTCTCCAAGAGCAGGAAATCGTTAAGTTATTTTGGCGAGAATCCTTAGCACGCCTTGCCAGCGGCGCGTCGAATTCACCCATGGCTTCGTAATAGGCACCCAGAACTTCGACGCTGCGCACTTATGGGCCACGTGGGACAATTCACCGGTTCGGTTACGCCATTAGGATGATCCTAGGAGTGGGCAGCCTCACATCTACGGCCCCGACGTGGCTGAAGAGGAAGTCGAAGCGAGCTCTTCGTCGCAGACTCAGGAAGGCACAATGAGCACGAAGCACTTCCCAGCCGGTTGGGACGAAGGCAGGGCCCGGCGGGTACTCGATCACTACGAGACGCAAAGCGACGAAGAAGCCGTGGCTGAGGACGAAGCGGCATACGAGAGCACCACTCACACGGCAATCGAAGTGCCAGTTGATCTTGTTGCAGAAGTCCGGGAACTGCTGGCCAATCATAAGGCGAGGTGATCGAGAACGGCACAGGCCGAGTCCGGGCGAGACGCTTCGCGGCGTTGTAGTCGGAAGCACAGCACTGGCCCGCCCCAAGGTCGAGTCCCGCGGCGACGGAGAAGTGGATCCCAGCACGAACTGCAAAGCCTCTGAGCGCCGCGTGCCGGGGTTCGGACCTCATCGGGCGACACTTCAGCGGATCGCTACGGCTGATCCATGCCAAGGGTGTAAGCAGGTACAGTTAAGTCACTCGCGAAGTAATGGAGCCTAAGAAGATGGGAAGAGCAACCTTGGTCTTACGGGGTGGTTGGGTACTGCCATTTGTCGCCGGAGCGGCGTTCTTGTTCGCCGCAGACGACGAGCCACTTCCCAAGCCGACCCGTATCAACAAAGCGATCGAACTGCTTGCTCAAGATCAGCCGATCTACTACTTCACCGAAGGCCGCGGGGGCAGCCAGGGCGGATTCAAAGAGGGCCTGCGTCTGGCGCAGACTTGGGCGGACCTCATCATCTACGAGATGGAGTTCGGCCCCTACGATGTGACCGAGTTACGCGAGTTCATGGCCGGGCTGGTTCAAGGTGGCCCTACGCCCAGCGGACACCGCACACCGGCCGTGCAAGTCGTTGTTCCGTTTAGCGGGTATGATGCCGCGACGGTCCGCGCGAATCACTGGGTCGTGCAGCAGATTCTTGCCGCTGGCGTCCACGGGATTACTCTCTGTCATGCGCGCGACCCGGCGGCTGTTCGAGAGTTCGTTCGGGCGGCCCGCTTTCCCCATCACCGACAAGGCGTGGACGAAGGGCCGCTCGAAGAGGGGTTGCGCGGCAACGGCGGTCAGGCCAATGCGGCCCAAATCTGGGGACTGTCTCCCCAGGAGTACATCCGCCGGGCGGATGTGTGGCCGTTGAATCCGGAAGGAGAGATCCTGATCGGCCTGAAGATCGAGGACAAGTACGCATTGGCCGCTTCCGAGGACTCGGCGAGCGTGCCGGGTGTTGGGTACGCAGAATGGGGTCCGGGCGACATGGGGCTTTCTCTCGGCTTCCCGGAGATCCACGACCCACCGTATCCGCGGGTAGTCGAGCAGGCGCGCCAACGCGTGCTCAAAGCGACGCAGGACGCCGGAATTGCGTTCTTGGACGTCGTTACTGTCGAAAACGTTGAAGAACGCCTGAGCGAAGGCACGCGAATCGGAGCGACGCGTAGCCGAGAGGCCGCCGAGGCCGGCAGGCGATACACCAACCGACCGCAACCGTAGCTGAACGCACGCCAAGAGTTGAACGACAGCAAGCTAGGCCACGAGGGCCTGCCCGATTCAGCTCTTCCCTAGTTCGTTCGCGCTGCGACTTCAGAAGAACGCTCCTTCAGAGCTCTCCGTTGCCTGAACAGCGGGATTACAGCAAGGTCGCCAACGGCAGCACGCGTGGCATCGGCTTACGATGTGAGCTTGAGTGCGGCGAACAGCAAGCCTAGACCGGCGAGTAGCAGGACACTTTGGCAATTCATGAGGCGTTGTTCCACTTCGAGAAGGCGCTGTTCGAGTTCGCGAAGGTAGGCCTTCTTGGCAACGCGTTCGCTGATGGCGGATCGCATAGCGTTGACAATGACTCTTAAGGGATGCATGGGGCCACGCCCCGCAGCCTGCAAGTTGCGGGTTGTCGTCAGCATGTCGAAAGCGGTCATCTTTCTCGCTCTCGATTCTAGACTCCCGGATGCAGAGACGCAACGCGCCCTACTCGTCATCATCCAGTTTTCCTATCAGGTCGAGTCCATGCCCGAGACAGGTCCCCAAGGGAATCGAAGGTCACACGATGAGTCAGTTCCGGCGTCGGGGGAGAGCGGCATCCGGGACGCAGTCCCCAAGGATTGTCGTTCCCAATCCATCGCGCCCCAGTCAGATGATTGGTGGTCCGCTCATGGCGCGACTCTCCGGAACTGATTTACTAGTAGGAAGCTCGCTGCCCGAATCACGGCGGACTGGAATCAAGCAGTGGCCGCTCAGGACTCATGACTCGAAGAATCGCTCTGCTCCTTATTGCTGGCGCTCTCGTGCTCGCGGCCAGCGGTCCCGGGGAAGATGACTGGAAAGAAGGCGTGCGGCACTTCTCGGCGGAGGATTTCCGTCAAGCCCAGGAGGCGTTCGAGCGCGCCGTCGAGCAGGATCCGGATAGCTCGAGGTTCTCGCTTTGGCTTTCCTTGGCCATGGGACGGCGCGCCGAGAGGATGACCGGATTGCGGAAGCTTGCGGCGGCGCCTCTTGTTCGCCGGATGCGTCGCGAAGTGGAGCGCTCCATCGAGTTGGATGAAACCAACCTCGACGCCTACGACGTGCTCCAAGGCTTCCATCTGGGAGCCCCCGGGTTCGTCGGAGGCAGCAAGGCAGAAGCCAAGGAAATCGCGATTCGGATGGGCACCATCGACGCGGCGCGAGGCGCGGAGGCTCTGGGCACCTACTACGAGGCCATGGGCGAGCTCGACGCCGCTGCGGAGCAGTTCGACGAGGCAAGGAGACTCAACCCGGAAGGTATGAGGCCCCTGCTGAAGCAGGCCGGCTTCCTCGCCCGGCGCGGCCAGCATGAGGAAAGCGACGAGCTCTTCGACTTGGCGTTCTCGCGCGATCCGGACGAGCCCAAGGTCTGGCGGGCCGCCGCGACGGCGTGGATCCTCGCCGAACGGAAATCCCGCTATCCGGAAGCGCGTAAGTTGGCTGAACGATATCTGGAGACGCCGGACCGAGAGCCTAACCCGGATCCGAAATCCGAGGTGCGG
This sequence comes from Bryobacterales bacterium, assembly GCA_028819215.1. Lineage (GTDB taxonomy): Bacteria > Acidobacteriota > Terriglobia > Bryobacterales > UBA6623 > VXMF01. Next base: position 3,224 of record JAPPMG010000101.1, read on the forward strand.
GACCTGCTCAAGAAGCTGTGATCGCCGGCTCGGCACCTACTCGGCGACACTGACCTAGCTGCCGTTGAGGTGCGCGATCATTTCCGGGAGCGGTCTTCCTGCGGCTTTCCGGGGCACGAGATCTACTTGCTTTCTGGCCCTCTCATCGCGCGGATCCCTGCCAGGAACGAATCCGGCTGCGTAGCGTCTGGTCCATCTTGGACCGTAGCCGGTCGCTGGCCTCGGCATAGTCGGCGGATCCGATCAAGTTCCGCTGTTCGACGAGAAAACCGCCGTTGCGCGCTGCGCTAGCTTCCAAGCCGTAGTCGTAGAGCTCTTCTGCCAGCACCTTGCGGCTGAGCCAGTCGATCCAGCGCGTATAACGCTGGGTCGCTGTGCGAATGGAGTACCCCATGATTTCTGGAGCGCTAGGCTCGAACGGCCGAGAGAACTGGCTGAGCACAAGGTCTCGGCCGGCGGCAGCGGGATCGCGCAGAGCCGACGCGAAGCTGCGCCCGTCGAGGCCGCCAGGCGGCGTAAGGCCAGCTAGCTCCGCGAGCGTCGGATAGATGTCGACATACTCGGTCAGGGCGTCCGTGCCGACGCCCGGCTTTGCCATCCCAGGCGTGCGAACCATCAGCGGGACATGGGTGTCGAGCTCGAAATTCGTGTCCTTGCACCAGTGTCCGGCTTCGCCGAGCGAGTAACCGTGATCGCCCCACAACACGACGATCGTGTTGTCCTGCAGGTCCAACCGATCGAGTGCGCGCAAGAGCTTTCCGACCTGTGCGTCGGCGTAGCTCACGCAGGCGTAGTAGCCGTGGCGTAGCTCGCGCGCCTGCTCGGGCGAGACGCGCTCATCCTTGGGTACGTCTCGGTAGCCGCCCATCTCGAGATGGTCGGGGTACGCGAAGTCAGGCGCCCCGATCGTGCGCTTGTCCGAGAAGCCGGGCTCGAAGACCTTGGGGTCGTATAGGTCCCAGTAGGACTTGGGCGCGTTGAACGGCAGGTGCGGCTTGAAGAAGCCCACCGCGAGGAAGAACGGTTGCTCCGACCGGCTCAGTTTCTCCAGGGTCTCCACGGCGAGCTTGGCCAGCTTGCCGTCCGTGTATCCTTCATCGGGGACGTCCGCCTTCTCGAACGCCGTGCCTTTGCCTTGGTTGCTGCCGTTCTCGGGCAAGGCGTAATTGTTCCAGCCATCGAGGTAGAGGACTTCGGGCGCGGACCACGACTGCGGGTCCAGTTCCTTGCGATTGCCGCTGAAGATCTTGCCGAGGCCTTCGGCGTGGTAGCCGTTGTTCTTGAACAATTGCGGCAGGGTGACCAGATCCGGATGCCTTTCGCGAAAGCGGTTGCGATTGTGCCAGACCCCGGTGTTGTCGGGTAGGCGGCCGGTGAGGATCGCGGTCCGCGAGGGACCGCAGACGGACTGCATGCAGTACGCTCGATTGAACTGGCGAGCCGTGCTGGACAGGCGATCGATGTTGGGCGTCTTGGCTATGGGGTCGCCGTAGCAACCCAGCGATGGCCTCAGGTCGTCGATAGCGATAAAGAGAACGTTCGGCTTGTCGGCCGCAAGCAGGCTTGCGGGAGCCAGCAAGAGGGTGAGGAGGGTGCGATAAAGGGCGAGTCTTGACATCGTGCCAATCCGGTCAGTGCGACTCGGTGCCTGCGAAGAAGTAGCTTGGGTAATTCCAGCCGCGCTCGCGGGCCCCAGGCTTCGAGTCGATCTGCGCTTCGGCTTTGAGGCGCTCGAGATTGCGCTCGTCGAGCAAGGGATCGTTCGTCTCCTTGCGCCACCTTGCGAGTTCCTGCTGTAACTCGCGCAAGACGTCAGCGTGCGCCGAATCGTCCGCCAAATTGCGGAACTCGAATGGGTCCGCTTCCAGGTCGTACAGCTCGAAGCGCGGTGGACGCTCCATCGTGCGGTAGGCCTTGCGGACCTCAGGCGGGGCCGACTCGATCGCAGCGGGCAAACTGCCTTCGATGTGGTGCAGCGTGAAGTCATATCCCGGGTTGATCTCACCGGGCATCAGGCTCTCGATCAGCTTGTAGCGGTTGTTTCGCACCGAGCGTTGCGGATAGAAGTTCGGCTTCGCGGCGTGGGCATGGAACTCGGCGAACAGGTAGCGCCGCCACGCGGGTTTCTTTCCTTCGATCAAATCGATCAGGGAGGCGCCGGGAAGGCCGCCGGGAGACTCGGCTTCGGCCGCCGCGAGAAACGTGGGCATCAGGTCGATGGTCGAAACAAGCTCGCTGCGTGCTTGCCCGGCTTTGGCCCGGCCCGGCCAGCGCACGATCAGGGGAATGCGTAGTCCCCCTTCGTAGCAGGTCCGTTTGCCCCGGATGAAATCCGCGCCGTGGTCGCCCAAGTACACGACCAGGGTGTTGTCGGCCTTGCCTGAGCGATCGAGTCCCGCCAGCAAGTCGCCCACCAGTACGTCGAGGCGCTCCATGCTGTTGTAGTGGCCGGCGCTGAGCTGACGCAGTTTCACTCCGCCGAGGCCCAGATAGGCGAGCGGCTGCACGTCCGACGCATCGAGAGGCTTCTCCGGCAGCCCCTCGGCCTGCTGCAGCCAAGGCCGGTGCGCATCCGGGTAGTTCACGCTCAGGAAGAACGGCTGATCGGAGGCGTCGAAGAAGGACTCCGCGTGCTTGGCGTAGTCGGCTAGGTTCTTGCGCTGGAAGTTGGCGGTCGGAATCGCCTTGAAGTCGAAAGGAAAAGCGGACTCGGGGTTCACATGCAGCTTGCCGATAAGGCCCGTGCGATAGCCTGCTTCCTTCAGGCTGCGCGCCATGTTCGGGGTGTCCTCCCGGTACATGCGGAATCCCCAAGTCGCCAGGCCGAGCTGCCCATTCTGATGCGGGTAGAGGCCCGTCAGGAAGCTCGCCCGCGAAGGGCTGCACCCTGCTTGCGCGACGAAGGCTCGATCGAACCGAACGCCTTCTGCAGCCAGCCTGTCGAGGTTCGGCGTGCGCGCGTAGGGATCGCCGTAGGTGCCAAGCTCGGGACCGTTGTCCTCGGAGACGATCAGCAGGAAATTTGGCGGGCCGGCTCCCGAGCAGGTCGGTGCCAAGGCAACAAGAGTCGCGAGCCAGAGGGCCAGGATTCCGAATCGATTCATGTCCATTGTTTTCAGTCCAGTCTATCCGTTCGCAGGCCGAGTCTTACCCACATGGGCGAGTGATCGCTCAACTTCAGATCCTCGCGCCACTCATGGTAATAGCCGCTATCCAAGACTTCGAAATGCCTTGAGACGAAGGTATGGTCGAAACATCGCGTGCCCCAGGTGACGAGAGTGGGTGTCTGAAACCCGTGACGGTCACGATAAGCATCCCGCAGACCGTGCTGTGACTCGCCGTCGATGACCGAAAGCACGGCATTGGCCCACTCGATGCGTGGGCGCTCGTCGCCGAACTGGTCACGCCAGCGCCCCGTGTGCATTCCTTTGCCTCGTGATCTCTCTCCAAAGGTCACGATCTACCCCGGCTTCTGGAACAGTTTCGGCTCGTTGAAGTCGCCGGTTAGAATCCGCGGCGAATCGATTGCTCGGCGTAGCTCTGCGGCTAGGACGTGAAAGGTGTCGATCTTCCTCCAGCCATTTCCGGAACCGTTGGGGATGTGTGCGGTGAACACGTCGATATCTCCCTCGCCGGGCACAGAGACTGTGACCCGCCCGAGCGACTCGGGGTAAGGTGCTTCGCGCGGCCTGCCGATGTCGTTGGGAGCCAGCTTCCAACGACTCGCGACCAAGCAGTGGTGCGACAAGGCCAAGGCGTTTTCGCCGCTCCGATAGTAGTGGCCTAGGCCCATGTCCTTGAGGTGGTCGACCCACTCATCGGCAAGGTTTCGCGTCACTTCCTGCAAGGTGACGATATCCGGTCCTACAGATTCGATCTTCGCAGCGCGGTCGCCGGGCCGGCGACGGTTGACGTTCCAAGAGAGGAGCAGCATAGGGGTTCACAGCACAGACGAATTGGTCTATGATCGCGCTTCCCGGCAGCGTCAGCCAGCGCTCCTATGGTACTGAGAGACCGCTGTGGAGAGGGGCAAGCGAGGCATGTGCGCCGCGCCACGGAGATGTTAACGCAGATGAGAAACGGCGTGAGCGGATCACGTCATGGCAGGCTCCTCCGCACCCAGCGGGGGCTTGAGCTGCCATCCGGTCTCACGTGACGAAGCAGGACCGACCGCCGCGTAAGCCAGTCCAAGCACGAAGGTACGAGTAGCATGGCGTGGTAGGCTGCCGGTTAGAATGAGACCGTATGGACGGAGACGTCGCATACAGGCATATGGCGGGGAGAACAAAGCATGAAAGTCAAGATTCTCGCTATCGTTGAGCGGGATGGCGACAGGTTCCATGCATACTGTCCAGCCTTCGATGGACTGCACATGGATGGAAGCACCGAAGAAGAGGCTCTGCAACGCACGATCGATGGATTGAAATGGTACTTGGATTCCTTGCAAAGACATGGCGACCCTCTGCCTGTAGGGCCGGACTGCGTCATTGTGGACGACCGGCCTAGAATCCAGAGCCCTGAGATTCCACCAGATGCACTGGTTCGCTCCCTGGAGGTTCAATGGGCTCCGTCAGCCGTTCAGCCTTAGTGCAGCTAAAGGACAAGACTGCAGCCGATTGGATCAAGGCACTGAACGACCACCGACTGAAAGTCGGTGGGTTCGAGTGCGACTGAAAGTCGC
>JAPPMG010000077.1 GCA_028819215.1 Bryobacterales bacterium
TTCCGCCGGAAATCTTAACATCGGAAATTTGGCAGAGGGGAGGATCCCTGAGCCTTGGTCGCACCAGCAACAGGCGCCACATCACTCTTGAGGGCGACCAGACTGTCGGCGGCTTTGTCATCGGTGTACGAACTGGCTCTGGCTATCGCGGACCACGCAGACCGATCAGGGCATGGTATCCAATTCGATGCGACCGTAATCACGGCCGTGCTAAATCAAGCGAAATGGTCACAGGACTTTGAGACGACGCGTGCGCGCGCCCGTGACTGGCTGTCAAAGGCCAGCAGCCAGCGCATCATATATGGTCCTGCCCACCGCGTTTGGATTCACTGGCTACGCGAGGCGGGATGCTTAGGAAGGCTAGCGAGGTTGGTAGCAGAAGCTGAAGCGAACGAATACGAGGCGGTGGATAGCCTTCGAAAAGAGCTAAACGAGTCCTTCGTCGAACTTGTCCGGAACACGGACCGCGAAATCCGCGGCGGGAAACGCGGGAGCATCGAGGGGAGAGCCCTGTCGCAATTGCGAAAACATGCTGAACCATTGCTTGACCTTGCGGGAGACTGGCAAAGACTCGTGGAGGCAAAGAACCACTCAACGGGCTTCGTCGAGCAGAGCATCGTGTCGCTCAACCAATCAGTCCAACGTGTTGGGGACCGAGCAGTTGGAGCCCTTGACCACGTAGCCAAGACAACGAAGTCTCTGCAGCTCAGTGTCTCACTGGCGCTGGCCAAGAAGACGGTTGAGGGCCTCCGTGGTTTATTCAGTGACAGCAATGATCGAACTATGCCGATTTTCGCGAATCCGGGCACGATTCTCTCGAGAGACCTACTATTCGTTGCGGGGGTAGACCTCGACTCGGACTACAAGCCGGTCGGAGAGTCTCTCGACGTGCTTACGATGCTGTCGGACGGCGCAGAACATACCACTACGTTGGAGGCCGCTTTCAATGCTCGCCTCCAGAGGGGAGACCTAGTCGGTGCTAGCCTTGCGTACCGCGAACTGGAAGCCTCGCACGATTCAGCATCTGACCGGTCTCGAGCATCCCTCGACCAAACTCTTCGTAAACGTCGCATCGAGTTGCGCAACGTCTGCGACAAGCATCGAGAAGCTCTCGAGCAGAGCTTGAGCTTCGGGCAACTCGACGAGAACACTGCAGAATCACTACGCGCGGATGTCGTCTCAATGCAGTCCGATCTTGAAGGCGCAGAAGCCAGCGTCAGTGCCGTCTCCCTAGAGAGGGTACAGGCTGGGATGGACAGAATCGATCGAATTTTGGAGAAGTCTAGGCGTACGGGCGAAGCTAACGTTCGAGAGAAGTTTAGTCAACTGTCCGGAGACTGCGATCCAGATGAACGGGATCGAATCGAGAGATCGATTTCGATCGGGGACATTATGACCGCTGCTGAACTCATGTCTAGGGTCGAATCCGGACAGCCGCTAGACCGGCACGACCTCGAGGATGCTAGCGACCCGTTTCAGGATTTTATGTCCGCGGTCGGAAGGATCGAAAGCTTTGTCGCAGACCCTAGCAACTCCCCGAATTCGATCGTCGCCGCAGTGTCAAAGGGCGAGGGCATCGCGGACTTAGACTTTCCGTCCCTTTCCCGGGCAGAGATTGAAGAGGCCTCTCAGCTTCTGGAAGCGTGGTATGAGCTGTCTGTCGCTAAGCGTCTTGATCCACAGAACCAGAGCCTTGGCACACTGCTTCGGGCGCTGGGATTGCCTCCGCGGAAATTGACGGTGGCCGAATCCAGAGCTGATTACGCGATGGTTGCGATGGAAACCGACCCGATAGAGGACCGCCTTCGGTGTCCACTTCCGCAATTCGGGTCCGAAGCACGCGGACGGTACCGGATCCTGCTGAACTGGGCTAGGATCGGCCGAGAGTCGATTTCTAGGCACGTCGACACTCGAAGACACGATGCCACGGTCGCGCTGCACTTCGGCTCACTCGGTGAGGACAGGAACTGGCTGAGAGACTGGGCTGTTACGCAGCACCGGATGTTTCTGGTCGTCGACGAGCCGCTCGCACTATTCCTGGCTGGACGTCCTTCAGGGCGACTGTCGGCCCTATTCCGGTGCGTACTCCCGTTTTCAGATGCCGAGCCGTACGTCACAACGTCCGGGCTGGTCCCGCCAGAGCTGTTCTATGGACGTTCTCGGGAGCGCCGCAGGATTATGGACTCGTACGGTCCATGCTTCATATATGGCGGACGGCAACTGGGCAAGACGGCGCTGTTGCGGTCTGTCGAACACGAGTTCCACCAACCAGACAGGTTGCAGGTCGCTAAGTGGATTGATCTGAAAGTTCGAGAAATAGGTTACGCACGCGCATCTGCAGAGATCTGGCCCCTGCTCTGGCGCGAATTGCGCGCTCTCGGTGTATTACAGCAGTCACAGAAAGAGCCCAATCCTGCTAGCCCACGATACGTCGACACACTGATATCAGCCATCGAGCAGTGGATCAGAGATGATGACCGACGGCGCGTGCTTCTCCTCCTTGACGAAGCTGACCACTTTCTCGCCGATGATGCCTCGAACGAGTTCCGCGAGTCGACTCGGCTTAAGGGAATGATGGATCGCACTGATCGAAGAGTGAAGGTGGTCTTCGCGGGCTTGCACAACGTGTTGCGAATCACGGAAAGGGCCAACCATCCACTAGCGCATCTCGGGGAGCCCATAAATGTCGGCCCATTGCTGACGAACGGAGAGTGGAATGAGGCCCAGAAGCTCGTTAAGGATCCGTTGCAGTCAGTCGGGTACCACTTCGAACCTCAGGATCTCAGCACTCGGATCTTGGCTCAGACCAATTACTACCCGTCACTGATTCAACTCTACGGTGCGGAACTCGTCAGACACCTGCGAGATTCTGGCCGTAGCGTCCCTTCCGGCATTTCAGACGAAGACCTCGGAAAGGCGTACAGGAGCAGGGCCCTGCGAACTGCAATTCGGGAGCGTTTTCAACTCACGTTGCAACTCGACCCGAGATACGAAGTCATCGCATACGCCTTGGCGTTTGAGTTGCTGGGGGAAGGCCAAGACCTGAGTGGCGGCCTAGAACGACGGGAATTAGCTACGCATGCCAGAGGCTGGTGGTCGGAGGGATTCGACAACAATGATCGAGAGTTCAACGTGCTCTTGCAGGAACTGGAAGGGTTGGGTGTGTTGCGATCGATTCCGGACACTAGTCGGTACACATTGCGCAATCCGAACGTTCTGCTGCTACTCGGCAGCAGAGACGAAATTGGTCGAGTGCTGGAAAAATCGCGCGATGTACCGAAGCAGTTCGCGCCATCGTCCTTTCATGCCCGCTTCTCAGACACAGACACGACCCTCTGCCCGTTGACCCGCGAGCAGGAGTCACTACTGCAAAAATCCGGTGGCGTGGCGGTGATTGCGGGCTGCAGGGCCGCCGGAATTGATGACGTGACGCGCTTTCTGTCTAAGCGTTTCGAGGGGGCATCTTTCGAGATACTATCGGATTCTCTATCGGTTCGAACCTTTAGACAGAAGCTGGGCAAATTGCGGCCTGAGTCACGTAGCCATACGACAGTGGTCCTAGTTCCGCAGCACGAACCTTGGAACGTTGAATGGCTGGTAGCCGCACGGGATGCTCTACGGGCCAAGAAGAAGGGAGACCGGATAAAGGTTCTGTTCGTGGCTGATCCGAGCGTTTTGTGGGTAGCGACAAACGATCTCGATGGTAGGCGGGTTGAACCGCCGGAATGGATCGGGGTCGAACCGTGGGACGAACTATTCGTCGGACACTGGCTCCAAGACAACACTCAGCCCCACGACAGTGCGCACGTTCAGCAGCTAATCAAAATTTCGGGAGGTTGGCCGAAGGTGCTCGAAATGTTCGTCGATTCAAAGCGGCGGACTTGGGACGGATTGATCGAAGCGTTGCACAGAGAGTTGGAACAGACCGACAGATGGTTGGCGGAGCTAGGCCTGACGTCAGAGGCGAAGGGAGAGCTGGCCGCCTTGCTGCGCCATCAGCCGATACGTTCGGATTCGAACGGAGATATCGAAGCCGTGGCGGGAGTAGAAGACATCGATGGCGATGAGTTGCGGCGGCGAGTGCAGTGGAGCCAGCACTTAGGGTTGCTAACTGACTTGGACGGACAGTGGCAATTCAATTCGTTGCTCGAAAGACTTCTGCGTGATTGCGTCAAGGAATGAACATCTGGCACCTGCCTGGTCCTTCGGAGTTCCTTGGGGCTGTTGAACGCTCGCTCCGCGACGGTGAGAGTGTAATCCTCCGTTTCCCTGAAGGATCTCCAACTGGATTCGAGACGGCGCTAAGCGTGCGATTGGCTGATTGCGGTCCGTTGGGACGCGTCGAGGTCAACACCTCGGCCACATTGAGCACGGGAGAACCCCTTTGCCAGTTGATGGAACAATTCGCACCTGAGTTGACGGCAGTCTCCGACCTAACCGCCGTGGACCTGTGTGAGGCGGAAGGGTTTGGTGGGCGGCTTATCTGGATTGAGGGCCTTCAGAGCGGGATCTGTCCTGCTTGGCAAACGTTCTTGGAAAACTACGCACAGGCAAGCCGCAACGTGTCAAGGTTGAGGCGCACGCTGTTTGTTGCTCCGATGGGAACCGAAAAAACGGTGGCATCGGGCCGAGATGTTGCATTGAAGGTCCATGACTGGGCTGGAGTTGTCGATGAAATGGACCTCGTGTTTCTCGCAAATCATCGTCTGCGGACTCGGGGAATCGAAGGGACCCTACGCACGTTGCTAGTGATGACAATCGCACGCGTCGCAGCGTGGGACTGCACTATAGCCGAGCGGCTCGCCGAGGCAGGGCCCGATGACATCCTGGACCCGATGCAGTTGCTGCGATCTGCGGCTCAGGAGAGGGGATGGACTTCCGAGACTCTGCCGAGTGTATCGCGCGGTACGGAATCCGGAGCAGGCGTGACGCACGCCGCGCTAGCCGCTATCAGAGAGCCCGGCGAGATTCAGAGACGGATGTGGAGTGCCCAAGTCTCTGTTCTGCTGCCCGTGGTCGAGCTGCATCGGCTGGCCATCGTCCGGGAGTACCGGCATCAGATAGTGGCGGAACTTCGACGAGACGGGCAGAAGGAGGATGCAGAAGCACTGGAGGTTGGCGAGTTGGCGTTCCTGTTGAGCAGGGCAGGATTCGACGACGACGTCGCATCCCGCGCCGAAGCGCTTCGGCGCGCACGGAATGTACTCGCGCACGGCAAACCGCTAATGACATCCCAAGCCTTGGTGCTGGCCCGGTCCGCCTCCAACACTCGACACCAAGCGGGCCGACCTGATGGCGAGAGTTAGCTCGTGCATGGAATCGCCCTACTTCAAGTCGCCGCCCGACAGATCCGTCAACCGCTGCCATGCGGCGTCTCGCCCAATGCATCGGCTACTTCCGGGAAGTCGAGAATCAGTCCGCGTGCTGGCGTTTTGGAACGTAACATGGGGGGAGCCATCTGCCCGCCCACATTGGATCGGAAGCTGCGGCTTACTTTCTCGGACGGAGAATTCGTACCATCGGCGTTACGCGTGAAGCTTGATTCCCGCACCCTCGCCTTATGCAACTGAACGCCGTGCGCCGACCGAGAGGCTCGTTCCGCATTAGACGCGGCCAGCCAATCGAGCCGTCTCTCGGATGGACCTATTTATCGCGTCACGCATTGACGCGAGCCAAGTCGCAGATGGACAAGGAATCTGAGGGCGTGCGCGATGAGATCGGTGTCCTGACCATCCATCAGCGGTATGCCGACCGCTTCTTTCCCGGCACGTCGGTACTACACACCCGCGCCCGCTACACACTCTTCGTGCCGTGGCTATTCGAAGATCTGGCAGGCCTGACAGGATCGCCCGCTGTGCGTGCCCTCCGCGAACGCGAGAGGGAGCTTGCGGGTCGGCTCAAAGAAGCAGGGGAGTCCCAGGTGATCGGGGGGCGCGTATTTCCCAATCCTTCGAGCCAGCCGCCGTCAACTGTCTATTGGAATGCGCTCGCAGTATGGGGAATATTGCGTCCACGTCAGGACGGACGAATCATTTCGAGAGCCCAAGCGCATCGGCTGTTGAAGCGTGTGGGCGACGCTACAGATGACGATGGTCAACCGCTTCTCAATTTCGATCCGCCATTCGTCCCGCTTCCCGACCGCCCAAAGAACTGGCTTGGTGGGCAAATCACCCTTCGGTTAGCGATCAGAGAAGCAGCGTTCCTGCACGAGCGGCTTACTCGGTTGCGCCGGAAAGGCGGCCACGAACTCTCGCTGCTCGCGAGGTTGGTTCGGACTGAGACTGCGGTGCCATCCAACATGTGGGCCGATGAAGTGTACGCGATCGCGGGCTCCGACCAATCTGCGCTCGGCCGAGCACAGCAGGCCGCCAGCCTGGCGGCTGTAGTCCGCGCTGTTTACGACGCGCTTCTGGAACGCATGCTGAAGACTGATGGCAGGGAGACGTCGGCCCGCCATCGCAACCACCTCGCCGACGTTCTCAGGGAACATGGACCTGTGGCAGCCCAGCTCGGTATTGATTCGCTTGAGGCGGACATTGGTGTGATTCCGCCAAAGCTCCGAGCTGTTCTGAGAGCGACGAAGGAATGGATCGAGTCAGGACCGGCGGATCCTTCGCCGCTCCTTGATGCCTACGCCGCGGCTGAAGCTCGTAAAGGTCTTCGTGCCCGGCTTGCCCCGACTCCCGATGGACGGGCTCGGCGCCTCGAATGGTTACGCGACGAACACAGTCTCGCGGGCCCGCTTCACTATAGATGGGAGCAAGTCCGCACACTCCTCGACGATCTTGCGAACGCGGTATGACCGGTACGGTCAATAGCTGGCCTGCGCTTTCGTTCCTCGAGGGCTTGCGTCCAGGACCCGATGAGAGTGTGGAACTGGCCCTGCTGGCGTCCTATTCGGCGGACTTGGGATCGATTGGTGCGGCGTTGCTCGCACTGGCGGGAAAGGATAACGATGCGGGCTGCGGGAGCCCGTCCGACTTCGCTGATGCGGTCGAGAGACTACGGGGGAGAGTGCGTATTGTGATTCAGCGCGGCCGCCTTGCAAAGATGCGCGGGACGCCGCGAATCGCGGCGGTGCTGGACCAGTTTGTGCGCGAAGTTGACTTTGATGAGGTGAATCATAGTTGGCACCCCAAGGCCGCGCTGGTTCGAACGCGCAACATCAGTGGCGAGATTGGCTGGCGGCTCTGGATTGGGAGTCGGAACCTCACCGAAAGCATAAATCTCGACATCGGACTTCTACTCATTTCCTGTGCAAGAGGTGGCGCTCCAGTGCTAGGCGCGGATGCACTCGCCTGCGCTCTGGCCGAAAGAGCCGAACTCAACGGCCTGCACCCAGCCGCCCTCGCGGCGACGATTGCGAAAGTTGCCTGGCGGTCGCCAACGGGTGTGCGCGTCAAGCAGATTCGCTGGTCGGCCGGAACCGAAAACCAGTCCATTGCAATCTCCTTGAAAAATACGGACGAGCTCGTGGTGGTGAGCCCTTTTATCGACAAGAACTTCCTTGCCCGACTGTCACCGAGAGGGGCGAAACCGGAAAGGCGTGTGTTACTGACGACGATGCGCGAGATAGAGCGAATCGGCCCTTCGCTAGCGGTATTCGACGACCTCCTCACGCTGGACGCGCCTGATTTCCCGATTGGCGATCCCGAGCTTGATCCAGACACTGCGACCGCAGCCGACGTCGATCCAACCAACGAAGAAGAAGAGATAGGCCGCGGTCTTCACGCCAAATTGCTGTTTATCCGGTCCGGGCGCAAGCGGACGCTATGGTTGGGAAGCGCGAACGCGACAATGCGCGCTTGGACTGGAGGCAATGCCGAGGTGACAGCAGAACTGCTTGTAACCGAGCCAATTGAGTACGGGCTGAAGGTGCTGCTCGGCTCCGCCCGGCTTGTTGAGGCGCCGAGCACCGAATCCTCGCCCGATGCCTCGACCCTTGAAGAGGAGGCGCTCGAACAAGCGCGCGCCCAAGTAGCAGCGCGATGGGCAGCAGAGCTCAATACCGACAACGAGGGGATCCGTCTCGTTCATCGTTCCGACCTCCATCCGGGCGGGCCACATCCCGACGCATCCGAAATCGCATTGGAAGTTGGTGCACTCAATGGCGAGCTCGTAGCCTGGCCAGTGCAGCAAGTCACGGTGCATCTAGGACATTTCGATCTTTCGGAGCGGAGTGAGTTCGTCCGCCTACGAGTTAGCCGAGGGGAGAAAGGACTTTCGTGGCTGCAGCGAGCCCCAGCAGATCCGGCTTTCGGGCAGGATCGCGACCGCGCCGCGTTCGTGCACCGCCTAGGCACCAGAGGATTTCTTCTCTGGCTAGCTAGCTTGCTAGCGGACGATAATCCGCGGGACGAAGGCGACTGGCCGATGGACGTGCCGCAGAATCGGGAGGGTATGGCGACGAATCAGGATCTCAGCTCCTCGCTGCCCACTTTGGAGGAGATGTTGGCGGCGTGGGCACGCGCGCCGGAGAAATTCCGCGAGATCGAGCGAATGGTCTCTCGATACCTGCCAGCCGTGCGCGAGCAAACTAAGCACGAAGACCAGCAGACCGCGGCAATGTTGCGACTCTTCGACGATTTGTGGAGCAAGCTTCGGATCGGGCTCGACATCACGAAGACACAGGCCTAGGGACGGTGATTGCGCCGAAGCCGTTCCAAGAAGCTGCGGTCAAGGCGGCGCTGTCGGCGTTCGCTGACCGGGAGGGCCGCCGCCGTTTTCTGGTCGCTGATGAAGTCGGTCTTGGAAAAACGGTTGTAGCAAAGGAACTGGTTCGGCGCATGTCCGAGGACGGTCGCCAACCATTCGTGATTTACTACATCGCCAATGGCCATGCAGTGTCGCACCAGAACAAGGGCCGCATCGTTGGATTCCTCGGCGATTCGCAACGTAAGCTCGCGATCAACACGCCAGACCGACTGTCACTGTTTACACAGGCGAAGCGACCGGAAAGTCCAATCCTCATCTACGGACTGACGCCCGGGACGTCCTTTCCGGGTGGACGTACGCGTCTCACGGGAGGACGAAAGGAAGAGCGTGCGTTCCTGAAGGTCTTACTCGAGCACACGTATCCCGCTTTCGCCCGCGATCTTGATCCAGACATATTGCGGCTTAACGTGAGCGTTTCTTGGGATCGAATTGTCCAAGAGGCGGAGACCAGATTCTCGGTTTGCCCATCCGGGTTGTGTCGACGGTTTCGCGAAGCGCTAGCAACTGAATTCGGCAAACCGGTTCGGGCGATGCTCGATTTGGCGGTGCGGGGTGACCTAAGTCGAAGCGAAAGACGATTCAGGCCTCACACTTTCGTTGGCCGTCTACGGCGGGCACTAGTACTGGCGACCCTCCGTCATCAGCCGCCCAATTTGATCGTGTTCGACGAGTTCCAACGCTACCGGCATATTCTCTTCGACAAAGACTCCGACCCGCTTCTGAAGGCACTTCTGGGATCTGAAAACCCAGCAACCCCGCCGGCGGTCCTATTGCTCAGCGCAACGCCTTATCGGCTCCTGCATACGCGGTGGGAGGAGGCGCATGGCGTGCTTGCTCACACGGAGCTTCTGGAAGTGATCGAGTTTCTGGCCGGCTCGAGGATTCGAGGGCAGGCGAGAACGCTCTTCTCCAAGTTTGGAGACAGGCTTCGCGTTATCTCGACGTCTGCAAACGCGAATGATCCGAAGTTGTCGGGCACTGTGATCGAAGCCGCTAGGCTCCGCGACGAGCTCCGTGCCCTGCTGACGCCAGTCTTGTCACGTACAGAGCGTGACGGCTTAGCTTCTGCTGATCCGCTCGCAGAAACGCAATTCCTTGATGCAGATCCGTTACCCGAGGATTTTCGGGTGTTCCGGCACCTCGTGACGAGCTTCGCCGAAGACATGCGATCTTACGCCCTGCCGTATTGGTCGTCGGTTCCGCTACCAGCTCAGTCGCTAGGTCCTCGCTATGCCGCTTGGAGGCGCGCCAAGATGAGGGCAGATCCGAAGCTCACACAAATGACGGAAGAGCATCGGAATGAGCTCAGCGCGCCAAGGGCGTGGCCTGACGCAAAGCTACGCGCACTTAGCAGCGTCGCCCCTTCCACGCTGCTGTCGCTTCCATGGGCCGCCCCTTCATTATGCTGGTGGCCGCTGGGTGGAGGATGGAAGCACGCCGCGGCCGATCCCAAACTCCTGTTGTTTAGCCGCTTTCGCGCAACGCCGCCTAGTGTCGCCGCACTCCTGAGTTTTGGCTTAGAGTCGCATTGTCTTCACAAGAAGCAGCGCAGCTATGACAAGGCCTACATGAGTCGCCGTTTCAAGTTGGCAGCTACACCCGGACCCACGATGGCCGCGTTTCATCCGTCACCATGGCTAATCGGCAACACGGATCCACTAGCGAAAGCTGGGGCAACGCTCAGCGCCGTTCGTAAAGAAGTTCGGCGGCAGATTCTCGCCGTTTTGCCCAAAGGCATCATTAGACGCGACACTGCAAAGGCTCGTCGTCGGCACAGATCCATTGCCCGGACCCTAGCGTCGATCGAAAGGACCGTAGGTATCTCGGAACGGTCGGCTGCAGGCTGGACTAGTGCAATCGGTGATGATCGTGCCGCGCGGTCCGCAGTGCAGAAATGGAGTTCGGCCCAACCAATCAACTGGCTTTCTGCCCGCGAGCTAGCGGACTTAGTTGACTATGCGATTGGAGCCCCCGGGGTCGCGCTCGGCCGAGCTCTGTTGCGGCATGACCCGACGATCCTTGACCCAGAACGTTTTCCAGAACTGGTTAAGCTCAGTTGGCAGGGACTGCGCACCTATCTCGACAATCCCGTGATTCTGTCGTCGCTGCCGGGTAGGAGCGCTGTCGAGAAAGTCATGGGCGCGGTCGTCGATGGCGGCTTTGAGAGTGTACTAGACGAGCACTTCTGGCTCCGCGCCCAAGTTCTGGACTCCGGTACGGCTGGTCTTGTCGCGGACCTCAAACGATCTCTCGGGCTGCGTGCCAGCAGCTTCAGCTTTCACGGTATTGATCCAGCGGCGGAGAAGATTCCGGTGCGTTGCCATGTCGCCGTGCCGTTCGGTGATGCAGAGACAGAGCCCAGCGTCAAGGTGGTAGGCGATAGAGCAAAAACTACCCCGATCCGCCCGGATGAAGTTCGCCGAAGCTTCAATACGCCATTTTGGCCACATGTCTTGACGACAACGTCGGTCGGGCAGGAGGGTCTAGATTTTCATCCATGGTGTTCGCGTGTGGTCCATTGGGACCTCTCTGCCAATCCGCTGGATCTCGAGCAACGTGACGGTCGCGTCCAGCGATATGCAGGGTTGGCCGTAAGGCGCCGGCTCGCCGCAATCTTGCGCGACGAAGTGTTGAGCGATCCCGCTGTTAAGGAGGCTTCACCTTGGAAATGTATGGAGCGGCGCGCCGAGCATTTTGTCGATACGAGCGGCCTCCGCCCTTGGTGGGTACTCGAGGGCGCTGAAATCAACCGTTATATCTTCAAGCGACCCTTCGGGCGAGACTCTGTGCGTTTCGACCAACTTCGAGAGCAGAGGATGATCTATCGACTCGCCCTTGGACAGCCTAATCAGGAGGATCTTATCGACGTCCTGTCGAGTGGTAGCAGGGAGACGCGCGAGATCTTGCAAAGCCTAGTTCTTGATCTTTCCGCGATGGGACTCAGGCAAGAGTCGACTGTTACCTAAGGGTACTAGCAAGCGGCCATGAAGGCACGGAAGGAAAAGTCCGCGTCAGGAGCAGGCGATTCGCAGGCAACGAACGCCGCTTCCTCGAGAAGGCTGCTGTAGCGATGATCCGCCGGATGGCCTAGAAAGCGCACGGCTCGTCCGAGGCTTCGCCACACGCTCGTGGGCATCCGGATAGGCCTGGCACACCCGACCGTATAGTTACGCTGGCGACCGCGACCGGAGTCACTCGTCCGGGGCCTTGGGCGGATTCGGCAATGCGCTCAGGGCGGTTTGGAGTTCTCTTTGTTCTTTCAGCGCAGCCGCGATGTTCTCCAGCAACCGCGTCAGCTGCGAGTCAATTGCTTGAGCCTACTGCAAGCAATGCTCGTCCGACAGGTTATGCAGCTGTCGGCTGTATAGCTGGTGAAGCATTATCAGTGGGTTCTGGCCGTCCGGCAGCAGAAACTTGTCCGGGATGGTATCCTTCAGCGATTTCACGGCACTCTTGAACTGATGGGGCTCGAGCGCATGGTCGTACTTCCTAACGTCATGGCCTAGCTCTTCAGCTCCTTTCTTGATTTCGGTTACGAGCAGCTCCCACTGGCTTTCGACGACTCGCCGGAAGTACGAAGCCGCACCGATGCCAAATCCGTGGTCCATCGCGCGGACGCCTTTCCGATAGAGGTCTAGATCCAGCCCGCTGAGCAGCTTCGGGATTCTTGGAGCGATTGGTGTTGAAAACGGAGGGAACTCCCCCAATTTCGTGACTGTCACGTCTTCCTGCTGGCTACATTCGATGACAAGAGCGAAAGCCTTGGTCTTCGCCCTGCAGTTGCGACACGTGGATCTGATAATTTTGGGGATTAAGTACTTGACTCCACCGGCTTGATCTGCCATACCCGGTAATGCCTCTTGGCTTGCTCATCGACCCGCGAGCATTAGACCACTAGCCCGTGCTAACCTATGCTCCGCAAGTACCGGCCGGTGAAATCCGCATGTCGGGTCTCCCGCCGAATACAACAGTCTAACGCCGGGCCGAGGGGTCGCTCCCCGAAGCTTTGACGAATAAGCGGGGCTCCGTCCGTTTCACCGACCGGTGCTTGCACGGCCCGGCACCACGCCGGGATGCAAGCGAAGCCGGTATAAGACTGGCGAGAGGTGAAACATGCGACATAGTCTAGTCCTGCCGGCAATCTCTCTATGTGCGGGCCTGTGTGTGCTAGCGGAGGAGATCGCACCGACTCCGCGGCAAATGACCGGAGGCTCGGCAGCGACGGCTGTAGAGTTTCCGATGGCGGTATACATCACCAAGGATGTCATTACGAATTGCACGGGCGTCCTGCTGTCGCGCAAGTGGGTGCTGACGGCGGCCCACTGCGTCGACGGCGCTACGTCCGTACTTCTACGTCACATAGGCGGGGAGTCGACATTGGGATACCCGCGCGTGGACACTCGCGCCGACTATTCTTGGGGCACTCAGGTGCACCCAGATTACGATCCCCTCGGCAATGAGTCGGGTACTAAAGATCTGGCCTTGATCGAGTTGTCCGACGATGACGCGCTGACAAGCCGCTACGTCAAGGCGGTGAACCTACCGTCTCAATCCCACATCGCGCAGATCCAGAACGGCTTGAACGTCACGGTGCTCGGCGTGGAGAGCGGCTACTGGAGCCAAGCTTCGTGGCCGCTGGCCGAGTGCGAGGACGAGCGGGAAGACTGGATCGTGTGCGCCCAGATGACCATCGCGCAGCACATCGACGAAGGGGACAGCGGCGGTCCTCTATTGATGCGGGACGGCGATGATTGGGTGCTGGTCGGAACGACGTTCTACAAATACGGTCCGGGCGGCCAACTCGCTGCCCAGAGGACCAGCTACTACCTGCCGTGGATAGCGCAGTACGTGGACGGCGTGACCGCTCCGCCGCCTACAGATACCGGGACGGTGGATCCTCCGTTCCGCGGTGCGGTGGTGGAGTTCCTGAATCAAACCGGAACGTTGTGCCGCGTCGACGACCTGTTTTCCCCCGCTCCGCCCGTTCAGACTTCGACCAATACGGCCGTTGAGATTCAAATACCTGGGGAGCGGTTCCAGACGGTGCTGCTGGTCGAGTGCGGGCAGCCTTAGCTAGCGTTTCTGGCGGTCTCTCGCTTACGCGAAGAGTCCCAAGCTCGGCTGCATCGGCTTGCCGGAGTACGGGTCGTTCATCGGCGGCAGGTTCGGCATGCGGTTCTCGAAGTAGTGGCTGATCGGCCAGAGCTGCACGCGCGGATACGCCTGCCCGCCGACCTTGATCCGGCCCGCTTTCAGCATGTCGATCTTCGAGGCCGGAGTTCCCGTCGAGTCGAGCGTGACGTAGCAGCCGATCGCCGCCTTGTCCCTGTTGGTCACTCCGATGAAATCCCGGAACGGGCTGATCCCGAACTTGCCGCCCTTGATCTGTGCCAGCGCGAGGCGCGAGTCGAAGTCGTCCGGCTTGACCGAGAGCATCCCCCTGCCGTCCACTCCGCCGTCCCCGACCTGCTTGGTGTTGGGAGCGAATCCCGGCAGCCGCGTGACCGCCCAGGACTCGAAGTTGAACGGCTGCTCGCGGGCGAGCTTCCGGGCCGAGGCCAAGTCAGTCGGTATGCCTTTGGTGGAGACCGCCGCGCCTTGAAGCCTGCGCTTGATGATCAGGTCCACGGCGAACGACGAGATGTCGATCCCGGCCCATCTACGGTTCAGGCGGCGGGCAGCGTCTATGGTCGTACCGCAGCCGCAGAACGGATCGAGCACCAAGTCTCCGGGATTCGAGCTTGCCTTGACGATCCGCTCCAGCAGCGCGGTCGGCTTCTGCGTCGGGTACCCAAGCCTTTCTCCAGCCTGCGAATTGATCGGCGAGACGTCTGTCCAGACATCCGCAAGCGGCAGGCCCGCCATCTCATCCAGATAGCGTTTGATGCGGATACCGCCCTTGGCCGTGAAATGCAGGCGGTTCTCGCCGTCGAGCGCCGCCATCCGTTCCGGCGGCACGCGCCAGAGGGAGCAGACGCCCTTGTACTCGTAGTCGTACCCGCCGCCGCTCAGCCCCTTGGCCGTGATATCGCCGTCCATCCACCTCCGCCCGTCCGGATCAGCTCGTTTGTACCGTTGTTGGACATACTCGTCGCTGTACGGAGTCGTCTGGCGGTTGTAGGTGCAATTCGCCGACTTGCTGTACAGCAGGATCGTGTCGTGCACGGCCCCGAGAATCGCAGCGTCGCTGTGCGCGGAGGTCCGCTTCCAGACGATCTCGTTCCTGAAATTGGCGGCTCCGAAGATCGCGTCCATCACGGCCTTGAGGTAGTGGCTGGCCGTCGGGTCGCAGTGCAGCCATATGCTCCCCGTCGGTTTCAGGAGACGGTGCATGTGCTCCAACCGCTCGGCCATGTAGGTCAGATAGGCCAGCATCCCTGACGGCCCCAACATCCTGTCCAATCCGACAATGACGTCATGGGCGAGCTTGCCCGCCCCTCCCTCGAACCGCTCCAATCGCTCGGCCGCGGCGGCGTCCCACGACCATGTATCGCTGAAAGCTTGGAATTGCGCCGTCTCCCCTTCAGTGGAATACAGGACGTTGTAGTCGGTCTTGGAATTGAATGGCGGATCGAGGTAGATCAAGTCGACCGTCTCGCCGTCCCACTGGGACATCCAGTCGAGGCAGTCCCCGTAATAGAGAGTGCCCGGATCCGGCCCGCTCACCGGACCCGCCTCCGGACGCTATTGACTACTTCGGCTTGACGGCTTGACGGCTTGACCCGTTTTCATTTTAGGCTTGCCGCTAACCCCTGCCCGCTTGGTTCGAGGCTTCGCCCTCTCGGGTGGCCTGGACTGGAACACGCGGTCCGCGATCGCGTCCAGCGCGGCCGGTACTTTGCTCATGCGGTCAGTTCCTTGTACGTGATCCGGCGGTTGAACGCCTTGTCGGTGAATGCCGTCAAGCGCCCCAGAGTGTGCATCTTCACGCTGCCCTCATTGAGCCGGAACGTCGCCTCGTTGAGGTCGCGGGCTAGGTGCTTGCGGGAGCAATGGTGCCACGTCCAGTACAGCCCGCGCCGGAACACGGCCCACATCGACTCGGCGCTGTTGACGTGGATGTCGTTCGCGCCGACATACTCGACCGTGCTGTGCTTAACGCTGCCGTGAGCGTAGCCCTTGGACTCAAGGCCCTTGTGGCTCTTGTGCTCGTCGGTGCAGATCATCGCGCCGGTCTCGACGTGCTCCGCGATCTTGGATTGCAGCGTCGCCTTGGTCGTGTCATCCACCGGAACCGCAACGGACTTGCCGCCTCGCTGCCGGATGCCGAGAACGGCCTGCTTGGTGGACGGCCCGCGTCCCGCGTTCGTCTTCTTGGACTCGTGCTTCTTCTGCTCTAGGCCGCCGATGTAGACCTCGTCCACTTCCACGATGCCGCGCAGCAGCTCTATATCATCGCCGCAAGCCTCGCGGAGCCGTCCGAGGATGAACCAAGCCGTCTTCTGCTGCACGCCGATCTCCTTGGAGAGTTGCAGGGACGAGATGCCCTTGCGGGACGTGACAACAAGGTACATCGCGTACACCCACTTGTGCAAGGGGACATGGGAGCGCCCGAAGATGCTGCCGGTGCGAACGGTGAACTCCTCGCCGCAGTCGCGGCAGCGGTAGTATCCCAGGCGCTTGCCCTTACGGGCGGTGATGCGGCCGGTACAACCGCAGTGCGGGCAAACCGGCACGCCTCGCCAGCGACGCTCCTCTAGGTACAGGCGGGCGGATGCTTGGTCGGGGAAGAGTTGGAATAGCTCGAAAGTGCTTCTGGTTGACCGACTTGGCATTGCTTTGTGCCTGACTCCATTACTAGTGTGACAGATCAAGCAGGTGGAGTCAGGCACTTAATTCCCTGAATGAATGATCTCTATGCCTGAGCTTAACTTCTGTCATTTTTCATAGCATAGTAGGATCTAAATGGGTAGGATTGAGTGACAATAAAGAGAAAATACCCACTCACGTTTGTCAATAATAGTATACATACTATGCTCTTCGAAACTAGAGATCCAAACGCTCCATAATTCCAGATATGTACACCGCAAAAATAAAAGGCAATTGCATGAAATATGTAAACACACGCAAACAAAGAGAGGATCAAGAAAAGAAATGCTAGAATCATCACAAAATACTTTTTGTTTGATGAGATCGTCATCTCCTTTGGGTCCAATAGGCCAATCACATAATCAGTTGAGAATAGGCTCCCCATATAGATTTCAGGGCGCACGCTAGAATTTCTTACAGTCAAGATAGACAAAATTAATCCCTTGTAAACCTCAAAATTTAACCATCGATATACACTCGAGACATATGCAACTGATGTCAAGAAGAGTCCAATTTCAATCAGGCCAGGAAAAGATGAGAGTTCATTTCCGAAAATCTTGACTTGAACCTTATGCCCAGAAAGAGTAAGCAGTAACACAGCATCAATGATTACCATCAATACAGTTCGCTTGTAGGCTGATCGATCAAGTTTTTCGGCTTGCTGTCCCATTCGGATTAAGAATTGATCATCATAAACTTTGTTCTGATCTTCAATCTCCAGCTCAGACTTAAACGAACTCAAAAATCTTGAAATCAATGTTTGTCGAATCTCGCGGGCTCTTGGCCTTGGGGTCATATATATGGGGATTATATACGCGAGTGGCTTTGATCCCGCGATCGCCTCGACGTGACGGCGCATCGACTACTTGGTTCAGAGTGCCTCACCTGCGGACAGTAGTACAGGTGCGGCTGCTATCCGCTGGACGATGATTCCAGTGAGTCGGGACGACCCGCCGCTAGCGTAACCGGTGCAACGGTACTGCGGCACGCGAGGTCAGTAGAACGCGCTGAATGGGCTCCTGAGCAACTTGGGTCGGCATTGTCCGTCGTCCCGCTGGTATCAAGCAACCCATCCCTACTATCTGTGCGGTCGGATCGCGCGATTACTGTTGTGGGACTACCTCGTGGACTGGCTGGCGTACGCGGCGAGTCGGTTAGAGGTCGGCTAACGTGCCAGAGTTCGCCAACGTAGAACCGGAGCTGACCGTAGGATCGCGCAGCAACAGGTACGCCCCGAACGAGGACTCGGTAGCGGATCGGGATCGAGGTGCTGCCAAAGTCGACCCAATTGACGGCCGCGTGCCGCCTGAAACTGAAATGTGGCTAGCCTGACAGGTCGAGCACTCGACGCGAGAGGCCACCTTCACTGAGCGACCACCGCGAGGGCTCGTTTAGCCGGATATCTGGGTCTCGGTTGGGCGAAAATAGACTGGCTATGGAATCCCGCAATCATCACGAGTCCCGCCAAGGGCAATCGTCGCAGCTTTCCCGCCGATCCTTCTTGGGAACGGCCGTGTCCGGCCTAGGCGTCGGCGCGTCGGTCCAGCTGGTCGGACAATCGAACTCGGCCGAGAACAGGCCGAATATCCTGTTCTGCATATCAGACGATCAATCCTGGACCCACGCCGGAGCTGCCGGAGATCCGATCGTCAAGACTCCGGCCTTCGACCGAGTCGCCGCCAACGGCGTGCTCTGCACGCACGCGTTTTGCGACGCGCCAACATGCGGTCCGTCGCGAAGCGCCATCCTCACTGGGCAGTCGATCTGGCGACTCGAGGAAGCCGGCAACATCCATAGCACGCTTCCAAGCAAGTTCGCGACTTATACCGAGATGCTCGAGGGTGCAGGGTATATGATCGGACACACCAGCAAGGGCTGGTCGCCTGGCCGGCTGGAGCCGGGCGGTCGCACGCGGAATCCGGCGGGCGACACGTTCGAGAGCTTCGAGCAGTTCATGGGGCAGCGTCCTGCGGATAAGCCCTTTTGCTTCTGGCTGGGAAGCCGGGACCCTCACCGGCCCTACGAACTCGGCTCGGGCCAGAGGTCGGGGAAGGATCCGGCGCAGGTCGTCGTCCCACCGCACTTGCCCGATAACTCTGTCACGCGCAATGACATTCTCGATTACTACGTCGAAGTCGAACGCTTCGACAGCAACGTGGAGCGTGCCCTGAACCTGCTCGACGAGGCGGGCCAACTCGACAACACCATCGTGGTGGTCACGAGCGATCACGGCATGCCCTTCCCCCGCGCCAAGGCCAGTCTCTACGACTACGGCAGCAGAGTCCCGTTGGCAGTTTCTTGGCCGCGCGCGATCCCGGCGGGTCGGACAGTCGACGACTTCATCAGCCTTAGCGACATGGCTCCAACGTTCCTGGAGGCCGCCGGCCTTGAACCGCACCGAGACATGACCGCACGCAGCCTGCTGCCGATCCTCCAGTCAAGCGAGAGCGGCCAAGTCGATTCCTCGCGCGACACCGCATTCTTCGCGATGGAGAGGCACGATGGTTGCCGTCGCGGGGGGAAGGGGTATCCGTGCCGCGCCATTCGCACCGGCGACTACCTCTACATCCGCAACTTCGAGCCGACACGCTGGCCTTCCGGCTCGCCGAACGCGGCCGATTGCGCACGCGGAATTCCTTACGGAGAGATCGACTCTTCGCCGACCAAGACCTTCATGATGAAGAACCGGGGCGATCCCTATGTGGACCGATTGGCCGAGTTGGCCTTCGGCACGCGCCCGGGCCATGAACTGTACGACCTACGTGAAGACCCCGGGCAGCTGCGCAATGCCGCCACCGAACCGGCGCTGGCCGACCAAGCCAAGACATTGGATGCCCAATTGATGGCGCACTTGGCCGACACCGGCGATCCGCGAGCCCTCGGCAAGCCCGCGCCGTGGGATTTCTATCCTTACTACGGGCGGAAGGTCAACCAAGACTGGACCGTGGACGCCCCAGAGTAGGCGGAAGAGCCCGCCAACATACGTCGCCGAACCCAGTCCTCTCGTTGCCGCGGGCTGCAGACTGAAGGGCCCCGCGTGCGCGGCGCTGGCGAAATCGGCAGACACAACGGACCTAAGTTCCGTTGCCCTCGAAGACGCGTGGGTTCGAGTGTCACACCCGGTACCGCTGTTCCGAGCCGTGTTGCGAACGAAGTAGTGCCAGCGTGCGGGTAGCTGCTGCCTCTGGGCGGGATCTACCTAGTTCAAATTCGAGATCGGGCGGCGATTCGCAGCCGTCCCAGGAGGAGGGAACTTCGTTTGCGCGGACAAGAGACCTACCCATGCCGACCTAGACCTCTTGGTTCGTTGCCGTTGCGCGGATCAATCACCTCAAGGTCGTTGAATACCGCGAAATCGCTCGGGTTGTAAGTCATGAGCGAATTCACTCCGTGCCGCAAGAGCGTAGCCGCCAGCAGCGTGGCCGCGATTCGCTTGCGACCACGCCTGTGACGTTCCAGCAGCTGCAAGGCCAACTGCAGCGCACGACCATCGAGCGAAAGACAATCAACGTTCGGCCTTCCGAGGTATCTCTTGGCGAGGGCGAGAGCCGACGCCATACGCACGGGAGGGTTGAAGCGTCGTTGGTCTGTGATGACATGCACAAACTCGTGAAGTACGATCGCTGTCAACGCAATCTGCCAGTTATCGTCGCCAAGTTTGGACAGCAAGTTTGCCGGAACTGTCTCGTTTCCCGTCAGGACGGGCAAGTGGGATGAACTAGGACATTGGTGTCAAGGCCACGGATCATCGGTCAGCTCTGCTCTTCGGCGAAGACGCTGCTGAAGGCCTCATCGTAGATCTCACTGCGGTCGGGGAGGGGAGCGACGAGCCGGTGACCAACCAGAACTGGGACATCGCAAAGCGGCCCGCGATCATCAAAGTGTTCCCGACGAAACTGCGACATCGCATCGCGAATCAACTGGGCGATGGAACTGCCCCGCGCTCGCGCTGCGTGCCGAAAACTCTCGTAGTCTGACTCCAATACTGCGACCGATATAGTTTTCATATTGGTGAAGATAGCACTGACAGGGTCAGCACAGCCGCCCGAGGGTCGCAGTGCAATACCTGCATCAGCGCCTCGGTGCTTCGGGTGCGAATAGGCACGCCTGTCTGCGTCGGCACCCAAGTCAGCCGTTTTGGGCCAGCGGGCCGTTGAGTGGAGTTCGCACCTCCTTGCCGGAGCAATCACCATAGAATGAAGGCTGCCCGCGCGTGCCCGGTTGGCGAAATTGGTAGACGCAACGGACTTAAAATCCGTTGTCCGCAAGGACGTGTGGGTTCGAATCCCTCACCGGGCACCACTAAGGTCTTTAAGTATTGAACTTGAAGGACTCATTTCGAATCACGATAAGGTCAAGGGCTAGCGTAAGCGGACTCAGGAGCCCCGAGGTTAACCTTGTTCAGTCGGCCTGTGCGTTGTCATTGAGATTCGAAGCTGCCGACGACACACGAGCCTGCTGTGTCGACCGAAGCCCGGCCAAAGCCCCGGGGAGCGGGCAGTGGGACGGCTCGCCTGCGCGTTTCACTGCGTGATATCGTCGTCAGCACCTTGGACATCGAGCCGGTTGGAGAGGTCCATCCCTCTGACTCGTGGTCCGAATACCCTGCGGAACCTGCTGGTCATGTCGACCATCCACTTGAGGTGCTCGTCCCAAAGTTCGCGATCCGACAGGTCAGCATCACGGTAGACGCCAATCGTCTTGTCCCGGTTCTCGGGGTTGGGATTCCACTCGAGTGAAGTTCCGATCTTGGCCTCAATCTCCCGTTGCTCCTTGAGGAGTCGCTCTAGTACAAGACCGCCACCGTGCCGTCCTCGCAGGTAAACCCGCACTCCAATCTGTCCGTCATTGGTGTTTGCAGTATTGGAAAGAACCATCCCGGTGCGTCCGAGTGGCACGTCATACCAATGTTGCGGCCGCGGAGTTCGACCAGAGGCGACAACGCCGTCGGCCAGCAATGCCTCGCGAAACGCTGTCCACCACGCAAGCTGAACTCTACGTGCGTCACTGAGATCGCCGGACTTCGTTGCTGCGGCCTGACGCACGATTTCGGCAGGCCTGCTCACGGCGTTGAAGCGAACGGCCGGTTTGGAACCGTCAATGGACCACAGCTCGATCTGGACGCCGTAGAAGGCCAATTCATCTGTCGTATGGTCGTTGAGCCAGTCAAGGGCCTTGTGATGCTCATCGGTGAAAAAGGGCGCGACCCAGACGACCGACTTGGCGCCAAGCACCGACGCATAGGTGATTGCCTTGCCGAGGTGGTCATGGTCAGTCTTGCTGAGCTGGTTCTCGATGACGACGTAGTCGCCGGTGGAATCACGCGCAAGTATGTCCGCGGAGTACGGGCCAACTGGCACCTCAACGCGGTCCGTCTCGAGCTCGAGACCTAGCGCATTGCCCAGTGCGGCAATATTGTCCTCGCGAGCGAGCCAGGGTGTGAAATCGACCGCTTCGTTGGGCCACTGCTTTCGGATATCAACGCTGATAAGTTGACCAAGCGATTCCGCCACTGCAATTCCTCCATGCAAGAACAGGATGGCACACTGCCGAGGCCATCCCGGATCTAGGTCGCGTCCATGTCGCGTCCATTGTTTCGATTCCGAGCCTCGACCTGTCGAGGGATCCCATCGCCGGAAGCCAAGCTGGCGGCCATGCTCGCGAATCTGCTCAAACTCCTCCGGGGCGGAGGACTTCTGAATTGCCAAGTGGTCAGGCGAGGGCCGCAGATATTGGCTCACCGTCAAGACCTCCACGCAGTGCTCGCGTCGGCCACCTAGGGTGCTGTAGATTGCGGGATCGGTCTCGCCCGCTCCCAGCATGATGGCTGCCTTGGTCGGAATCGCTGGCCGGGCGAACTAGAGTGCTGCAGCGTGCTGTAGCATCATCAGGAGCGGGTCGACCCGTGCTACACTCGCTAGGCCCTTCCGGCGCGGAGTTCTCAATCTCAGAAGGAGCCTGCCGACCCCCCATCGCTGGTGGGCGGCACTGTATCCAATGAGAGACTTCCGGAGAGACTCATTTTGAGACTGAGATTTGTCCTCTTCGCTGTTTTCGGTGGCCTCATTCTTGGATACGCTATCGCCGCGCCGTACATTACCGTTTATCGAATTCGTACAGCGCTGGAGACGAACGACGCAGAAGCGCTGTCTCAACATGTTGACTTCCCAGCGATCCGACAGAGTCTGAAGGACGAACTGAATGCGGCGATGACCGAGCAGGCAGTGGAGAACGCGAATCCCTTCGCCAGTCTCGGTGCATTGCTCGTGGGAGGACTCGCCGACCGAGTCATTGATGCGCTCGTAACGCCCGCCGGATTGCGAAGGCTACTCAGAGACAGGAACTTGGAATCCGCAATGTCAGGTGTGACCGAGGCCCTTACGGATCCTGACTCCTCGATGCCTGAGGTATCCATGTCGTATGAATCCACTAGCTCTTTCGCTGTGACCGTAGGGGAGGATGACCAAAGCGACAACCTGCAGCTGATCCTGAAGCGAGACGGCCTCAATTGGAAGCTCTCGGAGATTCGACTACGGTGAATGCACATTTCTTGGCCACCAGGCTCGACAAGAGGGCTGTTTCAAGGATCCCACCGCAGCCCTTGAGGATTGGTAACAGCCTTTAAGCTCGTCAGTCCGCTGAGCCATGGATCGCAGAGTTGAAAGCGTCTTTGTGTCGGCCTGTAATCTTTCTCCTGTCGCGGTGCGCTTTTCTTAGGCGATGGAGTAGTCGAGGGCAGCCCGGGTCCGAGCAACCATTCATGTGCAGCGACTGAATCGGCAAAGAGAACACGCATGAACGCCATTTACGGCTGTAGCGCGATAAGAAGAGGTGGCTCGGTTAGTGGCGGCCCCAGAATAGCTGTTGCCCGCTCTCGGAGTCATAGGCGTCATCTAGAATTGGGAGGTCGCCGGGGTCTGCTGTCGCTTGAGCGAGTTGCCTTTGAGTGAGGCCCCTTATTCCAATAAGCCTGGCCCCGGAAAGCCTCACCCGCTCCAAGCATGCATTGGACGGGAACCAGACCTTGTTGAGGTCCGCTCCACTGAGATCGAGGATGTACTTCCCGGCGCGCTCAAGCTCACGTCCCTCGACGGTCCGCCCCGCCAGCGAAACCATGATGATCTGGATGTCTTCGCGTCGCGACGGCGGCATCTTGGTGCCGCCGTCGCTCCCATCGCTGGAAAGGGGATCGCCGTAAGCTGGCGGATGACGAAGAAACGCCGCAAACAATCGCATGACCTGAATATGAAACTCATTGGGGTAGTCCCGCGCTAGCTGATCAAGGGCGTGTATGCCCCCGAGGCGCACAGAGAGAAGGTTGCTGCCGAGCAGCTCGGCCGCATCTTGGTATCGCCCTTCGAGGTGACTCCGCTGCGCTATCTCAGACTGCCTTTGTGCGGTCTTCAACTGCTGTTCTGTGACGAGGCTACGCCAAATCGTGAGGACGATTGTGACAAGGGCTGCGGCAACCAGAATGCTGTTCCGGAGCACGATGCTCCGGATCTCCATGCCATCCGCTGTTAGCCAATCCCAAGCGCAGTACGTGAGGGCAAAGCACAAACCTGCGCCAGCGACCGCCAGCAGCGGAAACAACCAACTACGAGGGGACATCTCTGGCGACGCGATGAATTGGGTCGTTTCAACGACACTGGGATCATCGGCCCACGCCACATGCTCCCGATGACCGCAAGCATCATCATAGCTTGCGAGCTGACAGGTCTCTGGAGAGAGCCTCGAAGACCTCAGCTTGCAACGAAATCCAGCAAATTCCGTATTATCAGTATTTTGACGATACTCTCTGGGACCCTAAGGACGCCTCAAGAACCCGAATTTCGATTGCCACACCGGGCACCAAACGCCAAAGGCTAGTCGGCGGAACCTCCCCCAGCCAGCGCGGCCACGCCCCCATCTGCGTGGTAGGAACTACGCACCAGCGCCCCGGACTCGACATGCCGGAAGCCAAGCTTGCGGCCATGCTCGCGAATCCGCTCAAACTCCTCCGGGGTGTAGTACTTCTGAATCGCCAAGTGGTCAGGCGAGGGTCGCAGATACTGGCCCACCGTCAAGATCTCCACGCCGTGCTCGCGCAGGTCGCCTAGAATGTCGTAGATCTCGGCATCGGTCTCGCCAAGTCCCAGCATGATGCCGGACTTGGTCGGAATCGCCGGCCGTGCCGAGCTGGCGTGCCGCAGCATCGTCAGGGAGCGGCCGTAGTCCGATCCCACCCGTACCGTGCGGTACAGGCGCGGCACGGTCTCGATGTTGTGGTTGAGGATGTTCGGCCGGGCATCCAAGACAATGTCCATCGCAGACCGCGAGCCTTGGAAATCCGGCACCAGCACCTCCACGGTGCAGTCCGGCAGGCGCGCCCGGATCGCCCGGATCGTCATGGCGAATAGCTCTGCGCCACCATCCGACCTGTCGTCGCGGTTGACACTCGTGACCACGGCGTGACGCAGCCCCATCTGCGCGATGGCATCCGCCACCCGCCTCGGCTCGTCGTAGTCCACTGTCTCGGGAGGCCCCTTCTGCACGGCGCAGAAGCCGCAACGCCGCGTGCATACATTGCCCAGGATCATGAACGTCGCGCTGAGGCGATTCCAGCAATCCCCGACATTGGGACAAGCCGCGCTTTCGCAGACGGTGTGCAGGCGCAGGTCGCGAACCAAGCCCTTCAGCCGTTGGTAGTTTTGGCCAGTCGCTGCAGGGGCTACGAGCCACCGGGGGCGCTTGCCGGCCGGGTTCTCGAGCGGCTTGGCATGAGCCGGAACGATCGGCTTCGAGCGCAGGTCCGCAACCGGGATAAAGCCGCTCATTAGTTCGCCGATCAGCAAGCCTAGCACCCGTCGCGAGTGCCGACCGACCTCGACCTCATGCTAGCAACGGGCAGCTCGAGGCTGCCCGGGCAGGACAGCTGGCTATTCGTCGCTAGCGAAGAACTTGTGCACCAGCGCGGCCAGCACTCCGCCCAGCGGGCAAGCCACGAAGTAGATCCACAGTGAGGAAACGGCAGTCGGGGCATCGCTGAACAATGCCGGCCCCAGCGAGCGCGCCGGGTTCAGCGAAGCTCCCGTCACCGGGCCGCCCACCAAGATGCAAGCCGTTAGCATGACCCCGATCGCGATGGGCGCGAAATCGCCGGCCTTGCCGCTGACCGCCGCGTGGTAGATCGCATTGACGAGCAAGAACGTCAGGAACAGCTCCAGCACAAACGCCTGGCCGATGCCGACGCCCGCAGCCGGGACCGTCGCACCCATGGCACCCGCCGAGTCACCCAGAACGTAGAACAGCGTCGCAGCCCCTACGATGCCGCCAATCAGCTGCACGAGGATGTATCCGATCGCGTCGCCGAGCTTGATCTGGCCACCCGCGAGCAAGCCGATGGTGACCGCCGGGTTAATGTGCGTTCCCGAATAGCTGCCGTAGGCGAACACAAACGCCGTCACCACCAAGCCGAAGGCGAGGGCGGCCGCCACGAGACTGCCGCTGATCTGGGCAGCGCCGGCGCCGACGAAGATCAGCGTGAACGTTCCGATGAACTCAGAAACAAGTGCTTTGCTTTGCATGGATTGAGTACCTCCTGCACCTCCCGCCGCCAGCGGGCGTAGCGACACCGCAGCATTGTATCAGCGGCGCGCCGCAGAGGCTCGGGTGCCTTCCTTATACTTGGCTCAGATAGCAGCGATTCGTTACGGAGCCCGAAAATGAGGACTGTGCAAGAGCAACGCAGCGACGTTGAGCAGTATCTCGACTCGGGATACTTGGACCTCGACGGGCTGCTGGACGCACTCGAACTCGTCGTTGAGCCTTCCTCCAGCCTGTTCGGCAAGCCGGGCTTGCGGCTGCGCAAGTGTCCTGCCGACAGGCGCAAGGTTGCGATCGCGATCAGCGGCGGCGGCGCAGCCGGGGCTTACAGCGCAGGCTTGCTGGAAGTGCTGCTCGCCCGCATGCGGCAACGCGGCATCGAGCCGGATCTGCTGGTCGGCACGTCCTCCGGCGCACTTAACGGCTACGGCGTCTTCCTTGAGTCGCTGGGCATGGGCAATGCCCAGTTCGACAGCGAGCCGTCGGTGCGCCAGCCATACGAGAGCTACATCGCTTCGGTTTGGTCGTACATGGCCCGTGACGGCAAGGCATCGCGCTGGGTCGTCGGCCGCCGCTCTTGGATCGTCAGGTTGGTGTCGCGCGGCGCGCGAAGGGGTTGGAGCCTAGCCGGGCTGATATTGGCGGCCATCGGCGCCTTGCTGCTGTTCCAGCCGAATCTACTCCTCCCGCTCGCAGCGCTAGTAGCAGAGCCGGGCCCTGACGGCCTCGCGGAAGCCCTGCCGTTCTTGTTCGGGTACGCCGTCGTCGCGACGGTGTTGCTGAGCGTCGTCCTATGGCTGGTCCTACGCAGGTTCGGCCAGAGCCTGTTCCTCGACCTGCCGCTGCTGGGATTCCTTGCCAACACCGGGCCCAACGGCGATCTGCGACGCCGTCCTATCCGGCCCAAGGGCCAAGCCGTTGACCAAGCCAAGGTGCTCAGCCGGAATATTGTCCGCCGCTGGTATGACCGCGGCGAGCACGCACCGGAGTTCATCATCACCGGCACCGACATTTCGGCCGGACGCGAGTGCCTGTTCACTTTGGTTCGCCCAGAGACTTATGGCTTGCTGCGGCGCGCAGAGTGGATGGCGGTGCAATTCGATTCCGACTCGGGTGCGGCAAGCGAATATCGCGGGCAGAGCGAGGCACTGTTTACCCGCTCGGAACGCCTGCTGCAGGCGCTGGTGGCGTCATCAGCCGTGCCGGGGGCGTTCCCGACCCAACGGATCGGCATCTACGAGGGCGGCTCGAGCTCTGTGGCCCACCACCACTTCGTCGATGGTGGGGTGATGAACAACAGCCCCGTCCACATCGCCATCGACGCTGGCGCGACGCACGTGATCTCGCTCGAGATCCTGCCACACGATTCCAGCGACGAGCTGCGTCCCGACCCGCGCGGCCGGGGGCGCTACCTGTTGTTGGAGGCGGCTCTGGCTACCTTGACCACAGTGCTCGAGCGCGCGATCAAGCAGGACGTGCGCCGGACTGCCTCGTGGAACCGCTTCCTGGTCAGCCGTCCCAAGAGTCTCGATAACGGCCGGACCGAGAGCACGGAGAACCAGCGGAGCAGGCGCATCGTGCCCTTGTACCGAATCGCGCCTACCGAACCGCTGGTCGGCACCGTTGAATTCGACGGACGGTTCGAGGCGGGCCAACGAACGGTAACGCTGCGAGACCTGCTGCGGCGCGGAGTGCTCGACATGCAGGGCCGCAATGTATGGACAGCGACCCTGCGGCACGAGCCGGGATGGCGCGACCCGGACTCCGAGGTCGCCGAATCGCTTTACCAAGCCAGCGCCTTGGGCGGCTGAACTCCTCGAAGTCTTATTGGCGCTCTAATGTGCAGCTCGTGTCGCCCTGTGTGGGGCGGTGCTCGCTAGAATTGTGCGGGTACCGCTATGAGCAATTCAGGACACCTCGCCGCCGCCATCCTCGTGATCTTGTCGGCCGCATGCAGCCAACTTCCCGTCGTGGAGGTGGACTCGCCGATGGAAGCACCTCACTGGGCCTTGCTGGAACGCGAGTTGCTGGAGGCCAATTCGAATGCAGTCGAAGCGTTCGCAGACCGCTATCTCGATGAGCGGGGCTATCTCTTGCACACGCCGCGCTGGGGCACGCTGGACGGCCCCGATGACGCGATCGAGACCTTCTACAACTGGACCCTGCTACACACCTTGGGCGGCTCCGATTCGGTCTTGGAGCTCTACAAGAAAGGGCTTGAGGGGCATCTCAAGCAGTACAACGAGCTACGCACCGAACTCACCACGCTGGCCAGCAACGGGGCGTATCACCGCGAGTTCATCACGCAGTCGGACTGGTTTCACACCGGAGAAGGGATGCGTGCATTCCTGCTAATGGGGCACTCGGCCCCAGACGACGACCTGTTGGTGGAGAGGATGGAGCGCTTCGCCCAGATGTACACAGGCGAGGATGCCTCGGTCGCCAACTACGATCCAGAGCACAAGATCATCCGCAGCCTGTGGAACGGCAGCCTCGGCCCGATGCTGCGCCGGGCGACGGTCTACGACTGGGTCGGCGATCCGGTGCCGGGCAAGTTCCACCTGCTGCACAACCCGGCGCGGACGACGCAACTGCTGGACCTGGAGCAGTGGTACCCGCGTATGCTGGCCCACTGCGACGAGTACCTGGACTCGGTCGGCGACACCTTCCTGAATCTCGCAGCGACCCTGCTCAGCACCAACGCCTACGCGCTCACGGGGAAGGAAAAATACAAGGATTGGACCTTGGAGTACTTGGACGCTTGGAAGGAGCGCGCGGCCGCGACCGGCGGCATGATTCCCTCCAATATCGGGCTCGACGGTACGCTCGGCGGAGCCCACGACGGCCAGTGGTGGAAGGGCACCTACGGCTGGAACTTCACCATCTTCGATGGCGAGCTCCAACAGATCGCGCACCGCAACTACTTCACCGCCTCCTCGTTCCAAGGCTTTGCCAACGGTCTGCTACTGACCGGAGACCAAAGCTATGTCGACGTGCTGCGCACGCAAATGGACCGCGTGCTAGAGGCCGCCAAGACCGAGGACGGCGAGCGGCTCCTGCCCACCATGTACGGCGATCCCCGCGGCTATGCCTTCGATGGCGAGCCGGAGTTCTACCGCTACCAGCCCGTGACCTACTCCGACCGGCTGGCAGAGATCTACCTGTGGTCGATGCAGCAGGAGGACTTGCAGCGGGTGCCGCAGCAGCAGGAACCGTGGATAGCCTTCTTGCAAGGCAACGATCCCGGCTATCCCGAACGCGCCATGGGGGCCGATCTCGAACACATCCGTAGACGTCTGGAGCTACAGCGCAACGACGAGACGACCGCGGAGACGAGGCTCGCCGACTACCTTCTCGGCATCGTGCCGGCGACGACCGACACGCTGTCCGAACTGACCACCGGCGGGTATTTCGCCAACGGCCGGATCTGGGTTCTGCACAGCCGGCTGCGCTACTTCGATCCCGACAGACGCCGAGCCGGCCTGCCGCCAGACGTGGCCGCCTTGGTGCATTCGCTAGAGGACGACTCGGTGAGCGTGACGCTAGTCAATCTCAGCGACACCGAGACACGCGAGGTCGTCGTGCAGGCAGGCGGGTATGCCGAGCACCAATTCACCGCGCTGGAGCGAGAATCGGGCGCGGTTGAACTTGACACGAACGCCGTCAGCGTTCGGCTTGCACCCGGCAGCGGCGAGCGGCTGACGCTGGGCATGACGCGCTACGCCAACCAGCCCGACCTAGCGTTTCCCTGGTCTTGGTCGCGGCGCTGAGCGGCAGTCAGCCGCCCAAGGGCTCTATGGACGCGGCCACGTGGTCGCGGTAGGTCACCCGCACGGGCTCGAGCCCGGCTGCCGCGCGCCGCTTGTAGTCGACGATCCGAGTCATCCCACCCGGCGATTGGCGCACGACTTCGCCGACCCCGAGCGCGAAGCCGATGCGCACTTCGCTCATGCCGACCGCGACCACGCCCTTGGCCGCCTCATCCCACATTTCGTCGGTCCAATGGTCGTAGATCTCCCGAGGATCCTTAACGAAGAAAATGTCATCGACGAACAGCCGCTGCCCCGTGCCAACAACGAAGGAACACTGCTCGCCCTCCTTCTCGAACAGCAGGACAACCTCGCGCCCGCGCTCCTCAAAGGCTAACGGGACAATGCGCTCGAGCGGCTCGAACAGCCTCTCGCCGGGCTCGTACATCCAGCGATAGCCCTCCTGGATCCAAAGCGGCTTGCCCGTGAGCCGCTCCCTCGCCGAGGCCAGGTCGGTCGCATACGACTTCGGCACGAACACGAACGCATCGGACGGCAGGTTGCGCTGCCTCGGCTGCTCGCCGATCGTCATGTTCGCGATCCGGTGCTTCTCATAGAAGTGATAAGCCAAGTAGACGGCACCGACGACCAGCGTCACCTTGATCGCCAGCCGGGACCAGAACAGCCACTGCTCGCCCGCGAACTTCTCTCGCATCAAGAACTCCCCTCAGGGTTGGCTGCCCAGCCCTTGCGGCCACCCACGATTCAAGTCTAGACGACGCTCGGCTCGCCGTTCCGGGCGTGATCGATCCGCTGGTCGGGGCTTCGGCCATAACTGTAGAGGCGTTGTTCTCAGAACGGCCGTGCCGGTGCGCCGGTCAGCCGGGACAGTCGCGCCGACCCCACTCCGGGTAGGCCGCCGATTCCCAAGATCCCGTTTGCCCCGATGTGCTACGATTCGCTGCGCTCTACGTCGGCATCCGTCCCCCTTTGTGGCGCATCGTGACGTTTCCGACTCACTTGGCACCGGAGGAATCATGAACGAAGGGATCGAGCAACCGTCCGCAAGGTCGGCTTGGGATCGCGTCAAGGCGGTACTTAGGTTCGAGCCCGGCATCTTCATGGAGATCGCGCAAGACAACAGCGCGACGGGGCAAGCTTGCGTTGTCTTCGGGGTGGCCGTGCTCCTCAGCTGCTTGTGGACGTTCCCTATAGTTCCGATCGCATGGCTCTTCGGGTTCCTTGGCATAGCGATCATGACAGGCCTCTTCATGTTGTTGGCTCGCATGTTCGCGGGCGGTCCGCCCTCTGAAGGGGTAGCAGAGTCGCACGAACCCCGCGAGGATCGCCCAGATGACATGCCGCCCTACTCGGGCTGGCTTCGAGCGATCTTGTTCGCCTCGGTGCCTGTGGCTTTCGGTGTGGTCCCACTCGTCGGAACGTTTATCGGCGCGATTTTCAGCCTGATCTTGGAGATCGTCGCCATCCGAGAACTGTCGGGGATCTCAACTGGTGCAGCAGTGATGGCATGGATCATCGCGGTGCTGGTTCCTGGCATCCTGATCATCGCGAGCATCATGCTGTTCGGATTCTGGATGCTTGGCATATTCGGCCTCAACGAACTACTGCGTTGGCACTGAACGGCAGTACAGACTTCGCGAGCAGCGATCGAGTCAGGTCTGGCGGCCGAAGAGAGCGAGATTTCGTCTGCCTATCTCAAGTGCCTTAGATTCACCGCACTAGACGTACGCAAGATACAGCGCGCTCACTCCGCCGGTTAGCATCTGAACATCGACCCTCTGAAACCCTGCGCCGATCAGCAGCTCTCGAACCTCCTCGGGCGGCGGAAAGCGCTGCACGGAATCCTGCAGATAAGAGTAGGCCCCTCCGCTGCCAGAGATTGCGTTACCCAGGCGCGGCAGCACGTGCTTGAAATAGAAGTTGAACAGTGCGCCCCAAAGCTTGGAGGTCGGTTGGGAGAACTCCAGCACCGCTAGACAGCCGCCCGGGGCCAGTAGCCGGCAAAACTCTTCGGCACCCACGCGATAGTTGGTGAGATTTCGAAACCCGAAGGCAATAGACACCAGATCTAGGCTGGAGTCAGCCAGCGGCATGCGGGTGGCATCCGCCTCGGCCAAGGCAGGAGGCAGGCCGGCACGCCCGAACTTATCGGCGGCACGGACCAACATCGGGCGACAGAAGTCTGAGGCGAGGCACACAGGGGCCTTGTCAGGGCGCAAGCGTGCCCGCTCTCGGGCCAAGGCCAGTGCCAGATCTCCCGTGCCACAGCAGCAATCGACGATATTCACCGTGTCGCGCCGCAAGTAGGGCCGCACGGAGTGCACCAGACGGCGGCGCCAGAAGCGGTCGATCTGACCCGAGAGCAGATGATTGAGCAGGTCATAGCGAGGTGCCACCCGCGCGAACATTTCGCGCACGGCGCGGGCGGCCTCGGCTTCGTTGCCGACCTCGATGCCAGCCGGCAGAGCGCCGCGCTGTGACTCTTCCACTGGCACCACGTAAGCGGCTCTACACCGCCGCTGATTCCACGGCACCGCAGGCCGCGAGGGCGTGCTCAGTCGCAGCGATCACCTGTTCAGCGGGTGGGTCCAGCTCCTCGCTGACTCTCCCGATCGAATCGGCCAGGACGAATCGCGCCCTGCCGCCTACCGCTTTCTTGTCACCGGAGATCCGCGCGGCGATATTTCGGGCGTCCAAGCGCTCCAGGCCGGCAAACGATCCATACGAGAGCACGACGGCTTCGATCCGCTCACGATCGCGGGAGTCCAACCGCCCGCGCAGCTCCGACAGGCGCGCCGCAGCGATCATCCCGAAGCCCACCGCCTCGCCGTGAAGCAGGGTGTTGTAGCCGGTCTCGGCCTCCAGGGCGTGGCCTAGCGTGTGGCCGAAGTTCAGGATGCGTCTCAGTCCGCTCTCGCGCTCGTCGGCGCGCACGACCTCGGCCTTGATGCGGACCGACTCCGAAATCATCTTCTCGACCGCTTCGCCCGTGCGCTCGCGCACCGCGGACTCACAGGCTTCCATGTAGTCGAATAATTCCGAACTGCGAATAATGCCGTGCTTGACCACCTCTTGCACGCCGGCGAAGTACTCGCGGTCCGGAAGCGAGGCGAGCGTATCCGGATCGACCAGCACAAGGCGAGGTTGATGGAACGCCCCGACTAGGTTCTTGCCAGAGGCGAGGTTGACGCCTGTCTTGCCGCCCACCGAGGCATCGACCTGGGCGAGCAGGGTGGTAGGGACTTGAACAAAGTCGATGCCGCGCATGTAGGCCGCGGCTACAAACCCAGCCACATCACCAGCGACTCCTCCCCCGAACGCCACCACGGCGCTGCTGCGATCCGCGCCCGCGGCGTGCATGTCGGCGCACAGTCTCTCGACCGTGGACATGCGCTTGCGCGGCTCGTCCAGAGGGCATGGGAGTGCCACCCAATCGCAGCCTTGGAGTCCTTCCGCTAGGCGGGATTCGTAGTGTCTCCAGACCGTCTCGTCCGCGATGACAAACAGCCGACGCTCCCCGAGCGTCTCGCGAATCAGCGACCCGGCGCGGCCGATCAGACCGGCTTCGATGCGGACATCGTAACGGGAGCCAAGCGTCTCGACGGACACGAGAGCCATTAGTCCTTTTTGTACCATGTGGACTTGCTGCAAGCGGTGCCGTCCGGGTGCGGCCCGGACGCGCAACCACATCGCTGCGACTGCCATGGAAACCGACTTTTTGGTGATCGGCGGCGGCGTGGCGGGCCTCAGCGCAGCCATCGAGGCGGCCCCGGCCGGCCGCGTGCTGGTACTGACCAAGGACCGCTTGCAAGAATCGGCCACGGAGTACTCGCAAGGTGGCGTAGCCGTCGCCCTCAGCGACGAGGACCAAGTCGGGCTGCACGAGCAGGACACGCTCCAAGCCGGTGCAGGACTGTGCGACCCGCTGGCAGTGCGAGCCCTCACCGAGGCGGGCCCGCGCCGGATCCAGAGGCTGATCGAATGGGGAGCTGAGTTCGATTCCGACGGAGGCAAGCTGTCGTTCTCAATCGAGGGGGCTCACAGCGTGAACCGCGTGCTCCACGCCGGCGGGGACTCCACCGGAAAAGAGATTGGCCGCACGTTGCTGCACAAGGCGAATTCGATTGACGCCATCTCGTTTCAGAGCTTTTCGTCGGTGGTCGACCTGCTCGTCGAAGACGGAACGGTCTGCGGGGCGATCGCTTGGAACGAAAAGCGGCGCGAACTGGTGCCGGTCTACGCACGCGCCGTGCTGCTTGCCACCGGTGGCATCGGGCAAGTCTACCGGGAGACGACCAACCCCGACGTTGCCACCGGAGACGGCGTGGCCATGGCCTACCGCGCCGGAGCGGTTATCGCCAACATGGAGATGGTCCAATTCCATCCGACCGCGCTGTTCCTTCAGGGAGCGCCGCGCTTTTTGCTGTCGGAAGCCCTGCGCGGAGAGGGCGCAGTCCTGCGCAATGCCAACATGCAGCGCTTCATGTCGCGCTATCACGCGAGCGAGGAACTCGCACCCCGCGACGTGGTGTCGCGGGCCATCGTCAGCGAGCTCGCGCGGCTGCGCCGCGGGCCGGTCTACCTTGACCTGACTCATCTCGGCGATGGCTACGTGCCGAAGCGCTTTCCCCGCATCTACCGCACTTGCCTGCTATACGGGGTCGACCTTGAGGTGGAACCGGTGCCGGTGCATCCCGCAGCGCACTACGCCATGGGTGGAATCTTGACTGACCACGACGGGGTAACCACGCTGCCCGGGCTGTATGCCGCCGGAGAGGCGGCCTGCAATGGCGTGCACGGCGCCAATCGGCTGGCCAGCAATTCGCTGCTAGAGGGGCTCGTGTTCGGAGCGCGATCGGGCGAGGTCATGCGCAAGCATGCGGGTGACACACTTCGGAAACCAAGCCTGCCGAGGCGCAAGAGCGCCAGCGCCCTGCCTGGCAACGCCATAGCTAACTTGCGCCATCTTGCATGGCGGCACGCGGGCATCGCTCGGTCGGAAGAGGGCCTGCATGGCGGCCTGGAACAGCTAGACCTGCTCTCGACGATGTTCGAGAAGGGGCTTGCGCGGAACAGCCGCCATGGCTTTGAGACAGACAACATGTACCAAGTAATCCGCTTGGTGACGCGCTGTGCGCTGGCGCGCGAGGAGAGCCGGGGCGGACACTACCGCGTAGACTTTCCAGAGTCACGCGAGGAGTTCCGCAAGCACTCGCGCATCCGGCGGGGATCCAAGGTGAGCTTCGTAGAAGTAGGCGCTGGATAGGGCACGCGGTTCAATGCGGTGCACATTCGGCGGGACCCCGAACAGGCCGAGAATGCGAAGAGCGGGCTCTGGGAGCGGAATGGCTTGACTTTCATATCGATAATCTTGGAATAATAGAAATATGGATGCGGAGAAGGCCATCGCGGCTTTGGCCGCGCTGGCTCAAGAAACTCGGCTCGATGTCTTCCGACTTCTCGTTCGAGCCGGTCCGGGAGGTCTCGCTGCAGGAACCATCAGCCAGCGGCTGAGCGTCCCAAGCGCCACCATGTCCTTTCACCTGAAGGAGCTCAGGAACGCGCGAGTTGTGCGCTGTCGGCGGGAGACCCGGTCACTGATCTACAGCCCCGACTTCGCCGTGATGAACGCCCTTCTCGAATTCCTGACGGAGCATTGCTGCGAGGAGACATCCTGCCGGACGTGCCCCTGATCCAATCAATCCTGTCCGACCGCAAGGAGGAACAAATGCGCCTGCAACTGGCTCTCAACGTTAAAGATCTGGATTCCGCTGTCGACTTCTATTCGAAGCTGTTCGGGGTTGAGCCC
This sequence comes from Bryobacterales bacterium, assembly GCA_028819215.1. Taxonomy (GTDB): domain Bacteria; phylum Acidobacteriota; class Terriglobia; order Bryobacterales; family UBA6623; genus VXMF01. The sequence continues at coordinate 35,689 of JAPPMG010000077.1, forward strand.
AGAAAGCGGAAGCCCGGATATGCCAATTTCGCGATCGCGGAGCCGCCTTTCAAGCTCGTGCTATTTGAGGCCCCGTCGGCCGGGGAGCGCCTCAATCACCTCGGCGTGGAGGTGTTCGACGATGCTGATGTGAGCCGCGCCGAGCAGCGTATCAGGACCAGCGGCCTCCCGCACCTGACCGAAAACGACACGATCTGCTGTAACGCACGACAGAACAAGGTTTGGGCGCTTGAGCCCCAGGGCTTGAGATGGGAGTGGTACCGGGTGATCGAGGACGTGAAGTCGGAGAAGCCGTCGCCCGGCGTGGAAGCTGCCGCCGAAGACTGTTGCGATGTTGATTCTCGGATCTCGTACCCTCAGTCAACGCCGAACCGATGAATCCGCTATGGTTCAATACCTCTGGCTAACAATCACTAGTGCCCTCAAAATCGCTCAAACGGATCCCATGAACTGCGCTCACGGCGCAGTTCGTAGTCTTGCTCTTCCTCCTCGAAATCCAACAGCTGTTGCTCGTCTTCCCACCAAATCAACGCTACGACTGAGTCGCTGGTGGTGCGAAACCAGCTCTCTCGCACCTCGTATCTCCGAGAGTGTTCATGATCGAACCACCGATCCGCACGAATATCCTCACTCCCTAGATCGCTGTCGGCGCTAGCGGCACCGGTCGATCTGTCTAACGATTCCAATGGAGCGAACTTTGGCGGCACGGAATCCCCTCGAATGTACCAAGCCCTACGGCCAGACTTGTATGAGGCCAAGACTGCCGGATACGATCCGCGGCGAACCAGTTTGATCGACGTTGCGGTGAGGCTCGTCCGAAACCTCTCTGCCATATCTCTCAAAGTTTCGAGATCTAAGGATCGCCCCTGAGCCATCGGGTCAAACAGATAAGCGGGTAGCAAGAGGTCACTGGCAAACTCGTTCGCATTTCGCTCGCGGGCTCTACCCATCGCGCTGATGTCGAGATCGGACTCCTTGCAGCTGAATGCCACGCTCCCCCTATCGCGTATCCAATGGCCCAACTCGTGGCCTACCGAGAACCTCTTCCGCACTCGGGAACTCTGCTCCCGCACGGTGATGATTGCCTTGTCACCCATGCCGACGAGCGTCGCCTCGGACCCCGTCAGGTCTGCATACCTGGTCGTCGCTCCGCATGTGTACGCGATCACTTCGACATCAATCTCTTCAGGTCTTGTAATCCCCAGCTCTTCAAGCAGCTGCCTCGGTGTCTTGCGCGGCTCACTCGTCTCCATCTGGTAAATCCAAGTCGTCCAAGCTACCCAACTCCGCAAGACTTCTCAGTTGGACCAAGACATCTTCGTCAGTGAGCTCGGAAAACTCCCGGTTCTGAAGCGTTAGGCTCTCACGCTCCATCGCGCGTTGCAGCAAGCGTCGACGTCCCTCGGGAGATGGTGGGAGTTGGTACGCGAGTTGGCGCACTTCTTGTGCTTGCTCTTGGTATGCCTTTCTGGCTTCTGCCAGCTTCGCTTTCCGGTGCGACTCGAGAGCCCGCTGCAGGGTGTTGTGAACCTGTTCGGCGCACTGATGCGGATCGGAACCTTCAAGCAGGGCATTCTCAAGAATATCCTCGGCCGGAGCCTCCTCGATGTAGTGGGCAACACCGTCGAGGATCCTTCCCAATCGATCATCGAACGGCATGTTGGTCACCCCTCCCTTCCAAGACTCTCTCGGTCCTTCTCTTGATCCGGCGCATCGCGGCTCGAATCGTTTTGTCTTCCCAGCCAAACTCATCCCGGATCTCTACGAGCGACATGCCGTCTTCCAACCCTGCGATCACGGCAAGAGCATCCTCGTCACCTGCACATGCCTCTCCGATCTGATCTGCGATCTCACGGCGCTCTCTCGCCTCCTCCATTCGGATCAATTCATCCTCTGGGCTCGGAGCCTGAGATGCGAGCTTGTCGAACGCTTGCCGCCCGTTCCCATCTGAGGCGCTAGTTTCGGCGCCGCCTTCAGACAGCGCGTACTCAGGCGACTGGTGGTTCCTGCTATGGTGCGCTGCCCACGACGAAGCTGTGCTCCACATAGCCCCCATGAGAAGCCCCTTCAGGTCTACTTTCTCGGGATTCCATGTCCGGCTTCCTTCGAGGACCTTCAGGGTCGCTATTTGAAGGAGCTCCTCCGCTGTCCTTCCGTTGGCGGCCCATGGCCCGATCCTCGCGATTCGGTTTTCTGCGAATTCGCGCAATCGGACAAACTCGCCCGGCTCTCGTGCTAGTGCCTCGATTGCACTCGCAACTTCTGCATGGGTTGCCCTACCCACTGATTCTTGCGTCCCGGTCCTACGCGCCTGCCCAAGGTCAGGATAACGGACTGCTCCTCAACCTTCAATGCTCAAGAACTGTCCACATTGGACACGTGACGAAGAGTTTTCGCGCCAAGTGTCCAATCTAGCTCCAGGCCGAGCATAAGGCTATAGAGGCACATCGAGCCTCGTTTCGAACTCGGCGGCAACCCCGCCATAGGAGGTCACTGCAGTGACAGACGATTCCAACGACAAAGAGGTTGACCTAGTCGATCTCGAGGCAGGACAAACCGAGGGTCCAAAACCTCTAGCACGGCGCTATCGGATCCGGATCGACCGAAAGCACTACATCGTCGAGCAGCCGGAAATCACGGGGCGCGAATTGCTCGACCTAGCCCGCAAGGACGCCATTGAGCACTTCGACGTGTATCGCCGATACAGAGATGGCAGAGTCCTGAAGGTCGAGGTGGACGAAACCATCGACCTTCGAGAACGCGGAGTCGAGCGGTTCGTGACGATGAAGAAGCAGGTGACGGATGGAGAGCCGCCGGTCAGTGACCGGCGGCTCGACTTCCAAATGCCTGAAGATGATCGTGCCTTCCTCGACTCGCTAGGGCTAGCGTGGGAGGCCGTACGAGAACAACAGCACCGCTGGATTCTGATTCACGACCACAAGCTTCCGATGGGCTTCGACCACGAAACAGTCACATTGGCGTTCCTGATCGGTGACAGCTATCCGCCAGATCGCCTCGACATGGTGTACGTCCACCCGCAGCTCCGGCTACAGAGTGGCGCTGCCATTCCAAGCACGTCAGACCAATGCATCGATGGCAAGAACTTCCAAGCCTGGTCCCGGCACTATGACGACTGGCGGGAAGGCGTCGACGACCTCGGCACGCACTACGTGCGCATGATCCGGGCAGTTGAGGCCGATGCATGCCAGAGGCAATGATGAACTACGGCCTCCGCCTGACAAGGGAGCAGCACAGGCAACTCGAAGACCACGTCCTACGATCCGATGGCTTAGAGGCCGGAGCGCTACTACGCTGTGGGCGCCGAGTTGGACGTAAGCGACACATCCTAACGACGATTGAAGTCAGGCCGATCCCATTAGCGGCTTGCGAGCGCACCGCCGTCAACTTGACCTGGCCGACAGATTTCGCCCTCGATTTCATTGAGGCCGCAGCGAAGCGTGGTCAGGCCGTCGTGAAGGTACATAGCCATCCCGGAGGTTTTGAGCACTTCTCGCACTTGGATGACGCGGCGGACTACAGCTTCCTTGGGGCGGTTCATGACTTTTGTGGTGACGGTCAACCCCACGGCAGTGCCGTTATGCTGCCGGGCGGGCGGATGTTCGCGCGCGCTCTGACTGCCGATGGTTCGTTTGCGCACTTTGATCGAGTCTGTTCGGTGGGGGAGCAAATCTCGCTTTGGCTGTCCGAGTGCGACTACCGTCCGCCAGAGTTTGTGTCGCGGCACGCCCAGGCATTCGGAGCGGGAACCCTTGAACAACTACAACGAATGTCAGCGGCCGTAATTGGGGTCTCCGGCACCGGTAGTCCGTTGGTGGCTGAGCTTGCTAGGTCCGGCATCGGCCGGTTGGTCCTTGTCGATCCCAAGCTCGTAAAGGAGGCCAACTTGAACCGAATTGCTTTCTCCCGGCACGCTGACATTGGACGCCCAAAGGTTGAGGTCGTTGGCGACGCAGTGAGGGCAATGGGCTTTGGCACTGAAGTCGTCCAAGTGCACGGTGACGTTGCTGATCCCGACACGGTTCAGACCGTGGCCGAGTGCGACATCTTGTTCGGTTGCATGGACTCGCTTTCGGGAAGGGACATTCTCAATCGGATAGCCGCCTTCTATACCTTGCCGTACATCGATGTCGGTGTGTCATTGGATGCCCGCCCCAACGGAGGGGTCGATGCGGTGTGGGCAAGTGTCCATTACCTGCAACCGTCGCGGTCAAGCTTGCGTTCGCGGGGCGTCTTCAATGGTGAGGAAGTGCGAGCGGAAGCAATGAGGCGGAATGATCCTGATGAGTACGCAAAACAAGCGGAGCAACAGTACATTCGCGGTGTACAGGAGGGGCGTCCTGCTGTGATGCCCCTGAACGCCTTTGCGTCGTCGGTGGCCGTCCTAGAATTCTTTGCTCGACTTCATCCTTTTCGCTACGACAACCGCTTCGCCCTGCAGCGATTCGCTCTCCATGACGGCTTGACTACCCGAGAAGCCGAATCTGAATTCGCCCCCTGCCCACTACTGGGCAAGTACGTAGGGCAAGGAGATGTCGATCCAATCCTTAACAGGCCCGCGCTGAGCGGCTTCGGCGCGAGAGACTGCTGAGATCTGACCCACTCAGTGGCGACGCACAACGCTCCACCGGTAGCCACGAACATCAAGGGCATCGATCCATTACGACTCGGACGAACTGCGAAGCAGCCGCTTCCCTTGGAGTGTTCGAACCTTAGTTGGACAGGTAGCGGCTGTTCGTGCGCCGACGATCGTGGTGCCTTTGTCTGCGGCAAGGCCCTTCGGTTGCACCGCTATAGCTGCAAGAGGACATTCAACGCTCTGACCAGCATGCCGCTTTCCAGCTCTCGGGTGACAGAGGCCTGGTTCCGCTCCGGCGAGTCGCTTTCCAGACTGGAGTCTGTGCGGCGCCAAGACCGGCGTCGTGGAATGGCCTATGCAGGTCGGCTGCTTCTACCAGCCCGCTACGGGCCTGCCTCGGAGTTGCCCTTGTGAAGCCTCGTTGCGTCAGGTAGTTCGACGAACCCGCTCGTCGGTTTCCCGCTCGTTCCGACTGGCGCCTTGCATGCGATCTACCGCGTCAGGTGCTATGCGCCTTGTGAAGAGCGCAGTGGCGAAGATGCGGAGTCAGTATTCGAGAATCCAGATATTGCGGAACATCACGAAGCTGTGGATATCGTGCAGCTGCAGTCCGATCGGGCCCTTGAGCGGACGCTCAGGGTCCCCCGCGTGCTCGGCTGCCAGCACGCCGTTGATATAGACCCTGATCGCGTCGGCCCGGGATTGGATGTTGAGGCGGTTCCACTCGCCAACCTTATCCAGTCCTTCGGGAGCCCGCGCCAGCCCATAGATCGAACCGGTAGACCACTTGCCGGAATACTCGCTATCGATCTGGATTTCATAGCCTTGCTTCGATGGCGTGCAGTTGAAATCCGGCCGCTCCGCGATACCGCAGGCAGCTTGGGAGGGGTCGCGAATCGATATTCCGCTGTTGCCGGGAGTGTTGACCCAATACTCCAAGTGCAGGTCGAACTCTTCGAACTCGCGCTCGGTGTATAGCCAGGACTGCCGCGTGCTCCACGCGACGAAAGCCTCCCGGTCGATGCCTGTAGTGCCTTGAAGCTCCTGCTGGCGATCTATCCCGAAGCTCGCGGTGACCACCCCGTCGGAGCGAATCCGCCAGTGGCCGTCCCCGAGCACCGTCCAGCCGTCAAGTCCGTTGCGGAGAAGGTCGTTCCAATCGGCGGCCACGGCCATCGGGACAACAGCGGCAAACGCTAAGGCCAGAATCGCTCTCTTCACCAGATCTCCTCCGACAGGTATCATCCTACGCGAACGCCCCCCAAGCAAACTCGGATGATCGGACCAGCGACTAAGGCGGCAAGCGCTTCGCCTAGCTCCAGTCAGCTCTAAGCAACGTACTGGACTTCTTCCTCGACCTCGAAGCCGAAGCGGTCCCGCACGCGCCGTTTCAGCTCTTGAACCAACTCGTGGATCTGAGCCGCCGTGCCGCCGCCTAGGTTGTAGATCAGGTTCGCGTGATACGGCGCGATCTCGATCCCGCCGTTGCGCATGCCCTTCGCGCCCACCTGCTCGAGAAAGTAAGCCGAAGCCACCTTCCCGCCCCGCACGGCCCGCTCGGGCACGATCTCCGCCGCCGGCGCTGGCAGCGAGTCAAGGAACAAGTTCTTGAAAATGCTGCCCGCGCAGCGCATCGCGGGTGGGAACTTCTCGTCGCGGATAGTACGGATTTCCCGGGCGCGAGCGCGCAGAGCCGCGGCATCGCCGGGTGGCAAGACTAGGCGTACGCCCAAGATCAGCCAGTCCTTGCGACGCTTGAATATCGATTCGCGGTAGTCGAACTCGCATTCGGCGGGCCCGAACGAGCGCACCTCGTGCCCATCGAGGAAATCTACGCTCTGGACGAATTCGTCGATCTGGTGTCCGTACGCCCCGGCATTGCCGTACACTGCCCCGCCAACCGACCCCGGGATGCGCTCCAAGGTGTGCATCCCCGCCAAGCCGTGGTCCACAGTCAAGTCGACCAACGCTTGCAGGCTGCCGCCGGCAGCGGCTTCAACAACTCCGTCAACATAGTCCAGATCGGCAGCCGTGTAACGCAGCACCAAACCGCGGAAGCCGTCGTCGGCAGCCACGACATTGCTGCCGTCCCCAAGCAGATAGCAGGGCACCTCCGCAAGGCGGGCCGCCTGACATGCTTCGGCCAAGGCGCGCGGCGTGCTAGCCAAGCCGAACAAGTCGGCGGGACCCCCGATCGCGAAGCGCGTGTGCGCGCTGAGTGGCACACGGCGGTCTAGGTGCAGCCCCTCGATGGCTCCCAGACACCGCGCCAGCTCGGAGTGGGTTTCGCTCACGGGCTGCAAGGTCCAATTGTATGGCGCGGCTCGGGGCCGTTCCCCGTCGTTCGCGCATCATGGAACTATGGAGTTCACGTTTCCCGGCTTCGAGCCCCAAGCCCGCCAGTTCCTGCGCGAGCTGCGGGAGAATAACAACCGCGAGTGGTTCCAAGCCCACAAGCCGGACTACGAACAATTCGTGCGGGGTCCGCTGCTCGAGCTGGTGCTGGAACTCAGCATGGCCGTCGAAGAGCACTCGCCCGGGCACAGCATCGACCCGCGCAAGTCTGTCTACCGCATCTACCGCGATATCCGCTTCTCCAAGAACAAGGATCCCTATAAGACACACGCGGCGGCGGTGTTTCCGCCCACAGGCATGGAGCGCCACGCGGGCGCGGGATTCTACTTCCACTTTTCGACCGAGGAGCTACTCATAGGTGGAGGCGTCTACGCGCCGCCGTCAGACACCTTGGGGCGCATCCGCGCACAGATCGCGGCAGACCCGGACGAACTGCGCGGCATTCTCGCCGCTGCGAGCTACCGCAAGTTCTATGGCGGCTTGGAGGGGCAGCGACTCAAGCGGACCCCGCGCGGCTTCGCCCCGGATCACCCGGCGGCAGACCTGCTCGTATACAAGCAGTTTCTCTCCGGGACCACGCTTCCGGCCGATGTCATCGAGCAGCCCACCATCGGCGCGGTGCTGGACCAGCACTTCCGCGCCATCGCGCCCCTGATGGCGTATCTCAACCGAGCGGTCCAGGCGCACTGAGCCCGCAGCGCACCCGTGGGATCATTGTGGAGACAAGCCGCGCCTGGCGCGGCGCGGTCCCATCATGGCGTACAGCGACTTACGTGAATTCATTTCCGCGCTTGAACAGCGAGGTGAACTCAAGCGCATCAGCGCAGAGGTTGATCCGAAGCTGGAAATCGCCGAGATCGCCGACCGTGCGGTCAAGCGGGGCGGGCCGGCGCTGCTGTTCGAGCGGCCCAAGGGTTCCAGCATCCCGGTTCTGATCAATTCCGTCGCCTCGCTGTCGAAGATGCAGCTGGCCTTCGAGGTGGACGACCTCAGCGACATCGCCGCCAGGATCTCGGAATACTTGGACCTCGGCGTGCCCAAGGGCGTGGCCGGCAAGCTCAAAGGGCTGGCCCGGCTCGCCGAACTGCGCAATTTCCTGCCCAAGACCGTGCGTTCCGGCCAGTGCCAGCAAATCGTCAAGAGCGAGGGCTTCTCGCTGATGGACTACCCGGTGCTGACATGCTGGCCCGGCGACGGGGGACCCTTCATCACGCTGCCCATGGTGTTCTCGCGCAACCCGATCACCGGCAAGCGCAACTGCGGGATGTACCGCCTGCAGGTCTACGACGAGCGCACCACGGGCATGCACTGGCAAACGCACAAGCAGGGCGCGGAGCACTATCGCCGGATGCAGCAGGAAGGACGCGATACGCGGATGGATGTCGCGGTGGCGATCGGCGCCGATCCAGCGACGATGATCGCCGGAAGCCTGCCGCTCCCGCCCGATCTGGACGAGATGCTCTTCGCGGGCTTCATCCGCCGCAAGCCGGTCGAGATGGTGCCTTGCAAGACCGTCGATCTCGAAGTGCCGGCCAACGCCGAAATCGTGCTCGAGGGGCACGTCAACCTCGGCGAGCTGCGCACCGAGGGGCCGTTCGGAGACCACACCGGGTACTACTCGCTCGAAGACGAGTACCCCGTGCTGCACGTGGACTGCGTCACGCAGCGCAAGGATCCGATCTATGCCACCACCATCGTCGGCAGGCCGCCGATGGAGGACTACTTCATCGGCAAGGCGATCGAGCGGATCTTCCTGCCCCTGATCAAGCTCCAGGCACCCGAGATCGTCGACATGGCCATGCCCGCCGAAGGGATTTTCCACAACCTGATGCTGGTTTCGATCCGCAAGTCCTATCCCGGGCAGGCGCGCAAGGTAATGAACTCCATCTGGGGCCTCGGCCAAGCCTCCTCGACCAAGTGCATTGTGGTGGTTGACCACGACGTGGACGTGCAGAACTACTCCGAGACCGCCTGGCGGGCGCTGAATAACATCGACCCCGAACGTGACATCCAGTTCACGCTGGGGCCGATCGACTCGCTGGACCACGCCAGCCGATTGCCAGACTTCGGCTCCAAGATGGGAATCGACGCAACCCGCAAGTGGAAGACCGAGGGGTTCACCCGGCCGTGGCCGGAAGTGATCGAGATGAGCGACGACGTCAAGCGACGAGTCGACCCGATCTGGGAAGCGCTGGGAATCGGCTAGGATCGGGGCTGCATGGCACCTGGGCCGGCCAGAGCGCCAATCGCCGCCGTGCTGGCACTCCTCGGAGCCATCGCCACAGGCTGCGGGTGGGAGTCGGGGATTTGGAGCGGCGCGATCGAGCTCGAGCCGCCGAAGGCTGCCACAGTCGAGTTGACGGCGGTGGCCGTGGCCACCCTCGACGCTCCGGTCAAGGCGAGGCGGGGCGGTCGCGTGCTAGAACTGCGAGTTCGGACCGGGGACGCTGTCGCCGAGGGCGACGCCTTGATCGAATTCGAAGACTTGGCGCTGGAAGAATCCAAGGCCGCGGTGCGACGCGAAATCGAGGAGCTGAGGGCGGCGCATGCGGCCGCCGGGGCCACGCCAGCCGAAACCGAGAGGAGCGCTAGCCGAGACCTTCGGATGGCAGCACTCAGCCAGCTGGAGGAGACCCACCGCCGCGCCAGCGAAGAGTTCGAGCGCTGGACGGAGCTATTTGAAGAGGGCTTGGCGGCTCGCCTCGACTTCGAGAAGAAGCGGCAGGAGTTCGAAGCCCTCAGCGCGCGTCTGCGCGAGGCTCGGGCCGCCGCCAGCCAGGAGATCGAGGCCGAGGCACCCTCCGAGCCTGCCGCTCTGCGGCGCTCGCAACGACTGCTGCAGCGCTTGCAGGAGCTACCCAAGACCTACTTGGTCAAGAGCCCTTCGGACGGGACTGTCAAGGAGATACTCGTTGCAGTCGGGGACGTGCCGGAGCGCGGAGCGGCAGTGGCTACGGTTGCGCGGGCCGCCTTGCCGATGCTGGTGGCGGAGATTGCTCCCGGCACCGCAGTCGTTGCCATCGAGGAGGCCTGCGGCGTGCCCGGGCCGCTCGCGTTCAGCAGGCGCGACGCAACGCTCGAGCTGGCGGCGCCGACGCCTCAGCTTCGACCGGGGAACGAATGCCAGCTGGCGGTGTCGGCTAGGGAGTAACTAGTGCGCGAAGCTTCGCGCCTTGAATAGCTTAGGAATGATGGCAACAGGGCAGACGGTGGGACAGCAAGATCCGGCGGTGCTGGGCAAGCAATTGCTTGACCAGAAGATCGTCATCCGCACATACGGAATCCGCAAGACCTACGTTATGGGCGATCAGGAGATCCATGCCGTTAACGGCGTCGATCTGGAGATCCGCTACGGCGAGTATGTGGCGTTGATGGGGCCGTCCGGTTCGGGCAAGTCCACCTTCATGAACCTGATCGGAGCGCTGGACACGCCCACGTCTGGGGAGTACTACATCGCCGGCCAGCTCATCAGCACGATGTCAGACGACGAGCTAGCGTATATCCGCAACCGCGAGATCGGATTCGTCTTTCAGACATTCAACCTCTTGCCCCGGCTCACGGCCCTGCAGAACGTGGAATTGCCGCTGGTGTATTCGGGCGCGCAGCCAGCCGAGCGGACTGAGCGGGCCAAGCGCGCGTTGGCGCAAGTCGACCTCACCGAGCGCATGTATCACACGCCCAGCGAGCTCTCGGGTGGACAACGCCAGCGCGTGGCCATCGCCCGCGCCTTGGTGGGAGACCCGGCGATCATCCTGGCTGACGAGCCGACTGGGAACCTCGACACGGCCACTTCGACCGAGATCATGGGAGTGTTCGACGTGCTGCACAAGCAGGGCAACACGATCATCTTGGTCACCCACGAGCCCGACATCGCGATGTACGCTAAACGGATCGTCCAGCTGCGCGACGGCAAGGTCGAGAAGGACGAAGAAGCCCGGTGGGCTCTGGCCGCAGCGTTCGGGTCGGCTGATCACGGCGCCGCCCAACCGGACAAGCAGGCCTGACGGCGCGTTGCTGGAAGACGCGATTCCAGCTCTTGTCGCTGGCTTGGTGCTCGTAGGCTGCGCCTACTACGCGCTGGTGCTGCTTGCAGCGCAGCAGTTCTTGCAGCGCAGGCGCGAGCGGAAGACCCGCCTCGGAGAAGCGCCCGCCATCAGCGTCCTAAAGCCGCTGGCGGGCGAGGAGTCGGAGCTTGCCGAAAACCTTGGCAGCTTTTTCCGCCTCAGCTATCCGCGATACGAGGTCCTTTGTGCAGCGCGAGACGCGGACGACCCGGCCCTGGCGATAGCGCGAGAGGTGCGGTCCAACTATCCCGACTCGGACGCGCAACTGCTGGTTGCCGGAGAGTCGGATTCTCCCAACGCCAAGGTGCATTCGCTGGCAGCGATGACCGCCGTGGCGGCGGGCGACGTGGTCGTCGTCAGCGATAGCGATATCCGCGCCGATCCGGTCCTGCTGTGGGAGCTCGCGAAGGACTTCGAGGATCCCGCGGTCGGAGTGGTCACCTGCCCCTACCGGGCGGTGCCGGGCCCGAGTCTGTGGTCGAAGCTGGAAGCCCTGGGAATGAACACGGAATTCTGGAGCGGCGTTCTGGTCGCCCAGTTCCTAGCTCCCATGAACTTCGCGGTCGGACCGACCATGGCGGTGCGCAAATCGTGCTTGGACGCGATCGGGGGGTGGGACGCGTTTGGTGACTTCCTAGCCGAGGATTTCGAAGTCGGCCGTCAAGCTCGCCTAGCCGGCTACGAGGTTCGGCTGTCCACTCACGCAGTCGAGCACAGGATCGGCAGCCAAGCCTTGCGTGAAAATCTCGTGCACCGGCTTCGCTGGCGACGCTCCACGCGCCGGTCGCGCCCGGTCGGCTACTGGGGCGAGATCCTCGCCAATCCGCTGCCGTGGGCGCTGCTGCTGCCGCTCGCGGCATCGGGAGCGGCTTGGTCGTGGGCGGCCTTGGGCGCATGCGTCGCCTTGCGGGCATCGGCGGCGCTGGTGGTCGGGGGAAGGGTGCTCGGCGACACCGTGCGGTGGTCGCGCTTCTCGCTGCTGCCGCTGCAAGACGGGCTGAGCCTGCTGGTCTGGTTTGCCGGACTGTTCGGCAGGCGCATCGTGTGGCGCGGACGTGCGTACGAGCTTTCCCGAGACGGGCGGCTACGCCCGTGGAAGGCCTGAGCTTGAGCTTGGCAGCTCTCCGAAAGAGCTGCCGACTGAGTGTCTGCAGCGACGCACCATCACAACGCGGGCCGTTCGCTGTACACGCCGAACTCGGACCGCAATACGTCGCAAATCTCTCCTAGCGTGGCGTACGCCCGCACCGCCTCCAAGATCGCCGGCATCAGATTGGTGCCACCAGCAGCCGCTCGTCCCACCTCGGCAAGTGCCGTCTGGACCGCACTGGAATCGCGCTTGGAGCGCAGGTCCTTCAGACGAGCCACCTGGCGGCGGCTCACGCGCTCGTCGATCACCAAGGTCTCGATCGGTTCAGTCGCCTCGTCTGCGTGCGCGTTGACTCCGACGATCTTCACGTCCCCGCTCTCGACGCGGCGCTGGTGATCGTAGCTGGACTTCGCGATCTCGGCCTGCGGGTAGCCTTGCTCTACGGCAGCCACCATGCCGCCCATAGAGTCGATCTTGCCGATCTCCTCCCAGCAGGCAGCTTCCAACTCGTCCGTCAGCCGCTCCACGAAGTAGCTCCCTCCGAACGGATCGACCGTCTGGGTCACGCCAGTCTCTCCGGCAATCACCTGCTGCGTGCGCAAAGCTAGCAAAGCGGCTTCCGACGTCGGCAAGGCATACGCCTCGTCGAGGGCATTGGTGTGCAATGACTGCGTGCCGCCGAGCACCGCGGCAAGCGCCTGGAGGGCCGTCCTGACGATGTTGACCTGCGGTTGCTGCACTGTCAGCGAGACGCCGGCAGTCTGCGTGTGGAAGCGCAGCTTGAGGGAACGGGGATCTTTCGCGTCGAAGCGCTCTTGCATCACCTTGCACCACACCCGGCGGGCGGCGCGGAACTTGGCGACCTCTTCGAAGAAGTCAGTGTGGGCGTCGAAGAAGAAGCTGAGCCGCGGCGCGAACTCATCGATTGCAAGCCCGCGTTCCAGCGTCGATTCGACATATGCGATGCCCGCGCCCAAGGTGTAGGCCAGCTCTTGCGCGGCCGTCGCCCCCGCTTCCCGGATGTGGTAGCCGCTGATGGAGACGGGATTGAAGCGCGGAGTCTGCCGCGCCGAGAATTCGATCGAGTCCGCTACCAAGCGCATCGACTCGCGAGGCGGGTAGATGTACTCCTTCTGCGCCATGAACTCCTTGAGGATGTCGTTTTGGACCGTTCCGGAGAGGCCGCTCCACTGTGCGCCTTGCCGTTCGGCCACCACCAAGTACATCGCCCACAGGATGGCTGCGGAGGAGGTGATCGTCATCGAAGTGGTGATCTGGCCCAGCGGAATCTCCGCGAACAGTTCCTCCATGTCGGCCAGGGAAGAGATCGCCACGCCGCACTTGCCGACCTCGCCCTCGGCCATCGAGTGGTCGCTGTCGTAGCCCATCAGCGTCGGCAGGTCAAAGGCCACCGACAGCCCGGTCTGGCCTTGCTCGAGCAAGAATCGGAAGCGACGGTTGGTCTCGTCAGGGGAGCCATAGCCGGCGAACTGGCGCATCGTCCAGAGCCGCTCGAGATACATGCGCGGATGGATGCCACGCGTGTAAGGGGGCTCGCCCGGGCGCGAGCCATCGCCAGCCGACCCGTTGGCTGAGCCGTGCAGCCTCTCCTCTAAGAGACTGGAGACTGTGCGCGGGTCCACGGCCTAGAAGGCGAGCGTGCCGGTGCGCGGAACCTCGGATTCATTCGGCCGGAAAAGTATCTGGCAGCGCTCGCAGCGGTAGATCTCCGGATCCCGGCCGAACATGGCGACAATCTCGTCTCCATATCCGTACCACCGCTTGAGGTGTCCGGCACAGATCTTCTTGCCTTTGGGCTCGTCACAGGCCCGCTGGCGCTCGAGCCGCCGCTTGATAAACGTGCCGTCGGCCAGCTTGGCCACCAGATTCTTAGGCTCCGGCGCGGCCGCCTCTTCAGCTTCAGGCTTGGCGGCGGTGGCCTCGGCGGTTGCAGAATTCGTGTCTGGCATGGCCATCTGTGGGCATTCTATCAGACCCTACATGTCTCATTCGGGTGCGCTTCCCTATGTCTGCGGGACAGTTATGGCGCACCCGGGATCGTCCTGTCGATGGTGCCAGAATGCGGCACTTCCGGGTGTCCTGTGTTGAGCAGCCACACTACGGGAAGAGGTTCAGGTCCTCCGGTGGCGGGTCGTCGGGCTCGACGATATCCCCCGTGCCATGGTGCAGCAAGTCAACGAGGCTTTCTGGATGGCTCGGCACCGCGCTTTCTATGGCCGCCCGCACACCCGCTTCCATTGCGCTCACTTCGGCGTCGCTCAATTCACTGAATTGTTGTCGCTTGCGCTCTGAGAGCCGACCGCCGTTCTGCATGCACAGACGCACGAACAGAGAGGCGCGCCGATCAGGCATCTCGACCACCTGGCGCACGGCACTAAACGCTTTGTCGAAGATCGCCACGAAGTTGAGCTCCTCGACCAGGTCTTCGCGCAGCGTGTCCTCGACCCGATCAAAGAGATACTCTGCGTACCGCGTCGCGTCCATGTAGCGATATTGGTCTGCGGTGTCATTGTCGACAACCAATTCCAAGTCAGGCGTCCAGTGCCAATCGATGTAGCGCGACAGCGGCTTCGAGAAAGACTGCAGCACGGAATCATATTCAGGAAGGTTACGCACGATCGACGCAGAGATCGGAAATATGACCCCGCTCGGGCTGTAGCCGAGCTTCGACAGCACATGATGGAGCAAGAACCTGTGGATCCGTCCATTGCCATCTACGAATGGATGGATGAATACGAACGAGAAGCCGACGACGGCCGCTGCAACCACGGCGTGGAGGTCGCTTCTAAGAACGCGTTGCGTCATCGCTGTCCAAGCGTCCATGAGTTCTGGAACGTCCTGCGGGCGGGGACACACGAAATCTACGTGCTCGCGGAAGCCACCGCGGGTGCGCCCTACAAAGACTTGGCTACTGCGCCAGTCCCGCGCCGCGTAGCGCGGCTCCACGATGGTTCTCTGTAGATCGACCAAGGCAGACTTGTCCGTGGCATCAAATTCGGCGGCGGTGGTGAGGGCCGCCACGAATCGCTCGGCGCGGGAGGACGAGGCAGTCTCTCCCTCGATCTCGAACGTAGAGCGAGCCTCCTTCGAGTAGAGGTAGTTCACCGCTCGCGTGAAGGTGATTGGGTCAACGCTTTCGAAGAGGCTCTTGGCGTCTTGGTCGAAGTGTTCCTGTATTCGATCCTTCAGACGCCGGGTGCGCCGGACCGTGGGACAGAAACCAGCAGTGCCCAGCAAGTTATCTGTCACGCGGTGGCGCCGGGAACGTTGAGGAGAGCCGACGAAGTGCTTCTCGGCGTCCAACAGCGGAACGTAGTTGCCGATGCGGACGTCCTGCAGATCCAAGGTCTTACCGGTGAACGTCTCGTACAGGTACCACGCACAACGACCATATCTGCCCGTCGGTTGACTCCTGACCCACGCTTCAATGTCTGTCGGAGCGATCACCCTGAGCGCAGCGACCAAGAGCCCAATGTCGAACGCCTCGTTACGTAAGGTGAAGCGCAGGTGAGACACGGCTGTGTCTGGGGTCTCATACCGTCGGGGGTAGAATTCCAGAACTTGACTGCGATCGAACTCGGTTCGCCTAGCGCCTTCCGCCAAGTAGCTCTCGACGGCCGGACTTGGCACGTTTAGGCCCAACTCTTGTCGGAGCCAAGCTTGGCCCATTGGCTGGTGTAGGGTGGGCATGTCAGACTGCTAAGTGTTGAGCTTCGGCAACTCGGCTTCGCACACGATTGACGAATGTCAACCAAATCGCTCTATTGCAATTCGTCGCCCAACGGTCCTTTTCGAATGATAATACCACAAAATAGATTAGATATTTCAGATCAAGACACAATTTGTTTACTGACACTAGTTTCTTGTGTTTTTCCCTTTAGCTGACTGCCAAAACGATTACGCATCGGAAAAAATGATTAGAAAAGGCTGTCTGCGTGATTTTTCGATTACGAACATGCCCGCACCGGCACATCTTAGCTGGTCGACACGATCCCGCTACGCGAGATCCGGGGCTGCGCCGTGCGACCCGACGAACCTGCCCGAGACGCGATGGATGGTCGGGTCCGCCGTTTAGCTCCAACCCTCGCGCTCGATCAGCCGCTCGATATGCGCGAGATGGTGCTGGCCGTGCCAAGCATACGTGCCGATCGTGACGGCCAGCGTCGAGGGACCCGACTCCGGGTGAACGAACTCGCGCTGCAATTCCGGCCAGCGCAAGCTGCGCAGCAGGCGAACCCAGCGACCGTGGAGGGCTTCGAGCAGGTCGAGCGAATCATCGATCGGTCCACGCGAGTCAGCAAGCGCGGCCCAGCCCTTCTCGTCGTAGGCCTTGATCAGCGGCCGTCTCTCGGTCAATGCCCACTTGAACCGAATGAAGCTGTTCATATGGCTGTCGGGTAGATGGTGCACAACCTGCCGGACCGTCCAGCCGCCCGGGCGATAGGGGGTGTCAAGCTGGCTCTTCGACAACCTGTAGACGACGCGACGAAGATCGGCCGGCAGCGCCGCAATGTCGTCGATCCAGCCGTTCACCTCGTCTGGCATGACTGGTTCGGCGGGCAAGAATCGCCCTATCGGATATCGGAGGTCAGGAGTTTCTGGGCTCATAGATTCCTTTCGAGAAAACACGTCGGGAAAGCCGCCAAGGCGTGCGCGAAGAGGTTTGGTGCTGGGCGCGCCACTCAAAGGTCAAGCAAGGGTTATTGAGGACAGCACCACCATTACAGCACGCGGGTAAGACTGGCAGCCTGAACCCGTATCAGCTCTGCTCGTTGCAACAACCCCTAAACCCCTCGGTCCCGGCTCGTCCGGCGTCGGACAAGGCCAGTAAAACCATTCGCGGAGAATTTGTGCGACAATGACAGGTAGGCGCTTCCCTTCGCGTCGCCAAGCACTCTGAAGCCGGCGACCCACATGGTCGCTAAGCTGGCGAAGGATGCGCCCCGTCTAATCACCGTCCCCACCGTCAGGCTAGCCCGAGCAGTCTTCATTCAGCTCTTCCACCGTGGAAGAAAGCTAATGGGGGTCGGGAGAGCGTGCAGGGGATGTACCCTCCAAGTCGTTGCCGATGGCCACCCCTCGTCTCACACTTACCGTGCGCTGCGGTGTCGTCCCATCTACTGGACCCCGGCCTAGACCCCTCGGTTTAGCGGCAGCACTCGCCCCAAGACTCTGCTCTGGCCTCTCTGGCCGGCCTCTCCGGCCGGCCTGCTGAGCCCGCAATAGGAATTCCCTTGTCATTCTCTACCATCGAATTGCATCCGACGCTCTTGAAGAGCGTGGCCGATCTGGGGTTCACCACCCCGACTCCCATTCAATCGCGCGCGATCCCTCCGGCCCTCCAGGGGCGAGATCTTCTCGCCTGCGCGGTCACGGGAAGCGGCAAGACCGCCGCCTTCTTGCTCCCCATTCTGCACCGGCTCGTGGATCTGCCTCGGGGCACCACGCGGGCCCTGGTCCTAGCACCGACCCGAGAGTTGGCTCTGCAGCTCTTGGAAGATCTGCAGGCGCTGGCGCGCCATACGGGGATCAAGGCCGCGGCCGTCTACGGCGGCGTGGGCATGGGTCCGCAAGTGAAGGCGCTTCGGCGAGGCGTCGACGTGATTATCGCCACGCCAGGGCGCCTGCTCGATCACTTCCAGCAAGGGCACTCATCCCTGTCGGGACTGCAGTACCTGGTTCTGGACGAGGCGGATCGCATGCTGGACATGGGCTTCCTGCCTGACATCCGGCGCGTGCTCCGGCACGTGCCGAGACCAAAGCAGACGCTCTTCTTCAGCGCCACCATGCCTCCGCCGATCGAGGTTCTGACCCGTGAAATCCTCCGGAATCCGGTGAAAATCTCCCTTCAGCGCAGAGCTGCTCCGGCCGCCGGCATCTCTCAGGCCCTCTATCCGGTTCCCCGCACGCTCAAAGGGACGCTCCTGGTGGAGTTCCTCAGGGGCGGCCGCATCTACGACGCACTGGTCTTCACCCGGACCAAGCACCGGGCGGATCGGTTGTGCAAGCTCCTAGTCCGAAACGGCATCGCCGCCGAGCGCATCCACGGAAACCGGTCCCAGGCGCAGCGCACTAGGGCGCTCGCGGGATTCAAGGCGGGGAAGTACCGGGTGCTGGTGGCCACGGACATCGCCGCGCGGGGGATCGACGTGGAAGCTTTAGGACATGTGGTGAACTTCGACGTCCCTTCCGTAGCGGAGGACTACATCCACAGGGTGGGGCGCACCGGCCGTGCCGAGTCGACCGGAAGCGCCATCACACTCGTGGCACCGGACGAGGAGTCCGACATCGGCCAGATCGAGCGCGCTGTCGGATCCAAGATTCCAAGGGAGCGCCTGGCTGGCTTCTCATATGAGACTGGCGAAGGAGGGGCGCCAATGGCGGTACCTCCTGCCAAGCGCATTGCCACGATTCGATCCAGGAGGGCCGAGCGGCGGAAACGCGCGGCCTAGCGAAAACTAAAGGGAATCACTGATCTGCGTGCCGCAGACGTTGAGTCGCATTGCGATGTGCGCCGTGCACAGCGGGGTACACGGGATCCTCCTAGGTCCTGATCGTTCACGTCAGTGTCGTTCCGACCAGACCTCTTGCCAGCTGCCACGTTTGCCCCCGGGGCCCGCTGAACGCACGTGGTACCGAACGCGGAATTCGGCGAAGTAGCGTTTCACGTGCTGCACGCTCATATGGTGGTAGGTGCCGCAATATCCGCGCTTGAACAGGGCCCAGAAGAACTCGATGCAATAGGTTTACACCTTGCCACGCCCGTACTTCCCGGCCGAGTGGAGTGGCTCCTCAATCCCCGCGTCCACGATCGAGGGCATCGCAGGCCGCCAGAAGCTGTCGTGCGTAAGCCTCGGCCGCCAGATGAACCCAATCGTTCTTTACCTTGAACACATAGAACAGACCGTGCATGGCGGTCCAGACGAGACTCGCCCACCACTCCACACCAATCGATTCAATATTGGTTAGGACGCCTCCTGTCCAAGAATCTAGAACAACAAATACGAGGCACGTGATCGCGACCGCGTCGAGCGCAAGCGCCCAAGGCTTAAGTGCCCACACGTTTCGGCGAAAGCCATAGTTGATGTTCTCGCGGAACAGCAATGCGAATCGTGCGCGATCCCTTGTCTGCGTCAACAACCAAGATGTCGCGCTTTCATATCCTTCCTCGGCTAGTCTCGGATCGCGCCGTTCATCTTCTGCGGATGCCAGCTTCAACCCCGGAACTGCGCGGACCAAGAAGTTCCTATAGCGCTCCTTTGTGACATTGGTGAGTCGGGAATCCGAATGGCGCAGCATGGCTACCGAGGGTTTCCCTCCCCACGATTCAAACAGACCGGGTTCCAGTACCTTCCCTCTGTCTCGACCGGCTTGCGTCATAAACATCGCTCCGCCGCAATACAAGGCCAATCCGCCCACTGCGGACCAGATGGCACCGACTTTGGGGATCAGGAGGACGCTCGAGATGATTAGAGGCAATGCGCAAAAGAGTGCAGGCGCGAGCCGAGCCTTGCGGTCATATGGGTCGAATAGGGAACTCAGATAGCTGGACATTCTGTTTGGCTCTGTGTCCTTGCAGTAACCGCGTGAAAGCTAGTGGGTGTCGCTATCAGAAAAATGGAGGGGGTCAGCCGCGCCAACGCTACTGCTTTTGCAGTCGCGCGATCCTTCGCCGAGGGACCGCTCGATGTCGGGTGACTGTGCCATGTACCCAGACAGTAGAGCGACCAGTCAACACTCTCCGAGTACTCCAGCACCCTTTGTCGTAGGCCCTTCGTACCAAGGACGAACTCGTCGCGCGAGCGGCGGCTGTCGTCCGGCGCGTCTAGGACATCAATGACATGAGCTACTCGCGAAACCTCTGAAAGCCTGCCCATCAGCACACCCCCGGTTTCGACATCCGGCCAGCGTGCAACTTCCTCCCTTATCTTCGATACCGCCCGAGCATGGACGTGAACGTGCCACGCTTCTCCGTTTCTTGCCCTCACTATTGTCGCTGCGGGAACCTCACGCGGGCACCATGTCACACCAAGGCCATCCTCCGACAGTCGGCCTATCAGGATCTCGCCATTTTCGACCGGCAGTCCCTGATAAAGCTTGGCTAGGATGTATTCGGATATCCCGGCCGCGAACAGTGACAGCCGTCCATCCGACATAGCCATCGTCAAGGAACCGCAGCCTTGACCAATGCTTTGGCGAGATGCTCCATCGCCCCGGTCGAATACCATCGATCCGAGGTCCGGGTTCTCGCGAAGAATCGCGTAGTACTCCGCCATCAGATCTGTAGTACTGGGGTTCCGCTCCGGCCCCTCAACTGTAATCACCCCGACGCGGCCGGCCGCGAACAGCGACGTTTCGACTACCCGTGTGGGAATCGCCTTGCTAGCACCAAGGGCTTCGCGGACAGCCAATGAGGCCGTCGCGTTCACAACTGCAAACGTGTGCTTGGACCAAGCCCGGCGAGCTTGCCCTCCGTCCATCGCGATGCGCGCTGCATCAGCTTGAATCGGCACCGCATTCTGGCCTAACCCGCTGATGGCACTCGACAACTTCGAAGACTTCGCACCGGACCAAAATATTTGCATTTCGCCTGAATCCGGAACAAGCGCATGCCGCGCCGCATTGTGCGGTGCCAATAAGGACCTGTCGAGCACTACGGCCGGCCCATTCCCAGAGCGAGCGAGATGGAGCGCAAGCTTGGAACCAAGACTGCCGGCGCCAAGAAGCGTCCATCGAGGCCCTTGCGCTTTGGCCCCACGGCCCGCCATTTGAGCGAGAAGGTCGCGAGAAATGCCATGACGGTGCGCAGCAGCGCGAACAGCGGTCGCCTCACCCTCGGCAAATAGGTCGGGTGGCCGCACATTGACGACGTACGGGCACAGTTCTATAGGATTTGAGCTTCCGATCACATTGAACGGCCGACGGACCAGAATTACTAGTGCGAGCGTGAATGGTCCGGCGGGACTGTATCCCGACAGGCATGTTCCCAGCCAATTGAGACCATCAAGTAGCTCCGTCTGGCAGCCGTATAGCGCCGCACGGTCCTTCAGACTCCCAACATCGCACACCGTCTCCGGAAGATAGGTGTCACATACGATCGGGTCCCCTGAGGAGTGTTTGCCCGGCCAGACAGCCAGTGCGAGACTAGTGCCCCGACGCACCTGCGAATCGCCGTTGGGCGGGGATTCACGAAGAATCTTCTTGATCGAGCGGCGATTGAATGGGACCTTTTCGCTTGATATCCAGCAGTGAACAACTGTCGTTCCTTCGGCGGATGGAAACTTCAGATAGTCCAGTCTCAGGAATCTGCGTCCGCCATGCCGGTCCACCAGTTCCTGCAGCTGTCGAGAATCGGCAACGACAACATCCTGAAGGGAGTCTCTGCGAACGGGCTCCCAGCCTTGCGCGGGATCGATCAGTGTTCCTAGAGCCGCACGTTCGAGCCAGAGAGCGGTCTGGTTGAGAATTCCGGCTAGCCCTTCCTGATGAAGCAACTCCCGCAGATCGCCGTCATAGATGCAGGGAACTGGCCGACCGTCGATCAGCCAGGGCATCATGTGCGGAACTTTCCGGGTGAAGTCATAGCGGAGGGACAACTTCGGCGACTCCATGGGGAATCCACGGGTAAACTCAAAGCGCACCGCTTCATGCAGCCTGACCCCTGAGGGGCTCTCACCTCGCTGCCGCCACTCATTGGGCAGGTTGACTTCGAAAGTCACATCGGCGATGACGGTCTCAGTCTGATCATTAGTGATAAGCCGCCCGACTTCGCGCACCGTAGGATGCCCGGAGATCAGAGCCAAGGCCCGCTTGACCACATTCCTTGGGCCAGAGCGACTCATCGTCCACCCTGGCCATGGGCCAGCGGCTGTCGACCGATCAGACCGGATCCCAGAATCGTTGGACCTCCCATGAGTGCAGTCTTCTGGCGCAATCCATGAGCACCGATCTCGAATTCCATCACACCGGGAGATTTTTCCGACGGGTGCTCGCCCACGCACTTGAAGGCGCCTGCCACGTCCCGGACGATTTCCTCGTACTCCTCCTTGGCACGAACGCACGGAGGATCGTTATCGTCGTCCTTGATCGCGTTGCTGCTCGCGATGATCGTTGCACCAGAACGCACCTGGGACAGAGCCTTGCGAGCGTCCATACAGATTTCGGCCGCTTCGCGTTCCTCACTCCAACTGTCGTAGGACAAACTGTGCCAAGAGCAGTGGTGCGGAGAGAGTAGTACGTCATAGGACAGCCAATCCGCACGCCAATAGTGACGATTCCAGAGTTTCTCCCAGATCGCGACCTCCGCATCTCCGCCGGTAAGGAACCGGCATTTGTCCCAGATACCACCGCCCGCCAGAGAAAACCGCAAGATTGTGCTGGAATTGTTCTTCGAGAGGAGGTTCTCGTCGTCATCGTCATCCGTAGGGAGTGGGGCAAGCAGTCGGACATTCATGGTCCCATCGCCTTTTCCGTTCACCCGGGAGAACTCCTCGTCGAGTTGAATCAAGATTTCTTGGAGATCATCCGTCTTGCCGTCCTCGTCTTCGCCAAGAATGAGAATGCGATCACCGTTTCCCACCAGCCATGGAGTCTCTCGGAATATTCGCACTCTCCGACGAGCCTCCGCATTGAAGGCTTTGGCATCTTCGCAAAGCACGTGATGGCGCGAGGCGCGCCGAAAGACCAGCGGTGAGGACCACATCTCGCGGATCAGGATCTTATCCGCCGATTTTGACCATTTGTCAGGCGGCCCTAGATGAAAGTGCTTCTGCAACCCGCGACAGTGATCCTCATCGGGATGACTCAGGAGCAATGCATCTACGTAGAGCCGCCCCAAGCCGTCACGAGTCAGCTTGCCGCGCAGCATTGACGCGACATCAGGCGTGTCGTCGTCAGGATCGTCGGCTGCTGCCCGAATATTCATATCTATCAATATCTTGTGACCTCCCTCTGTCTGCACGAGCGTCATGTCTCCGTTACCGACCGGAAAATACGAAAGGTTCGCAGTCATTGCCTCAACCTCCATTTCAGAACCCTGGGGCGGTCCGCTGATATGCGGGCACACCCTCTCGATTTCAACCTTGCTGTTGAAAACCCCTATTTGACATAATAGAGAAACGGGCTGGCTTTTGTCAACTACGGCAAGGGAGGAGCGAAACATGACTGTTGGTCAACGTATCCGGGTGTCCCGCCATGCTTGCGGGCTCTCTCTCCGCGATCTCGAAGCGCGGATCGAGAGGCGCGTAACGGCTCAAGCGATCAGCAAGTATGAGCGTGATGAGGCCACGCCCAGCACCGGTGTCCTCATCGCGTTGGCGGATGCGCTAAGCGTATCGGTGGAGTACTTGGTGAGCGACAACCACATCCGACTGGAAGCCGTGGACTTCCGAAGGAAACAAGTGACCAGTAGGCGGGAAGAGGCGCGGGTCCGAGCAACAGTGCAGCATCTGCTCGAACGCTATCTCGGAGTGGAAGAGACTCTCGGTCTGCCGTCCTCCGCATTTGACATGCCGCGAGAAGCCCCTTGGCCGGTCCTGTGCGACCCATCCGAGGCAGAACATGCGGCGAGAGGGCTGCGTGCATACTGGGGTCTCGGACCCGGTCCGATTCGTAATCTCGTCGAACTCTTAGAGGAACGCGGCATTAAGATCTTATCCCTGAGTCTCACCAACATTGACGGGCTGACGGCAAGGGTGCACCGCGCAGGCAGAGGTGTCGCGCCCGTAATCGTCGTCAATCGAGGAGACTGGGGTGAGCGGCAGCGCTTCACGGTTGCGCACGAACTCGGCCACTTGGTTCTGGATGCTGCACCTAGAATCGACGACGAGAAGGCCGCCCACCGCTTTGCCTCTGCATTCCTTATGCCAGCTGAGATGCTCCGGGCCGAGATCGGTAAGCACCGCAAGTCCATAGGCTGGAGCGAACTCTTTGAGTTAAAGCGGATTTTCGGTGTGAGCGTGCAAGCCCTCACCTACCGCTGCAAGGATCTCGGGATCTTTGGAAATCCCCTCTTTCGACAGCTCTTCAACGAATTCGACCGCCACGGTTGGCGGAGCCCGCCATACAAGGAGCCTTGGGCATTGACCGGCGAACAACCTCGGCGTTTCGAACGGCTGTGCTTTCGTGCCTTGGCCGAAGGAGCAATCTCTAGATCCAAAGCCGCCGAAGTGCTCGGACACTCGATCATCGAGCTGAGTCGGCGAATGGACGAACCACCAACCCTCGAACCGGTGTCTGCTGGGACCTAAAGTGAATCGGCCGTTCGCAGTGCAATGGCGCTGCTTTCTAGCGGAGGGCGAAATCCGTGCGACGACCGTCTCTACAGTCGGAAGCAGTTTGATGCATTCAAAGGGGCGTTCGTGATGCAAACCCGCAGAGGGGACACTGAATCTTCCGTCTTCGTCACCAGCCGGATGTAGTGGGGTCGCGAAGCGTTCTGGATTGGCCAAGACTTCGATGGTGCGCTCTGGCAACACAGCCGATCATGACGGGTCGAGTAGCTTAGACGGGGCGTCGGACGAGAGGCACACCCCCAAACGGCACGGAGTCCTCACTAGTCTTCACCTTAGCGATCAGTGGATTTCCGGCTCTGTGAGCAATCGTCCTCAGTTCGCCATATGCTCGGGAGCAGTGACCGCCCGTTGCTCAGACCGGCCAGTATCCCTAGCAATCGCGCCGGTTAGAAAGGGCTGGTGGGCAATCCGGCGCAGAGCACTAATCAATCAGTCCGCCGAGCCGACGCCCAGCACGCTGTCGATCCAGCCCAAATAGGCCGCGCTGCCTCGCTCGACGGGCAACGTAATCAACTCGAACACCTCGTAGGGATGCACGGCCGCGACCGCTGCTTCCAGCTCTTCGAAGCGGTCAGCCCGGGTCTTGATGACCAGCAGGGATTCGGAATCCCGCTCGATCTCGCCCTTCCACTCGTAGACAGAGGTCAAGCCCGCAACGACGTTCACGCACGCGCAGACCCGACGGCGGACGAGTTCGCCGGCAATCTCCTCAGCCTTTTCGGGCGGGCACGTGCAAAGCGCGACGCAGTATTCGTGATCGGGGGCTGCAGGCATCGTAGCGCGCCGGCGGCGCGGCATCTATGCTGGCAACTCCGCGGCACGGGGCGCAACCCCCGAGTCGCCTCAGGCCAGCGGCAGCGGATAGGCCGGCCGCGTCAGCAGCTTGGTCGTGTGGATGGCCCTGTACTGCGCCAGAAGGCGTGAGACCGCTGCCGCGCGGTCCCAGTTCCGCTCCACCGAAGCACGTGCGGTGGAGGCCAGAGTGTGGCCCTGTGCGGGGCTCGACAACAACGCGACGATGGCCTCGGCAAATGCGTCGTCCTCGTCTTCGATCCACGCTTCGGCCGCACCGGGCTTGCACAGCCCTTCGGCAGCCAGGCTCGTGGCAACCACGGGAATGCCGCTCGCGAACGCCTCGAGCAGCTTGACACGCACGCCGGAGCCGCTCAGTATCGGCGCAGCGAAAACCGCGTAGCGTCCCAGCACGTCGCGAATGTCGCCCACCGGACCGAGGAATTCCATGCCGTCGGCCTCCAGCACCGAAGCGAGCCAATCCGGCGCATCGGAACCCGCAACCACGAAGCGAGTGCCCTCCATCCTGCCTCGCACCAAGGGAACGATGCGCTTGCGAAAGTGCGTCAGCGCTTCCAAGTTCGGCGGGTGCCGGAAGTTGCCCACGAACAGCACGGTGCCCTCCTCCCGCCCCTCGAGGCGAAGCGGGTACGCGGAGACGTCGATCGCCGTGCGCAGGTTGTCTTTGACAGGCGGCTCGTCACCGAGCAGCGCGCGCAACGCGTGGCGCTGCGCCGAGCTGCAGACCTGGACGACATCGAAATTGCGCAGCCGGGTTAGCTCGAAGCGAAGGGCTCGCAGGTATTCGTACGCCCTGCGGGGCAGCTCCGGCAGGCCGGCGGCCAGCATTCCCCGCTGGACCGACTGGAAGTGCAGGTCATGCTCGAACAGGCACGAAGCCAATTGCCGAAACCGGGCGCCGTAGGATGCGAGCTGGGCGTATTCGAGCTGGACGATGTCTATGCGGCGGAGCAAGATCGTGCGCTGGATCTTCCAAAGGATGTCGGGATCCCAGAAGGACTGGGCCGAGTGCGGCCACAGCAGTGGCGCACCCCGGCGGCGGCGCGGGTCGTGCAGCACGAACTCGGCGCTCGCGCACTTGCGGGCCAGTTCACGGTGGGTCGCGAAGTCGGCCTCGCGTTCCAGCAGGCAGAGCAGGTGCAGGCGGCAACCTGCAGCTAGTCCTTCGACCGTCTGCTTCATGAAGACCGCGCCGCCGTGCAGCGGCGGATCGATCGGATACGGGGACACGAAGAGCACCTGGAGATCTTCGGTCGGCTTGCTCTCCAGCCGCTGGAAGCGGTCGCGGAAGAATCCGCCCAAGGGCCGCAGCAGCGCTTCGGAGTCGGAGATCTCGGCCAGCCTGCGCGAAGTCGCCCGGTGACCCGCCGCACGCAGTCCTTGACGCAAGGCCGCCAAGAACGCCCGGGCGCTGGCTCGGTTCTCGCTCTTGCCCGCCAGCAGCGATAGCCACATGTCTCCGTACAGCCAGCCGAAATGTCCCACCAGGCGAGCCCACTCGTGCATGTTCTTCCACACGAACAACAGGCGGTTTTTCTGCAGCACATGCTGGATGTGCTCTGCCGAGAAGTGCCTCCCGATCGTGCCCCGGTGTTCGTGGTGCAGCACGCTGTCCGGCGCATAGAAATTGATCCAGCCACGTTTCCAAGCCATGTAGGCCAGGTCCACGTCTTCCATGTAGAACGGGGCCAGCAACTCGTCGAAGCCGCCGAGTTCCAGAAGCTTCTGCCGGTCGTACGCAGTCGAGCCGCCCCCCGTGTAGAAGGTCGGGAACAATTCGTCCACCTGCGGATCCGCCATGTGCTGCAGGTGGATGCGGCCGCGATGCCAGCGCCCCATCGTCAAGCCGGTCTCCTCGCGCGGCTTGTCGGCCGACTCGAAGTAGATCTGGCTCGTGACCGAAAACACGCGCGGATCGCGGAAGCCATCCAGCAGCGGCTGCACGAATCCGGGCTCTACGCGCATGTCGTTGTTGAGCATGAGCACGATGTCGAAGCGGGCCAGGCTGCAGCCGATGTTGCAAGCCCGCCCGAAGCCAAGGTTCGAGCCCATCTCGACCACGCGCACGCCAGGGAAGTGCTCCGCGAGATACTCCGTGGTTCCATCCTCGGAGGCGTTCTCCATGATCAGGACTTCGTACTCAGCGACCTCCGCCAACGCGTTCAGCAGGTGCGGCAGGTTGCGCGCCAAGAGTTCGCGGCCATTCCAGGTCGGGATGACGACGCTGACTCCGCGATTGGAGATGCCCGTGCCATGATCCTCCGTTCGCTTGCCCGAGATGAGCGCCGCCACGTCGGCGCCAAGCAGCACCAAGGCCAGCAGCGCCAACAGCGCCGGGGCGAGCGCCACTAGAAACACTACCGTCGCAACGGTTGCAAGGCCGACCCCGAATCGAGTCATACGCCGCCCCTAAGCGCCACGCACCTCGACCCGGCAGGGCAGGTGGATGTAGCCGTAAATCTCGCCGACGCCACGGGCCATGGGCACGGTCAAGGCGTTGTCAATCCAGTCGCAGATCTCGTAATCGGCGAGATCCCCGTCCGCGATCGCCGGAGCGAACGCGAACGAGCCTGGGTAGAGCTCGGGCAGGTCGATGTGAAAGTCGACCGCGAGCGTGCGACCCGGCTCCAGCGGATCCAGCGCGATGCCCTCGCGGGCGGTGTTCGTGCCCGCGAAGTCAATTCCCAAGTGGTTGCGCATCATGAAGCCCACGTTCGGGGCGGCGATCCGCTCACGGGCGCGCACGGCGACGCGCACGGTGGTCCGCTCGCGGGGAATCAGCTCGCGCAGCCGCCGGCCTTGGCTGTCAAGGACGGAGATGGCGGTCACTTCCGCGCGGCCGGTTCCGAAGCGGCCGTCAACATTCGGAATGGCATCCGTTGCCCGAGGCCCGGGGACGGCTGGTTCGACCGCTTCCGGGTCGTCCTCCCGTGCCGGCGTCTGGCCGCGGGCCTGCCGATCTCGGGCGGTCATGTCGGCCAAGTATTTCCGGACCACGGCGCTCGGCTCGCCTTGCTCGGCTACCCGGCCTTGGTCGAGCCAGAGCACGCGCGTGCCCAACGATTGCACGTCCGCCATGGCGTGAGAGACGAACAGGATCGTCACCTGCTTGCTCCGCAGCTCGTGGACCTTGCGCATGCAGCGCTGGCGGAAGTAGTAGTCCCCCACAGCCAGCGCCTCGTCCACCAGCAGCACTTCGGGCTCCACATGGATCGCCACCGCGAACGCGAGCCGCACCAGCATCCCGCTGGAATAAGTCTTGACTGGCTTGTCGATGAAGTCTCCGATTTCAGCGAACTCCTCGATCTGCGGGCACCTCTGGCGGAATTCCCGCCCGGACAGGCCGAACAAGGCCGCGCTCAGCCTGGCATTCTCCCGTCCGGTGAACTCGGGATGGAATCCGGCGCCCAGTTCCAGCAAGGCAGCCACTCGTCCTTCGACTTCGACCGACCCGGCCGTGGGCCGCAAGATGCCCGCGGCCAGCTGAAGAGAGGTGCTCTTGCCGGAGCCGTTCGCACCGATCAAGCACAGCGTTTCGCCTGTCGAAGCCTCAAACGAAACATCCCGCAGCGCCCAGAACTCGCCGCTGAACCTAGAGCGGCCGGGCAGAACCAGTTCCCGCAGGCGATCCACCGGGCGGGCATAGGCTGCGTAACTCTTCGAGACGGAACTGAATACGACCTTCGCCAAGGATGGAACGCCCCACGCGGGGCGAATCCTATGGTAGCCCCACGCCGCATGGTCCAAGTGGTCGCCCGCATCCGTGACCTCCTCGGCTCCTGGAGAAGCTCCTGGGATCCGAATTCGTCATCTGCGCAGTTGGAATCCGCCGCGAGAACGGTGGTCTTGCCTCAGCGCTGGATGCACGGTGGCAGCACTGAACGACCACCGACTGAAAGTCGGTGGGTTCGAGTGCGACTGAAAGTCGC
>JAPPMG010000075.1 GCA_028819215.1 Bryobacterales bacterium
GAGGGAAACCGATGATCGCAGCGGCTAGCGACGAACAAAAAAATAGCCCTGGGGCATTCTCTGTCAGCAATAGCCTTTCCTATCCGAATTTCCTTGCCCATGAACTTGGTCATGTCATGGGATTGCGACACGACCGATACGCAGATAGACGCTACCTTTGCTCGGCCTGCGGTCCTGACTATGGTGGGGAGGACAATCCGCTTCCGCCATACAACTTTGGATACGTCAATCAGCGAGCCTTTGAGCCGGGTGCGCCGAAAGAAAGCCACTGGCGAACCATCATGTCTTACAACACGCAGTGTACGGACGAGGGCCTCGGTTGGTGTCCTCAGATTCCTCGCTTTTCGAACCCCACGCAGAAGTACCCTGACGAGGCCGGTGACCCCCTCGGTGTTCCTGGAGATGAACAGACAGACGCTGTGCACGGACCGGCGGATGCCGTTCGGCTGCTGAATGAGCACCAAAGTCTGATCGCCGAATTTCGCCCCAGCACCACTCGCTGCGACTATCGCCTATTGAATGAACGGCACGAAGTTCCGGTATTAGGTGGTAGCTTCTCGGTTCGGATTGACACGACACCTTCGTGCGCATGGGAGGTATCCTCATTCGAGGATTTTCTTTCCGTTACCTCATCGACTACTGGAACCGGGCCGGGCACCGTTAGCTATCGCGTTGAGTCCAACGATAGCGCTGCACGGTTGGGATACGTGGTGGTGAACGGGGAGACTCTTTCGGTCTATCAGTCGGCCAACGTCCCGCCAGCCAACGTGTGCGATCGCACGCCGCAGGTGCGTGATGCCATTGTTTCCGCGACAGGTCTCGCATGCGATGCGATTTCAGAGTTTGACTTGATGGATGTCACGGCTCTAGATCTTTCGAGGAAGGAGATCACAACACTGGATGCGGGAGATTTCACTGGGCT
The DNA here is from genome assembly GCA_028819215.1 of Bryobacterales bacterium. Taxonomy (GTDB): domain Bacteria; phylum Acidobacteriota; class Terriglobia; order Bryobacterales; family UBA6623; genus VXMF01. The sequence continues at coordinate 923 of JAPPMG010000075.1, forward strand.
GTCGAACATGGTCGATTTGGACCTCTCACGCAATACACTCGGCACCATACCGGAACAAGCGTTCAAAGACCTTGTCAATCTGACGAAGTTGAATCTTGGATATACAGGCCAAACACAGGTACCCGCAGCGATCCGTGGAATGCGCTCACTCCAAGATCTGAGCTTGAGGGTCAATTCCATTCAGACCATACACAAGGAATCGTTCAAAGGGCTTTCGGGGCTTCGTGACCTGGACCTGGTAGGGAATCAGATCACAAGCTTGGCGGACGGTTTCCTGTCCGACTTGAAGAGCTTGGAGTATCTTCATTTGCTCGAAAATCGGCTCACCGATCTGCGCAAGGAAATGTGGGAGGGCCCCTTGCATCTTGTACGCCTGGACCTGGGCCGGAATCCTCTCGCCCAGATCCCGGCGGATGTATTCGCGAGCATTCCGAGCGTATCTCAGATCGTCCTCAGAGAGACACAGCTTACTACCGTTCCACACGAAGCAATTAACGGCTTGAGTATCTTTTGGTTGAATCTTGCGGATAACCAAATCAGCGACCTCTCCAAGCTAGAATTCTCCGGGGATCGGATTTGGAAACTAGAACTACAGAACAATAGAATCGAAGCTATTCCAGAGGACTTCTTCGATGGCTTCACAAGTCCAGCCTGTCGTCAAGCGAACATGCAGCTGAAGTTGGAAGGGAATCCGGGCTCGCCGTTTCCAGTTACGCTGACCCTAGAACGTATTGACGTCAGCCCGACCGCCACGGGTCCGGCCTCAGTCGTTGTCCGCGTGCGAGAAGGCGCACCATGGCCCATCGACGTCCCGCTCACTGTGACTAGAGCAGGCTCCCTGATCTTGAAACGGGTGACCATCGAGAACGGCGCCACTGCCAGTGAGCCCTTCCAAGTCGCAAATGGTGACCCAGCTACCTTGCGCTTTGCGGATCCACCACGCATACCAGGAAGCTATGAGGGCATTCAGTTCGCCCTCGGGGAGCCCTTGGAATTGTTCTAGCAGCCGTGAGTCTCGAAGGCGTACGGCGTGATGGCTCATTTCATCGGATGGGAGGGGCCATGCCACGAAGGCCCTAACGCGCGCCGCTTACGCTTGACGAGGCGACACGCGAGCAACTGACCGGCCTGTCGCAGTCGACCACGCTATTGCGTAGCCCGATACTGCTTTGCGGGCCAAAATGATCCTGGCCAGCGCGGAAAGGACCAGCAAGACCTAGGCTGGCCTGCGCGGCGTCGCCTCCGCGCAAGCTCTCCGCAAGCTGTGCCGTCGCTTCATCGAGCGCGACATGGTCGGCTTCAGCGCAACCTCGCGGTTCCGCCGGAGGAGGAAGCCGACCGGGGCCCGCAACGAGGCCAGGCGGTGCGCGGCCAGTTCCCGCAGGGACACCATACTGCCTCGCGGCCGAAGCTGGCTCCAAAGGGGTTCAAGCTCACCTCCAGCTGGTCTAAGGGTCCGGGTACAGCGTGATGCGGGCCTCCACAAACGCTCGCACGCGCCGCACTCGCAGCCGCACGCCAGCGCATCGCCGGGGGCATCGTGACCGCGTCGGTGCGTAGCCGACTCTGCGGACTGCCGCTTCGACATCGGCCAGCGTTCCGGGCAGGTACAAGGCCAGGCGGTCCGGCAGCAGACTCACCGCCCGTCACGTCTTCGAATACAGAAAACGCCGGACCCGCTCGCCCTCGGGCATCTTGCGCGCGTAGGTCCTCACTCTCTACAGCTTCCCCTCGTCTACCGCCTCAAAGTAACCGAGCTCGACCGGCAGATACCACGGCTTGAGATAGCAATACGTAGGCGGCAAGGGGTTGCGCCCGTCGTAGGCCACGACAATCGCCTGCGCGTTGCGCAACTCCGCGAACGCCGATGGCTGGAACACCGGCTCCCGCCGCAGCGAGTACGACTTGGTCACTCCGAAGGTGCCCTTCCCTCCCCCGGCCCGTCCGCTGAGCAATCCGACACCGGACTGCGAAGACTCCGAGATCGAGTACTGCTCCTTGAGCCGCTCAACCTGCCCGCAGGCTTCCGACGCCTGCTTGCAGGAAGCCTCGTCGGCCAAGGTCAGGAAGACGCGCGTCCGAAACGTCTGCAGCAGCGTCCGCCACGACTCCCCCGGCATCGCCGAGCGCAGCGAGCTGACCGACTGCGTCGCCACCAGCGCCACCAAGCGCGCCTGGCGCGACAGGCTGAAAAACTTCTCGTCCCCGCCCGGGTCGCTTTCCCCGACCGTTGCGAAATGCTGGTACTCGTCGCAAATGAAGGCAACGTCACGCCATGGCCGCTGCGGATCTTCCGCCATCCGCGGGATGCGGCCTAGCACGGACCTCTGGAAGTCCTGCTTGAGCATCACGCCGATCGCCCGGCCCAGCGCGGGATTCGCGCCGATCGGGAGATTCAGGGCCACCACCTTGCCGTCCTCCAGCGCCTCCGCCAGTGGCGGGAGCGCCCAGCGCCGGCGGTGCGGGTCGCCCTTGCTGTAGACGTACTCCGGCGGGCAGAACACGTCGGCCACCTCCGGCTGGTCGAACAGCGACAGAAACACGCTCACGCCCTCGGTAATCGAGCTGCGCAGGCGCGTGTCGAGCTGGCTCCAGTCGTTCTGGTACCACGTCAGCACTGTCTGCAACTGCCGCTGCGCCGAATCCGCCGGCTCCGGCTCCCTCAACTCGAACTTGACCTTGCGCTGCTCGAACACTTCCAGCAGCTTCGGATCGGCCTGCACGTACCACTCGCCAGTCCTCTCTTCGTACTCCCAAGTCCGGTCGGGCAGTGTCGACTCGTGTTTCGCGTATTCCTCGACGTCGAGCCGGGCCTCTGCAACGAAATCGAGCCGCTCGCGGGCCTCGTCGATCTTGCGCCGCAGGGATTCGTCGTCCAAGGCCGCGCGGTACACGTCTTGCAGCGTGACGTAGCCGTCGCAGACGCGGAACAGCAAGATCACGAACTTGACCAAGTTCGTATAGGCCTGCTGCCAAAACGGCTCCTTGCCCTTGCCGAAGAGCTGGTTCAGCAAGGTTGCGATCTGGTAGGCCAGCGAATAGGCGTCCAGGTCGCATTGCAGCGGGTTGTAGCACCAGTCCCCGTCTAGGCTCAGCTCGACATAGTCGTCGGCCCGGCCATGGTCGCGCAGGATTCGCCGGACCTGGTGGCAGAAGTCTCCCTTCACTTCCAGCACCAGCCCGCCGGGCCGCAATTCGTCCCGGTCGGCATGCCAGCCCAGCACCTGCCTCGCGAACGGATACATGCAGCACGACGTCTTGCCCGAGCCGACGGCTCCGAAGACCGCCGTTCCGGCGTAGAGCCCGCGCCGCCCGACGGCCAGCCAGCCCGGACGCTCGCCCTGCCCCGGCTGGGTGCGGCGGTGGACCTCCCCGATGACGATCTGTGGCTCCTCACTGAGCGGCCAGTGCGGAAGCGGCACCGCCGCCGTCTTGCGCCCGCGCCGCTCCATCAGCAGTCCTCCGACCGTCGCGCTGAGCAGCACCAGGAAGTACGGAGTCAAGACCCAGGAGGCTCCGTACCCCCAGCGCAACAGCACAGCGGCAACAGGAGAACGGACCGTGACCAACGCCAGCACCGGATCGTGCGCCGGCCAAGGCCAGAACCAGGCCCAGGCCGCCAGGCCCAGCACGGCGGCCATGCCGCCCATCAGCGGAGTCAAGCTCATCGTCGCGATCGATCCCAATGACTGCCGCACACGAGGCGCGAGCAAGCCTGCAACACCTAGCGGCTGGCGGCATCAGCCGCCGCGTAGTCGAATTCCATCAGCACTTCGCGGTATCTGCACGAAGCCGCAAAGTCACCGCCCGGATTGCGCGGGCGCGCGCCGTTGCGCGCCCACGCGCGATAGCGCTGCTCCGCCGCCGCAGAGCGGTGAAGGCCGCTCAGGTACGCGAAGCGCTCGACATCTTCTCTGGAGAGTTGCTGCCAACGCCGCTTGTCCACCAGCCGGCGCAACTCGAAGTACTCTCCTTCGGACCAGTCCCTCTCCGCCCGCGCCTGCCAGCGACGCCAGGAATCGCGCAGGCGCGCGAACTGCGCCTCGGTATCTGCCAGCACCACCCACTCGCACGCGATGTCGCGCTGAGCCAATGCCGCGGCCAAGGGCTCGTGGCTTGCCAGGTGCCGCTCCATGCCATGGGCGCTCGATCCGGCGTGCGCATACGTGAACCGCACGGATTTGCTGCCCGCGCTCGCCGCGCCGATCGGAAATCCCTCGGGAAAGAACTTGCGCCCGTTCTGACGATTCCCCGCCGCCGCCGCCGGGAAGCAATCCTCGCCGATTCCGAGCGACGCGAAATAGGCCGCCTTGTGCGCAGCGGTGAGCAGAAACCGCCCTTCGCCCATACGGGCGATCCAGTAGTCCAAGACCAGCAGCCGTTGCTTCGCCGCGCGCCGTGCCCGCCCGGCCCCCGAGCCGGGATCGGCGCAACCGACCGCTCCGAACAGGGACGCTCCACACAGGCGGTACAGCGCGGGCCTGCGACCATTGACCCGGACATGCCCGTTGGTCATGGTCCGGCCTACCAGCCGGACCTCCGCACTGCCCTTGCCCACGCCGCGGAACGCCCGATACTGCCGCCGCACGAAGAAGCCCCCCAGCAACGCGACCGCGGTCAGGAATTCTGCGTCCACCGATCGGTAGCCGAGATCCTCCACGCGTTTCGCTCTCCGAGAGAAGTCCGCGGCAATCGCCGTGTCCAACTCCTTGGAATCCGTACCCGCGGCCGACACCCGCGCTCTCTCGTCCCGGGCCACTACCCAGTCTCCTGACGGCTCACCCGCCCGTCCGCCGCCATCCGGTAGACCTGGTAGCCCGCCACCGCCTTTGCCGACAGGCTGCTCTCGCGGTAATCCGCGGTCGTGACCTCGATGTCCACCAAGCCTGCCTCGCCACCCGCGGCGGCACGCTCCCATTCGATACGCACATCGGGAAACGACAGCCTGCCATCGATGACCGCGAGCTGTAGCTGGCCAGCGGCCGCCTGGCGAGCTTCCCTGTCGTCTTCCCCGTTGCGCCTGCCGGCGTCCATGCGACGCAAGGCGATGCGCCGCAGCTGGCGTTCGGTGCGGACGCGCCGCACTTCCGCGCCCTCAGCCGCGAGGCGCCGCATTTCGCACCGGGCCGCTCGGTAGACCGCTGTGTCGTGCAAGACTTGTGCGGCGCGGGCGTGCCCGGACAGGTAGGCCTGAGGCTCTTCGTCACCCCTTTCGCGGGGATCAATGGTGCGCTCCAGCAATTGCCGGCCGCGGCTGGTAAGCGACACCGCGTCGATCCGGCGGCTTCCGCGCTGGAAGCGCTCGACGCGCAACAGCCCGTCCCGCTCTAGCTCCTGGAATGCGCGCCTGGCGCGCTTAGCCGACTCGAACAGATCCGCCAGGTCCGGCAGTTCGACGGTGCCGAAGATCCCGGCCGTCCGCAGGGCCTCCACGCTATCGGCTGCCAGCCGATGGCGACCCCACTGGGCCAGCGCTCGGCCGCGCTTTCCGCGCCCGCCACCCAGCGTGTCGCGCAGGATCTGCCTGCCGATGTCTCTCCGAACCGGATCCGGCAGTTCTCGGACAGGCGTGACATCGAGACGATCCAGACGTTCGCGGCCGGCTTCCGGGGCCGCTTCGTCGCGCCCGATTTCGCGCTCGTCAATGTATCTGATCATGCTTGTCCCTCCTCTTGCTGGCGCAGGCGCTGCGCCAGTTCGGCGTCAAACGTCTTGCCGCGCCGCACCTCGCCATCCAAGCGCCGCAGCTTGCGGCCCGCATCGCCGAGCCCGAGCCGCCGGCAGGTCAGATACAGCAGGGCGAACAGGTCGAAGGCCAGCGCGAACACGTAGGCCGCGATGACCCAGCCGTAGTCGCGCAACAGCTCGTTGCGGTATGGCGCCAGGTAGCCGAACTCGTCCAGCGCCAGCCAGGCCGCCGCGCCGCCGATCGCCAGCGTCAGCCCGAAGGCGATCCGCGCCACGGCTCAGTCCTCGATCCGGTCGCTGCGGAAGTAGGTGATCGACAGGCCCAGAGGGTTGACCGCCAGCAGCTCGCGCGGCGGCTTCTCCAAGAACCGGAACTCGAACTCCGATGTCCAGCGCCGCATTCCGCTCACGCGCCCGCTGAGGTCGCGCAGCGTCTCGCTGAAGTCGACCCGCGCTTGGTAAGGCTCTTCGCGTGACGGCTGCACCTGCACCGCGTCGATCGCGATCTCGATCTCCGGCCCCTCGCCGCCGAGAAACCGCACGAGTTCCCCGCTATCCTCCTGCTCCTGCATCAGCCGCCTGCCCAGCGCGCCGTCCAAGAACAGCAGCGAGCGCTGCCATGAACACCGATTTTCATTTTCAAAATAGGAACCTAATTGAGGCTGCGGCCGCCATGCTTGGCGAGCGGTCGGAATCAGGAGCGCGTAGCACCTTGGAAGACGATTTGGCGGTTGCCGAGCCAAGGGATGGCCGGGGTGCCGACTGCCTGCAGAGCGTGCAGCATGGCGGGCAGGTCACGTTTCTTCTTTACCCTACTTCGCCATGCTAAGTGGAAATAGCCGGGTTTAGGGGCTCTGACTGG
>JAPPMG010000067.1 GCA_028819215.1 Bryobacterales bacterium
ACCGCCCAAGTTCCACCGTCAACTCGGAATAATCCGGGACTCGGAATTATGACGGTTATTCCGATCTCGGAATAAGCGGCACACCTTGCGCGACGGTCACAACGTGTTTTTTCGCGGGAACTGGACCGGGCGAGACAGCGACAACACATCGTTCGGCGACCTGAACGCGCGCAATCGCGGCTCTTTCCAGAGTCTCGACGAATTCTCCGTTGCGCTCGGCGACACGTTCGTCATCAGCCCCAGGTGGGTTAGCGAAACGCGACTGGGCTTCTCCTATCACGACTCTGGCTCGACACCCTACGAACCCAACGGCCCGTCCATCGAGATCGCTGGATTCGGTAATTTCGGCAGGGACTTCTTCCTCCCTGTCCGTGGTGTCGAGCGCGTCTACCAAGCACGGCAGAACTTCATCCGCGTCACTGGCCGCCAAACGCTGAAGGTCGGGGCGGACATCAACCCGGTCCGCAACTGGGTGCGGTCCGAGACTTTCCTCAGTGGCCGCTTCATCTTCGGCGAGGCAGTGCCTCTTGCCAACGTCATTGACAGCGCTGCCGGAACCGGGACGTCCGGGCTGATCAAGGGTGCTCTCGAAGCCTCCGGCCTAGGCCGGCTTGCGGGTGCGGTAGACGCGCCGATCTCGGCTCTGCAGGCCTACGCCCTAGGGCTGCCAACCACATACCAGCAGGGCTTCGGTAATCCGTACTGGCTGGGCTGGACGAACCGCACGAACTACTACTTCGAGGACGCGGTCCGGATTACCCCGAAGTTCCTGCTGACCTTGGGCCTGCGTCACGAGCTCGAGTTCAAGAGCCGGTTTCCGCGCGACAACAACAATCTGGCACCGCGGGCGGGGTTCGCTTGGAGTCCTGATCCGAAGACCGTCGTGCGCGGCGGGTATGGGCTTTTCTATGCCCGGATCGAGGGCCAGATCTCATATGTCAACGACCTGCTCGGCGAGAAGCAGCAGATCTTCCAGGTATTCGTTCCTCTGACCGGGTTGCCGGGCATTCGCAGCACTCTGACGGGCCAGCCGGTGAATTCCGCGGAAATCTACCAAACCCTGCGGGCGGGAGGGGTCATCGGCCAGAGAGAGATCCGCCGGGAGGACTTGCTGGTCCACGGCATCGATGCCGGCCCGGGCTATCCGTTGCGCGTGGGGTTCCGGGTTGCCGAGGACACGGTGAACCCGTACTCCCAGCAGGGAAGCTTCGAAATCCAGCGGCAGATCGCGGACTATTCGTTGTCAGTTGGCTACAACTACAACCGCGGCCTTCACGTCATGCGCCCCCTTGACGCGAACGTCTTCCAGGCGGGGACCAACGAGAACGGCCGGCCGATCGTAGGATTCCGGAACCCCCTCATGCTCCAAGACAACGTGTACGGGAGCTGGGGCAGGTCGTACTATCACGCCATGATCGTGCAGCTCGAGAAGCGATTCTCGCGAGGCTTCACAGTATCCGCGCACCACACTTGGAGCAAGACGATCGACGAGAACACCGACTACAATTCCGCGTTCGAGCCACATCTGCAATGGGACGCTCGCAACGAACTCGCCCTGTCGGACTATCACCGCGGGCACCGGTTTGTCGCCCACGCGGTGGCGCAGTCTCCACGGAAGGCCGCCAGAGGCAGGGGGGCTGCGCACAACCTGCTGGCTGACTTCACCGTTTCCGGGATTGTCATCGCCCGGTCCGGCGCGCCCTTCAACCTCAATGCGGGTGTCGACACGATCGGCGATCGCCACACTGACACGCATCGGCCGTGGGGGCTCGGTCGCAATGTCGGCACCGGACCGAGCTACTTCGGCTTCGACATGCGCTTGGCCCGATCGTTCGTGCTGCGGGAAGGCGTTAGCCTGCAGGCTGTGGGCGAGGCGTTCAACGTTCTGAATCACACGAACTTCCGCGGCGTGAACGGCGTGGTCGGCAACGTCTCCATTGAAGACCTGCCCGAAGAACTCGTCGGCCGCCGGGGGCCGGTCACCGAACCGTTCTCGTTCGCATCGGCGTTCGATCCGCGACAGTTCCAGTTCAGTCTTCGCCTGACGTTCTAGCCAGGCTCGCGTAAGCCGGGTGGGCGGAATCTCCCAAGCGACACCGTCTCCGAGGCTGCCGTCTAGCGCGCTCAGAATCACACCGGGCATGTCCGTGCCGAACCAAGGGGGGTGACCTTGTACAGGACGCGTCCCTGTCGGAAGGGTATGGGACTGGGGCCGCGGACGGGATGGTCGTCGGAAGCGCAACTCCGGTTGGTGTTGACACGGCAACGGAAGTAGGCATGGGCGGGACGGCGGTGAAAGTCGCCGAGCCGCGCGACCCCGAGTGGGATCCGCCAGCGCATTGTTCCGAAGTCAAGCAGGGAGAAGGAGACGGGCTCGTTCGTCTGCGTGGGTGAATGACGCCAGATAGCAGAGGCCAGATAAGACATGCGGCGGCTTGCTCACAAAGATCTCGCGCACTTAAGGCGTGGACTGCAGTTGCGCCGATCGGCTGCCTTTGTTAGCCTCCACTTGCCGGGGGCGGCCCACGAGAACCTTAGTTCGATCCTCGCCTTGTGCTGGCCGGCTGGCGTGCCTGCTTGCTGCCTACGGAGTCCTCTGTGCGCTCCATGCACAGCCGGCCGCCCCACACCAGCGGCTCGTAGAGCGGTACTGCACGGCCTGCCACAACGAAGAAGTCGCCACCGCCGGTCTTGCGCTCGATGCAGCCAGCGCACGCCCGGTCGCCGACAATGCGGCGCTTTGGGAACGGGTGGTGAGCAAGCTTCGCAGTCGCCAAATGCCACCCCTTGGCGCCACGCGGCCAGACGAGTCGACCTACGACGACGTGGTGCGCTCATTGGCGGCGGTGCTGGATGAAGCCGCAGCCGTCCGTCCCGATCCTGGCCGCACCGATACCTTCCGCCGGCTGACGCGCACCGAGTACCAGAACGCGATCCGGGACTTGCTCGGTATCAAGTTGGACTTGTCCTCGCTGCTGCCGCGAGACGAGTCCAGCTCTGGCTTCGACAACATTACGGTCGGCGATCTCTCGCCCGCGCTGCTGGAGAGCTACGTGCAGGTCGCGGACAAGATCTCCCGGCTTGCGGTGGGCCGGCCAGTGCCCGCACTCGAGGTCGAGAGGGTCAACATCAAGCCCGAAGTCACTCAAGAATGGCACGTCGACGGGCTGCCGCTCGGCACCCGCGGGGGCACGCTCTTCCGCCACTATTTTCCCCTAGATGCCGAGTACGAGATCGTTATCCGGCTGGCCCGCGACCGTGACGAGCAGGTGGAGGGCTTGCGCGAGCCCCACCAAGTCGAGTTGCTGCTGGACCAGGAGCGGGTTCGGCTCTTCGAAGTCGTGCCCCCTCGCCACGTCGGCAACCATGTGGCCGTTGACACTCATCTCAAAGCCCGCGTTCCGGTGCAAGCTGGCCCGCGCCAGATTGGGGTCACGTTCCTTCAGCGGCCCTGGAGCGTGCTCGAGACGGACCGCGAGCCATATCGCGCGCACTACAACGTCTATCGCCATCCCAGGGTCCAACCCGCGGTCTACGAAGTCTCCATCGCCGGGCCGTACAACCCGCGAGGTCCCGGCCATACACCCAGCCGCGACCGCATCTTCTTATGCCGCCCCGATGGTGCTGCGGAAGACGAGAGCTGTGCGAGGCGTATCGTTGCCAGCCTGATGCGCCAAGCCTTCCGACGCGAACTCTCCGAATCGGACTTTGACAGCCCGATGGAGTTCTACCAGCGCGGCCGCGCAGCCGACGGGTTCGAGGCTGGAATCGAGATGGCGCTGGCCGCGATCTTGGTCAGCCCGGAATTCCTGTTCCGCATCGAGCGCGACCCTTCGGGCTTACCTGCCGGCACCCCGTATCGGATTAGCCCGGCCGAGCTGGCATCGCGGCTGTCGTTCTTCCTGTGGAGCAGCATTCCCGACGAGGAGCTCTTGGCCGCGGCGCTACGCGGGGATTTGACCCGGGCAGAGGGCTTGGAGCGGCAGGTGCGCCGCATGCTGGCGGATCGGCGCTCGCAGGCGCTGCTGACGAACTTTGCCGCGCAGTGGCTGCACTTGCGGAATCTCGAGTCGGTGACGCCCGACATGCGCCTGTTCCCGAACTTTGACGACAACCTGCGCCAGGCCATGCGCCGCGAGACCGAGCTGTTCTTCGAGAGCGTGATCAACGAGGATCGCAGCGTGCTGGACCTGCTCTCGGCCGACTACACGTTTGTCAACGAGCGGCTGGCCAAGCACTACGAGATTCCACACGTCTATGGATCTTGGTTCCGGCGCGTCGAGCTGGACGCAGACAGCCGGCGTGGCGGATTGCTCCGGCATGGGAGCATTTTGGCCGTGACTTCGTATAACACCCGTACGTCGCCGGTAATCCGAGGGCATTGGGTGCTGGAAAATCTGTTGGGCGCGCCGCCCCCGCCGCCGCCCGCGGACGTGCCCGCGCTCGAGGATAAGACCATCAGCGGCAGTCTCTCGGTGCGAGAACGACTGCTGGAGCACCGCGCCAACCCGGCCTGCGCCAGCTGCCACAGCCTGATGGATCCAGTAGGATTCGCGCTGGAGAACTACGACGCGGTCGGTCGGTGGCGCGATTCCGAGGGCGGTCGGCCCATCGACGCGACGGGCAGTTTTCCCGGCGGTGCGAGCTTTGAAGGGGTCTTGGGGCTAGAAAAGGCCCTGTTGGACCGTCCGGAGTCGTTTGTGGCAGCCCTAGCTGCGAAGATGCTGACGTATTCTCTAGGTAGAGTGGTCGAGCACAACGACGCACCGGCGGTCCGCAAGATCGTGCGCGATGCGCGTGCGGACGAGTTCCGGTTCTCGTCGGTCGTGCTTGGCATCGTTCGCAGCGAGCCGTTTCAGATGAGGAGGTCGAGATGATCGTCACCAAGAAGGCGCTGCCGCGCCGCACCTTGCTGCGGGGCATCGGTGCCGCCGTCGCCCTGCCCCTGCTGGACGCCATGGTGCCTGCGCTTACGGCCGCGAGGGCAACGCCTGCACGGCCCGTGCGCCGGCTCGGCTACGTGTTCATCCCGATGGGATCGGACACCAACCGCTGGACCCCTCCCGGCGAAGACACGCTCGAGCAGCTGTCGCCGATCCTGCGGCCTCTGGAACCACACAAGGACCATCTCACGGCCCTGACCAACATGGCGTTGAAGAACGCCTATCCCGGCACGCACGCTACCTCCAACTCCGCCTACCTCAGCTGTGCCAAGGCGAAGCTGACCGAGAGCAGCGACTACTACCTGGGCACCACCGTCGATCAGATCGCCGCCAAGCACATCGGCCAGGACACGCAGCTTCCGTCGCTTGAGCTGGGGATGGACCTGCTTGAGGTCGTGGGCCAGTGCGACGACGGATTCGCTTGCGTCTACCAGAACAGTCTCTCGTGGTCTTCGCCGACCACGCCGCTTCCCTACGAGGCGCGGCCGCGCAACGTGTTCGGACGGCTGTTCGGCGAGGGCAGCCCGGAACAGCGCGCCGAGACGCTGAAAAAGAAGGCCAGCTTGCTGGACCGTGTGAAGAGCGACATCTCGCGCCTGCAGGGCGAGTTGGGCGCGGGTGACCGGGCCAAAATGGAGCAGTACCTGGACAGCGTGAGGGAAGTCGAGCGCCGCATCCAGATCGCTGAAGCGGGCGTGGCCGACGGCCCTCGCCCAGACATGGAGCGGCCCATCGGCGTTCCGGCGGAGTATGCCGACCACGCCCGGCTGATGTTCGATCTCCAAGTGCTGGCCCTTCAGGCCGACATCACCAGGGTGATCACGTTCCAACTGGCGCGCGAAGGGAGTACGCGGAGCTACCACGAGATCGGAGTGTCCGAGCCGCACCACCCGTTGACCCACCACGGCAACAACCCGGAGATGGTCGCCAAGATGGCCAAGATCAACGAGTACCACGTGTCGCTGTTCGCGTATCTGGTCGACAGGCTGAAGTCCACACCCGATGGCGATGGCACGCTGCTCGACCATTCCATGTACATGTACGGCAGCGGAATGGGCGATCCCAACAAGCACGATCACATCAATCTGCCGATATTGGTCGCCGGCGGCGGAGCGGGCACGATGAAGGGAGGCCGCCACATTCGCTACGCCGAGCAGACGCCGCTGGCCAACCTGCACCTGACGCTGCTGGAGAAGGCGGGTGTCCGCATGGATTCGTTTGCCGACAGCAAGGGCAAGGTTGACGAACTCCTTTCGATCTAGCTGCGCCGGGCGAGGACGAGCCATGTTGCGACGCAGCGCCGGAGTCTGGATGGCGGCCTGCCTGGCCGCGGCTGTAGCTGTCGAAGGGGCGCAAGCCCCGGTGGCCGATGCGGTTCAGGCCTTGGACCGCCGGGCCCTGGGCGCACTGCTTGAGGCTTCCGCCGATGTCAACGCGGCCCAGGTGGATGGCATGACGGCCCTGCACTGGGCCGTCCGGCATGACGACCCGGCTGTCGCCGAGCTACTGCTGGAAGCTGGTGCCGATGCAAGTGTTGCGAACCGCTACGGCGTGACGCCGCTCACCATCGCCTGCATTAACGGCAGCGGTCCGGTGGTCGAGCTGCTGCTCGATGCGGGAGCGGATCCGAACACGACCCTGCCGGGTGGTGAGACCGCGTTGATGACCGCATCGAGGACGGGCAGATTGGCACCGGTGAAGGCGCTCTTGGTTCGCGGTGCCGATCCGCACGCGACTGTGCTGGGGATGGGGCGACAGGAGGGCGCGGGGGCGAACGCGTTCCTGCGGCGAATGGAAGATCCCACCATATTCGACTTCAAGCTGAAGTCCGAACAGACCGCTCTGGTTTGGGCGGCTTCGGAAGGCCACGCCGAGGTCGTAGCAGAGCTGATCGAGTTCGGCGCCGACTTTCGGCGGAAGTTGGAATCTGGCTTCACTCCGCTCCTGTTCGCCGTCAGGGCAGGGCATCTGGATGTCGTCAAGACGCTGGTCGACGCCGGTGTCGATGTGAAGCAGCGGATCGAGCCGAGCAAGGAATGGCGCCACCGCGGCTATGTCGCCAGACTCCGCCCGAACGCGACCGCCCTCCACGTGGCGCTAGAGAACGGCCATTTCGGACTGGCAGCCTACCTCCTGGGTGCCGGTGCAGACCCCAACGCGGCCGATCCGGTCGGCTACACCCCGCTGCACGCGATCACCAACGCACGGCGGGTGGCTCTGGGCGATGCCAACCCGCCTCCAAGGCCCACCGGCGGCATGACGAGTCTGGACTTGGTTCGCAAGCTGGCCGCCTATGGCGCCGACCTGAACGCGAGCCTGACGGGCGCGGGCCTGCTGAACTTAGGGGGCGCGCAGGAATAACTTGTCAGTTTGGAGAGGGGGAGATAGTGTAG
>JAPPMG010000004.1 GCA_028819215.1 Bryobacterales bacterium
CAATATATGGTTCGCTCCCGAGGTGTCTACCACCCCCGACTCGATGAACGGCGATCTGCGCCAATATATTCGACCTCTAGACGGAACCGTGATGATTCCGGGCCACGATGGGCTCCGCGCGTCTCGGTCCTCATAACTGTGGCGACCTCGCAGGGCCATTGACGCTGACAGGCTTCCGAAACGCGGGTTAGACCTCTTTGTCCATCGATTGGGCTTGGCAGACGAAATCAAACTCCTTGCTGGCGCACCTCGGCGCAATTTCAGCTTGCAGGTTGCGGCTGCTGCTGGCCGAACCGCTGGCCGCTGGTCAGCAGAGCCCAGGTGATCCGCGCCAGGCGCGCCGCCAGCGCCACGATCACGGTACTGCGCTTCTTTTCCGCGAGCATTCGCCGCAGCCATTGCCCGAGCCTGTCGCTGCGCTTGGCCAGCCGTTCTAGGCCGGAACGGGCGCAATGCACCAGCAACGTCCGCACGTAGCGGTTGCCGCGCTTGCTGATGCGCCCGAGGCGTTGCTTGCCACCCGTCGAGTTCTCCTTCGGCGTCAGCCCCAGCCAAGCCGCCAAGTCGCGCCCGCTCTCGAAGGCTCGCCCATCCCCGATCGCTGCCACCAGTGCTGTCGCCGTCTGCGCCCCGATGCCCGGCACCTCCCGCAGCCGCGTGCAAGCTTCGCACTGTTGCGCCTCTGCCACCAGTTCGCAGTCGATGGCTTGGATCCGCTCCTGCAGTCGCTGCCATTCCTGCAGCATGTCCGCCAGCAGCTCCCGCATGCGCTCTCCCAGGCCGTTGCCGGGATCGGACAGGATCTCCGGCAACTGCGCCGCGAAGCGGTGCTTGCCTTGCGGGATCGTGATGCCGCGCTCCAGCAGGATGCCGCGGGCCTGATTCACCAGCTGCGTGGAGTTGCCCACCAGCCGCGAGCGATGGCGGTGCAAGGACTGCATTGCGAGCTGCCCCTCGCTCTTGACCGCCACGAAGTGCATGCTCGGGCGCAAGCAGGCCTCCGCGCAGGCCTCGGCATCCTTGGAGTCGTTCTTGTCGCGCTTGACGAAGGGCTGGACGTACTTCGGCGGCATCAGCCGCACATCGTGCCCCTGGGCGAGCAACTGGCGCCCGAGATGATGTGCGCCGCAGCACGCCTCCATGCCGATGCGGCAAGGGCCCAGCTTGGCACTTACCTGCACCAGCTTGGCCTTCGAGTACTGGCGGCGCGTCCGCACCTGCCCGCTCGCGTCCAAGCCGACGAAGTAGACGGATGTCTTGGCGAGATCGAGGCCGATCGTCGCCACCTCCTTGAGCAGCCCCCTCCGGGCTGGTTGGCCGGTCGATGCCATACTGGTTCTCCTCCTGAGTCATACCCAGCGAGCACTGCACGCCGCTGGTACCAACATTGTCGAACTGGCCGTTGCGGCTGAGCGGGAGCGAACCATCCCATAACTGTGGCGATTATAGACCCTCGGCTCGCAAAAGTTGATAGATTGGAGCCGGGTGCCTTTCCGCGGCGCTCAACCAGCCCATCTCTGCCCTAGGAGCGAATCCCTTGACTAGAAACCCTGCTTGCCTGTCTCGTTGCGCCTGTCTTGGGGCGTTCTTGCTGGCGGTCCAAGGCACGGCCCAGACGCCCATCGTCCAGCCCGGCGCCCCGGGCGATCCGGCGCGGGAACTGAGCGCCGACCAGGCGATCGAGATCGCTGAATCGCGCTACTCGCCGGACGACGTTCGCTTCGTGCACGACATGATCCCGCATCATCACCAGGCTCTTGTGATGGCGGAGCTGGTGGCTGACCGCACGAACCGGCAAGAGTTGATCGACGTTGCCGGGCGGATCAACGCCTCGCAGGGAGACGAGATCGAGTTCATGCAGCAGTGGCTGCGCGATCGCGGTCAGCACGTGCCGGATCCCGCCGCACACGATGCGATGCACACGAGCCACAAGATGGCCGGGATGGCTACGCCGGAGCAGATGGCCAAGCTCGCCGCGTCCGATGGCACGGCGTTCGACCGGCTGTTTCTGGAGCTAATGATCCCCCATCACGAGGGCGCGGTGAAGATGGTCAAGGAGCTCCTCGACCAGCCGGGGTCGGCCTACGATCCGGTGCTCTTCGAGTTCACCTCCGAAGTCACCAACGGTCAGACCGCGGAGATCGAGCGCATGAACGCGCTGCTCGTCAAGCTCTCCGAGGACCCGCGTTCCGCATTGTCTGCCGGGTTCCGGGATGCCGGCGAGGCGCGGCTCAACCTCGAACTTGTCGCCTCGCTGCCGAAGCCGGCCGGATTCTTCGATCCGAACAACCCGGCGAACCTGCCAGCGAAGCGCCTGGAGGCCCTTGCCGACGAAGAGAAGGCGGACGAGGCGGCCGCCGAGAAGCCCGAAGCAGCGGACAACGAGGACAACGAGGACAACGAGGACAAGAAGCGTAAAGGCAGAGGGCGGTCGCCGCTGTTGAGCTTCTCCAACACCGACATGGCATTCGCTGGCGATGTGATGGTGGTCGGCAACTACCATGGCTTCAATATCTACCGGCTACTGGACGGTGGACGGCCGGAACTGCTCAGCTCGGTGGTTTGCCCGGGGGGACAGGGCGACGTCTCGATCGTCGGCGACCTGTTGATCATGTCGGTCGAGCAGACGCGCGGGCGGCTCGACTGCGGGCTCGAAGGCGTGACCGAGGACGTGAGCCCCGAGCGCTTTCGCGGACTCCGGATCCTCGACATCAGCGACCTGAGGCGGCCGGTCCAAGTGGGCGCGGTCCAGACCTGCCGCGGCTCGCACACTCACTCGGTCGTCTCCGGAACGGGAGACAGCGGCAAGATCATCGTCTACAACTCCGGGACTGCTTCGGTACGCAAGGGGGAGGAACTGGAAGGCTGCTATGACGAGTCTCCCGGCGACGACCGCACAGCGCTGTTCCGCATCGATGTCATCGAGATCCCGGTCGACCGCCCGTCCGAGGCGCGCATCGTCGACTCGCCGGCGGTCTTCGCCGATCCCGAGACCGGCATCTTAGCCGGGCTGTGGAGAGGCGGCGACCACGGGGACGACACCCAGGAGACCAGGCGGACCGACCAGTGCCACGACATCACCGTCTTCCCCGAGCGCCATCTCGCCGCGGGGGCCTGCTCGGGAAACGGCATCCTCTTCGACATCTCAGACCCGCTCGAGCCGACGCGCCTCGACGCGGTGGTCGACGGGGGCTTCGCTTATTGGCACTCGGCGACTTTCAACAACGACGGCACGAAGGTCATCTTCACCGACGAATGGGGCGGCGGCACCCGGCCGCGTTGCCGCTCCTACGACCCGCTCACCTGGGGCGCCGACGCGATCTACGACATCGTCGACGGCAAGCTCGAGTTTCGCAGCTACTACAAGTTGCCTGCGCCGCAGTTGGAGCAGGAGAACTGCGTCGCGCACAACGGCTCCATCGTCCCCGTGCCGGGTCGCGACCTCTTTGTCCAAGCCTGGTACCAGGGTGGCCTGTCGGTGATCGATTTCACAGAATCCGCTCGTCCGGTCGAGATCGCCTATTTTGACCGCGGCCCCATCGACAGCGAGGAGCTGGTCATGGGCGGATACTGGTCGACCTACTGGTATCACGGTCGCATCTACGGCACCGAGATCGCGCGCGGGCTGGACGTCTTCGCGCTAACCCCCAGTCAATTCCTGAGCGAGAGCGAGATCGCAGCGGCGGCACGGGCCGACGGGGGTGGCGTCTTCAACCCGCAGCAACAGTTCCCTGTTCAGTGGCCCGCAGAGCCGGTCGTGGCGCGGGCCTACCTTGATCAGCTTGTACGCGACGGGGAGTTGTCGGAGTCTCTTGGAGCCCAGTTGACGGCGGTGCTCGATCGTTCGGAGGCGCAGCTGCAGAACGGTGGGAGCGACGAAGACCTGGCTGCTGGGCTGGAAACTCTGGCGGCGACCCTCGACGACAACCGAGGCGACGGCCTTGCGGGCCGCCGGGAGGCTCTGCTGAGTCAGACGATGCGGGGGATCGCCGGCAGACTTCGCTGACCTTCGCCAGCCGTTGGCACCGAGGCCACGGTTCGCAATCCTCCGGTCAAAGCGCAACGCATTGCGAGTGGCCGCAACAGCGACACACGCATCTTGGTGAGCTATGGCTCCCATCGCCCGGCCTGCTGCCAATCCCCGGCGCGTTGGGCTGCCTTGGAGCTTCGTCACAGTCTTGCAAGGAGCCGGTCGTAGTCGGCGTGGGCTCCGATCCAAAACCATGTAATTTCATCACCCTCGGGAGACCAAGCGCACGCTATCCGAGGGCGAAGCGAACTGAGAAGATCGGCTCTTGGCCGTGCACCTTCTTGAAGCGGAGGCTTTGGTGTCCGGGATTGCTGGCGAAGAGACGATACGCTTTTCTTGCAAGGCCCTAAACGTTTGGCGGCAATTTGCGGCAAGCAGCCCAGAAACTGGGAGTTGCACTCGATCTCACAGTTTGTCGGGATCGAGTTGCGATGCTCTGCCAGCTTTGATTTCAGCGCGGGCCTCATCGGCGAGCTTGTTCAGGGCATCTTGGGAACTTGAAAATGCTTGAGTCCAGCGTTCCTCATCCTGAATTTCGCCGAGGAGCCACTGCGCAATTCGGTCCTGCTCCTCGGGCGGGAGTGCCGACATCTTCTCTATCGCTGTGTCAAAGGCTCGGCTCACGATACGAATCATACGCGTATCCATACAGGCGGCCAAGCCCACAAGCCCACCGTCGGACTGCTCCAAGCTCTTCATTGAAACCAAGCCGACCGGGTAACACTCCATGTTCTCCCACTGCTATGTGACCTTTCACCTGTACACCCTGCCTCGACGGGAGACCCTCGCTACGAGGACACGCAAAGCGCTGTCCTCGATGCGGGTGATGATCCGGCAATCGCCTGCCCGACACTTCCAAGACTCGCCGAGTCGGGAAGCCGTGAGCGCTTCGCCAATACTGCGCGGATCGTCCAGCGTGCCGCTGCGGCCGTGCAGAAAAGCCAGAATGCGCCGCGCCGGCTGTCGGTCGAGCTTGCCCAAATCGCTCACCGCGGCGCGGTCAATCTCGACTCTCCACGCCATAGAGCTCGAGCACGGCTGCCTCGTTTCGCCATAGCGCAACGGATTGTGCCACTTCCCTGGCGATGCGCTGGGTCTTGCCCGGTTCCAACTCAAAATACGGCGACACTTCCAGCGCGCGGTCAAGAGAGGCCGTCGCATCGTCAAGATCGATGGCCGTTGAGAGCACACGCGGCTTGATTTCGGTGGGCACTGGGTTGAGGTCGTAGGCCGGGGAGAGACGCCAGCCGGACAGACCGGCATAGAGAAAGCCGTGGTTGTGCAGATGGTCGTCGGTGTTGGAGATCAGGATGTTGCAGACGGCGCGCCGCCCACCAAGAAATACGCTTCGTCATGAATACTCTTCGTTATGCCAAGGACTTCCCTTCGCTTCTGGCTCGGAAGTTCGGACTAGAAGGAGACGTCCCACTGCACTCGAGCCTGAACTGCCGACTCGTGAGTGCCGCTTGGCTGGTTCAGACGATAGCGCGCGAAATCGAACGTCAGCTTGTTGCCGTGCCCTTCCATGAACCAGTTCACAACGAATGCCGACTCGACAATCCTGTCGAACCGTCTCACATGATCCTGGTCGACCGTGGCATAGCGCAGACCTAGCTCCAGCTGCTCAGGCACCCAAGGCGCGACGTAATGCGGGAAGTATCCGCCTTGGAAGTAAATTCCGGTCGAACGGGTGATGCTATGGTTAATCCGGTCGCGGATCTTCTTCCGGTGGAACTCGTGCTGCAGGAATAGCCCGCGGTACTTCAGGACAAAGTCCTCGGCTACCTGTCTGACCGCAAACTGACCCGGAAGGCCCACCTCGTATCCGTCTAGGCTGCCGCCCCCGCTTCCAGAGAACCGGGTGAAACGGCTCCGGTTGGACATCGTTCCAATAGCGATCGCGGCCACAGGGGCCCTGTGATACTCGAGATCAGATTGGGAGAAACCCGGATCGTCCTTCAGGAAATTCCACTGGTAGCGGGTAACCCACATTGGAGACCCGTCTCGATTGTCCAGGCTCCCAGCTCCGCTTGAGCGGAAGCCCCGCCCGTTACCGGTGAAGACGCCGGCGTAGTACCGCGAATCTGCCCGCGTACCGTTCTTCACTCGGCCCATGACCATGAATCCCTTTTGGCGGTCAACCGTGAACTGGCGGTTTACGATGGACCGCTCCACAAACTCTTGACGCCCGGAGGAACTCACTCGCTCCCGGCCGAACTCTGTCTTCCACTGTCCGAATCGAAATTGGAGCCATTCCCACTTCTGCACCGTGACACGCAGGTCAAGCATTCGGGTACCGACGAGATCGTATTCCGTGGAGTACCGAACCCACGGCCGGAAGAGGTGACCGGAACTCTTGAAACGGGCCCTTCGAAATCGCAGGTCATTCTCGTTCTGCCGAAGGAAGTGCTTCGGCTGCCGGGGGACGCTCGCAAACGGGGAGGAAAACCGGATCTGCGAACGCAGATGCGCTTCCGACTTGAACGCACCGTCGCGGGACTCAAACCGCAGCCCGTTTCGGCCGAGACGAACGCGACCGCGCTGCGCGAGGGCCGATCCCGGCCCTTTCTGCCCGCCTCGGTCATCTGTTGCCTTTGGCTTCGATGACCGTTTGTCTGCGCTTGAGTCGATGCCAATGGCTGATTCCGCGCTGGCTCCACTCGCGGAACTGTTCAAGTTGAGGGCGATGAGCCTGTAGCGTGGGTCGAAACTGAGCGCCGAGACCGCGTTGGTCCATTTGGCCACGCCAGTGCCCCCTGCCAGCGCCCTTGAGGCGTCGGACGGTGCCCCGGCGGGGCGGCTCGCCGGGTCAGTCACGGTGGAATCGCTGGACGCTGCTCTGGGCCCGGGAAGCGTGCCTGGCTTGCCCGCCACGGATGACGTGCCCCTCGCCCTGAGCCGCATTGACATGCTCGTGCTGGCGTCCGCGACTTCACCCGCGATGACCGCGACGCCCTCGACACTCATGGGTTCATGGTTCGCCCCGGCATAGCTGACTCTGTATGTTCCGACTGGCACGCCCTCGACCGTGAAAGCGCCCTCGTTGGTTGTGGTAGCCGCAACCGTCACCTCGCCGGTCATCTCGACGTGGATTTGCGGCAGCGGAACGCCCGTCGCAGCGTCGTACACAAATCCTCGGACGGTTCCGGTGGTCTCCTTCGCTCGCAAGTTCGAAGGAGGCCCGAGCGTTGCGGCCAGCAAAGTGACGATGGCCGTGCCGATTCGCAGATTGCGGACGTTGGTCGATCTCGTCGAAGAGAGCAATGCCCATCTGGCACCCAGCGAGTACGGGGAGTCGGCAGACGACCGGCTAGCACGCCAGTGCAACCCAAAGCTTGGTGAAATCAACCAAGCCTCCTCTGGACTCCAATCGAGGGATTCGTGAAACCGCATCGGCGTCCTTCACGGGTGTTAAGGCTTCTTGGATGGAGTGGAGGCATAGCGCCTCGAATGGGTCTCCGACTTCCGGCACGTGTAACGGACGTGCATGTCCGCGGTCGTGTGAGCGAGATCACACGCGACACCCTGAACCGGGGGTCCTCAAGGAGTAGCTTGCAGATCGAGGAGCCACCTATCGCGGTCAGGACAATTGCCTCCGGCTGCTCCCGAATGCAAGATTCGGAGGAACTCACACCGCGATGGGTGTCCGGGATTTCGAAACCGTCTCGCTCGAACACGGGCTAGAGCAGAGCCTGCGAAGCCCGATCGCTCTCGATCACTGCGATCTTGGGAGGCGCTCGGGTACCACAACAGTACTGGGCAAGCGGTTAAGGACAGGTTTAGCGAACGTTAATTGCCGATGAATTTTCCTCAAGGGGTCCGCTCTGGCAGAGCACCGGCGCGTCCATTCAGTCTCACCCGAAATCTCAGGGCCTTGAAAGTGGCCTGGCGCGGGAGAAAACCACATCGCGATCACTGTGGCAGAACGGGGCGACTCCCATATCCCGAAGCTGCGAATCTCAGTTACATGGCCGTCCGCAAGACCGGCTGGCGGGACCATATTGGGACAATTTCTTGCAGTGCAGGTGCTCTCGAATGGCCCCGTTAGCTCTCGACTGCTCTCGAACGGAACGCGTGAAACACTCGCCATCATTCACGCAAATGATTGAAAATAAAGCTAATTAACGCCTAGTCAATAGGTTAACAGCTGCCAAGAATCCTCATATTGAACGAAAAAGACGGCCATTGGGCCTTGACAGCTCCAAATGTTTGGAGGATGATTACGATGCGAGGGTCAAGGGTAGGTTTGGGGTAGCCGAAGCAAGCGCGTCGAACACTCGAGGGGCGCCCTGTTGCGGGGACGCTGCCTCTAGCCTCCTTGAGCCCAACGAGGAGGTCTTATGATTCGAATTCTCCGCGCTCTGCAACTAACCGTCGCAGGCCTGCTGATTGCGGGCGGAGCTAGCGCGCAAACCTCGGCCGGTTCCATTTCCGGCCTCGTCACGGACTCGTCCGGTGCAGTCGTACCCGGCGTCTCCATCGAAGTTACGGATATCGATCGCAACGTTTCGATCGAGACATCCACCAATGAGGCCGGCTTCTACGTCGCGACCCCGCTCCCGCCAGGACGATACCGCATCACGGCCGAGAGCGACGGGTTCCGGGGATACGTCCTAGAGCCGTTCCCGATCGCCACGCAGCAGAAGGCTGGCCTGGATATCGAGCTCGAACTGGGCCAGGTGACCGAATCGATCACGGTGGCCGGCACAGCGCAGTTGATCGAAGCCACCAACTCCACCCTCAGCGGGGTCGTCGAGAACCGGCAGATCATGGACCTGCCGTTGAACGGGCGCAACGTGTACTCGCTTGCCGTGCTGACGCCGGGCGTGTTCACGCGAGACCCAGCTCGCGGGAAGTTCCGCGAGGGCTTCCATTCAATCGGCATCTTCCAAGTGAACGGCGGCCGGGACTCGAGCAACATGATCATGATGGACGGAGTTCCAGTCACGATGAACTCGAACACCAACAACATGAATGCCAACAGCGCCCTGCCAACCATCGAGGGCATCGAGGAGTTCCGTATCCAGACCAACTCCTACTCGGCGGAATACGGCCGCAGCGGCGGCGGCGTGCTCACCATGAGTACCAAGTCGGGCACCAACGAGCTGCACGGCACGGCATTCAACTTCCTTCGCAATAACAAGATGGATTCGAACAACTTCTTCGCAAATCGGGCGGGTAACGAATTGGGCACCTTCCAGCGCAACGAGTTCGGCTTCAGTGTTGGCGGCCCGATCATCAAGAACAGGACATTCTTCTTCGAAGCCTATGAGGGCCGCCGCCAGCGGACCCAAGCCGTCCGGCTTCTGACCCTGCCCACGGCCCTGCAGAAGGCCGGGGACTTCTCGGAAACTCTCAACACGAAGGGCCAAGTACGAACAATCTACGATCCGTTCTCGACCTCCCCGGACCCGGCAAGACCCGGCGAGTTCTTGCGCGAACCGTTCCGCGACAACACGGTTCCCAGCTCGATGATGGATCCGGTTGCGGTCACCACGGCGAGCTACTACGGGGCAGAGCCAAACGTTCCTGGGCAGCCGTTCACGGGCCGGAACAACTTCCAGTTCGCGGGCGGACGGCCAAACAATTCCAACCGGAACGTGTTCAAGGTAGACCACCTGTTTGGGCAGAGCCAACGGATCTTCGTGCGCCATACCGTCCTGGACGTGGTGAGCTCGGCGCCCGAGCTGTGGGAGGGCCCCGGCTGCCCAGACGGGGGCTGCTTTACCAATAACGAGGCGCTCAACAACGCGGCGCTGTCCTACAACAACACGCTGACACCGACGTCCCTGCTCAGCCTGCGGTACGGTTTCGCCCGTTCTATCCTTGACCGCGGCTCGTGGTTCCAGGACTTCTCGCCGTCCGAGCTCGGACTCCCGAAGCACCTGGAGAACGGAGCGGACCTGCTGGTGTTCCCGGAATTCAACATCGCAGAGATGACGGCTCCGGGACTCCGGCACCACTGGAACTTCCGGTCCGCCAACATGTCCCACACGCTCAACGCCACCTACTCGAAGGTCATTGGCAGCCACAGCATCAAGGCTGGCGGAGAGTGGCGAGTCAACCTGATCAATCACATGCAGGCGTCCTGGCAAATGTTCTATCAGTTCACTGCGGGGATGACACAGGGGCCGGACCCAAGAAAGGTCTCGGCGAATGCAGGCTTTGGCTACGCCTCCTTCCTGTTGGGAACGGGTGCCAACGGCAGGATCAACAACCGGATTCGGCCCGCATTCTCCAGCAAGTCCTTTGGCGGCTACGTGCAGGACGACTGGAAGGTGTCTCGGAAGCTCACCCTCAACATCGGCGTGCGCTGGGATGCCGAGACGGGCCTGACGGAGCGCTATGACCGGTTCTCCGTCTTCGACCCGGACGTTCGCAGTCCGCTCGCTGAACCCTCCGGCCTCGACCTCCGGGGGGGCTGGCGATTCCCGGGCGTAGACCTCGCGTCGGGGCGGAACCTTCGTGACCCCGAGTGGAACAACTTCGCACCACGCCTGGGCGTCGCCTACCAAGCCTTCTCGGGTACCGTGATCCGGATCGGCTACGGCATGTTCTTTGCCATGGCACCTTGGGGAGCCAACTACTACCCCACCTCTCCGTTTGCGACCACCACTCCCTGGTTGGCCTCGCTGGATGGCGTGACTCCGAACAACCTGCTCAGGGATCCGATCCCAGATGGAGTCATTCTCCCTCCGGGCGCGAGCGGCGGAATGCTCGCGGGCAACGGCTTGAGCGCGAACGGACCGATCCCCTCGATGATGCGCACGCCGTACAACCAGCAGTGGAACTTCACGATCGCCCAGCAATTCGGCCCCCGAACCGCGTTGGAAGTGGCTTACGCTGGCAACAAGGGGACCCATGTCCCGTTTCGCAACGGATGGCAGAGGGATCAGCTCGACCCGGTCCACATCAACCCGGAATCAGGGATCCTGGACCTCGTCGACAACCCCTTGCACGGTTTGGTCCCGGCGGGCGTGATGTCTCGGCCAAGAGTCCAGCGCGGCCAACTGCTGACGCCGTACCCGCAGTATCCGTCGGCGGTCGTCTCCGCGCCTGGCTGGGGCAACACGAGCTATCACTCCCTGCAGGCCAAATTCACCCAGCGGTTCGAGGGCGGCGGGAACGCCGTCGTCGCCTATACGTTCTCGAAGCTGATGTCCGACGGCAGCGACAACGCCTGGACGCGGGCACTATGGCGGAACTACTACTGCCGGCGGTGCGACAGGTCGATTTCCCCGTACGACCAGCGCCATCGGTTGATCACGAGCTACACCTACGAACTGCCGTTCGGTAACGGCAAGAAGTTCGGCAGCAGCTGGAGCGGAGCACTGAACGCGATCCTGGGCCAGTGGCAGGCCAACGGCATCGTCACCCTCAACAGCGGGCTGCCGCTCCGTTTCAGCGTGCCCGGCAACACCAGCCACTCTTTCGGAGGCCGGCAGTTCCCGGACACGACGGGCCAGGATGCAAGGATCAATCACAGCAACTTCGACCCAACGACCGATACTTGGTTCGACACGGATCAGTTCTCCATTCCGCGACCGTTCACATTCGGCACGCTGGGCCGGGTGCATCCGAACCTGCGGGCCGACTTCGTCGAGTCGCTCGACCTTTCGATCTTCAAGAGCTTCAAGATCGGCGAGCGGGTCACGACGCAATTCAGAGCCGAGTGGTTCAACGCATTCAACCACCCGATCTTCAATAATCCGGGCCTCCAAGTCGGACGAGGGGGCTTCGGCAGAGTTGCCTCCCAGGCGAACTTGCCACGCCAGACGCAACTAGCCCTGAAGATCATCTTCTAGGCGAGGCGCGCGCCGGATCGGGGAGCTGCGCTGCGGCACTCCGATCCGGCAATCACCGCCAGTGGGTTGCAGGCTCGGTTACCTGCTCAGGCCTCGGGTTCGACATCCCAGCCGAATCCCGGGCCGTCGGAAGGCCGCGTGTAGATGCCTTCCGGGCCGCGTGTCAGGTTGTTGTCTTCCTCATATCTCTGGTAGACCACGTCCGGCCCGCCTGGGGCGGGCATGAACATTTCGGCCCACGGCGAGTTGGGCGTTGCGTAGATGAAGTGCACCGCGTCGCGCTGGCCGCCACCGTGTGGAATCACCGGAATGTCGTGCGCAGCGGCCATATGCGCGATCTTGACCAGCTCGCTCATCCCGCCGCACCAGTGGATGTCGGGCTGCCAGATTTCCGCCCCGTTCACGCGCAGCAGCTGGCGGAAACCGTAACGCGTGTAGACATGCTCGCCTGTGACGATCCGCGTGGAAGTGATCTGTCGGCGGAGCCGGCCGAACCCCTCGTAATCGTCCGGGGGCAGGGCTTCCTCGATCCAGTACACGTTGTACGGCTCGAAGGCTTCAGCAAGTTCCAAGGTGTAGCGCTCGGTCAGGGCCATCCAGCTGTCCATCATCACGTCGCCGTCATCGCCGACGGCTGCCCTGGCGCGCTTGACGAGCTCGACGTTCTTGCGGATTCCCTCCCGGCCATCGGCCGGGCCGTGCGGCAGGGCAAGCTTGAGGCGCTTGTACCCGAACTCGACGTGCTGCTCGATGTCGTTCCCTGTGCAGTAACAGGGGATTCGCGGGTGGATCCGGCCGCCAAGCAGACGCCAGACCGGCGCGTCCCAAACCTTGCCTGCGATGTCCCAAAGGGCTATGTCAACGCCTGAAATCGCATTGACGACGACGCCCTTGCGACCGTACGACATCGTGGCTCGCCACATGATGTCCCACAGGCGCTCGATGTCGAGTGGATTCTCGCCCATGACGAGCCGCTCGAGATGATCTTCGACGATCACTCCACCCCCCGGGCCGCCAGGACCGTAGCCCTTGACGCCCTTGTTGGTCGAAATCTCGACCCAGAAACTACCAGCGCGCGGCCCTGTCGAGCGGAAAAGACTCCGCATGGGCTTGTACTTGGGATAGATCGATACAGGGTTGGCCACTTCGACTCCCTGGGTCGACCAAGATCCGGGCGCGGGCTCGTAGCTGGGAACCGGACGCTTGGGCCGCATCCTGACCAAGCGGACACCAGTGATCCGCAAGTCGTCCTCGACTCGGCCGAAAGCCGGGAATGCCAACGGAACTGCGGCGGCTGACGCCATGCCGAGCAGACTTCGACGATTCATAACCATCACCTCCAAGGGATTCCGTGGAACGGAACCCAAATGTAGCAGCCATGCCTTGGTGCGAGTCAAGACTATCAGGCGCCCTCGGCGGAAAGTTCCGGGATTTGCCGATTCTGGGCGTTTCTCAGCCGGGAGCCGACTCACTGCAAGAGAACGGTTCCTTGGGTTGTTGCATTGCAGGTAGATCGCGTCGATCGAACGCAAGTATATTCCGCTGGGCCACTTCCTGCCTCCGCCCGAACACACGGGCGAACGGCGCTGCGACACCCACCCGCGGTTCAGCCCGTACGGCAAGTAGGTCGTGATCGATTCCCCCCATGGGGTACGGGGCGGCAGCTTTACCCCATCGACATCTCGGGGATCGTGGAAGCGTAGATCGCGTGGTTCCCGCGGTGCCTCACGGCAGCGGGTGCGGGTTGGCGTGATTCGATGCCTGCCGGATCGCGAGACGCTCCCTATCAGGGCCCGTCCGTGCCGGCCTCCCTCGTGCGGGCGTCCAGGAGTTTTCGGATTGCATCGGTCGTATCCGTCTTTCGAACAACCTTGCTGAGCTGTTCCGGGTCGCCTTCAGTCCTCTGCCGATCAAGCGCTTCTTGGAAGCGCTCTTGGTGATCCGCGAGGTCGAATGGCGTCTCGCCCTGGGCGTTCTTCCAGTCGAGGGGTGCACCCTTCGAGTGCAGATACTCGATGACGTTCGGAGTACGGTTCCCAGCCGCGATGTGCGTGATCGACTGGCCCTGGCGCGGAATGCTGATCGCCTTGACCGGATCGGGATACCGGTCGTGCGGATCGTACCGCGCTTGCAGGTCAGCCCCGCGCCCGATCAATTCCTCGACCACGGGCATGTCCACCGCGACCACCGCGACCGAGAACGGCGTGTGCCCGTCGTAGCGCCGCAGATTCGGGTTCGCTCCCGCATCCAGCAGCATCCTGACCAGCTCGAGGCTGCCGGAGTTCGCGGCGACATGCAGCGCCGTCGAGCCCGGCACAGCGGGGTTGATTCTCACGTCGCCGTCAGGTCCTGGCGTCGGATATTTCGTTTGTCGGTTCGGGTCGGCTCCCAGATCGAGCAGTCTTCGAACCATTTCGAGCGCACCCTGCCTATCGAACGGCGGTGGATTCGGGGGGCTATCGAGTGTCAGCAGGGCGGGCAGGGTCCGGTACACTCCATCGGACCTCTTGTCCCGTTGTCGCGCGACCCAGGCAACGGCGAGGGACGCTGCGTGCAAGGGCGTGTATCCCACCGTGTCGGCAGCGGTCGCCGATACTCCCCGATCAAGCAGGATGTGTGCCATGTCCAGGTTGGGCCAGAATTTCTGCGAGCTGCCCGCACGAGCCGGCGCGCCTTGGCCTGGCTGGAAGTCGCGATCCAGCGGAATCCAGTTGTACAGCGCTGCGAGCAGGAGTGAGGTGCCGTCGGCAGCCTTTGCGTTGACATCGATCCCTGCGTCCAGCAGCATGCGCACCGATGTCAGGTCGCGCTTTCTCGCCGCAAAGAAAGCGGCGTTCTGGCCGCCTCGCTTGCTCCTGTAATCCCCGTTCCAGTTCCAGGGGATTCCGGTCTTGCCGAGCGTGAAGCTTGTCGGGATGTAGACCGTATACTCCACGTCCCAGCTCCGCGTTTCCGCTTGAACATCCGCGCCGTGGTCCAGTAGCAGCCGGACCGCCTCCGGGTTTCCGCCGGCCCACATCAGGGTGGTCTGGCCGAATCTCTTCTCGCGCGCATTCGGATCGGCACCGCCTTCGAGCAGCACTCTCATTAGGTCGACCTGGCCGAGGCGCGCCGCGGTCATCAGGGGAGTCTCCCCGTTTTCCCGCGCGACGTTGGGATCGGCGCCGTGCCTCAGCAGCAGCTTCGCCAGGTCCGGCGCTCCGTTCTCGATCGCCAGGGACACCGGGCTGATGCCGAAGGCGTTAGCTAGGTCGGGGTCGGCGCCGCCAGCCAGCAGTAGCTCCGCGACTGCCGAATTGCCTCGAATGGCCGCCCAGGCCAGCGCCGTGGATCCGTCTCCTGCGACGGCGTCCACGTTCGCGCCCTGCTCGATCAGGGCCGCAACTGCCGACCGGTCGTCGCCGTGCGCGGCCTCGACAAGCGACTGTCCGAGGTTTGCCGCCGAGGCGCTCCCAACGGCTAGGACTCCGGCTAGGGCGAATTGAACGCGGACCATTGCCCTACACTTCCACGCGGTTGAGCATGCCCGTGCTGTCGCCCAGTTTCTCGGTCGGCACGCCGACTTTGTCGAGCATCGTCAGGTAGAGGTTCGTCAGCGGCGTCGTGTCGCCAGGGAAGACGACGTGCCGCCCACCGGCGACGCGCCCGGCGGCCCCGCCGATCAGGAGAATCGGCAGGTCCCGCTGGCTATGGCTGGTTGGCACGCTGAGGCTGCTGCCGTACATGATCAGTGAGTGATCCAGCAGTGTCGTATTCCCCTCCTTGAGCGCGTCCAGCTTGGTTAGGAAGTACGAGAGCAGCTCGGACTGGTTCACGTTGATCTTTGCCAGCGCGTCCAGCTTGTACTTCTCGAAGTTGTGGTGCGAGATCTCGTGGTGCCCCATTGAGATGTCTAGGTGCGGGAACTTCATTGACGAGGCCTCACGCCCGTACAGAAACGTCCAGACCCGGGTCAGGTCCGCCTGGATCGCCAGCGTCTGCAGGTCGAACATGAGCTTGACGTGGTCCACCCATGAGTCGGGTATGCCCGGTGGACGTTCCGTGGGGGGCAGGGCGGGCGGCGGCCTGTTCATCGCCACGTCGATCCGTCGCTCAACGTCGCGAATCGATTCGAAATACTGGTCCAGCTTGCGCCGGTCGTCCGTCCCTAGCTCCGCTTTGAGTTCCGCGATCCTGTCGGAGACGGCATCGAGCGCGCTCTGGTCGGAGGCATCCCTCCGCCTTGCAGCTTCAGGATCGATGCGGCCTCCCTCGCCGAAGAGCCGCTCGAACACGAAACGCGGGTTCTTCTCGAACGGCAGGGGATTTGTCGCCGTCTTGAACACGGGACCGGGCAGGTTCCCTGTTTCCTCGGTCGTGAGTTCCAGGGAAGCAAACTGCGTCTCCTTGCCCAGGGTCCGGGCCGCCACCTGGTCGACCGAAATCCCCACATGGACCTTGCCCTGCGTCGGCTCGCATCCGGTCATGAACGACGCCATGGCCCTGTCGTGGAAACCCGCCTTCGAGCGATCGGGATCGGAAGAGAGTCCGGTCAGAACGACGAATTTGTCCCGGTGCGCGGCCAGCGGTGCGAGTGCTTCGCTCGCCTCGTAGTCGCTGCCCTCGCTCCCAGGACGCCACCTGTCCCGGTCCACCCCAAGGGGGAAATAGATGAATCCGAGACGCCGAACGGGTGCCGCGTCGGTCAGCCTCTCTGCGGTCAGAGCGGGAACCATCGCGTCTAGGAGCGGCAGGGCAAGCGCTGTTCCGGTCCCACGGAGGAACGTCCGGCGGGGAAGGTGCTTCTTGGATACGAACACGGTTGGCTCCTTTAGCTGTCGGTATGTTGCCGCATCTGGAACGGCACGCTCTTGATCACGCCGAGCAGCAGATCTTCGAAGCGGTAGCCTTTCGCTTCGGCATCGGCGAGGATCTTTCGGACGGTCGGCTGATCCCTGGCGGTCAGTTCCCGTCCCAGTGCGTAGGTCAGTAGGCGCTCGACCGTCGCGTGGGCGAATCGCTCCGGCTGGCTGAGCAGCAGGTTCTTCAAGCCGCTCAGGCCCTCGATCGTCTCTCCATTTGGCAGCGACCCGGTCGCATCGACCGCCTCGCCATGATCCTCGGTTCTCCAACGCCCTATGACGTCGAAGTTTTCCAGGGCGAACCCGAGCGGATCGATCCGGGAGTGGCACGAAGCGCATGCCGCATCGGCCCTGTGCCTGGCCAACTGCTCCTTCGCGCTGAGCTTGCGGCCGTCTTCCGCGCTTTCCTTGAGCGGCGGAATGTTGGCTGGAGGAGGAGGCGGCGGCGAGTTCAGCAGGTTGTCAAGGATCCACGTCCCGCGGAGCACGGGGGAGGTTCGGGCGGAATGCGACGTCAGCATGAGGATGCTGCCCTGCCCGAGCAGGCCTCCTCGTCTCGATTTGTCCTCGAGCGAGACACGTCTGAATCCCGGGCCCACCACGCCCTCGATGCCGTAGTTCCGTGCCAGCCTCTCGTTCAAGTAGGTGTAGTCCGCTCCGAGCAGATCCAAGATGCTGCGGTTCTCCCGGATCACGCTTCGGATGAAGAGCAGGGTCTCCTCTCGGAACGCAGAACCGAGCGCGTCGTTGAATCCGGGATACGCAGCTCGGTCCGGCCGCAACTTGCCGAGCTTCTGCAGTCCCAGCCACTGCGTCGCGAAGTTGTTCACCAGCGTCGAGGCTCTTCGGTCCGCCAGCATGCGGCGGACCTGGAGGGCCAGGACTTCCGGATCCTTAAGCTTGCCAGCCGATGCGGTGTCGAGCAGCTCGTCATCGGGAATGCTGCTCCAGAGGAAGAATGACATCCTTGACGCGAGTTCGAAATCGGACACCGGGTGGGCGACCTCCTTGCCGGTGCCGTGGGAATCGAATTCCAGGCGGAACAGGAAATCGGGTGCCAGCAGGATATCCCGCAGGGCCGCGGCGATGGACGCGTCGAGGTCGAGTTTCTGGCGAGCCTCCCTGAATGTGTCGAGCAGGGGGCGCAGGTCCTCTTCCGAGACGTCCCGCCGATAGGCTCGTCGGGCGACCGCTGCAAGGATCCTGGATGCGCACGCGGGCTCGTCCTCGAGTCTCTCCGGCCTGCATACGAAAATACGTCTGCGGCTCGGTGTCTCGGCCACGCCCGTGGGATTGTAAGGGCCGTGAATCTCGATCCTGCCCAGAACAGGAGGACCCGGCAGGCCATCGAATGCTGATTCTCCCTGCGTCAGGCCCCAGATTTCGAAGAGCCGCACGCGCTTCCCATCCACGCGAAAGTCAATCCTCGGCCGGTTCGCGGTTCCCAGCAGGTCCAGCGGACCGCCTAGCGCCCGGCCTCCCCGGCCGCTGACATCCGAAACCGGACCCTCCCGGGCCGCCCATTCGTCAGGAAATGTGACGATGACCTCATGCGGGCCCGCCTTCAGATGGACTTTCGTCCGGAACCGCCGCACGCCCTCGGTGGGTGTCAGGGACTGCTTCTCGAGGTACGCCCTCAGCTCGTATTCGCCGTCGTAGGGGAAGTGATGACTGACGCGGATGCCGCCGCGCGTTCCGTACGGCATGCCCATTCCTTGCCACTGGGCCTGCGTCTGGTTCACCCGGAAGATCTCGATCACCGGCGAGGGATCGCTCGCGCCCACCGCCATCTGGCTCACTTGACGGGCGGCCTTGAGGTACCCCTCGAGAAGCAGGGGTGACATCGAGAGGGCGTCGCCGATGTTGTCAAAGCCGGAGGCCTGCCCGTCGGGCGGCAACCGGTTCGCCACCGGGACGTTGATGTGCAGAATGTCGCGGATCGCATTGGCGTATTCCGTGCGGTTGAGTCGACGAATGACCGTCCGCCCCGCAAAGGGTGACGCGTTCGCGGACGCGTCCAGCTCTTCGACCAGGCCGTTGCGAAATGCCTCGAGTGTGGCCGCGTCCGGGCGCGGCGCTCCAACGGGCGGCATCTCCCCGGCACCGAGTTTGCGGATGACCCGCTCCCACACGTCCGGCTGAGCCGAGGGGTCGTGCGCATCGACGCCGTCCAGAGCTAGGTCGCGAGGCGGGGAATCGCCGGCGTGACATCCGACGCAGAACTGCTGGAGGAATGCATCGCGATCCGGCGTCGCGCCAAACAAGCTGGGCACAAGCGCCAGGAGCAAGGCCGCCAGGGCGGCACCCGAGAGCAGACGCACTGCGGGCGCACTGGATGCGGGACGCCCGGCCGAACTCTCGATCAGACCTCGTCTCTGGCCCTGCGACACCATGTCGGCAGATACCTCGGCACCTTAATCGTACAGCAGAAGAACGGCTTTCTCACCAATTCTCAAGGATTGCGAGCGATGCGCATTGTATTGCTGGCCGCGGCCGCTTACGCGCGCCACTGTACCGCTGGCTCGTCCAGCAGAGAGATCCGCGAGCCTTGATCGAATTAGGTTTGCAATTCGATTACGTTGTCAGCTCGACAGAGGTGCAAGCAAATGTGTGACTTCGGCCCCGGATCTGCCTCGGGACAGCCTAGGGACCGCAGGGGCATTGCCTTTCCTTCCTTTGGGCGTGAAGCAATGTTTCGTACGCCTTGACAAGCAGTTGTGGGGCGTATTCGCTCGGGCTTGCCCTCCATGCGGTAATCCCGCACATCTCGGTTACTAGGTGGTACGCGATATCGGCTCGCGGGACCATATTGGGACCATTTCTTGCGTTTCGGGTGCTCTCGAACGGGCCCGACCGTTCTCGACCGCTCTCGAACGGAACATGTGGAGCATTCGCCCCAACGAACGTAAGTTATTGAAATTAAGCCAATCAATGCTCAGTCAACGAGCTATAGATTGGAGGCGCGGGTGGGAATCGAACCCACGAATAAAGGTTTTGCAGACCTTTTTGCGAATCGGTCTATATTATTGATGTGTAAGGAGTTATGGTTGGAAGAGAGTGCGTTTAGGACCATATTGGGACCATGATCGCGAATCGACGTTTGCCGCTTCTTTGCCCTAGGAACACCACCTGAAGCGGAGCTAACCGTTCGCCACGATCCCTCGCTTGTCCTCCCTGCGAACTCAACGTTCTCCTAGTCTTCCAGTGGCACTTCGAAGACTGGGCACCGTCGATTGCCGGAGCCATTCGGAACGGGTGAGAGCATCAGGTAAACCTGATCGAAGTGTTTTGGACGCTTGAGCTTGACCGCTTGCAGGTACCCCGACACGGTTTCTTCGCACAGCCAAGGCTCATCGGTATGGATCAGCAGGAACTGCTTCACCAAGGAAGAATCCCGCACACGGGCGTCCTTGTTCAGCGTTATTTCATCCAGTCTGCTCCGGAAACTGTCCAAGTCCCAGATCGGTACTGGCGGCCCCGGGGATCCCAAAGGATCCCACTCTGATCCGGCGGCCCTGCGCAGCCTTCCGTATTCTCTGATCGCCTCTCTATCCACCAGCTCGGTTACTTCGACGCCAAACGTTCTTCCCGACATTTCGGCAAGACAGTCGGGATAAGCGTCGGAGTTCTTTCGAATCGAGCCCATGTCAATCTGGAATCCTCGCCTGTTCATTTCCGTCGACCAATCCCTAACGGTATCGACCTCCATCCATGGCTGGGTGGAGTTGTCCGCATGCCGAAACGTTGCGTGCCCGCGCTTCTCGTCAATCTCAGCCCTCCGCTGGAGCGCCGCGAGCAGCGCCTCTTGCTCTCGTCCATCTAGTTTGTTCTCATCACACATGGCAACAAGCCGCTACTTTGAGGGTAATCCGCGTCCCATATGCACTGCAGCGCTCTGAATCGAGGACACGTGGTTGCTCCCAGACATTCATTCTGCACTGACGATTCACTGGTCAGCGACGCAAGTAAACGCGGCACGAAGCGCCTGCATTCGCCCGTACTATTCGGACGGACATACTAGATTGACAGATGGCGCGAGTCCCGTTCAGAACTCCATGCTCTGGTCTGCCTGCGAGAGATCTACGATGAGCCTGTTTGAAGACTGCGAGAGAACGCATCTAGGACGATCCCGTTTGCACGAGTCGGAGTATTCGTACCTCAAGCGTTCCGCACGGCCTCGAGCGATCGAGGCGTGCGAACTGTGCGAGCGGTGGTTCGCCGAGTATGAGTCGGGCGCACCGGTGGACGAACTCAAGCACTTTGTCAGGAGATTTCGCAGCAAGAGACCCGACCAGCACCACGGCGCTTGGTTTGAGCTGCTTGTTCACCATCTGCTCCTTAGGCTAGGCCTCGCCGTTTGCGTCCGCACTCGCCCGGATTTCATTGCGATTTCGGACGGTCACCGCGTTCTTGTGGAAGCCACGGCTGCGGGAGTTAGACGAGAAATCTCGCACTACGAGGACGATGCGCTTCAGAAGCTGGCTGACCTCAAGTCGGAGAACTTCTACGTGTCCATTGAAGAGGCCGAGGGGCGGCTAAGCCGGGAACTGAAACGTCCAGTCCTACTAGATCCGTTCAAGCGATTCATCCAGTCGCACGATCCGGATGAAGTGCAGCGCTTGGTCGCTGGACTCGGCGAGTCCGCCCGTCCCCGGTGCACGATATCGTTTGACGGATGGAGGCTATCCGTTTCGCTCTGGCCTGCCAGTCCGGCGCACAGACGACCAAGAGACAACAGAGTGAATCCGCCTCCTCCGTCTCGATCCAACTACAGCCCGGTCATGGACGCCCGGAGGAGCATCGAAGGAAAGCTTGCGAAGTACGGTCGGGTCGACGATATGCTTGTCCTTGCTGTCACCGTTTACAACCTCTGGCCTCAGGACCTGTCTTCCGTCGCGAACGAAGCGGTGTTCGGCACGGGCGGAATCTGGCACGGGAAGGGTTCGCTACGCCCAACTCCTGCCGCCGTCCTCTTCTTTTCGAACACTAGGCCGTACGCTGTCCAATCAATCGCATCTTGCCTCTATGTGAACCCTTCGATCAACTCGGCCGAGCTCCCGCCAGCCCTCTTGGACCTACCCCACACCAAAGGCTCGAACGGTGTCGAAGGGGTCGAAGGCAAGTCAGTTGCTGAAGTTCTGGGGCTGCCGCCTGCCTAGCCTCGGTCGTTCAGCCAGTCCAAAGACAGGTGCGAGGCCGAGCGATTCGTACGCTCGAAGGGGATTCACCAAGCGTTCGAAGGGCGCTTGGACGGTGCCGGATAAGACTACGCTTTGGGCTGTATCGAGTCGCGATCAGGCCTCGCAAGCTGACGAGCATCGCTGTAGGCCATGTCTAATGTCAGGCAGGTGGAAGCCCTGTAAGAGGTCTGGTGGCGCTCGACGACAAGTGCCAAGTTAGCGACTTGGGGATTACCGAAACACAAGGGCAACAATAGCTGCACTTGGCCCCTGTAGCACTGGGGAATGGCCACCTCATAGTTTCTCCTGACTCGCTGGTGCGAGCAGCTAGGAAGCTCAGCGAACCGGTTCAACTCGCATTGTCCCCGGTGAAAACAGCCCTTGAAGAACCATGGCTGAGCATCTGCTCTGCGGTTGGCCTCGAATGACGCATAGATGGGTTCCTGGTGTGGTGTCACTAGACCCGTGTTGAAGCAGGTGTACTGACCGTCGTCCGAGATTGCGATCGTTCGTTCCTTGGCGATGCGACGGGGGGGTGCTGGAAGACTAACGTTCCCGAAAAGGACGATGGGGGCCTGACCGATGGATCTAATCTTCATTTCGTAGCGATCAACTGAACTTGCAGATGTTAACAATGGCTTGGGCGTCAAGTGGAGGCATCGGCGCGCAGGCCGGGACGAGAAGAACCGCTACGCAGGGACTAAGGTCCCGACCGCTGCCCTCCTTGCGGGCCGAAGCATGGCCCTCTCCAGCCCCCCCTTGCTTCGGCACCACTAGGCCGGCCGGAATCTTCAGAA
This sequence comes from Bryobacterales bacterium, assembly GCA_028819215.1. Classification (GTDB taxonomy): domain Bacteria; phylum Acidobacteriota; class Terriglobia; order Bryobacterales; family UBA6623; genus VXMF01. The sequence continues at coordinate 22,654 of JAPPMG010000004.1, forward strand.
CTCAGGGCATCGGCAGCTACAATAATTGATGCGTTGCGGACAAACTAGGTAGCCTTTCGCATGGACAAGCCGCGCATAGGATACGCCCAGCGGAAGCGCACACGGCGGATAGCTGCCGGGTCAATTGCGGCTGTCACGTTCCTGACTCTGGGTTGGGCCGTGTCCCGTGTCGAGCCAGCGGCGCCGGGCGTGGATTCTGCGGCTGTCTTCACAGACACGGTGAAGCGCGGCGAGATGTTGCGGCAGGTTCGCGGTATCGGCACCTTGGTGCCAGAGACTGTGGTAGTGATCGCGGCGAGTGACGCGGGCCGTATCGAGCGACGCTTCGTCCAGCCCGGCCAGCCTGTCAAGCCGGGCACAGTGCTGCTGGAACTCAGCAGCCCGCAAGTCGAGCAGGAGTACCTAGACGCTGCGGCCCAGCTGAGAGAGGGCCAAGCCGAGTTGGCGAATCTCCAAGCGCAGCTCGAGGACCAGCGACTCACCCAAGAGTCGTTAACCGCTGACTTCGAGGGACAGTACCTGCAAGCCAAGGCGCAGCATGATGCCGATCTCGAGCTGTCCAACGCCGGGCTTACAGACCAAATCACCCTCATGAAGTCACGCGTGGCGATGGAACAGCTGCAGAAACGGTTTGAGCTGGAGCGGGCTCGCGGGGCCGCCCGCAAACCATCCGTGGAGGCACAGCTGGAGGCGCAGCGGGCTCGTATCGAGCAGATGGAAGCGCTCGTTGCGCTGCGCCAAGACAAGGTCGACGGACTCAGGGTTCGCGCCGGGATGCACGGGATCCTCCAGCTCATGGACGTCGAGGTTGGGCAGCTCGTTGCCCCGGGTGACGAGTTGGCCCGTGTTTCTGACCCGATGCACCTGAAGGCGGAACTCAAGATCCCGGAGACATTGGTCAACGACGTTGCGGTTGGGCAGCGCGCGGAGGTCGACACGCGGAACGGGGTGATCGAGGGTGAGGTTTCGCGCATCGATCCAGCCGCAATCGAGGGGACCGTGCTCGTTGACATCCGGCTGCTTGGCGAGATGCCCCGAGGCGCACGACCTGACCTCGGCGTGGACGGGACGATCGAGCTCGAGCGGCTCGACGATGTGCTGCACGTCGGCCGCCCCATCCATGCAAGGGAGGAGAGCCTGATGGGCCTGTTCAGACTGGAGGATGGCCGAACGCATGCTTCGCGCGTGCAAGTGCAGGTAGGAAGGGTCTCTGTGAGCACGATTGAAATCCGATCGGGGCTGAGTGAGAGCGACAAGGTGGTCCTATCCGACATGTCCGCGTGGGACGCCTATGACAGAATCCGACTCGAATAGGCGGTCGGTTCCACAGCAGAGGGGGTAACACGTCAAGCAATGGCAGATCTAGCTTCAACCAATGGCAGTGTGCCACTGATCCGCTTGGAAGGCGTATCGAAGGTGTTCTTCACTGACGAGGTCGAGACGCACGCGCTTTCGGGTATCGATCTTGAGATCCGTGATGGTGAGTACGTATCGATCTCGGGACCGTCTGGCTGCGGCAAGTCGACTCTGCTGTCGATCCTCGGGCTGCTCGACACCCCGACCGAGGGAATGTACCTACTCAACGAGGAATCCGTCCAGAACCTGAAGGCGAGGCAGCGGGCCCGCATCCGGAATCGGCAAATCGGCTTCATCTTTCAGGCGTTCAACCTGATCGGCGATCTCACGGTCTTCGAGAATGTCGAACTGCCGCTAACGTACCGGCGTATGCCACCTACCGAGCGCAAGAAGCGGGTCGAGGAAGCCCTAGAGCGGGTCGGGATGCCACACAGGATGAAGCACTATCCGTCGCAGCTGTCGGGCGGTCAGCAGCAGAGGGTGGCGGTGGCTAGGGCGCTCGGCGGCGAGCCCTCAGTACTGCTCGCCGACGAGCCGACCGGGAACTTGGACTCAAAGAACGGCGAAGCCGTCATGGAGTTGCTGCGGGATGTCCATGACGGCGGTGCGACTATCTGCATGGTGACGCACGACCCGAGATTCGAGGCTTGCGCAGAACGAGTGGTGCGACTATTCGACGGAAGGATTGTCGATCACACCATTGACGAGCCAGAGCCTGCTGCTGGTGCTTCACGACGACAGACCGCCATGATGGACTCTTGGGGATCGCCAGCCTAGTAGTGTGCTCAGTGAATCCCTCTCCATCGTGAAACCTATAATCGATCCACCGTGCGGTTACTGGCGGACTCCAAGCTGCGCGGTGTGTGTCGTGACATTGAACTCTGAATCGTATTGATCCGCTGGCGGCGCGCCCGATTTAGGACGCAAGTCCGCCCGCGGGGTTCGCGGCAGCTCAGTCGGTCCTCGACTCGACAAGATCGATAGATTTTCCACGCACGTTTCCGACTAAGGACAGTGGGCCCCATTAAGGCGGCGAGGTGCGGAGATGAGCCTCAGCAACAAACCAAGCTTTCGCTTGATGACGTCGTTCTTGAGACCGGTGACGGAATTGCTCGATGACGAGTCGGTTGGCGAGGTCATGGTCGATCCAGATGAGGTCCTTGTCGAGCGCGGCGGCAGGCTGGAGCGCGTCGCAGACGTTGCGCTCGATCCCAAGCACGTGCGTGTCAGGCCACCCTGGCGATCACCCGCAACCGGGGTGACGACATCAGCGGCGAGTGCCCCTTGTTGGATGCTCGGCTGCCGGACGGCTTCCTATGTCGGCTATTGGGTATAGACATTACAGGACCACCCACACGAGATCCATTCCGCGAGCTGGGACGCACAAGTGATCAGCAACTACCTGATTGAGCGCGGCAGAATGCTCGAACAAGAAGGGGATCTCGTACAGGATCGCCCAATTGGCGAGCCTGATCGTCAACAGATGAACATGGATCGTAATCTGGCCATTGATCGAGACTATTCCAGAATCGAAACGCCTTGTCATTGGTCGCTCAACCTGCCCTGGCCAGACAGGACCGAGGAGCGGGATCGTGCGACAGGACCAGCACGGTAGTGCTCGCCGACCGACCGGCGTGATCTGTCGGATACGGTTTACGGGTTGAACGAATAAAGTCAGCTCGGCATATCTTCTTGTAGTCTGATGCTCATTCGCAAAATTCGCCATACGGAACGGTCGACAGCGCCCAGCACGAGAGCCGCATCGTACCCGCTAAGGCTCCGAACCAGCAACCTGTTCGAGACGACGGAGACTGTCATTTGCGGCAGAGCAGAAACAAGCTTGTGGGACGGGATGATGACTTGACTGTCCCTTCCGGTATAATCCCATTGGACGGTAGTACAGAGAAGCTCAGGAATCTATCTTGAAACTGCTGACCAACTGTCCAATTCATCCTCAGGGGGCAGGTAGCGGCCCGAGACAAGGAATCAGGCATTGCACATGTGGATCATATGTTCAGGTATGATTAGATCGGGTTCGACTTGGCAATACATGGTTGCCAGTCATCTTGCCGAACAATACATGGGAGGCCTTCGTTTCGGCTTTTTCGATGCCCATGTCATCAAACAAGCGAATCGGGAGGCGATTCAAAACGGGCCGCGTGTCTTTAAGATCCATTCCATGGATCGGAGGTTAGGATGTTTACTTGACAGGGGGGAAGCGATTGGAATCTATAGCTACCGGGACATTCGAGATGTTGCAGTGTCTTCGATGAAAAAGTGGTCTTTAAGTCTTACGAATCTGCTCGAGGACGGACGCCTTCAGTACGCGATAGACGCTGACAGATTCTGGAAGGCCCAAAAGAGAACGCTCGTACAACGATATGATCTAATTATCAATGATCCGATTCGAGCTGTGGAGCAAATTGCTCAGCACCTTGGCATAATGGTCCCGGAAACTGCCTGCAACGAACTATCGACTAGATACTCCCTGAAGAGGAGCCGTGAACGTTGTAGATCGTTAGAGACATCTCTTATAGCGAGAGGAATTGACATTCAACGTGAGAATCCGGTCGATATTCGGGACAAATTTTCCGAACTACATTGGGATCATATTCAGAGTGGGAAGAATGATCGATGGAGGTACGAACTTTCATTAGAACAGCAACAGATCATAAGCGAAACGTTTAAGGATTGGCTCGTAGATAATCGCTATCCATTGATCTGATTCCGGCGTAGAAGAACAAAAATATGCCTAGAGATTCTGGAATAATTCGCTCCCCTTCCACGGCTTTCGAGGGTTCGGTTATGTTGGTAGGGCGCGCTTTCGGCCGCTGTTCGAGACGCGAAGGAAGAACTAACTTGGCTTTGACTACCCATTCGTCCTTCATGGTCGCCTTGAGAGCGATCGCTCCGAGTAGGCTTGACCCTTGCCGGTGATCGGGGCGGGCTCGCCGCAAGCGAAGGGGCGGGTGGAGCGAGCCAACGGCACGCACGAGGATCGCTTGATCAAGAAGCTGCCCTTGCGGGGGATCGACGACTACAGGAAGGCGAACCCTTACGTGGCGAACTAGTACCTGCCGGAGCATAACGAGCGCTTCCACCGCGCGCTTGCCTGGGGCAGGCGTGACCGTGCGGCAATTGGGGTGGCAGCCTAGAGGTGAATCACGAGGGCGTCCGGCTGCGCTGCCGGGAACTGGAGGCGAGGCCGCCGAAGCCACCCCCGCCGACGGGTCCGGGGACGCGCTCCGTCAAGCCTTTCAGCCAGCATCCTTAGCGGCGCCATCCAGTGGTGGTGCCGAAGCGCTGAACTCGTACCGCGCCCGCACGAAACACTGCGGCAGAGACCGTTCCCGGATCCACAACAGTCCAGCCGATGAATGCTCTCGCCTGGCCGCTTACGGGGGGCAAAGCCTGTCACCCTCCCTAGGGCACCCTAGGCTCAGTTCTAAACGACTGTCACATCGAACGTTTCTTCGGGTTGACATGGATCGAGCATTTGTGACACACTCTATACGGAACGTTTACGAAGTCATGGCTTGGTTTTACAAGCCACAGCTCAGAAGGAGGTTTTCAATGGAACAGAAAGAGCGCACCGAAAAGTTGGAACGCGAGGAGTCTGCGCCGACCGACACCGGTTCAAAGAAGGAAGAACTTGACTTTGAGTTCGAAGAGCTCGAGTCCCGCATCGCCCCTAGCATGCTGCCAGCCTGCGGCGGCTGCTCGGGCTGCTCGAATAGCGGTTGTTCACAGTGCGGCTAGCTGTCTACGCCGATTCTGTCCGACGCACCATAGTTTGACTGCCGTGTTACTGCGGCTGACCAGCGCGGAAGCGTGAGCTTCGGGCACGTTCTGGTTTCAACGCTGGGTGTTCGCTGTGCTGTCCGGGCTCAGCATTGGATCTCGGCTAGTTGGAAAGGACGAGCGCCCAGTGCAAGGGTTGACGCAGTGGGGGAAGAGTGTTGTGTGCGTCAATGCACGCCGACGATATCTGTCGTCGCGGAGCTGCGGTAGTTGCACACGGGGCTCCCGCAGTTAGGCTGAGCACGGGGATGAACTTGATGTTTGACGATATAGCTCAGTTCCCCGAGCGGACGTAAGGTATTCCAATCCAGAGCGGAGGTGCAGCGTGTTTGCGAATGCTCAGCCAGAGGTCGCGGGAGTTGGTCTCGGTTACCGAATGCACCTGCACGACCAAATTCTGAGTGCCCATCAATCCGTCGATTTCCTCGAAGCCATCAGCGACCAGTTCATATACGCGACCCCAGACCGGCTCGAGCGACTTCAGGCGGCCCTCACTGTTTATCCGATAGTTCCGCATAGCCTCTCAATGTCCGTGGGTACAGCTGAGGAAGTGGATGCAGAATACCTCCGACGGAATGCCAACTTTGTTAAGTCCGTAAACGCGCCCTGGTTCAGCGATCATTTGTGCATGACCCGGGTCGATGAATTAGACCTCGGTTCATTGACGCCCCTCTGGTTTACGGATGAACTCGTCGAAATAGTGATTCGAAATGTAAATCGCATCAAAGAAACAGTTCCTAGTCGGCCATTCTTGCTCGAGAACATAACCTACTATGTTTCAATGCCTCGTTCAACTATGACAGAATCAGAATTTGTCACGAAGGTCATTGAAGGAGCTGACTGCGGTTTACTGCTGGATGTGAACAACGTTTATGTGAACGCACAGAACCAAGGATACGACCCATATGAATTTCTTAAGTGTATTCCATTAGATCGTGTGGTTCAGGCTCATATTGCAGGGTACGAGCATGGGGAGCAGGTATTGATCGATACACACAGTAGTCCGGTTTCGGATGAAGTCTGGGATCTCCTAGAAGTTGTATGCCGGAATTCTCCCCTCAGAGCAATATCGCTTGAACGTGATTCGAATTTCCCTGATTTCTCCGAGATGATCGAAGAGCTCAATCATGCGCGGAATGTTCTTAAGCGATGCGGTAGATATCCTTGATCAAGGAGCCTTCATGTCGGTTCTCGAGATGCAACGAGCGTTCTGTCGAATCTTGACTGACGAGAATTCGAGGAAATTATTTTTGTCGAATCGAAGTAGATTCTTGACGGATTATCAGTTAAATTCTGCCGAACGTCGTGCCTTGGAGGAGATTGATGAAGAGCGTGTCATTGTATATGCAAATCTACTTATCAACTCAAGAATAGATTTGGCTCTAAAGGCGTTACCCCATGTAAGAGCTCACCTTCCATCGGATTTTCAGCAGATCTATGGACTTCGATATGTCCAAGATTATCCTTCAATTCTAACCACAACAGAGCCGCCACTACTCCGAGAGTTTCGGCAGTTCACTGAATTTTTGAATGTGCTACTCGAAGAGGGGGAGTTTTCTAGCGGTTCATTCAAGGATTCCCTTCGCTACGATTGGATTATTTTCTTCTTGGGAAACGATCTTTCTACCCACTCCGCTCTGACGGAATTCGAGCGTGATTCTCTGGTAGGAGAGAGAGTTGTAGTCAGTGCCGATTCGGTCGTTATTTGTTCTCCCGGTATTGTTCTCGAATCGTTTGAGCATGGTCTGATTGGTCGATCCGCAGAGGATACGGCGCAGGAGACCGAGCAGTCACCTTCAAGGCACATCTTGTTTGTGAAACGTCGGTCTCTATCGAATGTCTCAGTCTACCGGCTTAATTTCGCAACATTCAGATTCCTGCAACATTGCGATGGGCGTCGCACGGTTGCGGAGATTGCCAATTCTCTAGTAGGGGTGGGCGGCACCGCTCCAATCTCGAAGTGCTTGGGAATCTGCAGGTCTTTTCTTCGTATCGGGGTATTGGGTGTGGTTCCTCACGGGCGCGGCGACGGAACGATGCGTGATTAGTCGGGACTTGAGGCGTGGAGTGAAGAATGTGCGGGATTGTCGGGGTCGTCGGAATCGACCGTGGCGAGCAGAAGGCGCTGTGTGCGGAGATGCTTGGAGCGGTTCGTCACCGAGGCCCAGAAGGAGGGGGAGTTCACAGCACCCGTTGCGCGGACGTGGGTGCTTGCCGTTTGAGCTTGGTTGATGTCGAGGGTGGAGGCCAGCCGATGCGGAACGACGTCTCGGGGCTTGCGGTCGTATTCAATGGAGAGATTTACAACCATGAAGAACTGCGTTCGCGACTGGTGGCTCGCGGGCATCGGTTCCGGACTCGGACAGACACCGAAGTAGTTCTGCATATGTATCAAGAGTATGGTGAGGAATGCGTCGATCTGATGCAGGGCATGTTTGCCTTCAGCGTAATCGGCGACGAATTTGTGTACCTTGCCCGTGACAGGCTAGGCATTAAGCCCTTGCATTTGGCCTCAATCCGCGGGGGCCGGACACTACTATTCGCCTCGGAACTCAAGGCGTTGCTGCGCTGCTCCGAAGTGGATCGGACCGTGGACACTACACCTCTTGCCGATAGCTTCATACTGAACCATGGCACCGGTCGGAACACGCTGTTTCGATCCATCAGGAGCCTGCGTCCAGGGCACTGGCTGCTGGCGCGAAATTCGAACGGGAAGCTAGAAATAGAGGAGCGGCGGTATTTTCAGCTTTCGGTCTGTCCAGACGCTCGCGATGACCTTGAAGGGGCTTTGGATCTCTTAGAAGCAACGCTTGTTGACTCTGTGCGAACTCACGCTAAGTGCGATTTCGAGACCGGGCTGCATCTGTCGGGAGGCGTAGATTCCGGCCTCATCGCATGGATCGCCGCCCGGGAGCGGTTGGCGCTCAGGAGCCACACGGTAACGTGTGATCCCGAAATGGGCGATGCGGAAGTGGCGCGGCGCTATGCCCGATCGTTAGGCCTAGAGCACAGTGAGGAACTAATCGACTTTCGCAGCTACGTTGACGCGATTCCTCGGTTCGTCTGGGCCTCCGAAAGCGTGCCGTCACTATACCCATTAACGTTCTTTATCCTTTGCCAGAGAATCTCCGAGAAGGGGCGGGTCTATCTGAACGGGGAAGGGGCGGACGAGTTGTTCGCGGGCTATCCCGAATACGTTCACCCCCGTTCAGAACGGAGACGGCTAGTAGAGAACCTCAACCGAGCCGAGCAACTAGGCTTGCCGGTTTCCGAGCGGGTGCGCCAGATCGTGGGATCGCTCGCCAGCACGGTGAAGTACGGAGATTACCTTCGTAAGACCTTGGAGCTGTATCAGCAGGATCAACTAGAGTTCAATCACCTAACAGTGATAGATCGCTGTTCGATGGCAGCAAGCATTGAAGTACGCGTCCCATTTCTCGACGACAAAATGGTTGAAGTAGTGAACAGCTTGCCGTTGTCGTTCAAGATCCCGGGCCGGTTGCGGATTTCAAAATACATCCTGAAGCGGCTTTTTCTCCGGCTCGCAGGCGAGCTTGCGTACGATCCAGTACTGCGGAGCAAGGAGGGCTTGCCCAGTTCCGGGAGGCAGCATCTGGACCAGTTTGTAAGGTATTGCAGCGCCAACATACCCGATAGTTATGTCGAAAAGCATCCATACCGTCAGTACTTTTCCAACCCAGACGAGTCTGGCGGAGGGCCCAAAAAATGTGCGTTACTGCTGTTCGACCTCTTCCACTATCAATTCGTTAAGCGGGGCGGGATTCTTGATGGCGGTCTCGACATGCAAGACTTCGTTGCTGCACGTTCCGGGGAGGGACAGAGTATTGATTTCTAACGCCATCAAAGCTATAGCGATTGTCTTTCGGGCGCACTCGGTCACCGGTGGGCGCGCCGACGTTCTAGGCATCCTAGCGACCTTATCGGGAACGGTTGGTGCAGGCGTCGCAATCTTCGCGGTGATTTATGGCCTTCAGTTCAGACCGCTTCCGTTCGACCGCCCGTCGGGTCTTTATGTCGTGTGGCACTCGTATCCCGGGCTCGGGATCGAGAAGGAACGCGTGTCGCCGCCCAGTCTGGATCTGTACCGCAACTTCGAAGGTGCGTTGGCCGACATTGCTGCCGTCACGCCAACAAGTGGTGTGAACCTGAGTTTGGATGCGAATACGACGGCTGACCCTGTTCGGCAGGTGTTTGTCGAGCCTGCCCTGTTTCGGCTCCTAGGCGTCGCCCCGGCATCGGGCCGACTGCTCGCGGACCAAGATGCAACGCCCGGCAACTCGTCAAGCGTCGCAGTCTTGAGCGCGAGGGCGTGGCGTCGTTACTTCGGGAGGGAAATCCCGAATGGTCAGCGTCTATTGGTGGACGGGACATCGGTTGAGATCGTCGGTGTCCTTCCGCAGACGTTCCAGCTTCTCGAGGGTGCGGATGTTTGGAGACCGCTGTACCTTCCCCCCCGACTACGCGACCCGAGTCAACTTGGGAACGACTACCTGACGGTATTCGGCCGCGTGCGACCAGGACTAGGGCCAAGTGCCCTCTCAAGGTCTCTCGACGAGATCACTGCGGAAGTGCGCAACACCTATCCGCAAGTCTATCCGGCCAGCGAGGGGTGGCGGCTTCTCGCTGTGCCATTGCGACGGGAGATAGTGGGATCGCTTGGGGAAATTGTTCCTCTGCTATGGGCAAGTCTCATCGCGTTGACCGTCATCGGCTTGGTCAACGTCATGAACTTGGTCTTGGTTCGGACGGTGTCCAAGCGGAGAGAGGTTGCTGTCAAAGTGGCTCTCGGCTGCGGATGGTCGAAACTTCTGGTTGATCACGTGGCGTGGATGCTCTGCCTGTGCGTTGCCGGGGCCTGCATCGGCCTAGCGTTGGGGCACGGGTTGCTTCGGGTGACGCTTGACACTGTATTGAGCAAGGGTCAACTCATGGTACCGCCATGGAGTCTGGTAAAGGTGGACCAGAGCTCGGCGGCCTTCGGTTTCGCCCTAGCTTCCCTGTGCGTGCTGGCGTGCAGCTTAGCGGCTAGCTGCGCGGTGTCGACCCGGAGGTTCCAGCGCTGGGATGGCAATGCGTACCGGATCACAATACCGAGAGGCGTCCTTTTGGCTCTGCGCGGGCTCGTAGCCGTCCAACTTGCCATGACGACGATCCTGCTGGTGTTATCGGCGCTGCTGGGGGTCTCCGTCCTACGTATTAGCAGTGCCGACCCGGGATTCGAAACGGGGGATGTGAGCACATTCCAACTTGTGTTACCGAGAAGCCGTTACGAGAGCCGGGACTCGAGGCGGATTCTAAGGGCCGAATTCGTCGACCGTTTGCAGAGCACTCCTAGCGTGGAGTCGGCGGGCGTAGTTTCGGCGCTGCCATTTCTGCACGCAGGTGCACCTACGCTCGTGCGCCTTTGGGGCGAAGAGGCCTCCGGGGGCTCTCGCCCCCTGCAGACCAGCTTCTTGGCGGCCAGCCCAGGATATTTTCCAACGCTGCGCATTCCCTTGCTGAATGGCCGCGTCTTCGACGCACGGGACCGGAGCGACACGCAGGCCGTTGTGGTGGTGGACCGAATGGCCGCCGAATTCTTCTGGCCGGACCGAGACCCGATTGGCGAGCGGCTGTCCTTCCCATTCGAAGCCGGGGACGATGGCCAGCCTACTTGGCGCACAGTCGTGGGTGTGGTCGGACACGTAAAGACGCAGACGCTGCAGGCTGACAGCGATTTCCAACTCTACGTACCGATGACTCAGGCGTCGCCCTTCGGCATCTCATTCGTGGTGCGTCTTTCCCCATTTGCGGACGGCGTGGCCCGGATCATCCAAGCCACGCTAGGCGAGCTTGACTCGCAGCTGCCCCTCCATGGATTCATGCCCATGGAAGAGGTTGTCCGCACCTCGTACGGCCCTCTAAGGGCGTCAGCTGTGGTGCTGATCGTCTTCTGCGCGACAGCAATCTTCCTCACAATGGCAGGCACGTATGGAGTAGTCTCATATTTCGTCACGCTGAGCAGAAAGGATCTTGGGGTACGAATCGCCCACGGGGCGAATCGCACTCAGATTCTCTTGCACGTCTTGAGACCAGTAGCTGGACTCTGTATCGCCAGCGCCGCCATCGCACTGCCGTCGACGATGATCGTGGCATCGTCCATCAGATCATTCCTGTTCGACGTTAGTCCGCTGGATCCGGTGGTCTTGGGCGGAGCGGCCATCTTGACGAGTGCACTAGCACTCCTTGCGAGCGCCGTGCCAGCGTTTGCCGCGACCGCCATTCCCCCTGCGGAAATTCTGAGGCGTTGATGGACGATCGTATTCCCGTGCCTGCTGCCAAGCCCTGCCCAGCCGACTCGAAACGGCTAAAGGTTTGCTTGGTCGGCAAGTACCCACCAATCCAAGGCGGCGTCAGCGCCACAATGTACTGGACTGCCCGGCGCCTAGCCCGACGTGGGCATCGAGTCTGGGTCGTGACCAATGCATCAGACGTGGGAGCAGAATATCGCATGCATCTCGGACCCGAGGACGCTGAGTGGATGGAGCCCCGTTTCGGCCCCTGCGGTGGTTCCGTTAGCGTTCATCCCATCGCAGCGTACGATCCGCGGCGCATGGCCCATATTCCGCAAACCCAGGCCGCAGTTTCAAGAATTGCTGCGGCCACCGCGAGAGTAATAGAAGAAAATGGATGCGACGTTTGCTTCGCATATTACACGGAGCCGTATGGAGTGGCGTGCCACGTTGCTCATTTGTGGACCGGCGTTCCATACGTGATCAGACACGCAGGAAGCGATATAGATCGCTTGATGTTAATCCCAGAACTTTCTGAAACATATCAAAGAGTGTTTCGTTCGGCAGCTGCCGTCTTAACTAGGACTGACTTGGCTAGCCGATTTCTGCGAATGGGTGTCGAAAGAAGTCGAATCGTTACTCGCATCGGGTTCGAGATTCCAGACATCTTTTCGCCAAGCCAAGAACCTCTCGATCTCGCATCCATCCTTTCGGCAGCGAATCGCGAAGCGTTCCAGCATATACCGAAGGATCTAGCCCGTCACGACCCACCTGACCCATCGATTGTATCGATTGGTTTGTATGGCAAGGTTGGCGAGGCGAAAGGATCATTCGACCTGATTCCTGTATTGAAGATCCTCAAGCAGCAGGGTGTCGATTTCAACTTCTTATGCATGGCCAACGGAACACAATTCCCGGCCTTCCTGAAGGCGCTCCGCGCGGCGGGTCTCAGCGATAGAACTTGGTTACTGCCTTTTCTGCCTCATTGGCACGTGCCCGCATTCATCGCAGCATGCGACGCGGTGTGCTTTTTGGAGCGAGATTTTCCGATCACCATCCACGGCCCAATAATCCCGCGCGAAGTGATGAGTTGCGGCCGATGCCTGATCGTATCCCGAGAAATTGAAAAGAAGCAGCGGGATCTTCTCGACTTGCGTGACGGACACAACGTCTTGGTAGTAGACGACCCTCGGAACCGAGAATCGCTCGTACGAATTATTCGCACCATCGCTACAGATGTCTCTCTCGCTACAAGAATCGGACGAAACGCTGGCCAGCAATTCCAAGGTCAATCGCGCACAGACAACTCGATGAAAGAGTTTGAACGTTTGCTTACCGCCGCCACTGAAGAGCGCGTTCCAGAGGCCAATCACGCCGCAGGTGGCTGGAGTACAGAACCCAAATCGGACAGCATAATTCCAGCAGAAATCCGATCCTTGTTTCCACTCAGTGATCGCCTAATTTCGACCCATGGGAACCAATTGTGGCGCGATTTCGAACGCAGGAACAATTGCCCCGATGATCAAAGCGATGTCATAACATCGATCATGTTCATTCGGCATCTCATGGACCATTTCATGATGTCGGAGATCGGAACGACTGATGTGCCTGAGTACATAGTGGATGTGCTGTCACTTGAACGTACCGTTCTGGAGTCGTCCGAATTGGTCCGACAGGGAAAATCTCTAGTTCTTGGACGGAGGCTTGACGAAACTTTCGATTTTGGTATCACGGATGTGTTTGACAGGATTCGACCCCACAAGAGACTTGGATGCGCATTATGTAATATGCAAATAGATTTATCGAAACTGCGTGAAATTATGCATCAGGGTGAAGAAATACCCCTTCGACTTCCTGCTGTAGAGCAATCGATCTTGGTTGTGCCATATCCCAACTACAGAGTAAGACTGTTTCGCATTTCACGGCAAGGGGGTGCGCTTCTAGAATTATGCGACGGCAGACGTTCTGTGCACGAGATCGTTGGTCATTTCCAGCGCTTGTCCGATTTGTCTTGCGAAGACGTGGTTCTGGAGTCCATTCGACGCGCCATTTCAGACCTGCTCCAAAAGGGTATTTTGGTTGCTACATGAGTTTAGATACCGACGTATTTGCCCCAGAGGGTATTGTGCCGAAATTGCGTACTGATCTTGAACACTCGAGCCTTGACAAGGGACACAAGACAGTAGTAATTAAAGATAGGTCTAATGCTCGCTATTATTACATGAGGGAGGAAGAGCTGTCTCTGCTGCAGCTCTGCGACGGTCACCGTTCAGTGTCAAAGATCCATGCGTGCTTTATCGAGCAGTCGGGAAAGTATATCGAGATCGACTCGATCCGAGAGTTCTTACGGAGGATTGAAGTCGCTGGACTATTACAGTCACAGAGGCATCAAGGTGAGCAGAAAGTCCCCGAGAACTCATCTCGGATCCGATCAAAGAGTGTGCTTTACTGGAGAATTAAGGCTATTGATCCGGATCGGTTTCTCGGGCGGCTTGTGCCGATAACGAATAAACTCTTTACCCCATACTTCGGATGTCTTTGTGCGCTCATTGTTACTGCGGCGATCTCGATGCTAATACGGCATCATGGAGAGTTTTCGAATTCCCTGCAGTCAGGAGGACTTGCGGTATTTCTTGTGACGTTACTGATATCGTTTGGCATTTGTGTCATTCATGAACTCTCTCATGGTCTCGCTTGTAAACACTGGGGTGGAGAAGTGCACGAACTGGGGTTTCTGCTGATTTATTTCAATCCAGCACTTTATTGCAATGTCACGGATGCGTGGCTATTTCCTCGAAAGCGGCACCGAGTCTTCACGATGGCGGCAGGAACTGCTTGCGACGCATTGGTCGGAGCTTTCTTCGTGTTCTCGTGGTGGTTGACCATGCAGTTTGAATTCATAAACACGGTTTTCGCGATGGTTGTGTTGATTATTGAGCTGAAGATTCTCGCCAATCTTAATCCTCTAATCCGTCTTGACGGGTATTACGTTCTGTCCGATATACTAGGTCTCCCAAATCTTCGGAAGCGCGCATTTCACTTCACTTGGTCTACGATTTCGCCTCGCCTGAAGGTGGACGCCAAGGACGCGCATCTTCCCGTGTCGACTAAGTTCACTCTGTTCTTGTACGCTGTGCTTGCCGCGCCGTTCTCCGTATTGTTCTTGGTGTGGACACTTCACCGTATCGCTTGGGTAGTGGTGGGCTCGGCAGGCTTGATCGACTGGGCAGTGACCGCGATCTTGGCGCTAATTGTGTTCCGCGTACAAGTCGTCAAGGCAATGGGCGAGTTGAGGGCGTGGCTAACTGGGACGTCCCGCATACAGTGAGGTGCTGTCGATGTACGCGTTAGTGTTCGACGGTCTGCCGCGGTTCGTCGAGAAGAAGAAGGGACTGAGCCCCGACACAACACGTGTATTCGGGGCGACCTTGTATGCCGACGAGGTGGTACGTGCGTTCTTGCGGTACGGCACAGCGGATTCCTATCGCTTTCTGGACCGAGGTGTGAATCGTGGCTTGGGAGCGTGGGTCGTAGCACCGGACGGCTCGAGTACGGAGGTTCTTGGCCTGCACTCAGTCGATCAGATCACGGATGCCGCGGAGCTAGTCTTGTTCTCGTTTCGTGCAACGCCGCAGGACTTGGTTCCCGTGCGCAGGTACTTCCGGAGACCTTGGCCCATAGTTGGCGTTATTCACGCTATGAGCGATGTAGTGGCATCGGATCTAGCCTGGGAAAGCTTGGCGGATGAGCTTAAGCCGTTTGATGCCATTGTCTGCTCTTCGCAGGCTGGCCGCACTGTCTTTCACAAGCTGGCGACCCAAGCTCAAGAGTCGCTACGTGTGAGCGGCAGGGTGCCGATGTCTCTCGGCGTCCAAACGCCCGTTATTCCATTGGGCGTCGACTGCGATTCGTTTCGCTTCAGTCGCGAGGAAGCTCGTGCTCAACTCGCGATCGGCCGCCAAACGCCGGTCGTACTCTGTTTCGGCCGCTTGACGCCACATGCGAAAGCGGATTTGGGGCCGCTCTTGCTCGGCTGGTGCCGACTTGTGAAGGAGATCAGTGGCGGCGCACTGTTGATCATTGCCGGCGACGACACGCGACACTCGATGGCGGGAGATTTGGAGCGATACGTTGGTTTTCTTGGTTGTTCCGATTCGGTACGTGTTATTCCCGATATCGATGCTCGTGCCAAGCGGGTCTTGTTCGCAGCGGCGGACATTTTCGTTGCGCCTAGCGATCACGTTCAGGAAACGTTCGGCATAAGCGTGATTGAGGCTCTCGCCTCCGGCCTGCCTGTGGTCGCGGCGGACTGGAGTGGGTTTCGCGAAATCGTCGATGATGGCGAGACCGGGTATCTGGTGCCAACGCAGTGGCTCAATTTATCAGGCGGGTTGGAACTTGCGGGAACCTGTTATGGATTCGAGTCGCGCAACACCGTGCTCGCCGGCATGACGATCATCGACCACGAGGTGTTGATGTGTCGCTTGCACGATTTGCTGTTCGCCCCGAAGCTGCGCACGGAACTGGGTCGGAGGGCGCGCGAGACTGCGCGCAGCCGGTTTGACTGGCGCGTGGTGATACCACAATACGAGGGTCTGTTTCGGGCTTTACTTGCATCTCGCTCTAGACGGGCGTGGGAGAGCCCAGCTACGCCGTTCACGTACGACGTTCAGGACGTGTTCGGCCACTATCCAACCGGAGTCCTGGCGGGGAGCGCGTCACTTGAGGTCTCGGGGCTCGGTAGAGCGTGGCTGGCGAGCCCGTTTCCGCTGAGCACTCTTGACGATTTCCGTATCGAGGAGTCTGTGGTCGAAGACGTGTTGCGGCAAGTGCTCGCCGCCCCGCGGGACGCCACTGTCAAGAGAGTGAGCGACCGCCTGCTCGCACGGTTTGGCCAAATCGTCGGCGGTTGGCTGGTGTCGCGTCTCATAAAATATGGACTGTTACGGGTGACGGGGGGCGCGGGTAGTGACAGCGCTGTGGCGGGCAGTTGAGTCGAGTGACCACCTGGAATCGAGGCGTGAAGACAATTGGGGCGCACTAAGGGCGTCGGCGGAGTGTGCCGTACCGGGGTGAGATCTGGTCAGTTAGTCTGCGGGCTTCATGTGCCTTGTGGGTGTTGTGCTACTGCTGGCTTCGCGCGGCTATGCGTGTGCGGACCGGTGAGTTCCGCAGCAGATGCCTCGGGAGGATGAGATTGTGCCACATAGAAATGTTGTTGCGGGCCTTGGCCTCATTGTCGCAGCCGGTGCAATCCTCGCCCTCGAGTACCCAACCACGAAGCGGGGGGACACCATTGATACCATCCACGGCGTGAGGGTTCCTGACCCTTATCGGTGGCTTGAGGATTTGGATCGCGAGGACACGAAGGAGTGGGTTGGCCACCAGGATCGAATTGCGCGGGAGTATTTGGGCGCCCGAGACTTGCGGAGCGCGATCCACGTCCGCCTAGCGGGCCTTTGGCGGCACGACCGATACAGTCACTTCAGTCGCGCCGGCGCGAAGTATTTCTACCTCTTCCGGGGGACTTCGGCGGATCAGTCCGCTCTTTTCTTCGCGGAATCGGTGAGAGGACGGAGGCACGTCCTAGTGGATCCAACTTCTGACTTGGAGCCGGGTCAGTCACTGGGCGCGGTGTTTCCTAACCCGGACGGCAGCGTCGTCGCATACCAGATTCGCTCTAGCGGCTCGGACCGGAGGGAGGTGGCGTTCGTGAGCGTAAACCCGCGCGAACCCCTTCCCGATATGCTGCGGGGGACTAGGCCGGATCCCATCGCTTGGACCGCCAGAGGCGACGGAGTCTATTACAACCGTTTCGTCTCAAAGGAGTCTGCGGCTGAAATGGGGATGGTACAAGCAGGAATTTTTCTCCACGTCTTGGGGACGCCTCCATCCCAAGATGTTCTGGTTTACAGCGAACCGGACCGTCCCAAGCTGACATACTCTGCACGGGAGAGTGCTGACGGACGACTCTTGATCCTTAATATACGGCAGGGAGCGGACCGGCGAAACCAGCTGATCCTGCGCAGGCTGCAACACGAAGGTCGCGATGAACTTGTGCTCGGCGACCGGTTCCAGCACGAGTTTGAATTCGTAGGCAACGAGCAAGACACCGTCTTCGTTCGGACTAACCGCGGTGCTGTGCGTGGGCGACTAATTGCCATGAAATTGGATGATTCAGGTCCAGGAAGCTGGACCACCATCGTTCCCGAATCGGACGATGTCTTGGTAGCTGCTACCTATGTCGATGGACATCTGGTGCTGTCCTATCTCAGGGACTCGCACACCGTGGTCAGGCTCATGAGTGTTCGAGGGCCGGAACGAGTCGACGTCGCACTTCCGGCACTCGGGCGGGCATTTGGGTTCCGAAGGGATTCGTCCGCAACGTCGGTCTTGTACACCTTCACCAGCTTTACGCAGCCCCATACCGTTTACGAGTTGAATTTGGAAACCGCCAGGAGCACGTCCGTCGCAGGGCCGGAGATCGATGCCGACTTCGATCAGATCGCAAGTCACTTGGAATTCTATCCGGGCTCCGACGGGCAAATGATACCGATCTACATCAGCCACCTCTGTGACGGTGACCACTCGCGGGAACAGCCCGCCCAGCTACGGGTCTATGGAGGTTTTGGGGTTCCGGTAACCCCTTCGTTTTCCGTCCCTGATCTGTTGTGGATGGAGATGGGGGGGCTCCTCGCGATGCCCGGCGTTCGGGGCGGCGGCGAGTACGGAACGGATTGGCATCACGCTGCCACGAAGACTCGGAAACAGGTAACGTTTAGCGACACGATCCGAGCAGCCGAGTGGTTGATCGAACAGGGCTATACGTCGTCGTCGAAACTGGCAGTCACCGGGGCGAGCAACGGAGCTTTGGTGGCGGCCGTTTGCATATTGCAGCGTCCAAGGCTATTCAGGGCGGCGGTTCTGCGAAACGGGGTCTTGGACATGTTACGGTTTCCCCGCTTTACAATCGGCTGGGCATGGACGCCGGAATTCGGCTCCCCCGACAGTGCCGACGAGTTTCAGGCCCTATTCTCGTACTCGCCAGTTCACAATGCCAAACCGAACGTTGAGTATCCCAGCGTCCTAGTGATGGCCGGGCTTCACGACGACCGCGTCGTCCCGCTGCATAGTTTCAAGTTCGCCGCGGCATTGCAATTCGCGCAAGAATCCCCGAATCCGGTTATCTTGCGGGTGCGGCGACAGGACGGCCATCTCGGCAGCCGTGCGCTGCCGTCGCTGATCGATAAGGAAACTGACGTCCTTGTGTTCTTGGCACGCGAACTTGGAGTGGAACCGCCTTAGTGCGTATTCCTCCGCTGAGCTTTGCGCGGAAGGCAGGCCCCGGATCAAACCAATCGAGTTTGGAAGAGTTGGTTGGTAGCCATCTCACCGCGAAACAGGTTCGCAGATAGAATTCCTGTAGTTGCAACGGGTTTCGGTGAGCGAATGACAAATTGGGTGTTGATTCTTGTAACGAAGTGCTTCGGTCTTCGGTGCGGCAGAACGATGTTGGAATCGAAGGACAGCGCCGTAGCGCCGCCAGAGACGGACCTTGATGTTCTTGCACGGTCTGAAGTATCTTCACACCGATCTACTCGAATTCTGTGCGTTCTCCTTGTTTACCGTGATCACACTCTGAAGCCCAAGCGGTCTGTGAAGCTGAAGGCGTCGAAAGACCCGAACAGGGCGGAGCGACATCTCCAGCTCTCGAAGAGTCGCCGACCTCTCTTCGAGAGCTCGGACAAGGGTGGACTGTTGGGACCATAGTGGGACCACGTTCTTCCTCCAAACTGCTCCGATTCTCGTTCCCGGGCAAGCGGCTGGACCTAACTGAGTACACGGCGGACACCTGCCCCGGTTCGAAAGGGGACCAATTGGCTAGCGATGATCATTCTTTCCGCGACTTAGACCGTGCGGCCTCATCGCGGCGGCCATTGAATCCCCCGTCGTCAGGTCAATGGATCGAGCCCTGCAGGTCCCTAATTAGAGCCAATGCTCTCGTCAGGTCATCGGCCACCATCTCGGAAATCTGTTCGAGGCGAACGAGCCTTGGATCGCGCGGTTCGCCGGTATCGTCGCACCACGCAAGGTCAAGCTGACAGTCTCCTGTTCCGAGAACCTCCTTAACGCTGAACAACCGGACCCGCCTATTCTCCTGCTGCTCTTCCGCGAAGCTCACGCGATAGCGTGTCACAAAATCGGTGAGGTCTCGACGCTGTAACGGCTTGGTCTTGAGCGACACGCGCATATCTGTTCTCAAGTCGTACATCGCAAACGTGCCGCTTGCAGCGCTCCGGTCGTGCGCTTGCTCGAAGAAGATGACGTTGGCCTTCACGCCCTGAGCATAGAAGACTCCCGGAGGCAGCCGCAGAATGGCGCGCAATCGGCACCTCTCAAGCAGTTGCCGCCGGACCGCTGCAGCGGCACCGGACTCGAACAGCACGTTGTCAGGTACGACTATGGCGGCGCGCCCACCGGGCCTGAGCAATGAGAACACATGCTGGATGAAGTTCAGCTGCTTGTTCGCGGTCTGGACCCAAAAGTCGGGTCGATCGATGGCCAGGAGATTCCTGCCCGCCTCACCATGCGAGTCGCGACCGTAGGTAACGCTGCCCTTCGTGCCAAATGGCGGGTTTGTCAGCACGATGTCGAATCTTGTCTGCGGGGCGTTCGCCAAGCTGTCTTCGCAGTGCACCGGGAACTCATGCTCGGCATCACCGCCAATGCCGTGCAAGAGAAGATTCATTGCCGCCAGCCTAGCAACCTCCTCGACTAGCTCCACGCCACGGATCGACCGGGTAGCGAGCACGGTCTCCTCCTCCAGCGTCATGTCGGCGTTCTTACCCTTAATATGGTCGTGAGCCGCCAGCAGAAAACCGGCCGTCCCGCACGCAGGATCGCAGATCGTCTCCCCTGGGCGGGGCTCGATGCATTCGACGATGGCTTCGATCAGCGGCCGTGGCGTAAAATACTGCCCGGCTCCGCTCTTCGTATCCTGAGCGTTCTTCTCGAGCAGCCCCTCGTAGGCATCGCCTTTGACGTCCGCTGCGAGCCCGCGCCACTCGGTCTGGCCTATTAATCCGGTCACGAGCAGATGCAGCTTTGCCGGATCGCGAATCTTGTTCCTAGCATTCCTGAAGATCAGTCCTAGCATTCCAGTCCGTTCGCCAAGTGCCCCCAAAATCCGACCGTACTGCGTATGCATGGATGTCGGTTCGAGACAAACGAGCGACGGCCATCCGTACTCCTTGGGAACCGGACCCTCGCTGCTCTCCGCGGACATCTTCAGAAACAGCAGGTAGGTTAGCTGCTCGACGTAGTCGGGATAGGACAGTCCGTCATCGCGTAGGACATTGCAGTACTGCCAGAGCTTCCGGACGAGCGTCGTCGACGCGTCCATCGTGTTCCCCGACGCACTCATGCCACCCTCAGCACAATGTCGCGAACCCACCAGCGGTCTCGGAACATTTCCACGTAGGCGCGGGCGGCCCTGGAGTACTCTCGGTGCGGTTCGGTTTGCCTCGCGAGATCCTTACATATATCCAGAAACGCTTGGGCGACCGCATGCATCCCGCCGAAATCGGTTGGCGCGAGATCCTCGCCGCGGTGAATGGACCGTTCTATCTTGTTGTAGAGCATCACCCTGTCCTCGCGGAACTTAGGCCAATTCAGATGAAGATACAGCCGGCTCGCCTCGAGCTTGGCCTCCGCAATGTGCTCTCCCTTGCGCTCGGGCACGAGTTCCACTTCCCCCGAAGGCCCGAACGTCAACATTGCCACATCGGCGGCGTTCGTCGGATCGACGATCGCCGGAATCTCGAGCGATAGGTCGTCTTGTGGTGCCCGTGCCCGTTTCTCGGGGTTGAGCAGCGGAAAGTTGTCACTCTTGCCGCCCGTTTCCCCGCTTTCCAAGTCTCGACGCGGTCTGTTGGCGCGCTGGCAGCTCAGTCTCAGGTTCTTCCACTCGAACGCGAGCCAGTAGTAGCCTGGATGGGATTGATCTTCGGCGACCCGTGATTTCGGCCGATAGTGGTCGATGTCGTTGTCTGCACCGGAGTTCTTGCACTCTACGTACCAGCACTTCCCGCCGGAATGCGTTTCGAACGCATCGCGCACCGCAGTCCATCGGGTTCTGTACCGATTGAAAAGCACACTACGTTCGTTTGGGTCCGTCTCCGCGAGGACCTTGCGCTTCGCCTCGTCCAAGGCCTCGATCTCATTCCGAATACTCGGCCGAATCGCCTCCAGATCAATCAACCGCATCTAGTCGGTCACCAACTCGCTGCGAAGGCGTTCAACGATCTGGCTAGCCAGTCGCATCCGGTCGCGCTGTTGTTCCGGCGTCAGTTGAACCTGTCTGCGCCATTCTGGATTCTCCTCTTTCGTCCAAGCCTCAAGGAAGAGCCCGTACAGCGGATCTCGAATCGACCGGGCGAAGCCCAAGCGGTCAAGATCCTTTTGCAGGCCCTCTAGCTCGGCCTGCTCTTCGTCGTTCGGGTCTTCTTTCTGCATCAGGATGTGCTTCCGGTCCAGCCGCTTCTGCGTTTCTGCATCCAACGTCGTGCGGAGACGGAACAGATCGCTCGTCAATATCGCGGCCACACCCATGCCTCGCGGATCCTGTGCCGGCACTTCCACTACCGCTTGCCCTTCTTCCCCCCGGCGGAAGACGCGAACCTGCTCTCTCGTAAGCCCGGCGAATACGAGCGGATCGTGCGAGGACATCACGATATGGCAGGATTCCCTCTGCCGGATTAGGCGGTGAAGGAACGATAGGTATTGTGTGCTCCACGCCGGATTGAGATGTGTGTCGGGCTCATCAAGGAGGAACAATGCCTCTTCTGTCGCCGTGAACTTCAATAGCCCAAGTACGAGCAGTAGCTGCTGCTCCCCCTCGCTGAGGTCTCGGTACGTCATCTCTCCCCCGCCAGCTCTCGGCGCCATGCGAACGCGCGTTCGGACTTCCGCGAGCAATCTCGAGAGGTGCATGCTCTCTAGCGCAGTGAAGAATGAGTACTGGTCGCCATACTGCCGATATACACGGGATAGCCCCTCCTCTCCTGGCAGGAACAGATAAAGGTTTTCGATGGCGCGGTTACTTGCCAGATCGACCGACATGCGCCTATCCATCCGCAGCGGTGGCATCGCCTCGTCGTACAGCCGGTCAAGGAACTCCTGAACCTCGCCCACCGCGCCCCAGAAGCGCCGATCGCCTCCTCCTCGGCTCCATCCAGGCCTGTTTAGCGCGAAGAGCACGCTGTCTAACCCTTCGATCTGCAGGTGTTCGCGCAGAAACTCGCGATCCCCGTCGTTGCCCTCTGGCTCCATGAAGAAGGCGATTAGGGCGAATTGGCCGTGCAGCGTTTGCGCGTAGAACACGCGGCGTAGCGCGTTCGCGTCGGCACCGCCAGTTGATCGCGCAGAAGGCGGCTTGATGATCGCCCCGTAGTAGCGCTCTTGGTGCTTTTCGAAGATTGATGCGAGGCGGTCGCTTGGGCCCGAGTAATAGCCGAAAACGAACGCCGGTCGGTACACAGGACGGCCGTCTCTGTCCACGCTCATGAACCTACGTCGAGACAACGTCTCGTAAGTGCCGCCACAGGCGGGTTTGGCGCGAAATTTGGGGTATCGGTACTCCTTGGCCGAGACCGCCACGTCGTGGTTCCTGCACTGGTACCTCAGTTCGTACGAAAACGGTGCTTGCTCATCGAGGTCCAAGTTCCGAAAGATCAGCGCCAGCGCTTCCAGCAGATTCGACTTGCCGGATCCGTTCTCTCCGACGAGAACTGTGTACGGTGACTCACGATCGAAATGAACCCGGATATCCCTAAGGTTCTTGAACGCCTCGACCCAAAGCTCGTCAATCCGCATTGCCGATCTCTACGGTGGGGTTCTCGCGCTCCGAACCGGCTAATCGCACGGACCGCCCTAGCTGGGACCTCAGTGCAAGGTAAAACCGTTCCACATGCTCCGTCTGATCCCTATCGAAGTTTGCCCGGGCATAAAGTTCTGGCAACGAAAGGGCGCCTCCCGACTCCTCAAGCACCGCGGCCAGATCGATGGCGCCTTCCCCTGATCTCTGTTTGGACCGTCGGTTATTTCGCACCTCAGTGGACCTCCCTGTTCCACGCTGCGCTCTCGGCCGGCTTGGTGGCGGTCCAAGCCGGGCCAACAGCACTTCTGCGGGTTCGTCGCTGGAAACTTGCGCGACGATCTCCCCATTGACCGCTGCAGCGAGCAATTCGCGCTCCATGTCGGGCACCTTCGCCAGCGAGTCCAGCACCGCTGACGTTTGACTCGCCGTTACATCCAGCCGACTTCGCGCCGCCATGGCAATACGTTCCTGTTCCTCAAGGGGCGGTACCGGGAAAGGTAGCGCGCGAAACCGCCGGAGCCCGAGATGCGCAATGTTCGTCGACCAGCGGGCGATCGACATGAAGATACCAGAGTGCAGATAGCGGCGAAAAACCAATAGGGCGAACTCTGGTGCCACTCCTCTTCCCGCCCTGAACCGAATGAGCGTGTTCTGAAAGCACGCCCCTGGGATCTCGTCTCTGTAGATCGCGGCGCGACCGACCAATTCCGGACTTTGCCCTTCATTGAGGAGAATGTCACCACATCGAAGTTCGTATCTTGTCTCATCGCCGCGCTCAAAGTTCATCGTGAGCACATCGGTCGTGTCGATGCGGTCTTCAAATACGTTGGCCACTCTGAGATAGGGTCTCATGTTCGGTCCGTGATGATGCGCAGGAGATCGTTGTCGGCCCACCTGTGCGCTACCCACCTCGGCGATTGTCCTCCATGCCCAGCGTCGCGGAACTGGATCGAACCGAAGCGGCAGGCCGCGTCGCGCCCCCGAACCCTTGTCCATCCCTTTTGGCACGTGCGTCTCGACACTGCTGACCCGGTCCGCGACGGGTTCCCCCCTCGATTCGACCAAGGTTCCAGAGGCCGCTGCAGCCACGATTTCTCTAGCCTGTTCGGCGAGATTACGCACCGCGGATTCGAGCCGTTCCGTCGCCTCACGCATTTGTTCCAGCTTGCCCTTGGCTGCTTCGGCGATACGCCCTTGCTCCGCTAGTGGCGGGACCGGGAACGGCAACGCCGCGAATCTCGATGAGCCAAGGTGCTGAATGCCCACTCCCCGCGCCGTTCGCGCGAACACCCCCGACGCAGCGTAATGCCGGAATACGACCAGCGCATAATCGGGAGCTACGGCATGAGGTCTAAAGCGGATGAGATGATTCTGAAAGCAGCAACCCTCAATGCTCTCCGTCCAGATCGCGGCGCGACCGACCTGCTCGGAACTTCCAGAGGCTTCCGTAATCAAGATGTCTCCTGGCTGTAAGTCGAACACGTCGCGTTCTTCTGGCGTGAAGTCCATTTCGCGAATGTCTGTCAGATCGAGGCCCGTCCGCGTGATGTTTGCCGACCGCAGGTACTTGGTGGCGAATCGCCCAGTGTGCCGATCCGGCGAGCGTTGAAGTCCAGTACGTACCGACCCCACGCGATCCACCCGGGTTACGGCCCATGAATCGGGCACTTTCGAGGTCTTCGACATCGAGGATTCGTTTTCGGCTCGTCTATGCAGGGATTACTATGACGCCCACGGGCGCACCAAACGGAGGCGCTTGGCGCGCTAAGGCGCGGCCTTCATCGGCTTTGGCCGGGCGCAGATCTCCACGGCTTGACGCGCATGCCGACTTAACGCGGTCAGAACCAGCACATGCGAGCGGCGTCGCCACCGCCTCATTATATGTGGAGTAATGGTGTTGGATGACCCTCCCACGACGAGCGTTTGTGGATGCCGATCCGCGGATTTCTTAGTGGGGCAGAGCACTCGAATCAATCACATCGTTCGAGCCGGCAGTCTAGTTCCGAAAGCACGGGCCTGTTTCTCGTAGGTTCCTCTGGCTGCCGAAGGCAAGAAGACGTGCAGCAGGACACGGGCCCTGGATAGTCCCGTGTAGTGGAGCAGAGACCACTGGTCCCCTCCGATTTCTGCCATATCAACTGCTACCACTGTTTGGCGTTCTAAGCCCTTGAAGGCATACATCGTCGAGAAAAGCAGGTCTCCCGTGGGAGGCTCCGAGTTGTCTGTAGGCTCGAAGAGTCGGAATCCTGCAAGAGATTCACGACCTGCCAAGACGGAGTTCTCAAAGCGACGGGACGACAGAATCGCAATGTCGCCAATCTGTACGTGAGCATCAACGAGTTCCTCGATGAGATTCTCTAAGTCTTCAACCGCGTCTTCTTGTTTCGAATAGTAATGAAGTACGGTATCGGGTCCATCTGGCGCACCCGTGACAGGCAGGTCAATGCTGGAAATGATTGACGTCTGGACAGCGACTTGGCGCGTATTGCGACAGTTCTCGTACAGATCTTCGAATGCCGGCGCATAGCCGGCGATCCGGTCACGCACTGTTGATTGGATGTCTTCTCCGTAGATGTTCTGTTGAGGATCAAAAAACAGGTGCCAGTAGCCGCGGCCCAAGCCCTCTTTGAGGAGCAGGTCGAAGACATCTAGGTGTTCAGGAGTCAACAAGTCCTGTGCCTCGTCCACGACCAGAACATCCCAACCCGCGTGAGACCCTTCGCAAAGCGCCTCGGCCGCGAGTTCGGGAAACCGCTTGCTGAAGAAATCGGATGCCCCTTGGTCGTGGGCTTGCAGCCGAGGAAGGAATCCCGCGTCCTCGATCAGCTTGTGATAGAGCGCATGAACACTGTGCACCTGCATGGACGTAGAATTCCGGGTACGTTTAAGGCCTGCCCTCACGTGGGCGGCAAGGAGCCGATTGAAGCAAACGTACAGGACCTGACGCCCTTCCGCACAAGATTGACGCGCTCGGTCCAGCGCAATGACCGACTTGCCCGTCCCGGCTGCGCCGCGGACGACCGTGCGTGGGTTGGCAGCCATTCTTCGTGATGCACGGATCTGCTCGTTGGTGAGCTGCACCAGATGGTCGTCCAGCCCCGTAAGATAGCCTCCGAGGCTAAGTGCCGTCTCGACATCGGGACGAAGTATCTGCCGTGCCTCGCGCAATTCCGCCGTGCTGAGGCCCTTGGAATCGCGGCCCCCCTTTCGTAGGTGATCGGCCTTCCAGTAGTTCGCCAAGGAATCGACGTATTGCTTGAGTGACTGCCGGAAACTTCGTCGATCAAGAAGAACTTCGGGGATAATCTCAGCTCCCGTCGCCGTGAAAGTCGTATAGGGCATGACTACCCCAAAACCGAACAGGACGTTGCGAAAGGCCGGTTGAGCATTGCGCAGCTGCTGACGGATCGCACCGAGAGAGCCCATTGCCTGAGCCCACGGACTTTCGCGCTTGGTGAAGGACCGGAAATCGCCGCTGTATGTCCAGACACCGTCTGCACAATCGACGGCCCCGCCTTTCACTTCCAAGGCAAAGACCCCCTCCTCGGAGAGGATGACAATGTCGGCCTCGCCCCAGATCTTGCTCTCGTGGCCGGCGAGCCCGAGCGAATGAAGCACTATCCAGGACTCCGGTAGTTCGCGGCCGAGACGCTGGTACACATAGCGCTCGCTGTTGGGGCAGTCCTTGGGTACGTCGGGAATCAGGATGGCCAATTCAGCCCCCCAATAGCGTCGCCAAAGTAGCCGGCGAAAGTACCTCCTGCATCGCCGACGAGTACTGCCCTGTCCAGCTCTCGATTAAATTTCTCACAGGCCGTCTCGGGTAGCAGCAGACAGCAGTGGCAGGCGGCCCCGCTTATACGCTCGCCCGACTGCTCTGGAGCGGTTTCAAGACATACAGGATCGCTGCCGCACCAGCCAATATTGTCGAGGGTCCTTTGTATGATCGGCTCGAGAAGTTCTGGTTCGGCAAGCCGGACCAGTCCCCCTAGGCTCCCCTCTGAGTCCGGCGAACCGGTGTAGATCAACACTCCGTTCATGGACGGCCGGGACGTGTCGGCTTCGCTAACGTACAGTCTTTCTCTCAGGGCCGACGCAGAGTAGCCGCATTCAACACTGATCTGTCGAATAAGGGCATGGGAGAACGAGTGAACGAGCAGCAGGCGAGGCGTAATCGTGTAGTGTCGCGCGTATCCGCGCTCCTCAGCCATGTGATGACTGCGGGCGTCGAGAATCGCTGCTCGGCGGACTAGTTCCGGGTTGCTATTAACCCACGTATCCACGGCTTCAGTGCGAAAACGGAAGAAAATCCCTTCTCCACGGATTTCTGTGGCCGGCAACCAGTTGCGTGGCGACTTGGACAGTGGAGCGACCAAACGTTGCTGAATGGCCTGATTCACGTGCTCCGACGCAACGGGATAGGGCTCAATGCGAGAGAAGCCGGCAAGGGCACGTACCTCGCGCAAACGGGCCGCAGCGCCTATGAGGTCGAACCAGTGTGCCAATGATGACGGCGGTGCCGCAACGCGATTGCGGAATTCCGGGACTACTCCGCTCACTACCGGATCTTGGCGATCCTCCGAGAGAGCTGTGTATTCCTCAATACGGGCCTGTTGCTCGGTCAGGGTTGTTCCTGAGGTTTCGATCGCGCGCAACTTGTGATAGGCCGAGAGTAGCTGTTCGGCCGTCACACCGTATTGTTGCGCCAATCCTCCAAGGACCGATGGAAGGGTGGGTTCTGGAACAGCGTCGAGGACACTGCGCAGCTCCTGAACGATGAGACTCACTGCTTCCGAGGCTGGTGGAATCGAAACGGCCGAGCATACGACACCGAAATGAACGTTGGAGGCTCCACGCTGTATAGCACGCACCGGCTTATCACAGCCATTCTCCCGGTCAACCAGCCATGGACGAAATCCGGAACACGAGAAACCGGCGAACGCTTCGGCGTGGAACGCGTCACCGAGGGATTTCCTCACTGGACGATCCCGTGTGCTGCAGTTGGCACAGCAAACATAAAGATCCGACAAAGATGCCGAACGACCGTAGGAACCGAGGTAGAGGCTCGGGGCATCGCAAACACCCTCGGGTGTGTCGCGGTGAGCCCACCATTTCCAAGGAAAGTCGTCTATATGGCCACTTCTGCAGGCCAGCACGAATCGTACCGGTGTGGTGTGGACCGGAACCCCATGAGCGAGGCACGTGAGTCTGCCACCGTCGCTAGCCAACTCGAACGGTGCGCCTTCCTTGCCGATCCGGTGACAACGTGGGCACTCATGCCATTCGGGAAAGCGGACAGCGGGCGCAGCACTTCGGGCGCGGACATGTTTCGTCCCCGGAACCTCTTCCTTCACGGGCCCTAGGCGAAAATGGCTGACCCTCAACATCGCCTGCAGACGTGGTTCTCCGATGCTCAACGAAGGCAGGCTTGTAACCCGTTCCCAGTCCTCAAGTCCCATGGGCATAAACGAGCCCTTTTCCAGATCGACAATGGCACCGATCCCGAAACTTGAAACCAACTGAGATCGGCGGACGCTGCCGAGTGGCTCAATACCATCTGTCGGATCAGTGGTTATTCGTCGCTGACCGGTAGTGGCGGGCATTCTAGTCTCTCCCCGCGAGCCGGAGAGCAAATGCTGTTGACGGCTCCACTTCACGCATCGAATTCGGCGTGGGCCAAGCCGTCCGACCCGGCCTCTCCCCTTCTTCTGCGGATGTCATCAGGTGCGGTCTTGTCTTGCCGAACGGGGCCTTTCTCTCCCAGTAGAGAAGTGCCGTGCCGGCGGTACGCGAACCCTGACTGCGGTCGCCCCATTTTCGGACAATCCCTTCCAGATCCGAAGCGCTGTCATCACCTTCAATGCCATCCGATGCAGAACGGGCGCGGGCGGCGATCGCCGCCAGTACTGCTTGGGTTGCCGCGTCCGAGGGATCGAAGTGCTTCGCCGCTTCGTCTCCATCCATACCTGCAATGAGGTGACGGACCGAAGCGGCGACCACAGCGTGGAGAGCCTTGTCGCGCGCCCGAGGAGCCCACGGCGTAACACTGGTGGCCTCCACGTTGCGGTAAAGCGCACCGTGGTAGGCCAGAAAGTGCTCGAAATGTGAGACGTCGCGCGGACGACCGAAATTGTATAGGGTCACGACGAGACCGTGGAGACCGCGTCCCACCCGACTACTCGCCTGGATGTACTCCGCAGTGGACTTCGGTTGTCCATTTACCAACATGAGGCCAAGCCGGGACACGTCCACTCCAACGGAGATCATGTTGGAAGCTAGGACGACATCCCGCGGTACCGCGGCGAAGGGATCACCTTCGGACCCGGCGAGGGATACAGCCAACTCGCTCAGATATTGCGGGAGGTCTCGCGATGCGACACGACTGCTCAACTCGATCGCCTCCCCTTCCAACTGCCTGGGGTCGTCACCAAACCTAGTCGCCAAGAAGGCCATGTGTCTTGGGATGTCGTCTTGTACGAGCACGTGGGCGCCACCGAGTTCCCGGAGGCTGTTGAAGTACAGGACAGCTGTCCAGAAAGGATCGAGTGAACCGGCCGGGACTCCAGCGTCTTTCCGGTGTGCCGCAACCTGTAGTAGGGCCGCAGTAGCTGCCTGCAACGTGAACTTAGGGCTTCGCCCGGCAGATGAGAGTCCGAGATAGATTCGGTCCGGGCCCTTGTCGTCACGGACGGCGAAAAAGGAATCCGATGCTTCGAAGCCCGACGGAGGAAACTGCAGGACATTCCGGTCGAACAGGGCCCGGACTTGGCGGCCCGCCTGCCCGATCGTGGCCGTGGACCCGATCACCTTGGGACGGATGGCGCCATCGGTGCATATGAGGTCGATCACGGTTTCATAAAGACCCGCCATCGAGCCGAGAGGGCCGGAGATCAAGTGGAGTTCGTCTTGAATGATGAGTCCTGGGCGCAGACCGCCATCCAGCCCGAACAAGAGCCTGAGGTCGTGACGCCGAGGCAATTGTGCGAACTTGTCGATCGTGCCGATGATCAGGCTTGGTGGTGAAGCATAGATGTAGTCATCGACGGTGTGAACTGGTATCGGTTCGCCAGTGATTTCGCAATGCGAATGGTTGCAGCGGATTTCGATACCGGAACCGTCCGCCGCCTCGGTGTAGCAAGACGGCGGAAGATCACGTCCGCAGACTGGACAGTGCAGGAGTTGGCGAGGGCTTGAACGGGGTTGGAGGCCGTTGCGCTCGTCGTGAAGCGCCTCCCGAGCAACCGCGATGCGGTTTGGCGTGGCCTCACCGCCTACATAGAGCCCCAAGGAAATCGGAGCGTTTCCGAGGTCGCCTCTCTCGCGGCGTATGGCATCACAGGCGCATATCAGCGAAGCGGCTCGCTGGAACTGCTGCACCGTAAGCAGTCTCAGCGTATAGCGCATGAGCACATCAACTCCGCCTTGGTCACGACGCCTAGCGTTCGCAAGTCGACGAATAAAGATCTGGAAGGCAGTCAGGGCAAGGTAGGCTTCCGTCTTCCCGCCACCAGTCGGAAACCAGAGAAGGTCCATGCAGTCGCGGTCATCGTGGTCCGGCCACACAAGCCCAGTAATGACCAGCAGAATGTACGCGAGTTGGAATGGTCTCCAAGTGAGTGGACCCTTCCCCTCGCCCTTTGCCTCATAGCGCGCTTGCCTGTCCATCGCCGCATTGGCCAACACAAATGCCTGCCACGCGTGATTGCACGTCTCTAGCGTGGCCACGCCATGTCCCATGCGCTGGAAGGCATCCTGGCAGCGCGCCATGTTCCGGTTGGCGGCGTCACGCATACCTTGCGGAATATCGGCGAGCCGTGCTTCGAGCGTGTCAGAAATCCAGCGTCCGTACTCGCCGACAAAAGTCCCGAGAACGCTCGTCACTTCGCTGCGCGCATCGGGCCTTGCGAGCCATGAGGCCCGCAGTGCCTCAGGATGATCATCGAAGAATCCTTCCAACATTTGGTGGCCCGCCACGCTCACGCTTTTCACGCTCGCCGTAGGCAGCCAAGTGGTTCCGACGCGGCCCACGCGCATTGCGCATGACGGCCCCCATTCGGCTCCGACGCCGTGGCCGACCGCGTACTCTACAACGTCGCGGTAGAGCAGCGCGGCCGACTGGGTGTCTTCGTCCGCTGTGGCGGATGAGATTGCTGCCCGCGGCCGAATCGCTCCGCCCTCGTCGGCAGTGAGTGCGCGGACATTAAGTCCCGCCTGGAAGAGACAGCATTCATCCCGGGACCTATCGTCGTTTTGGATGGCCGTGTTGATCAGGGTTACTGTGACGTCCTGCCGGTTTCCGTGGACCCGCCGCTTGATATGAAGGCAGAGGTCGGGATCGCGAACCGTCGTGCCATCCAGAGCCAGGAACTCGTTCTCGCGCCCCGCCCGTGGACCGCCTGCCGGTATCTCGTAGCTGTAGTTCAGCTGCACGCGTCGCCAGCGCCGCTCAGGTCCTTGGCCGTCCGATGCTTCCTGAGTGACGGGGACGTAGCGTGCGGTTTTAGCCAGGGAAACAACTACGGTAGCGTTTGCATCGGCAGAAAATGTCAGCCCGATGGAGCAAGGACGCACTATGCGGTAACCCGGCACGCCCGAGTCCGACTCGCGGTCCTCACTCGAAGGAGCGCTGTCCTGCTGGTCATCCTCGATCGCAGGAAGCGGCGCATCTTCCGGCCAGAGGATCCCGGTAAGGTAGGTATCCACCGGTGGGGACGGGATTGTCTCGTCGTGCGAAAGCGGCCCGAGCAGCATCGCGTTGGTAAGGCGGATGATCTCGGAGCGCTCACGGAGATGATCAGGCAAAACGTTCAATCTTTTCTCCTGTAGGTCTTGAAGTCGCCGGTCCCAAACAGGCTGACGCCAAGCCAGAGCCGGCTCGTTCGATAAGGATCCTCCAGTGGGAATTCGGCATCAGAGCTGACCGTTCCGACAGCGGAGATTCGCAGGTTATAGATCTTCTTGGGAAGCACGTAGTGTCTGCTGAACAATATTTCCAGCAAATCTTGCGTCAACTGAGGAGCGGTTCGCCCGATCAGCCGAGCTGGGCGATCGGCCTCCTGTAGGTGAATGTGCCACACGGATTTTCCCTCGTTCGTGTGCTTGCGGAGCATGACCTTGTGGCCCTGCAGCGCACAAGCGTTCCGCAGCAGCAAGTCTTGAAGCCCTGAGACAACGTCAGCCCCGCCGTGAAGGTCCGGATCCACGAATCCGAATGGGTCAATGTCGCCCCTTAAGCCGATCTCGAGATTCACCCAGCCACGTTGCCAGTTGCACAGGCGTTCACGGTCGGTTGGAAGCTTCCAAGTCTCTGGAGGCTTATAGAGCCCCTTCCGGCTCAGTCTGTTCAGTTCCTGTCCGGCGCGTGTCAGCGCGACGTAGTGCACATTGGCCTCTTCCAACGTCGATGGGTGGTTGGGTCGTTCGACGCCTAGCCGTGCGTCATGCTGGAGAGTTTCCAGAATCGTGACGGTATCGAACTCGAGGCCTTTGGATTGGTGGATAGTGGTGACTAGTAGCCCGTCTTCGCCAGCCATTTGATCATCGGGAAATGCGTCAGGCCAGTGCAGTCGTGAACGCAGCTCTGGAACCCGGAGGCCGGACCCGTTTCCCGGGACACCGCTGGCCCGGCATAATCTCGACCAAGCGGCGGTCTTCGGAGGTAGGCCCAGACTCCGGCATGTTGCGTCATCCCAGTGCTGGGTCAGGTGGTCAAAGATCTTGCTGAACTGCGATCTTGACAGTTGCGTCGACTTGAGACGGCTGAGCAGCGCGGCGATCCATGCTGGAGGCAGAGGTGAGTAGTTTCCGGCCCGCAGGCGGACCGGTATGGCCCCTCCCTGAACCTCTCCACCGAAAAGTTGCTGTAGCACGCGCAGAGATTCGCCATTCGTACGGGTGAGGATTGCGCGGCTTCGGGAATCATCTCTTCTGAGCCACGCAGGGTTAGCAGGCTCCGTGGTGGATGGAAGGCTGGCTACCTCTTCCCGGAGAACTCGGAGCTTCTCATTGTCGGATTTCTGGCCAAGTAACACCCTCCGTAGAGCGGATGAGAGATCCGCCAGCGGTCTGACAGCTCGATAGTTCTGTGTGAGCGTAAGCATTTCCAAGTCGGAGCCGTACGCATCGGTGATCTTCTTCCAGTATTCTGCGGGGGTGGGGAATGTCTGCTCCGCTGAGCGTGCGCCGAAGCCGTAGATGGCTTGTGCCGGATCCCCGAGAATGGTGAATCCGGCACCCGGTTGTCCCGGTGGTGCAAGAAGCTCCAGAAGAGCCAGCACGAGTTCGCCACGAACCCCCGGGAGGTCCTGAAACTCATCCACAATTAGATGACGACGGTCACCTATGCGGTCGCGGACTCGGTCCCGCTTCGAGCCCGTGATGAGACCTGTCAGTGCTTCGATATTCTGGTCGTGTCCTCTTGCCAGCAACGTCCGTTCGGGTCGGCCGAGGAGCCTGAGCATGCGAAACGCCCACGAATCGAATGTCCGAACGGAGACGTGGCGCAGCTCCTCGATAACCGAATCGTCCGTGTCCGTTACACGCGCAATCCGGTGAGTCAGGTTCCGTACCGCACTCCGGGAAAAGCTGAGGACAAGCATCTGTCCAGGCGAGAGGCCAGTCCGTATCAGGCTGGCCATCCGGACGGCGGCCATCTCCGTCTTTCCTGTGCCGGGCCCCGCGTCCACCAGCAGACGTGCGGACGCTTCTGCGTGACGCACACGATCTCGATGCTGAGAATCGTCGGAAATCTTCATGCCTGATATCGTTTAGGGCTGAAGTGCAACCCTCGCTGGAAACGGATTCTCTCTGAAGCCAGATTGGTTGAAGTGCTTGCGAGTTCGCCTACGGTCTGATACGTGACCGAGTCCCACAACGCGGTCA
This sequence comes from Bryobacterales bacterium, assembly GCA_028819215.1. Taxonomy (GTDB): domain Bacteria; phylum Acidobacteriota; class Terriglobia; order Bryobacterales; family UBA6623; genus VXMF01. The sequence goes on from JAPPMG010000004.1 coordinate 56,863, forward strand.
GGTCAGTGCCAGCTGTCGGACTAGGTCGCCTCCGTGCCGATGCCCCGCCGTTTCGGGTAGGTGCGAGCTGCAAAGCGTGAAGGGGAATAGCGTAGCAAACACTGCTGCCGTTTTCGGGGTTGCATTCTGGGTTGAATTGTGACATGCTGTCCCAAAGTGACACAGAGGCTGCACTATGGACGCGAGTGGTGCCATTGAGTTCTCTGAACTCATGACACGCGCCGGGCTGAGCATCAGCGAGGCTGCCGAGTTGCTAGACGTCAATCCCAGAACCGTACGGCGTTACATCAATGGCGAGGGGAGACGTATCGACCGGCTCAAGATCGAGAAACTGTGCGAGATCGCCAACGGGCGGTGCCGATCGGACCGGGCAGAAGGATTTCGCTTCATCGATCTGTTTGCCGGGATCGGTGGGCTGCGCCTCCCGTTTGAAGAAATCGGCGGGCGCTGCGTGTTCACATCAGAGTGGGATCGGTTTTCCAAGCAGACATACACTGCTAACTTCCCGGAACCAGCGGACAGTGATCACGAACTCGTCGGTGACATACGCCCCTATGCCGAGAAGCCCGAGACCGTACCAAGCCACGACGTCTTGTTGGCCGGGTTTCCTTGCCAGCCATTCTCGATCGCGGGGGTGTCTAAGAAGAATGCGCTTGGTCATCCGCATGGATTCCTTTGCGACACGCAGGGTACGCTCTTCTACGATCTGGCGAAGATTATCAAGCACCACCGTCCTCCAGCGTTTCTGCTCGAGAATGTCAAGAATCTCAAACGGCATGACGGTGGCCGAACCTTTGCAACAATCATGCACGTTCTCGAAAGCGAGCTGGGTTACAGCGTCAGCACACGAGTCGTGGATTCCTCGCCATGGGTTCCCCAGAAGCGCGAAAGGATCTTCATGGTCGGGTTTCGGGAACGGGCGAGATTTGATTTCGATGAAATGGCGATGCCGAGCGGTCCGGACCCTACACTTCAGGCGATCCTCGATACAGAAGTCGACTCGAAGTACACGCTGACGAAGCATCTATGGAAATATCTTCAGGACTACAAGAAGAAACATCGGAGAGCCGGCAACGGGTTCGGTTACTCCCTTTTTGGCCCTGACGATGTGGCCCGGACACTCTCTGCCCGCTATTACAAGGATGGTTCGGAGATACTGATCAAACAAAAGGGTCGGCGCCCGCGTCGGCTGACTCCTCGGGAATGCGCGCGGTTGATGGGTTTCGAGAAACCGGGCGAGACAGAGTTCAGGATTCCGGTGTCCGATACCCAAGCCTATCGACAGTTTGGCAACGCCGTAGTGGTGCCTGTCGTTCGAGCTGTTGCCCAGCTCATGAAGCCGCACATCGCCGAGTTTCTCGCGCGGGACGGCCGCGAGCTACCATCCGCACTCCAGTACGATTTTCTGTTTCCGGAGCCGAGTGTGGCGATCTGATCCATGGCTGCTGATATCGTCTTACCGGATGTGTGCAGTCGGATGATGGCGGGAATCAGGGGTAAGAACACGAAGCCTGAGATCGCGATCCGATCTGCATTGCATCGGCTTGGATTCCGGTTTCACGTTCACCGAAGAAATCTTCACGGAAGGCCCGATCTCGTCTTTCCGAAGCGCAAGGCGGTGATTCTGGTTCACGGGTGCTTCTGGCACGGTCACGACTGCCATCTGTTCAAATGGCCGAAGCCCCGGAGTGATTTCTGGCGACGCAAGATCAATGGGAATATCGCTCGCGACCGTGAGCATCAGCAGGCCTTGGCGGATGGCTGATGGCGTGTGGCGACTATTTGGGAGTGCGCTCTCAAAGGACGGGCACGTCTTCCGATACAAGCGATTGCCCAACGATGTACGACATGGCTAGAGTCTGACGAGCCGGGAATGGGGTTGCGAGGCAATGAGACGCGGACAGCTGCGTGACTACTTTGCCGGTGTAGGCGTAAAGCGCCTGACTGCCGTGGACGCCGAACCCAGGAGGTCAAATCAGCACGAGATAGGTACTACACGAGCAATGCGTCGTCAATTCCTTGGCGAAGTTCAGCATCAGCGGTTTCGGGCCACCTACGTCTGGTTGGGAGAAGATCAGGACGGCTTTACAGCCGAAGCAACAGCTACCCATTACGATGCGCGCGAACAGCAGGAACACAGGGCACCAGAGTGGCGTCTCTACTATCCCTCCAATCCGGTCACGGAAGCTATGCGGGAGGGGGACACCCTTTTCTTGGCGATGACCAACGACGAGCGGCTGTACTTCATCGTCACACCCAAAGGCTCGACCAGTGAGCGGCAGCTCTCGTGGCTCTTCGACCTGAACGCAAAGGGTCGGTCATTTGTGTCGCGCGAGGTTTCCGGCGACGAGCCGGAAATCGACTTTGCCGCACGATTCATCCTCGACGAGATCGGAATTGAATTCGAGGAGCCGGACGCAGACAGGCTCGATACCATCGTTGACCGCTTTGGTATGAAGTTTCCGAGGACGGCGGAGTTCTCGGACCTAGCCCGCCTCACGCTTCCCGAGGTCAGGGCCGAGGACGATCCTGACATGGCGCTTGTAGCGTGGCTCAGCCACGAGGAAGCGTTGTTCCGACGGCTTGAACGGCGAATAGTCGCGAGCCGCCTTGACGAAGGATTTCACGATGGGACTGGCGTGACTGATGTGGATGGTTTCATTCGGTTTTCGCTGAGCGTCCAGAACAGAAGAAAGTCGCGCATGGGGCAGTCTCTGGAACACCATTTGGAAGCGGTGTTTCGTGCCCATGGCATCGCATACGTGCGTGGTGCCGTAACCGAGAACAATCAACGACCCGACTTTCTGTTTCCCAGCGAAAAGGTCTATTGGGCGGCGCCAAACATCGGCTATGCCTGCCTGACGATGCTTGCCGCGAAATCGAGTTGCAAGGATCGATGGAGGCAGGTTCTAGCCGAAGCGTCGAAGATTCCGAGAAAACACCTAGTGACGCTCGAGCCCGGGATTTCCGAGCCGCAGACAACCCAGATGGAGAATTCGAATCTGCAACTCGTCGTGCCTCAATCAATTCAGGAGACCTATACGGAAAACCAACGCGCTTGGCTTTGGAATCTCGGGGACTTCATTCGGGATGTGGAAGCTCGTGCCTGCAAATAGACCAACGATCGGCGAAGCTGGGAATCCCGTTCGTATTCGAGGACAAACCTTTGTTTTTCAGATAGATGCGCTCAAGCGAAATTCGCAATAGCCCTAGCCTCGCCATCCGCTCCACAGATCGCCGGAGTCTTGGTTGATCGGCTAGCAACTCCGCAGGCTTGGCAGCGCGCTCGTCCGGCCACTCCGCTCTAGTCTTGGGCAAAACGATACCCAGGAACTGACGTTCACTCCGTCTCGGCCACCAGCGGTGGGTACTAGTACTATTCAAGCCCAAAGACCCGCCAAACCTGCAGCCAGTGTTCCCCCACGAATGCGCTGATGCAGCCTGTGTCCTAGAAGGAACCCCCTCTCGCTTCCAGCACCCACTAGCTGCCGGTACCTGCGACTCGGCATGTTGCCAATAAGGGGCTGCTGGCTTACAGCACCTTACCTGTCCACACGACTTGGCCGAAGATCTTGGCCTCCCTTGGCCAAGCCCTAGCCTGAACCTTGGGATTGTCTGCGGCGAGTAACCAGTCGTCGTCGGAGTAGACTGCTCGTCCGATCCGCAGTGCGTTGCCAACATGCAGGGCAAACACTCCGTTCCCGCGGCGGCGAGTGCGGCCGTGGTCCACAAGAATCCACGCTCCGACCTGAAGCGTCGGATCCATCGAGTCGTCGGGAACCTCAATCACGCTGCACGAGTCAGCTGAAATTCCGTGGGCCAGTAGCCACTCGCTTCGGAATGCCAAGTGTCCAATTACCGCTGCTGACTCGATATCGCTTGTCATTGCACTTGGATCGGTCGCTGCCCTTAGCGGCACCCTTCGCAGTTCGGAGCTGCTTGAACGTGATCGGTCATCGGCTGGCGAGGGGTCTTCAGTCAGTCCCGCAAGGTAGTCGATCGAGACGTCCAGCGCCCGTGCCACCTTGATCAGAGCATTCAAGTGAAGGGTGGCGCGACCCGACTCCACATGGGAGATCATCGATCGCTCGTAATTTTCGCCAATCACAGCGGCCAGCCGCGCCTGGGTCCATCCGCAACGCTTCCTCAGCTGTGCCAGCCGCTGTCCGAGCATTTCCCTGAGTCTAACAACTCGCTATCGTGCGAATCGTGATTTCAATTCACTCCATTTGCAGATTCCGAAGGAAAACGAACAGCTGTTCCGATCGAATATGAACGCTGATTCCGATTGAAAACGAACGGTCATTCCGATTGAAAATGAACACCGGCCGTCTCCAAGTAGGAGAGGGTTGAGAGCACCGCGACCGCGAGCCGGGCGATAGGGCTCCTTCCCAGGGAGGAGCTTGCGTATGCCAAGAGCACGCATTGCGATGCATTCAATTGAAGAGATTCTGAGGTTGCGCCACGAGTGCGGCTGCTCGCAGCGGGAGATCGCCCGCTCGTGCGGGCTGTCCGCGGGCACGGTCAACAAGCTGTTGCAGCTGGCCGGGCAAGCGGGTCTGTCGTGGCCCTTGCCGCCGGAGTTGGATGAGGCGGCGTTGCAGCAGCGCCTGTACGGACGGCCTGCGGGAGCGGGGCCGAGTGCCCGCCGCGAGGCGATCGACTTCGCGGCGCTGCACAAGGAACTGATCCAGCGCAAACACCTGACGCTGATGCTGCTGTGGCAGGAATACCGCGAGCAGCACGGGGACGGGTACGGCTACAGCCAGTTCTGCGAGCTGTACCGGCAGTGGAAGTCGCGGCAGGATCCGGTCATGCGGCAGGAGCACAAAGCGGGGGAGCGGCTGTTCGTCGATTACGCCGGCCAGACGGTTGCGATCGAGGAGGCGGCGACGGGCCAGACGCGCGAGGCGGTCATCTTCGTGGCCACGCTGGGCGCGAGTTCGTATTTCTACGCCGAAGCCAGCTGGGGCCAGGATGTGGCGTGCTGGATCGGCTCGCACGTGCATGCATTCGAGGACTTTGGCGGGGTGCCGGAGATCCTGGTGCCGGACAACCTCAAGTCGGGCGTGACCAAGGCCTGCCGCTACGAGCCGGTGCTGAACCGCAGCTACAAGGAGATGGCCAGGCATTATGGCGTGGCGATCGTGCCGGCGAGGGCGTATCGGCCGAAAGACAAGTCAATGGTTTCATGATGCGTCCCTTCCGGACTGTAGTGAGTCGCCGCCC
>JAPPMG010000016.1 GCA_028819215.1 Bryobacterales bacterium
CAGAGGGAAACCGATGATCGCAGCGGCTAGCGACGAACAAAAAAATAGCCCTGACAATTCGGGGCTCCAACACCAACAGGCCGCAGATGGTGTGGTATATTTGAACAATTCTTACATATTGGGTTCTTTAGGTGAGGAATGATGGCATCCGAGAAGCGAAATGTGTTCATCAGTCACATTCACGAAGACGATGCGGGTCTCAAGGACTTCAAGGATCTGCTGGCGAAGAACCGGATGGAGGTTAGGGACTACTCCATCACTTCGGACAAAGAGAACAATGCGAAGTCGCCGGATTACATCAAGCAGGAGATCTTGGCGCCACGGATCAAAGCCTGCAGCACGATGGTCGTCTACTTGACGGGCGATACCAAGGAGAGCGAGTACGTGAACTGGGAGATCGAGTATGCGTCTAAACACGGAAAAACGATCGTCGGAGTGTGGGAAAGGGGCTCGCGTGGGTGCGAACTCCCGGAAGCGCTGGAAGAGCACTACGACGCAATCGTGGGATGGCAGAGTGAAAACATTATCGACGCGATAAATGGGGTTTACCGAGGAACGAGCCACTCGGACGGCACACCTAGGAACGAGAAGAAGCCGATCAAGAGGCATCCGTGCTGAAGATCCGATGCCACGACGCCTGTTCTCTTACGTCGTACGATTCGATAGCGGATTCGCGCCGAACCCGTTTCACGGCTATTGCACGCTGGCTACCTGTAAACCGAGAATCCGAGAGCGCGCGAATATTGGGGACTGGGTGGTTGGAACCGGGAGCAACGCCAAGGGAGTACGGCGCGGAGGCCACTTGGTCTATGCAATGCGAGTCGGGGAGATTCTCGAGACTGCTCAATACTGGCACGACCCTAGGTTCGAACGGAAGAAACCGGACCTTTGTCACAGTTGGGCAGCTGCTTCCGGGGATAACATCTACGAACCAATTGGCTCTTGTGGTTGGAGACAGCTGGACTCCTACCACACGAAGAGTGATGGCCAACCGAATGAGCGTCATATCAGGCGCGATACTGGCGTGCCACGCATATTGATTAGCAAGGACTTCGTGTACTACGGAGGAGAGGGGCCGAAGTTGCCGGGAAGATTCCAATCGGGCGGCAGTATGGACTTGCGTCGTGCGCAGCGGAGTTACCAACTCGTGAATGACGAGGAAGTGATCACCAGTTTCGAAGCATGGCTGAAGTCTCATGGGGGCCGAGGATACGAAGGAAAGCCCTGGGACTGGGTTTGTCGTAGGCCGCGACCGAACTAGGGGCTGGGAGTACTGGGCGCCGTGTTGCGCCAGCGGCGGCTTTGCGCAAACGACACCTGGGATCGGAGGGCAGTGTAGCCAAGCGTTAGGCCTTTAGTGTAGTGAACATCCGATGCAACTCGATCAATGAGCGCGAGGATAAACTGGAAGACAAGGGAGCAGATGAAACTAGGCGAATATCAGGCACTGGCGAGAGAGACGGACCAGAACCCCCGGGGCAGCAAGCATAGCAGTGCACGGGAGCCAAATCGGGCAGAGATCATACCGCTATTGGGGTTGGTCGGCGAGATGGGTGCACTGCTGTCGGAGTACAAGAAGCTGCTACGCGACGGTGAGATTCATCGGAGCTTTCGGGAGGAGCTGGCGGAAGAGCTAGGCGATGTCCTTTGGTATGTGGCGAACGTTTCCGACAAATTCGATCTTAGTCTGGAGGACATCGCCAGGGCTAATTTGAAGAAGGTACGGGGTCGATGGTTGGGTCCCGAGGGCGACCCTCGCTTCTACGACGACGGGCTGGACGGAGGGCAGCAACTGCCCCGCGAATTCGCGTTTCGGTTCGAACAGGAAGGGGCCGAAGGTGCGAGGAGGGTTCGGATGCTCGACGCCTCATCCGGAGCACCGACGGGCGATCCACTCCGGGACAACACGTATTCAGACGACGGATACCGCTTCCACGACGTGATCCATCTCGCGTTTGCTGCGTATCTCGGCTGGTCTCCAGTAATGCGGAAGCTGTTGAGGAACGAAGGGCGGTTGGCCCATAGGACCCCCGAACAGGTGGACGATGCCGAGGACGGTGGCCGAGCGCAGGTCGTGGAGGAGGCGATTGTAGCAGCGGCATACATATATGCCGAAGACCACGCTTTCCTCGCCGGTGCGACGACGGTCGGACAGCAGCTCATTCGTCACATCGAAAGGATGACAAGAAAGCTGGAAGTCCGTGACCGCTTGGCATGGGAGTGGGACAGAGCACTGCTGTCGGGGTTTGAGGTCTGGCGGGAATTGATGCGGAATGGCGGCGGGTGTGTAGTCGGCAACCTGAAGGCTCCCAGCTTGGAGTTCAGGCTCAATAAGGGGTAGCTTGAGTCGGATGGCGGACACGATGTCGTCATGAAAGCAAGAGCGTAGGTAGATTGAGCTTCCATTTGGGGGGGTACCACTGTGGAAGGGGCTTCGTAGATGGTCTGTACTTCTGCTTGATCCGTGTTCGCCTAGAAGAGCCGGGGCACGAAGGATGGACGACGCGCGAGTACTTGTCGACCTCGCAAAAGAGGTTCTGCAGGTCGATGAGTTGAAGGGGCCGCCCCCAGAGATCCGGGAAATCGATGTCTTGGCGCGAGAACTCATTCTCGCGGAGGTCGCTGACCGCGCGGATCACGTCCGCATCGTTCAGGCCGCCGGTATCGGCGAAACACCTGCGGATGCCGCTGCGGGCACCGGGACCGGCAACGACGAAGTCCATTTCAGAGAATTCGAGAAACGCGCTGTAGTTCAGGTCGATGGCGAACTGAAACGCAAGAAAAGGGCCGATGGACGGGTACTGCCTTAGGATCTCGTAGACGGTCTCGAGGGACTTGGCAGCGGCAATGAGGCTGGGTACTTCGTCGAGAAGCATGCGGTTTAGCAGATGCAGGTGGTTACGGTGCTTCCTAGGGTGGCCGAGATTCGGGCTTGGAATGATGTAGGCTGCTGAGTAGACTCTCGACTGGCGATCGAGCAAATCGTCGAAGACACGAGCATATTCGTCAGGCTGGTAGGTCGCCGCGATGGGTTGGCCGATTCGCGAGGCCAGCGCTTGCCAAGTCTCGATCTTGTTGAAGAACTTGAAGAGCATCGCTCGGAAGAAGATCTCGCTGGGAGTCTGGTCGCCTTTGTAGAGGACGTGCTGGATCAAGTATTGGCTGACTCGGTCGGAAGCTCGGTAGGCGTTGGTAAACCGGTAGCGCCTGAGTACTGGATCTTCAGTCCACGGTGGTGGCGATCCAAAAACGCGGCGGATGAAAAGCCGCTGCCGCTCGGCCGCAAACCGCCAGTAGGTGTCGAACACCGGGGTGGCTCTGAGGGTGCGTCCACGAGCAACCTTGATGTTTCGGACATCCCATGCGGTCGTGGGCACGACAATTCTTGTGGGGTTGTCTGTCGAAGGAGGGTCCATTTCATCCTCGATGAGGAGTGTACCCCTTATTCGATGGTGGTCGGGGGGCGTCACTCGGAAGGCGATCCACAGGGACGTTTCTCCGACAATCAGGACAGGAGTCCGAGACCAAACGAGTGCCCGGCTTTGGAACGGGAATCGCAGGCTCTCGGTCATGTGGCGAGTTCGTCTGCTTCTCCACCAGCCTTCACCAAACCTCTTGCTTGGACTTTCACCCCAGGCTTGGGCTCCTTGATCCAAGAGAGCGCGCACTTGTAGCCCAGCGCTCTGAGATCGCCCGTGGCCTTCTGAAACGTTACAAGGCCGAAGAGCGGAAGCTTGGGCTACCCTGAGGCGACGATTCCGTCCTACACGACAGTGAAGGTTTAACATGTGAAGTCTCAGTCCTTAGGAAACACGCTCTCGTAGTCGGCCTACGTGGACATCGAGGGACCGGTGGTGTCTGGGTATCGGAAGTCTCTGCCATAATTGCAGTTGCTAGTGGTCCAAGTTAGTGACGGGGTGAGGTTCAAGTGTGCGAGAGGTGAGCGAAGGGATGCGGACGCCCATACAAATCGTAGTGATCCGCGATCGGCGCCACCGGCGAACTGATGTCTACGTAGATACCCTTAGGCTCGCTTTCGAGGGCAGCGCGGCTGGCGTGGGATCACCGAGCGCGTACCTTTCCGGGGCTGTCGATCTCGGCATCCGTGTATTGGAGCCGGCGAAGGAACTAGGCGAAGCTGACGTGGGGCGGCTGGCCGGTGGAGCGCGACACACAATCGTCGTCGTGATTGGGGCGTCGTCAAATCGAAGTAAGATGCTCGAGAGAACGGTCGGCACTGATCATATGGTGCGGGTAGCAGCACCCCCGCCGATGAGCAGTGGAGAAATTCAGGGCGATAAGGCGACGGATGGGGTTGAACCAGCTTTCGCGCCTGTGGTTGCCACTCTGCGAGTGATGCAGAGAGCGCGGCGAGTGCTTCTGGGTCGGGTCGGCGGCTGCGAATGCGCTGATGGCGGTTTGAAATTGTTCATAAGTCACGCGAAGATTGACGGTGTGGCCATGGCTAAGTCGTTGATTGGTGTGCTGCGACAACTGCGAGAGGCCGACCGGGATCCATCCGGCTTTGCCTACTTCTACGACGACGAGCATATAAAGCCCGGTAGTATGTGGAGCGAGGTCTTGAACGCTGAGGCAGGCCAATCGATGTTGATAGCGCTCCGTACAGAGGCATATGAGGGGCGATATTGGTGTCGTCGGGAGTTTTTGCGGGCGGAGAGCCGCGGGATGCCGATTTTGGTGGTGGACCTGCGGAGGGAGCAGTACCACGATTGTTCATTGCTCCCGTTCGATGTTGTGCCTTCCGTTCGAGTGCACGACGGAAACCTGATCCGCGTGGTGCTCCACGCGATGGCGGTGCATCTCAGAGCGCTGCGCGTACAGAGCGAAGCACCACGGGGTGTCAAGGTGTTGCCGCACCGGCCATCCGTGTATTCATTGGGCGGCGTCTGCCAATTGGCTAAAAGCAACCAAACAATCGCTTACCCTGGCCCGAGGCTACCGGATACTTATACCCGAGCGGTGCGGCCGATCCTAGAGCGGGGAGCGTCGAAGGTAGATCTGGTGACGTTCGATGAGCTAGCTGGAGCTTGATATGTGGTCAGTAGGTATTTCAGTCTCGCCATGCGAGGACGCGACGCGGATTGGCTATGACCCACGACAGATCAATCGGATCGTGATCAGGATGGCTCAGTTCTTCCTTGATCGGGACATGCGCGTCATCTTCGGTCACGATTGGCGCGAGGATGGGGTAATGCGGGCTGTAGCGGACTTCGCGGGCATTGTGGCTGCCAGGGCCGAGACCGGCGGGGGAGGATCAGATGGTGAGCGGTCACTTGGCAGCGCGGACGGAGCAGAACCAAGGATGGTCAATGTGGTCCCGACAGGAAGGGAATCGCTTAATCGGTTGGCCGTCGAGGCGCAGCACGATAGCGGGGGATTCCTCAAGGTGATTCCACTTAGGGAGGAACTAGAATATACGCCCGAACAACTGGCGGGTGTTCGCGAGCGGTACGTCCGACCGCACCGGCAATTAGGACGCGCGGCGGAGTTGACAGCGCTCAGGAAGCACATAACGCACCTGCTTGACCCTGGATGTCGGATCTGTCTGGGAGGCAGGACGAGTGGGTATCAGGGCAATGAACCGGGTGTGATGGAAGAGGCGAGGTTGGCGCTAGAGCATGGTAAACCACTGTACTTGATGGGCGGGTTCGGCGGCGCGACACGCGAGTTTGGAGAGGGCGGGCAACACGGTGACAAGGACTATTGGAGCAGCGGGAACGGGCTCACGGATGAGCAGAAGCGGGAGCTATTCGAGACGACGGACATAGAGCGCACGATTCGCCTAATTTCAGGTGGAATTGAGAGTCTTAACCCGCGATTCGGTGTTCACGGGCTCGGCCTTGAAACTTGACAAGCCTCACGAGTGCGGCCTGTTGGCTCGGCCCATAGCTGCTCGTGGTAGCAGATGCAAAGCGAGAAAGGAGAGCGACTTCGAGAACACGAGGCAACGGCGAGTGCACTTGCAGGCGCTCCGGAACGGGCAACAGCCGCCGACCTGCGGGTGGCCGTCGACGAAGAAAGATGGCAAGGCTATTCATGGCGGGTACGAACGTTCGAGAGATCCTGCTGCAGGAGGCGGAAGGAGAGGGGCTAGAGTGGGATGTTTTTGTCTCTCACCGGTCCAACGACTCTGCTGACGCAATCAGAATCGCACGGCGCATCCAGGGTTCGGGGCTGTCGGCATGGGTTGACAAATTGGATGCGAACATGTGGGGAGATGAAGATGGTCCGTTGCTGGACCACTACATCGAGACGATCCTGTCGCGTAGCTTCAGCCTACTTGCGTTGGTTTCCGACCTGACCCACGAGTCGTGGTGGGTGCCGTTTGAGATCGGTCTTGCCTTCGAACTGCGCAGATACCTGTCGGCATTTGCCCAAAGGACTATCCGGCTTCCATCGTTCCTGGCAAAGCACCCTCGCTTGTCCAGCGATGGTGACATTGACCTTTGGTGCGAGCGGTTGAAGCAGTTGAAGAGAAGGGGTCGCACCGAACGCGTATCGCTTATTCGCGGGTATGCGGTGATGGCAGAGAAACGCGGTGCGTACCTTGATGAGATGGGGAGACTGACAAGGGACTTTAGCTGAGGCGAGACCATGACCAGAGGCTGGCGGGAGGGGAGAGGATTACGGTCGGTTTCGACTTCATCGGCTTTGGGCTCAGGCACGGACCTCAGGAGGGCCGCCTTGCGGGCAACAAGTCTTTCCGGGATTGGTGCTCGGACCTCAGCGGCTGATCATGTTGCACGCAACAAATAAGAGGGTTCCGAGGAATCCGCATGAGCCCAACACGACGAATGCAATCGGGGTATGCTGCAGCGCGTTGTGAAGGGGCGACTTATCAAGCTTCTCCCACTGTTGCCGCTCCCTGACCAAGAAGGAGGTTGGCACTTCCTGATTCTTCTCCATTTCCATTAGGAGTTGGCACTTGGCGGACAGCTTGGCGGTCAACGACCGAAGACTGGCAAACCAAGCAAGGGCGACGACAGCCAAGAAGACCCACAGGACGGCGGATACAATCGGGAACATTTCGAACGATCCAGTGGCAGCGGTGGTAAGGACTATGCACATTACCCCGTGTGAGCGGGCGGCGGCGTCGCGCCGCTCGTCCAACTTATCGGCGGATTGGACGTTTAGCTGGTAGACGGAGAGATCGTCATCCATGCCGGACTCTCAAGACGTGGCGCCTGATCCAATCATCAAGGTCAGGATAGTCCTTCAGCGATTTGAGTGCCTCAACGACGGATGGCATGCCTGTCACATGGCTGAACATCATCTTTGCGCTGGGAACTTCGTGTGCGTGGGCACCGCCAATCTCGTATCCGACCCACATGGAGATCGCAATCTGTGGTCTGACATTGACCAGAAACCCGTCGCTAATCTGGATCTCGCGCATGATGTAATCGGGAAGCGCGAGCGAATCGTGTCTGACGTTTGGATCCCACTCCGCGAGATAAGTGATGATTCCGTGCTGCGTTGTAATGTAGCGGGCAACCTCTTCTGCCTGAGAATCGTCGGTCTTGTGCGAGATGAATACCTGCCGACCTCCGGCAGTTAGCCTTTGGGCACTCGCGTTAGAAGCAGATTTGGTCTCTCGCACAGAACCGGCATCACCCGGATAGAAGGCCGTATTAAACCGTACTGTCCCATCCATGCTAGATCTCGTTCCGCTGAGCTACTTCACGCAGTTCGTGCAAGGACGAGGATACCAAGACTAGGTTGGTCACATGAGGTGATGAGTGCGTGCGGGCATCAGGCCCGTCAGCAAGGCCGTGCAACTCGGCGCACACGCCGGCGATGCGACGAACGCGTTCTCGAAGGTCATCCCCATGGCCGCCAGCCGCTCGATGTTGGGCGTGCGCACGTCGCGCGAGCCGTACACCGTGGTGTCCCTGCCGCCCAGATCGTCGGTCAGGAACACGACCAGATTGGGCGCGGCGTGGGCGGTCGACCACCCGGCGAGGGCGAGCAGGGCGGGAGCGATTCGCATAGGGAAGGACTCCCTAAGCGTACCCCAACGAGTCCGTGGCAACTGCCATCGGTACCGCTTCGACGGCACGTGTGGGCAGCCCCTGGCCGAGCCGGTGCAAGGTGGGGCAGAAGCTTGGTTGACGGCCGGGGAGTCGGCGCAATCGATCGCCCAGAACTCTTGCCCGCTACCAAGCAATGCCGGCAGGGACTGCTAGCCGCGCCTGCTGAAGCGGCCCCGGCCGAATCCCCTGCGGGAGTCAGGCCCCGCATCCGGGTTGATGACGAGGTCGAACACCGTGGCGACCTCCCCAATCTTGGAGCCCGGCACAGGATCGAAGTCCACAAACAGCGAAGAGGGTTCCCCCGACCGTGCCGCTTGCCGGATCACGCGGTCGGTCTCGTTGCCGTCATGACCCTTGAGGAAGAGTTGCGTGGTCAGGACTCGACGTCCGCCCAGGTTGACGGCGTAATGGATGTGCGGGACCCGCCCCACGCCGATGCTGTACGGCACGGGTTTGATCGTCCGGAACCGGTATTCCCCGGAGGAACCGGTTTCAAAGCGCCCGAAGCCCTGGAAATTCGAATCGCGACGATCCTTGCCCGGAGCGGCGCTATGGATGTACACACCATTCGCGTCCACTTGCCAGATTTCCACCGTCGCGTTCCGCACGGGCTCGCCGGTCGTTGTCATGACCCTCCCGGTTACATGCGCGACCTGGCCCAAGGAAGGGGTCGCGGCGTCGTTGATGATCAGCAGGTCGTTGTCGGTGTCCAGAGGCATCTCGTCCGGGTAGTACGGGCCCTCCGTCACCGTGGGGGTCAGCGCGAGTTGCTCTGCGAAGAGCCCTGGGACCGTGTAGAACGCCGAGGCAGCCGCCACCGTCCTAGCGAACGCGCGCCGTGAAGTCGAAGACTGGAATCGCTCCTGCATGCTTGCCTCCTGGTTGAAATCGCTGCTCCGGCGGGGCAATGACTGTCCGTTGCCAGCCTGCCTCCTTGCCTGACTAAGACGCTAGGCGAGCCTGCCGGTTACCGGTCGAGCGGCTGACCGGCCGCTGGCCCCGGGCATCTGGAGAGCGGGCTCTTCTAAAGTCTTTGCCTTGCAGGATTTGCCCGGCTTGCAAAGGCTGTGTAATTTCGCGCGCTGGCGGCTGCCGGCGGGGCCGGGGATCGCTAGAGCGTGTCCGCATGCCGGCGAAGGAAATCCAGGAGGATCCCGGTGCTCGCGTCCCCCTCGACTCCTATGTATGTGTCAAGGGGGGTATGAGCTCGCCCCTTCCCCTCGTGGAACGACGCTTCGATGCCATGCTGCTCCAATTTGGCGATTAACATGGCGGCTTGTTCTTGAGAGATCGCTCTGCCGTCCGAGGCAAACAGCAGGTACGGCGGTATACCCTTTCCTGCTTCGACGTGGTGCCAGGGTGAGACAGGGATCCATCCTTCCGGCGCGCTGCCGAACACGCGGACTTGGGACTGCCCCGCCGTTTCCATGCGCGCCGGCACGTTGAGCATGGCAGAGTCGATCACAACCACGCCGGCGAGGTCGCTCAACGATCCTCCGGCGTCTTCCATGAAGATCTGATTCGCACCCGCTAGGGCAACGAGGTGTCCTCCGGCCGAATGTCCCATCAACGTGATTCTCGCGCCGTCACCTCCGTACTTTGGTGCGTGCTGCTTGAGCCAGACCGCGGCCGAAGCGACATCCGCTGCCATTTCTGCCAGGCTCGCTTCGGGATGGAACCGGTAGTTCATTGAAGCGAACAGAAATCCCTTCGGAACCAGATGTGCGGGCTTGAACAAGGCTCTTTCCTTGTCGCCACGGATCCACCCGCCGCCATGCACATACAAGACGACAGGTGCATCGGTCAGCCCCTCCCGAATATAGATGTCCATGCTTTGCCTCAGCGGGTCAGTCTCAGGATTTCGCGCATACGGGACATCGGCAATGCGGATGACCCCGCGCTCGGTGCGAACCTCGTTGGAATCCCGAACAGCACGCAAGCTCTCAAGGCCGTCTCCTCTGCCATAGGAACGCAGCGTCGAGTTCGGCCAGAATCCGAACGGTTCGAGCCCTCTTGAACGCTGACTTTCCGCCATGCGCTCGCGGAAGCTCTCGACAGCGGGCTCGGGAACGGTCGGCTGTTGCAGATAGCGCGCTAGGAAGCGGAAGCGGTCTCGGGATCGCTCCATGATCGTGCTGCCAACGTGATCTGCCCAGCGGACCAGCCTGAATTCGTGCGGGATGCGATGTCGCCATAGCAGGCGGTGCATGAAGTCCGCGCCCTCGACGAATCCGAAACCGTCTTGGTCCCCAACCTCGATGTAGATCGCCGAGTCGAGGAGTCGCGAAGGGTCTGTTTCAACGATCGATGCAGGATTCTCCCGCAGGAAGCGCTCGTCGTCGAACGGGTCGCCGAACAGATTCGCAATGCGCTCCGGAGAGCGGATCTTGTTGCGGTCCGGCACCTCGTCCCATGTCAGGCCGGGCCAAGCTCCTGGTTCCATTGCCGCCAGCGCTCCGAACGTTTCCGGATACTTGAAGCCGAGCCGCAAGCTGCCCAATCCGCCCATTGACGTGCCGGAGACCATCGTCGTCTCGCGGTCGAGGCTGACGCGATATCGGGCCCGCAGGTGTGGCAGGAACTCGTCCATTAGGAAGGATTCCCAGCGCTCCTTGCCGTCATAGCTGTCCAAGTAGATCGAGCCGGTAGCTACCGAGGGAGTCGCCACCACCATTTTCGGAAGCTCGTTCGAGGCCCACATTCGGGAGATCTGAGGTTCGAACCGCGCAATCTGCTCGCGGTCGCCTCCTGCACCGTGCAGGAGCAAGAGGAGCGGATATCGCTCGCCGCTGGGGGAATAGCTGTGAGGGAGCAGAATCGCGTACTCGACCGTACCTGCACTCACCGTTCTTGTCGGCAGAGACTCGCGGATGATCTGCGAACCGTGCGCCGCCCATGCGGCGAAGAAGCACGCAATCAGCCGGAGAGCGAATCTGAATTGCATCAGCATGTGGTCTTAGGCCTGGGCGTCTTGCGGGCGCTCAGAATCGTCGCCGGGGATTTCGCGTAGAACGACAGCCAATACTGTAGTTGCCGAGGCGGATGCGGGCAAGAGTCTGCTAGCAAGTCCTGTCTAAGCGGCCGTTCTTCGGGGCTTGAGGCGCTCTGCAGTCTCGCGGTTCGCCTCAATCTCAGCCCGGCGAAGCTCGTAGTTCTTTTGCAAATTCAGCCAGACCTGCGGAGTCGTCCTGAAATAGCGCGCCAGGCGCAACGCCGTATTGCCCGCCACTCCCCGCTGACCGTGCAGGATTGCCGTAATGCGGTTTACCGGCACGTCCAACTCGCTTGCCAGCGCAGTGGCCGACAGGCCGAGTGCTTCGAGTTCGTCCCGCAATATCTCTCCCGGATGCACCGGCCTCAAACCATTCCTCGCATTCATGACTCAACCCCTTCAGTGCATTGGACACGAATGTGATCGCGCTTGAGTCGCTGCTTGCGCTGATGGTGGCAACCGAGCGATATGCGGGCCCAGTGAGCGATGGCAGGCGCGCCAGGACTCGAACCTGGGACCCTCTGCTTAGAAGGCAGATGCTCTATCCGACTGAGCTACGCGCCCGCAGCACTCTCATCGTAGACCAGACGGACTTGTTCGGCAGGCAATGGGTCGTGCCGATCCAGTTGCGGAACAGCTGCTGAGCCCAACGGATTATCGAGCCGCCGAATACTCTGCGGCCAGGGCTACTTGGGCTTCAGCTTCTCTGCCAGCCGGTCCGTGATGTGGTCGACGAGCGAGGGTATCGAGGCGTTCACGACTGCCTCGACCTGCTTGTGGATCGCGTTCCGCAATTGCTGCGAATCCGCATCCCCGAGAGCTTGGTGAACGAGCAGGTCTACCGCCGGAGGCTTGGACTTTGAGCCCTCCGCGCCGTCACCGCCGTCTCCGACCAACTCGCTGAGGACCGCGGGATCGAGCGGCTTCTGCAATACGGTCGAAACGCCCGCCTGGAGGGCCTCTGTGCTGTCGATTGTCTCCAGCGGTCCGGCCAGCAAGACTACGCGCAGCTTCTCCATGCCGGGCAACGAGAGCACTTCGCGGCAGGTGTCGAACGCGTTGAGCTCTCCGAGGGTGCTGTCCAACAGCACGATGTCCGGCTTGCTCTGCGCTATCGACTCCAAGGCCTCCGATCCGTCCATAGTGCCGGCGATCTCGTGCCCCTCGGCTCCTAGCGATTTCTCCACCATGCTGTGCACATGGGGGTTGTCGTCTGCGACGAAGATGGTGGCCACGGAGCTCAGTTCTGCTCGTCTTGTTCGGCTGCGGTCTCGCTGGACTCGGTCTGGGGTTGGTTTAGGCGCGCGTCAGGCTCGGTATCCAATGCGCTTGGACCGGAAATGGTCTCGACCGTGACGTCGGCAGTGGGCTCTACCGCCGCGGCCGCGGCCGCTTGGATCCCCGGAGGCGTAGAGGGCATCAGCGTGGTCATGGCGGGATCGCCGGCCTTGGCGGCCATTCCTAGGTCCGGCTTGCCGCGAAAGATGCCCCAGAACGTGCCCATGCGGCCTGGCTGCGTGCGGTGTTCCACGTTGTACTTGTGCAGTTCAAAGCGCTCCGGGTCGGTCTCGGGCGATTCACGTTGCAACGCGCTGAGCTTCTCCTTGGCGCCGTCCACGTATGGGCTCAGCGGGTAGTCCGACACAATCTTCTGGTACGCGGCGACTTGGTGGTCCTCGAAGTTGTCGCCGAGCTTGCCGTAGTTCTCGCCCAAGAGCCACAGGGACTCGTCCGCCTTGCTGAACAGGGGGTAGTGGTCCGTTACGCTCTGCAGGCGATTAACGCCCGCCCGGAAGCTGCCCTTCTTGACATAGAACATCCCCACCCGGTACTCGCCCTCGGCGATGACTTCCTGGACGTTGCGCAAGAGCTGCTGGGTCTCCTCGAGGAACACCGTGTTCGGGTAGCGCAGCAGCAGCTGGCGGCACTCTTGGTCGGCCCGCACCGCGTGGAGCGTGTCGCGGTCCGGCTTCTGCAGCTGGTTGTAATGGATCTGGCAGATCTTGAGCTGGGACTCGGCTGCCTCCTCCATGTTGGGGAAGAAGGTGATGAAGTCCTTGTACTCCGCCTCGGCTTGGGCCAGCCCCTCGGAGGTGCCTTCGCGATACCAGCTGTCCGCGATCGCCAGCTTGGCCTTGGCGATGTACTCGCTGTCGGGATAGGTGTTGATCAGCGTCTGAAGCGTGATGCGGGCGAGCTCGTAGCGATGGCGCTCGATGTTCTCCACCGCTTTGTCGAACAGGATCTTGTCCGGCTGCTGGGAGTTGTTCGCGATCGGATTGTCGTACGGGCTCTTGCCGCAGCCGCTGGCCAGCAACAGGGCCAGCGCGGCGAGACCTGCGAGAGACGCAAGGCGTAGGCGGGGCATCGCCTTCATAATACGCCGAATCGGCCAAAAAGTTCAGCACACGTGCTCATCGAGCTAGGGCTCCGCTCCACGCAGAGCGTTGTCACGTGGCAGCCTTGCCCGACCGGCTGTATCGTCTCCGGCGAAGGTTGCCTGGCGGCCGTGGGCGAGGCGCAGGCAGCGCTCAAGCGCTTGCGAGTGCTGGCATGTTCGCGCGCGTGGACAGCGCGCGCACCGCTTCCCCGATGTTGTCCGCGCCGAACACGCTGGAGCCCGCTACCAAGATGTCACAGCCAGCTTCGGCCAGCGGCCCAGCGTTGTCTAGGTTCACCCCGCCGTCGACTTGAATCCGGAACTCTTGACCGGCCTGACTGCGGAGTGCGCTGAGTCGCCTGACTTTGTCGAGACTGGCGGGCAGGAACGACTGCCCGCCGAAGCCCGGGTGCACGCTCATGATCAGCACGAGGTCCACCTCTGAGAGAACCTCATCGAGCGTGCTCAGCGGCGTGGCCGGGTTCAGCGCCACCCCCGCCGCTGCTCCGTCGTCGCGGATCCGCCCGAGCAACCTGCCGAGATGCGGACAGGCCTCTTGGTGCACAGTGACCATCTTGGCGCCCGCGTCGATAAACGCCTTCGTGTAGTTTTCTGGATTGGCCACCATCAAGTGGCAGTCCAGGACCAGGTCCGTGGTCTGTGCTAAGGATTCGACCACCGGGATCCCGATGGAGATGTTCGGCACGAAGTGGCCGTCCATGACGTCCACATGGAGCATGCGCGCGCCGCCCGACTCGGCCTGTCGGATCTGCTCGCCCAACGCGGCGAAATCGGCCGCCAAGATTGACGGTGAAATCTCGGCCATGGTGCTCCAACGCCCTTGGCTTCAGTCTATCAAGGGTTTAGGCGTTCTTCGGAGATGGCCCGCCCCAGGCCGGTGGGCTCCCGATTCGCCCTCCGGGGTCTTGCGAGCCGGACATCTGCGCAGCGCGAGGAAGACTCCCGGCGGCCGTGGTATCGTTAGCGCAAACGAGGCCCCGAATTGCAGCGATCCAAGTTCTTCAGTCCATTGGGCGAGATCCGCATGCTGGCCAGTGACGCCGGCTTGACAGCGGTCTATTTCCCAGTGCAGGCGCCTAGGCTTGAGGCCCGCCTAGCTCCCGCCGGAGTTCGTCCGGGGCACGGAAACATCTTCTTGCTGCAGGCGGAGGCGTTCCTGGCTTGCTACTTTGACTCCGATTTGGAGTACTCGCCCGATATCCCGCTGGATATGCGCGGCACGCCGTTCCAAGTCGATGTCTGGAATGCTCTGCGCGAGATCGCCCCGGCGCACACCCTGAGCTACGGCGAACTGGCGTCACGCCTGGGAAGACCCAGGGCGGTGCGTGCAGTGGCCGCAGCGATCGGACGCAACCCGCTGTCGATCCTTGTGCCTTGCCATCGCGTCGTAGGAGCGGACGGCAATCTGACGGGCTACGCCGGCGGCCTGGTCGCGAAGCGATTCTTGCTCGAGCACGAGCGGCGCAGTCTGGCCTCGGCGCCCGCGATCGCGGCCTGACAGATGGAATCGATACTGCAATCCGCCCGGCTGCTTGGCGCTTGTCCCCGGGCTTCGTACCATTGATGCATCGATGCGGCTGCTGACCCTCTTGGTGAGCGCCCTGCCTGCGCTCGCCGCCCTGCCGACGCCTGAAGAGCACTTCGGCCACTCCATGGGCGAGGACCGGGCCTTGGTCGCATGGTCCGAGGTGGTGGAGTACTTCCGCATCCTCGACGCTGGCAGCGACTCGATGCGCATCGAAGAGCTCGGCCGGTCAACCGAGGGCAGGCCCTTGATCCTTGCGACGATTGCCGCTCCCGAGACGCTCGAGCAAATCGAACGCTACCGGGAGATCTTGGCCAAGCTCGCCGACCCCCGGGCGACTACACAGGAAGAGGCTTTCGACCTGGCGGAAGAGGGCAAGCCTGCCGTCGTGATTACTTGCTCGATCCATTCGAACGAAGTGGCTTCAACGATGACGGCAGTGCAGTTCGTCCACGACCTGCTGACGCAGGACAGCGACCGCCACCGCGCCATCCTCGCGAACACGATCTTGCTCCTGGTGCCCTCGCTGAACCCCGACGGGGTCGACAAGGTCAGGGAGTGGTACCAGCGTTGGGTGGGAGGACGCTACGAAGGAGCTCCGCTTACCTCCCTCTATCACAAATACGTGGGTCACGACAATAACCGGGATTGGTACATCTTCACCCAGCAAGAGACGCGGCTCATGGTGGAGAGCGTGCACAACAGGTGGCGCCCCCAGATCGTTTACGACGTGCATCAGATGGGTCCCCATGGAGCGCGCATCTTCGTGCCGCCGTGGATCGATCCGATCGACCCGAACATTGACGCCCTGATCACCCAGCAGGTCAATGCTTTCGGAACCGCGATGGCCATGGACCTGACCGCGGCGGGCAAGACCGGAGTGCTCGTGAACGGGATATACGACTATTACTCGCCAGCGCGCCACTACCAGAGCTATCACGGTGCCCTGAGACTCTTGAGCGAGAGCGCGAGCGCCCGCTTCGCATCGCCGATCACGGTCGCCCCGGAAGAGCTCACGACCGATCGCCAGGGCTACAGCCCGAGCGCGAGCAGCTGGAACTTCTTGGAGCCATGGCAGGGAGGGGAGTGGCGCTTGCGCGACATCGTCGACAACCAGCTCATCACGTTCGAATCCGTGCTGTACAGCGCTGCGCTGCGGCGAACAGACTTGCTCCGGAACTTCTACCGCATCGGCCAGAGGATCATCGATCGAGGGCGCGGGCGCGCTTTCGTCGTGCCCCCCGAACAGCACGACCTAGCGGCCACCACGCGCCTGCTGCGGACACTGGAATTCGGCGATGTCGAGATCGTTCGGGCGTTGGAGGACGCGCCTGTTGGGGGCCGCACTGTGCGCGAGGGTGACTTTGTCGTACAACTTGCGCAGCCCTATGGTGCGTTCGCGAACACCTTGCTGTCCCGCCAGGACTATCCCGATTTGCGCCAGTACCCGGGCGGACCCCCGCTGATGCCGTATGACGCTACAGCGCACACGCTGCCGCTGCTGATGGGCGTGGAAGCGTATCCGGTCTCGGGCGACCTCGATCTTTTGACCGAGGTGGTGGAGCGAGTCCCTCAGCTGAGCGGGGGCGTGGCGGCGGCGGACGAGTTGATGCTTTCGCCCAACCTGGGCTCTAGCTGGGTCGCGGTGAATCGCTTGCTGGCCGGAGGAGTAGCAGTACATCGCAGGCAGTCTGACGGAGCGTTCCTGCTTCGCGCCGGCCCTGATGTCGTCCCCGTGCTGGAGGAGCTGGCTGACGAGTGGGGTGTCGAATGCGTCCCCAGCGACACGCTGGCTGCCGGCCACCCGCCGCTGGCTCTGCCGCGGGTGGCGATTTATGCGGGACACGTGCCGATCATGGACGAAGGCTGGACACGCTGGCTGTTCGACCGCTACGAGATGCCCTACGAGACCGTGGGGAACGCCCAGGTTGCGGACGGCATCGTGGGCAAGTATGACGTTGTGATCCTGCCCGATGTGGCCCCGGAAGTTCTGGACAAGGGGCATGCCCACGAGCACGGAGACGGCGAGTCGATCGTGCCTCCCGAGTACCGCGGCGGCCTGGGGGATGCCGGAGCGGCGGCCTTGGTCGATTTTGCCCGGGCCGGCGGTACCGTCATGGCGTTCAGCCGGGCGGCATCTTACGCCGTCAGCCGACTAGGCCTGCCGGTGGAGAATGCCGTCGAAGGACTGCCCAAGCAACGCTTCTTTGTTCCGGGCACTTTGGTGACCGTGGAAGCGGACTTGTCCCATCCGCTTTGCATCGGCATGCGAGAGCGGGAGGCTGCGTGGTTCCAGTCCGGTCCCGTGTTCCGCGTTCGCCGGCAATTCGCGGCCGAGCTGCGGCAGGTGCTGCGCTTCCCCGGGCGCAACGTGCTGGCCTCCGGGTGGCTGCTTGGAGAAGGCCACCTGGCGAACCGGGCGGCGGTCGTAGACGTGCCGTTCGGCAATGGCCGGGTGATTCTCTTTGGCATCCGCCCGCAGTACCGAGGCCAGTCCAACGCCACGTTCAAGATGGTTTTCAACGGGCTATACCTCTGATCCCCTCTGCGTCGGTCCCGACCGTGAACTACTTCAACTACTTCACCGAGGTGGAAGAGCATTTCCGGCGCGCCCGCAACAGCGGGATGTTCATGATGTCGCCGCTGGACTGGGTACTGGTCGAGTCATGGAAAGATGCCGGCATTCCCCTCGGCGCGGTCTTGAAGGGCATCGATAGGTCATTCGAGAAGTATCACGCCGCCAAGCGGCGGCGCTTCTCGACTGTCAACTCAGTGGCCTACTGCACGCAAGAAGTGCTCGGCGCGGCCCGCGAGATGGCGCACGGGGACATGGCCATCCAGCAGTCGGCCAGTGCCGGGTTCGAGCCGGCCGCTTTGGCGGCGTTCTTCATGGAACGCGCCGGGCAGTTGCGCCAAGCGGCGCGCGGGCAGGGCGTGCCGGAAGACCTTCTTGGCGGCATGGCCGACACCTTGGAAGGCTTGGCTGAGCAGGCCGAGGGCGGGGAACTGGGAGACTTGGAAGATGTCGAGCGCAAGCTAACAGTTCTCGACGACCGGCTGCAGGCGGCAGCCACCGTAGCGCTGAGCGAGGACCAGCTGTTGCAAGTGGGCCGCGAGCTTGATGCAGAACTCAGGCCCTACCGCCGCAGGATGACGGCCGAGCAGCTGGGTTCGCTGAAGCAGACCTATGTTCGGCGCAAGACCTTCGAGCTGCTCGGCCTCCCGCGCCTGAGCCTGTTCCATATGGGCTAGCCTCGGGTGTTCCGCGGCCGGACCCATAATGAGAGTGTGATTCACCGCTTCGTCCTCCACAACGATGCGATCGTCCCGAGCGACGAGGCTGTCCTGCGTCCGGGGCAGGTGGGCTTGTTTAGTGGCTGGGGAGTCTTCTCCACGCTGCGCATCTACCAACGCATCCCCTTCGCGTTCGAGCGCCACTGGGAGCGCTTGACCCGCGATGCCGCCCTGCTGCACGTGGAGATGCCTCCGAGTCGCGACGAGCTGCGATCGAGGCTGATCGAGTTGGTGGTTCGGAATGACTGTCCCGAGGCGAAGATGCGGGTCAATGTGATGCGCAGCCAAGGCGGACTGTTCGAGGGGCCCGGCTCGGGCCGGCCGTCCGATGTGGTCGCGTTCACTGCCGACTTGAGCGCTGATCCCGGCAGCGTTGTGCTCGCGCTGCAACCTCACGGGCGCGATTCCAAGTCTGAGTTCGCCGGCACCAAGACGCTGTCCTGGGCGCACAACTTGACGCTGTTCGAGAACGCCCAGCGCGCCGGTTTCGCCGACGCCCTGCTGCTCAACGAGCGCGGCGAGGTGTCCGAGTGTACATCGGCTAACGTTTTCGCCGTGACGGACGGCGTGACTCTCACTCCACCGCTCGCGAGCGGGTCGCTGCCCGGCGTCACCCGTGCGGTGATGCTGGAAGAGTTGGGCGAGCCGGTCGAGGAGCGGGTGTTGTATCCCGACGATCTTTATGCTGCCGACGAGGTGTTCATCACCTCGTCGACGCGGGAACTCATGCCTGTCACCCGCATCGGCGACCAATCCCTAAAGAAAACAGATTGGCCCGTAATGCACTGTCTGCGTTCGCGTTTGCGTGAATATATCGACAAATACTTGAAAGCTGCGCGGTGATCCCCGGCCGCTAGGGCATCAGATCCTGCTCGGCAAGGAAGTTGCGGATCGTCTGGTCGATCGTCGCGACCTGCCCGCTGGAGAACCCGCCGTGCCCGCCGCCCTCGACGGTGTGCAGTCGGTGCTTGGTTCCGGCTGCCTCGAGGCGTCGATGCAGCTCGAGCGCGTGGGAGTAGGGCACGACGTTGTCGGCGTCCCCGTGGATGGTGAGAATCGGCGGCAGGTCGTTCCGGACGTGGTGGATCGGCGAGACCGCGTCGGCGATCTTCTTGCGGTCGGTCATGCTGCCAAGCCACCTGACGGCATAGCTCTTCTCGTTCGGCTGGCCGGCCATCAGGTCTGCCACGTCCGTGATGCCGTAGTAGTTGACGATCGCCGCGACTCGCGGCTCGCCACGTGAGATGCACTCGGCATCGAAGCCGGCCGCCGTTCGCAGCATTCCGGTAGTCAGCGAGAGGTGTCCGCCTGCAGAGCGGCCCGTCACTACCAGCTTCGTGGTGTCGAAGCCGTATGTCTCGGCGTTGCGAACGACCCAGCGCAGCGCGCAGCGGCAGTCTTCGACAGCCGCAGGGGCTAGGGCTACCCTCCCGAGGCGGTACTCCACGTTCACGGCGTTGAATCCCATTTCCAGATACGGCGCAAGGGCGAGCGCGCTGCTTTCCTTCGATCCGCCGACCCACCCGCCGCCGTGGATGTAGATCACGGTTGGCCGAGGCGTGGGCTCGCCGCGGTGCCAGTACACGTCGAGTTTCTGCTCGGCGTTGCTGGCTGTCTTGTAGGTGATGTTCGGGCTGATGCGGTACTGGCTCGAGACCCACGCCGCGAATTCGGCGGAATCTCCTCCGAACAGCGGGATTGCCAGCAGCATCGGGAGCGCGAAGAAGGTAGTGGTGCGCATAGAGGGCTCCTCAGGGGTGATTCGGGACGAGGTGGTACGGTGTGTACTTGAGCCCGAAGCAACTGAGCGGTCGGCTCAAGAAGGGGGCCACGCCCGCCCCGGGCTACCTTTTCTTGGGTGCCGAGCCATTCTACCGCGCGCGGTGCGCCGAATTCCTTCGCAGCGCCCTGCTGGGGCCGGAACCTGACGAGGGTTCGATCGTCGAGCTCGATCTGAAGGACGAGCGTGTAAGCGACCTGATCGATGAGATACTGACACCGTCCCTGTTCGGCGGCGCCCGGCTGGTGGTGGCGCGCAACGCGGATCAGGTCTTGCCCCGGATCGCGACCAGCGAGGGCAAGCGGGAAAAGGCCGGACTGGAGGCATACTTCAGGGATCCGCT
Source organism: Bryobacterales bacterium (assembly GCA_028819215.1). Classification (GTDB taxonomy): domain Bacteria; phylum Acidobacteriota; class Terriglobia; order Bryobacterales; family UBA6623; genus VXMF01. The sequence continues at coordinate 20,387 of JAPPMG010000016.1, forward strand.
TCCCGACGTGGTCGTGCTGGTCGAGGCCACCAAGCACCGCTGGGACGACCGTGACGACAGCGCCAAGTTGGAGCGGCTGGCGAAGTTCTATTCCTCCGTGCCCGAGCGGGTCGACTTCAAGCCCTTGAGCGAATCCGACGCCCTCTATGTTGGGCAGGTGCTGGCCAAGCGGCTGGCCCTGAGCCTTCCGCACGCGGTGCTGTCCGAGTTGATCGAGATGCTAGGAGCGGATGCGTTTCGCCTCGAGAGCGAGTTGGGAAAGCTGAAGCTCTACGTCGGCGACGCGCGCTCGATCACATTGGAGGATTTGGCCCTGCTGGTGCCTGAGGCGAGACAGCGCGGAACGTACGAATTCTCGGACGCCATCGCCGACCGCGACCGGGCCCGGGCGTTAGAGGTCCTCGACACAATGGCCAAGGCAGGGATGTATTGGGGCCTGCAAGTGAGCGCCCTGGCCACCCTGTTCCGGCAGGCTCTGGCGGCCAAGGAGGTCGGTGCCGACAGCGCCGGCGAGATTCGCCGGGACCTAGGCGGCCTCGGCATCAGGGTGTGGCCCATGCGGGCGAGGCAGCTCAAGGGGATCGTCTCGCGCTATCGCGCCGACGAGTTACGGACGGCGCTGATCGAGCTGTTCGAAGCCGACCGCGGCCTGCGCAGCGCCCGGCCGGACGACCGCGTGCTGATGGAAACACTGGTCATGAAGCTGACCCGCTGAGCGCGGCCTTTCTTATTCAGCGGGGCCGTCGTGCAGCCGGAATCGGCTGCGCGGGGCTATGACGACGAAGCCTGGGCGGCCTTGTTCGCGGCCCGTGCGACGGAAGATTTCAGGCGGCTGGCCTTGTTGCGATGCAATACGCCTTTGCGTACGGAGCGGTCGATCAGGCCCACCGTCGAGTCGAGCAGATCTGCGGCCGAAGTGTCGCCTTGGCCATCCACTGCGGCGCGAAACCTCTTCAGCTTGGTGCGAAGTTGACTCTTGGCCGCCCGGTTGCGGGCGGTCCGGCGCGCCGTCTGCCGGATGCGCTTGAGTGCGGACTTGTGATTGGCCATGCGTCTTCTCTTTCGAGCATAGGCGGTCAAAAGTCCGCCTGTCAATTGCGGCTCTCAGGTGATCGCACGGCTGCAGTTTCGGAACCGCGAACGCTGCGGAAGTCGGATGCGCCAGGCGGTTGCCATCGGGTCGAGCCTGACTGTACCGTGGAACGAAACCGCCGATGCCCGACCATGCGGTAGCGCCAAGAGAGCGGCTGAAGTATCTCGGCCTGGCGGTCCTGACCCTGTTCAACACCTATGTCTGCGCGAGCCTTGTGGCGTTGGCGCTGGCATCCCTGTCGGATCACCAGTTGGTACTGGGGACCGTGCCCTTGCTCTGCGCCACGGTGATCGTCACGGCCCTGACCGTGGCCATTCTGCCACGCGCCAGCTGGCGGCGGGTCGGCCTGGGGCCCGGCGCGGGCCGAGGCCTGCCGCTAGGGCTGGTCATGGGGCTCCTCTGCTGCGGCGTCCTCGTGCTCGTGGCATTGCCGCTCGGCTGGGCCCGATGGGCGCCGATCGAGGCCGAATCACTGCGATTCGACCTGCGGGCGACGCCTGTGCTCGGGCTCGCGCTGCTGGCCGTCGGCGCAACCGCCGAGGAATTGTTCGCGCGGGGCCTGCTGCTGCAGTGCCTGGCCCGGGCGTTTGGACCTGCCGGAGCCGTTGTCCTGACTTCCGCCGGCTTTGCCGCTCTGCACGCGGCGAATCCGGGCATTACGGCCTTGGCGACGTGCAACACCGCCCTGTTCGGCGCCGCATTCGGTGTCGCGGTTGTTCGACAGCGGTCTCTATGGCTGGCTACAGGCCTGCATTTCGGCTGGAACGTCGCGCAGGCGGTACTTGGTGTGAACATCTCCGGCATTACAATAAGGCTGAGTGATTTGAACCTCAGGCTCGGGCGGCCCGAATGGGTCACCGGTGGCGACTATGGATTCGAAGGCGGACTGCTTGCGACCGGCATGGCATTGGCCCTGCTGGCGGTCGTTTGGCGACTCCCGACCCTGGCAGTATCCGAGCCGATGCTCTGGGATGCCCCGCGCGAAGATCGCGGCGTCGTGGCGACCGGCCTTGGCGGCATTGATCACGCTGCTGGCGCTGAGTCTGGCGGCCCCGTCAGCGAGCGCGAAGACGGAGAAGTTGACGCCGGGACAGCGGGCTCAGTTGATTCGCGACCTGAACGCTGAATACGGCACGGCCAAGCTCCAGATCCCTAGGTCCAAGAAGCCCTTGGTGTTTCGGCCCAGCGGCCAGTATGACCGCAGGCAGTGGGCGGACGCGATGATCAAGTTCGGGCCGGCGGCGCGGCTGGGCGACCTGGTCCAGATTACCGCCGTGCAGTTCGTCGGCAAGAAGCTAGTCTTCGAGATCAACCACGGCATCGGCGGCGGGCGCCGCTGGTGGCACCGCATCCAAGTGGCCGGGGCCGCGGGCCGCGGCACGACGCTGGGCGCTTCGCAGAACACCCACGCGCCGGGCGGTACCAAACTGGCATTGGTCTTCCCAGAGAATGTGCCCGTCAAGACTGCCCAGGAGTTCAAGGAGATGCTCAAGCCGGTGCTGGACTTCAACCAGCGTTCGGCGACGGAACTCTATCTCGACAAGATCGATGTGAAATACCGCGAGGCGATCGAGAGGAACGAGGTCATCGAAGGCATGGACAAGGAAATGGTGCTGCTAGCGAAGGGCAGGCCGACGAAGAAGATCCGTGACTTCAAGGAAGGCGTCGAGACCGAGGACTGGATCTATGGAGAGCCACCGGGTGAGATCGTGTTCGTGACGTTCTTGGACGGGGACGTCATCCGGGTCAAGGAAAGCCACGCCGCCATCGGCGGATGGGTCAAGGAAACCGCGCAGATCGAGCGCTGAGGGGCAGACGCACGCGCTTCGCGCAGCGCCAGCCGCGATGCGCTAGCCAGCGTGGTCGCGATCCCACCGCCGCCCGATCGCATCGGCGGCGAGTATGGCGTCTGCGACCATTCCGGGGTTGACCTCGAACGGCTCGTTGTGGATCGTCTCGCCTTTAGCTATGGTGCGCCTGGCCACGCGATCGAGCTCGCCGCGGTCGCAGTCTGCAAGACCGATATCAGACAACGTGATGGGCAGGCCGACGGACCGGCAAAACGCCATGACCTCGGCGAGCACGCTGCTAGGCTTGCCCTCCAGCACGAGTTGCACGAGCGTGCCGAAGGCTACCTTCTCGCCGTGGAAGAACGCATGCGTGCCGTGGGCGACGGTGAGTCCGTTGTGAACCGAATGCGCCGCGGCGAGCCCCGAGGATTCGAAACCGAGTCCGGAGAGCAGCGTGTTGGCCTCGACTAGCCGCTCCAGCGCGGGCGTGACAGCCTGCTGCTGGGTGGCGGCGAACGCATCCCTGCCGTCTTCGATCAAGGTCTGGTAGCACAGCTCCGCTAGGGCTAGGGCACTGCGGGTGGAAGCGCCTCCCCGCATGTTGCGGACATGGCCGGCGACACATGTTCGTGCTTCGAACACAGTTGCCAGCGCGTCTCCCATGCCCGCCGCCAGCAGCCGCGGCGGCGCACAGGCGATCACGGTGGTGTCGACCAGGACAAGCTCCGGGTTGCGGCCGTAGACGCGATAGTCTACGACCCGTCCCTCCTCGTCATACAGCACGGACAAGGCGGAGCACGGCGCGTCGCTCGAAGCCACAGTAGGGCAGTTCACGACGGCTAGATCCAACTCAGCGGCGACGGCGCGCGCCGTGTCGAGCACCTTGCCGCCGCCGGCCCCAACGATGACCTTGGCCCCCGCCTCCCGCGCGACCTGCTTGACGTCCTCGATTTCCTTGTGGCTGCACTCCCCGCCGAACGGATGCACTTTGTGGGTCAGGCCGGCGTCACCGAAGGCCTGTTGCCATGTCCCGGAGAGCCGCTTTGCCGGACTCCTGCCCGCGAGCACGAGCGCTGGCCCCTGCAGTCCGATGCGCTTCATCTCTGACCCCAGGGAAAGCGTGGCGTCAGGGCCTTGGGTGTAGCGCGATGGGGAGGAGAACACGGACAGCATGCAGAGGATTGTAGCCGTGCCGGGCCTCTGGCACGCCAACTGCGTTCTTGTGCAACGACGCTGTGGACCGCGTGAACGGCCAGTCGCGGCAGCGATTCGGTGCTGGACGTGAGGCCGGCCGGCGATCGCCAGCTCTTGGCCACCCCTCGGCAGCGTTCGGGAGTCGAGTACGCCAGCGCTGCGCGTTGAGGTGCCGTCCGCGGCGATCCGAAGCCTCCCGCGGGTTTCCGGCTACTCAGGCTCTAGCAAGAGACGGTGGGCGGTGTTCTCTTCGACGGCCGAGCGACTGTACACGAGCGGGGCGTAGCGCCCCTCCGCCCAGATCGGCAGCAAGTCGTCGTAGTATGGGCTGCCCGGCTGGCCGGACTGCCCCGGCGTGCTGGTGAACACTGACCGGTCCCAGTCGGCCAGGTCGAGGATGTGGCGGTAGGAAGCCCCGCTGGATTGAGAGTACCCCGGCCCGCGTGTCGCGTTGGGCGTGAACCCGTCTCCGCCGCGCCTTACAGGGCCTAGATCCAGCGCCTCCCTCCTTGCGGCCGTGTTGGCTAGCGGGTGCCGGAAGCTGATTTGGTGCAGATCTCCCCACCTCCAGGCTGTAGCGTCTCCGCCAAGGCTTGACGCTAGCTCCGCGTAGGCCTCGTCGAGAGACTCGGACATGATCCGGTTCCGCTGCTCCCTGGGAATCGTGCGCAGCCCGCTGAGCAAGGTAGGCAGCTGCAGGTAGCGAGCGATCAGGCCGCGAGAGGGCGGCGGGGCGTGGGCTTCGATGTACTTGGCGGGAAGGCGCTTCAGCCAAGCCTCGAATAGCGCAGCCTGATTGGATTCGACATCCAGGACGAAGTCCCAGCTATCGAAGACCGCGGAGGCTTCGGATGGACCGTCAGACGATTCCCTCAGCATCCCCACAAGCTGGCGGGCCGGCAGAGAGGTCTCGTCCAGTTGCAATGCCTGGAAGTCTTCGATTGTGAACCTGCCACCCCGCGCCAAGACCTCGTCGATCCGTTCGAAGCGGTATGGGGCCGACCAATCGAACCCCAGATCGCGCGTGTATCCGTCGGGGAGGATGTTGTGGTTCGCGGTCGCGATGTATCCGCTCTCGGGGTTGAGCGTTTGCGGGAGGTCCTCGACGTCGAGAAACTCGCTCCACCCGTAGCGGCCGGTGTGGCCCGGGACTGGCAGCAATCCGGACCAGTTCTCCCTCACTGGCATGAGGCCGGCGGCGACCCACCCGATATTTCCGTCCACGTCGGCGTAGACGATATTCTCGGCGGGGACCTTCCAGGCCCGCATCGCCTCGACGAAGCCTTCCCAGTCCCGGACTTGGTCGAGGGCCAAGCTGCCGAGGTAGCCGGCAGTGCCCGGCTCCTGCCCGGCCCAGCGCAGCGCGACCACCCTATCGTTCTCAGGATCCTCCCAGATGACCGGGCCATTGCGCGTGAATGCGAGTTCGACCGCTTCCGGCTGGTTCCGTCCCTTGACCCGCACTTCCTCGCGCTCGATCTCCATGTCGAGCCATTCGCCTCGGAACAGGTACTGTCGCGGGTTCTCAGGGTTGGTCCTCTCCACGACCAGATCCGCAAGATCGTACTGAACGATCGTGAATCCCCAGCCAACGCGGTCGTTGTGGCCGATCGCGACGCCGGGCAGGGCTGGCTCGCCAGAACCGATCACGTTCCATCCGGGGCCGTTGAGGTGAACCGCGTACCGCAACGAGGGCAGGATCACCGGCCGGTGCGGGTCGCTCGCCAACAAGGGCGCGCCCGAGGCGCTGAGTTCCGAGCTGACGACCCAGTTGTTCGAGCCGTCCTGATCGTGGAGCACGGGAATGCTAACGGCCCGGCGGTACTCGCTTGTGACGCGGTCGTCGATTCCCGCCAGGTCGACATCGGGATCGGGCTGCAGCTCTCGTGCTGGATCGGTCGGATACCAGCGCTGTGTCTCATCGATGCCGAGTTGAGCGATCATCTTGGCGCGTCCGATCTCTTGGCTGATATTCCTTACCATCAGTAGCCCGGCGACCCGCAGTAGCACATGCTCCGGTTTCCAAACACCGGGCTCGAAGTCCAATAGCTCGAATTCGATCGGAAGGTTGTCGCGATTGCGATCGACGTACGCGTTGATTCCGGAAGTGAACGCTTCGGCAATCTCCTTGGAGTGGGGCGAGTAGCTCGCCCATTCGGCCTCCATGTCGCCGCGATAGCGCACGAGGCGGGCGATTCGATCACGCGATACGTAGTCCGGGCCGAGGATCTCGGCGAGTTCCCCTGATCCGGTTCTTCTCCAGATCTCGATCTGGTAGAGCCGGTCTTGAGCGGCAACAAAGCCTTGTGCGAAGAACAGGTCGTGAACGGTTTCGGCGTATATGTGGGCAACGCCCCAGCGATCCCGCAGGACCTCCACCGATTGCTCGAGCCCGGCGAGCGAGATGGTGCCTTCGATCTGAGCCAGGCTCCTGTCGGCCTTGTCTCTGAGCGATTGGACCGACTCCGGACCGCCGCTGCACGCGGCGAATGAAATCACGAGTGCGATCGCCGTTAGCCAGGGCATACGGCGCCTAGCATAGCGTCTAGAACACATCGATGGGATTAAGAACCTGGCGCGGTCAGCCTCGCAGTGCGAACGTCAGAACTTGCTGGCGCCGCTGCATTCGTTCTTGGCTAGGGATCTGTCGGCCAACTTCGGGACCACTAGCGCTGGTCAGCGAACCCTAGAGCGATCAAGTTCATCCGCGTGAGGCAGCGGAGAGCTTGGCGACATCGCCGGCGGGCCTCACATGCGCGCGCGGGTGCTGACATATTTTCCGGACCCATCCGTGAGCTGTAGCTGCTCGCCAGTCCTCAGATCGAGCCGCCAGATTTCCCAGTTTCCAGTCCGATCAGACTCAAACACGAGCCACTGGCCGTCGCGCGAGAACCAAGGATGTCCGTCGTTGCCCGGAGTGTTCGTCAGGTTGCGGGGTTCCGAGCCGTCAATGCGGGCCAGAAAAATCTCATCCTGCGGGCCGGCTGCGTTCGTTTGCCAAGCCATCCACTGTTCGTCGGGCGAGATTGCGGCCCTGCGGTCCAAGGATGTTCCGTCGGTCAGGAAATCAACTTCGGTGTCCTCTCCGGTACCCATGATGTGCGCCAGAGCGACCTCCCGAGGCTCGATGCCGCCGTTCTTTTCGTGCATCACGATAATCCCTCGACTCGTGCGAATGCCATTCGTGGCCTGCATAGCAGTCTCCCGGCGTTGACTGCCCATGCCGAGCACCTGCGCGAAACGCGTTCCGCAGTTGAAGTGGTAAGCCAGCAGGTCGCGAACCGGTGACAACGTTGCGTGGTGCAAGGCGCATCCCTCCTCCTCGGCCACTGTTTCCCGCTTGCCTGTGCGGATGTTGATTTTGACCAGTTTGCCGCCCTGTTCCTCGTCCAAGTGCCCCACTGCAAACTCCGAGTACAGCACGTGCTCCAAGTCTGAGTACAGGGATGGGTGCTCGTCATAGCTGTTTCCGAACGTGATCTGACGCAACCCCGACCCATCGGCTTCCATCACCCACAGCTTCCCGTTCTTGAGCACGTCCCCGGATTCAGACAGCTCGGCCCGCTGGAAGACTACCGGATTCTCAAGTCGGCCCTCCTGGGCCTGCGCAAGTGTCAGGCCAGCGGCCAGTAGGGCTGCGGTCAATGTCCTCTTCACTGGGTTACCTCCCGAAAGACTCTCAGCAAGTTGCCCCCGAGGAACTTGCGAATCCGCTCTTCGGGCCAGCCTCGCTCAAGCATCCCGGAAGTCAGGAGGGGAAGGTCTGATGCGTCTGACATCGGTGATGGCGGTGTGGGGCCTCCGTCGAAATCCGATCCGAGTGCGACGTGGTCGTCACCCACCAGGCCAATTGCATATTCGACAACTGCCAGCCAATCACCCACGGACATGCGCAGGTCAGGCGGCGGAATCGGTCCAATCGATGGATAGCGCGGCGCGACCATCCCGTCTATCTCGGCGATCGACTTGCCCTTCACTCGCTCTTCGATGTCCGTGGTGTCCCAAAAGGCACGGCCGTCTCGCGCACTCTTCCATTCGAAGAATGCCCGGCTGTGGAACGAGTGACCTATGTGGAATCCGACAACGCCACCCTTGGCTGCGATCTTCAGGAGCAAGTGGTCGGGCATGACACGCGGGATGTCGTTGAAGTGTCGCAGTCCGTGGTGGGTGGCCACGACCGGATGTTGGCTCGTAGCGATCGCCTGTTCAAGTGTCTCGTCCGAAGAGTGCGAGACATTGATGACCATTCCTAGGCGGTTCATCTCACGGATGAAGTCTCTCCCATGGTCGTTCAGACCGCCCCACAGGTGTTCGGCGCAGCAAGAATCCGCATAGGCGTTCGGCCAGTTGTGGGCGGGGAGCTGCAGGCTTCTCAGTCCGAGCCGGTGGAACATACGGAGCACGCCAAGATCTCCGTCAAGATCGATGGAGCCTTCCAAGTCAAGCACCGCTGCGATTCTCCCCGAGGCCACGATGCGCTCGATGTCGCTAGCATTGAGCGCGACACCGATTTGATCCGGGTATTTTTCTATCTGACGAAGGCCAGCGTCCATGACGCGCAGGGCATGCTTGGTCTCGAACCGTTCCGGATAGTAGGCCTCCGAGGTCGACAGGCTGAAGAACATGGCGTCCAAGCCGCCCTCGGAGAGTCTGGGCAGGTCCACGTGACCGTCCGAGTAACGTTCGGCTAGATCCCTTCCTTGGTAGAACTGGCGGTTGCCGATGTGGACGTGTGCGTCAAACACCAGAGCATCGCGGTGCAGGTCCTGTGCGTTGATTCCTGGGGATTGCGCCAGGCTCTTGTCGGCCCTGTCTCTGAGCGATTGGACCGGCTCCGGACCGCCGCTGCACGCGGCGAATGAAATCACGAGTGCGATCGCCGTTAGCCAGGGCATACGGCGCCTAGCATAGCGTCTAGAACAGATCGATGGGATCAAGAACCTGCCGCGGTCAGCCTCGCTCTAGCCTTGGACCCGCACGAGCACCAGCAGGCCCAAACCGAACACCAGAGCCGACGTGAGCAACACCGACCCGACCTTGCGCTCGTCATGGGTCTGGAACCAGAGATAGATCCCGCTGGCACCGATCGCCAGTAACGCAATCGAGGTCAACAGCAGCACAGCGCCCCAGAGGTTGATCAGTCCCATTTCGTGCCAGAAGCCGTGCGAGAAGTGCATGCTCTGCAACATGCCGATAAAGGCTAGTTTCGTCGTCTTGACGTGCGCTTCCCGAGCGCCGCTTTGATATCGAACTTGGTATCCCGTCCCCAGCCGCCGGATCGTGAAGGCGAAGTTGCCCTCGTCCGAGGGCTGGATTCGAACGATCTCCCCGCGAAGTCCATGCTTCTCGATCAGGTGCAGCCCCAAAGCTCGAGGAGTCGTCGCGTCGCGCGGGTCGATGGCGACACTCTTCTCCGAGACGGTCGGTTGCGGCTTGAACCACGAGCGGTGGGCGAGCCTGACAGAACTGAGCAGGTAAATTCCGAGCGCTAGCGCAAAGGCCAGCCCCAGTGTCAGATGAATGTTTCGAATCAGGCGATACATGGGTTCACCGCAAGGCTGCGTATAAGGCCACCGTCAAGACCGCGCTTAGCCCTAGCGTCCACAGGGCCCAAGCCATCCGGGGGCGCGTCGCGAGCCACATATAGAAGCCTGAGGCCGTCATGAAGATCACTGCCCACATCGAGAACTGGTTGTACGCCCCCCACAGATGCACCTCCCAGCCGGGATTGTGGATCCAGAGAGTCTGCATGTGCATCAGGTTCAAGAACCCGCCCAAGGGGCTGGGCGTCCGTTCGATTCGGAGCAAGTTCTCCCGCTCGAGCAACAAGATCCGGCGAGTGCCGTTGGGAGTGAGATAGCGCACTTGGAGCCGGCCGTCAGCGTCACGGTTGGGCTTGCGGCCGGGCTGGATGAAAGGCAAGCCGGAAGCGACGATCATGGCATCGGTGATTTCCTGATCTGTGGCCCCCCCGTCCACTTGGAACGCAATGCTGCGAAGCTCCGGTTCCCGGCGGGGCCGCTCGGCAGGTGCCGGCGCAAAGCTTGCCCAGATCCCGACGATCCCCCAGACGGTGAATCCGACGTAGCTCAGCAGGCCGGAGTAGATGTGCAGCTTCTTGATCCAGCCGTACATCGCGTCACTCTCCAAGCCTGCGACGATCCATGGAAGTCCCGTCCGGCCAACGCCACGGAACCGTCTGGTACCAATAGCGTAGCGACACGAGCCCCGCGTGTTGGGCCGCCGTGTAGTCTGTCGCGACGGGGACGAAAACGTAGCCCATCGCAACTCCTATCGCGTGATGCCGGTCGATGCCGCACGTACAAGCCTCGGCTAGCATGATGGGCGGCCGCATGGTAGATAGAACCGCCCGTGGGAACTCAATGATTGCCGACTTGCTCCACCGCATCGCCTGAATCACGAAAGGCGGGCACGGGTATTCTGCGCATCCGAGTTGATTCCGGAACTCGCACGTTCGGGTCGCTAGCATCCTTGAGTTGTTGGACCTCCCGCTCCACAAGAGATGCCAGCTAGTCCACGATCGCCTGATAAGCGAGCCGTTTGAACTCGCGCCCATACGACAATCCGCGGTACGGAAGAATCTGCACCATGAAGATCGTGACCATCTCTTCCTTCGGGTCGATCCAGAAGCGCGTCCCAGCGGCACCGCCCCAGCGATATTCACCCTTGGTGCCGATGATGCCAGTCTGCCCTGGTCCGCGATTCACTGCAAACGTCAGGCCGAAGCCCCAACCGGGACGTAGCGTACCTCCCGCGCGGGGCATCTCGGCGGGCATGTGGTCGGCACGCATCAGCTCTACCGACTTTCGGCTCAGGATCCTGAAGCCGTTCAACTCGCCGTTGTTCGCCAGCATCTGGCAGAAACGGGCGTAATCCATCGTGGTCGAAACGAGTCCCGACCCACCGCCAAGCCTTGTCGTCGGTTGCTTGTAGCTGTCCTGGGCCGCAGCGGTTGAGCGGCGCACCGTCTTCTTGCCGTCGTTGAGTGTGTATAGAACTGTGAAGCGGCCCCATTTCTTCTCGGGGACGTAGTAGCCCGTGTCACTCATCCCGAGCGGCTCGAAAATATTCTTGCGAAAGAATTGATCGATCGGCATACCGGAGACTGCTTCGACGTACCTTGCAAGAACATCGGTCGAGTATCCGTATTGCCAGGTCGTTCCCGGCTGCTGGACTAGGGGAGCCTTCGCGATGCGCTTGACCATTTCTTCGAGGGTCGTGGCCTTGCTCACGCCGGTCTTGGCGAAATACGCCTCCCCATCCGGCGCCTTGGGCCCTGGGTAGCTCAGCCCGGCTGTATGCATGAACAAGTCGCGAACCGTGATCTGCCGGTCGGCGGGCACCGTGTATGATCTCCGCCGGCCGGCCACCGGGCCGGCCTCGTCGATCGCCACGCGCATGGTCTTGAACTCGGGCAGATAGTTCGAGATCGGATCGGTGAGCGCGAAGTGGCCGTGCTCATAGAGAATCATCGCCGCGACGCCTGTAACCGCCTTGGTCATCGAATACATCCGGAAGATGGCGTCCTCGGACATCTTTGTGCCGGATTCCTTGTCCATGTCGCCCCAGGTATTGAAGTACCCGATCTTGCCGCGGCGAACGACCATGCCGATGGCTCCGGAGAAATGGCCTTTGTCGACATGACCCTCCATCGCCCGGTCTATGCGAGCCAGTCGCTCGGCCGAAAGGCCGACTTGCTCGGGCGTTGCGGTCTGCAGAGTGTCTGTCGCCCAGGCGGTGGGCGCCAGGACGAGCAGGGTGGCTGCCGAGACGATAAAGTGATTCATCGGATCCTCCTAGGTCGGCGATCAAGCTTGGGTCTTCCCAGTGACTGCTTCCCGATCGCCCGGGACGGTGAAATCGTACCATCGACCGGCGCAACAGCCGCGCGCCCTTCGATCATTCAGGCCAGCCGGATCGACGGCCGAATCGACACGCTCTCGCCGCTAACCTGTAGCTGAGCCTCCCAGACAGTCCGATTCGTCTTGGAGAACCTTGTGTTAGGATCAGATCGTCGAGCGGGAGTAGTTCAGAGGTAGAACGTCAGCTTCCCAAGCTGAATGTCGCGGGTTCGATCCCCGTCTCCCGCTCCATGCTTCCGGAAAGTTGCGGCGCTTGAGCCGACGGGCTGGCTCCGCTTCACTTCCTAGTCGCACTTGTCTGAGCAGCCCTCAACGGCGATTCGAACAGGGTCGGGGCGCGACTGCGTCTGGCGGTCCCGCTCCTAGAGTGGGCGCTCAGACTCCATTCCAGGGCGCGCCCGGGTTGGTCGGCGACCGGCTTTGGATCGACGCTGGCTTTGCTTGCCAGCCATTGCGATCAACGTCTGGACAGGCCGACGGCGGCGGTTGTGCAGGTCGCCGTCCACACTCCACCCGGATTGGCGGGGACGCAGCGCTTGCAGCGATGGTTGCCCGCGGGTAATCTAGGAATTTTCGGGATTTTCGATGCGGCCGTAGTCGTGCCAGACCTTGCAGCCCAGCAGGGCGCGATCGGGGCCATGAACCACAAGCCAACACACGCAGCGCTGTTGCCCGAGGCCCGAGCCGCCGTGCCAGAACTTGCCAATCGAGAAGACCTCATGCGATTCGCCAGCCACTCCGGACAGACCGGAGACTTCGCCACGGCCATCTGTGCTACGGTACGCGGCGAATGACCCGGGCCACCCTTGTCGTCGCCGCGTTTCTGCTCGCGCCCCACGCAGCCGCACAGCCAAACGTCCTTTTCCTGGCGATCGACGACCTCAACGACTGGGTCGGCCCGCTCCAAGGCCACCCGCAGGTCAGGACGCCGGCGATGGACCGCTTGGCCGCCCGGGGCGCGACGTTCGCGAATGCCCACACCCAGTCGCCGCTCTGCAATCCTTCCCGCACCAGCCTCATGACAGGCATGCGCCCCTCGACAACTGGCGTTTACGGGCTTCGCCCCTGGTTCCGCGAGGTGGAGTCGCTGCGTGACGTGGTCACCCTCCCCCAGTACTTCGCGAAGAACGGATACCGGACCTACGCCGTGGGCAAGATCTTCCACGGGCGTTATGGCCGCGAAGGAGATGAGTGGGATTCCATCGGCCCGCGGCCCGGAGTCGGCCCACGCCCGGAGAAGAAGCTCACACATCCGGGCCACCGGCTGGACTGGGGTGTTTTTCCGCACCGTGATGAGGACAAAGGCGATTGGAAGGTCGCAAGTTGGGCGATCGAGCAACTCGAAGGCGCTCCTCCCGAGCCTTTCTTCCTCGCGGCTGGCTTCTCTCTGCCTCACGTGCCGTGCTACGCGACACAAAAATGGTTCGACCTCTACCCGGAGGACACTCTCCGCATGCCGCCGATTCGGCGCGACGACCGGGACGACACGCCGCATTTCTCCTGGTTTCTGCACTGGAAGCTGCCCGAGCCGAGGCTCAAGACCCTCGAAGGATTCAACCAGTGGAAGAACCTCGTCCGTTCCTACCTGGCTTCGATCAGCTTCGTCGACAGCCAGGTCGGTCGAGTGCTCGGCGCCCTCGAGGCGACCGGCAAGGCGCACAACACGATCGTCGTTCTTTGGTCTGATCACGGCTGGCACCTCGGGGAAAAGCTGATCACGGGAAAGAACACCCTGTGGGACCGCTCCGCCCGAGTGCCCCTGATCTTCGCCGGACCCGGCATCTCGAAGGGCGCCGTCATCAACACGCCCGCTGAGCTGCTCGACATTTACCCCACGCTCGTCGAGTTGGCGGGGCTGCCCGAGAAAGGGGGCCTAGAAGGGATCAGCCTCGTCGCCCAGCTCAACGACGTCACCGCCCCTCGGGCGCGGCCCGCGATCACGACCCACAACCACGACAATCACGGCGTCCGGAGCGAGAATTGGCGCTACATCACCTACGCGGACGGCTCTGAGGAGCTCTACGACATGCGCAACGATCCCCACGAGTGGACAAACCTTGCCGGACAACCCAAGTACGCGAGCGTCATCCGTGAGCACCGCCGCTGGCTTCCCCAGATCAACTCGAGGCCCGTTCCGGGCAGCGCCGCCCGGGTCCTGCTCTACGATGACGGCAAAGTGAACTGGGAAGGCGAAGACATCGCCCCAGGTGCGCCGATCCCCGAACCATAACCCCTTTAGGTCGATACGCGTACGAGCGCAAGCACACGCCAAGAGATGAACCGAAGTGGCCCCCTCGGAACGGCGCTCGGGACCCCGCTGCTCGAGGCAGAGACCTCACTTGGTTCGGAGCGCTCTTGGAACTGCTAACTCGCTCAGTTCGAGGCCGTCGCTGCCTGCGGCCGTGGGTAGGATGGCGATGCGGGGTATAATCCGCACGGCGCTAGGAACGATACCCCGCCCAAGGAGGCTCCCATGCTACTGCGGACCTTGCTCACTGCGACAGTTCTTTGTTCGATCGCTGTTGCGCAACAGCAATCGAACTACCCGCCGAACATGCCCGAGGCCCGGCAGGAAACCTACAAGTCCGTCGAAGGAACCGACCTCAAGATTTGGATCTTCGAACCGGAAGGGCACAAGGCGTCCGACAGCCGTCCCGCGATCGTGTTTTTCTTTGGCGGTGGCTGGCGCAGCGGCACTCCTGGACAGTTTCGCCATCAAGCCAAGCACCTCGCAGCCCGTGGCATGGTGGCAATGTCGGCGGACTATCGCGTTCTCAATCGTCAAGGCGTGAAGGGCCACAAATGTGTGCAGGACGCTAAGTCCGCGATCAGGTGGGCCCGCGCCAACGCCAAGCGGCTCGGAATCGATCCGAACCGCCTCGCCGCCGGTGGGGGCTCGGCCGGCGGACACTTGGCTGCATCGACCGCTAGCCTGCCCGACCACGACGATCCGGCCGGCGACAAGTCGATCAGTTCGAAGCCCAATGCGCTGGCGCTATTCAATCCCGGAACCGTGCTGGCCAGCGTGCCGGGAAAGTTCGAATTGGACAAGGAGCAGATCGCCTCTCGAGCCGAACGAGCGGGTGTCGAACCGGAGTCGATCTCGCCATACCATCACGTCAAGTCCGGCTTCCCGCCGGCAATCATCTTTCACGGGAAGGCTGATACGACTGTCGCGTATAAGACGGCCGAGCTTTTCACCGACAAGGTCCAATCCGTGGGCAGCCGATGCGAGCTGGTCGGCTACGAGGGCGAAATCCATGGGTTCTTCAACCACGGTCGCGGCGACGGCTCGGCCTATACCGACACGGTCCGCCGCATGGACGAATTCTTCGTGTCACTCGGCTGGCTCGAGCCGTCCGTCTCAGACAAGCCATCGCAATAGGAGAGAGACACGATTACGGAACGTTCCCTGGAAGACATCGCAGAGAAGATCAAAGTCCCTAGCACCGCTGAACTTGACCAGTCCGACATCACCTTCCTCGGCGATCGACGGCTTGATCGCGCCGTCGGCTCACTCGGATCCGCCCGAAGTGCGCACCGCCCCTTCGATCGCTCAGTCGCAATCGCGCACCGTCATGCGATACCATCCGAAATCGTCTCTCCAAGCTACTCGCACCGCCGCAGGCGGTGTTCGAACGGGCCTGCTGGCAGATCACGAAAAGTGCCGAGAGCAAGACGGGAAGAGCTGAGGTATGCCGTGCCTAGACTGATGACCAAAGACGACATGGTCGGGATTTTCCCTCCGGTTGTAACCCCTTTTCACGACAACGAGGAGATCAACCTTGATGCTTTGCGCCGCGAAGTCGACTACTACCTGACGCTCGAGACGACCGGAATCTGCGTTGGCGGCAGCACGGGTGAAGGACACGCCTTGAGCGCGGCGGAACTCGGTCAGATTACGAAGGCCGCGAACGAGCAGATCGGCGGCACCGTTCCCTTGCTGGCCGGAATCATCACGATGACGACGCGGGACGCCGTCGAAAAAGGCAAGCGCGCCGCCGAAGCCGGAGCGATGGGCTTGATGATCACGCCGCCGGCATATCAGATCGCGTCCGACGACGGCTTGTACGACTTCTACGCGACCATTCACCAGGAAACGGGCCTGCCGACGATGGTCTACAACGTCAACGTCAACGTTCCGGTCAAGCCCCCGCTGATGCGCCGCATGGCGGCCAACCAGTCCGAGACCGGCCTCTTCGCCACCAAGGAAAGCATTGGCGGCTCGCTCGAGTGGCTCACGGAGCTTCTCGAAACCGTCGGAGACAAGATCTCTGTGACTTGGGCCACGGATTGGACGCTCTACCCAGGGCTCGCTCTAGGAGCGAGGGGCTCGATTTCCGCAGCGGGCGCGATCCTGCCCCGCCAGTGCCTGGCGATCTGGAACGCCATCCAAGACGGGGACTTCGAGACCGCCCAAAGAATGAACGTCCTCGTGCTGGACGTGTCCAATGCGATCTCCCGGGTGAATTGGCCCGCCGGCGTGAAAGCGGCCATCAACTATCGCCGAGGGGTCGGCAAGGCGCGGGCTCCGTTTCACACGATTCCGGCCGAGCAGGTCAAGCGGATCTGCGAAGCAGTCGACCGCGCGGACGCCGGGCTGGAAAGGCTCTAGAGGCCACGGGAACGAAAGAATGACGCGGCTCCCGCTTGTCGCCGCCTTGGCCTCGATCCTGTGCGCTTGCGCGGGGGATCCCGGCCAGCCAACTGCCCTTGATGGAATCGCCGATGGTGAAGTGGGAGGCTCGATCACGTTCCTCAACAACGGTCCGTTTGCCTACGACCCCGCAACCGTGATCAACATGGACCGCTTCGACGCGGCTCACCCGGAAGTGTCGGTGAGCCGCGTCGAGGACAACGACATCCTGGCCAGGCTCGCCACGTTGGTTGCAGGAGGAGGCGAAGATTTCGACGTCGCGGAGCCCTCTGCGGTAAACGTCCCGCAGTTCATCGACATAGCCGCGCTGATGCCGTTGGACGAGCTGTTTCCTCCGGAGGAAATGGCCCGCTACCCGAAAGGGACGCTCGACGCGGTTACCGGCCGAGACGGACACATCTACGGCAAGCCTCACTATGTGCTGCCGCAAGTCCTGCTCTACAACAAGAGGCTGCTGGCCGAGGCCGGCTTTGACCGTCCCCCCGAAACTTGGGAAGAGATCGTCGCCTACGGCAAGGCTCTGACCCATCCCGAGAAAGATCAATGGGGCTACGCATTCGGACTCTCGCCGAATCGGGACACTTACCATATCTTCGCGTCCTACCTGTACCAGGCGGGAGCGACGCTATTTCACGAAGACTACAGTGCGGCCTTTAACAACGATGCAGGCAGGCAGGCTCTGCAGTTCATGGTCGATGTTCTCAACACCCACAAGATCGCTCCCGCCGGGATCACGACTTACGACGGCGACGCGGTCCAGGACCTGTTCATCCGCGGCAATGCCGCCATGGTGCAGAACTGGGGCTACACGATCGATCGTGCCCTGAACAGGGAAGAGTCCGTCGTCAGGGACGACCTCGGCGTCGCACTGCTGCCCGTCGGCCCCAGCGGGGAACTCTCCGGCTATCTCGTGATGTTCCCGCTTGTCGCCACATCCTCGACCAGGAATCCGGCGACAGCCAAGGCGTTCATTGACTTCATGACGAATGCTGAATCCCAGAAGCGGATGCTGATCGACGAACCCGGAAACGCCGTCGTTCCTCCCGACATCTTCGCCTTGCCTGAAGTGCGGGAAAGGGTGCCCTTCGCCAGCGAGATCGGCACAATGATCGAAGCGTCCCGCGCGGAATACCACCCAAAGTCCGGGCAGGTGGTCACAATCCTCGTGGAAGAGGTCCACGCTGCGATGGCCATGACGAAGTCAGTTGAACAGGCGCTCGCCAACGCCGAAGCGCGTGTGAATCAGCTCATGTGACGCGATGGCGCGAAACCGGCTCTACGCTTATTCGTTCATATCGCCGGCGCTGTTCGTCGTGTTGGCCATCGTCGTCTACCCGGTCTTCTTCCTGCTTCAGTTGTCGGTGAGCGAAGTGTCCTTCGTGCAGGCACGGATGGCGACGACGCTCAGCGGCTTCAACCACTTCAGCGATCTCATCTCGGACGGCGCTTTCCTGAACTCGGCGTATCGCACTGGCATCTTCACGGTCTCGTCCGTCTTCCTGAGCTTGATCACCGGACTGGGCGTCGCGCTCGCCGTCAACAAAGTCCGCAAGGGTGTGACGCTTGTCCGGCTTGCCGTTCTGCTGCCCTGGCTGCTGCCGCCGGTCGTTTCCGGCCTGATCTGGCGCTGGATGTTCCACGATCAGTTCGGCCTTGTGAACTGGATCCTAATGAATGTCGGCCTCCTGCAGAACCGGCAGCCCTGGATGGCCGATGTCGCTACAGCGATGCCCAGCGTGATCTGGGTCGATGTGTGGATCCACATTCCGTTCGTTGCGATCATCCTGCTGGCGGGGCTGCAGACCATACCCGACGAGCTGTATGAGGCAGTGCGCGTTGACGGCGGCTCATCGCTTCACTCCTTCTGGCACGTGACTCTGCCGTTGCTTCGGCCTTACCTGCTAGTCGTGCTGCTGATTCGGGCGATCTTCGCGCTACGGGTGTTCGACATCGTGGTCATGCTGGCAGGCTCTAAGTTTGGCTCGGTCGCCGGCGCCCCTGCGGGAACGACGCAAGTCTTCGGACTCTTGATTTGGCAGCGGGCGATTGAGCATCTGAAGTTCGCTGAGTCCGCGGCGATTGCCGTCGTCGTCCTGGTGCTGACGTTTGTCGTCAGCTTCTTCTCCATCAAGATGCTTCCCAGCAAGACATGAGCGGCCGGTCGCAGAATCTGGCCTGGAGGACGGTCGCCTGGCTGTTCCTGCTGAGCTATTTGCTCATCAACCTCATTCCGGTGGGATGGTTGATCGATACGTCGATCAAGACAGACGCCGACGCGGTCGCGTTCCCACCGGTGGTCTTTCCGGCTCAGATGACGTTGAGAGCTTTCGACCTTGCGCTCAACCAGTTCCAGATTCTGGCGAACATCCGCAATAGTCTGATCATCACCGGGGGCACGACCGTGTGCTGCGCACTGCTAGGCGTCGTCGCGGCGTACGGCTTCAGCAGGTTCGCTTTTCCGGGCCGACAGTTCCTGATCGTCGTCGTGCTCGCCACCCGCATGGTGGCGCCGATCGCCATGGTCATCCCCTTCTTGGTCGTTGCGCGGGACCTCGAACTCTTCAACAGCAAGCTGATCCTGGTCATCGCCAACACCGCGCTCAACTTACCTTTCGTGATCTGGATGATGAAGGGATTTTTTGACAGCATTCCGACCGAGCTCGACGAGGCCGCGTGTGTCGACGGATGCTCTCATCTCGGAGCGTTGCGGAGGGTGGTTCTCCCGGTCGCGCTGCCGGGATTGGCGGCGACGATGATTCTCGTCTTCGTCTTTACGTGGAACGAGTTCCTCTTTGCTTGGGCGCTTACCTCAAATCTGACCGCCGAACCGCTGACCGTGGCATTGAAGGACTTCATCGGCGAGCAGGTCACGTCGTGGCCCTTGTTCTCGGCGGCTGGGGTGCTGGCCATGATTCCAGCCGTCGTTTTCGCGGCCATCTTCCAGCGCTACATCGTGGCCGGCCTCGGCGCCGGCGGGGTCAAGGGTTGACGCGGACACGGTCCAGGCCTAGGTCAGCGCCTGCTCGGTCGCGGGATCAAACAGGTGAGCCTTGTCGACATTGATGGACAGCCTGACGTGTTGTTTGACGGCGTAGCGTTCGCCGGACTGCACCTTTGCGATGAAGTCGTGCGCGCCGCTGTTGAGATATAGGACGGTCTCGGCTCCCATCGGCTCGCAAACTTCCACCCGCGCCGTTCCGCAAGCTTGCCTGGACGGGCCTGAGAGGGAGTCGGCGTCGGCAATGTCTTCGGGCCGGATCCCGAGAACGATCTCCTCGCCAGGGTAAGAGTCGGCTAGGTCAGCAAGCCTGGGGCTGAGCTGGATGCGGACGCCCGGGCCGTCCTGGTTGCGCTCCTGGAAGCACGTTCCGCCCTCGTCTTCGATCAAGCGCCCGCGGAAGAAATTCATCGGCGGGCTGCCGATGAAGCCGGCCACGAAGATGTTCTCGGGCGAGTTGTAGAGGTCGAGCGGCTCGGCCACTTGCATGATATGGCCGTCCTTCATCACGCAGATGCGATCTCCCATGGTCATGGCCTCGACTTGGTCGTGCGTGACATAGACCATCGTCACGCCCAGTCGTGCGTGGAGCTTCGAGAGCTCCGCCCGCATGGAGACGCGCATCTTCGCGTCGAGGTTGGAGAGCGGCTCGTCAAACAGGAACACCGTGGGATCGCGGACGATGGCCCGTCCTACGGCGACGCGCTGGCGCTGCCCGCCTGATAGCGCTTTGGGCTTGCGGTCGAGCAACGACTCGATGCCCAGAATCTCCGCGGCGATCATGACCCGGTTGTTGATCTCGGCCTTGGGAACCTTCTTGAGTTTCAAGCCGAAGGCCATGTTGTCGAAGACAGACATGTGGGGGTAGAGCGCGTAGCTCTGGAACACCATGGCGATGTCCCTGTCCTTCGGTTCCAGGTCGTTGACCGGCCGACCCTCGATGGCGATCTCGCCCGAGGTGATCTCTTCGAGTCCCGCGATCATCCGCAGGGTCGTGGATTTGCCGCAGCCAGAAGGGCCCACGAGAACCATGAACTCCTTGTCTCGGATCTCTAGATTGATTCCCTTGACCGCCTCGAGAGGCGGGTTCTTCCCGGACCCCGCGTAGACTTTCACCAGATCCTTGAGCAAGACTTCGGCCATGCGGCATCCACGGGTGCGTTCGCGAGTTCCGATCGTAACCGATGAGCACCGGTGCAGGACTCTGGCCGAGCGGCCCTCCTCTGTTGCCGAGCCCCAGCGTGTCGACGTCGAGGCCCACGTCGCGGGCATCGCGCAGCCAGCCTTCGCCGAGCGGGTCGCTTCGGCGGCAGCTGGCGGATCAGCCACGTTGGTGCGAGCCCGCTGGCCCAGCCGCGATCTCAGCGCACTGTGGTTCCCGCCGACTGATATGCGGGCCGTGATGACGGCCACGAGGCGCTGCATGCCGCTCTTCGCCTGCGCGAGCATGTCCTGCCCGGGGGCGCCCTTCATCGGCCCCGAGGAGCCGTAGCCCGTGGCCGAAACGTAGATGATGTCGGGACGAATCTTTCGGACTTCCTCCAATCCGTATCCCAACCGCTCCAGAACCCCTGGGCGGAAGTTCTCGACCAGGACATGCGAGCGTTCGATGATGCGGCGAATGACCCCCTTGGAATCAGGGCGCTTTTGGTCAACGGCGAGGCGGCGCTTGTTCCGGTTTGCGGAAGGGAAGAAGCTGCTCACGCCATCCACGAAGGAGTCGCCCCCCGACCACTTGCGCTCAAGCGGCCCGCCGGGAGGCTAGATCTTGATGACCTCCGCGCCCATGTCCGCCAGGTACTGCCTTGCCGCCGGCCCGTGCAGATAGTGGCAGAAACTGATGGCCCTGATGCCGTCAAATAGCATCGATTCGTCCCTTTGCTCCTCTAGCGATGCTTGTACTCAGCCTCTCTCTTTCCGAAGAATGCATCGACGCCTTCCTTGGCGTCTTCGGTGGAAAAAACCTCCTCGCTCAGTACAAGGCTGGCTTCGACAGCCTCGTCTCGCGGCTTGTTCCGAAGCTCGCGAATGCCCCTCTTCATGATCTGTATGGCCTTGGCCGGTCGATTTGCTAGCTCGGCCGCAAAGCCGATCGCCGCGCCGAGCACTTCTTCCTTCGGCGTCATGCGGTTGAGGATGCCCCAGCTCAGTGCCTGCTCGGCGGAAATCAGGTTGCCGAGGAACATCACCTCCTTGGCCCGGGATTCGCCGATAAGGCGCGGCAGCCGAATGAGGCCGCCGGCGCCCGGGTAAACGCCCAGCTTGACCTCGGGCAGCCCGAGCTTCATATCTTCGGCGCCTACCCGGAAATCGCAGCAGAGCGCCAGTTCCAAGCCGCCACCGAGCGCGACACCTCGCATTGCCGCCACGGTTGCTTGCGGCAGATCCTCGAGGCGGTTGTATACGTCGTTTTCGTTCCGCAGCTTTGTGTCAATCACCGTTCCGGTTTCAAAGTAGTCCGGAAACTCCTTGATATCGGATCCCGCACCGAACGCACGTTCCCCGGCACCGGTCAGGACGACGCTGCGGATGGAGGAGTCCTCCTTGATCTCATGCAACCTCTTGTCGAAGACCCTGGTCATTTCCAGAGTGAACAGGTTCAGCGGAGGACGATTGAGCGTCAGCAGGGCGACGCCATTCCCTCTCCGCTCGAGTGTCACCATCTGCGAAGGGTCCGTGTCGGCGTCATGTTTGGTGCTTTTCATGGGAGGAGATTCGTCTGTGTGGATCGGCGGATGATCGGAGGCACCCGAGTCAGGCCTCCTCATAAGATCTTCCGATATCCTGCTTCAATCCGTTCGACCAGCTTTGGAATTCGCTGCTGGCAACCAGCAGTTGCCGTCCCTAGTGTCTCCGCCAATGCAGCTCTTCCGTGGTGGTGGCCGGGCCGCCGAACAAGATTCCGTGCTTCTTGCAGGTCGCGGCCACGCTTGCCCAAGCCTGCGCAAGAGTCCTCTTCCCACTCTGGCGTAGACGCGACCCGAGCTCACCAGGCCCCACGAAGATCATGTCGATCCCAGCAAGCGCGACGATCGACTCGATGTTCCGAACCGCTTGCGGCGTCTCGATCTGCACGCGAAGAAACGTCTCTTGATTCGCCCCTGCGACACAGTGCCTGGCAAACAACGACGGCCCGATCAGGAACGGGTTCATCCGGCCCTGCCCAAGTGCCAGGCCACCGCGATCGTCGAGGTCGCGTAGGCGAAGGCTATGATCCAGTCGACAAGGGCCATTGCCACAATAGCTCGCTCACAGACATCGACGGTTAGGAGAGGGAATAGGAGCCACTTTCTGCATCAGCGCTGCTTGGCGTCGCGCGGGCTATGCGACGATTTCGTGATCTTGTAGAGTTGCGAAAGCGGGATCCGGGCCACTTCCATGTCTTCTTTGTTCACTGAGTAGATCACCCAGAGGCTCTCCCCAACGACGACTGAGTGCGGGTACTGGTATCCGCCCCCTCCTTTCGCATTGCCTGCGTAGCGCGTTGGCGGGGCAACGAAGCGGATCACGGCCATGCGGTCAAACTCGAGCCCGTCCCGGGACAGCGAGATCGCCAGCATGGCTCGGCCTCCCTGCCTGGCCGACATCGGCAGGGGGTTGTTGATCACGTAGTATTGCCCGTCCGGCAACCTACCCGCATTGGCGCGAGAGCCCGTATCGGGGAAATTCGTCCGTGTAGGCACTGTCCACGTCTTGCCGTCGTCGAACGAGAAGGCTGCGTAGTGCCGCCGCGGCCTCGAAGCCTCGATTTCGGAACGGCTCGTTCCGTGAATCGTGCCCTGATTCCGGTAAAGGCGCACCCAGATGCCGTCATCGAGGCGCCAGGCTTGAGTGGGCTCGGTCATGCGGTGCTCATCGTCGGAATCCGGGTGCTGTCTTGGTTGGAAAAGGAGCTGTCGCAGGTTGGCCGGCTCTTCGAAGTAAGCATTGATCTTCGCCACCAGCACCCGGTCGCCCGCGGGAAGGGCCGGATAGCCGGGCTCCGGCTCGGGGGCCGTTTCGGACAGCCAGAAGACTTCGCCGAGCGTTCCGTCTACACTCACTTCGCGTGCGAGGAATCCGACCCGCATTCGCGACACCTCGTTGAAGCGGTACACCCTTTCCTTCAGGGCCTTGTCAACGCAGGTAACCGCATAGAGCTGACTGCCAATCTCCGCAAAGCCCTGCGACGTCTGAAATGGGTTCGATCGGTTGCTCTCCGACCGGGGGACTTTGTCTGCAAGAGGTGGGAAAAGAGGTTTGGGAGCTGACCACGTCTCGCCTCGGTCGGTCGAGTAGCTGAACATGCCATGCTGGCCCGACGAGTTTTCGTCCCGCGCGTGGCTGTCCCAAGCCGCGAACAACACTCCCCGGTGATAGGCGAGGTGACCATGGTGGCTGAAGGTTCCTGTCTCGGGCGTCGCCTCGAACAGCTGGGTCGTCTCCACGCCTTCCAGGAATTGGTAGCGAAAGTCTGCCGTCCGTCCGGCAGTCCAGTCCACAACTGGCGTCTCGACCGGTTTTTCCGCGGCCGTCAGGCTCCCGAATTGCAAGACCGCCACAACCCATGCGAATCGGGGGCATGAGGCTGGTCTGAACATCGCTGACAAATTTAGCGCATCGGCGCATTGGTGTTGGTCGGCCGACGAGCTCGTTCTGATAGACTTTGCTCCAATCACAAGAGCGGCCGTCGACTCGAGCTCACGACTTGGGCTGCTCCTCAGACGGCACATGGGCTGGTCCAGACTTCTTCCCGTCGAGCAACGAAACTCGGTCGAATCCGGCTACAACGTGGAAGCACGGAATCGGCTACGCTCCAAGATGGACCAGACGCTCCAGAATCGGATTCGCTCCGGGCGAGGCACCGCACGATGAGACTCTTCTTGGTGGCTGCGATGGCGGCGCCTCTGACTGCCGCTCCATTCCTCGAAAGGACGAACCTGTTCGAAGAACTGACGGACGGCTACACGCTCTATCGGATCCCCGGGATCGTTGTTACCGCGCAGGGCTCGGTTCTGGCCTACGCCGAAGCGCGCAAGTTCTCGGTGGCCGACCGCGGTGAGATTGAGATCCACCTGCGGCGAAGCACGGACGGAGGCAAGAGCTGGGATCGGGCTCGCCAGATCGCCCATCGGGGCCCCCGGCTGGCGCGCAACCCGCACATGTCCGAGGCCAAGAGGAAGAAAGACATGGGCGGGCCGGACGAGCAGACCGTCAACAATCCGATCGCAATCGCCGACCGCGACGGACCGGTGCACTTCCTCTACTGCATCGAGTACATGCGCTGCTTCTACCTGCGCAGTGACGACGACGGTGTGAGCTGGTCAAAGCCGACGGAGATCACTTACGCGTTTGAGGGGCTACGGTCGGAACTCGACTGGCAAGTCATTGCGACCGGTCCCGGGCACGGCATTCAGTTGGTTTCAGGCCGCCTCATCGCGCCGTTCTGGATGGCGACTTACGAGCAGGGTGCCCCGCTGCGCAAAGCCTCGGCTGTGATCTACAGCGACGATTCCGGCCAGACTTGGAGAGGTGGAGACATCGCCATTCCTCTGGGTGGAGAATCCATTGCCGCCGAGCTTTCCGATGGAAGCGTCCTCATCAGCGCGCGCAACACCGACCCAAGGAACCGCCGCCTTGTGGCGGTCAGCCCGAACGGCGCAACGGACTGGTCCAAGCCTCGTTTCGCCGAGGAACTGCTTGAGCCTGGCTGCGCGGCCGGACTCGTGCGGCATCCGGGCGACAGCGCCACGGGCGGCCCGTTTCTGCTCTACTCCAACCCGCACACGACCGATCGCAGGCATAGCCGCCGGATGGACGTGACAATCAAGCTCAGCCGCGACGACGGCCGCACGTGGCCAGTGTCGAAGCTGCTCCATGCCGGGCCGAGCGCGTACAGCGACTTGGCCGTGCTGCCCGATGGAACGATCCTTTGTTTCTACGAGAGCGGACCGCCCGAACAGATGATACGCGCCGGCTCGAAACCTCGCTATTGGGCCTACCAGTTCTTGACGATCGCGCGCTTCAACTTCGAATGGCTGGTTGATCACGGCACCAACCGTCGATGAGCGTTAGCAGACGCCGCCTGGGCGGCTGCTCGAGCGAACGTCGGTGCCGAGTTCAGGTTGCTGGAGCGCGGCGGTGGATGGCTCCAACCCGGCTCCGCTAGCGGGCGGGCGAGTTGGCCGCGTTGGAACGACGAGGTCTTGGGGCGGCAGGGATCCACGCCGTTGGACTCTATGCTCCTCATCTACAACAGACTCGTGATTTCCCAAGCTGAATTCCGTCGGCTCGATTCCCGCCGCACGCTCCATCGCTAGCTCGTGCATGGCCCGCAATTGCATCCGGCGGTAGATACGAGGGCTTCCCGACCGCGAAGTCGTCAATCAGTGGATCAGGTCTTGAGCAGCGAAACCGCGGCTCCCGAGCGCGCGACATTGGCTTGCAACCAGTTCCCGCCACTCTACGACGGGCCGGTTCGTTGCGTCTCTGGATGCCATCAGGCCTTGCAGTCCGGTACTGATTCCGGACTACCACGGCAGCGCTTAAGACGCCCAGCCAGCGCTGCCACCAGCACGGCAGTACAAGGAGCCTGCGTTTCCGAGGAATAGCATCTTTGGCCCGGTGACCTTGTCGCGCAGTCCGCCAGCACGCCGATTGACTCGATGATTTCGCGAAACTAGGTGTAATGCACCTGGTTCCATTCCTGCTCGTATTCACGTCGGCTGTGTCCGTGGCGGCAGCAGACCGGCCCAATATCGTCTTGGCGTTGGCAGACGACCAAGGCTGGGGAGAGGTCGGCTACAACCGACATCCATATCTGCTGACCCCCACTCTGGACGAGATGGCGTCGTCAGGTCTGCGCTTCGACCGCTTCTATGCCGCGGCCCCGACCTGCTCGCCGACCCGCACGTCAATCCTGACCGGCCGCCACCCTAACCGCTCCGGCGTGTTTTCCCCGAACCATACCACCCGGCCCGAGGAAATCACGATCGCCCAGATCCTGAGATCCGTTGGCTACCGCACCGGCCACTTCGGCAAGTGGCATGTCGGGGCCGTCAAGGCCGAGTCGCCCACTAACCCGGCTCGAATGGGGTACGAGGAATACCTCGCCCATGACAACTTCTTCGAGATGCACCCCCCGCTGAGCCGCAACGGGGGACCGCCGGAGATCATTCAGGGCGAGAGTTCGGAGATTTGCGTGGATGCGGCGCTGGACTTCGTCGAGTCTGTCCAATCCGACGGTGAAGAGCCGTTCTTCATCACGCTCTGGTTCGGCTCGCCGCACAGTCCGTACCGAGCCACTGATGAGGATCTGGCGCTGTATGCCGATGTGCCGGGTAGCGATCTGGCCGCCCGGTTTGCCGAAATCACAGCGATGGACCGGGCATTGGGGCGCTTCAGGGCGGCCTTGAAGCAGCGAGGACTCGCCGACAACACGCTGCTTTGGTACACCTCGGACAACGGCATCACCGTGGAAGGTATCCCTGAGGAGCAACGGAGAGACCTCTACAATGGCGGCTGGCGCGGGCGCAAGGGCCAGATCTACGAGGGAGGGCTGCGCGTGCCGGGGATCATCGAATGGCCCGCCAAGATCCCGAGTCCAAGGAGCACCCGCATTCCAGCGGTAACGACAGACATTTTCGTCACGCTGCTCAGGTTGCTCGATCTCGGGCACCCGAATCCCGACCGGCCGCTGGACGGTACAGATCTCACCCCGCTGATCCTGCGGGATGCGATGCCCGAGCGCACGACGCCCATCGGTTTCTGGCGGTACGACCGGAGCACAGAGGCGGACAACCAGCGCTGGATGGCGCCCGAGCTGACCAAGGGGACCACGCCGACCGTGCGAAATCCCGGCATCGACTTCGTCAACTTCAGGCATCCGGTCGCTAGGACCAAGGATTTCGGGGGAGCCGCTGCTTGGACCGGCAACCGCTACAAGCTGATCCGGTTCGCTTCCAATGCCCCGGAGCTGTACGACTTACTGGCCGATCCCCGAGAACGCCGCGATCTCGCCTCCGAGCAGCCCGGGCGCGTTAGCGAGATGCTAGCCGCCATGGAGGAATGGCAACGCTCTGTGGAGCGCAGCCTTGCTGGACTCGACTACTGAGGGTCGGCTCCTAGCCTCTTCCGACGAGCGGCATTTGAGTCGCCATCACGGTCATTGTGAGCACGTTGGCGTCAAGGGGCAGGTTGGCCATGTACAGCACGGCGCGCGCCACGTGATCGACATCGATCGTCGGCTCCGGCGCCAGCTCGAAGTTGGCTTGCAAGACCCCGCGGGACATCCGCGCGGTCATCGGAGTGCCGGCGTTCCCGATGTCTATCTGTCCGCAGGCGATGTCGAACGCGCGGCCGTCCAAGGCGACGGATTTCGTAAAGCCCGTGACGGCGTGCTTGGTCGCGGTGTACGCCGCCGAGTGGGGGCGAGGCGTCTGGGCGGATACCGAGCCGTTGTTGATGACGCGACCGCCACGCGGGCTCTGCGCCTTCATGATGCGCATGGCCTCGCGGGTGCAGAGGAACATTCCTGTGAGGTTGACGTCCACGACTCCCTCCCATTGCTCCAAGGTCAGGTCCTCCAGCGGGACTGGCGGGGCATTGCCTCCCGCGTTGTTGAAGAGCACGTCGACTCGCCCGAACCGCAACCGAACCTGCTCGAAGGCGGACCGGACCGAGGCCTCGCTTGCGACATCGGTCGGTATGGTCAGCGAGTTGCTGCCGTCCCCGGCGAGAGCGGCGGTCTCGTCAAGCGCCGTGTGGCGTCGCCCGAGCAGGGCGACGCAGTATCCGTCAGCGAGCAGTGCCAGGGCGCTGTGTCTGCCCACGCCGCTACCTGCGCCGGTTACCACGGCGACGCGTGTCTTCGATGATGCTGTCGCTGTCATGAGTCGTACCAGCCACGAGCATACCTGTCCAGAGATGTGGCGGGGAAGTGCGTGGTTCATCGGCTCTTCGGACGGCCGCTGCGTAGTGCGCGGCGATCCTTCCTGCTACAGGGTCCGGGACCGCCTGGTGCGTTAGGATGATCAAAGTGAAGCTGCGCAGAAGAGAATTCTGGCTGGTTGCAGGAGCTGGCCTATTCGCTGCCACCAGTGATGCGCTGCGGGCCGCCGAGATCGAGTTCCGCGATGTCGAGGCCCAATCTAGGCAATTCATGCGGTGGTATGAGGAAATCCCGCTCACCGACTCGCAAGAGGCTGTCAAGAAAGCGGCACTAGGCAATATCCCCGCGCCCTGCTGCTCCGACAACAGCGCCTACACTTGCTGCTGCCCGTGCAACATCTCCCGCACAATCTGGGGTTTGAGCCAATACATGATTGCCAAGCAGAATGCGTCGGCGGATCAGGTGCGCTCCAAGGTGCAGGAGTGGATCGCGTTCATCGGCCCCAAGCCTCCCGACGGATTCAGCGGCTCGGGCTGCTACACCGGCCAGTGTCCAAGGCCGTTCAAAGAGGGCGGCTGCGGCGGCATGCGCCCCGACAACTTGGTCCTCTAGCCGGCGGGGCATGTCCTGGGGAATAGGGTGTAGGCTATAGCGCAATGAACCTCCCGAGCCTGACCCGGACGCAGTGGCTGATCTGTTTCGTCGCTGCTCTGGGATTTGCCTTCGACATCTACGAGCTTCTGATGCTGCCGCTCATCGTGCGGCCAGCGTTGCTGGAACTGGCGGCCGCCCCCCCGGGATCGGCGGAATTCAATCACTGGGTCGGCATGCTGTTCTACGTGCCGGCGGTCTGCGGCGGCATCTTCGGGCTGCTCGGGGGCTGGCTGACCGACAAGCTGGGCCGCCGCCGCGTGCTGGTTTGGAGCATCTTGCTGTACGGCTTCTCGGCCTTCGCGGCCGGGTTTTCGACCAGCCCCGAGATGCTGCTCTTCTTCCGCTGCACGACGTTCATTGGTGTATCGGTGGAATTCGTGGCGGCCATCGCGTGGCTGGCCGAACTCTTCTCTGATCAGAAGCAACGGGAGGCTGTGCTTGGCTGGACCCAAGCGTTCAGTTCCATAGGCGGAGTCCTAGTCACCGGGGCATACTACATTTCCGTCACCTACGGAGCGTCGTTTCCGTCGATCTACGGCGGCCATGAGGCATGGCGCTACACCCTGATCTCGGGCTTGATCCCCGCGATTCCGCTGATGATCATCCGACCGTTCCTGCCCGAATCGCCCATGTGGGAGAAGAAGCGTGCCGAAGGGGCGCTACGTCGGCCTCGTATCGGAGAGATCTTCCAGCCGCGTTTCTTCCGGACGACTATCGTCACGACCATCATCGTGGCTTGCAGCTACGGAGCGGCCTTCGGGGCTATCCAGCACGTGCCGCGCATCGTCCCCGGCCTAGCCCAGGATGCGGACCGCATCGTCCAAGAGCAAACGGTCAGCCAGGTGCAACTTGTCCAGGAGATCGGTGGCGTCGCGGGGCGCGTGCTGCTAGCGGTCTTAGTGGTCTTGATCGTGGCGCGTGGGAACCTGCTGCGAGGGTTCCAGGTCTGCGGCCTGATCGTGTTCCCACTGGTGTTCTTCTATGCCGCCACCAACAACCTGCTGTTATTGCAGGTAGGGATGTTCCTGGCGGGCCTCGTGACCATCGCCCAGTTCAGCTTCTGGGGGAACTACCTGCCGCGGGTCTATCCCACCAGATTGCGCGGCACGGGCGAGTCGTTTGCGGCGAACATTGGCGGCCGCATGCTGGGCACGTTCGCGGCGCTGCTGACCACCCAACTCGCCACCATCGCTCCCGGGGACAGCCAATACGTCAAGCTCGCTTTCGCCGCTGGCGTGGTCGGGACGGCGGTACACGTCATCGGCATCATCGCCAGCTTCTGGCTGCCAGAGCCGGGCGGCGAACTGGAAGACTGAGCTGCGCCCGGTCAGTCTGGGCCGCATTGCCAGCCAGACTCAAGGGCGGCAGCGTCACTCCCGCGCGAGCCCGGGCTCAGGCGATCGGGATCTATCCCGACGAGTCCTCCGGCTCCCGCTCGGAAACACACAGCTCGAGCACGCGGTCGGCGTAGGTCCCGCCGACTTCAGCGTCGTTGGCATCCCCCGGAAGATCGTAGGCACTGGCGAACTTCCTTGCTGGGCGTTCCCGTCGGACCGGGATGGTCTCAGCCCCGTCCTCGTTGCCGAGCGCTCGCCACACACGGCGAGGTGGTATGATCGGGCCGGAGCAGACAGCCATGGATAGACGAACGTTTCTAGCAGGTGCATCCGGGGCCGCCCTAGCGGCGACCGCATCGGCCGGCGAGCGCGGTGACATTCCTACGCGCGTATTCGGCCGTACCGGGGAGAGCCTGACCGTGATCGGACAGGCGGGAGGACGCTTTCCGCTGTGTTCGTTCGAAGAAGCAAAGGCCATCACCCGCCGCGCCTACGATCTGGGCATCAACTACTTCGACAACGCTCACAGCTATTGGGGCGGACGCTCCGAAGAGGTGTTCGGGGAAGTGCTGCCGGCGGTCCGCAAGGATGTCTTCATCACCACCAAGAGCACGGATCGCACGCGTGACGGTGCTGCGAACGAACTGGACCTCTCCCTCAAGCGCCTCAAGACGGACTACGTGGACCTGTGGCAGATCCACGCGGTCGGCGAGATGGAGGAAGTCGACCGGATCTTCGGTCCCGGCGGCGCCATCGAGGCATTCGAGGCGGCCAAGCGGTCGGGCAAGTGCCGGTTTATCGGTTTCACCGGCCATCGCGACCCCCACGTGCATATGGCGATGCTGGAACGGTACGACGGCTACGACACGATCCTGATGCCCTTGCATCCGGCGGACCCTTCGTACCTGAGCTTCGAACAGATCGTCCTGCCCGAGGCGCGCAAGCGAGGCTTGGGCATTCAGGGGATGAAGGGACTGGCGAATGCCAAGTTGCTGCAATCGCTTAGTGTTCGCCAGTGCATCCAGTACGTTCTGAGTCTGCCAATTCATTGCTTGGCCGTGGGCTGCACCACCATCGGACAGATCGAGGATGATGTGCGCATCGCCCGCGAATTCGCGCAGTATGACGACAAGCAGCTGACCGCGATCAGGGACCGCGCAAAGCAGATCGCGGGTGCTGGCTTGGAGGACTGGAAGCGGGACCTGAGCCAAGCCTCCGCCCGCCCAACCTACGTCGGCGGTTGAGTTCCGACTCGGGCACGCGGGTCCGAATGAGCGCGGCGGATCAGATTCGAGGGGTCCGACCATGCACTGCGCCCTAGTTCAGGAACCGGCCTTGACGCGACGCGGATTCGTCGCTGGCCTCGCTGGCTTTGCGGGCGCCGCAGCGGCGCCCAAGCCCGTCGGGCTGAGCTTTGGCACCTATGCGCTGTGGATGCTCAGGTGGGAAGACTCGCTGGAACTAATCGGCCGCACCGGCTACGACGGGGTCGAACTCGCCTTGATGCCGGATTGGCCGACGACACCCAAACGGCTCTCACCAGGTGACCGTCGTCGGCTCCGCGGCATGCTCGGCGATCTGGGACTTGCCCTGCCGGCGCTCCTCGACAACTTGCAACTCGTGGACCCAGTCCAGACTCATGCCCAAAACGTTGATCGCCTGCGTCGCGCGATCGATCTCGGAAACGATATCGTGCCGGGGAAGCCACCGATCTTCGAGACCGTACTGGGGCGCCAGCCTGACGAGTGGGAAGCGGTCAAGAACCAGATGGTCGATGAGATCGGCGAGCTGACTCGCGAGGCCACCGATGGCGGCACGGTGATCTGCTTCAAGCCTCATGTGGGTGACGCTGTGAACAATGTCGAACGCAGCCTGTGGCTAGTCGATCAGGTTGGCAGTCGGTACTTCCGCTGCACCTATGACTACAGCCACCTCTGGCTCGCAGGACACGAGCTGGTGCCATCTATGCAGGCGCTGATTCCGGTCAGCCCCTACATCCATCTCAAGGACGCGAGGAGAACGCCAGCCAAGAACGAATTCCTGCTGCCCGGAGATGGGCCGACCGATTACGTCGAGATGTTCCGTCAGTTGGGCCGAATGGGATACGAGGGGCATGCGACTGTCGAGGTCAGCGCACAGATCCACAGACTTCCGGACTTTGAGCCGATTGCAACTGCGGATCTGTGCTACGAGCGCATGGCTGCAGCGTTCGAGGAGGCGGGCTTGCCAAGGCCCAATCCGTAGCGCGTAGCTATGCCGGGCCCTCGTCCCGCAGGGCCGGGCCATTCGGGAATGGATCGGCTCCCGGGCGATATTGTGGGTTAGGCCGGGGCACGACCGCTTCGGTGTCTGCCAAGAAGCCGTCAAGCAGCGCGCTCAACTCGCCGACGATGGATGGCTGTTGCTCCGCTAGGTCAACCTGTTCGCCGATGTCCTCAGCGAGGTTGTAGAGTTCGTGGCGGTCTTGTTGACCCGGGCCGTCGCAATGGAAGCGGATTAGCTTCCAATCTCCCCGGCGCACTGAGGTGCTGGGCCTGTGGAGCGTGGCCGGCGTGTATTGCGGGCTATGTACAAAGATCGCCTCACGCTCGAGCGGCTCGCCACGGAGTGCTGGCACGATGCTCACGCCGTCGAATGACTGTCCCTCCCGAGGCGGTACTCCCGTCAACTCCAGCAGGGTCGGAAAGAAGTCGATGCTTTGCACGATCTCGTCGCTTAGCGAGCCTGCCTCGACAAGCGGCGGCCAGGCGATGATCAGGGGTTCGCGGACTCCGCCTTCGTAGATCGAGGACTTGCCGCTGCGCAGCGGCGCGTTGCTTGTCACCGGCACTCCCGCATTGAGGCGATGGACCATGCCGCCGTTGTCTGAAAAGAACACGATGATCGTGTCGTCGGCGATGTCCAACTCGTCGACCACTGCAAGCAGCGAGCCCACTGCGTCATCCAAGCTCTCCACCATCGCGCCCATGATCGGATTGCGCTGAGCCATGCTCGGGTCGGCCTTGGCTCGGTACTTTTCCACGAGGTCCGGCTTGCCTTGAATCGGAGCATGCACGGAAAAGCACCAGTAGTTGAGGAAGAACGGTCGGTCGCTGTTCTGACGGATGAACTCCGCAGCCTCGGTCGCCATCCGGTCTTCGATGTGCTCGCCCTCAGATCCCGCTCCCGGCCAAAATCTCCAAGGGCCGAGATAGCCGCCAGACGGGCCCGCTCCGGGGGTGTGGGGCAAGTCGATCTCGAAACCTTGGTTCAAGGCGTCGAAGGGTTCCCGACCGAGATGCCACTTGCCGAAGTGCGCCGTGCGGTAGCCCGCCGTCCCGAGCGCCTCCGCTAGGGTGAAGTACTCGACCCGGAGTCGAGTCAAACTGTTGGCACTGAGAGCTGGTTGGTTTTCTGGAGCGCGGGGGCGGAGGCTCTTTTCCAACACTTCGCGCTCGAGATGACCTGCGGCAGTAGTGATCCCGATTCGCGCCGGGTGCAGGCCAGTGAGGATGCTGGCTCGGGTGGGCGAGCAGATCGCCGCGGCGGCATAGGCATCGGTAAAGGTCATGCCGCGCTGGGCGAGCGCGTCGATGTGGGGAGTCTCGAAGAACTGGCTGCCGTAAGCGCCAGTGTCCGCCCAGCCCAGGTCATCAGCAAGAATGAAGATGACGTTCGGCGGGCGCGCCAAGTCCGTCTCTTCGGCGCAGCCATACGCCCAGGCGAAGGCTGCGGATAGGGCGATCAGAGACCCGAGCGAGCTAACCGTCTTGTTCAGCATGCTTGGACGGCGAATGTTTACCTGCGCCTGCCCTAGCGAACCTGCCCTCTAGGGCCCGCCCACGATCTCGCCGTGTGGCTTGCCTTCGGCTAGCTCAGCATAGCGCACACGCACCTGTTCGGCGAAGCGGCCCGCCACCCAGTTGCTCACCTCGTCGGAGAGTTCGATCACAGTCTCGACTCCGGAGCCGTCTTCGACCGTGACGATATCGTCAAGAGACTTTCCGTCGTCGAATGCGGCCTCGACTGCCGCATTGAGTTCCTCGAAGAACTGTCGCTGGCCAGCAGCGATCTCGAGTCCGCCGCTGGGGCCGTGCCCGGGAAGAATGGTGGCGGGCTGGAGTTCCTCCGCCTGCTTGACCACGTTTGGCCAGTTACCGGTATTGGAGTGGCCGGTAAAGTTGAACGGCCCGTTCACGATGGCGTCGCCGGTGCAGAGAATACCGTCGTCCGGCAGAAATACCATTCCGTCTCCGCGCGTATGAGCCCAGCCGAAGTGGTGGAACTCGACCTTGCGGCTGGCACCCTCAAGCGTATGTGGAACGACTTCAAAGGTCTCCATCGGGGGCTCTACGGTGTCGGCGCCAACTGCCGCTACGTCGGGACGGGCCTTAGCGGCAGCCTGCCACCCGGCCGGCTCGTAGCGCTTCATCTCCTCGGCCACGCCGATGTACGCCAAAGTCGTCGCGCCTTGGCGCGTCCACACTGCGTTGGCGTAAGCGTGATCGCCGTGGTGGTGGGTGTCGAAGACATAGCGGACGGGCTTCTCGCTCACCTGCTGGATGTCCTTCATGAGCGCTTCGGCACCGCTGGGAAAGTTCGCGTCCACGACCAGCAGGCCATCGCCGATGTCGATCACCACGTTGTTGCAGTGCCCCTGATCTCGTTCACCCATGCGAAACCAGATGCCGTCCTTGACCAGTTTGAGCGTCTCGGTCTCCGAGACGAGCTCGACCGCTGGCGGGGCAGTGCATTGCCAAGCGATGCACAGGCCGATGGCGGTTAGAACAAGCAGGAAAATTCGCATGATGGGCTCCTGGGGAATTGGAGGATTCGTCCTCTCCGGAAGATTCTATTCCCCAAGGGGGAACTCTCGCAAGTCATGTACCGCAAGTACGGGCGCCCGTCGATGGGCCATGCGGTGCCGCTTGCCCCTGAAAAGCGCGCATTCGGGCGTGATTCTCGCCCAGTCCTCAGCACGGGCGGATTTCGAGTCGGAACGACCAGTCGACGAGATTCCCGAGACGTTGTGGCGGACGAGTTCGGGTGGATTGATCCCTGAGTCCCGTCCCTACCCAAGACTTCTGGCGGCGTTTGATCGGGAGGTGTTCAGTGCCGCCGTGCAACCGTTTTCTGCCGTACAATCTTCGCTACCGGTTTCGAGGATCTATCCGTGAGCCAGAGGAGGTCGCTTGTGCATTCGGGCAATCTGTTGATCTCAAGAAGAGAGATGCTCGCGGGCACCGCTGCCGCAGCTGCCTCGCTGGGAGCGTGCGCCGGCTCGCTGCCCGGGCCGCGCGCCGCGAAGCGGCCGAACTTCCTGTTCTTGTTGTCGGACCAGCACCGGCCGGACTGGCTCGGGCGAAATCCGGAAATTCCCGTGCCTACCCCGAACATCGACTACCTTGCCGGTCGCGGTGTTGACTTCACCCAAGCCATCGTGGCTTCCCCGGTATGCGGCCCGTCGCGCTCGTGCCTCGCGTCAGGCATGGAGTACGAGAAATGCGGGGTGGAGGTCAACCGGGATCCTTACGATCCCGCGATCACCACGTTCTACAAGCACTTGCGCGAGAGCGGCTATCACACGATGGCAACCGGCAAGATCGACCTGCACAAGGGCTCGCTGGGGCGCACGCTCGATGGCAGGAAAAACATGGACGAATGGGGCTTCGCCGACATGCAGATCACGGCCGGAAAGGGCGGGGGATATTTTGGAGGGACCGTCGGGCCGAAGGAGCCCTACTACGCGTACCTATCCGAACTGCATCCCCCTCTGGATCGCATCTGCGCGGAGGACATCGAGCGCCGGTCCGAGCCCCGCGAGGAGAACTGGTGGGGCATGACCGAGCCGTGCCCCTTGGACGACGAGCATTACCTCGATAATTTCACTGCCAAGGAGGGTCTCAAGCTACTGGAGAGGGCTCCTGACGAGGCTCCTTGGTTCTTGGTGGTGAACTTCAATGGCCCGCATCCTCCGATGGACATCACTGCCAGCATGGAGCGGAAGTACCGCGGGCCTGATAGGGTCATCGAGGACTTCCCGCAGCCCAGGGACTACGACGGCCCGTTCCCGTTCGATCAGCACGTGCGCATCCGCCAGAACTACTCTGCGATGGTCGAGAATATCGACGGCTGGCTGGGGACGTTCCAAGAGCGTTTGCGCGAACGCGGCGACCTAGACAACACGGTCGTCGTCTACTCCAGTGATCACGGAGAGATGCTGGGCGACAAATCGCTCTGGGGAAAGAGCCTGCCTTTCCAAGCCTCTGCGGGCGTGCCGTTAGTGATGGCCGGTCCGGGCATCGCGCAGGGGCAGTCATGCGACGCTCTGGTCAGCCTGATGGACTTGGCTGCCACCTTCATCGACATGGCCGAGCTTGCGGTGCCGTCCGAGATGGAGAGCCGCTCGCTGCGGAGGGTGCTGGACCAAGGTGGCGGCGAGCACCGCGACTTCGCGCGCTCCGCGCTCAAGGTGGAGCGAGCACATGCCGGGCGGTTTCGCATGGTGCAGGATCATCGGTACAAGCTGGTCGAGGGCTTTCGGGAACAGCGCGAACTCTTTGACCGCGAGGCAGATCCGTATGAGCGGGAGAACATCGCCGACAGTAAGCCAGCAGAGGTGGAACGGCTAGGGAGGCTGTTCGCCGAGGCGTGATGCGCCAAGCGGGGGGGGCCGCTGCTTGCTGCTAGCGGCTCCAGAGTTTGCTTAGCGGAACCGCTAGCACACGGGGGTCTCGGGTTGGTAGGAGGCTACTGCTGGCGTAGAGAATGACTCCGGATTCAAAGTTGTCGCTGCAACGAGCCGCGAGTCGTGCCAAGTGCTTGTTTTTGTAGCGTCCGTTTGCCGATTAGAGTAGCGTCCGTTTGCCGATTAGACGAGCGTCTATCTGTCGGTAACGAATGAATACAGGCGTTGCTGGGATGCGTGCCGAGCTCGCTGTCCGAGATGTTCGGACGGTGCGCTGCTGGCATTCCGGCCTCCGTGCCGCGTTTCTTTCCATGTGGCGGGGCGGAGTCAGCTTGGGTCGCAGGAGGCCCTTACATGCTGCCTGTGAGCCCACGCGATCCCGGTATCGGGTTGGCTAGAAATCGAGCCGCTCAAATTGCCGCGGCCAATGCAGCCAACCGCACCCCTGGGAGGGAGTCACAGCCCTCA
Organism: Bryobacterales bacterium; assembly: GCA_028819215.1. Lineage (GTDB taxonomy): Bacteria > Acidobacteriota > Terriglobia > Bryobacterales > UBA6623 > VXMF01. The sequence goes on from JAPPMG010000016.1 coordinate 57,997, forward strand.
CGCCCGCCGTCTCAGAACATGCCGTTGTCGTTTGCCGCCTCTTCGGGAATGATCTGGAGCACATCCCAATGCTCCACGACTTTTCCGTCGCTGTCGAATCGAAAAATGTCGATGCCCGCATAGTCGTGGTCGCCTGGCCAGTGCTGGTAACAGTGCAGGACCACAAGGTCGCCTTCAGCGAGGGCACGCTTGAACTCTACTCGCTTCCCCGGGTATTCCATCGCCATCCGCTCGAAGTAGTCGATGAATGGCTGCTTGCCATCACCAACTCCCGGATTGTGCTGCGTGTACGTTCCTCCGACGTACCGTTCGATGGCCTCGCGGGGTCGGCATTGGTTGAACATCAGGTCGTAGAACGCCATGGCGTCTTGCTTCATTTGTTCGCTGCGGCTTTGCATTTCTCCTTGCTTCCTCTAGGGGGAGACTCGTCGGATTCGGCGCTGTCGAATCTGTCATTCCGGCCGTTTCAGTTTTTTCAGTGCCCCTAGTCAAGAGTAAACGAAGCTCTCGGCTCGTCCTGGTCCTCGAACCGCCGAAACCAGCACTAGTAAAGTCTACCTTTCGCTTGCGGCGGCATTGGCCAGCTGTGGCGAACGCCTTCTGGCTGGACACGCGCTGGTGAGTGCTCCATCGGCCCTAGCCATCCCGCTCGCCTCTCAGAGTCCGTGCATCTCGCACAGGATGTTCGATGACATGCCCCCGTCCGCGGGGATGTTGGTGCCGCGGATCCAAGCCGTCATGTCCGACAGGAGAAAGGCGATGATCGGGGCGATGTCGCGCGCTTCGCCGGGGCGATCCATGACGCGCGCGTCTTCCTCGGCCCGAGCGCCGAGAGTCTTGAGGAAGTCGGCTAGGATTGGCGTGTTCACCGGCCCGGGGCTGACCGAATTGATCCGGATCCCGCGATCCCGCCAGTCGCACGATCCGGCGGGTGGTGGTGAGGGTGTCAGGCTGCCAGCCAGCCTCGCGCTACTGCTCCCTAGGCCGTGCATCCGGGATAAAGTCGGCGTACGGATTTGGTGCGCGGCGTGGGCGTCCAGCCGGGCCCGCAACTCCTCCTGCACCCCCTTCGCGTCGAGCGGCGGCGCGCAGACGCAAACCTATCTCGTACCCGCCCGGTTCGTAGAGCATGATCGCGTGGACAGGTTCATCGCCGACCACCTCGGTAGCATGCGACGTGTCTGGTGGTATGTAGACAAGATCGCCCGGACCAATTGTTTCGGTCTCACCGGCAACGGTCCACTTCATCTTGCCCGCAATCACGATGAAGGTCTCCGAATGATAGGCGTGGCTGTGCGAAGGCGTCTTCATCCCGGGATTGAAGATCTCGTCAATGATGCTGTAGCGCCCATTGGTCTGGTTCGCAGTCAGCATTACCCGGCTGACGGAGATTGCGCTTGGTTCCAACTTCTCGGCCTTGTCGCGCATCACGAAGAGATGCGTCGCGGTCGTGCTCTCCTCGGCTTGACTCTGCGCCCGAGCTGGCATCCATACAGCGAAAGTGATCGCCGCAACCAGCACCACCCCCCCGAATCTTTGATGGAACGAATTCCCCGGCCTCATCAATCCAATCCTCCTAATCCTGATTGGTCATCGCTCGCGACCATCAGGTTTGCACTAAGGGCAGTATTTCACCAACAACGAATGGATGTAAAGATGCTGGCATGCCCTTCGATCGCAGGAAACGGACAATCCTCGATCCGTCCAAGGTCACCAGCGCGTGCCATCCCGCCCCAGCCTTCTGATCGAGGTCGTCATGCACGGGTCGGTCCGTCGCGAAAGAGGCGTATCGGCTAGCACGGAGCTCCGTTCCGTAGTTGGGCCCCTCCCAGCTGGTGTGTACGCCACGGGAGCTCTGACAAGAGGTCCGTGATCCGCCGGGTAAGAGAATGCGTCTCAGTCGAGACTATTCTGCCGCCCTTCGGGAGGCATTTCTCCTGCCGATGGCTTGGCGCTCCTCCATAGACATGGGAGTCGTGTCAGGCGCTACGCACTTCGTCGCATCGCCGAAGCATCGGATAACGCCGTCGGCTTGGAAGACGGTCTTTTGTTGGGCGTTGTACAAATGTGCGAAAACCGTCATGTCTTTCAAGTTCCACACGACCGAATCCTCTCCGCCGTTGCCGGTTACCCAAGTGCCAAAATACACTCCGTCGCCGATCTTGCTAAGCCTGAGTCCGGTGCTTCTTCCGCCCATGTCCTTCAACGCCCCGCCAACACCCTCCCACGAGATGCCGTCTTCGTTAATGACAACGCGCAGGTCAGCCCAGCCCAGATACTCGTAGTTGAGCACCTTTCCGATCATTTCCTTCTCTGCTTCAAGCTGAGCCTGCCGAGGGTCCCGCGGAACTCGGGTCACCTGAACTTGGGCGGTCAGGGTAGTCGCCGCTACGAGCAGGACGGCTGCAAGTAATCTGAACATCGCTTCGTCTCCGAATGTTGAATGCTACATCGATGGCGCGCTGGCGGAGATAAGCCTGCCGCGTCCGCATTCCTGACAGGCTGCGGTTTGGGCGCCAGGCAGGGGAATGCCAAGAATTGTATTTCGCACCGCAGCGAGGAAGCAAGGGATCAAGAGGCCAACCAACGGTAGAGAGCGAACCTGCCCGAAAGGTCCAAGCGCTCTAGCGAGGGGGTTCCTGCCCGAGCTGGCGGTTGATTTCGGTGCGAGTGTCAACCCATTCGGCGGATGGCCGGTCGCATCGGCTGAACGGAGTCGCTCCGTCATAATTCCGAGTCCCGGATTATTCCGAGTTGACGGTGGAACTTGGGCGGT
>JAPPMG010000080.1:0-37397 GCA_028819215.1 Bryobacterales bacterium
TACACGCTTTCTCCAAGAGCAGGAAATCGTTAAGTTATTTTGGCGAGAATCCTTAACCGGCCCAGCGCGATCGCCGTGGATGCAGATGGCAACATCTTCGTCGGCGAGTATGCCGGCTATCGAGTACGCAAGATTGACACGGTGGGCACAATTACCACAATCGCCGGCGTTGGGACTAAGGGCGGTGCGGGCGACGGAGGGCCAGCCAATGCGGCCCAGTTCAACTTCATAAGCGGTTTGGCGGTGGACGGTTCGGGCAATGTTTATGTGTCTGACATGAACGAAGTCCGAATACGCAAGATCGCTCCGGAAGGCACGATTACGACGATCGCCGGTACGGGGATCCCTGGCCACACAGGGCATGGTGGCCCGGCTATCGAGGCCCGGATACGAACACCCGGCGGCATCGCACTCGATTCCTCAGGCAATCTCTTTCTGACCGAATTCTGGGCCGGCCGGCTCCGCAGAATCGACCCCGCGGGCGTCATCACGACGATCGCAGGAACGGGCGAACAGAGTTCCACGGGAGACATGGGCTTGGCCACCGACGCCGCTCTCGACCGCCCGCGCAACATTGCCGCAGGCTCTGACGGCAGGCTCTATGTCGTAGAGAACTACGCAGACCGGATCCGCGTCCTGAGTCCCACAGCCGAACGTTCGCGCTTTTCAGTGCCGCTGGGCAGCAGCGGGGACTCTGTCATGGTCATCGTCGAGCAAGACGGGTCATTGAAGCTGGACGGCTCGCCGCTCGTGCGCGGCCTGGAAGTCGTGGCCAGCAACGGCCACCGCTTCTCGTTCGGACAGACTGAGAGTGGAGGGGTCACGGCTACATACGTCCCCAACACGCAGACCGTCGAGTTGCCGACAGGGAAGTCTGTCACCCTGACGGCCGGCCAAGACGGCGGGTGGCGAATTGGCGATCAGGTTGCAACGAACGGGTACCGCCATGTAGAGGATGGCAGGGAGTACCTGTTGGAATGGACCGGAGCGCAGTGGCGGCTTGCCAAGTACACGATTCGAACGATTGCGGGAACGGTTGGCGTTGCCGAAGGAGTTCCGGCAACTGAGGCAAGACTATTCAATCCGTACTTCGTGGCGCTAGATTCCATTGGCAATGTGTACGTGTCGGAATCCTCCAACCACCGCGTGCGCAAGATCGACAAGTCGGGCACCATCACGACGTTTGCCGGAACAGGGGAGCGAGGCTACGCAGGTGACGGGGGGCCTGCTACACGGGCCGAGTTTGACTCCCCGAGGGGAATCGCTGTCAATTGGCTTGGCGAGATCTTCGTGGCTGACTACGCAAACCACGTAGTGCGCAAGATCGACGTTTTGGGAAGAATTTCCACGATCAGTACTAGTCGCCCGCTATTTAATCCATACGGCTTGGCCTTGGACGTGTTCGGAAACGTGCTATTGGCCGAATCGCATGTCCGAAATCACTTGGTGCGGCGGATCGACTCTCGTGGAAACGTCACAACCGTTGCTGGTGCCCTAGGACAACGAGGTGGCTTTGCAGGGGGCGGCTCGGCAGCCGCGGCTCGGCTCAACTACCCGAGAGCCGTCGCGGCAGACACAATGGGCAACGTGTATGTTGCCGATTACTTCAACCATCGCGTGCGCAAGATTGATGCTACGGGCACGATTGCGACGATCGCCGGGACGGGAGAGCGTGGCTACGCGGGGGACGGTGGGCCGGCGGCGGATGCCCAGCTTGCATCTCCTAACGGATTGCTGGTGGATCTTGCGGGGAATGTGTATATTTCTGACTCCGGCAATGCCCGCATTCGCAAGATCGACTCGTCCGGCATGATCGAAACAATCGCGGGACCGGGAGAACCGGGCATTCTCGGCAACGACGGTCCTGCAGTCAAGGCTCGTCTTGGATATCCGAGAGGCCTTGCGATGGATGCTTCCGGCAACCTGCTCATCGCGGAATCCGCACACGACATCGTGCGCCGGATTTCTCCGTCGGGCACGATCACGCCATTTGCTGGAACCGGCGAGCCGTTCGACCGGCGAAATGGTGGCGCGGCCTCCGCAGCGCAGTTCGGTTATCCGGATGACGTCGCGGCCGACGCTACAGGCAACGTGTATGTGCTCGATTCGAATCAGGTTCGCAGGATTGATCCCAGCGGTATGATCGCAGCCATCGCCGGTACAGGCGAGTACGGTCACTCTGGGGACGGTGGTCCGGCCATTGCGGCGGATCTACAGAATCCGACCGAGATGGGGATGGACGTTGCTGGAAATCTCTACTTGGCAGAAAGGTTTGGCCACCGCGTGAGAAAGATCGACGTTGCGGGCACGATCACAACGATTGCCGGAACGGGCGAGCGAGGATATTCGGGGGACGGTGGGCCGGCAACCAAGGCCCAAGTCGACAGCCCAAGATCGATAGCAGTTGACTCCGTTGGCAACGTCTACGTCGCCGACCAAAACAACCACCGCGTACGAAGAATCGACACATCTGGCGTCATCACAACCTACGTCGGCACCGGGATTCGCGACCGCACCTCGGAATTCGGCTATGTGGCCTCCACGGGCGACGGGCAATCCGACTATCATTGGGACCCCGGCGGTACTGCCCCGGCAGACAGGGCGAGACTGACGTCCCCATATGAGCTGGCAGTGGACACCAATAACATCCTGTACGTTTTCGACTCGGGAAACCGTTCCAGTTTCAATGCCAGGGTCGGCAAGATCGACACAGCTTCGGCTGAACCGCTCATCACGCCGCTACCGCCGATGGACGTGCCGCGTTTTGTGACCGGTTTCGACGTAGACGATTCCGGCAACGTCTTCGTCTTCTCTAGCGGGTCAGTCTTGATGTTCAATTCCGACGGATCGGGAACTACGGTAGCGGGTGGCGGGGAAACACGCTTCGCAGGAAACGGGGAGCCGGCAGGAGGGGTGTTCATGGGACGGTTCGCCAATATCGCGCTAGGCGCCAATGGAAACATTTGGGTCGCAGACTCTTCGAGTCGGCGTGTCCATGTCTTGGAGCCCGTGCCATAGACGCATCTGGCAGAGAGAATTCTGGCGCACGCATCTCGCCGATCAAGGCCCGAAACAGCCGAATCCTTGACCGAGTCGGGCAGAGATCGAGCTGCTTGGGAGCTTGGTGTGACTCCGGGCTCCACAAGACGCATTCCCGCCAGCCCGTCTTGACAGCCGAATTCGACAAAGACGAACATACATAGAACAAATTTAGTGGTAGTGTAGAATCTAAGAACAAGGAGATGGCGACGATGCCTCCATCAATCAGCCCCGCGAGTCAGTCCGAACAAGCAAACGGAACGATAGTTCGACGGCAACCGAGCCCCTTATCACCGCGTGACAGCTCGCTCTCTGGCGTGATCGCACGCTTCGAAGCCCTGCACCGCGAATCCAGCACGCCCATTGCAGCCATCCGCACCCAGCCGGCGCGGGAGGCGCGCTTTGCGGAGCTTCCCGCCTCGACGGATCCGCGCATCCGAGCGGCGCTCGCAAGCAAGGGGATCGAGCAGTTGTATGTCCACCAGGCGCAGAGCCTCGAGCAGATCTCAGCAGGGAAAAACGTGGCCGTGGTCACGCCAACGGCAAGCGGCAAGACCCTCTGCTACAACCTTCCGGTCTTAAACGCGCTGGCCGCCAACCCGGCCGCCTGTGCGCTGTACTTGTTTCCGACCAAGGCGCTGGCCGTGGACCAGCTTGAGGAGTTCAACCAGCTCGGAGACGCTCTCGGCGCGGACATCCGGGCCTACACCTACGATGGTGACACGCCTTCCGACGCCCGGCGGGCGATCCGCAGACGCGCCAACGTGGTTCTCAGCAACCCGGACATGCTGCATGCCGGGATGCTACCCCACCACACCCGCTGGGCGCGCTTCTTTGAACACCTTCGCTACATCGTGATCGACGAGCTACACGCCTATCGCGGAGTATTCGGGAGCCACCTCGCCAACGTTCTGCGTCGCCTCAAGCGCATCGCCGCGTTCTATGGCTCTGAGCCGCAGTTCGTCTGCTGCTCGGCCACCATTGCCAACCCTAGGGAGCTGGCAGAGAACCTCACCGAGGAAGACTTCCAGCTGATTGACGACAACGGGGCGCCAAGCGGCGAGAAACACTTCGTCTTTTACAACCCGCCGGTAGTCAACGCCCAGCTGGGCATCCGCCGCAGCTACATCAACGAGTCCCGCCGGATGGCGGAAATCTTCCTCGAGCGCGGGCGGCAGACGCTCGTCTTCGCAAACAACCGCCTCGCGACCGAGGTGCTCACGCGCTATCTCAAGGAAGCGCTCGGCCGGCGGCCCGGCGTGCCTGCTCAGGTCCGGGGCTACCGCGGCGGCTACCTGCCCCGAGAGCGCAGGGAGATCGAGCGCGAGCTGCGCGATGGGCAGGTCCTCGGCGTCGTCGCCACCAACGCGTTGGAACTCGGCATTGACGTAGGGTCCCTGGACGCAGTCGTTCTAGCGGGCTATCCCGGCGCGATCTCGTCTACCTGGCAGCGGGCCGGGAGGGCGGGACGGCGCAACGACGCCTCGATCGCAGTGCTGGTCGCCTCGTCCGCTCCCCTAGATCAATATGTCGTCGAACATCCCGAGTACTTCTTCGACGCATCACCCGAACACGCCCACGTCAACCCCGACAATCTCGAGATCCTAGTGAGCCACCTCAAGTGCGCTGCCTTCGAGCTGCCCGTGCAGGTCGGCGAGAAGTTCGGCCCGCACGACACCAGCGACCTGTGCCGCTTCCTGGAAGAGACCGGCGTGCTCCATCAGGCCGGCGACGCTTGGCACTGGACATCGGAATCGTACCCGGCCGATGCCATCAGCCTGCGCAAGATTACTAGCGACAACTTCGTTGTCGTCGACGACAGCGACGATTCCAAGGTCATCGGGGAGGTCTCCTTCCCGGCAGCGCTCACCAGCCTCCACGAGAAGGCCATCTATATCCACGAGGGCCGCCTGTACCATGTCGAGCGCTTCGAGTACGACGAGCGCAAGGCGTACGTCAAGCAGGTCGAATGCGGCTACTACACAGACGCCATCGAACACGTGCAGGTCGAACCGCTCGAAGGATTCGACGACGACAGCTTGGGGCCCGCAGTGGCCAGCCACGGCGAAGTCCGGATCACGCGCCGGGTGGTCGGATTCAAGAAGATCCGCTTCCACACAAACGAGAACGTCGGCGACGGCAAGCTGTCGATGCCGGAGCAAGAGATGCATACGACAGCATTCTGGCTGCATTTTCCGATGGAATTCCTAGCTTCCCTGCCCTATTCGACGACCGAGAAGCGCGACGGGCTGATCGGGCTCGGCAACGTCCTGCGTACCGTTGGCGCCCTCGTCATGATGTGCGACACCCGCGACCTCGGGGTGTCCAGTCTGAACTCGCAGTCCGGCCCGGACCAGCTGCTGGACCCGGAGGTGTACGTGTATGACAACTACCCCGGCGGGATCGGCCAAAGCGAACCGCTGTTCAGGCTGCGAGAATCGATCAGCGCGAAGGCTCGCGAGCTACTCGAGTCTTGCCCTTGCGCCACGGGCTGCCCGAGTTGCGTCGGGGCTCCGGGAGAAGTGGGCACGAGATCCAAGGAGGTCGCACTCCGGCTCGCGAGCACTCTAGTCTCCAACCAGAGCAGCCCCGCAGCGTGAAGTAGCGGAGGCGACTAACGATGCAGCGCATCACTCAGGGAGACATCAACGCCCTGCGTCGGCGCATGCAGCTGCGAGAGGAACGCCCAGCTAGCAGCCCGCCAGCACCGCAACCGCCGCAAAGTGCGAGGAAGGGCTCAACGACCTCTACGCTCAGCCGAGGAATCGAGGGGACGGAACAAGTCACGTCGCTCGGCACATTCTTGTTGCAAGAGCATTTCTACCCCAACGAGCGGTCTCACGGCAGCGTGCAAATCGGCTGCCTGCAGAGCCTTCCGTGCGATGCCATGCACGACATCGTCGGAGAGCAGCTGCGCTCGACTGACGCCAATCGCTGGGTGTTCCTCGATACCGAGACGACCGGCCTGGCCGGCGGCACCGGCACGTGCGCGTTCTTGGTCGGCATCGGAATGATCGAGGAGGGTGGCTTCCGCGTGCAGTTGTACTTCATGCGCGACTTCGACGAAGAGCACGCCATGCTAGATGCACTGGCCCAGACTCTGGCCCAGTACGACACGGTCATCACCTTCAACGGCAAAGCGTTCGACGTGCCCTTGCTGGAGACTCGCTACCGCCTCAAGCGCCTGCGCAATCCATTCCGGGGCATGGACCACGTGGACCTGCTGCATCCCTCCAGGCGGCTCTGGAAGGAGCGTCTCGGCAGCTGCCGCTTGACCAACCTAGAATCCCACGTGCTAGGCGTCGAACGGCAGGGCGACATCCCTGGTGCCCTGATCCCGCAGTGCTATTTCGACTATCTGCGCAGCGGTGACGGCAGCAAGCTAGCCGCCGTGTTCCACCACAACGTGCTGGACATCGTCTCGCTAGCCTGCATCAACTCAGTGCTATTGACCATATTGGCCTCGCCGGACCGAACCAGCCTCCGCCACGGCCAAGACATGCACGGCCTGGCCCGCTGGCTGAACAAGCTGGGCAGGGAGGGTCAAGCCTTGACCCTGTACCGCACGGCGATCCACAGCGGGCTACCCCGGCGAGACCTTTTCGCAGCACTCTGGGAAACGGCCCAGATCGAGTGCCGCGCCGGCCGCCACGAGGAACAAATCCAGCTACTGCGCGATCTCGCGCGCGTAAGCGCCATGCACAGGGCTGCCGCCTTCGTGGAGCTCGCCAAGCACTACGAGCACCGCCTCAAGGACTACGCACTCGCACTGAAGATGACCCGGAACGCCCAGCGCCACGCCCCATCGGAGGAACTCTGCCACCGGGAGCGCAGGATCCTGCGCAAGCTCAGCGCGACCGCCAAGGAAGGCGAGGCGGAGGCCGCAGCAGCCGGGGCCGATTCACCGGGCTAGGCCAAGCTCCCGCTCCAAGCGGAGTTTGTCGTCCAACAGCTTGGGCAAGTCGGCAGTGCTTTCGCTGCGACCGATGCGCCTTAGCAGATCTTGGTACTGGTCTTCCAGCGCCTGCCGCTGCAGAGCCGCAAGCAGATCTTCGCCATCGGCCGGCGTGGGCATCGGGCGATCGCGGTCGAAGACCAAGCGCGCCAAACGCTCTCGATCAGCACCATCCAGACGGCCCTCGACGGCTTCGTAGCGAAACGGGTCATCCGTTTTCTCGACGGCTCTGATCGCTGACAAGATCTGTCGGCTCGGCAACCCGCGCTCAGCAATCTCGCAGGCCTTCTCCAAGAACTGCTGGCGGGCCCCGTCGTCGCTTACCAGCAGCACCACCAGCAGCCGCTCGCTCGGAGAGAGGCCATCCGCGTGAGCGACCGGCACGGCTTCGGTTCGAGAGGAGGGTTTGGCGGCACTGCGCAACTTAGCCAGCGCAAGGCTCTGCGGTAGCCCGATATGCTGGGCCAAGTCCGTGACCGTGGTTGCTTGCTGCACTTCGTCAGGGAGCAAGACGACCGATCGCAACAAATGCTCGAACGCCTTGGTCCGACCGTCCGAGGTCGACAGGTCGAACAGGGTGCGCGAGCGGTCGAGCAGCCAGTGAAAGTAGGCCGGTGCATCTTCCAGCTGCTGGCGATAGCTCTCCCCCCCTTGCTCGCGACAATACTCGTCAGGATCGAGCCCCCCGGGCAGTTCCAGCACGCGTACGTGCATGCCGTCTCGCAGGAGCATTTCCACGGAGCGCTCGGCGGCCGCCTGTCCGGCCGAGTCGGAATCGAAATTGACGACGACGGTGTCGCAATGCCGGCGTAGCATGCCGATCTGTCTCGATGTCAGCGCCGTTCCGCAGGTTGCCACGGAATTGCGGATGCCGGCCCTCCAGACGCCGATCACATCCATGTATCCTTCGACGAGGACTGCTAGGTTGCTCTGGCGCATCGCAGTGCGTGCGCGGTGGATGTTGTACAGCACCGCGTTCTTGCGATATATCGGCGTCTCCGGCGAGTTCAGGTACTTGGGCTTGCCGTCGGGTTGGAGGCTGCGCCCGCCGTAGCCGATGAGATTGCCGCCGTCGGAGTGGATGGGAAACATGAGTCGGTCGCGAAAGCGCGCGTAGACCGAATTGTCCTTCTCCGACTGGCCGACCAAGCCAGACTCCAGCACGTGTGATCGCTTGAGCCTTTTTTTCCTCAGGTAGCTCATCAGCGCACCGCCTCCGGGGGCATAGCCGAGCCCGAACTCCTTGATCTCTTCGGGGCCAAGGCCGCGCTGCCTGAGATACAGCATGGCTTCGGAGCCACGCTTTGAGCCGAGCTGCTCGACGAAGAATCGCTGTCCAAGTTCATGGACCTGCAGCAAGCCTTCGCGGGTGCGCGCCGCAGCGTCGGCGCCAGGGCCGCCGCCCATGCGGGGCATCTCCTTGCCCTGTTGCTGAGCCAGCAGCTTGAGAGCCTCGATGAAGCTCAGTCCCTGCAACTCCATCAGGAAGTTAAAGACATCGCCGCTCTTGCCGCAGCCGAAGCACTTGTAGATCTGCAGCCCGCCATGGACCGAGAAAGACGGTGTCTTCTCGGTATGGAATGGGCACAGCCCGATGTAGCGGTTCCCGGACTGCCGCTTTAGGCGCACATTCGCCCCGACGACACTTACTATGTCGGCGGCTGCCTTGACCTCTTGGGCGAAGTCCATGCTGCTGTGGGAGGCGCGGCCGGGTCTCCCAAACTGCGACTAGTCGAGCAGCTTGACGCGGATGTTTTTGTACATGACGACGCTGCCGGGATCGTGGCCCTGCAAGGCGAAAGTACCGGTGTCCAGCTTGCGCAGGGGAAAATTCTGGCCGCGGCCATTCGAGCGCGGGCGCAAGCCGTCCCAGTCGTCGGGCTGGACCCAATTCGTGATCAGATCGTCGTTGACGTAGATCTTGACGCTGTTACCGCGCACGACAATGTGCTCAGTGAACCACTCGTCGTCCTTGGCCGGCGGCACGAGGTTGTCAGAGACGCCATACAGCCCGCCTGTTTTGCGAGGATCCCGGTTGAACGTATTGTTGACTTGGACTTCAAAGCCTTTGTCCGGCCAGCCGGTCTCTTGGTAGGCGGTATGGAAGTAGATTCCGCCGTTGGAGTTGTTCTTGGCGAGCACGTCGACCTTGAGTTCGAAGTTGCGGAAGTTGGCGCCAGCCACCTTGCCGTCATAGAACAGGTGGGCTCGGGGCCCCTGGGCGAGAATCACACCGTCCTTGATCTTGAACGTATCCGGGTTTTCAGTGCTCAGCTTCCAGCCCTCAAAACTGGAACCGTCCCAGAGGTCGACCCACCCATCCTCGTCGGCGAACAACGGGGACGCGAGCAGAGCAGCAGCGCAAGCGAGGCGAATCAGTGCTTTCATAACACGGTCATTGTACTAGAGCACCCATGCTCTCAGTCCGAAGCCGGCCTCTCTCGCAATCAATCCCTGCAACGGTCGCCTAGCGGAGCCGCCGGGGCGTGCACCGGGTCTGCCATTACGGTCTTCGCTTTCGGAATGGGTGCGGACGTCTAGACAGCTGAAGATCGAGCAACCACCCCTTCGTATCCTCAATCGCGCAGGCGCAGGCGCCGAGGCGGGGCCTCGTGCCCTAGCTGGCCCCGCCCGTCTCTACGAATGGCCAGCGGCTGCTATATGATGTCGGCAACACCATGCCATACCGCCCGACCCGACGAGCGTTCATGCAGTGCGCCGCCTTGTCCACTGCGGCTCTGCACACGCAGCCAGCCAGCCCTTACGTCGCCGCCACTGACGACTGGCGTCACTACGGCGGCTCGCTGGGCGCGACGCGCTACTCCGAACTGGACCAAATCAATCGTTCCAACGTCTCCGATCTCAAAGTCGCTTGGGTCCACGCGACTGGCGACAGCCAAGACCGCCCTGCGACGAAGATCGAATGCACACCGATAGTGGTCGACGGCCGGATGTACGTCACCACGGCCCAAGTGCAGGTACGGGCCCTCGACGCAACGACGGGGGAAATGCTCTGGAACTTCGACCCATTCGAGGGGATCCGAATGCGCCGCTCGAAAGGCGTAAACCGCGGCGTGGCGTATTGGTCCGACGGCTCGGATCGCCGCATCTTCATGTCCGGATCGGCGCAGGACTACCTGTACTGCCTCAATGCCGATACCGGCAAGTTGGTGCCGGAGTTCGCGGACGGCGGTGTCCTAGACATGAAGCTGGACCTGGACCGGGACATGCCGGACTCAGTGCGCTCCTACTACGCCAGCCCTCCGGTGATCTTCGAAGACATGCTGCTGTTAGGAGGCGGTTCCGGCAGCGAAGGGCCCGCACCAGCCGCCCCCGGGCACATCCGCGCATTCGACGTGCGCACAGGCAAGCGGTTGTGGATTTTCCATACGATCCCACACCCCGGCGAATTCGGCTACGAAACTTGGGGCAAGGACAGTTGGAAGACCGCCGGCGGCGCGAACAACTGGGGCGGTATGAGCCTCGATCCAGAACGCGGCTGGCTGTTCGTCTCGACCGGATCGCCGACGTACGACTTCTACGGCGCGGACAGGCCGGGCGCCAACCTGTTCGGGAATTGCGTCATCGCTCTGGACGCTCGCACGGGCGAACGCCAGTGGCACTACCAGACGATTCACCACGACCTGTGGGACTACGACCTGCCCGCACAGCCCGTACTGGCACGGCGCAAGAACGGCAACCAATGGCAAGACCTAGTCGTGCAGATCTCCAAACAAGCCTTCTGGTACATCTTCGACCGCGGCACCGGAGAACCGATCTGGGAGATCGAAGAAGTGCCAGTGCCTGACTCCGACATGGAGGGCGAGCACGTCTACCCGACCCAGCCGTTTCCGACCAAGCCCCCACCATTTGCACGCCAGGGATTCGAGAGCGACGAGTACATCACAGACATCTCCGAAGAATCGCGCGAGTACATCAAGAGACGTCTCAAGGACCTGCGCCGCGGAATGCTCTACACGCCGCCCAGCCGCGGCGGGACAGTGTACAACCCGGGGACCGTCGGAGGGACCATCTGGGGCGGGACCAGCCACGATCCCGAGGCCGGCCTGATGTTCATCAATACCAACAACTGGCCGAAGTTCTTCACGCTCATCGATGCGCCCGAGGGGCTCGGCTACCCCCTCATGCACACCGGCTATCCGTTCTTCGTGGATCAGGACAAGTACTCGGCGGCCAAGCCGCCGTGGGGCGAACTGCTGTGCCTGGACTTGGTCACGGGCGACTACCGCTGGCGCAGGCCTATCGGCGAGTATGCCGAGCTGAAGGCCAAGGGCATCGAAGGAACGGGCACGTTTAACGTGGGAGGCTCGATCGTCACCAAGGGCGGGCTGCTATTCCTTGGCGCGACGCAGGACGAGAAGTTTTGGGCGTTTGATACCAGCACGGGGAAGGCCCTGTTCGAGCACCAGCTCTCGGCTGGTGGCTACGCCACGCCATGCACGTATGCGGTCGACGGCAAGCAGTACGTCGTCATCGCGGCCGGCGGCGGAGGACGCGACATCGGCAGCGGAGGAAGGAAGTCGGGCGACGAGTTTGTGGCGTTCAGCCTAGAATAGCCGGCCAGCAAGATGAGCCGGGCCATCCCGACCGGACGCGTGCGCATGGATCGGCACACCCTTGTCGATGAAGGCGGTCATCGGGTGTTGCCTTCATCGCGATCGAAACTGCAGTCCTCGGGGATGGGCCATGCGCGGGCTCGCATGCGTTCGATAGCCTGCGCCCGCGATTCGGCCTTCGCCACTACGATGCGCAGCGGAGTAGCCGCCACGACTTCCAGTTGGTCGCCTGGCTTGAGACCGAGTGAGCGCACCAACTTCTGCGGCAGCCGCACGCCCAAGCTATTGCCCCATCTCGAAACCCGCATGGCGCTTCACCATGTAATCGCCCAATAGCAAATCGTGGATGGCAGCCACTAGCCGACGGCTCCAACGGATACTCCCGGAACGCCGGTCTGCGGCTAGAGCAGGGATGCACTCAGCTATCCGCTGCGAACTCAGTAAGCTAGCGTCGAAGTCGGAATTCCCTCCGCGGGCCAGCCCGAAGGCGCCGCCAATAGCTCGACGCGCTCTCTCCGTGGAATCGAGAAAGAGGGCCCACCGTGGGTAGCATCTAAGCCGAAGTCCAAGGGAACTTCTTGATACGGCTTTCCGGACAGTGCTTAGCGGAGCCACTGCCCGCACCATCAAGGGCTCCTTGGAGTCGTGGCACCGAAGAGAAACTGGTGTAGGCGGCGTCCGCCCAACCCGCCGCTCTATCCGACCCCTTGGAACGCCTTGCCGAAGACTTCCCGCACCTGCTTCCTAGTTGCATCGACAATCTCCGCCAAGGAGCCTTGGCGGACCTCGTTGGGGAGCCAGCGGGACACTAGCGCCCCGAGCAGCTCGCGCTGCCACTCGGTGGGCGGGAGGTCGTGCGCCGAGGTCCCGGTCGACACGCGCACGCCGTGGTCGAGGGATCGGAGCACTTGCGTGGCGCGCAGCAGCGTGTCCAAATCAGGTCCGAACGCCGGATCAGTCTTGCGTATGATCTCGATCCTCTGCGGTGTATTGAGCGATTCGTAGAACGCCTCGGCGTGCCGCAGCCGCCAGTAGAGCAAGATGAAATCGATGTCGTAATAGCCGCCAGGGCCGGACTTGAGCGGCTTGGCCGCACCCTGCTCCGTCTCGAGGCGCATGCGCATGCGCAGCAGGAGCGCGGCAAACTCGTCTTCGTGGGAAAAGCGCTGCCACAGCACATCTTGCAACTTGGCCAAGAACTGCCTTCCCGCCTCCGCGTCGCCGGCAATGTTGCGAGCCTTCATGTAGGTGATCGCTTCCCACGACTCGGCCTTGCCGGAGAAATACGCCAAGAACTGCGCCTCGGTCTGGACTAAGTCGCCGTTCCTGCCCAAGGGTCGCAGCCGAGCGTCGATCGTAAACATCTGGCCATCGGCCGTATAGCTGCTGACGATATCGATGATCCGGTTGGCGACCAGCGTCCACAGCTGGATGCGTGGAGCCTCGCTGTCGGGGATCACGAAGGCCACGTCGGCGTCCGATCCGAAGTCGAACTCCCGCATTCCCAGCCGACCGAGAGCAATGACGCGGATCGCCCGAGCCGGGTCAATAGCCTCGCGCTTTTGCGCAGCGGCTTCTCTTGTCGCCAGCGCGTGGGCCGCTCTCATGATGCCTTCGGCGAGATCGCTGGAGTCCGACAGCGTTGCGAAGACATCGTCCCCGTCGCAGATGCTGCGGGTTTGAATCGATAGCATCTGGCAGCGGTACAAGCGCCGCAAGGTCCCGGCGGTATCGTCCGGATCTTGGTCGACCGCCATGATGTGCTCCAGTGAACGCGAAATCGGCTCTGCGGTCGCCCCGACATCTCCAGCGATTACAGCGAGATCCTCAGGGAAACGCAGCAGGTAACCGCCGAAATGGCTGCTGTAATCCACCAATTGCGCGATTCGCGGGACCACATTGGGGTTGCTGGACAGCACTTCCAGCACGGAGGGCATCCCAACGATCCTCTCCAGCAGCTGCTCTAGCATGCGGTTGCCCCACCGCAGGTTGACGCTGTCGAAACTCTCCGCCAGCGGTGCCGAGAACTGCCGCAGGCGCGGCAGGTGGACCCGCCACACTGACGACGCGACCGGAGCAGTGCGATCAGAGGAGGCAGATTGGTGCCCGCTCGAAGGCTGCACCCTTGCCACGGGCTTGACGGCAGGCTCTCGTTGGCCGCGTATCACCCGGTCGTAGATTTCGCTCACCGACCGACAGCAATCCTCGATATCCGACCGCAGAGACTCAGGCGCTTCTGGGCTTCGGCCCTTGCCCATCTGGATCGCTACGCGGCATGCGGCCTCTTCGTTCGTCGGCAGTTGATGCGTCTGCTGGTTGTTCGCCAGCTGCAATCGGTGCTCCACCGTTCTGAGAAAGCTGTAGGCACGGAAAAGCCTGCTGTAGTCGTGGTCAACGAGATAGCCTTTCTCCCGCAGGCGATGCAGCGCGTACATCGTGCCGCCGCTGCGCAAGAACGTGTCCTGCCCGCCATGCAGGCGCTGCAAGCACTGCACCAGAAACTCGATGTCGCGAATGCCGCCGGGATCCAGCTTGACGTCCAATGCTGTGGGGGGCCGTGACTTGCGTGCCTTCTGGATGCGGTCGCGCGTCGCCGCGAGAGTCTCGATTTGCGAGAAGTCGGTAGTCGTGCGGTAGATGCGTGGCGTGACGACATCAAGAAACCTGCGCCCCAGCCTCAGATCGCCGGCCACCGGCCGAGCCTTGAGCAGCATCTGCAACTCCCAGTCGCGCGCCCGCTGGAAGTAGTAATGCGTCGCGGCAGAGATCGGGTACACCAGTTCCCCCGCGTTCCCTTCCGGGCGCAGCCTGAGGTCGATCCTGTAACTGAAGCCCTCCGGGGTGACGGCCGAGAGCATGTTTGTCAGGCGCTTGGCCAGCTTCACGGTGAAGTCTTGGTTGGTCGTCACCACCGGCCCGTGTGTATGGCCATCGCCGGTGTGGATGTACATCAGGTCAACGTCGGAACTGTAGTTCAGCTCAGCCCCGCCGAGCTTCCCCAGGGCGATGACCGCAAATCCGCAAATGATCTGCCCATTGCGGGCATCGCACAGGGGCCTGCCAAAGCGCCGAACCAGCTGCTGGCGGATATGGTCATGCGCTGCTTGGATCAGCGCGTCCGCCAGGCTGGAAAGATCCCGCGCGGTCTCCGCCAAGGGGGCGAATCCGAGCAGGTCGCGCATCGCGATGCGCAACATGTGCTGTCGCTTTAGCCGCGCCAGCTGCACCGCGACCACTTCGTCGGCAGCATCGGCGTAGAAGGAGCCGATTTCCGAGCGCAGTTCGCCGGCGATGGTAGGCCGCTCCAGATTCTCCGGCTCCAGCGCCCAGCGCAGCAGCTCGGGCTGGCTCAGGAGAAGGTTTGACAGGTAGCGGCTGTTGCTAAAGACGGTCAGAGCCGCATAGACAGCCTTGCCATCGAAATCTTCGGGACGGGTGCCGGGGGTGGTCTGCTCGCAGAACTGCTGCAGGCGCTGCAGCGCGCCGACCGGATCCGGCAACGGGTCCAGAAGGCGCGGAATCCGGGCGATCGCACGCCCGGATAGGTGCGCGGAGAGGCGGTCGAGCAACGCTGGCACGCGCTCGTCAATGCTGGACGTGGCGACAACCGACATCGACGGCAATTCGCAGAATACCCTAGGGGCAGCAGGCGACCTGCGAGAATGACACAATAGCGACTCAGAATCCGGGGAGCTAACGAGGCGATGCTCACACGCAGGATGTTCACACTCGGCGCGGCGGGAGCGACGGCCCTCGGCGCCGAGACCCGCCAAGAGAAGGCCAAGCGGTTGGTCAACGAGGCGTTTGCGGCGGTCGGCGGACAGAAGTTCCTAGACGTCCAGACCCAGGTTCGCGCCGGTCGGGCGTACTCCTTCTACAACCGACAGGTGCGCGGGACGGCCCGGATTACGATCTATGACCGCTTCGACCAAATGCAGCCCGACGCGGGCGACGACTGGCTGCCGCTCAAGCGGCGCGAAGTCTATACCGAGAAAGGCGACTACTACGCACTGTTCCTCAACGGCGCAGGGTTCGAAGTGACCTATCGGGGCACCGTCCCGCAGCCGGAGGACTACATGCAGAGATACCGCCTGGAGAGCCGGCGCGACATCTTCTACTTCATGCGCTATCGCATGCACGAGCCCGGGCTGTACTACTACTACAACGGCACTGAGATCGTCGACAACGTGCCAGCGGACTCGCTTGACATCGTGGACGCCGAAGGCGAGGCGATCACTCTCTATCTCAGACAGTCGGACGGCCTACCGCTGCAGCAGGAATACCTGCGGCGCGATCCCAAGACGCGCATACCGTACGAGGAGAAGTCGGTCTTCGGCCGCTACAAGCCGGTGGGCGACGTATTGCTGCCATGGATCATTCGGCGCGAGCGCGACGGAGACAAGGTCTTCGAGCTGTATGCCGACAGCTACGAAGTCAACCGCGCCTTGAGCGGCGACGTGTTCACGCTGCCGAACGACCTGCCGATGCTGCCGCCCAATCCATAGCGCTCGCACCTGCTAGCGGTTCAGCCAGCGGTCGGAGAGCTGGTGAACCGCAACGAACAGGGCGACCAGCAGAGCGCACGCGACCACAACTAGGTAGAGGTGGTCGCCGGCGAGTTCCATGGCCCTGTCGCCATAGCGGATCCCGAGAAACACCACCCCGAAGTAGCGCACGACTCGCGAAAACCCCACGGCAAGGCAGAACCAGCCCAGAGGCATCTGGAAGATCCCAGCGGCCAAGACGACGGGTTTCATCGGCAACGGGAGCGGGATCATGGCGACAGGGATCAGCGCGGCGGCGCCCCACTTGCCCACCAAGTCACTCAGGCGCGTGATGCCGCGCTCGGTGATCCGCTTCCGGAGCATAGCCCGGCCCGCCCGCCGCGCCAAGAAATAGAGCGTCACGCTCCCGATCACGGATCCCACGGTTCCGAGACCGGCCGCCCAATAGGCACTTCCGGGCGTTGCGATGGCCTGCGCCAAGAGCAGAGCGTCAACGCCCTGCGGCATGGGAATGAACGCGCTATCGGCCAGCGCGATCAGGAAAACTCCCCAAGGACCCAGAAAGCCCGCCGCGGCGGCCACCCACTCCCCAAGTTGACGGACGAATGCCAAGGCGGTCGATCTCCCATTGTGGCGTATATTCGGAGACAGGCATGCCGACCGCCCGGGACACCCCCCTGCACGCCCCCGTTCAGTTCCCGGCGGGTAGCCGCCTCGTGCGAGGTCACCTTGCCCGCAAGTCCCGCTCGTTCGCTCTCGTGGTGGCCGAGGACGGCGGGGAATACAACGTTCCGTGGCCGGTCATGCAGCATCACCGCTCTGGAGTGCACAAGAACGTCAGCCCGCGCAACGAAGAGCTCGTAGCCGACTTTCTCCCGGGAGCCGAGGTCTCCTTCCGGTCTCGCTCCGACACCCTGCGAGGCGTAGTCGTTCGCAATGGGCCAAAGCGCGCCCGAGTGGCTTGTGAGGGCACTGAGTACAGCGTGCCGTATGGCTTGCTCAAGGCCATCAATTCAGACGCGCGCGAGAGCAACCAACGGAGACTATCCGACTGTGTCGCGGTGGCCGAGGCGCTCATCCAGCAGCACGGTCTGGACGGCTGGAGCTTCCAGTTCGACAGCGCCCAGAAACGGGCCGGCGCCTGCACCTTCAACACCAAGGTAGTCAGCCTCTCACGCTTCTATTGCATCAAGGCCAGCGACGCTCAGATTCGCGACACGATCCTGCACGAGATCGCGCACGCACTGGCTGGCCCCAAGCACAACCACGACGCGACTTGGAAACGCATTGCCCGCGCCATCGGCTGCACTGCCGACCGGTGCCACACTGTTGATTTCGCTCCGCCGAAATACATCGCGTCGTGCCCTCGCTGCGGCTGGCATCAGAAGAAGAACCGCCGGCTGCGCGGAGGCGCTTGCAGGACTTGCGGCCAACTCGTGACATACCGCAGGTTCACTCAGCAAGTCTGGGACACGCTTTCCCGACAGCGCGCCTGAGCGAACGGCTACAGGCGCCACTCCTTTTCCAAGAAGCAGGAGATGCCGGATCCTGCGTTGGCACTGGCCGACGCGGCCGAGGACTACGTTACGGAGATCACGCGCTGCCTTCAAGCGTCGCCAGAAACGTGATCAAGTCGATCAGCTCCTGCGTAGTCATCGCACTAACGAGATCATCCGGCATGATCGACAGCTTGCCCTGACGCCGCTCCAAGATGTCGGACGGCGCAAGCTGGAACTCGTCCGCAGCTTCATTGCGGAGCACAACGCGTTCCGGCGTATCCTCGATGAGGATCCCTGTCAGCAAGCCCTGGCTGGCCGTGTCCAAGATCCACGAGGCGTACTCGTGAGAGATTCCAGCGCTCGGCTGCAGGATGGCATTGAGCATGCCCTCCTTGCCATACTTCGATGCAATCGCGGCCAGACTCGGGCCAACGAGCTCCTCGCCTGCGGACAGGGAGTGGCACTTGGCGCAATTCGCGCCATCCCTGCGGTGGAATACTTCGCGGCCGCGCTCGGCGCTACCGACTCCCTCCACGATTTCGCGCACGCGTACCACTGGGCGCTCATTGCTGCTGTGCGGCGCTGGGAGGACCACTGCGGCGCGCTCGCGCACCTCGGGATCGCGGGATCGGTGGACCACGCTCGTTGCTACGGCGCGCATTTCGCCGGGCAATTCGAACGCTTCCTCCATGTCCAGTAGCAGTTTCGCGCCATCTCCCCGGCGTCCCAGCACGCGGACTGCCTCACTGCGGACTTGATTGGGAGCGTCGGAAAGGATCAGTTCCCGAAGTGTTTGGTAGAGACCACCAGCCGACGCCGCCCACAGCCCCTCGATGGCGGCGATGCGCAAGACGTCGGGGCCTTCAGACAGCTGCTGCGAGAGCATGGCTTCGACCGTGCTGCCGCCGATTGCGCCGAGAGTCTTGATCGCAATCACACGGTCGGCTTCTTCCGCCTCGTCGTCCGCTGCCAAGCGCCGCAACTGGGGGGCCAGCGAGGGATTGGCGAGCAACGCCGAGAGCTCGAGCGCCGCGGAGCGGGTCTCGGGATTGCTCAGAGCCCGTCCCACCGCAGCCACGAGATGCGGCTCGGCTCGTTGGTCGCTCCATACGCTGAAGACCTGCTTGGATAGCAAATACAAGGCGCGGTTGCGAACGTCATCAGCTTCTGCCGGATCACCGGCCATGCCGGCGACCGTTCGGGCAACCCCAGCGGTCGGCTGCCAACCGAGAGCATCTAGGGCTTTGAGGCGGTCCTCCAAGGGCCGTGACCGGTCCCGAGCAATCCCGGTGAGGTAGGTGCGAGAGGCCGGGGCCTGAAGCACCCAGTACAAATCGCCCAGTTTGGGGCTCCACTCGGGATGCTTGCGGCGCAACGCTCTGAACAACGCGTCCTCGGCACCATCGGCGGCAATCCCCAGCGCACCCAAATACCAGCGGTCAGCACCGTCATAGCCGTCCGCAAGGATCAGCCAGATTTCCTCTCTTTGGGCGGGCTCGAACCCTTGCAGCATCAGTGCCGCTTCGCGGCGCACCTGGGCATCCGGGTCATTCGCCAGCTGCGCTATACGCTGGTAGTGGTCAAGTTCGTGGTGTCTCGAGACGCGCAGAGCGAGTATGCGGAAGCGCGGATCGTCTGACTCCAGCGTATCCTCCAGCGCCCTCCGACCGGCCTCGCCGAGCGGAGCCAGCAGCCACAGTGCCCTTGCTCGCATCGTGTCGGAACCACCCTGCCAGGCTTCCAGTAGCAGCTCACGGCGTTCGTCTTCGCCGCGGAGCAGCAGTTCCTGATAGGCGCGGTAGCGAGTAGCTTGGTTGGGAGAGCCGAAGGCAGCCAAGAGCCCAGCACCGCTTTCCAGATCTAGTTCCGGGACCGAGCCGCGGTGGCCGACCGGAGCCATCCGGAAGATCCTGCCGCGCTCGATGTCGAACATGGCATGCCCGCCCACGACGGGGTCCTGCCAATCGGCCACGAAGACCGATCCGTCCGGAGCGACTGCGATGTCGCTGGGCCGAAATATCGGATCGGTGCTCGTCACGGTATTTTCCGCCTCCATCTCGTAGCCGGCACCATGGGGGCGGACGAAGAAGGTCTGGATCAGGCGCTTGCCCGGCTCGGCGTGCAGTAGTTGGTTGCGGTACTTGGCGGGTAGCAGCTGGCCCTCATAGAGCACCAGCCCGGTCGGCGATCCCGGCCCAGTGCGGGCCACGTAAGGCAGCGTGCTAGGCCGCTCTTCGTGAAAGTGCGTGCCCCGATCCTCGCGCCAGCGCCTGCCCCCGGGCCCCCAATAGCCGAAGTTGGCGCCTTCCATCACATACAGGAGGCGGGTCCACTGGTTGCCGTCGTCATCGTTGTCGGTTTGCCAGATCGAGCCGAACGAGTCCAGCGCTATCTCGTAGGGATTGCGGGCATTGTGGGCAAGCACGCGGAAATCGCTGCCATCGGGCCGCACTGTCTGCACGGTTGCGGCGTAATAGGGCCCTTCCCGGCTGCTGCGGAACGACTTGCCCGAGCGGTCGGTGGTCTGGAAGCCCTGATCACCGGAATTGAAGTAATAGCGCCCGTCATGCCCGAACAGCACGGCATGCAGGCCGTGGTCGTGATCCACCCCGTTCCAGCCAGTGAGCAGCGTCTCCTTCGAGACGATCCTGTCGTCCTCGTCCTTGGTGTAGACGAAGAGATCCGGCGACTGGGAAACGATGACCTTGTTGCCGAGCACGGAAATGCCCAGCGGGGCGAGCATGTCGGCGTGCTGGTCGAAGACCTTGCGAGAATCCGCCTGTCCGTCGCCGTCAGTGTCTTCGAGAATGACGATGCGGTCACCCTGCTCGTCATTCTTGGGGCGGCTCCTGAGGTCACTGCGGTAGTTGACCGACTCGATGAACCAGATCCTTCCGCGCTCGTCGATGTCGAAATTGGTCGGGTTTACCAGCAGCGGCTCACTGGCCCAAAGTGTCATCTCCAGTCCCGGCGCAACCTCGAATTCACTGCCAACTGTAGGCGGGGACACACTGCAGGCAGCCAGCGCAAGCGCCGATAACACGGCAATCCAACGGATGGCGGTCATTGCTTCGATTCTACCGGGCGTCCCGCCGGCCGGCGCGCTGCCTAGCGACAGCCTCAGCCGCTAGTCGCGTCCGAGCCCGAAAGGGAACCTGATGAAGCACTCGGACATCGACGCGCATCGCAACGCCAGAAGATCCAGCATGGCGACCATGCGGGGATGGCTCGTGACCGTTCGGCCGGTCCAGCATTGCTGCTGCAAAGGAAAATCCTTGGAATGACCCGGTCGAAATGCCCGCCTGTGCAAACGAGGGCAGTCTTCGCGGAGCGCTCCCGCCTCGCCTCATGTTCTCCTAGAGCCGGGTTCCGGCAGCCACGCACCCGAGCTAGCTCTTGATTCAGGTCCCGACGCTGAGTCTCTTCAATCAACGGTCCACAGCGTTAGCGAATCGATATCCTTCACGAACACACGCTTGCCCGATACCGCTGGCTGGGCCCAGGTTGCACTCTCCGCCACAGAATACCGCCCCACCACATCGAATCTCGCTCGATTGCTCCTTGCGACGACGAGTTCGGCATCGTCGTTGAGCAACAAGAGCAGCTTGCCCGCCTTGACGACGGCGGTGTTGAGCGCCGCCCTTGGCTGGCCGAGCCAAAGGACGCCGCCACTGCCAACATCTAGCGCAAAGTACTGTCCTCTTGCTCTCTGGGAGAGGCCATATAAGGTATCGGCGATCACTACAGGTGTGCTTGTATACATCGAAACCGCCGTCGTTTCCCAAACAGTCTCGGTCGACCACTCGCCGTTGTTTCGCACCGGCTTGAAAGCAGCGACACCCTGTTGGTTTCCGCTGACAATGACCGTATCGCCATGCAGCACTGGCGTTGGGCCTCCCTGATCACCCTTCCAAGGGTGCTGCCATAACAGCGTTCCACCGGGGAACGATACCCCGATCACACCCTCCTGGGTCACCGAGATGACCTGGCGAACCCCTTCGATGTCGGCGAAGATCGGGGATGCGAAGAACCCTCCCGCGCCGGCGGTCCACTCGACGTCTCCCGTCTCGGAACCGAAAGCTGTCAGCGGTCCGTAGTTGCCGGGATGTGCTATGACAACGCCCTTGTCGGCGATTGGCGAGGAGGCCGCACCGAAATATGGTGGCTCTGCCGGTGCATCGGTTCGCCAGAGCAGTTCTCCGCCAGATGCATCGAACGCCGCCACGATTCCGCTGATGCCCACCGTGAACAACTTTCCATTCCTGTAGACGGGAGTCGCCTTAGGACCGGCCCCGTGAACCGCGGCGGGTTCGCCTGGCTCGTATGGTGCGGAATAGCCGGACTGCCAAAGTTCGTCGCCCGTGTTCGCTTCAAGCGCTACCAAGCCTTCGTGGTCTTCGCGACGCACGAAAGCATAGACAACCTCGCCAATGACCAACGGAGTGGCATAGCCCTCGCCAATCTCTACCGTCCACTCAAGCTTGAGTTCATCCGGCCACCGGGAGGGCTCGACGAACTCGCTGGCGGAGCCATCACTTCGCGGCCCCCGCCACTGCGTGTAATCGTCCGAGGTCGTCTCGATCTCATCGCCACTGATGCAAGAGATCAATAGAAGCGCGACGGCAAGTAGCGAGAACTGTGAGGCGGGCCCGAAGTCCGATCGCCGCCTCGTCATCTGGCACCTAGCACCCGCTGCTCCACATCCAGCGAATCCTCCCCTCGCATGGTTTCGCTTTCTCGATCGACTCGAGCGAACTGCTGCCTGGCACAGACAGCCACAACTCTCTCCGCCGAGACGCACGCCAACCGATCGGAGATCCACGGCAACGCCCCCTTTTGACGTGACCTAGTACAGCCCCGTTTCTCACAACGTCGGCCCTGTGGCCGCCGATGCCAATTCCGGACCGTTCCGATGATTGATTCGCTCGTGTTCTAGGTCGGCCGTATCCCTCCAACGAGGGCTTGCGCGGTTCTGGAGGAGTGTACGAACCAAGTTGCCGAGCACCCCCTCGGCTAGGCCAGCAGCCGCTCACTGTCCTTACCAAGGGGCGGCGCCCAAAGGGAATGGAACACGTGGATGACACGCAGGAGCGGCATACGGAGCTGTCCGAGAACAGCGACTGGAGGGTCGTCAGTGGAGCCGGTCACCTGATCCACCACGAGGATCCCGAAGTCGTGGTGGATGCGATCCGCGGCGTCGTGGAATCGGCCCGCATCGCCTATGCGAACAATGCCCCGTCCGCATAGTTCGTGTCTCGGCGCTAGGTCGAAACGGACCATGATCCGGCAGTAGGATTCAGTGATCTGGCGTCCGGGTGAGTCAGGAGACGCAGACCCGCTGAATGTGCTCTTCCAGGCGTCTGAGTTGCCCCAAGCGGTGCGAAGCGGTCGGTGATTTCACTTAGGCTGAGTCACATGAGACAGCGCGGGCTTATCCTTCGGCAAACAGGGAGCCCACCTACTAGGCCGCATGTGGATCGGCCATCCGCTCCTGCGTGCAACTTGCCACCGATCTGAGGTCAAGACGTACTACTTCCCGCCGGCCGCCGATGCACTTCCGAATCGGCTCCGTGAATCAAGCCCTCCAACGGTGCGGAGAGCTCCGAAGCCGCCTCGGTGCCTCGCGCGACCTATATATAATGTTGTTCGCATGGCACAAAGGATCACTAGTCCGCTTTCCCTCATAGCAGCCGTGATCGCCCTAGCCTTGCCGGGACACGCCAAGGTTGACTACCAGTCGGACGTGCGGCCGCTGCTCTCGGACAAGTGTTTCCAATGCCACGGGCCCGATGCGGCGACGCGAACGGTGGACCTGCGGCTGGACCGCCGGGAGGGCCTGTTCGGACACCGCCCAAACGGCACGCCCGTAGTTCCCGGAGACCCAGACTCCAGTCTGGTCTTCCAGCGCATCACGCACGCCAACGCCGCGCTGCGCATGCCGCCGGAGTACTCGCACAAGTCTCTCGAGCCCGCAGATGTCGACACCATCCGCACATGGATCGAAGAGGGCGCGGAGTGGACCGGGCACTGGGCTTTTGAGATCCCGAAACGCCCGGAACTGCCCGCCGTGCGTGATGCTGACTGGGCGCGTAACCCGATCGATCGCTTCGTGCTAGCACGCCTTGAGCAGGAAGGGCTTGCGCCGGCACCGGAAGCGGACAGGCGCTCGCTGGCGCGCCGAGCCGCCTTAGACGTGACCGGCCTGCCACCGAGTCCGGAGATCGTTGACGCGTTCGTGGAAGACGACCAGTCCGGCGCCTACCAGCGCTACCTTGACGTTCTGTTCGCTGCGGAGAGCTATGGCGAGCACCGCGCTCGCTATTGGCTGGACGCGGCACGCTATGCCGACACTCACGGCATCCACATCGACAACTACCGCGAGATGTGGCCCTACCGCGACTGGGTGATCAACGCCTTCAATCGCAACCTGCCCTTCGACCAGTTCACCCTGGAGCAAGTTGCGGGCGACCTGCTGCCGAGCCCGACGATGGACCAGCTCATCGCATCCGGCTTCCATCGCTGCAATGCCACAACCAACGAGGGCGGTGTCATCCCCGAGGAATACGAGGTGATCTACGCCAAGGACCGTGCTGACACTACTGGCACGGTCTTCCTAGGCCTCACGGTCGGCTGCGCGACCTGCCACGACCACAAGTTTGACCCGATCACCCAGCGCGACTTCTATGCCATGACGGCATTCTTCCGCAACACGACCCAGTACGTGATGGACGGCAACATCTCCGACACGCCGCCGTTCATCATCGTGCCGACCACAGAGGACCGCGCTCACTACGACGAGCTGCGTGAGACCCTGCGGACGGCAAGGTCCGAGTTGCTGGCCGCTAGCGGGGAGCCCGGCGAGGCATTCGAGGAATGGCTCGCACAGGGCGACTACGGCGGCCTGCAAAGCCCTCTGGCGACCGCCACGGTCCCCTTGCACGTGAGCCATGACCGGATCGTCCACGATGGCGCTGACAATCCCTTGGAACTGCCCGATGGCGTATCGGCCGCGGAGGGGCCGACCCACAACCTGCAGGCGCTCGAATTCGAGGGCGACGGATTCTTGGAAGTGCCGAGTTCGGGCATCGACACGGAAACGCCTTTCTCTCTTGCATTCTGGGTGCGCCATCCCAAGGACGCGGGCAGCTATATCGTGCTGAGCCAGACGGACCCCGACAACAAGATGCGGGGCTGGCAAGTGACGCTGGGAGGGCGGGAGATCATCTTCCGGATGACCGCCGCCAACGGCGACGAGACTTCGGCTGAAGACAGGGCCCCGGCTGAGGACGATGCTTCGGACGAGGACAAGGCTTCGAACATCGAGATCCGGCCCAACAACCAGTACCAGCTCGAACCGGGCTCCTGGCGCCACGTCACCGTTACCTACGACGGTTCGGGGGAACGCGCCGGCCTGAACATCTACTACAACGGCGAGCGGATGCCGTTCCAAGGCAGCGAGTACTTCGCCAAGTTGGACGGCATGGTGGCCTCCGATCAGCCGGTGCTGCTCGGTCGCGGCTTCTACAAGGACGATGGGGATGTCAAGCATCGCGGCATGCCCGGGGGAGCCATCGCCGACGTGCGTCTCTATGATCGAGAACTAAGCCTGGAAGAGGCCAATGTCGTGGCGAACTGGCCTTCGCTGGAATCGGCTCGCTCGAAGCCGCCCGCGGAACTCAGCGATGCAGAGAGGCACGTGCTCGGGTTGCACTACCTCAACGTCCACGACGAGGGCTATCGAGAACGATTCCAAGCTGCCAAGCAGGCCGAGCGCGGTATCCGCGAGGTGCGCCGACGTGGAGCGGTGACCCACGTCATGCAGGAGCAGGAAGGCGGCGAGGCGGCCGCTCATATCCTCTTCCGGGGCATGTACGACCAGCGGCGCGACAAGGTGCCGGCCGCGACGCCGGGCTTCCTGCCGTCTCTGGAAGACTCCGGGCCGGTCAACCGGCTGCATTTGGCGCGCTGGCTGATCGCCGAGGAGAACCCGCTCACTTCGCGTGTGGCGGTGAACCGCTTCTGGCAGCAGGTGTTCGGGGAGGGCTTGGTGCGCACCAGCGACGACTTCGGAGCGCAGGGCGAGTCGCCTTCTCACCCGGCGCTATTGGACTGGCTATCCGTGGAGTTCCGCGAGAACGGCTGGGACGTCAAGCAGCTGCTGCGCACCATGCTGTCGTCGGCTGCGTACCGCCAGTCAGCCAAAGCCGACCAAGCCAAGATTGGCAAGGATCCCCAGAACCGGCTGCTCTCGCGCGGCCCGCGCTTCCGCATGGACGCCGAGATGCTGCGCGACTTCGGACTGGCCGCAACGGGCATTCTTGTCGAGAAGATCGGCGGCCCCAGCGTGAAGCCCTACCAGCCGGACGGGGTCTGGGAGTCAGTGGCAATGCTCGGCAGCAACACGCGCTTCTACAAGCGCGACGACGGCGACAAGCTCTATCGCCGCAGCCTTTACACGTTCTGGAAGCGGGCCGCGCCTCCCGCTTCAATGCAGATCTTCAATGCTCCGACCCGCGAGCACGCGACGGTGCGGCGCGAGCGCACGAACACGCCGCTACAGGCGTTGGTGACCATGAACGACCCCCAGTTCGTGGAGGCCGCGCGATTCCTCGCGCAGACCGCTCTGAACCAAGCGCCGCCCGACTTTGCCTCCCGCCTGGACTTCCTGACGAAGCGCCTGCTGTCGCGCGAGTTCAGCGCCCATGAGCGAACAGTGGCAGAGCAGAGCCTCACGGACTTCCTGCGCCACTACGAAGAGGATTCCGAAGATGCCAGCAAGCTGCTGGCGACCGGTGAAGCGACGGTGGACGAGGATCTGCCCGCGCCGGAACTGGCGGCGTGGACCATGATGGCCAACCAGTTGATGAACCTCGACGAGGCATTGAACAAGTAATCGGAAGGCGATTCGAAACCGACAGAGGGAAATGTCATGAACCCAGTACGACAGGCAATCCAGACCGAGACGCGCCGGCAGTTCTTTTCGCGCCAAGCGAAGGGGATCGGCGGCATCGCGCTCGCCAGCCTCATGGCAGACGAAGCGCGCGGTTCAGACAACGAGCGCATCGGCGGCCTGCCCCACCTGCCTCACTTCGCGCCGACCGCCAAGCGCTGTGTCTACCTGCACATGATGGGCGCGCCGCCGCAGATGGACCTGCTGGACTACAAGCCGGCCATGAAGGACTGGTACGACAAGGACCTGCCGGAGTCCATCCGCCAGGGCCAGCGCCTGACAACCATGACCTCTGGTCAGGCGCGTTTCCCGATCGCGCCATCGGTGTTCAAGTTTTCGCTGCACGGCCAGAGCGGGGCTTGGATCTCCGAACTGCTCCCGCTGACCGCAAGCATGGCGGACGACATCTGCATCATCCGCTCGATGAACACCGACGCGATCAACCACGAGCCCGCGATCACCTTCATCCAGACCGGGCGCGAAGTGGCGGGGCAGCCCTGCATCGGCTCGTGGATCTCCTACGGCTTGGGCAGCCTCAACGCCGACCTGCCGACGTTCGTGGTGATGAACGCCGAGCGGAGCCATCCCAAGGCCGGCCAGCAGGCGATCTCGGCCAAGCTGTGGAGTTCCGGGTTCCTCTCGCCCGAGTACGCGGGTGTGGGCCTGCGCGCCGGCGGCGATCCGGTGCTCTACGTCAACAACCCCGGGGGCGTCACCCAGACTGTCCGGCGGCGCATGCTGGACGGGCTGGCCGAACTGAACCAGATGCAGCACGAGCGCATCGGCGATCCAGAGACGCTCGCGCGCATCGAGCAGTACGAGATGGCGTTTCGCATGCAGAGCTCGGTGCCCGAGATGAGCGACTTGTCGTCCGAGCCCGAGAGCACGTGGAAGCGCTGGGGCGAAGAGGCGCGCCAGCCTGGCAAGTTCCAGAACGCGGCGCTGATGGCTCGGCGCTTGGTCGAGCGCGGCGTCCGCTTCGTGCAGATCTACCACCGAGGCTGGGACGTGCACGGGAACGCCCCAATCGTGTTGCCCGCGCAGGCCCGCGACGCCGATCGCGGGGCTTGGGCGCTGATCCAGGATCTCAAGGAGCGCGGGCTGTTCGACGAGACGCTGGTAATCTGGGGCGGCGAGTTCGGCAGGACGATCTACTCGCAAGGCGAGCTGACTCCGACCAACTACGGTCGTGACCACCACCCGCGCTGCTACAGCCTGTGGATGGCGGGCGGGGGAATCAAGGGCGGGATGGTGTACGGGGAGACGGACGAATTCTCTTACAACATCGTCAAGGACCCTGTGCCTATCCACGACTACCAGGCCACGCTGCTGCACTTGTTCGGAATCGACCACGAGCGCTTCACCTACAAGCACCAAGGCTTGGATGCCAAGCTCACCGGAGTCGAGCCAGCCCACGTCGTGAAGCCGCTCCTGGCGTGAGCCGAGGGCTATAATCGGACACAGGATCGGGCGTCCGGGCAGTCGCCGTGCTTTCGGGCACGGAGGAAAGTCCGGTCTCCGCAGGGCAGCGTGCCGGCTAACGGCCGGGCGGCATCCCCGCGAGAGGGTGTCGACGGACAGTGCCACAGAAAATACACCGCCCCGGTTCGCCGGGGTAAGGGTGAAATGGTGCGGTAAGGGCGCACCGCGTCGCGGGCGACCGGGACGGCAGGGTAAACCCCACGCGGAGCAAGGCCAAATAGGGGGCGATGCGGCGGCCCGCCGCGCTTGAGTTCCGGGTAGGTCGCTAGAGGCGTCTGGCAACAGACGTCCCAGATGAATGGCTGCCGCCCGCCTGCGGGCGGGTACAGAAACCGGCTTACAGGGCGTCCGATCCTACCGGTGGTGGGAAGCGCTTCCCGCCTCGGGGGACCCGCTAGACAGCGTCCGGCCCGGCGACCAATTCTCCCCGCAAGACGGTGACCGCCTCTCCCGACAGCGTGACCCGGTGATCGCGTACCAAGACCTTGACGAGCCCTCCACGCTCCGACGCCTGCCACGCGGTGAACTCGGCCCTTCCGAGACGGCGCTGCCAATACGGGCCCAAGCAGCAGTGGGCGGACCCGGTGACCGGGTCCTCAACAATGCCCGTGCCCGGCGCGAAGAAGCGGGACACGAAATCGAATCCATCCGTGTCAGATCGAGCGGTGACAATGATGCCTCGCGTGTCAATCTCGGCGAGGCGCCGGGTGTCTGGTACCAGACTGCGAAGCGTTGCCTCGGACTCGACCTCCGCCAAGTAGTCGAAGCGGTTGCGCCCGACGTACACCAGATCGGCATTGAGGCCGGCGGACAGGGCTGCAGGGGCGGCCGCGGGCCGATCCGGCTCAGCGGGAAAGTCCATCTCGATCCAGCCGTCGCGCTGGTTCGCCGCAAGCATGCCGGAACGCGTGTGAAAGACAGCTCTCGAGCCATCAGCGAGGTGTCCGCTCTCCCAAAGCACGTGGGCGCTCGCAAGCGTTGCATGGCCGCACAGGTCGACCTCCACGGCAGGCGTGAACCAGCGAAGATCGTATGCGCCGTCGTCACGACGGAGCAAGAACGCAGTCTCCGACAGGTTCATCTCGCGCGCCACGTGCTGCATCCACGCGGCATCGGCCGGACGAGACAGCACGCAAACAGCTGCCGGGTTGCCGCCAAACGGCTGGCCGGTAAAGGCGTCGACCTGAGTGATCGTCAACGGCAAGGTGATTCCTCTCCTGTCAGGATACGGCAGGCAACGCAGCCCTTTGGGGAAGAGTCCGGTCAAGCCCGCTCGGCCCGGAGAACCGGCCCGTTCAACTGCAGGGCTGCGCCACACAAGCACCGCAGCAAAGCTACACTACTAGCGGTTTGTGCCGCCGATCTCAGCCAAGGCTCAGCTGCCTCTCGCATCTGAGCCGGCGATTGAGCTCTCGCCCGGCGGCGTACCCTTCAGTCCCATGAACATCCGCACACTCCTAGCCCTGCTGTTCCTTCTTCTGATTGCGTTGGCATCGACAGCCCAGCGCGACCGTCCCGAGGCATTTCAGATCAGTCGCGACAACGTCGATCAGATGCCCTCTGGAAAGGAAGCCGACGGCCTGCCTGGCGATTTCGTCATTAGAAACGACAAGATCGAGGCGCTCGTCTCCGGCACCCAACCCTTTCGCCGCGCAAACATGACGACGGAGTACGCATCAGTCCTTCAGGGCTGCCTGTACGACCTCGACGTACGAGGCGCTGGAAACGACCAGATCACCGCCCTGCGTCCAGGCGGGGAATCAGGCTATCTCTCCCGAGTCACCGTTATCGAGGACGGTTCGTCTGGCGTCGCCGTAGTCGAGGCGGTGCGCACTGCGGCCATAGGAGAGGGCCTCTACTCGCGCCACGAGTACAGGTTGGAATCCGACTGGCCGTTTCTGCTGGTGACATCGAGCTACCGGAACGAGTCCGAGAAATCCGTATCCGTCTCCCCGGCACCCATATGGAAGGGGCTTGAGAACGATCAGTTCGTCGACGGCGTCATGATCGGCGATAGTATCGACCCGTTCGACAAGAGAGCGTACGCAATCGCGTCCGCCGATGCAGAACCCGTTCCGGAGGAACTGACACTAGAAGCCGGGCAAGCGCGAACGTTCAGCATTCGGGTCGCGGTGGCCGATTCTCCCCTGGCAGCGTACGGTCTGCTGGCAGCAGAAAAGGGGCCGACGGGCGAGGTTGAGGGCACCATCACGGACACGGCGGGACAGCCCGCCATCCATGGCTCGCTTGCGGTCTCCATCGCGGGCGAGTGGGTGTCGCAGTACCCGAATGCGGAGGGCCGCGTCGCCTTTCGACTCCCCGCTGGACGCTACAACGCCCAATTCCGGGACATCGGCCGCGACGTGGTCGAGAGGACCATCTCGGTAGAGCGCGGCAAGAACACCCGCTTTGATCTCGAGGTGGCCCCAGCGTCGGCGGTGACTGTCGCGATTCGCGATGCGGGTGGCAACCCGTCGCCCGGCAAGATTCAGTTCATAGGCGTGGATGGGACAGAAACTCCCAACTTCGGCACCGACTACCGCGTCCACGGGGGCAACCACCAGTACCAGACCCATGACGGGCGGGTCAGGCAGCAGGTGCCTCCGGGAAACTACCTCTTGCGGGTCAGCCTTGGACCCGAGCACGACCTTGTCGAGCGGCGCGTTCAAGTCGATCCGGGGAAGACCGTGGAACTCGAAGTCGCATTGGAGCGGACGGTCGACACCGAGGGCTGGATCAGCACGGACTACCACGCCCATTCGACACCCAGCGGCGATAACTACTGCAACACGCGGGACCGGATCATCAACTTCGCCGCGGAGCACATCGAATTCGCGCCGACCACCGAGCACCAGCGCCTGTACGACTGGACTTTTCAGATCGAGAAGCTGGGCCTGTCTAGCAGGATCAAGACCATTCCCGGCATTGAACTGACCGGGAGCGGCCAGCATTTCAATGCGTTTCCAATCAAGCCGGACCCCCTGGCCCAGAACGGCGGCGCACCGCTGTGGCACTTTGATCCGCGGATCAACGCGATCACCCTGCGGAATTGGGGCACGCCTACACTGGACGGGGGCTCACGCATTGATCCAGCTTCGAACGCCCGGAGTCGGACCGGACTGTTCGGAGGCGGCCCTGATCGCTGGGTCCAGGCCAACCATCCCGACGTCGGGGGCGTGTTCTTCGACCGGAATCGCGATGGCGTCGAGGACGGCGGGTTTGTTGGCTTTGAGACACTCGTTGACGCGGCCGAGGTGTGGAGCGCGGAGATCCTGAACTTGAGTCCGAGATACAACACCCGCGAAGGGGCGAACCGCACGTTCGGATGGTTGCAGATGCTGAACCAAGGCCGCCGCGTTTGGTGCGTCGCAGTGAGCGACGCTCATCGGATCTTCGGGAACGGTGTCGGTGGATGGCGCACCTACGTGCCAAGCTCGACCGACAGGCCGATCGAAATCGACCATGAGGAAATCGTCCGCAATTCGAAGGCGGGGCAAATGATGATCACCAACGGTCCGTTCCTCGAAGTGACGACGGGAGACGGCCTGCCAATCGGTTCGACGGTGATCCGGGAGGGATTTGTCGACCTTAAGATCCGAGTCCAGACGCCGAACTGGATGGAAATCGACCGGGTGCAGGTATTGGTCAACGGTCGCCAGCCGGACAAGTACAACTTCCGCAGGCAGCAGGAACCCGGGATGTTTCGACAAGGGGTCGTGAGCTTTGAGGAGACCGTCCGGGTGGCGCTACAGCAAGACGCCCACCTCATCGTCGTGGCCATCGGAGAGGGCTCCGACCTCGAGAAAGGCTGGGGGCTCAATCCTTATGGAGAGATGCATCCTGTCGCCTACACGAATCCGATCTTCGTGGACGTGGACCGAGACGGATTCGAAGCCAACGGGGATACGCTCGGACATCCGCTGATGACCTCGCCACGCGCTGACTGATCTTCCAATCGCCCGCTATTCCTCGAGCCAGACAGGGCTCGTCCAAGCAATTTCGCCATCTTCCAGCATCACGCGCAGGTAGTAGTAACTTGGCCCTTCAATGGGCTGCTGGTCTGCAAATTCGATTGAAGCAACGGACTGGCCCGGTGAGGTGGAATACACGAATTCATTGCTGCGACAAACCTCGATTGACTGTATCGGCTGCGGGGACCGCACGTCAGCAGTGATCATTACTGGGCCGCTGCTCTGCGCGACCTCCCCCATCAAGCGGCCGTTCACCCGAAAATCGATCTGAATCCTAGCCGCTGTCGTGCCAAATGTCCGCCGGGCGCGAATCCCCTCCAAGATGGCAGCACGTGTCTTTTCTCTGGCCCAGACAGCCGCCTTGCCGAGGCCGCCGCCGTGGTCCGGGCTGGCAATCACGCCTATCCTGACACCCTGGCCCCAAGCGTCCTGGATGTAGCTGCTGGGCTGGCCAGTGGCACGGATCGCGTGCCGTGGGGTACCGGCGTACTCGTACGAGCCGCGCTGCTGGAAGATCTCTGCCACAGGCTGGGCTTCCTCGTCTGCGTAGTCCCAATCCACGGGTACGTTCCCGGTGTCTGCGAGTTGGTGCGGGATCTGAACGAAGTCGGCCTTCATGGCCCTCAGTTCGCTCCAAAGATCCGCCGGGGAATCGCCGTTGTAGGCTGTCCACCACTTGGGAAAGTAGGGATCGGCGAATATCAGGTTGCGGTGGCCGTAGTAGCCCCAGGGGCGCTGTTCGTCGTAGTCTTCAAAACTTGAGGTCCACTCCTCGCCCAGAAAGGTCACGAGCCGGCCGACATCATGGTTCGCGCGGACCATCTTGGCCGAGTAATTCCATAGGTAGGGAACGATGTTGTAGCCGTGATCGGTCATGGCGACGAAGTCGAGTCGATTGATGTCTCGGCGGCACTGGTAGTTCTCGTCCAGTGACTGGTCGCCGCAGCGATTGCAGATCGAGATGTCTGAGTGTTCGTGCAACTCGCCGTAGTACAGATAGAACCGTTCTCCGTTGTATTCGATGGACGGGGTCTCGGCATCCTCCCCATACTGCGCATGAAGCGATGCGGGATCGAATGGCTCGGTGGGCTCTTCCAAGGCGGCGAGACTCATGGCAGGCGCGGCGGACGGCGCTTGCCCGGTATCGACCGAAGCGAGCAAGATTTGAGATCGGGCGCTGTCCGTGAAGTCGGGATCGGACTGCGACCAGGTGTCCGAGAAGTTGTCGGCCTGAAAGGCCAGCAGTATCCGGTCCCCCCTGATCGCCATTGGCGCCGGGCGGTCCAGGGACCGCCGTTGAGAGAGCGTCCTCGGCCCGATCCAATCCGCCCCCGTAAATCCCACGAGTTGCGCCTGCCATCCCCCTCGCGGCTCCCGCGGCCGCACGAAGGAAATCCACAAGCGGCCCTGCGAATCGATCGCAGCCGATGCTGCCTCTGAGCGGGTCTTCGCGAGCGGTGAGGAGTTCCAGTAGTCCAGAGGAGCCTCCAATCCTCGCGGCGTGACTCTCGCCGCAACCAAGTGCCGCTCATTGGTCCTGCCGACGTTGTACCTCTCCATGCGGGCGTGTTCGTAGACGATCCAGAGGTCGTCATCGTGCGCCAGCAATCGGGCGTGGCGATCGATGCCGGGGGAACTGGTCAGCCGTCTGACCTCTTCCCATTCGCCCGAAGTAGATCTCTGGCGAAGGTACACGTCGTAGTTGTGGTCGTGATAGCTATGCCACGCGACCGAGATTCGACCATGGCGGTCGACCGCGACGCTGGGTCCGTAGTTCGACGCGCTGTCCGCACTCACCCGCACGTGCTCGCCGACAACGCCATCTCGAAGCGATGCCGAGTAGACTTGGCGCTTGGAGTCAGCATTGCTTTCCCAAGCCACGGACAGCGTCCCGCCACGCCACGCGGCGGCCGGCTTGATCTGACTCTCGGGTCCGGCGGCAATGCGGACAGGCTGGGCAGGGCCATCCGGACCGGCGCTGACCGCGTAGATATCCCAATTCCCGTCGACTTCGCGCGCAAACACGAAATGTGCGCGGGCGTCCGAGGCTACCGCATCCAAGTCCAGCAGGTAGGTTCCCGCACCGCCCAGCGCCACCCATTCGCCCCTCTTGAGGAAGCGGTCCTGCTCGTGCGAATACCGAGCGATTACCAGCGCGTCCGCACCATTTCGGTAGCTTATCCATCCAACGAATACGTCGCCCGACGCTGTCACCGCAAGTGCAGGGTCGTCGTTGAACCCTTGGTGCGGCTCGACGGCCGTGATCCAAGGCGTAGGCGTAGGGTTCGGCGGGCGAGGCGCTACGTCCTGAGGCTCGGCCGGTGGCGCCACATCGGCAGTGTCCGAGCAGCCTGCCCCTAAGGTGATGGCCGCAAGGCAGCAGAGCAGAAGGGGATTCCGGGGCATCGCCTTATGTTGTATCAAGGAGACAGTCGCGGTCTGTGCGACGGGAATCGACCCTCCCTTATCTCCGGGCCGAATCTCAGCCTGCAACGCATTCTCGAGGCTAGGCTTGCCTAGGAGTTCGAGTATCCGATCTCCTCGTCCGCGCCGGGGTCCCGGACAGCTGCTGCCGCCGACCGGGTTTGCGGGGCCGCTAGCGAGCCGCCTGGCGCGGGCGTTGCGGCCGAGGGCAGCAGTCGGCGGGACACTCGTGGGGCCGGGCGGGAAGCGTCCCTAAGCATGCCCTTTCGGAGCCCCGCTCCACGCGCTCTTGAATCAGGTCGCGCACGGCCGACACGAAGACTGGACAAGCACCAACCGTCCCCGCGCGAACGAATGTGATGCCGGCGGCTACGGCTCGGGCCGCCGCCTCTGAGTCGAGGTCATGGGCGACCTCTATGTGATCGGAAAGAAAGCCAATCGGCACCGCGCAGACGTGCGTCACGCCTTCGGCCGCGAGCGTGTCGATGCGGTCGCAGATATCCGGTTCGAGCCAAGGCTGGGTTGGCGGTCCGCTACGGCTCTGGAAGACCAGTTCCCAGCGGGAGCCGTGGACCTGCTCGCTGACCAGTCGGGAAGCCTCGCGGAGCTGAGCGACATAGTCGCACGTATGCGCCATCGACGAGGGAATGCTGTGCGCCGTAAACAGGAGCCTCGCCCCGGCGCGGTCGGACGCATCGAACTGAGAGAGGACAGCGCGAACGCGCCCAACCATCGAACGAATGAATCCCGGATGGTTGAAGAAGGGGCGGATCTTGTCGACCCGCGGCGCGCCGTCGCCCGCGGCCTTGATGGCCTCGTCGATGTTCTCGCGGTACTGCCGACACCCCGAGTACGAACTAAAGGCCGACGTCACAAACGCCAGCGCCCGCTCCACGCCATCGCGAGTCATGGCCTTGAGCGTGTCCGCCAGCAGCGGGTGCCAATTGCGATTGCCGAAATAGATCGGCAAGCGCGGCCCCCTGGCGTCAAGCTCTTCGCGCAGTGCGGCGATTAGAGACCGATTCTGGTCATTGATCGGACTCCGCCCGCCAAACTCGTAGTAATGTTCGGTGACTTTGAGCAGCCTCTCTCGAGGTACACCGCGCCCCCTCACCACGTTTTCCAGAAACGGAACGACATCCTCGGCCCGCTCTGGCCCGCCGAACGAAACTACCAGGACGGCGTCGTATTCCCCTGCGCTCATTGCACGGTCACGCTCCCGACAGTCGTGTGAGTGGGCACTCCGCTTCGTGCCCAGGGGTTGGGCCGCGCACTTCAAGTTGCCACCGCCGGCAGCCTGAAGAGTACATTATCTCCGCTGATCGACTGGATGTCGAGTTGTACCCGGCCTTGCGCACGGCTCATCCGCGGGTTGGAAGCGCGGTGCCAGGGCATTCCAGCCGCTCTGCACGGAAAGCACATGCCCGGCTAGCAATCCGGGCCATCTTGACGAAGCCGTCGACAGCGCCCTTACGATGAGGTCATGAGCCTTCAGATTCTCGTTCACCTTGCTCGAGCAAGCGTGGCCACCGCGATGATTGGACTGCTCTCTATCTTCGTGGCAGCCCCGGGCTTGGCTGCCCCAGGGCAACCGGCTGTGAAGGGATCACCGCTGCTAGCCGACGCCGGGGCCTCCTCGAGCGAGCGTTCGGAAGAAGCGGGCGAAGGCCAGAAAGGCGAGCCCGAAGAATCCGGCACCCAGTACGGCTTGTCGGACACGGCCAGGGAGGCCCGCAGCGGGGTTGAACTGGTCGTCAGATTCGACAGCGCTCGGGGGATGTTCGCCGGCACGGTCAGGAATGGGACCGACGCGACGGTTCGGCAGGTTCGCGTGGAAGTCCATTTGTCGAACGGTGTCGAGCTTGGCCCGACGCCCAACGTGGACTTGAGGCCTGGCCAGAGCGCGCCAGTCGAACTCCGCGCCGGCTCGCAGGAGTTCAACAAGTTCAGCACCCATGTCGAGATTGGCGCCGGCGGGCACGGAGGCGAACACGGCGGCGAGGAAGACGGCGAGCACCGGGGCCGGAGAGGCGGCGAACACGGCGGTCGCGAGGGCAGCGAGCACCGGGGCCGGGAAAGCCGCTAAGTCGCAAGTCCCCTCTCCGGGCCAAGCAACCGCAACTCCGCGCACTAGCGGGAGTTCTGCAAGGAGTGCAGCTTTATCCTCAGTTCGTCGTAGTAGGATCTGTCCAACCGTTGCTTCAGCGAGAATCGATAGACGTCCGTCTGACGGGCGAAGGCTTCGCTACGGCCCAAGACGTGGACTTCCAAGCGGTAAGGATCGGACGACCAAACGGCTTCCACATCACGATCGAGTCGCCAGGCCCGCGAATGGCCGCGTCTCCCGGTCGAGTAGATGACCCACTCGGGCGTGAAATAGAGCACTCCCTCTGATCCGCGAAGAAGCCGCACATGCTTGGCAGGGATTGCCACTTCGGCATCGGCAGGCTCGCGGACGACTCGATCCGTCGCCGGCCTTCCGATGCGGTTGACGACCCTCGCGTGGAGCTCATCCGAAAACGTACTGTCGACTAGGACGAACCGGTACCAGCGGTCCCGCCCAAGTCGCGGCATCGAGTCGCTATAGCTCTGGATCGCTACCTCGGTCGGGCTCGCTCGATCAAGGTGCTGCACATCCTCAAAGCTCCATTCCAGCACTTGCTTGTTCTCCTTTTCGGGCCGGAATCTGATGCCCTCGTCGTGAACGCTGAGGGTTCCGCCAACATCCGGCCTGACGGCCTTCTTCCACTTGGCTTCGAACGAGGTCTCCGCTCCGGCGAGCGCCAAGGCGAGGAATAGCAGTGTCGGCAGCTTCATGTCGTAGCCTCCTTCAGGGTGCTTGGTCCGGTCTTTCCGGCAAGGCGGGTCAGGGACCCCACGTTTCGGTAGTAATACAGGACGGGGAAGATCACCAAGACTACGAACGCTGACGTCGCGACGCCCCCGAACCGGAGCATGCAGTGGAACAGGGAACGCGCGAGCTTGCGCGAACTGC
>JAPPMG010000080.1:37407-60730 GCA_028819215.1 Bryobacterales bacterium
TTCCCGGAATGGCGGGTCAGGCACCCAAGGTTTGGTTATAAAAACTGCCCGGGCACGACCCCCAACACTCCCACCGCTCCGGCCGCCACTCCGCCGACCATGGGCGCGGCGATTCGCTTCATGACGTCCGCGCCGGCCCCAGTGCTCCACATCACGGGCATCAGACCGAGCATGTCGGTCGCGACCGTCATCGCGATCGGTCTCACGCGGGCGATCGCAGCTCCGTGGATTGCGGTGACCAAATCCGCAGGTTGCTTGAACAGCCCCTCGCGCACGAATTCATCGCGGGAAATATCGAGGTACTGCCAGAAGACGATTGCCGTCTCAGCGTACAGGCCGGCAAGGGCGATCAGGCCGACCCAGACTGCAATGCTGAGGTTGTAGTCCAAGACCGCCAGCGTCAGGAACGCGCCGCTCAGGGCAAGCGGGACCCCCGCCAGCACAACGACGGCGGTGAGGGCGGATCCCGTGCTGACCAGAAGCACGGAGAACACGATCACGAGCGCGAGCGGCACGAGCAGCCGCAGGCGGTCCTCGACGCGTTGCATGGACTCGAACTGGCCGCTCCATGCAAGCGAATAGCCGGCGGGCATCGTTACGCCGCGCTCCAACGCCGTGCGCGCGCCATCCATGTAAGTACCGATGTCCATGCTGGGGTCAACATCGACATAGACCCATGCGTTCGGCCTGGCGTTCTCGCTCTTGATCGCGGCAGGCCCGGAAGAGTACCTTAGGTCTGCCAGTTGGGACAGCGGGAGTTGGTGGCCCATCGGCGTCGTAACCAGAACATCACGCAGCGCCGGCATGTCTGATCGCAGGTCTCGGCTGTACCGCAGGTTGACAGGAAACCGCTGGAGCCCTTCGACCGTCGTTCCGACCTGGACCCCTCCTAGGGCGGTGTGGATCGCCTCTTGGACTTGGTCTATGACCAGCCCGTGGCGGGCTATCGTGTCGCGATCAATGTCGATGTCCAAGTAATTGCCTCCCATCACACGCTCCGCGTATGCGCTGAGCGTGCCGGGAACACCGCGAACAACGCCCTCGATCTGCTTGCCCAGTCGTTCGAGGACCTCCAAGTCCGGGCCCGCGACCTTGATGCCGACCGGCGTCTTGATTCCTGTCGTCAGCATGTCCAGCCGGGTCTTGATGGGCATGGTCCAGGCATTGGTGAGTCCGGGCACGTTGACAGCTTCCTGCAATTCGGCGACAAGCTTCTCGGGCGTCATCCCGGGGCGCCACTGATCCTGGGGCTTGAGTCGGATCGTCGATTCCAACATGGAGAGCGGTGCGGGGTCCGTAGCCGTGTCGGCACGGCCGGCCTTCCCGAACACGTGCTCCACCTCGGGAAAGGTCATGATGATCTTGTTGGTCTGCTGAACGAGTTCCCGTGCCTTGGCGATCGAAACGCCCGGCAGCGTCGTGGGCATGTATAGGAGGTCGCCCTCCCAAAGGGGAGGCATGAATTCCGATCCCAGGCGGCGGTAGGCACCGAACGATCCGCCCAGCACCGCCAGTGCGACCAGCAGCATGATGACGCGGTGACGCATGGCGATTCCCAGCACGGGCCGGTATGCCCAAACCAGCAGCCGGCCAATCGGATTGCGGGCCTCCGACGAACGGCGCTTGCGAACAGCGAGGCTGACAAGAACCGGGACAAGCGTGATCGAGAGCAATGCCGCACTGGCCATGACCAGCGTCTTGGTCCACGCAAGCGGCCGAAACAGCCGACCTTCCTGCTCCTGAAGCGCGAATACGGGCAGGAAGGAGACCGTGATGATGAGCAGCGAGAAGAAGAGAGTCGGCGCGACCTCACAGCACGAGTCACGGACGATCTTCCAGCGGGGCTTGCTGTCGCCATCCCTCGCCATGTGCTGGTGGGCGTTCTCCACCATCACGATCCCGGCGTCCACCATGGTTCCCACGGCGACGGCTACGCCGCCGAGTGACATGATGTCGAGATGCACGCCGAGCAGGCCGGCGACGATGCCCGCGGCCAGGACGCCGACCACGATGGTGACGACTGCGACGATTCCGCTGAGGACATGGAACAGAAACAGCAGGCAGACGATTCCCACGATGACGAACTGCTGCGTCAAGCTGGACCGCAGGCTCTCGATGACCCGGTCGATGAGCGATGTCCTGTCGTAGGCGACTTCGAGGGAGACTCCTTCCGGAAGCTGGGGCTTCAGTTCCGCCAGCCGACTCTTCACACGCCGAATCACTTCCCTGGTGTCGGCACCTTGGCGCACGATCACGATCGCCCCGACGGTCTCGCCTTGGCCGTCCCACTCTGCCAGCCCCCGGCGTATCTCCGGCCCGACATCGATACGCGCCACATCGCCCAGCCGTACCGGTGTGCCGGTCCGGTCAGTGCCGAGCGAGATTCTGCGGATGTCGTCTATGGACTCTATGTACCCCCTGCCACGGATCATGAACTCCCGCTCAGCCAATTCGAGGAGTCGTCCGCCCACGTCCCGGTTGCTTCGCTGCACGGCCTCCTTGATGCGCGAGATCGGAATGCCGTAGGCCCTCAGCTTGAGCGGATCGATTGCGATCTGGTACTGACGCACATAGCCGCCGACGCTCGCTACCTCGGCGACACCTGGAATCCCGGTTAGCTCGAATCGCAGGAACCAGTCCTGCAGAGAGCGGAGCTCACTTAGGTCGTGGCGATCCGATTTCAAAGCGTAGATGAAGGCCCAGCCAACCCCTGTCGCGTCCGGGCCGAGGGATGGAGACACGCCTTCCGGAAGCTGTTCAGCGACCTGGCCGAGCGTTTCCAACACCCTCGACCGAGCCCAGTAGAGATCAGTGCCATCCTCGAATAACACGTAGACAAGCGAGAATCCGAAGAATGAATACCCTCGTACGACCTCTGCGTACGGTACGCCGAGCATTTGGGTTGTCAGGGGATAGGTGATCTGGTCCTCGACGATCCTTGGGGACTGGCCGGGGTACTGCGTGTAAACGACTACTTGGACATCAGACAAGTCGGGCAGCGCGTCAAGCGGCATCTGACCGATCGAATAGACACCTGCAACGGCCAGCATCAACGAGACGACCGAGACCAGGAGCTTGTTTTGGAGCGACCACTCGACGATTCTGCTGAGCATGACCGGGAACCAATCTCTCTAGTGACCGCGGTGGCCTTCGTGCTCGGAATCTCCCGAGAGCCTGTCGACCGCCACTTGCAAATTACTCTCCGAGTCCAGAAGAAACTGGGACGACGTCACGACGCGCTCTCCCTCAGCCAGCCCGTCCAAGACTTGGATCCTCCCTTCGCTCTCGATCCCGAGATCAACCTCGTGAGGGACGAAAAGCCCGTCGCCCGCATCGACGATCACAACGTTCCGGTCGTTCCCGGAACGCAGGACGGATTGGGCAGGAACGACGAGGGCGTCGCTGGCGCCCGGCAAGTGGAACTCGATGGTGGCGTACATCTTCGGCCGGAGCCTCCCGTCCAAGTTCTCGACTTCGACATAGCCAGCCAGGGTCTGTGTCTGGGGATTCATCGCAGGCTCGAAGAAGAGCAGCCGGCCATGCCACTTCCGTCCCGGGAACGCGTCGATGGAAATCTCAGCCCTCATGCCCGCACGGAGGTCGCGAAGGTAGTGCTCGTAGAACTCGACTTTCGCCCACAGGGTCGAGTGATCCGCAACCTTGAGAATGGTCATGCCCGGCACGGTCTTGGCGCCCTCTAAGGAGTCGGCCATCTTCTCGACGACATACCCCGAAGCCGGTGAGTAAACCTCCAGCGTGCGGCTAACCCTCTCTGCTGACCTCAAGTCGTCGATCTGCTGGTCTGTCAGATCCCAGGAGCGCAGCCTCTCCGCCGCCGCATGCACGAGAGATTCAGCCCGACGTACAGCGTCCGGATACGCGTCCGCCGCCTTCAGTCGACCTAGGTACTCGATGGATGCGAGGAATTCCTCCTGCGCAGTGACAAGGCCGGGGCTGTAGATCTCA
Source organism: Bryobacterales bacterium (assembly GCA_028819215.1). Classification (GTDB taxonomy): domain Bacteria; phylum Acidobacteriota; class Terriglobia; order Bryobacterales; family UBA6623; genus VXMF01. The sequence continues at coordinate 41,374 of JAPPMG010000080.1, forward strand.
AACAGTGTGTCGCCCTTCGAGACGCGCTCTCCCACGGTGCTGACGCGTGGGTTCTCGATCCACCCACCGTACTTCGTGCTGACAGAGACCAGCTTCGCCTCGTCCTGATCTAGGTAGCCGATCGTGCGAATCCGGGCGGGCAGGTCGGCCCGCTCGACGGCCGTGGTTCGCACAGCGAAGTTCTGCAAGAAGCTCTTGCTCACCTTCACGCCTGCCTTCTCGACCTCTTCTGGAGATGGAGGCGGAGCCATCGGAACGAGATTCATTCCGCAGATCGGGCACTGCCCCGGGCCTTCCAGGGCAACCTGAGGATGCATGCCGCAGGTGTAAAGCCCAGCAGTCTCGGATTCGGAGTCGACGCCACCGGCGCGGGACATGATCTGGCTGGCCCAGCTGGTGTAACGTCCAGCAGTCTCGGACTCAGAGCCTAGAGACTTCTCAGCCGGCGTGCCGCCCACGGGCACACCGAAGTACGCGATCGCAATTCCTGCGGCGATCACTGCCACGCACGCGACCACAAGCGCCGCTGCTTTCGGCTTCGTCATGAGTGCAACTCCTCCGGCACGGCCGCGCCTATCGCCCTCTCGAGATCGGCCACCGCTTTCAGGTAGTCCGCTCGGAGGCGCGCCAATCCCAGCTGCACATCCAAGAGGGTGCGCTGGATATCGAGCAGCCCGGTCACCTCGATCGTTCCGTTCGAGTAGGCGGCCAGCGTCGACTCGAGCGCCTGCTCGGCCTGCGGGACCAACGTGCTCTCGAAGAGGCGTATCTGGCCTTCGATGTTCTCGATCCGGAACGAGAGCGAGCGGATCTCCGCCTCCATCGCCGAAACGGAGTCCCGGTAGGCGAGCCGAGCCGCGGAGAGCCGTTCAGAGGCCTCCCGTATTCCGGCGTCATACTTGCGGCGAAATAGAGGCAACGTAGCGCCGACCGAGACCGCGTAGGAATCCTTGCCGTTCCCGGGAATCGGCATTCCGGCGAGCTCGGTCCCGCGAGCCCGAATATTGCCCCAAGCCAAGCCGAGGGTCAGATCCGGCCGATGCCGGATCTTCGCAAGATGGACCCGCTTCTCGGTCTCCTCGATCCTCCGAAACGCAGCTCGGATCTCAGATCGCGCCCGACGCCCAATCGCCGCTAGTGACTCTCGCTCGAGATCCAGATCGGGGAGTGTGGGCAGGAGAATCTCGGCGATTTCGGCATCCGCCGGCACGTCGCGCAGGGAGTTCAACGCCGCCTCTAGATCAACCCGCTGGCCTAACAACTGCTGGCGCCTGTGGGTGGCGTGCATGATCTGCGCCTGCAGCCTCAGGGAATCGGCCTGCAAGCCGAATCCCTGCGCGTATCGGCGACGAGCGATTTCTTCGAAGTGCTCGAGCAGGGCTTCGTCCTCGCGAGTCTTGGCGAGCGCGCGGTCCAGATAGCCGAGGTCGTAGTAGGCGTGCTTGACACGCAGGACGATCTCCGCCCGCGTGGCGGAATACAGCTCGTCGTGGACCTCGGCCGACTTGGACGCAAGCTGGCTCTTGGCAGCGCGCTTGCCCAAGCCGGGAATGCCCTGGGAGACCGAGAGCATTCTTTGCTGCGGGCCGACCCTGGTCTCGACCGTACGCGCGAACTGAGTGAAAGAAACTGTGGGGTCGGGCAGTCCTGCTTCCTGCGGGCCGCGATGGCGCGCAGCCTGGTAGTCGGCAAACGCCCGGAGCACCCGTGGGTTGGCCCCGAGTGCGTCTTCGATCAACGCCTCGAGGCGCTCGTCGCCGTGCGTTGCGTAGGCGCCAGACAGCGTCGCCACGGCCAGAGCCATGCCGGCGACAAGATGAATGAACATTCCCGCTTCCTCCTATTCGGTTCAGTGGGAGCCGCTCGACGCGGAATTCCGCGTCTTGCCGGCCCGCGGCCTGCTAAGGAATCGCGGCGCTTCAAGGGACTAGAGAGGTCCCCGGACAGACCGCGAAACCACGACGGGGAGGGCTGGATACCCGACCCGTCACGGAATAGGAGGGAATGCTATATGAGCAGGACCGAATGCAAGATGTACGCCGGAGCGCTTGGCAGCGCCGCCACGGCTGAGTCTCGGCCAGGGTGCGATCCGGCTGGCCTCACCACGGGCTCGGTCGCGGCCTCGCTCTGCACCGCGCCGACACAAGGCGTGGCTTGGTCGACGGCGCGGTCTCCGGCGGGCGGCCTCACTGCGTCGTCAACAGTGCAGCCTGACTCGCAGGGAGCGTCATCTTCGCCGGCTGGTACCGCCGGTTCGTTGCCGCAATCGTGGGAATCTGGGGACGGCTGGGCGGGAACCGCAGCAAGACAGAGGCAAGTCCCCGACCCAACTAGCAGCCATGCCAATAGCACGGCGGTAACCGGCCTAGTTCGCACGGCTTCAGCATAGGGCACTTCACCAGATTGTCAAGTGCCGCGGCCGGATCGGAAGGCGGAACCAATTGCTTCCCCAGTTTCCTTCGATTGGGCGTCCCCCGTGAACTCTGGGGGCATATGGTGCAATCGCCGGGCGGGACCACACCTGCAAACAGCCAGACGGAGGGCCGCGACGAACAGGAGCGCCAGCAGGAACGGGAGAGCTTGCGGGCAAGGCTACATGAGGATCGCGCGGAGAGAGCGCTAGATGCGTGACCAGCAGCAACGTGGCGCGGATGATTGTGATACAGTGTGTGGGCTTGGGTGAGTCCTCGGGAAATATCGAAGTTGCTGATAACAAAGATGTTAGTCCATCTTCACGGCCGCCGTTGCCTCAATTGGTGCGATCTGCGGGCAGGCACCGGATCGAGCAACGAGAGCAACGCCGGGACCACGATCGATAGGGGTCGCCACGGGACCGAGAACGCGTCCACCCTCGACACCCTCCCAGTGCTCGAATTGACTCGGATTGGCGGTGTGTCCAAATTCGAAGCCAGGACGGGCCAGCCAAGGCGCGCCATGGCTCTTCCTCGAGCTGGCAAATCCAGGAGACGCAGATGATCGCCAAGAAGAGTCTTGCGGACGGCTTTGCCGCGTTTCAGGAGCCTTGGTCACCCAGAATCGCCGGCGACATCAACGATATGCAGATCAAACTGGTCAAGCTCGAAGGCAAGTTTGTCTGGCACAGCCATGACGAGGAAGATGAGCTCTTTCTGGTCATCTCGGGCCGCCTGCGGATGGAATTTCGCGACCAAGAAGCGCAACTCGTCAGGCCCGGAGAGTTTATCATCGTGCCGCGCGGGGTCGAACACAGGCCAGTGGCCGAGGAACCCTGTGAGGTGGTGCTTCTCGAACCCAACACGACGCTCAATACGGGCAATGTCGACAATGCATTGACGGTTCGGCACTTGGAGCGCATCTGAGCGCCGAGACAAAGGCCCGGCCCTGGTCTTTCATCGAGCTGCTGGCGCCGAGACTGCGGTAGTGCTCGGCAACTTCAAGCAACCGTTCGCGAGACAGCCCCTTCCCCGCGCCGCGTTCTCCAGCAACGGTCCTCCCTGCTCGGCACGCCGGGGACCGCCAAACGAGGCCGCTAGGGCGGCTTCGTGCGCCTTGTACGCATCTCGCCCAGCATGCATCGGAACACAGCTGTCCCGACTGCCTACGTTGGACTACCCGCGCCGTCGGCTGGAGACGCAGAATTCAGCAAGTGCAAGCCGGCGTAGATCTTCGGATCGATCAGGCATCCCTGCGCTTCCTTGCGAGGCAGCCACTCCGAAAGTTCCCGCAGCGGGACCACGTGCACGACGATGTCCTCGCCAGCCACTCCCCCGCCCGTGCCGACCTTGCTCAGTTCCGATGCCAGCACGAAAGTGACCACTTCGCTCGTCATCCCCCCGGAACTCGGCGAGATGGCCAAAACCTGCAAGCGCTGCGCCCGGTAGCCTGTTTCCTCATCCAACTCCCGATTAGCCGCGTCCAAAATGTCCTCGCCGCGGAAACCCTCTTCGTCCCCGACCAGTCCCGCAGGCAGCTCCACCATGCGCGCTCGCACCGGGATCCGGTACTGCTCCACCAGCACGATCTCGCCCTCAGACGTGACCGGCACCAACACGGCGACACCCGTGACGTTCACCCGCTCGATGTATTCCCATTCAGCGCGCCGGACCAGGCGCAGGAAGCGGCCTTCGTGGAGGCACTCTGCTGCATCACTCATCCGATCTCTCCGGCCGCTACAATTTCCACCCCCGCAGTGCGAAGTTCGTCCCATGACCGCTGCACGTCCCCGGCATTCAGGTCAATTCCGCGACAACCCTCAGGCACCACCTTAACCTTGAAGCCAAGCGAGGCCGCATCCAGCGCACTGAACTTGACACAGTAGTCGGTAGCCAGGCCGAGCAGATATACAGTGCCTACATTGCGCTCGCGCAAGCGCTCGCCGAGCCCAGTCGAGCGGAGCCGGGCATTGTCGAAGAACGTGCTGTAGCTGTCGATCTCGGGGTCGGTCCCCTTCTGCACGACCTCACTGACGCGGCCCCGGTCCAGTCCCTGGTGAAACTCAGCGCCGTGGGTGCCCTGGACGCAGTGATCGGGCCACAGGACCTGGGTCACGCCTCTGAGTCGGATCGTCTCCCCCGGCCTCCGCCCGCGATGCTGCGAGGCGAAGCTTTGATGCTGGGGCGGATGCCAGTCTTGGCTGGCGACGACGAAATCGAACCGTGTCGCGAGCTGGTTGGCGACTGCGACCACTTCGTCGCCTTGAGGCACCGCCAATGCCCCCCCAGGCATGAAATCGTTCTGCAGGTCAACCAGCAGCAGGCAGTCCATGTCCTTCGTCACTCGGCGAGCACCCGCCTCAGGTAGGTGCGGACTCGCCCGCCGTAGTCGGGATCGGCCAGCGCGAATTCGAGAAACGTCTCGAAATAGCTGGGCATGTTGCCAATGTCGTATCGCTTCTCTTCGGGCCGGAGCTTCACGCCTACGACTTTGCCGCCTCCCTCAGCGATGGCGCGGATGGCGTCCGTGATCTGAATTTCTCCCCGCTTGTCCGGCTTTACCTGACGGATCATGCCAAAGATCCCGGGGCCGAATACGTAGCGCCCGGACACTGCCAAGCGGCTGGGAGCCACGTCCGGCGTGGGCTTTTCGACCATCGTCCGGATGCCGAACACCTCGCCCTCGCCATGCGGCTCTACGATCCCGTAGAAACGGACATGGGCCGGCTCGACCTCTTCCACTGCGATGACCACGTCCGCCTGCTCGCGGACGAACGCGTCAGCCATCCGCTGGCAGACCATGGAATCCCCGTGCAATCCGATGATCGAATCACCCAGTGCCACGATGAACGGCTGCTCGCCTGCGAACGATTCCCCGTGGAGGATCGCGTCTCCCAGGCCCCGCTGTACGCTCTGGCGCGTATAGAGGACGTTCAGGCCGAGCTTTTCGAAATCGAGCGCAAGCAGCAGGTCGTCCTTGCCCGCCTTGCGCAGCGAGTCCATCAGTGCGGGGTCGGTATCGAAGTGATTCTCGATCGCGGCCTTGCCGCGACCCGTCACGAACAGAAGGTTGCGCACGCCGTTGCGCGCCAGCTCCTCGACGACGTACTGGACGATCGGCTTGCGCGCGACCGGCAGCATCTCCTTCGGCTGAGACTTGGTGGCGGGCAGAAGTCGCGTGCCGAGGCCGGCGACCGGAACCACGGCCTTGGAGATCGGGCAATCCATGGACGACGGCACGCCCGTCGGCGATTCAGACCCCCGCTCCGTTGCCTCGGACGGCTTCCAAGCCGGAGCTGCGGTTCCAGAAATCCACAAACAGCGTGCGCATCGCGCTTCCCAAGCTGCGGTGCTCGAACACGAGCGCAGTGATCTTCTGGTGGCTTACTACGGGATCGTCAAGCGAGATCATGCCGCTGTGGCTGTCAAACAGCGCCAGCTTCATGGGGACGTTTCGACCCAGGCGCACCTCGGCGCCAGCATCTTCGAGGAGCTTGAGACGGTCGCGCCCTTCCGGGTCTTCTACATCGCTGAAATCAAACAGCAGCTTGCAGGCCGTGCCCTTGTCTGCCAAGCTCCGCACGATCGGCTCGCGACCGGGGTCGACACCATAGGGCCTCCGGGCGAACTCCAGATACTCGTTGCGTGTCTGCAGCAGCATGTTGCGGTATTCCTCGACAATCTGGCGCGTATCTGTGATGATGCGCAGATAGTCGAGGGCGCTGTGGCCGTTGGAGCCGTCCCTGAAGGTCTTGGCCAACTCGTCGCTTAGCACGGTGGCCAGTTGCTGCCGATCCTCCCATTCGCGCAGAAAGCGCTCCCGGCGGCGGCCGAGATAGCCCTCCAGCGCCAAGCGTGGCTCGACGGCGGAGAACTGCTTGGTCTTGCCGTGCACGACGCGCACGAAGCCTTTGTCGACAAGGCTATTGAGCACTTCGTAGATCTTGGCGCGCGGGATATTGGCCCGGCTGGCAACGTCCAAGGCCTTGAATTGCACGTGGCCGATGAGCACCAAATAGGCGTTCGACTCGTATGCGTTCAGGCCGACATCGTGCAGTCGGCGCGCTTGGGCTTCCAGTTCCACCCTCTTCGGATTATACCGACAGCGCCCGAAGGCGGCGGGCCGCCAGGCTAGGGTTGCTCGCCGACCTGTGGCGGGAAATAGCCGCGCCGATGGTAGACTTCGACTTCCGCTCCGGCCAGGCCGAGCTCGACATCGATCTGCCGGAAGTTCTGGTCCGAGAACGACCGGTTCGGTACGTACCCCAAGATGTACTGGCTCTGAACGTTGCCGGCCACGTCCAGAATCGCTTGGTAGAGTGCCTGCAGCTGGGCAGCGGCGTAGCCGCCGGTACCGACCTCGTACTGGTAGTTGCCGGCATCCTGGGGCTTGGAGAGATATCCGGCGACGTCTTTGTGAACCTTTTGCAGCGGGCGCACGACCCGGCCACCTGTCTCGCGGGCCAGTCTGATCAGGTTGGCTTCCTCCGCTTGGTGGTAGCCCCAACCGACCGTGCTGACCGAATAGATCGTGACCTGGTGCAGCTGCGCCGCATGCACCACTTCGTCCAGCGAGCGCTTGCTGGCGTTGTCGTGCCCGTCGCCGATGACCACCACGACCTTGCGCGGCTCGCTGGCTCCCTGGTAGGGGATCGAGACCAGCTTGTCGGTGCAGGCGCGATAGATCGCGTCGAACATGGAACTGCCCCCACCGTGCTTGAGGCTCTCCATGCGCTCGGTGAGCGTGACAGGATCGTTGGTGAAGTCCACCAGCTCGTCGACCTCGGTGTGGTAGCCGAACAGGAAGCCCTTGTTGCGGCCGCCCTCGGGCACGAGCATCCACGCCAAGTCCCCGATCGATGACTGGTAGGTCTTGTAGTAGAGCCTGGCCGTGTTGCTCAAATCAACGACGAAGCCGACGTATAGCGGCGGCTTCTTTTCCTCTTCCACGCTGCGCGTGAAGTAGCGGATCTCAACCTGCTGTCCGTCCTCCCACACGGTGAAGTCGGCCTTGTTGAGATCGGAGATGAAGCGGCCTTCGGAGTCGGTCACGGTCACCGGCAGGTTGACCACGTTGACCTCGACGCGGATCGTGGCGTCTTCGCTGTCTGTCTGCGCCGCGGCTAACGCGACCATGCCGAGCAGCGCCGCCAAGCACAGGAAGGCACGAAGGCTCATGACGCAATCATTCTAGCCCAAACCCGCGGGCGCCCGGACTCGGGCAGCAGGCCAGAGGGCGGCCAATCGGCCTCGGCGCGGGCTCGTTGCTACGATGTATCAGGATTCTGGTTCCGAACCGATGCAGGACTTCCTCGACTGGGCTGCGCCCGGCAGCGTGGAATGGCGCATGGCCCGGGAACTGTCCCCGGATCGCATTCCACGGCACATCGCCGTCATCATGGACGGAAACGGCCGCTGGGCCAAGCGGCGCCGACTGCCTAGGGCCGCGGGGCACAGCGCGGGCGTGAGGCCCGTGCGCGAGATCATCGAGGCGTGCTGCCGCCTCGGCGTCGAAACGCTGACGCTGTACGCGTTCTCGGTAGAGAACTGGAAGCGCCCGCAGGCCGAGATCGAGACGCTGTGGGCGCTGTTGTGCAAGTACTTGCGCCAGGAACTGCCAGACCTGAAGGCAAACGGCGTGCGCTTTCAGACGATCGGCCAGACCGATGCGCTGCCGGAATCGGTCTGCGACGAGATCGACCGCGCCATCATGGAAACCGCGGCCAACGAGGGGATGCGCCTCAACATTGCGCTAAATTACAGCGGGCGGGCGGAAATCGTCGAAGTCGTCAACGACCTGCTGCGCCAAGCGCACAAGTGCAAGCAGCCAGTACAGGTCAGCGAGCGCGATGTCAGCGAGCGCATGTACACAGCAAGTGCGGGCGATCCGGACCTGCTGATCCGCACCTCCGGCGAGTTTCGCGTGAGCAATTTCTTGCTCTGGCAAATTGCCTATTCCGAGATCTGGGTGACCGAACGCTACTGGCCGGACTTTCGCACCACAGATCTGCTCGAAGCCCTGATCGTTTACCAGAAGCGCAATCGCAGGTTTGGGGGCCTGCCCGGCCAGACGGAGGAGGCGGTAGCGGCGACGGTTCCTGCCAGCAACGGCAAGCTGCTAGCGGTGAACGAGTGAGGCTGGGCGCTTGAAACGAGTCCTGACGGGCCTGGCGCTGGCACTCGGCGCTTGGGCGCTAGCGTTCCACGCCCCGGTGCAGGTCTTCTGGTCCGTCCTGCTGCTGTTGGCCGCGCTGGCTCTGCACGAGTTCTACCGCATCGCCGCCCGGAGCGGCTTGCAGCCGCTTTCCAAGGCGGGCCTGGCTGCCGCCGCGCTGTGGATCTTGGTGCCGAATCTGGACAGGGGTTACTTGGCGACCATGCTGGCCCTGGCCCTGCTTGGCGCGGCCACCTTGGCGCACCTCTCCGTAAACAAGATCCTGTCGTCTGCGGCCGTGACCGCGCTTGGCGTGCTCTATGTGGCCGGCCCTGTGCTGGCGTGCATTCTGCTGCATGCGGTCTCGCCTCACTGGCTCGTCTTGGTGCTCGTTACCGTCGCGGTCGGCGACTCGGTCGCCCTAGCTGTCGGGAAACTCGTCGGACGGCACCAACTGGCCCCGGTGCTGAGCCCCCAGAAGACCTGGGAGGGCACGGCCGCCTCGGTCTTGGCCAGTGTGCTCGCCGGCACCGGATACGCCGCGCGTTTCCTCGATGGCGATATCGGCCTCGGTGCGGCAGCGGCGCTAGTTCTAGCTCTGAACCTTGCCGGCCAGCTCGGAGACTTGGTCGAATCCGCGCTCAAGCGATCGGCGAATGTCAAGGACAGCAGCTCGCTGCTGCCCGGACACGGCGGCCTGCTCGACCGGCTTGACGGGCTGTTGTTCGCGGTGCCGCTGGCCTACGGCTACTTGCAGCTGGCCTGAACCGCCGCGACGACTCCGCATCGGCCGGGTGCCGCGAGCAGACTGCAAGCCGAGCACAGCCCCGGACCGGCCGGCTGCAAATGACTAGTCTAGATAGGGAGCGACCGCGGCCATCCCGCACACCCCGCCATGCCACCTGACCAGCAGCCACAGAACGCCACCGCGGTCATTGCGCAGCAGGCCGGCGCAGCCATCACCCAAGAGGGGATGCCTACCAGCATCGAAGGCGAGACCTTCGTGCTCGGCACGATCCTGCTAGATGACTCCAAGTTCGCCCAAGTCGCCGCCATGCTCGGCGAGGACGACTTCGCCGCCGAGAAACACCGCCGTATCTTCGCCTCGATGCGCGAGCTGCACACCCGAGGCGAGCGCATCGACTACATGACCCTGGTCAACGAGCTCGACAAGTTCAAGCACCTCGAGCATGTCGGCGGTGTCGCCTACATCGCCTCGCTCACGCAAGGCATGCCCCGGCGTGAATATGTCGAGAGCTACGCCAAGATCGTCAAGGACAAGTCGCTCCTGCGACAGCTAATCCATACTGCCAACAACATCATCGCCACCTGCGTGGAGGACGGAAAGGAGGTCGACGAGATCTTGGCAACCTCCGAGATCGCCGTCATGAAGGTCGGCAATTCCGTGCTCCGGTCTGGACTCGAATCGCCCGACGAGACGCTGCGCCGCTACGAAGGCGGCCTCGATTCCTTCCTAGATCCGTCCAAGCGTCCCAAGGGGTTGATGAGCCCGTTCTTCCAGTTCAACGAGTACACGAACGGCTTCCGTCCCGGCCAGCTCATCATCCTCGCGGCGCGGCCGGCCATGGGCAAGACCGCGATGGCCCTAAACATCGCCGCCCACGCCGCCATGAAGCGCGCCGAAGACCCCGCCCGGACCGTTGCCGTGTTCTCTCTGGAGATGTCACGAGAAGCGCTGCTGACCCGGATGCTGTGCACAGCCGCCCGGATCGACCAAGGTCGGTTTCGCAAGGGTCGGGTGGGGAACGACGAAAAGCGCATGCTGAGCAAGGCGCTGGGAAAACTCGTCGAGAGCAGGCTGTTCATCGACGACACGGCCAATCTCAGCATCATCGAACTCGGCGCCAAGTGCAGGCGCTTGCAAGCCGAGCACGGGCTCGACCTGGTCATCGTCGACTACCTGCAGCTGATGGCTTCGAAGGGCAAGGTGGAAAACCGCACGCAGGAGATCTCGGGCTTCTCTCGGGGCCTCAAGCTGCTCGCGAAGGAACTTGATGTGCCTATCATCGCCCTCTCGCAACTCAGTCGTGCGACCGAGAGCCCCACGCGCAAGGACTCCCGCCCGCGCCTCAGCGACCTGCGCGACTCAGGCTCGATCGAGCAAGACGCCGACGTGGTCTGCTTCATTTACCGAGAAGAGGTATACCGCCCGCAAGATAAGTCCCTGGAGGGCCTCGCGGACCTCATCATCGGCAAGCAACGCAACGGTCCGACTGGGACGATCAAGCTGGTGTTCAACAAGCACTTCACCGAATTCGACAACCGGGCCCGCATGCCAGAGGAAGACGAGGAAGAGCAGGCCCCGAGCCAGGCACCAGTGGAGGAAGATGCGCCCTTCTAGCTGTTCGACCACGTGAGCAAGGCGAAACTCACCGCGTGTGGGGGAGCCAGCGCCGCCGGTTCGCCGTAGTTCTGAGCAGACGGCCGAACGTCGGCCGCGCGGAGTCTGGGTGATGGGCTCGATGCAGTGCGGTACCGCACACTCCTGGCGGCAAGCGCGTACACTAGGACAGGACTGGCGAGATGCGACGCTGGAAGCTTCTGCTAGGCGCAATGCTGCTGGCCCTGCCCTGCCTCGGCCAGACAGCTTCCACAACTCTTCCGCCGGGTCACCCGACCACCGAAAGCGCGGACCGCAGACAGCAGCTCGCCGCCCAGACTGAGTCGCACGCGCGGGCGTTGCCAGGGGCTGCCGAGCCGGTCCGGCGGGTCAACTTCATCGACGACCACATACTCGGCAAGATCGAGCGCGATGGCGTCCCGCTGGCCCCGCTCGCCGACGACGCGACTTACTTCCGGCGCGTGCACCTCGACATGACCGGCCGCATCCCGACCGGCGCGGAGGCCCGAGCGTTCGTCGCCGACAGCGACCCGGACAAGCGCTCGAAGCTGATCGACCGTCTAGTCGGCGGCGTGGACTGGCGGGACCGCTGGACCTACTGGCATCTGGATCTCTGGCGCACCAGCCAGAACCGCGTCGGTTGGGCCGGCCGCAACCTGTTCCACGACTACGTGGCAGACGCCCTGCTGCTGAACCAGCCGTATGACGAATTCGTGCGCGAGCTTCTCACTGCCGAAGCTCGCAGCAACTGGTATGTAGGACCGGCCAGCTACCTAGTCCGCTGGGCGGTCTTTGCCGACAACTGCACCGAGATCATGCACGAAGACACCGCCGACGAGATTACGGTGATGATCTTCCAGCACTTCATGGGCGTGAACCTCCAGTGCATCTCGTGCCACGACGGCGCGAACCATCTGGAACAGGTCAACGCCTGGCTCACTGACCGCAAGCGCGAGGAGTTCTGGGCGCAGGCCGCATTCTTCGGCAACACCAGGGTCATGCGCCGGGTGGAGTTGCGCAACACCCAGGACGAATACTTGATCGACGACAAGGATGCTGACCGCGATGGCTATTCCAGGGCCGCCCCGAGCACAGTCAGGGTTGCGCGCCAAGGCGAAGGCCAGGTCTCTCCGGCATTCATCTTGGGCGGCGAACGACCCAAGCCGGGCAAGCCGCTGCGCTCTGAGCTCGGGCGCATCCTGACCTCTCACCCGCAGTTTGCAAGGGCGGTCGTGAATAGGTTCTGGGCCGAATTCATGGGCGCGGGCATTGTCGAGCCGCTCGATGGCTTTGACTTCTCCCGCATGGACGCCGAGCGGCTGGCCGAGGGCTGGGACGTCCAGCCCACGCATCCAGCCTTGCTGGACGCCCTGGCGCAGGACTTCGTCGCAAGCGGCTACGACCTGCAGCACCTCCACAAGCGGATCGCGAAGTCGGCGGCATACCAGCTCTCGGCAAGCTTTCCGGCAGAGTGGAAGCCTGACTACGCCCGCTACTTCTCCCGCAAATTCATGCGCCGGCTCACGGCCGAGCAGGTCTACGACGCCATCGTGAAGGCGACCGACCTGCAAACGCCCATCCAGATTCCGCTCACCGACAAGAGAGTTCGATACTTGGTCCAGACCCGCGGCCCGGCAGACTTGCGTCGGAGCACGACGCTGGGCCCGCAGCTCAAGCAGGACCTGCAGTTCTTCACCGAGTCGTTCGGACAAGCGAACCGCGAGTTCAACGAACCGTCGCGCGGTGGCTCAATCATTCAAGCGGCGCTGATGATGAACTCTAACCTGGTCAAGGAGAAATCAAGAGCATCCTCGGGCAGCTACCTGGCAGGCTTGCTCGAGGCTGGCGCGAGCGAGGAACAGCTGGTCGATTCGCTGTACTGGCAGTTCCTGGCCCGGGCACCGGACGAGCACGAGCTGAGCGCATCGCTGGACCTGCTCTCCGAACGCGGACGGGCTGCCGGCGGCGAGGACCTGCAGTGGATTCTGATGAACAAGCTCGATTTCTTATTCCAGCGCTAGGAGCAGTCGCGTGGCACGATTCGAAGACCACTTCCTGACCCGGCGCGAAGTCATGCGCATCGGCTCGGTCGCCGTGACAGGCTACCACTTCCTGCCTATCGTGCAGCCGAAGGCGAAGGCCACAGGAACCACGGCCCCAGCTGAAGGCAAGGCGCGGTTCTGCATCTTCGTGATGCTCGAAGGAGGCCAGTCGCACGTGGACGCCTGGGACTTCAAGCAAGGGCCGTGGACACCCGAGGACTTCGCCGCGCAGACGCTCCCGGGCGTCGGCAAGTGGCCCATGGGGCTATACCCGGAATTGGCCAAACGCCGGGACAAGTACTCCCTGATGCGGTCGATGGCGACCTGGGAAAGCCAGCACGGCCGCGGGCAGTACTACATGCAGACTGGCCACCAGCACAATCCGGCGCTAGCGCCGGAACTGCCGAGCGTCGGCTCGGTGGTGGCCTACGAGTACGCCTCGCGACGCAAGCCGGACGATAGCCTGCCGCCCTTCGTGGGCTTCAACACATTTCCGCAGGTCGGACTGATCGGCTCCGGCTTCCTGCCCGCGACATACACGCCGTTCCATGTCAACACTTCCTCGGACATCTCGTCGCTGGCGCCCCGCGAAGAGGACCTGCCTAATTTCAAGCGCCGCTGGGAGCTGCTGCAGCGGTTCGACGGCCGCATGCGGTCCGACCCGGCGCTGGAAAGGAAGGCGTACCGGGACTTTCACAACCACTACGAAGGCGCCGTGGAGATCATGTCGGATCCGCGCAGCGCCGGCATATTCAGCATTTCCGCCGAAGACAAAGCGCGCTATGGCAGCAACCCGGTCGGCGACTCCTTCGTCTTGGCGCGCAACTTAGTGGTGGCCGATGCCGGAACGCACTTCATCTTCCTTACCCACGAGGATTGGGACCACCACGGCTCGATCTACGAGCAGCGCAACTTCTACCAACGCTCGAAAGAACTCGACACCGCGCTGAGCCAGCTTCTGGACGACCTTGACCAGACCAAGCGCGACGACGGCATGTCGGTCTTGGACGAGACGCTGGTGGTGTGCGTGGGCGAGTTCGGGCGGACGCCCGGGGCGCTAACGAACATCGCTGGCCGCGACCACTACCAGTACGCCTTTACTGGCCTGTTCGCAGGCGGCGGCGTAGTGCCCGGGCAGGTGCTGGGTGCAACTGACGACTCAGGTGCGGAGATCACCGACTTCGGATGGAGCGGGAACCGCCCGGTCTACCCGGAAGACATGGTGACCACCATCTATGCCGCCATGGGGATTGACTGGACGAAGAGCATCGAAGAGACCCCCTCCGGGCGGGTGTACCACTACATCGAAATCTTCTCTCCCACCCGCATGCTCGCCAACCGGGTAGTGCGCGAGCTGTTCGCTTGAGGGCAGTCACGATGCGGTCGGCCACGCCTGTGGGACAGATCGTTCGAAGGAGCAGCGGCAATGTATTCGCTGACTTGGGATTGCCGGATGCTAACTCGCACATGCTAAAGGCCGAGATCGTCTCCCGGATCGACAAGATTATTCGAGAGCGCAAGCTTAAACAGGTCGAGGCGGCGAAGCTGCTCGGGCTGTCACAACCCGATGTATCGCGCCTGCTGCGAGGAAGTTTCCGCGAGTACTCCTTGGAGCGTCTCTTGCGCCTCCTCGCAAGGCTAGGACACGACGTGGATATTGTCATTCGGGAGTTGAACTCGGAGCAGACCGGCCGGCTCAAGGTCGCGGCACAAGGCACCCCGTAGCCCGGTGCTGGCCGGCACAGAGATTCAGACCGAGATGCCCTCTGGGGTCACCAACGCACCGGTCAGGCGGCGCATGGCGGCGGTTCCCTATATCAGCCACTCACGGGCGATCTGATCGTTCTCGTCTGCAGTGATCAGCCAGTCCAGCAGCCTCCCTCTCAGCTCCCGGACAATGCCCTGATGAGCCGGGTCGTCGTACAGATTCGTCCATTCGCCCGGGTCGTCCTCCAAGTCGTACAGCTCCCCGCCATGGCCCACGTAGTAGTTCATCTTCCAGCGATGCGTTCGGATCATCTTAGCGTCGGGGTGGCGTACCCCGCCGACGCCCTTGCCTGGAGTGAAGAAGTAACCCTCGTCGCCGTTGGTGATGACTTCGGGCATGATGTTCTCGGAAAACTGGGCCGTGCGGGGCTGGTATAGGCTCCTGTCGCCGGCGATCAGGGGAGCGAAGCTGCGCCCTTGGACGTAATCCGGGACGGACAGCCCGCACATCTCGAGCACGCTCGGAAGGACGTCGACCGACTCGACCAGTTCCGAGTACACCCCCGGCCTGATGCGTCCCGGCCAGCTCACCAGTAGAGGGATCCTGACAGAGTCCTCGAAGAAGACGTTCTTCCCGAACAGCCCGTGCTCGAGCATCTGGTCTCCGTGGTCCGTTGTGACGATGACGATGGTATTTTCCGTCTGCCCCGAACGGTCGAGTTCCCTGAGCGTCGCTCCCACCTCTTCGTCGAGCCACGTCATGTCCCCGAAATAGCTCCGGTACATCCAGAGCAGACGTTGCCGGTCCATGTTGTACCGAGGCGTCCCGCGGAGGATCATTTTCTGCACCGGGAGCGGAAGGCGCTGGATGTAATCCAGCCCAACGGCTCTCGGCAACGGTATGTCCGCCTCGTCGTAAAGTGCGTCATACGGCTCCGGGATGGTGTGGGGTGAATGCGGCTTGAAGTACGAGGAGAACAGGAAAAACGGCCGCTCGTCGGAGACTAGCGTTTGCAGGACGCCGCGGGTCTCGCGACCGGTCCAAGCCGTTGGAGTGAATTCCTTTCCGATGACCGCCCGAAACGGGTTTCGCCCGGCAGGAATATCGTCAGCTGTCCTCTGATAGTGAACGGACGCATTCGGATCCACACCGATTCGCCACTTGACATAGTCGGAGTATTGGTCAGTGCGACCAATGCCGTCATCAAGGAGAACCCTGTCGAAACCGGTCGACCGCGCGTGTTCTGCGGTCGGCGGATTGAAGTGCAACTTGCCGACGGAGCCGGTGGAATAGCCGGATGCCTTGAGCAGGCTCTGAATCATGGGTTCGGGCTGTTGGTACGGCGTGTAGTTCACCCGGTTCTTGTGGGAATGCGGGTAGCGACCCGTGAAAAAGCTGAGGCGCGAGGGGACGCACACCGGAGCCTGGACACATGCTTGGGTGAAGTTGGCCGAGCGAGAAGCAAGGGAGTCTAGGTTCGGGGTCTGGATGATCCCGTTTCCGTTCGCGCCGAGGCAGTCGAACCGCCACTGATCAAGCATGATGAACAGCACGTTCGGTCGAGAGGCAGTCGGAACCTGGGCGGCAGCGCCTGCGGCGCCGGCCTGAACGAATGCTCGACGTGTGATGGATGACATGATTCGAAAGCTCCCTCGTCAGGACGGCATACCCGGCACTGCAGCAAATCGTCGCAGCCGTGGGCCCCAGACGAATTCGCGCCGCTACCAGAGAAGCTTCACGCCCAATTGGATCTGGCGGGGGGCGTTCGCCTGCCTCGTGATGCGACCGAAGTTCCGATTGTTCACAGCTGTGTTCGGGCTACCGAATACCGGTGTGTTGGTGAAGTTGAAGAACTCGCCCCGGACCTGAAGGGTCAGCTGCTCCGTCAGCGAGAAATTCTTGAACACGGAAAAATCCCAGTTCGTCATCGCCGGGCGTCGGATGTCCGGCAAGAACCGGCCCGTGTTCCCGAACGTAAAGGGCTCTGGCTGCGAGAACACCGAGGTGTCAAAGTACCGGTCCAAGCGCTCCACCACGGGTCCGGAAAGCTTCGCACTCTGGCCGTTGTTGTCCGGCCGCAAGTACCCGTTGCCGGCCCGGGCCGTATTCGCGGCAGTGGGCCGTAGCGGGAATCCGGTGCTCAATGTGACAATGCCGTTGAGTTGCCACCCTCCCAACACCGCGTCGACCGCCGGATTCCATCCCGCCCCAACGGTCCGTCCCCTTCCGAACGGGAGGTCGTAGACGTAGCTCAAGACGAAGCGCTGGGAAATGTCGTTGCCAGAGATCGACCGGTCCGCCTTGCGATCGTATATGTTCTGGGTGTTCGTACCGGTTCCGGCTGCGAAGATGCCCGACCAAGTGTCGATAAGCTTGGCGTTCGTGTAAGCAACAAGCAGGCTCAGCCCACCAGAGAACCGCTTCTGCACCTTGAGTTGGAAGGAGTGGTAGATCGAGTCCGCCCCGCTGGCGAACATCTTCCCCAGTCGCGTGTACTGAGGGTACGCCCTCAAGAGGAATCCCCGTGGCACGGTTCCGCGAGAGAGCGCACCGATGTTGATCACTCCGGCGAATGGGTTAGGGACTCTTTCCAAAAGGGCGGATCCCATGCGCAATTGCTCCTCGGTCAGTTGGTTGAGATTGATCCCGCCCTCACCGGCTAGATTCAGCTGGGTCGTTCGATTGGCGCTATAGGCGGCCTCGACGGACATGTCCCCTGGCAACTGGTACTGCAGGTTGAAGTTCCACACGTGCATCATAGGAATCTTGGTGTCCTGCCAGTATGCGTTGACGTTTCCCCCGACGCCGGTCAGCAGCCCGAGAGAACTTCCAAGAGCCGGAATCAGGCCGTCTGGAAAGGGGTCATCGATGGTGTTGTTGGGAAAGACCCCGATCATGCCCAAGAACTCAGTGTCGCTGCGAAAGCCTAAGTTCCCAACCGAACCGCCCGCCCCCATCTGCGACGGAGCGTAGAACAGCCCGTAGGCCGAGCGGAGGACCAGCCGGTCGGTCAGTTGGTAGGCGAGCCCGACTCTTGGCGCGAAGTTGTTGTAGTCCGTGTCGAACTGCGCTCGTTGCACGCCATCCACCCCAACGAATACCAGGCCACCCATCAGATCCGGCAATCCGGCTGGTCCGGCAAGAGGCGATGGGACATCGGGATTGAACCAGTTCATGCGGTTGTGGCGCGCAGTACGAGCCGAATCAACCTCCCATCGCAAGCCAAGGTTCAACGTAAGTTTAGGGTTCGGCTTGTAGTCGTCGTTGATGTAGAGAGCGTAATAGTGGTTGGACGAACTTACGCCTTTGAAGGCCTTCGTGTACGTGCCGCCGCCATAGCCGAGCAGCATGCTAGCCAAGCCATCTCCCGCGGATATGCTCGCCCTCGTGGGATCGGGACCTTGTGTGGGAGCCCTGTTGAAACTGTACGTGCCATTCATCCGCCCGTACTCGCTGTTGTGCACTTGGAGGAATCGCCACTCGCCACCAAACTTGACCGAGTGCTTGTTCAGGATCTTGGTAGCGTGTGCCGAGTATGGGTGCGTTTCGAACGAGTTCCGACGGAAGTTAGGTCCGCCGTCGCCAAGCTTGCGATAACCGAGCGGAGCAAATCCGGGAAATTCGACACCGTCTCCCAGATCCCGGATGTAGCTTGGCATTCCGAGGTTGCTAACAGGGTCAAATCCAAAGCTGTAGGGACGCCACGGCAGATGCATGCGGCTCACACCCGCTCGGAAGTTCAGCAGCAACGTGGGACTGACCGTCCACGTGTAGTCGAAGGCGGCGCCAATCGAGTGCTGCGGTGCGAAGCGCCCGCCGTTAGCGATTGCAATATCGTCCGGAAAGACAATCAAGGGATTGTCGTCGAACTTCCGTCGGGATACGCGGAAGAAGAATCTCTGGTCCTGGTTGACGACCTGGTCGTACTTGACCTCCCACTTGTTAACATCCAGCGGGTCCGAACCGGCCGTAATCCAGTTGTTGACCGCTGTGTACTGCGCTCCGGCTCGATTGGGTTGCGGATAGTACTGGACCACGTTCCGGGAAACCGTGGCGATTCGGCTGGCCGGGATCACGTTGCCTTGGAAGGCATCCCTCTCGAACCCCCCTCCGGCTGCATCCCGAGTCGTTAGCGGGTCGAAGACCCTGATCAATGCGCCGCTCGAGTTCAGGGTCTCCGAAAAATCCCCGTCAAGCTGCAGGCCGGTCGGCACTGTCGCGAGCTGCGTCGCGGCGCGTCGTTCGCGGAGGCCCTCATAGCCGACGAAGAAAAACGACTTGTCACGGCCATCGAAGACCCTTGGGATCACGACGGGCCCTCCAACGGTAGCCCCGAACTGGTTTCGTTTGAAGCTGCCGAGCGGCACTCCGTTGCGATTGGCGAAGAAGTTGTTGGAGTCAAGCTCGGAGTTGCGCAGGAACTCGAATGCCGATCCGTGAACCTCATTGGTGCCCGACTTGTAGACCATGTTGATAACGCTTCCGCCACTGCGGCCGAACTCCGCCGAATAATTGTTCGTCTGGACTTTGAACTCCTGTACGGAATCCACAGACGGCAGCACGGTGAAGCCCTGAATCGGATTCACCAGAGGGGGAGAGGACGGGACGCCATCGACGAGAATCTCGTTATGGGATGGTTCGCTCCCGCTCAGCCGCAACGGCCAGTTCGACAATGTTGGT
>JAPPMG010000060.1 GCA_028819215.1 Bryobacterales bacterium
CACCTCCTGTACGCGCCCAGTTAGCTTGGCGCACCCCCACCCCGTGCACCACCTGTACATCCGGCTGCAGCCAGACCCGGTTGTTGCCACGCCGGTAGAAGACCACCAGTTCCATCGCCACCAGCACGTCCTCGCGCACGCGGAAGTGGTGGCGCAACGAGCCGGTCGCCTGCTCGACGGCATCGCCGTGGGAGACACTTTGCGCCACCCAACGGCCTTCCGGGTACTCGACCTCCTCGGCCTGCGGCACCTCAGCGTCGATACCCGCTCCTGAAACTATGGGAACTGGCGTGTCTGTGGTAGTGCTAGCTGACATCTGGAATCGGCTCGCGTTGCACGCGCGCCCTGCCATGATTTTACAGCCGCTGTGGGCGCGCCGGCCGTCGATCCTCTCATTGGCAATGCTCGCTCTGGCCTCGAAGCTTGTTGACTCGATCGCCAACTCTACGCCTAGACAAGGAGTCTGGGAGAGCCGGAATCTCGGCCCCGCTGGCCGCGCGAAGCCCCGCTACGGATACAATGATTCCGGGGATAAACCCGTGACCCGCCTCGTCGTGATGGTGGGGCTCGTTGCCGCTGGAGCGAACGGCGCTGAGAGGCCGGAGACGTTCAGCCAGTACTGCTACGGGTGCCACTCTGATGCCATCGCTAACGCCGGCATCAACCTTGAGCGCCTGACCGGCGAATCCTCCGTCGCTGAGAGCTTCAAGCAATGGCAGCGGGTTGCCACTGCACTTGAGCAGCACGTGATGCCTCCGGCGGGTGCGCCCACCCCCGCCGAACGAGAGCGCCTCGAAGCCGCTCGCTGGATTCGTGAATCCCTCGCCGATTACGCTGCCAAGCACAGCGGCGATCCCGGGCGCGTAACGGTTCGGCGGCTGACAAGCGCCGAATACGCATACACGATTCATGACCTGACCGGGGTGGATCTCGACCTCGGGCACCACTTCGCGGGAGATGCCGTCGGCGGCGAGGGGTTTTCGAGCTTTGGCGACGTGCAGTTCATGGCCGATGCAAATCTCGAAAGCTATCTCGAGGTTGCGAAGCTCGTTGCTGACCATGCTGTCATCGGGTCGGGACCGCTGCAGTTCGGAGCCCACCCGAGGCAGAGCGGCTACGAACTCTCCGCTATCCATCGCATTCACGACCTTTACCGCCAGTACGGCTTCCGCGCCACCGCCGCAGAGGGCGCCCGGCCGTTCGGGCTAGAGAAGTACGGCGCAGCATTCTACGCAGCCTGGGCGTACCAGCACCGTGACGGCGACGCGACGCTCAAGGAATTCGCGCTGCAGGAGGGCCTCAGCCAGACGTTCTTGAAGCATGTCTGGTCGGTACTCAACCGCGAGGCAGCGCCCTACCCAGTCTCGGAAGTCATTGCCATGTGGCGAGCCCTGCCCGCTACCGGCGACGAGGATGCCATCCGCGCGAAATGCACGGAAATCCAGAACTTCGTCGTCGACTGGCCGCGCTGGCTCTTCGCGGTCGGAGCGATGGCACAGGGCGGTGCCGGCGATGAGGGTGCGTTGATCATCACCGACGAAACAATCGTGGGCCGCTCGCGCGCGCCGCTCAAGTTCAGCCCGAGGGATCGCGGTGACGGCCTAGGCGACCTGTATCTCTCGGTTACGCAGCTCAATCCCAGGATGTCGTCGGCACCGCGCGTGGTGTGGCGTAACGCGACCGTGAGGGGACCGACGAGCGACGAGCAGAGCCTGCCGGAGCGACCGCTGGTTGAGCTCCTGTCCGACTCCGAGATCGAACGGATCGGGTTCGGACGGATGGACGGGTTGGGGCCTGACGACTTTGCAACCGTCGGCGAAGCGCGGCTCCGGGTGAGCGTGCCTGTTCCTGAAGAATGGACCCAGTTCACGTTTCGCGTCGAAGTCGAGGTTGACCTGGCCCCGGATGACGATTCGATCCTGCGGGTGGTCATCGGCGATCTGGAAGAAGGCTCGAGAACGCGCGCCGCTTCGGCGTTGCTGACTCGCCCCGAAGGCGAGGCCTTCGCACGTTTCAAGTCCGGAGTGCTCGAGCACGTCGCGAATTTTCCGCAAGCCTCGCACGGCGAGCCTACGCCGGCGGACCGCGACCCGATCCCGGCCCCGTTCGACAACACCTATAACGAGCCGGAGCGAGACCTGTTCCACTTCCGCATCAAGTACTACCGCCAGGACGATTTTCTCGTCGAGAAGATGCTGGACGACGAAGTCAAGGTGCGACTCGACCAGGCTTGGTTCGACCTGCAGGATTCCTTCGACTACCACGATGAGTTCTTTGTGTTTACGGCCGACAAGTTCGGCTTGGCTCTCGACAAGAAGCTGAGCGAACTCGACGCGGGCGAAATCGCAGCCCTGCCGGACGAGCCGCGCGGTTACGCCGAGGCCCTGCGCCAGGAGTTCGATGACGTTCAGGCCGCCCAGCTTGCGGCCCAGCCGGGCCATATCGACGACGTGCTGGCCTTCGCGGCGCGAGCTTGGCGACGCCCGCTCAGACCCGGCGAGGCCGATCTGCTGCGACGCCTCTACAACGTGGCGCGGGAGGATCGATCGCTCGATCATCGCTCGGCGATACGGACCATGCTGACCAAGGTGCTGGTCGCGCCGGAATTCCTCTATCGCCTCGAGCGCCCGGAACTTGACAGCGGTCCATCGCAGCTCTCGCCGTGGGAGCTGGCGAGTCGGCTGAGCTACTTTCTGTGGGCCTCTGCGCCGGATGAAGAGTTGCGGCGTGCCGCGGCGTCGGGCGCGCTGGAAGACGAGAGCGAAATCGCCAGGCAGGTCCGCCGCATGCTGTCAGATCCCAAGGCTCGGCGTTTCGCGACCGAGTTCTTCGGGCAGTGGCTTGGCTTCTACCGCTTCGACCAGCACACAGGCGTGGACGCCAAGCGCTTTCCGGAGTTCAGCCAGGCCGTCAAGTCTGCGATGTACGACGAGGCGATCTCGTTCTTCGAGCACATCATGCGAGAGCGGCGCCCGTTGCGCGAAGTCTTTTCGGCCCAATACACGTTCCTGAACGACGCGCTGGCCAGGCACTACGGCGCGGAAGTCAAGGCCGGGCGCGAGATGGGGCTCGTCGATCCCGCGAACAGGTTCAAGCGCGGGGGCCTGATGCGGCTGGGGGCCATCCTGACCGCAACTTCCGCGCCGCTGCGAACCAGCCCGGTCAAGCGCGGCGACTGGATTCTGCGGAGGGTGCTGGGCACCCCGACCCCTCCACCTCCGCCCGATGCGGGCTCGCTGCCTGGCGATGAGAAGAGCTTCGGCGCAATGACCGTTCGAGAACAGCTCGAGGCGCACCGCGCCAACACGGCCTGTGCGTCGTGCCACTCGCGTATCGACCCGCTGGGCTTCGCTCTCGAGCACTACGATGCGGTTGGCAGGTGGCGCGAGACCTACGACAACGGAAAGCCGGTCGACGCGGTGAGCGTCATGGCCGGCGGAACGCCGATCACGGGCGTGGAATCGATGCTCGACTACATCGAGAGCCAAGAGCGCCAAGTCCTGCTGAATCTTTCCGAGAAGCTGCTCGGCTACGCACTGGGGCGTACAATCATAGCGTCGGATCTGCCCCTGCTCGACCGCATGGTCGCGGCTGGTTTCGACGCGACGTTCGAAGAGTTGGCGCTCCAGGTTGCGACCAGCCGCCAGTTCCGCTATCGTCGCGGACGCAACGACGAGACGCCGATCGAGCTGGCCCACGGAGGAACAAGGTAGTGCACCGCAGACAATTCCTACGGAATTCTGGCATCGCTCTGGCGACGCCGTGGCTTGAGTCGTTGCGGGCGGCGACGACCGAGCCGCCGACTCGCTTTGGCCTGGTCTACTTCTCGAACGGCGTCGAGCCGGCTCACTGGTGGGCCAAGGGCTCCGGGGCCTCAATGGAGGTCGGTCCCGGTCTTGCTCCGATGCAGCCGCTGACTGAGCACTTCAGCTTCCTGCGCGGGCTGTACAACCAGAAGGCCGCCGAGACGTCAAGCCCGCACCTGGGCGCGATGCCTAACCTGCTTTCCGGGGCCGAGGTCAGCCTCGACCCAGCGGTGATCCGGGTCGGCAAGACCTTCGATCAGGTCCTAGCGCAGCGCATCGGCGGGCGCACGGAAATCCCAAGCCTGGTGCTGGGAATCGAGCCCAACGAGCTGCGCCTCGAAGATGGCGTCTCGATGATCTACGGCTCGGCAATTTCGTGGGCCTCGGAAGCCAGGCCCGCCACCAAGGAAATCTACCCGGCGCGCGTGTTTGACCGCTTGGTAGGCAACGATCAGGGACGCGAGCTGGATCGCAGCATTCTCGACACACTGCTGGATCAGGCACGCAGCCTCCGCGGCCAGGTCAGCCACAGCGACAGGGCGAAGCTGGAAGAGTATCTCGAATCGATCCGTGACATTGAGCGCCGCATCGACCTCGCCACGAAACAGGAGCGCCTCGAGGGCTGGCGGCCATCCCTGGCCGAGCCCAACATGGAGCGGCCTGCGAGCGAACTTCCGCAGGAAGTCCCCGAGCACATGCGCCTGATGCTCGACCTGATCGTGCTGGCATTCCGGATGGACAAGACCCGCATCGCCACGCTGATGCTCAACAACGACCTGTCGCAGATGAACTTCGGGTTCCTCGACGGTGTCGAAGGAGCCCTGCATCTGGACCTGACGCACAACGGCAAGGATCCCGAACTCGAAGCCATGTACCTAAGGACGAACCAGTTCCATGTGGAACAGTTCTCCTACTTAGTGCGCCGGCTGAGCGAAATCGACGAGGGCGGCAAGTCGCTGCTCGATTCTTCCATGCTGATCGGGTGCTCGAACCTTTTCGACGGGGACCGGCACCAGGCTGACGAGATGCCGTTCCTGCTTGCCGGCCGAGGCGGGGGGCTCAGGCCGGGACAGGTGCTCGACTACTTGAGCGCTGGAGACGACAACCGACGCGCTTGCAGCCTGTACCTGTCGCTGATGGATCGGATGGGTGTGCGGCTGGACCGATTCGGGGACAGCCGTCGGCGACTCGCCGAGATCTGAGACGCTCGCTTCCAGCCGGAACGCTAGCAACGGCGGCTTGCAGCTCTCCACTCAGTCGCACCGTTCGCGGAGAGGTTGGGAAACTCCGGGTCCCGAACGAAGATGCGTGCAAGTTGACGCCGACGAGCCACGGATGGCAGTTCGAGAACTGACGGTGTGCAGGCCGGATGATCGCTCGACAGCAAGAGACCTGCCGCAATCGATCGCGGCCACAGCAGGGTCTTGAGCGAAGCCGCAAGCAAGACCCTCCCAAACCGCTACCGCACCATTCTGGGCTAGGGCGCCTAGTAATTGCCCGCGATCCTGCAACACAGCAAACGCCAACGGGGACTTATCGCCAAGCCCCCTACCCACAACCTGCATATGGGGCTCGCCGAGCACAATGAGTCCGTTCTCCGGTCCCTGCGCGGTTCGCATTAGAGTCTTACGGATTCTGGTACGTGTGTCCCGCTCAAGGGGTACAAACCAGTCGTATCGCACCATGGATAGTGCCGAGATGACGGCAAGTGAAAAGAGCTACTATGTGAAGTTTCAGTGCGTTCCCAAAGACCATCCTTCGGCGAAGGACCCATGGGAAGCAGCCGCTACGGGCGGACCCAAATGCGACGTGTTTCAAGTACCGATGAATGGAAAGTCCCTGATGGGTTACCGGCATCCTTCGGGGGTGACGAAGGATTCGCTCGACTGTGTGAGTTTCTGGGTATAGCAAATCGTCAGCACAAGCAGGCCATCTGCAGTGCCATCAAGTCCAACTATCCAGAACTGCATGCCGGCCTTCCCAAACGACTACCGGCGCCTCAGCGCTGGCAGAAGTTGCTCACCCGCTTCTACGAATCTGCGACCGTGCGACGTCAACATTGGCAGAAATCGACGGTGGCATCTGGACTCGAGCACTTGGACACTTGGCCTTGCCTTGAATATCGGGCGCTGTGCTTGTTCGACCAAGAGTTTCAGGTTCGCGAGATCAAGCAAGAGAAACTCCATGAAGCGATTACGGACATTTCAGAACTCGTCCACTCGATTGATATAGGTGAGCTGTCTGATTGGCAGCATTCCCCACTCGCCCTATGGCCAGCCCTTCGGAGGAGGGTGCTTGAGTGGGACGCTCTGAACGAAGAAAGCCGGAGAGGAGTGGTTCTAGCCCTCTTCGCTGTGGCAACGCTCTTGGACGATGTCAGAGTTCTTCGGTGGGCAGCCGCTACGGCCGCGCCCCTCGTGTGTGAATTCGCCTTTGCAGTCGACACCCCTGAGGTCACTCCGCCAGAAGATGACGATCTGATGGGCCGCTGGCGCGACACATGTCGAGAGGCGGCCGGCCTCGCGACGGATCTGGAGGACAGTCCCGAAGACTCCGCGTTGTATGAAGCATTCCGTCGTCGTGTGGTGGCTTTGGAGGAACTTCGTGAACCAACGCTGGCGTTTGTTGACCAAGGGTCTGCTGAACGGCAGATTCGGCTTGTGATCGACTCGATCAATGACTTGGGCGCTGAGTTCCATGCCGCTTGGTTCCAGAAAGCCGCAGAATCAATTGGTTCGCAATGGAGGCAGACCTACCTTGCCGCGGAATCTGTCGATATTGAACAGATTTCGCGCGACAGTGAACGGGCGAGGCGAGAGTCAAGGGCCGCGATTACTGAGTGGAAAACCGCAATCGAAGAAAAGCGTCGGCTAAGTGAAGAGCTAGCTCAGATCAGTACTACGATTCAAGACGACATCAACGCACAGCTAGAAGGCACCGATAGGGAAACGGAACTCCATCGATCGCTTGCGGATGTCGGCAAGCGGATTCAGAATGCAATGAAAGCGGCGCTTTCTTCGGCTGTACCTGAGGGGGAGGACTTCAATCATCCGAGAAGAGCAATTCAAGACCCAAAGGACTCAGAGGCAATATATGGTTCGCTCCCGAGGTATCTACCACCCCCGACCCGATGAACGGCGGT
>JAPPMG010000084.1 GCA_028819215.1 Bryobacterales bacterium
AATGCAACCAGTGCTTTACAGCACACTGCGGTCAAAAAACGGGCCAGAACTTCGGTCTAACTCACAGTCAAGTCTGTACTTCTGAACGTATTCGGCAAAGCTGTGGAAATCTCCCACGGTCGCCGGCGGTTAGGTGGAGCGAGTGTCGCTCGCTGTAGGTCGCAGCAGCGGATCAGAGTCCGTGAGGGCAGCTTCTGGCATCTACGACCACTCTGAACTAGGGGGAGAATCGGCCATCTCCCGGAGGCTCGGTGGTTGTGTGCCACGATTTCCACACATCCGGCAAGGCTCGTGTGAAACAGTGTGGAAATCCTGTGTGCTCGCGTTGGAAACTACTTTATAACCTCTGCGCTTGCAGAGACTTAAGTTGAAGATCTAATTCAGTGTGGAAATCTTGGCGGCAGTCGGCGGGTGAGACCTATGTGGCGCCGGAATTTCTTGACGCGAACCGGTCGATCAGGAACATCACCAATGCTACGGCCGCCAGCGATAGCCACAAGCTGTCGACTAGAGGCACGGGAATCTCAATGCCTGTGAACAACGTCTTGGGAATCGCGATCAGTATGCCTGCGATCGCCTCTCCAGCGATCAGCCCGGAAGCGATCAGCAGGCCCTTGTGCCGTGCTCCCTCCGAGCGCTCCTGGAGGCGCTGCGAGATCAAGCCCCCGAGGAAGATAGGCACCATCAGCGAGAGCGGCAGGTAGATGCCGACCGCGACGGGCATCACATGTGCGCGGAAACGGCTGCCGGAGCGCTGCAGAAGTCCGTCGACCAAGACGATACCGATCGCGATCAGCGCTCCGATCCAGACCATGGTCCACGGGATGTTGGAGTCTCCGAACAACCCTTCCGCGATCGAGGCGAACAGGGTGGCTTGCGGCGCTAGCAGGGCATCGGGTTCGCCCGTGCCGATGCCGTATGCCTTGTGCAGCAGCGTCAAGACCGGGGCGATCGTGAAGACGGGCACGAGAATGCCGATGAGCTGGCCGGTCTGCTGTAGGCGTGGGGTAGCCCCGACCAGCTGGCCGGTTTTGAGGTCTTGCGACGTGTCGCCGGCGGTCGCCGCGGCGCAGCACACGATGCTGGCCACGCCCAATGCGCCGAGGATTCCCGCGCTGCCCGTCATGCCCAGGATCAGCAAGATGACCGACGAGAACATCAGCGCGCAGATCGTCGTGCCGGAAATGGGATTGTTGGACGATCCGACCAAGCCGCAAATGTAGCTTGAAACTGCCACAAAGAAGAGTGAGCTGACGAGCATTACGGTGCCGGCGGTCAGTGCAACCGCCAGGGAACCCGTGACGGACTGGTACAGCACGAACGTACCGACGGCGGCCACTGCGAATGCCGCGCCGACCAACGAGTTGGGGAGGTCTTGGTCGCTGCGTTCGACCGATTGGCCGCCTTTGCCAATGCCGCCAAGCAGGTGGCGCACCGCCTTCGCAATTCCGCTGCGGATATTCCACATCGAGGCCAGCCCGCCGACGATCATGGCCCCCACTCCCATGTAGCGGATTTGACTGCTCCACAGGGTCCATGCCGCGTCGAGGGCGGACTGTTCGGCAAGGGGGCTCTGCCAATAGAAGATCGGAATAGCGAAGAGCCACGCGATCACGCTTCCCGCCAAGGCTGCGATGCCAATCTCGACACCGACGATCACGCCGACTCCTAGTAGCGCGACCGAGACGTCAGTGCCGCCATAGAGCACGGTGCCCGCTACCCTCCAGGCAGCCTCGGCCGTGTTGCGGAAGACTGCGACCAAGCCTACGAGTGATTTGAACAACAATCCACTGCCAAGAGCGGAGAGGATCGTGCGCATGGGGCTTCCGCCCGACTCTCCCGCCTCGAGCACTTGGGCGCAGGCCACGCCCTCCGGGTAGATCAGCTCCTTGTCGTCGACAATCAGAACCCGTCGCAGGGGAACCATGAAGAGCACGCCGAGCAGGCCGCCCAGCAGGCCGATCAGGGAGACCTTCCAGAAGGAGAACTCCATCCAGACCCCGGTGAT
Organism: Bryobacterales bacterium; assembly: GCA_028819215.1. Lineage (GTDB taxonomy): Bacteria > Acidobacteriota > Terriglobia > Bryobacterales > UBA6623 > VXMF01. Next base: position 2,009 of record JAPPMG010000084.1, read on the forward strand.
CAGCATGGCGGGAACGGTGAAGATGATCCCTGCCGCCACGGCCTCCCCGGCCGAGGCGACAGTCTGGACGATGTTGTTTTCGCGGATGGTGCCGCGCTTCAGCAGCCCGCGGAGAATGCCCATCGAAACGATCGCCGCAGGAATGCTGCCAGTAACGGTCATCCCCGCGTATAGCCCGAGGTAGGTGTTCGCTGCTGTGAGTACCGTGCCGATCAGGAGTCCGATTACGACCGCCCGAACGGTGAGTTCACGCACTGGCTGGGACGGAGGCATCTGCGGTCGCGAAGAGCTCGGACAAAGGGCGTACGATATCACAGCAGCGCGCCAGAATGGCAAGATCGCGCGTTTTGCATTCGAAAAGGGAAGTGGCCATTGCGCGGGAACTTTCCTCAGCTACGGTATGCGCGGGGCGGGCGATTGGGACGGGGCCGCGACGGTGCTATTCCAGGCCTAGAGAGCGCTTTTGCTCCTCCAGCCACTCTGCGTATTCCTTCTTCAGCGCTTCGTCTGTTGGGCTCGGATATAGTTCGCTCGCCTTATAGCGCCCGGTAGCCAGCTTGCCCTTGGTCCAGATGTCGTGCAGTTCGGTCAGTTTCGCCTGCTTCACGGCGCTCTCGACGAGGTGCGGCGGGACGAATGTCAGCCCCTCGCGGTCACCAACTACCAAGTCACCCGGCATCACCGTGGTCGTGCCGATGCGTACTGGCACGTTGATACCCATTAGCATCACGTCCTCGATCGCCGAGACGTGGAACCCGCGGACGTACACGGGAATGTTCAGCGGATGGATTCCGTCTAGGTCCCGGATCGCTCCGTCAATGACGAAGCCCTGGCCCGTTGCTGCGTGTATTGCTGTCGCGAGGTTGTCGCCGGCAAACGTTCCGCCTTCAATCTTGCCGAACAAATCGACGACCAGCACGTCTCCGGGCCTAAGGGCATCAATCACTCTTTGGTTATCGTTGGCCCCCAGTTCCTGGGCTGCTGCGTCTTCTTCGATGATCTCGTCCAGATCGGGTCGGACCGGCATGAAGACTGCCGTGACAGCCCGCCCGAGCAGCTTCTTTTCCGGATGGACGATCTGCCAGCCCCCCGACCACTGGTGCTCATAGCCGGCTCGGCGCAGTGGACCCCAGAGCATCTCGGAACTCGCGTTGGCCAGCGAATCGATCAGGGCTTGCGGCACCCTCGGACGGCCGTCATCGAAGCGTTCAAAGGGATTCAAACGGGTGTACTTGGCAAGCTGGGCCTCGTCGAATCCGCCGATCTGGGCGGCAACGGGACCTGCCAACGCCATAGCGAGGACGATTCGGAAAACTTGCATCGCCGTGACTCTACCACGTTGTCGGGCGGCTTGGGGTGCGCGCGTAGACAGAGCAGGGAACTGCCGGTCGGATCGGTCCGACAGTGCGATTGGTTTTTCGCGGAGTACAATTGGCAGTTCTGCAAATGGGCGATCTGTTTCGTGTGGGCATCGATCCCGGCTGGAGGGGTACCTTCGACTCCCTCCTGGGATCGCACGTGCGAGATGTCTTCGATTCTCGGCCTGACATCGAATGGGAGATCATGGCGGATCCGATAGATGGTGTCGCAAGTGCCGAGGTCATCGATCAATACGATGGCTTGGTGATCCTCGGCACGCCCTTTCGTGCTAGCAGCTTTGAAGGTGTCAAGCGGCTGGCGTGCATCTCGCGCTGGGGAGTGGGCTTTGACATGATCGACATCGCAGCCGCGGGAGCCGCCGACGTAATGGTCGCGCTGACGCCCGAAGCGATCAAGCGCTCCGTAGCTGAGTCGCAGATAGCGCTGATCTTTGCGCTGGCGAAGCGCTTGCCTGACCTGGACAGGCGCACGCGGGCCGGCATCTGGCGTACCGACCTGCCAATCTACGGCATTGACGTCAAGGGGCGCACTCTGTCTTCGGTCGGCCTCGGCCGCATCGGTGCGGAAATGTTCAAGATGGCGCGTGGAATAGGGTTTGGACGGCTGTTGGCCTACGATCCCTATTGCTCAGAAGCGCTGGCGCGCGACATCGGTGTCGATCTGGTCAGCTTGGAGACCGTCATGTCCGAGGGTGACTTTGTAACTGTGAATGCGTTTCTGAACTCCGAAACACGCGGCATGATCGGCGCTGCCGAACTTGCGTTGATGAAGCCGACCGCGTACTTCGTCAACACCGCCCGCGGGCCGATCGTCGACGAGGCCGCTCTGGTACAAGTCCTGCGAGGCCAGTGCATTGCAGGCGCAGGCCTCGACGTGTTTGAGAGGGAGCCGCCGGCCGCGGACAACCCGCTGCTTGCGATGGACAACGTCATCTTGTCCCCGCACAGCATGGCTTGGACGCAGGAGGGTATGGCGGGGAACAGCCGCGACGCCTGTCGAAACCTCGCCAGCGTGGCCTCGGGCGAGGTGCCGGCGTGTCTGGCAGACCCGGCAGTCGTCAACCAAGAGGGCGTGCAAGCCAAGCTGGCGCGCTGGAGGAAGTCATGAAGCCAAACCGAGCCCGCCAGGCGGCCTCGCGGCCAGGAAGCTACGCCGTCGGGCACATGGTGATGGAGTTCGCCACTCCCGGCATCGCCAAGATCTGCGAAGCGGCGGGGTTGGACTTCGTGCTCATCGACATGGAGCACGGTCCGCTCGAGATTCCGCAGGTTGCTCGCATGATCGCGTGGTTCAAGGCCACCGGGATCAGTCCATTCGTGCGAGTCCCGGCATCGGAGTACCACTTCGTGGCACGCGTCATGGATGCAGGGGCACAGGGAGTCATGGCACCCAACGTGCGCACAGCCGAACAGGCGCGGCTGCTCAACGATGCGATGCGATATGCGCCGGATGGCAACCGCGGCCTCGGGCTGGGGACGGCGCATAACGACTTCGTGCGGCCGGATCCCGTCGCATACATGGCCGAGGCGAACCGTGAGAACCTGCTGATCTGCCAGATCGAGAGCTCCCAGGCCTTGGAAAACCTGGACGAGATCGCGGACGTGAACGGCGTCGATTGCCTGTGGGTGGGCCACATGGACCTCACGCAATCAATGGGCATCGTGGGCCAGCTCGACCATCCGGACTTTCTTTCCGCGTTGGCGAGCGTGGCGCAAGCCGCCCGCGCGCGGGGAAAGTTCGCCGGGATTCAGCCGGGCTCTCTGCGACAGGCCGTGGAATGGCTGGCGATCGGCTACAACCTGATTTCGTATAGCGCTGATATCGGGGTGTACGGGGCCGCGCTCGCCTCGGGAGTCGCTGAGGTGCGCGAGCACGGGCGCTTGTCGTGACCGGCTGGACATAGACCGCGGACTGATCGAAGAACCGCAAGGGTCCCGAAACGCTCAACCCGGAACGGATCGGCCCGCGCCCGCACTGTGCCATGATGAACCCGTGGGCGACCTAGCGCGGCTGTTCGGGTACGTCCGCCCGTATTCCGCGCACATCGCTATCGCCGTGGTGCTGATGGCGGTAGTGGGAGCCAGCTACGGCCTGTTCGCGCTACTGCTTGAGCCCCTGCTGGATCGGTTCCTGAGTCCCGAGCCGGTGACTGCGCCGGTCGAACTGTTCCGATTGCCGTTCCTCGAGACGGCGATCATGTTGGACGACCTCTTGCCGGTGAATGTCGCCGACGCCTTCGGGGTGTTCTGCTGGGTGTTTCTGGCGGTCGCCGTGGCCAAGGGGCTGTGCGACTACGCAGCTAGCTGCTTGGTAAACCACGCAGGCTACTCCGCAGTCCGTGACATCCGAAACGAGATGTACGGGGTTGTGCTGGGCCAGTCGCCGGCGTTCTTCCAGACCAAGCATACCGGGGAGCTGATCTCTTCTCTGGTCAGCGACATCGAAAGAATCCAGTCTGCTTGCTCGCACTTCCTGGCCGACTTGATGCGGCAGCTCTTCACGACACTCGCGTTGCTCCTGGTCTTGCTGCAACACGATCCCGTCCTGACGATCGGCTGCCTCGTTGTGCTGCCGCTGGTGTTGCTCCCGGCCTCGCAGATTGGCCGCCGACTGCGGAGGACTTCCACCAAGACCCAGGAGCACCTGGCGCAATTGGTCAAGATCATGCAGGAGACGATCTCGGGCAATCGCATCGTCAAGGCGTTCGCCATGGAGAACGCCGAAGTCCGTCGCTTTCGCGAACGTGCCGACCAGTGGTTCGCAGCAAGCATGCGGATGGTCAAGCAGCAGGCGATCGTGTCTCCCCTGATCGAGGTGCTCGGGGCGGGCATGATCCTTTGCCTGTTGGTCTACGTGCGCGGACGGATCCTAGCAGGCGAGTTGACCGCCGGTCAGGTTGTGAGTTTCATCGTCGCCTTGGTGATGCTCCTGCAGCCCATCAAGCGCCTGATCGGAATCCACAACATCTTCCAGCAGGCATTGGGGGCTGTGCAGCGCGCCTTTGCCTATATGGATCATCCGCACGACATAAGAGACGTTCCCGGGGCCAAGCCCTTGCCCCCCATCCGCCAAAGAATCGAGTTCGACGACGTGCGCTTCTCTTACCCCGGCCACCCGGACGAGCCGGCGCTGGATGGCGTCAGCCTGACTGTCCGTGCCCGAGACGTGGTCGCCTTGGTCGGGCTCAGCGGAGCAGGGAAGACAACCCTGATGAGCCTGCTGCCGAGATTCTTCGATCCGACCGCTGGTGCCGTCCGGATTGACGGCAGGGATCTGCGTTCGGTCACGGCGGAATCTATCCGCGACCAGGTGGCCATCGTCACGCAAGAAACGTTCCTGTTCGACGACACGATCTTCAACAACATCGCCTACGGGCAAGCGGACATCGATCCGGAAAGGGTCCGCGCTGCAGCCACGGCCGCCTATGCCGCGGAGTTCATCGAGCAAATGCCCGAGGGATACCAGACCAAGCTCGGCGAGCGCGGGCAGCGGCTCAGCGGCGGGCAGCGCCAGAGGATCGCAATCGCGCGCGCGTTGCTCAAGGACGCCCCGATCCTATTACTCGACGAGGCCACTTCGCACTTGGACAGCGAGGCCGAGACCCTTGTCCAGCGTGCGCTCTCGAACTTGATTCACGGGCGGACTGTCATCGTCAGCGCACACCGCCTTTCGACGATCCGCTCCGCCGACGAGATTCTCGTCATCGACGGCGGCCGCATCGTGGATCGGGGCACGCATGGATCGCTCATGGAGACGTGCGGCCTGTACCGCCGGCTCGTTGAGTTACAGGCCGTGGGGTCGGTGCCGGGAGAGCGCTAGAATTCGGCATTGTCAATGAGGTTGTGGCCAGAACGAGCCCTGAGGGGGCGATCGACCGCTGGGCGTCGAGCGTCCGGGCCTGCGCCCGGCGGCGATCGCAGCGACCAAGCGGTCCGTACGGAGGACGCTCGAGGAGAGCTCGGCCTCCAACCCGATCAAGCGACGCTACGCGGCGCTGAGTGCGATTCTGGAGAAGAGCGATGCGCTTGAGCTGCCGCGCATATTCGTCGACAAGCGCCCCGCTGTGTGGGAAGGCCTCTGAAACCAGGTTCGGCCCCTAATTCGTATCCACCCATCCAACATGAACTTCGCCCCGTCAGAAGAGGCCCTCCTCTTGGTCGCGTCGGTCCGGAGGTTCGTCGAGGAGGAACTGTGCCCCTTGGAGGAGGAAGTGGAATCCAAGGGCGTCCTCGAATCATGCAAGGCCCGCGAGATTCTGCTCAAGTCCCGGGATCTGGGCTTCTATGCCATGAACATGCCCGAGGACGTAGGCGGAGGGGGACTCAGCGCTGTCGAGATGTGTCTAGTAGCGCAGGAGATGGGACGAACGAGCGACATCCTGGTTCGCAGGGCCTTTGGAACGGTCTACGAGCTCCTCTTGGAGTGCGAGGGCCAACAGCGCGACGAATGGCTGTTCCCGGCCGTCCGCGGGGACCGGACATGCGCCATCGCGATGACAGAGCCCGGAGCAGGATCGGACCCCGCCGGCATCCAGACAACCGCCACGCCAGACGGAGACGGCTGGACCCTGAACGGAGGCAAGCACTTCGTGAGTGACGGAGCGTTCTCAGACTTCTTCGCCGTGACCGCGCGAACGGATCCAGACGCCGGGCCGAAAGGGATTTCGGTCTTTCTCGTGGACAAGACGATGCCGGGTGTCACGGTCGGCCGAAACCAGTCGATGATGGGGCTCAGGGGAGGCAGCCATGTCGAGCTGTCATTCGATGGCGTCAAGCTCAGCAGCAAGCACTTGCTCGGCGAGCCCGGACGAGGCTTGCGCCTGATTCTCGGCACGATCGGACGGGTAAGACTGTTCGACATCGGGGCCCGGGCTGTCGGCACGGCGACGCTCCTGCTCGAGATGATGACTCGGCACGCTAGGGTCCGACGGCAGTTTGGCGTGCCCATCGGAGAGTTTCAGATGATCCAGTCCCAGTTAGCCGACAGTGCGGTTGAGATCGCGTCTGCGAGGCTTCTGTGCCTCGAGGCTGCGTGGGAGACCGACGAGGGGCTGGACCCCAGAGAGAAGGTCTCCATGGTCAAGGTGTGCTCGTCCGAGACCTTGGGGCGCGTCGCCGACCGAGCGGTTCAGGTCTTCGGAGGCCTGGGCTACTGCAAGGACCTTCCGATCGAGCGCATCTACCGCGACTGCCGGGTCATGCGCATCTACGACGGGACCTCGGAAATCCATCGCGGGGTGGTCGCACGCGGCTGCTGCGAGGAGGAGCGGCTGCCGTGCTGCCGAACGGAAAGTCGCTCGACGGATCAAGCGGTCGGAGGATGTGAACTCGTCCTGCCCGCTCAAGGAACCTTGGGGCCGTGAGCCTCGGACGGCCCGTGCGCGCCGATGAAAGTCTGGCCCACCGATCGGCGGCGCAATCGGAAGCGCTGGAGCGCGCTAAACTAATCGTTTAGCTCGGTTTCGCTCGGCGGCTTGCAGATGCCGCCAGGCCTTGGGCCGCGCGTACGGCTACACGGCTGCCCATGCCCATCGTACTGGTGATCTCAGCCCCGTCCGGTACAGGCAAGAGCACCTTGGTGAATCGGCTGATAGCCAGCGAGCGCGATCTAGAGTTTTCCGTTTCGGTCACCTCACGCCCGCCGCGAGGCCCGGAAGTTGCGGGCCGCGCCTACCGGTTCGTGTCCGAGGAGCGCTTTCGCAGCATGGTTGAGGAGGGAGCGTTCCTCGAATGGGCAATGGTGTTCGGAAACCTCTACGGCACGCCCAAGGCAGCCCTGGAGGAGGCCTCTAGGCGCGGATGTGACATTTTGCTGGACATTGACGTACAGGGTGCGGCACAATTAATAGAGCAGCTACCAGACGCCGTCACGGTCTTCGTTCTCCCCCCTTCGCGCCGCGCCTTGGAGGAGCGGTTGCGGAAGCGGTCCTCGGAGAAGGAGCAGGAGATCGAACGGCGCTTGGGTGAAGCGACGGGGGAAGTGGGTCGATATCCGGCCTACAAGTACGTCATCGTCAACGACGATGTCGAATCAACAGTCGAGGCCTTGCGCACGATTCTCGCTGCCGAGCGTAGCAAGCGTGAGTACATGGCCGGCCGAATCCAGCCGATCTTGAAGGAATTCGGCATTGATCCGGAGGAACCCGAATGAGCGACTCGCATCAGAAACTTTTCGACGGCTACGAGAAAGGGCCCGACCAAAAGTGGACGATCCCGAATGACGATCAGAGCGGAGTCTACCGCTTCATCTTGGCCGCCGCCCGCCGTGCGCGCCAACTTCAGAACGGCCAGCGGCCCCTGATCAACACGAGCCTGCGCAAGTCCACAAAGATTGCGATGGAAGAAATCCGCACCGGTGCTGTGGCTGTGGAGATCGTCCCCGAGGGCCAGCCATGGCCGCCTCAGCCTACGGTCGATAGCGGCGACAGCTCCGGCACCGATGCCCTCGGCCCCTTGCCCGAAGGCTTGGATGCGGTCCCTGCCGAGCAGGATTCCGGCGCGGATGCATGGTCTGAACCATTGGAATCGGAAGAAGGCGCCGAGATGCCGGTCGCGTTCAGACCCGAGTAGTCCGGGCAGCGACGAATTCCGCTTTGGTCTCGGTTGCGCTCACATCATCCTTGACCGTCGGTTGGCGTGCGGGACTGCATCGATGCTTCTGCATCAGAAGGGCAGGCGCTGTTGAAGCGGTCGGACGAGCAGGGGTGCCAGCGATGAGAATTCTCGCAGCTGTGGGCAGCCTGCTCTGCGCAGGGGCTGTCGCCCAAGAACTGCGCGTCGAAGACTGGGAACCGCGCTCGACCCTTGTTGTGGAGCAGCATCCGGTCCCGCGCGCGAAGTTCCCCGCCATCGACGTACATAGCCATCACAGCCGCTCCACCTCGCCAGAACGGCTCGATCGGATCGTCGCCGAAATGGACGCGCTGAATTTGGCCGTGCTGGTGAACCTCAGCGGCGGGTTCGGTGATCGACTCCGCGACACCGTCGGGGCGTTCCGTTCGAGGCATGCCGAGCGCTTCGCCGTATTCGCCAATCCGGACTTCAACGGGATCGGCAGTCCCGGCTGGCCCCAGCGTGCGGCACGGCAACTCGAGGCGGATGTGAGGGCCGGCGCGCAAGGCCTGAAGATCTTCAAGAACTTCGGCATGAGCGTTCGCGACCGATCTGGCGAGCGGGTGCCCGTCGACGATCCCGCCATGGACCCCTTGTTCCAGGCGTGCGCCCGGCTAAAGATCCCAGTGCTCATCCATGTTGCCGACCCGGCGGAGTTCTGGTCGGAACACGACCGCCACAATGAGCGCTGGCTGGAGCTGAAGCTGCGCCCGCGGCGCAAGCGCACGGCACCACCGAGCTTTCAGGACTTGATCGCCGAACGCGACCGCATGCTGGCGCGCCATCCGGACGTGAACTTCATCCTGGCCCATTTGGGATGGCATGGCCACGACCTCAAGCACTTGGGAGAGCTGCTCGAGGCGCATCCGAATGTGTATGTCGATCTTGCGGCAGTGCTGTACGAGTTGGGCCGCATCCCGTTCAGCGGGCCGGAATTCCTGAATCGCTACAAGGATCGGGTATTGTTCGGCAAGGATTCCTACGTTCCTTCCGAATTCCCATACTATTGGCGGGTGCTGGAGACGCGGGATGAGTATTTCGAGTACTACCGCCGCTACCACGCCCACTGGCGCATGTACGGCCTCGGTCTGCCCGACGAGACGCTGCGACACATCTACTGGAAGAACGCCTTGCGTCTGATCCCCGGCATTGACGCCAGCCTGTTCGAATAGCGGCGCCTCAGCGCGTGCCCAGCGCTTTGAGCGCGAGTGCCTCGATCAGGTCGACTACCGCTTCGGCGTCGCGCAAGTCGGCGGTCTCCACTGCCGAGTGCGCGTAGCGCAAGGGAAAGCCGATAGGCACGTTCACTGTGTCCAGCGAGCGGAAGACCGAACCGTCGTTCCCGCCAGCGGTGACGCCCAACTGGAGCGGGATCTTGTGCTGGCGGGCCAGGGCGGCAACGCGGGCGACCTCGGCGGTAGGGGTGAGCCCACTCTCGTCGAACGCGCGTAGCACCGCGCCGCCGCCCAAGCGAGCATCGGCCATTCGCTTCGATTCGAGCGGACTGTCGGAAGTCACAAACGTGTCGATGGGGAAGACGTGAGCCGGAGACGCCGTCTTGGCATAGTGCATCGCTCCCAGACGGCCGATCTCCTCGCCGACGCTGAAGACGAAATCGACAGTCCCGCTCGCTCGCCTCGTAGGCCCCTCAAGCCGTCTTATGGCTTCTACCAGAGTGGCGCAACCAAGCCGGTCGTCTAACGACCGCGCGCTGACACGGTCGCCGAGAAGCCTTCGGAAGCGCTTGAGCACGGTTGCCGTATCTCCCTCGCTCGTCCCTGCATTCGCCACGGCCTCGCGGGAAGAGAGGCCGAGGTTCAGGCTGCGCCGGCCGCTCATCACTCCATTGACGCTTCCGCGGCTTCCGTGGACTACCATGGGCTGCCACGCGAACAGACGCAGATCACCTCCCCCCTTTAGATCCAGCGCCACGCTGCCGTCGGATGAGATCGCGCTTACGCCGAATCCGATCTCATCCAGATGAGCGATGAATGCGGCGTCTGGCTGTTCGCCGCTGCCGAGCCTGACAATCAGATTGCCCCCGCCGTCAATTCGCATGGCCTGCCTTGCGTAGGCGGGCAAGAGACTCTGGACCAGCCTCCTCACGGGTTCCTCCTTCCCGCTCACGCCCGGCACCTCCACGAGTTGCTCGATCATCTGTGTCAACGAACCGTTCCGGCGCGCCGTTGATGCGGCACGGGCCGGGGCCCGAGGGGGCTGCTCTCGGCGCGGTTCCCAACGCCCGCCAACCAAGCGGCAGAGTAGGCGCGCCATCTCAGACAGACCGCTCCGCCGGATTGCCGCTGAGGGTGTGGCGCTGTTCTGTGTAGGCGGCCACATGACGGCGTAGGCGTGCTGGTTCCGCCACGGAGACTGATCGCCGAACGGTCCGAACGCCAAGCCGTGCGGAGGCCTACGTTCGATCTTGAGCCCTTCGCGGTCGGCGAGAGCTGCGATCTCTCGCACCAGCGCGTCTGATTGTCCGCGCACCGAGGCAACGCCGGCGCTCGCGCTGCCATTCGGACGCAAGAGCACGGCCCGGTCGAAGTCCAGCGACCGCAGAAGTCTGACTAGGCCCGCATTGTGAGGGTAGCGCTGCGTGACGAATGCCACTGTGACCGTGCCCTCGAAATTCGCTCCTCTCAGGCAGCTGGCGACGTCTAGAAGGACGGCGGCACCGCCTCGACTTGAGATCCATGGCGCCGCGATCCACTCGCTCCCCATCAGCGTGACGCGCTTTTCGAGCGTGACGCGGTCGAGGACGTTCAGGCCGGCGGCGCGGGCCTGGCTCGCGCTAGACGAGCCCACGTCCACATACAAGTCGTCCGTTTCCGTGCGCCGGTAGGCTGGCCGAGATCGGAAATGAACCGACGGGGCCGCGACCACTCCTGGCAGGACGCTTCCCGTCGCGGTCGATACCCGCACGTGCTGGCCGAGGAAGTGCTCTCCAAGCTCGCTCCCGAATGGGGCATCCGCAAGGGCCTGCAGTCGCAAGTAGCCGTCCGGTTGGATCGCCGACACCGCGTAGCCGGGTTCGTCTACGCCCGTAGCTAGCAGCGTGTGTGGCGCACCTTGGCCAAAAGTAGCCACGAGCGTTCCATTGCTGCCCCTGCGATGGGTTCCGCCGACTCGGCTCGCGATGAATTCGATCACCCTGCTCTCGTCTCCCGGTGCTGCGTCCAGGCCCGCTAGCCCGAGCAGGTCCGATGCCGGGGCCTGGGCTGCGGCAAGCGCGCTGGCAAGGATGAAGCGCAGGGCTCGCTTGGGAGTCCGCAGGAGGTGCCCGAATCTGGCCCAATGACACTTCGGCCGGACCGGCGCTGCGGGGCGGGGAAGCCCGCGCCCCCATCCGGCGAATGCCTGGAGGCGTCCCGCCACGGCCCTACGCCTCAGTCGCCTAGACGAGCGAGAGCTTCCTCGAGTTCGGAGCGCGCGTGGGCGTCGCCGGTGCGGTGCGACGCCGCAATACCGCGCGAGTAGATTTCGCGGGCCTTGTCGGCACGCTGCAAGCGCTCCAAGGACTTGCCGGCGTGATAGTAAGCAGCCTGATAGTTCGGGTCTTCTTCAAGGAGGCGCCCGAATTCTTCGAGGGCCTTGCTGTCTTCCCCGCGCTTGACGAACTCGTGCGCCAAGCCGTAGCGCGCGAACTGGTTGGATGGGTCCACCTCAAGCATGGCTCGAAGAGCGTCGATGCGATCCATGGCTAGTGCCATCCAGCATAGCAACGCGATCGGTTCTCACCGACGTACACTGGGACGGCTTGGCCTGCCCGTGTTTCGAACCAACCGCTCGGCTGCCTTGGTCCGCCTGGCCAGGGAAGTTCCGCCCGCCATTGGGTGCTCCCCGCCAGGGCGTTTGCCGCGCTGATGCCGCGCGCCCGTACCGGCCGACCGGGCAACTCCTGGTTGCTGGCTGCAACATTGGCTATGCGCGCGATACGTGTGATCGCGTGCCTGCCGACGCTCCGGATGCGGCACGCTTCGCCTACGCCGGACCCGGCATCGTGCGATGGGTGCTGGAAACGGATCACCGTCCAGTCGCGCACGGCGTTTCCGAGCCGGGCTCGTCGGCGGGGCAGGGGACGGTGCTCGACAGCCAAGTGAACGCCTACCGGAGGGCGATCGAGGAACGCGGCTCGCCGTAGCGAGACGCGCGCCCGACGCGCCGGACGGGACCGACGAAGACCGGGAGAGCCAGTTGCGGTCCGTGCCCGTTCCCGATACACTCGGCTTAGGAGCTAACCTCCCGGAGAGACGCATGGCAGAAAGCGAAACCAAGCAAGCACAGATGGATCGGCGCGATTTCACCAAGGGCGCGGCCGCATTGGGGATGGCTGCCGCTGCCGCGAGCAGCGGTCCGTTGGTGCGCAAGGCGAAGGGGGCCGACAAGGTCGTCAAGTACGCCATGATCGGGCCCGGCAGCCGTGGACGGCGGTTGCTCGAGCGCCACTTGGTGCACATGGAGCACGGCGAGTGCGTCGCGCTGTGTGACATTTACCAGAAGAACCTAGACCGGGCGCTGAAGGTCTTTGACGACAGGCCGGCAGCTTACACCGACTACAACGAGTTGCTCCAAGACGATTCCATCGAAGCCGTCTTCATTACGGTTCCGCTATTCCTGCACTATCCGGTCATGAAGGCCGCGCTCGAGGCGGGCAAGCACGTGTTCTGCGAGAAGTCGCTGGTCTTCACGCCCGAGGAAGTCCATGGCCTGAAGGCGCTGCACGAGCAGCACCCGGAGCAGATCATCCAGGTTGGCCTGCAGCGGCGCTACAGCAAGCTGTACCAGCGCGCCAAGGATCTCATCGACAGCGGGGCGATCGGGGAGGTCACCCACATCCAAGCCCAGTGGCACCGCAACACGAATTGGCGTCGCAAGGCCTCCGCCGAGTTCGAGGACCAGTTCAACTGGCGCCTGTACCGCCAGTATTCCGGTGGGCTGTGCGCGGAGCTGATGTCCCACCAGGTCGACGTGGCCGACTGGATTCTGGACCAGCATCCCAAGTCGGTGATGGGCGTGGGCGGTCTGGACTACTGGAAGGACGGGCGCGACATCTACGACAACATCCAGCTCGTGTTCGAGTACCCGGGCGGCCAGAAGCTGCAGTACAGCTCGATCATGACTAACCGCCACATTGCCGGCCGGCGCGTTCCCGGCGATGGCTGCCGCGAGACGATCTTGGGAACCGACGGCGCGATCGAGCTAACGCTGATTCCCTACGGCGACGGCATGCTGTATCCGGACGTGATGAAGGTCAAGATGGAAGACCAGGCCAAGCAGAAGGACGATGGCGAGAACTGGGTGGCCGGTGCCACCGTCGGCATGGACACCGCCGAGCAGGGCGACGGATTCCCGATCGACCCCGAGGCCGTAGACCCCAATCAGGTCAGCTTCGTCGAAAAAGAGCTGTTCTTCGCCAAGACGTGGGCCTACAACAAGGGGATTCTGCGGCCCGAGGAGGATATCGATCCTGAGTACGCCGAGCTCTCCAGCTTCCTGAAGGATGTTGCGACGGGCTCTCGGCCGAAGGCTGACATCGGCGTCGGCCTGCAAGACTCGGTGGCTGTCATGCTGGCGAACCTGGCCATGGACGAGCAACGCAAGGTCCAATTTGCGGAGATCGAGCAGATGGGGCGGGCCGATGTCGAACTGACATCGGCCGGCAGCCCGAGCCGGGGCGACTAGCTCCCTGCCCAGACCAAGCCGCTAGCCGGGACTCGGCTGTTTCGGTTTCGATCCCGGCGGCGGCGCCATGATTGTCAGCACGACAAGGTTTCCCGGCCCCGGGTTCGCGAGCGAGTGTGGCTCACCCTCGCGAGCCAGCACGAGGTCGCCGCTTTCTATACGCTCGCTGCGCTCGCCGACGGTTACGTCGCCACAGCCTTCGAGAACCAAGTAGAGCTTGTCCTGCCCGGCATGGGAGTGCAGCTGGTGGGCCTGCCCAGGCAGGAAGCAGTTCAGCCCGGAAAACACTTGCTCGCCGGCAAGCAGGTCTGCCTTGGCCATCTTGAGGCCGGAAAAGGCCGCCCGCTCGGCGATCCGGCGAACGATCATTGGCCTTCGTTCGCCACCTGGATGAGCTGGTTGAAGAGCTGGTTCTGCTCGGGCGTGAGGTATTGGACGATCCGCTGGTGCGCCTCAAGCTGATTCCACTTCAGCTCGCCCAGCAGTTCGGCCTCTTGCATGATCACGTCGTCGAGGATGGCCCGGATCTGTTCCATCTGACTCGGGTTGAGCGAGAGTTCTTCGGCCAAGTCCTGCAGCGTCGCTTCGATGCGGAACTCCGTGCTCCGCTCTTCCTCAAACGCCTCCATCAGGTTCGAACTGAGCAGGCCGGTCGCGAAGCCACTGAAGAAAATCACCGCAAGCACGCCAGCTGCCTTGCCAACCGAGCCTGTCGAGAAGCCTTGCACTACCGTCCCGCGCCGCCTGAGTACATCACGACCGCCAGCATCGTGCTGCGGTTCAGGTCAATGTCGCAACCGAGCCGGACATTGCAGTAGTCCGCGCTCTCCGGAGGCTCCGCCAGAACGCTCTGGGCGATGTTTTCCACTTGGGGCTCGGCTGCAGCTTGGTAAGCGGTGGCCCCGAAGAGCACGAACAGCCAAGCGCAGCAGGCGAGAACGAGGCGGCGGGCGACGAGTGGCTGGAAGAAGATATCCCAGAACGGGGGCTGGCGCTGGGATTGAATCTCGCGCAGGACTTTGCGGTGGAAGCCGGGCGCCGGTCCGAGGCTACTGTCGGGCGGCATGCCGAAGCTGCAAAACAGCCCTGAAATTCCCGCCATCTCCTCGATCACTCGGCGATCAGCCGGGTTTCGGGCCAAGCGTTCCTCGTACTCGCGGCTGCCCTGATCTCCGAGCTGGCCGGCTAGGTACGCCTCTAGGTTCTCCTCTAGATACTTGTCCATCCCCGTGTCCCCCTCGGCTCGCTCCTGCCGCGCATTTTACAAAACCTCGCCGGCCCCTGCCACCCGGAGCTGCTCGGCTGCCTTGACAAGTTTCTTGCGGGCTCGGAACAGCTTTACCTTGATGGTGTTCTCGTTGATCCCCGTCTTCGTTGCCAGCTCGTCCACGGTCAGTCCTTCGACTTCCTTCTGAAACAGCAACATGCGCTCCTCTTCGGAGACGTGCTCCAGCAGCTTGAGCAAGTAGTCGCGCCGCGCAGCCTGCTCTTCGGCACCCGGGGCAGTGTCGGCCGCGCGAGCCGAACTCTCGACGATCTCGTCGACGTCTTCGCCCAGGTCGCCCTCGAAGACCACGCGGCGACTCTTGAGCCGGCGCAGGTAGTCGTAGGTCTCGTTCATCGCGATCTTGTAGATCCACGTCGACAGAGACGATCGCATGTCGAACTTCTTCAGCGCGAAAAAGACCTTGGTGAAGACCTGTTGGGCTACATCCTCGGCGTCGATACTCCGGCGCACCATCCTCAGGGCGAGGCTGTATACCATGCTCTGGTGCCGCTGGACGATGAGGGCGAACGCCTCCTCGTCACCACTCTTGGCGCGGCGCACGACTTCGGCTTCTGAAGCGGTCTCGTACGGCACGAAGCGATCTGAACGCACCCCGCCGAGACAAGTCACCGGACCGCGCTGTCCTGCAAGCAAACCTGTCATTCCCGCCATGTGAGTTGGTTGGACGCACGACCGGCGCAACAGGTTGCAGGTTGGATGCAAGAGATTGAGTTTATCGCTATGGGGCTTGTCTGCAAAATCGCCCTGCGACAGAGGGCAGTCTCGCAGCTGCGCCCCACAGCGCCCACCCGGCGATGCGGAGTGGTCCGCGATATCGCGAGCTGGAGGCTAGGCGGCGCTCTCCACGCTCTGGAACAGGATCACCCTACTGCTCGGGATCGGCTGGCCGAACAGAGTGGCGGGCCGGAACTTGCTGGTCAGCAGCGTATTGGCCAATTGTCGGTGGGCGCGACCCTCGAGGGGTCCCTGCGTGACGATCATGTAGTCATACACTCCGCCGTGGGCGTCGATGTAGGCCACGACCGCGATCTCGTCGGCCACCGGATACGGCGAAGGCAGCGTCATCATCGGGGCACTCACGACCGGGCTGGCCAACAGACGCAGCGGCACGTCGTCGGCATGGGCCACCGGCTCCATCCAGACTGCCGAAAGCAGCATCGGCACCAAGATCAGCGCCAGCAGCAGGCCGCCCAGCACAGGCACAGTGATCGGCCGCAGCCAGTTGCCGAATCGGACCCGGCGCCTGTTCCAAGACATCAGCGGGCGATCGCGCATGAGCGCCTCGACCGAAAGGGCGCTGAGGATGCGTACCTCCAGGCTGCTGGGCGGTGCCGCAACTGGAAGCGCGCCCAGCAGGCTGCCGATCGTTTCCTCGCGCTCGTTCTGCGCGTGGCATTTCGCGCAGCGTGTCAAATGCCATCGGACCAACAGCGTCTCGGGCAACCCGAGAGCGCATTCCCGATACCGATCAAGTCGGCGTGAAATCCAACCACATGTCATTTCTCTACTCCAACTGCCATCGTGCGCTCCTCGGCGCGATCGATGGGGCATTGCGCAGCAGGTGGCGCTTCAATGCCTCACGGCCGCGCAGAATCCTTGACTTCACCGTTCCTAACGGCACACCCAGCGTGTCCGCGATTTCGCCGTAGCTAAAGTCCTCGACATCGCGCAGCACGACGGCCTCGCGGAAGCGCGGATCGAGCGCTTGCAGGGCGCCGTTGAGAATATCGCGGCGCTCCCGGTCCGTGGTGTGCTCGAACGGAGTCACGGCCTCGGACCGAAACGAGTCCGAGAACTCGTGCGCCCGGCTATGCACCGAGGACTCGCTGACCTCCCAAGCTCGATGCCGCGAGAACCAGCGCCGCTTGTTAGAGGCTTCGTTCGTCGCGATGCGATAGAGCCAAGTCTTGAAAGTGGACGAGCCGCGAAAACTGTCGACCCTGCGGAAGACCTTTACGAAGACCTCCTGGGTCACATCTTCGGCGTCAGCGTGGTCGTCGATCAGCCTGCAGACGTAGCTGTAGACCGGGCGCTGGTAACGGCGCAACAGCAACTCGTAGCTCCCGGGCTTGCGTGCCTTGAGGCCGCAGACCAAGTCCGCGTCGAGATCGGACTCGGCGAGCGCGCTGGGAAGCATCGTCTGGTGGGACACTGTCGTGGGCGTGCCGGTTTAGGCTAGCAGGTGATCTTGCATCGAGCCATCTCGCGCCAGCCCTCGACTCGTCAGACACCGGGGGCCGGGGAATTGTTCCTGATGCGTTCGGTGCGGCACCGCGCCAAGTCACGGACGGCGTGGTCGCGGCCTGCTGATCTGCAGCCCTGGGAGGGGGCTGACAGGGACCGTCTTTTTTGGTACAATTGATTTCGCGAAATCCTCTTGGATTCATTGGCGGACTCATTGCAGACCGCCCGAGTCCTGCTGGTACAAGAACCGCTTCTCGCATCCCCGCGCGCGGCGCCTTACAAACATCCGCGCCTGCCTCGACTGAGTATTGGTGGATGAGGTCGAGTTCTTGACTCAGCCACAGGCGTCCACCAAACCTCCGATGGCAAGCGAAGCAGGCAAAGCCGGCACTGAGGGCGCCGAGAAATCGACTGCCAAGGCCGATCCGGGCGTAGCCGGGACAGGGGCTGGCAAGAGCGCAGCAAAAGCCTCCGCCAAGAAGGCCGCCGCGAAGAAGCCTTCGGCGAGGAAGTCTCCTAGCGCCGGGCAGGCTGCGGCGGGCAAGACCGGTGCCAAGCGGCCGTCGACAGCCGCTCCGAAGGCAGCTGCCAAGAAACGGGCAGCTTCTCCGAAGTCTTCCAGCAGCGCCGCTAAAGCGCCGCCCGAGGAAAGATCCACGGCGAAGAAGACGACTGCGTCGGGCCAGAAGGCATCTTCGGGCACCAAGACCACCGTTAAGGCTGCTGCGGCTAGCGCCGTCGCGGCAACCGCGAAGACGCCTGCCGATACCAAGGCCAAGTCGACGCCCAAGAAGGCGGCGAAGGAGTCCGCCGCCACGGACAAGTCCGAGGACTCGAAGGGGACCGAGCGGAAGGAACCCGCAGCCCCGAAGGCACAAAAAGCCACCAAGCGAGCCCCCTTGCCGGGCCCGGAAATCAAGCGGGCGCCGAAAAAGTCGACCGAGAAGACGACAACCCACGAGAAACTCGAATCTGCTGAGCAGAAGGAAATTTCGGACGGGCGTCGGCCATTGGATGGAATCCGCGTCCTTGACCTGAGCCGCCTGCTTCCAGGGCCTTACGCGAGCCACATCTTGGCTAGCTTCGGCGCGGACGTGATCAAGGTCGAGAGGCCGGGGGATGGGGACTACATGCGCGAGTACCTCCCTCAGGCTCAAGGCTTCAACGCGACTTTCCTCACGATTAACCGAGGGAAGCGCAGTATCTCGCTCGACTTGCGCAAACCGGCGGGCAAGGAGATCTTCTGCGCCCTGGTGGAGCGTTCCGACGTCGTGCTGGACGGATTCCGTCCCGGCGTTATGGACAAGCTGGGGCTGGGCTACCAGGCTCTTAGTCAAGTCAATCCTAGGATCATCTATGCGGCTCTGACAGGATACGGTCAGACAGGTCCGAACGCCCAACAGGCCGGCCATGATCTGAACTATCTGGCATTGTCCGGCATGCTTGACCTGCTCGGGGATGCCGAGGGAGTGCCGCTGGTGCCCGGTATCCAGATCGCAGACGTGGCAGCTGGAGCGCTGCCCACCGTGATCGGGATCCTGCTCGCCCTCCAACACCGCAGCAAGAGCAAGGCCGGCCAAATGGTCGACATCTCGATGTTCGACTCCTTGCTCGGCCTGATGCCGGTGCAGGTCGCGAACTACACGGCGACCAAGCGTCGGCCGAAGCGTGGCCAAGAACGTCTGTTCGGACGCTACGCGTGTTACAACATCTATCCCGTCCGTAACGGACGCTTCATGGTGGTTGCCGCGCTGGAACCGAAGTTCTGGGCTGCGCTGTGCAAGGCGATTGACCGCGAGGACCTGATTCAGGACCAGTACGTAGAAGGCCATGCACAGGAGATCTTGATCGCCGAGCTGACGCGAATCTTCCAGAAGAAGCAAGTGGACGAGTGGATGGAGATCTTCGCTGAAGTTGACGCGTGCGTCACAGAAGTGCGGGAAATCTCCAGGTCTGTCCAAGACGACCACGCGGCACAGCGCGGCTTGATCACGCCGATCCGTGGCAAGGACGGAGAGGTCTACGAGCAGCTGGGGGTATTTCCGAAGCTATCCGATGCCCCCGGGTATATCGCGGGCGACGCCCCTCGACGTGGCCAGCACACGCGCCAAATCCTGCGTTCGCTCAAGTATCCCGTGAAGCAGATTGACGAGATGGTCGCCGCCAAGATCGTCGAGGAATCCGGGAGCAACGGCGGTCGCGCGGGCTAGCCCTTCGCGCGGGAGGCCCCAAGAGCGTGACAACCTCGGTTTCTTGAGCGATTCCCGCTAGGGGACAGGCAGTGCCGCAAGTGCCGGCCGAAACGCCGCAATGAACGCGTCGACGTCCGCTTTGGAGATATTGAGCGGCGGACTGATCCGAATCACGTTTCCGTAGAGCCCGCCCTTGCCGATGAGCAAGCCACGCTCCCGAGCCTCTTCCAGCAGTCGGCTGGTCTGGCGGGTCGCTGGCTCCTTTGTGTCGCGATCACTGACAAGTTCCAGCGCTTGCATCAACCCGACTCCGCGCACATCGCCGATTAGGGGGAACTCAGCTTGAAGTGCTACTAGCTGGTTTGCGAGATAAGTGCCTACGTTCGCAGAGTTTGCCAACAGGTCCTGTTCGGCGATGAAATCGACCACGGCAGTGGCCGCCGCGGTAGTGACCGGGTTGCCGCCAAAGGTTGACAGCGTGAGGAATCGCATCGAATCAGCGATTTCCTGGCGCGCCAGCGTGGCACCGATGGGCAGACCGTTGCCTAGACCCTTGGCCAGCGTGATGACATCCGGCACTACATCGTAGTTCTCGATTCCGAACCATTTGCCGGTCCGGCCGCAGGCAGCCTGCACCTCGTCACAAATGAAGATCCCGCCATGCTCGCGGACTATATCCGTCACGATCTTGAAATATTCCTTCGGTGGGGTGATGAAGCCGCCGATCCCTTGGATCGGCTCACCGATGAAGCCCGCCACGCTTCCGGAAGTTGATGTCTCGATCAGTTCCTCTACGTCGGTTGCGCAGGCCAGATCGCATGACGGATAGGTCTTGCCGAACGGACAGCGATAGCAGTACGCATTGTGCGCGTGGACGACTCCAGCCTCCGGCATCCCCGGCCCCCTCCACACGCTCTGGCCAGTCAGCGCGCGGCCGCCCGAGGTTCTGCCGTGGTAGCTATGGCGGAGCGCGACGATCTCGGTGTTTCCCGTATAGCAGCGGGCAAGCTGGATTGCCGTTTCATTCGCTTCCGATCCGCTGTTGGTAAAGAAGGACTTTGTCAGCCTGCCGCCGGGTGAGATCTTGGCGAGCCGCGCGGCGAGGTTGATTTGGGGACGGGTAGGGAAGAGAGTCGAGACGTGGTGCAGTCGGTCTACCTGTTCATGGATGGCAGCGTTGACATGGTCGTTGAGATGTCCAACGCTGATGGTGACGATGCCGCCGAAGAAGTCAAGGTACTGCTTGCCATCCGAGTCCCAAACGTATTGATCCTTGGCCCGTTCGACGACTAGGGGCCGGTCGAAGAAATGGAATACCGCCGGGAACAGGTACTGCTTCCCGGCGAGGATCAGCTCGTCATAGTCACGGCGATTCGATGGCACACTCGCATTGTGCCGCATCCCGCCAGGCCGACTGCGATCCGATCTGGCACGGACGCGAGTTGGAGGAGCCGGATCGGTGCGCCCGGGCGGCTTCCAACTCCTGCTGTGCAGTCTGCGCGTCCGGAATCACGCGGCTCAACGCCCCAAGACTCTCGCCAGCAAGCCCGGCTCGTCGGTGATGATGCCGTCAACGTTGAGGGCCAGCAGGCGGCGCATTTCCGACTCGCTGTTGACTGTCCAAGCCAGCACCTTGAGATCCTCGTCGTGGACTTCTTCGATGAAATTCCGTGAGGCGAGCCGGAACTGCGGGATCACGAAGTCGATCGGGCTGTTGAACCGGGTCTCTTCGTCTTGGGTGCGGTTAAAGATGAACCCGAGCTGGATGTCGGGCAGCAAGTCGTGCACCTTGTTCAGCATCTTCGTGTGAAAGCCGCTGATCATGGTCCGGCTGATGTCGGCGTGTGCTTGGATCAGCTCGATTGCTTGCTCTTCGAAGCCTGGTTCCTTGAGTTCGATATCGAGGAACGCCCGGCCAGCAAAGCGCTTCAGCACATCTTCGAATAGGGGGATCTCGTAGCCGTCGCCCAAGTCGCGGAATTCTGCATACGGAGTCGACGGCACGGAGTGACGCCCAGCGACCGAGCTATGCACCACCACCAGCTGGCCGTCGCCGGACCGGCGCACGTCCAGTTCGACGCCATCGGCGCCCTGGGAGAGCGCATGCTCGAAGCTCGGTACGGTGTTTTCCTTGTGTCCCTTGGCACCGCGGTGTCCGATGATAGTGGCTTGTTGCATGAGCTTGCTTCCTGGAATTCTGCCAGCCGCGCTGCGCGGCTGCGCTGCGGCGACCGGTTAGAGAGAAATGCGAGGGCAGACGTGCCCAGATGGCCGACAGCGGAAGAGCATCACAGAAGAAGGTATTATACATCCGCTCGTGCAACTCAACCTCAGGGCGGGGGAGAATTTCTTGCGCCGCGGCAGCATGCGCCCGTTACGGGAGTTTGGACCTGTGGAAACGTCAGGCCGAATCGGCTAGAGTAACTGCCAATGGCCGACCACCTCCAACGCAGATCCGTTTTGCAAGGCGCAGCCGCCGGCATCGCCGCGGGCGCAGCCCTGGCGCAGTCTGGATCCGCTGCGCCGGTCCCGTTCTCCGACCAACTCAAGATCACCAAACTGGAAACGTTCTTGGTCAAGCCGCGCTGGCTGTTCCTGAAGATGCATACCGATGCCGGCTTGGTCGGCCTGGGCGAGCCCATCGTCGAAGGCCGGGCGAAGACCTGTGCCGAGGCAATTCGCGAGATGGAGCCGTACCTGTTGGGCAAGGACCCACGGCACGTTCAGCATCACTGGCAGGCGCTCTATCGGCATGCGTTCTATCGGGGCGGCCCGGTGCTGACCAGCGCCCTGAGTGGAATCGAACAAGCGATGTGGGACATCGCCGGGCAGGCGGCCGGATTGCCGGTGTACGCCATGTTGGGCGGCCCGACACGCGACAGAGTGCGCCTGTACAAGGGCGGGACCTCGCCCGACACGATTCGAGACGACATGGCACAGGGCTTCACTGCGTTCAAGGTCGGGCCGTACAAGGAACGCCCGGCCCGGGTTGTCGAGAACAGAGCCTTCGTAGACAAGGTGGCCGAGTCATTTCGCGCGTTGCGCGATGCCGGCGGGGACGAAGTGGACATAGGGATCGATTTCCATGGTGCGATCAGCCCTCAGACGGCGAAGCTGCTCATCAAGGCCCTCGAGCCGTACCAGCCAATGTTCATCGAAGAGCCGGTCAACTGCCAGAATCACGACATCATGGCGGAGATCGCCCACGGCACGCATCTTCCCATCGCTACTGGCGAGCGCGTCTTCACCAAGTGGGGATTTCGCGAGGTGCTGGAGAAAGGGGCGGCCTCCATCTTGCAACCGGACCTGTCGCACTGCGGCGGCATCATGGAGGCTCGGCTCATCGCCGGGATGGCGGAGTCGTACTATGCGGCAATGGCTCCGCACAATCCTCTGGGACCGATCGCGACGGCTGTTTGCGTTCACCTAGACGCTTCGATCCCCAACTTCATGTGCCAAGAGTTCCGCTCGCTTGGTGAAGGGTACTTCAAGGAGCCGCTGCGATTCGACGCCGGCTACGTGCCGCTGCCGACTAAGCCTGGCCTAGGAGTCGAGATCGACGACGAGGCGATCGCGGACAAGATCGACCACGATTGGACGAACCCCATGCCGTACGATGCGTTCGACGGCGCTGTCGTGGACTGGTAGCGCCGGGCAGTCCGCGTGGCGCGTGAGGCCGCTTCGCCCGGAAGCAAGCACACGATGGCGTGCGACGGCGGCCAGGGTTCAGACCAAGGGCTTGCCCGGCAGGGCATTATCAGATAACGTTAATGTAGCCGAGCGTTGGCCAAACCGACGCATTGGTTAACATAATCTATGTTATCAGAAATTCTATTCCGGCGATTCGCGGTGGTCGGCGCCTTGGTGTTGGCAGTTTCCGCGCTCGCCTCCGCCGAAGCCATTCGCGGCACCTTGGTCACTCCGACGGCTGGTGAGAAGCTGCAGCTGGCTCTCGCGAGCGGCGGCACGCTCGATCTGGAGTTAGACGAGGGCCTTGAGCTCACCATGCGCGACCCGCAGCTGGCGAAGCGACTGTGGGAGCTGCGCGGCCAACGCCAAGACGGCGGTCGATTCGCTGTGGAGAAGATCTTCACAGTGAAGGACGGCGAGTTGCATCGCGTGACGTACTACTGCGAGATCTGCCATATCACGACGCACGAGCCGGGACTGTGCATGTGCTGTCAGGGCGACACGGACTTGCGCGAGCTTCCCGGCGAATAGCGTGAGCGAGCCTGCGGTATTCTGGTCAACCGCCTATGTGCGCCGCATCCTCCGGTACCTACACCGCCGTACCAGCTGTCGCTAACGGAATAGACATCGTCCGCCTGAGCGGGCCGGACGATGTCGTGGTTTCGGTCGCGCCGAAGATCGGCAACAACGCCTATGAATTCATCGTCAATGGCAAAAACGCGTTTTGGTTCCCCTTTGATTCGGTGGCAGAGTTCGCGGCCGCTCCCGAACTGTGCGGCAACCCCTTGCTCGCACCATGGGCGAACCGACTCGACGAGCACGCGTTCTACGCCTGCGGTGTGCGCTACGAGCTGAATCGCGGTATCGGCAACTACTTGACGGACCCAGCCGGGCAGCCGATCCATGGGCTGCTGCTCTATTCGAGCTTGTGGGAGGTTGTGGAGCTGGGATCGGAGCCGGACTCGGCGTGGGTAACAAGCCGCTTGGAATTCAGCCGATTCCCTGCCCTGATGGCACAGTTCCCGTTCGCCCACAGCATCGCCGTGACCTACACCCTCGCGGGAACGGGCCTTGAGGTGCGGACTGAAATCAAGAACCAAGGCGCGGAGCCGATGCCGGTCTCGGTCGGCTTCCATCCCTATTTCCAACTGCATGACAGCCCGCGCGACGATTGGAGAGTGCATCTGGCGGCGGCCAGCATTTGGGAGTTGAACGAGCGGTTCACGCCGACCGGAGTGACCTCCCCGGCCACTGACACGTTCCCAGATGCCGATGACCTTTCGCTGCGCGGCGAGTTCCTTGACCATGTATTCGGTGACTTAAGGGCCGATTCGGACGGTTGGGCACGATTCAGCGCTCGCGGCGCGGAACAGAGCTTGATGGTGGCGTACGGCGATGGATATCCGGTCGCGGTTGTCTACGCGCCGAGCGGCGAGGGACAGCAGTTCCTTTGCTTCGAGCCGATGTCCGGCATCACGAACGCCTTCAACCTGGCGCACCGCGGACAGTATGCGCAGCTCCCCGTGGTGCAGCCCGGCGAGGTTTGGACAGGAAGGTACCGGATTTCGGCTCAGGGGTTCTGACCCAAACAGGCCGGATCCCGCCATCGCGGCGGCCTTTACTCCGGAACCAAGCCCGGGGCGAACCGGTGCTCGGGTCAGAAGACGATCTTGGTCAGCATCTGGAACGTTCGGGGAAACCCCCGTGTTCCGGGGATGCTGCCGAATGTATCGGATCCGTAGATCGTTCGTGGACCACGCCAATTGACTTGATTGAAGAGGTTTATGAACTCAAACCTAATAGATAGGTTGATGTTTTCGCGAAGAGCTATGCCCTTCTCCAGAGATACGTCCCAGTTAACCAGCGCTGGGCTACGCACGGCTTCGGTCGTGTGCGGCGCTTGGCTGAGTTGCAGGCCGCTGGTCGGTACCACCGCATTCGCGGTCACGTATTGGTCCGGATTGGTGGCCGGACTCCCTCCACCCCCAACTTGGACGTTCTGGGGGCGCTGGTGGCTGAAGCCGTAGGCACTGAGCGGATTCTCGTTCTGCGTGATGACGAGCGGAAAACCGCTGCGCAAGATCGTGGCCGTGGAGAGTGACCAGCCGGATAGGAGTTTGGAGGTCCCTCTGGTCTGGTACATGACGTTCAGGTTCAGCAGGTGTGGCGCATGCAGTCTTGAGAGCGAATAGTCGGACTCCAATAGCGGGCACTTGCCCACTGCACACCCGTCCGGTGTGTTGTAGACCGTGCGGGTCAGGCTCTCCAGCAAGGTGTTCGCCTCGTAGATGTTGTCGCGGTGCCTCGTGTGCGTATAGTTCAGGCGAGCGCCCCAGGCTCGTCCGAAGCGCCGTTCCAATTCGAATCGAAGCCCGTGGTACATCGACTTGCCCGCGCTCACGTGACGGGCGTAGACGTTGCGAAAGTGCGGGAACGGCCGCAGCAGCTGGCCTAGCGGCAGAGTCTCCTCTTCTGCGAAGGATCCAAAGCGAGCGTCGCCGAAGAACGGATTCGCGCGGCGTTCGTTGAGCTGGCCGCCCAGCGACAGGTCGTCGTCTGCGAGCTGGTTGATGTTGACGACCGAGTTGAAGGTTCCGCCGATCGGCAGGTTCGTCCCTTGACTGCCGACATAACCGACCTTGAGGGCCACTCCTCGGCCGATGTCCCGCTGCAGGTCCAATGACCATTTCTTGATGTATGGAGAATCGCGGTACTGGTCGTTGAAGTAGACATCGCCCCCAATGTTCTGCAGGCGGCCATTCGCGTTCCCTACCGGATCAAGGATCCCGTGGGGGAACGGATTCGATGCGGTCGACTCACCTGGTGTGATGCCGTCTACGCTGGCCTCGACGTTGGTTACAGCCGTGTATCCGTAGGTGCCGGTCTCCGAAGCACCGGTGCCCGCCGGGATCGCGTACGGCGCCCAGAACACGGCGAAGCCGCCTCGGATGACGGTGGAGGCGTTCAGTGAGTAGGCGAATCCCGCTCGCGGGCCCAGCTTCACAGCCGGCGGGTTCCATTGATGGGTTGGATTGCCGTTCAATCCGGCATACATGAGCCCGCCCCTCAAGGGAAAGCCGGGCAGCCGGCCCTCCAGATCTGGCGGGAGGTTGACCTGCAGCGGGAAGGGGCTCTGGCGGTCCCATCCGACTGCGAAGTCATTCGAGTCTTCTCGGAGGCCTGTTTCGTGTTCGACCCGGAGACCGAGGTTCAGCACTAGATCTGGTGAGACCCTCCAGTCATCTTGGAAGAATCCGCCAAAGTAGTCGAGGAACAGGTCCGCAGGCGCAGCCAGCGTAGCCGAGCCGCCGTTCGGAATTCCCAGCAGCAGGTCGGCCAGTGCGCTGCCCGAACCCGTCGCGGGATGAGTCGGATCGGGGCCTTGGGTGAACTTCTTGGCAAACCTGAGCACCATTCCGTTGCCGAAGTTGGCCGTGTGCAGACCGAGCCTGCGCCACTGCCCTCCCCACTTCAGCGTGTGATTGCCTACAAACTGTCCGTACGTCCCGCTGATCTCGCGCGACAGCCACTGGACATCGTCGTTGCTATTTCCTCCCAAGGCATCGCCGTTGTTGCCGAAGTCCGCTACGAATATCTTCGGGAATTGCCCCTCGAAGCCCTCCTGCGCGTAGAGCTTGTCCAGGAACCCGCCGCGAATCCCAAGCTGGGTGCCGAACTGGTCCTTGCCAAACGCAGGATTGCTCCAAGAGTCGTTGAAGTACGTCTGGCCGTAGCGCACAGTGAACACCGAATTGGCAGTTGGGAGGACTGTGGCGTTGATGGCAGCGGCATGCACATCCCGGCCGAGTGTCGACGAATCGATCCCGAAGACAGGACGGGTGTCGGAGTTCAGCAGATCCTGGTAGTGCCCAAAGAGTGGCTCTGTGGACTGGTAATGCAAATAGGTTCCAGAAAGATGCCAGCGATCGTTGAAAGCATGGCTTAGATTTCCCGTGGTCTGGATCGCTCGCACTACCTGAACCCCGGATGTCGAGATCTGGCCGCCCGGCCCCAAGCTGGCCAGCAAGTCTGCCAGTGCCGATCCGGAGGGGTCTCTGGAACTGGCCGGGATTCGGCCGTTAGCGAAAGCCGGCCTGCGACCGTCCGCGGTGAGGCTGAACGGATCGTAGATCGCGTTCCTGCTTCGCGAGAAATCGCCCGACGCCTCGGCGGGTGTTGGCACGCTGACGGTGGTGTTGCCGATTGCGTGGTCGGAATACCCCTCGGCCGCGAGCCAGAAGAACGTCCGTCCGGCAGAGACAGGGCCGCCGAAAGAGCCTCCGAAGAGGTTGTACGGAGCGTTCTCGAGGTCTTGCCGGCGCAGCAGCCCGCTGTCGAAGTCCTGCTGCTGGAAATAGGCTAGCTTTCTCCAGAAGGTGTTCAGTTGTCCTGGCCGGAACTGATACAAGGCGCTACCGGACCAATCGTTGGTGCCCCGTCTGTGGATCGTGTTGAATACGCCCCCGCCAGTGCGCCCCATCTCCGCGTCGTACGTATTGGTCTGGACCTTCATCTCTTCGACGGCTTCGAAGACCGGGATGATCACCGAACGGTTGCGAAGGTCAGTCATCGAAACGCCGTCGATGGTGTAGTTGTTGCCCCTCAAAGGCCCGCCGCCGAGCGATAACAGCGACGAGTTTGTTTGGTCGGATTGCTTGACCCAGACCGGATTCCCCGTGTGCACCACGTTGGGCGTGGTCACGGCAAGGATGAACACGTTGCGGCCGGGAGAGGGCAGGACTTCGATCTGCTTGCGGTCGATCGTCGAGGCAACCGACGCTGTGCCGTTCTCGATGAGCGGCGTTTCCGCGGTGACTGTGATGGTTTCCTCGATCCCGCCAAGGTTCAATGTGATGTCCGAGACCAAGAAGGTCGAGATTCCGATCGCCAGCCCCTCCGCCGCGAAGGAGCTAAAGCCCTCGAGGTCTGCGCGCAGCGTGTAGACGCCGGGCTGGACGTTCGCGAAAGAGTACTCTCCAGTCGTGTTCGAAGCAGTCGACCGGGCAACGCCGGTCTCATCATTCACCAAAGACAGTTCCGCGCCGGGGATGAGTCCGCCATTCGCGTCCTGCACGATGCCCCGCACACCGCCTTGGAATGTCTGCGCGAAAGCCTTAGGGAACCACAGCAGGCTCGCTAGGAGGCAGGCACACGATAGAACGGCCAGCAATGTGCTGTTTGGGAGTCCCGCACAATTGGCAAGCAGCGGCGCGGTCTCAACGCCCGTTAGCCTGCCTGGGAACGGGTCAGAATCTGAATTTGAAGCCGCGCGCGCATGGGTCGCATCTCGTTTCGGCAGGTGTAAGGCGCGTTTCGCGACGTTTCTGGCCATTCGATCTTTGCTCATCGCCCAGTCTACAGTGGCGTGTGCGGGCGAACCGGCGTGGGCCTTTCGGCAAGGGGCCCGGGCTCCCACTCCTCGCCATCGTGTCGGCGGCCAGACCGCAGGAAGAAGCCTGCTCTGGCCTCAAACAAGACGCTGGCTAGGTCGGCCGCGTCGCCCAGACCGCAAGCGATTTCGCTGCATCGAGATCAGCGCAGAACAGGCGTGGGCTCGGCGGCATTCCCGCCTGCCTGTCGTGGTGTTCTCAGAACTCGATGCGCAGCGTAAAGCGAAAGGCCCGGCCATCGTTGAGCGTGTTGGTGATCGCTCCGAACGTCCGCGATGCAAGATTGATGTCCGGCTCTGCGAATTGCGGATGGTTCAGAGCGTTCAGAGACTCGGCCCGGAATAGCAAAGACCTCTTCTGGTCCAACAAGACACGTCGCGACAGCGCCATGTTTATGTTCCAGACGCTGTCCTTGCGGAACGTGTTCCGCCCCAGATCACCGCCGGCATCCGTGGGTTGGATGAATTCGAAGGCGCTCGTTGGCAGAAGCGCCTTGGAGTGATCGGGATGGCCCACGACGCGACCTAGGATTGAAGCATCGACGACGTTCGGCCTGTCGCTGCCGGCACCGTCAACGTTGCCGACTCCGGGCGAGTCCGACCCCGAACGAATGCTGAACGGAGTTCCGGACTTCCAGAGCACAACCGAACTCAGCTGCCAGCTCCCGAAGATCGAGCGCAGCACCGGAGGAAAGCGGTATCGTCCGGGAATCGCATAGCTTAGCCGAACGAGAGTCGCATGCGGTTGGTGGTAATCGCTAACTCCCTTCATGTAACCCCAGACATCTGACTCCGTAGGACTGCGAGCCAAGCGCCCGTCGCGACCGGTCGCCGTGTTCGTGTAATTCGAGCCCAAGTCGATGGCCTTGCTCCACCAGTACGACGCATCTAGGTTCAGTCCAGCCCAGTTCGGCATACGCAAGGAAACCTTGGCAGCGTCGAAGTAGCCGATCGAACCGTTCAGGACGTGCAGCACGTCGTAGTAGCGCGGATCGGCTCGCCGTTGGTTGATGGTGCGGGTAATTTGGGCGATGCCGGGGACCGGTTGCGCTCGGTTCGTGTAGCGCTGGTTGAGCAGGCGGTGCGAGCGACTGCCGACGTAGCCCATGTCCAGCGTCCAATCACGCCTGGGCTGGAAGGCCCAAGACAGGTTGTATTGGTGCGAATACGGCGTCGATAGTTCCGGGTCCAATCGGAAGTGGGCACTCCGGGCTGTCGGGTCCAAGTCTGCGGGCGAGAATTCGCGGAGCGGGTCGAGCAGGTCCGGAGCATTGACCACTACACCTAGCACGCCCGGGGTGTTAAAGCGCGACTGCATGAAGGTTGCGTTGAACAGCTGGCCGTAGTGCAGTCCGTACGCACCGCGTACCACGCCCCATCGACCGTCAGGCCGGTAGGCGAAGCCCAGCGACGGCGCAAAATTGTTCCAGTCGGCATCATAGGGGATCTCGCTCAGGGCGTTAACCTCGGTCGGGCTGCCGACGGGTTCGTACCGCAGGCCGAGCTGCAGCGTGAACTCAGGCGTGACCTTCCAGCTGTCCTGCAAGTACATCAGAACGGAATCGTTTCGAAAGCCACGGTGTGCATTGCCAATGGCGAATCGGTACTGACTCGGCGCTCCAGCGAGCAAATTCTCTACAGCGTTCCTTCCGAAATCCGCACGGAAGCTGAACGTACCGCGATGGTTGTTGCTTTCGAAGCCATTAACCTGTTTCCGCAGGGTCTCGACTCCGGCAACGATGTTGTGGTTTCCTGAATTCCTAGCCAGACGGGCTCCATATCGGAACAGGTTCTGCACCCGGTCAATCGGGATGTTGCCTCCGGGCCCTATCGATTGCAGGATCCGGCTAAACAGGAAGAAAGGCCCTAGGGAAGTCTCTTCAGGCACTAGCAACGAGCCGATGCGCTCGAATCCCGCCGTCACGTCCGTGGTCGTGTACGGGCTCCATGCACGGTTCCAAGTCACCCTGGCGTTGTGATTCTTCGTGGTGGTGTCGGGATTCTGTCCGCCCACCAGTTGGAACGCCTCCACGTGCTGCAGTGTCACGTTGTATTGCAGTGTCAACCTACTGCTACCCAAGGAGTTATCCAGCACGGCGCTGACTCGGTCGTTGTGGATCTTCTGTGGCGCGTTGGTGTTCAGCGCCCGTGCGTTGATGTCCGTGCGGTTGGGCAGTTCGTCGGGGTACGCTCCTATCACCCGCTGAATCAACGCCAGCTTGTCGGGATCGGTGGTGGTCGGGATTCGCTCGTCGGCGGCAGGAACGAGGACATTGCCGTTGACCTGGCCGAGCAGCCTGCGCTGGCTCATCTGTAGCGTTAGCGCCGTCCGCTTGCCTAGCGGGACTCCAACGTTGAGGCCGTAGTCATTCGTCCGTGCCGGTTGGACATCGCCAACCTGGAAGAACGACCGCGCCGAAAGCGCACTGTTTTGGTGGCTCCAGAACAATTCGCCACGTATCTGACTCTGCGGTGCATTCCTCAGGTGCAGGCTGGGCTTGGGCGACCCGCCGTACTCGAGTCCGAAGAACGATTGTTCAGCGGCAAAGTTCCCCACGATCGTCGCGGTGGCACCCATGCGCCGCAGCAGTTCCTTCAAGACGTTGTTGTCGATCAGCGTCAGCCGCACGTTTTCATTGCGGCGGGCCTCGCCGGACTCGCTGTCTACCTCCCCAAGTAGGTTGAGGCGCGTCCGCTCCCCCGTATCCGCTTCGCCTACCTGAGCTGCCTCGTCCTCTTCGCTTGCCTCCGCAGCAGGAGGAGTTGTCGCCAGCGCATCTTCGGGCTGTTCCGCGACTTCCGGATCGGCCACTTCCTGGCTCAGGCACACTGCCGCGCACATGAAGGACGCGAGGCACAAGCTTGCAACTTGGAGGTAACAGCGCACGACCCTACCCAATACGGTACTCGAAGATGAGCGGTTCTACTACACTGTGACAACGATGACGCGCCGCACATGGCTTCACGGCACTGGGCTGATGGCCCTTCCACAACTCGTGGCCGCACGTCCCGCAGGCACGGCTGTCATCGATGGACTCTCAGTCTACACTGCGCAGGTCGGTCCTAGGTCTTGGGTGCTATTGGAGTTACGGACCGAGCAAGGCCTTACGGGACTGGGTGACGCATCTGCCAACGAGACTGTACCGACCAGAGGCGCGGCTGTAGCCCGCGAAGCATTCGAGATCATGCGCGGTCGCAGTCCGTTCGAGGTCGAGCGGCTGCGCAATGCGGCCTTGTTCAAGGTCGCCGCCGCCAGTCCGCGCGAAAAGCGGATCACCGCCGCTTCCTGCTCGGCTCTGGAGCAGTGTCTTTGGGATCTTCAAGGCAAGATTCTTGGAGTTCCCTGTTACCAGCTGTTCGGCGGGAAGCTGCGCGGTACGATCCGCAACTACGCCAACATCAACCGTGCCACCCGGGGTGACCGGCGAACGCCGGAGGGATTCGCCGCCAATGCGATGCGCGGCGTTGCAGCAGGCTTCGACGCGTTCAAGCTGGCCCCGTTCGACCATATGGCGCGGAACGAGAGTGACCCGGACGCCTATGAACAGGGGGTCCAGCGGGGCGTGGGATTCGTTGCTGCTGTACGGAAAGCGATCGGCCCCAACCGCGACCTGCTCATCGATGGACACAGCCGATTCGATGCCCAGCAGGCGATGGACGTCGCCGCCCGCCTGAAGCAGTACCGCCTCTATTGGATGGAGGAGATGTGCCGCTCGGCTGAGCACTTAGCGCAGTTCAACCAGGAAGTTGACGTCCCAACCGCCGGCGGTGAGTCGCTCTGGAGCACCAGTGAGTTTTTCCAATACATTCAGAGCGGCGCAGTCGATACGGTCATGCCAGACGTGAAGTATTGCGGCGGAATGTACGAGCTGAAGAAGATCGCTGCGATAGCCGAAGCGGCAGGCTTGGGAGTCGCCCCACACGGTCCGGCGAGCCCAGTCGGTAACATGGCGGCTGCGCATGTCTGTGCCACCCTACCCAACTTCGAGATCCTCGAGCTGGCGTTCGGAGAGGTTCCGTGGAGGGCTGAGACTGTCGTTCCCGCAGAGGACGTGCGGGGAGGCTTGCTCACTGTCTCGGACCGGCCCGGAATCGGCTACGAAATGAATCCTGAGCGCTGGCGGCGCTATTCCGCTTGATGCCGCCTAGCTTCCGCTATTGCGCGGAGTTGCGCCGCTTGATGAAGACTTCGAGCACGTGCAGGACGATCGCGAAGCTGCGTTCGGACAGCTTGTCCATTGAGTCCCGCGGCGTGTGCCAATAGGAGTTCCGAGGACCGTAGTTGAAGTCGATCAGGTTTAGGCTTGGCACGCCAACCTCTAGAAACGAAACGTGATCGTCCTGCACGTAGCCTAAGTTCGCGCCGAACTCGGCGGCATAGCCCAGAGCGGATGCGATATCCCACACCTCTCGTCTCAGCGCCGCGTCAGAATTCCCTTCGTATAGCACGTCTAGGTCGCGATCCCCGATCATGTCCACGTTGATCAGTGCGCTGATCCGGGACACGGTTCCGTCCGCGGCCCAGCGCCGGGCAAGCCTCCGGCTGCCATAGGTGTGGTCGCCATCGTTCCATTCGACGACCGCCTCTTCGCCGTCAAAGAAGGCCAGCCAGACGCCCTCCTGGCCTGCCCTGTCAAACCGTTCTGCCAGCACCATCAGCAGAGCGGCGGACGAGCCGCCGTCGTTGGCGCCGACGAATGCAGGAGCAGCGATGGTGTCGTAGTGTCCGGAGATCACGACGACGGGCCTGTCGGATCCGGAACCGAAACGAGCGACAACGTTGCGCATCGGCTTCGCGCCGTTTGGGGTCGCTGCCACGAAGCGGTCGACCTCTACTGTGCAGGACAGCCGATCGAGATTCTCTACGATCATCTCGGCCTGCCGCCGAAGTTGTGCGGATCCCGCGGGGCGGTTGCCCAACGCGACGAATCGGCTGGTCCATTCCATCGCTCGTTGTCCCGCCAGCACATACTCTTCCGGGGGCGCGCCACGCTCGCGTGGTTGGGCTAAGGCGATGCCAGTCCCGGCCACAGCCGCGAAGACCAGCGTCAGCAACTGTCGGCCGGACGCCCGAAAAGCGTTCTGATTTCGCGTCACCGGCCGTGTTCCTCCGGAGCTGGAACCCCTGCCGCCTTTGGTTTCGTCGCCTCATCATCGCTCCGCTGGAGATTCGCCTTCGGGACGTCATGACTTGCGCGACGGGCCTCGATGACGATTGCGGGGCCTGAGTCGCTCGCCAGTTCCAAGAAAGTCAAGGGGGACAGTGCGATCGCGATCAAGCAATAGAAGAGATCCTTGAGCTCTTGGACGATGCGGTGTTCCCGCACGCATCTGATCTGGCGGAGGTCCGGGTCCAGCCATGGGCAGAGACTCGTGGCGAGGCAGAAGGCAGCCTCGATGACTGAACCGGTCCGCCGGCTCGCTACAACGAGTCCGCAGCTCTCTAGCAATCGTTCGAGGCTGGCGTCGTCGAAACTGACCGGATGTCGCGGGATGTCGAAGCCTGCCCACGCACCCGCCAGTAGCAGGGCCTGCCAAGAGTTCGCGTTAGGGACTTGGATGACCAGGCTTCCGTTGGAATCCAGCATCTCCAGCATGGCCTCGAGCGCAATCCTAGGATCCCGCTCGTGCTCCAGAACGTGCTTGCCGACGATCACGTCAAACGTGCCGTGACGGAAGCACCCGTCTGGCAGCCGGCTCTGTACGACCAAAATCCCAGCAGATGAGAAACGCGAACTCGCCGGACGAACCGTCGGAGCAGCTGCCACAACCGCCAGACCGCGCTGACGCAGTGCCGATCCCAGGAGCGCGCCGCCACCCAAGTCGAGCACCGTTCCGCGGCGAGCGCAGCCCCAAATCACTCTAGCCATACGTGCTGCGGCGAGCCGGCGGCCCGAATTGATCAGGCGCCGCACCATGCCAGACGGACCGTCGTCTCGAATCCACTCAAGATTCAGCGTAGTCGCGTCATGCGTCGGCGATGGCCGGATGCGGGCCAACTGGCAATCGGAACACTCGAGGACCTCGAAAGTCCCGGGCTGGCCGCGCAAGCGGTCCCGGGTCGAGAACAGCACAGTGCCGGATGGGCTCGAGCAGGACGGGCAGTGGTCGATATCCGGCCGTGATCCGTCATCGCACGGTGCGCGTTCCTGTTGCACAGTCACTGATGAGGGAGTCCGGATAGTTCGGGCAAATGCTGTGCAGCGCAGGTGTCTGGACGGCTTCGTTGCCGACTTCCCTGCCAGCTGTCCGGCCTGTGAACCGCCCCTGGTCTTCCCTTTTTCAAGGTACCCGAACCAGCTCCGCGGAACGTTGCGTGCCGTCTCGACAGCCTCTTTCGCCCGTTCCGGCCTGGATCGGCTCAGGTATCTGTAGATGTCTTGTAGAATTGGGCAGAGAGTAATGGTCGGGGCGGAATCCATCGGCGAGCGACTCAAGGCCGCTAGGCTCGAGCAAGGATTTTCCATTGATCAGGTCGTCGAGCAGACGATGATCAATCGCGACTACATTGCGGCGCTCGAGAGTGACGATCACGCGGCAATCCCAGCCGATTTCTATGCGGTCAGCTTCTTACGGCAGTATTCGAAAGTATTGGGGCTGCCAGGCGACGACATGGTCAGTGCGCTGCGTCAGAAGCTCGCAGATGTCCACGATATCCCCGTAGAGCTTTCCCTAATTCAAGCGAGCCCGGCCTCGCATGCGCTACGCGCAGCGGCAGTTGAGAAGATTCGGCGATGGATCGGTGAGTTCATCGTCAACCGGTCGAATGCAGTCGTTGCAGCGACCCTGATGCTTGTCGGAGCTTTGGGCTGGTGGTATGTCGGGCATTCAGGGACGGTCGCAGTTGCAACTCTACCGGCTGGGGCCGATGTGGAGAGTCTGAGAACTGCTGAGGCGGATGCAGGGGTCGCGGCGACGCGCGGGACAGAGAGCTCCGAGAGCGTGGCGCCGGCTATCGCGTCTGCGGCCCCAGTTCCCGAACCTGCTCCGCTCGGCTCCGCCGAGACGCTGGCGATCCAGCTTCGGGCGTCTGGCGAAGTTTGGGTGCGAGCGGTCGTGGACGGAGGCCGGGCTCAACAGGCGATTCTGCAATCCGGCAACCTACGCACGTTTCGGGCGCAAGAGCGTCTGCAGTTCACCGCCGGCAACGCAGGAGCGATCACTCTAGTGGTCAATGGGCAGGTGCAAGACTCCATAGGCGAGCGGGGACAGGTCCGGCACATCCAGGTCGACCGCGACGGCTGGAAGGCTCTCCCCCCGGGTTCGTTCTAGCGGCCTCGAGCTCCTTAACGGTTATCCGGGAGTCCCGGTTTCCGACAGCCGGTCTTCCGGCTGGCGCGAATGCATGTCCTCGACGGCGAGGACGGAACTGGCCCATCGTTCTCGAGCAATCCTCGCGCTAGAACGAGTACTTGAGCGAGAACTGGCCGATGCGTCCGGCACGCGCGCCCGTAATGCGCCCCAGACGACGGTCCGTAGCGCTGCCTCTACGGGGAGTACCGAAGTTCGGACGGTTCGGCAGGTTGAAAAAGTCCACTCGGAAGTCGACGGAGTGGCCCTCACTGATCTGGAACCGTTTGCGGAGCGAGATGTCCATGTTGATCAGGCCCGGCCCTTGCAGGTTGTTGCGGCCTGAGTTGCCGAAGGAACCCACAGCGGCTAGCGCAAACGCCTCCGGGTTGAACCATTGGGCGATTTTCTCGCCACGCGACCTGTTCGATGACAAGTGGGGATTGCCAACGATCTGCGAACGATCGTGCCGGACGGCGGTGAGCGAGCGGTCCCTGCCCGCATCCACGTGGAACGGGCCGCCTTCCTGGAAAGTCAGGATGGAACCCAGCTCCCAGCCACCCAGCACGTGCCGCAGCGCCGTCGTCTTTGGCGCAGGGATCTCGTACAGGAACGAGCTGACCATGCGCTGCTGGATGTCGAAGTCCCCGCGTCCACGCTCGGCGTCGCGAAAGTTGGGATTTTGCAAGCCGTTTTGCGTCACCGTGGCAAAGGCGGAACTGGTCAGCACTTCGTCAATCGCCCGCCCGTAGGTGTAGGCCACCTGGAAGGTCAGGCCTCGGCTGAAGCGCCGCTGCACTTGCAGCTGCAGGCTGTTGTACACCGACGAGGCTCCACTGTTGAGCTGGCCGATACTCCCGAATCCCTGGTGGATGCGCCTGGCGTCCGTGTTGCGAGCAGTCGCGCCCTCACCGAAAACAGCCATGTTCTGTTCGCGGTTATAGGTCAGGTTGCGCCCTACGTTGCCGACATAGGCAATCTCAACCATCATGTTGTCCGAGACCTGTTGTTGGATGGTCAGGTTGTAGGTCTGCATGTATGGGTTGCGCAGCCCCGGAGCGAACCCCTTGGGGATTGTGATTGGGAAGACGAAGTTGGGGTCGTCCGGATTGAAGATAAACGGGAACGGATTGAAGTGCCCGAGGAACGGAGCCGATAGCGCGGCGGGCTGGTTGATGTCGACAGAAGCACCGAAGGGTTGCAGCGCCTGCACGCCACCTGCCATCTCAGCGGTCAGCGGGTCGTACGAGATGCCGTAGCTGGTCCGCAGCGATGTCCTGCCATCACCGAACAGGTCCCACGCGATGCCGAATCGCGGCGCGATGTTGAACAGCGCGTCTTGGTACGGGAAGTCTCCGTCCGAGAGCCAGATCAATCCTGCGGGGGCGTCGCCGATGAACGAGGACTGCGCTCCTGGCACTAGGGCGGTCTGCTGGTTCTGCTGCTCTTCCCAACGCGGGAAGAACTCGTTACGCACGCCCAATGTCATCGTGACATTGCGGTGGACCTTGAAGCTGTCCTGAAAGAAGATCCCCGACTGGATGTAGCGATGGTCGAACTCGATCGGCGACGCTTGGCGCACGCGACGCGCCTTGCCGGTGACGAAGTCCGCCATTGGCAGGCCCGTACGGTTACCCGTGAACTGCCACTCGCTGCCGGTGGCTCGGTTGTCGCGGTAGAGGAACTGGTTGCGCTGGGTGTCCAGGCCCCACTTCATGTTGTGGTTGCCCTTGAGCAGGCTCATGTTCCACGACAGGGCGTAGTTCTGGGACAGGCGTTGGCGGTGCCGTCCCGGGCCGAGCCGGAAGCGGTTCGTGATCTGCACCAGCGGCCGGCTCTTGACCACTCCGCCGGCATGGTTGAAATGCGTCGCGCCGAAGTCCGCCAAGTCGTCGTCGAACGGGATGCTCTCTTGGTAGTTGAAGCGGGTGTAGGTCAGCCGAACTGTGTTCACCAACGTGGGAGTGATCAGGTGCGTGTCCTCCAGCGTGTAGGTTTGCATGCGGTTGAAACGCGGGTTCGGGCCATAGTTGATGAAGTCGGCGTTGCGCAGTGGGTCGGCGCCCTCGTTGTGGTCATAGAACAGCCGGAAGTTGATCTTGTTGCGGTCTGTGATGTTGTGGTCGATGCGCGTCAGGTACTGGTTGTCGTCACTGGGCTGGCTGACTTGGGTCACGAAGCTGCCATCGCCGCGGTGTTCCTCCGGGAACGGCACCCATCCGTCGAGCATGAACTGCGCGACCGGGTCCAGCAGGTTCGCGGGGACGATGTTGTTCGGGAAAGGGTCGCCCGTGTCGGCGTTCCTAATCGCGCTCGCCCCGGTAAAGATGCCCGCCCGCTCGTCACGCGTGGCCGGGAACGCATTGCGTAGGCGGTCTTCGCGGATGCGTTGGCCCTGATACGTGAACTGGAAGAAGGACTTGTCCTTGATGACCGGGCCGCCCACGGTGCCGCCGAACTGGTTGAAGCGGAGCTTGGGCACGGTGCGCGAAAAGAAGTTGCGGGCATCGAGCGCGTCGTTCCGGAGGAAGTGCCACACGCTCCCGTGGAACTGGTTGGTGCCCGAGCGCGTGACAGCGCTGATCACGCTGAAGCCGCGGCCATGCTCGGCAGTGACGCCCGTCGTAGAGACGCGGAACTCTTGCACCGCGTCCGGAGGCGGCAAGATCAGGCCCTGGCCGCGATGGAAGTAGCTCATCGAGCCGCCGTCCAAGAGGTAGTTGACCGAGAAGTGGCGCCCGCCGTTGATGTTCATGTTCTGCTGGCCAAACGAGGGCCGGATGGTCGTGCTGACCCGCTGCACGCCGGGCACGAGCCGAACGAGATCGAGAGGGTTGCGGCCGTTTAGCGGCAAGTCCTTGATCCGGCGGTCGTCGACTGTCATGCCGATCTGCGTCGAGCGGGTGTCGACCTGAGGCGCCTGGCTCGTGATCGTCACGGTCTCGGTAACCTGTCCGAGCTCTAATACGAAGTCCACCCGCAAGCTCTGCAGCGCCGACAGGGCGATGCCTGGCCGCTCAACGGTCCGAAAGCCTTCGGACTGCACTGAGGCCATGTAGGTGCCGACCTGCATCTGGGTCGCGAGGTAGTCGCCGGTCGCTCCAGTCTCCACAACCTTCACCTCGCCGGTGTTCTCGTTGAGAAATGTGATTTGAACCCCCGGTACAGCGGCACCAGTCGGATCCGTCACGGTGCCTGCGATTTCTCCGGCGGTGGACTGGCCGAACGCAGCGGCTGCTGTCAAAAGGAGGGTGATGAGTAGGTTTCGCATGGTTTGACCTCCCGGTCTTACGGGTCGTTGCGCGCAAATGCGGCGCTCCGTGCCGAACATCGTAGGTGCGCTCCGTACGTGCCGCAAGCGGTTTGCATCAAGTTCTTCAAGCAATCTACGGCTACTGACTTTGCGGAAGGGCTTGCGGCGCGGGAAGGCGATCGAAGAGGGACACGCAGCTGGAGCCAATCTCGGCCGCAAGAACACCGCTCCCGGCCGCTGTACAATCCTGTTAACGCCGGGGCCGCCCCTGTTCCTCGGCAAGCTAGCGCCATGTCATCGAATCGCCGTCGCTTCACGCAATTGCTGACCGGAGCAGGGCTTGGATCTCTCGCCGCGACCTCCGGAACCTCTGCCGCCACCGAAAAGGGCACCCGGGTCCGCAAGGTCGATGTGTTTCCTGTCGGGATTCCCTTCCGCTCGGTCTTCAAGATCGGGGTCGGCACCGTCGGTGACACCGGCAAGCCCGGACAATACGTCATGGTCCGGGCCGAGACCGAGGACGGGCATGTCGGCTGGGGCATGACCAACACGATCCCAGCGTGGTCCTACGAGACCATCCAAGCAGTTGTCGGGACGTTGCGTCACCACTTGGCACCCTTGGCGGTCGGGCGCGGGCCGTTCGAGTGGAACGCGCTCAAGCAGCGCATGGACGCTACGATCCGGCCTGCAGTCAGCAATGGGGCCCCGTTCGCCAAGAGCGCGCTGGAAATCGCGTTTCTGGACTTGGCCGGGCAAGTGGCGGGCGTGCCGCTGCATCAGCTCTTGGGCGGCAAGCTCCGAGACAGTGTCGAACTCTGCTATGCCGTCAGCATCGACTCTCCGAGTGCCATGGCAGAGGAGGTTTCCCGCTGGCCAGCGTGCAAGTGCTTCAAGGTTAAAGTCTCCGGCGATGCAGATGGAGACATTGAACGGTTGCGGGCTATCTTGCTGGCACGGCCCGACATCGACGTTTGGCTCGACGCCAATCAATCCTACCAGCCCGTCCATCTGGAACGGTTCCTCGCCGCGCTGTCGGAATTCGACCAAGTCCGCTGCTTCGAGCAGCCGGTGAGGAGCGAGGACTGGATGGGCCTGCGTCGGGCGCGGGAGAGGAGCCCGTTCCCGGTAGCGATCGATGAGGGCTGCTTTTCGTCGTTCGACGTTGCAAGGGCCGCCGAGATGCGCGTCGCAGATCTCGTCGTGCTCAAGGTGTCCAAGAGCGGCGGCGTCACCAACTGTGCGAAGAGCGCCATTGTCTCCGAGGCCCACGGCCTCGGGCTGCTTGGAAGCGGGCTGACCGATGCCGGCGTTAGCCTGATGGCGTCAGTCCACCTATACTCGACGCTGGAGCTGCTGCTGCCGCCCGAACTGAACGGCCCGCAGTTCCTGTCGGATCTATTCGCGGACGACATCGAGATGGACGGTGTGCATGTGAAGGTGCCTGAAGGGCCGGGACTGGGCATCAGAGTGCCTGAGGAGCGCGTCCGCGAGAGCCTGCTGGAAATTGGGTAGGCCGCGCTTGGGCAGACCCTTTCGCTCTGTCTTAGCGCTCAGAGCTTGCGGATCAGCGTCAGGCCGTCGCCAACGTGGAGCATGACGGTTTCGATCCTTGGATCCCCCAGGACATGGTCGTTGAACTCGCGGATGCCGACAGTCTCGGCGTCTTGGTTGGCGGCGTCCATCATCCAGTTGTGCCACATCACGTTGTCAAAGGCGAGCAGCCCGTTGGTCCTTAGCTTGGGCAGCAGAGCCTCGAAATAGGCGACGTAGTTGTGCTTGTCGGCATCAACGAACGCGAAGTCGACCGGTGGTTCGCCGGGGAGCTCGCGCAGGGTGTCCAAGGCGGGAGCGATGCGGAGGTCGATCCGATCGGCCAGACCGCCGCGTTTCCAGTACGGTGCTCCGATCGACGTCCATTCCTTGCTCACGTCGCAACACAGCAGCCTGCCATCGGCCGGCATCGCGGCTGCCATGCACGCGGCGCTGTAGCCGGTAAATGTCCCCACTTCAACCACTTGCTTGGCGCCGACAGCCGCCACCAAGATGCGCAGGAACAGGCCTTGCTCTTCTGAGATCATCATTCCCGCGAGTGCGCCCACCCTCTCCTCAGTCTCTCGCCTCAATTCGCTCAGGAGCCGATCCTCCGACGTCCGGTTGCGCAGCATGAACCGATACAGGTCTTGCGTCAGTGACGTGATCTTCGCCATCCTTCGAGCGTAGCGAACGCTGTCGCCCCGGGGACGCTGGCCAGAGAGGTTGAACGGCCCGCTCCAAGGCGAGAGCGCTGCAGAGGTCGATGCCGTCGAGTTGCCGGCGGCGGCGTCCAACGGGGACGGCACGCGGCCGCCCGAATCGCTACAATAGGCACGAGGGATGCTGATCCCAGCGCCGTTCGTTACTTTTCTGGCCAAAGAGGTCGCCAAGCGCCTCGGTGCGCAAACGTGCGTAATCAAGTCCCAGCAGCGCGTCGCGAGGGATTTTGAGGATCTTGTCCTCGATGAGCTCAGCTTAGAGGACGAGATCAACGCCGAAGCGCGGGCTCTGCTGTCGCAATACAGCGAGTACATGCGGCACCAGGACGTCTCCTACCACGACATGTTCAGCCGTGTGAAGCGGAAGATCCTCGCCGAGCGCAAGGTCGTTTCAGCCTCTGCCGGTGGCCGCGGTGCGCGCGACATGAAGCTCTCGCGCGACAAGGTTCTAGAGATCTCGCACAAGATGGCGGCGATGCTGCCACGCATTCCCGGCACGCGCCTCAACAAGGGGTGGAACGAGACACGCTTGGAGATACAGCGCCATCTCACCGACATCCTCATGCTGGAAGCTAGGAGCGACCAGCGTGCGAAGGAGAAGATTACTTCGCAGCAACGCGAGATCCCCGAGGGTAGCGAGGAGTGGCAGACGCTGCACCGCAACTACTACGAGGACGAACTCAAGAAGTACGGCGTGTACTTGCAGCGCGAAGTCCACGATCCTGCCCCCTAGGCATCAGTGGGCTCTTGGCCGATCTAGGCTTGCCGAGCCCTGCTGCCAAGCGCGGGTCAAACAGCCAGAGTGCAAGCGATGTCCACCCCCCTGCTTGTGATGAAGTTCGGCGGGACGAGCGTCGGCTCGCCCGAAGCGATAGCTCGTGCTGTCGGCCTTGTGGCCGAGCAGGCGCGCCAGCGCCCAGTTGCGGTCGTGGTTTCGGCCATGTCGCAGGTTACGAATCGATTGCTAGCCACGTTGGAGGCCGGCGAGCAGGGCGATGCCGAGGCCGTCGAGTCTAACCTAGCGGCACTCCAGCGTGCCCATCTCGCGACGTGTGCCGAATTGTTGCCCCAGGATCGCGCCGGAGGTGTGTCGGCGCGGATAGACGAGATCCTCGATAGCTTCGCGAGGGTCGCCCGCGGCATGTTGCTGCTGCGGGAGAGGCCACCGCGGGCGGTCGACGAAGCCGCACCCACCGGAGAGCGAATCGCGGCTCTGCTGGTCAGCGAGGCGTTGGCCGCCTTCGGCGTGTCCGCGAAATCTGTTTCAGGCACCGACTTGATCGTTACCGATGCAACGTTTGACGGAGCCAATCCGTTCTTGGAGGAAACTGCCGCCAAGGCGTCGGCAGCGTTGCAGCCAATGCTGGATGAGGGTGTCGTCCCGATTATCACGGGCTATAGCGCAGCCACTCGTGAAGGCATCCCAACGACGCTGGGACGGGGAGGCTCCGACTTTTCGGCGTCCATCATCGCCGCCGCCTTGCGCGCGGGCGAACTCTGGATCTGGACCGACGTAGACGGAATTCTCAGCTGCGATCCCGCGATTGCTGACGACGCGCGCTTGCTGGCGGACGTTACGTACAACGAGGCCGCCGAGCTGTCCTATAACGGTGCGAAGGTATTGCATCCGCGAACCCTAGCTCCCCTGGCAGAACTCGAGATTCCCGTTCACATCAAGAACAGCTTCCACCCGGAGCGCCCCGGCACGCGCATATTCAACCACCGAGTGGAGCAACCTGGGGTAAGAGCGATCACGTCATTGTCCGGTGTCGCACTAATTTCTATCGAGGCCAGCGGGCTCTCGCTTTCCGGCGCTCAGCTGATGGCGCGGGCCTTGGAATGCGCCGCCCACGCGAAGGTCGAGGTCCTTTTGATGACGCGCTCGAGCTTCCGGCAGAACTTCTGCATGCTGGTGCGCTCCGAGGACGTGGCGGCCGTGCTGGACCGTTTGCGCGAGGAACTGGCCTTGGAATTAGCGCACGGCTATCTGCACCCGATCGAAGTCGACCATAGCGTCGGCCTGCTCGCAGCGGTGGGAGAGGGCATGCGCGGCACGCCCGGCTTGGCGGGGCGGCTGTTCACGGCAATCTCGAAGCGGCACGTCAACATCATTGCCATCGCACAGGGATCGAGTGAGCTGACGATCGCTATCGTGGTGAACGAACAGGATTTACGGACTGCCGTGTCGGCGATTCACAGCGAATGCCGACTGGGGCGTGGAGTCAGCGCGACCCAACGAGCAGGTAGCGAAAGGTCGTAACGAGAGGTCTTGGAACTGGTGTCTCCGTGCGGTTCGAGTTCTACGTAGCCCAGAGGTACTTGCGAGCCAAGCGCCGGGACAGGTTCTTCTCGATTGTTACCGCACTGTCTGTCGCTGGTGTCTCGGCGGGGGTGGCGGCCCTGATCATCGCGATGGCTGTCAGTAACGGCTTCCAAGCGAGCCTGCGCGAGCATCTAATCGGCGCTAGCTCCCATATAAACCTGCTCGAAAAGACCCCTGAGTTCGGCATTGAGGACTATCAGCCCCTGCTCTCCAAGCTGAGCCGATTGGAACACGTGGAGGCGGCGGCGCCGACGCTGTACGGCGAAATGATGATTCGGACGGCCGTGCGGGCCAAGGGCTGCGTGCTCAAGGGCGTCGACCCAGAGGCTGAGAGCCGGGTCTCGCAACTGCTGTCCAAGATCGTGGATGGTTCATTCGAAGCCCTTGAGCGCGAAGGCGGCGGGTATCCCGGGATACTGCTCGGGCGTCGCCTAGCCGATGCCATTGGTGCCCGAGTGTCGACAATCGTAACCGTGCTCAATCCGCAGGGTGAAATGACTCCCCTCGGCCCTATTCCCTCGTTCAAGCGTTTTCAGGTGGTGGGGATCTTCGAGACCGGGCTATTCGAACTCGACAATCTCTGGAGTGTCACGCTGTTGCGGGACGCCCAGCGAGCGCTCTCGCTCGGCGACGTCGTCAACTCGTTGGAGTTTCGGCTCGACAACTTCCAGGCTTCGGACG
Source organism: Bryobacterales bacterium (assembly GCA_028819215.1). Taxonomy (GTDB): domain Bacteria; phylum Acidobacteriota; class Terriglobia; order Bryobacterales; family UBA6623; genus VXMF01. Next base: position 46,227 of record JAPPMG010000084.1, read on the forward strand.
AGGTCGCACGCGCCATCCGAGCGGAGGCTGGTGAGGACTTCACCACCAGCACGTGGATGGAACGCAATCGAGTCCTCTTCAACGCGCTGCAAACCGAAAGGCTCGCCACGGCCATGATCATCGGGATGATCATGCTGGTCGCGGCCCTCAATATCCTCATCTCGCTGGTGATGATGGTCGTGGAAAAGACCAAGGACATTGCCATCCTGAAGTCGATCGGCGCGAGGCAAGACCAGATTCGCCGGATCTTCATGTGGCAGGGCCTTCTGATCGGCTCCGTCGGCACGGCAGCTGGTTTGGTCATCGGCCACTTGATTTGCTGGCTCTGCGAGCGCTATCGGCTGATCTCGCTCGACCCGGAGGTCTACGGCCTCGAATACGTGCCGTTCGCTCCGCGCGCGCTGGACGGGCTGTACGTAGCAGTTGCCGCGATCCTGATCAGCTACCTGATCACGATCTACCCGTCGGGAAACGCTGCCCGCGTCGACTCCGCCGAGATCCTGCGCTACGAATAGCCGGAGTCGAGCGGCGGAAGTCGCTACCGAGCCTCCCCCTCAGTGGCGTTTCATCGCCCTCAGCTCGTATCTGCTGAACAGTGCGGCGACTGCTGCCACCCTATTGTCGATCCCTTCGTGTCACCCGACCGCACACCGGAAGAGATTCTTCGGGCACTGGAGCAATGAGCGAAGCTGGTGAATCGCGCCTCTTGCGCGGGACCAACGTCGCAAATTGGCGGGACTGTCCCAACGGCGCTATGCGGACTGCCGGAGGCTCACGGCGGTCCTTGGCGAGACGCCAGCACCTGAGCGAGTGCCGGATGATGGACTTGGGCAAGCAGCGGGCGCAGATCGCCGCTGATGAGCTGCTGTGAAACCGTCCCAGCGCTCGATGGATCGGCAGATGAAGATCTACGACGTCCGCCGCAAGCTCAAGTCCGTCTTCCCGAAAATCGTTCTGCGACCGACCATTAGTCCGGAACCACGGGATCCGACGGAGCATTGAGTTCCGCATCACCGCCCTCCGGCGAGCCGGTCTGGGGAAGCTTGACGCCCTCCAGGCCGAAGTCCTCTCCGAACCCCAGCGGCAGCTCTCCCTCGAACAGCTGCGCGGCGTCATCGCTGTAACCAGGGATATCGGTGAGGTACTCCATTTCTGGAACCAGCTTTTCGGGCTCGTCTTCGCCAGCGATGCGCACTCGCTGGTGGGCATCAAGGCCAGTTCCGGCGGGAATCAGCCGGCCGACGATGACGTTCTCTTTCAAGCCTCGCAAGTCGTCCACGCGGCCGGCCACCGATGCCTCCGTCAGCACCTTGGTGGTGGTCTCGAACGATGCCGCCGAGATGAAGGAGTCGGTCGAGACGGCCGCCTTGCGGATGCCCATCAGCAGCGGCTGACTTGTCGCCGGCGTGCCATCGTTGGCCTCCACCTCGCGGTTGACGCGCCGGAAGCGGAACTTGTCCACGACCTCGTCGACGAGGAACTCGGTGTCGCCCACCGACTCGATCTTGACCCAGCGCATCATCTGGCGGACGATCACCTCGAGGTGCTTGTCGTTGATGTCCACGCCCTGCAGGCGGTAGACATCCTGGATCTCGTTGACCAGATAGCTCTGCAAATCGGCCTCGCCCAAGATGCGGAGGATGTCCTGCGGATCGTGCGGACCCTCCATCAGCGGCTCGCCGGCCTTGACGGACTCGCCCTCTTGCACGTTGATGTGCGAACCGCGCGGGATCTTGTACTCCTTCTCCTCGCCGCCCGCACCAGCAACCGTGATGCGGCGATAGCCGCGGCTGAGCGAGCCGTAGTTCACGGTGCCGTCGATCTCGGAAATGATCGCAGGCTCGGGAGACTTCGGGCGCCGGGCCTCGAACAGCTCCACCACGCGCGGAAGTCCGCCGGTGATGTCCTTGTTCTTGGTCGTCGCCAGCGGGATCTTGGCCAGTTCGTCGCCCGCGCTGACCGGCTCGTCGTCCTTAACCATCAGGTGGGCGGTCGTCGGGATCAGGTACCTCTTGAGAAGCTTCCCTTCGCCGTCGTGGATCTCGACCCGCGGCTCGCCAGCGCGCTGGCCGTCCTCCGGATCTGTGACTACCCACTGCGACAAACCCGATACTTCGTCAACCTGCTCCTGCAGCGTCACGCCCTCCTGCAGGTCGCAGAAGCGGCAGAAGCCCTCGGACTCGGTCAGGATGGAGCGCGTGAACGGATCCCACTCCAACAGCACTTGGTCCCGCACCACTTCTTCGCCATCTTCGACTCGGAGCCGGGCCGCGTAGACGACTTGGTAGCGTTCGCGTTCCCTGCCCTTGCTGTCCACGACAGCGATGAATCCATTGCGGCTCATCGCCACCAGCTGGCCGGTCTTGTCGCGGATCGGGTTGACGTTCACATACTTGGCGAATCCGTCGGACTTCGCAGTCTGGCGCGAGTCCTGGCCGACGCGCGTCGCCGTGCCGCCCACGTGGAACGTGCGCATCGTCAGCTGCGTGCCGGGCTCGCCGATGGACTGGGCCGCGATGATGCCCACCGCCTGCCCTTCCTCCACCATGCGCCCTGTCGCCAAGTCCTGGCCATAGCAAAGCTGACAGACGCCGCGCTCAGTCTCGCAGGTCAGCACTGAACGGACCTTAACCTCTTGGTTGATGTTCGCGCTTTCGATGGCGCGCGCGACCTCGTCGGTCACTTCGTCGCCGGCGCTGATGATCAGGTTGCCTTCCAGATCGGATGCGTCTTCCGCCATCACGCGCCCAACGATGCGCTCGCTGAGGGGCACGCGGATCTCGCCGTTCTCGACCAGCGGGCCCTTGGTGATGCCGTCGGTCGTGCCGCAGTCGTTCTCGGTAATGATCACGTCCTGCGCCACGTCCACCAGGCGGCGCGTCAGGTAGCCGGAGTTCGCGGTCTTCAGCGCGGTGTCGGCCAATCCCTTGCGCGCGCCGTGTGTCGAGATGAAGTACTGCAACACGTTGAGACCCTCGCGGAAGTTGGCCGTGATCGGAGTCTCGATGATCTCGCCGCTCGGCTTGGCCATCAAGCCGCGCATGCCCGACAGCTGCCGGATCTGAGTCTCCGACCCGCGAGCGCCGGAATCGGCCATGGCATAGATCGGGTTCAGAGAGCTCCGGGGGCGCTCCGACGAGCGCATGCCCTCGAACATCTCCCGCGACACGCTGTCAGTCAGCGACGACCAGATCTCAATGATCTTGTTGTAGCGCTCGCCGTGCGTGATCGCCCCGTCGAGATACTGCTGCTCGACTTTCATGACCTCCTTCTGAGAGCTGCCTACCAGTTGCTCTTTCTGCTCAGGCACGATCATGTCGTCGATACCGATGGACATGCCCGAAAGCGTGGCGTAAAGGAAGCCGACTTCCTTCAATTCGTCCAACATCTCGACGGTTTTCTCGCGACCCAGCTGCTGGTAGCAGTAGCGCACCAAGTCGCTCAGGCCCCGCTTCTTCAGCAGGCCGTTGACGAATGGCAGTTCCTTGGGCAGGCGGTCCTTCAGCAGCACCCGTCCGACCGTGGTCTCCAGTGTCTGCTTCTGGTAGAAGACCGGCACGGTCTGACGCACGTCCTGGCTGTCGCCGGCCAGCGTGAGGTCGATCACCGCGCCGCTGTAGTGCAGCTTGATCGGCGCCCTGGTCTCTACCTCGTCCATGTCGTAGGCCAGCAGGACGTCGCGGACACTGCCGAACGAGCGACCCGCCCCGCGCGCGCCTTCTTGCGCGCCGGTGAGGTAGTACACGCCCAGCACCATGTCTTGGGACGGCGTCGTGATCGGCAGTCCGCTCGCCGGCGAGAGGATGTTGTTCGCGCTGAGCATCAGCACGTGCGCCTCGATCTGCGCTTCGGGAGAGAGCGGCACATGCACGCCCATCTGGTCGCCGTCGAAATCGGCGTTGAATGCGGTGCAGACCAGCGGATGGATCTTGATCGCCTTGCCTTCCACCAGGACCGGCTCGAACGCTTGAATCCCCAAGCGGTGCAGCGTGGGTGCGCGGTTGAGCAGGACCGGGTGGTCCTGGATCACGCCGTCGAGGATATCCCAGACGATCGCGTCCTTTTGCTCGACAAGCTCCTTGGCTTGCTTGATCGTGGTGCAGTGGCCACGCTGCTCTAGCCGTTGGTAGATGAACGGCTTGTAGAGTTCCAAGGCCATCTTCTTGGGCAGGCCGCACTGGTGCAGCTTGAGTTCGGGTCCGACCACGATGACTGACCGACCGGAGTAGTCGACGCGCTTGCCCAGCAGGTTCTGGCGGAATCGACCGCTCTTGCCCTTCAGCGTGTTGGCGAGGGACTTCAGCGGGCGCTTGTTGGCACCGCGCAGTTCGTGCCCGCGTCGCCCGTTGTCGAGCAGGGCGTCCACGGCCTCTTGCAGCATGCGCTTTTCGTTGCGCACGATCACGTCAGGCGCGCGCTGCTCGAGCAGCCGCTTCAGGCGGTTGTTGCGGTTGATCACCCGCCGGTACAGATCGTTGAGGTCCGAGGTCGCAAAGCGCCCGCCGTCCAGCGGCACCAAGGGCCGCAGCTCGGGCGGGATGATAGGCAGCACTTGCAGAATCATCCACTCCGGCTTGTTGCCGGACTTGCGGAAGGACTCCACCACGCGGAGGCGCTGCGCTGTCTTACGCCGCTTCTGCACCGAAGTCTCGACCTTCATGTTCTCGCGGAGCGCGTCCGCGAGCGCCTCTGTGTTGATGCCCCGGAGCAGTTCCCGGATCGCCTCCGCCCCCATAAGGATGGTGACCTCGAAGGCTTCGCTGTCGGCCGACAGCCGCGAGCGGACCTTGTGGCGCCCGCGGACCGAAAGGGGCGTGAAATCGAAGCTGCGCTCCTTCTCGTCGCGGGAATTCGACAGCTCATCGCCAGCCAGGACGCTCCCTGCGGGCAGCCCCCCCTTGGAAATTTCCTCGGGGTTCTCGGTCTCCACTACCACGGAGGCCTCGTAATACAGGACCCGCTCCAAGTCGCTGACCTTGATGTCGAGCAAGAGCGAGAGATGGCTCGGCAGCACCTTGAAGTACCACACGTGCGAGCACGGCGCGGCCAGCTCGATGTGCCCGAGACGCTCGCGCCGCACGCGACTGTGCGTCACCTCGGTGCCGCACTTTTCGCAAATCACGCCGCGGTGCTTCATCCGCTTGTACTTGCCGCACAGGCACTCCCAGTCCTTCTCCGGACCGAAAATGGCGGTGCAGAACAGACCGTTCCGCTCGGGCTTAAACGTGCGGTAGTTGATGGTCTCGGGCTTGGTGACCTCGCCGAATGACCAGCCGCGGATCTTCTCTGGCGAAGCCAAGCCGATCCGGACCGCATCAAAGTCCGGCATGGCTGTGACGCGCTGCGTGGCGGCGGAGGCAAACGGGTTCTGCGCGCCGAACGCACTCATCGCCGGATTCAGGTCGCCGGCTGGAGGAGGGGCCGGCGCGACGCTGGGGTCGAATAGGTCGAGGCCCCGATGGCTGTCGCTGGAATGCTGCTTGTTCAGCAGTTCCACGTCCAAGCAAAGCGCCTGCAATTCACGCACCAGCACATTGAACGACTCGGGCAGGCCCGGGTTCATGGCCGATTCGCCCTTCACGATCGACTCGTAGATCTTGGCCCTCCCGAAGACGTCATCGGATTTCACCGTCAGCAGTTCGCGCAAGATGTGGGCTGCGCCGTACGCTTCCAGCGCCCACACCTCCATCTCGCCGAAGCGCTGGCCTCCGAACTGCGCCTTGCCGCCCAGCGGCTGCTGGGTGACCAGCGAGTAGGGGCCGATCGAGCGCGCGTGGATCTTGTCGTCGACCAAATGGTTCAGCTTGAGCATGTAGATGACGCCGACCGTCACCTCCTGCTCGAAGGCGCGCCCAGTCAAGCCGTCATGAAGACGGGTCTTGCCGGACTCGGGCAAGCCTGCGTCTCTCAGGTGGTCCTTGATGAGCCCTTCGCTCGGGCCCTCGAAGACCGGCGCCGCGAACTTCAGGCCCAGAGCCTGGCCTGCCCAGCCCAAGTGGGTCTCCAAGATTTGCCCCACGTTCATGCGCGAGGGCACGCCCAGGGGGTTCAGCACGATCTCGACCGGGGTTCCGTCCGGCAGGAAAGGCATGTCCTCTTCGGGCATCACGCGGGCGATCACGCCCTTGTTGCCGTGGCGGCCGGCCATCTTGTCACCCGCCGACAGCTTCCGCTTCATAGCGATCGAGATCGTCACGGTCTTGAGCACGCCGGGCGACAGCTCGTCGCCTTGGCAGAGCTTCTCGATCTTCCTTTCGTTCAGCTTCTCGAGCACCTCGATCTGGCGGATCGTCATCTGCTCCAGAGCGTCGACCCGGAACTCTAGGTCAGCGACCGGCTCGGCCAGCCGCAGACGCTTGAGATCCCGTGCCCGCATGCGCTCGAAGTGGTCCCTGCTCAATACGTCGTTCGCACTGGCCAGCTTTCGATTGGTCCTCTCGTCGTGGAGGTCAGCCGTGACAGTGTTTCCGCCCAGCAGCTCTTCCAAACGCTCGACGCGCTGGTCATACAAGATCCGCTTCTCGTCCTCGAGATTGCGCTGCTGGCGATCGATTTCGGCGGCTTCTATGGCCTTGGCGCGCTCGTCCTTCTCGATGCCCCTGCGCGAGAAGACCTTGGCGCCGACGACCACGCCGGAAACGCCCGCCGGGCAGCGCAGCGAGGCGTCCTTGACATCGTCTGCCTTGTCGCCGAAGATCGCCCGCAAGAGCTTCTCTTCCGGCGTCAGCTGCACGTCACCGCGCGGCACCACCTTGCCGACCAAGATGTCATCGGGGCCGACCTTGGCGCCGATCCGAATGATGCCGCTGTCGTCGAGATTCTTCAGGAAGCTCTCCGAGATGTTCGGAATGTCGCGCGTGATCTCTTCGGGACCGAGCTTCGTGTCGCGTGCCTCGATCTTCAGCTCCTCGATATGCAGCGAAGTGTAGTAGTCCTCCTTGACCAGCCTTTCGCTGACCAAGATGGCGTCCTCGAAGTTGTAGCCGCGCCACGGCATGAAGGCGACCAGCACATTGCGGCCCAGCGCCAGTTCGCCCGAGTCGGTGCAGGGGCCGTCGGCCAGTACCTGGCCCTTGGCCACGCGGTCGCCGATCTTGACGATCGGCTTTTGGTTGATGCACGTGTTCTGGTTCGACCGCCGGAACTTGATGAGCGGATAGATGTCGGCGCCGACCTCGCGCGAGAGTTGCTCTTCGTGGCCGCTGTCCTCGACCCGGACGATGATGCGCTCGGCGTCGACTGAATCCACGACCCCGCTGCGCTTGCACAGCACGACCGCGCCGGAATCTTCCGCGGTGATGCGTTCCATGCCGGTGCCGACGATGGGAGACTCGGCGCGCAGCAGCGGCACGGCCTGCCGTTGCATGTTCGAACCCATCAGCGCGCGGTTGGCGTCGTCGTTTTCTAGGAATGGGATCAGGCTGGCGGCGACCGAAACGAGCTGCTTCGGACTCACGTCCAGGTACTGGATCTCCTCGCGCTTCTTCAGGCGCGTGTCACCGGCGACCCGGCAGTTGGCGAACTCGCGCCCGATGTTGCCGTCCGCGTCCACCGGGATGTTGGCCTGGGCGATGATGTGCCGGTCCTCTTCCCATGCCGAGAGGTAGTCGCAGTGGGTCTCCCAATGCGCCTCTTCCTGGCCGCGCTTCAAGGAGTCATTGGCCTGCTGTGCCTCTTCGCGACGCACAACCTGGCCCGGCTGGAACTGGGTGTCGCCGGCGTAGCTGATCCGGACCTCGTCGACGACCCGCCCGTTCTCGACCTTGCGGTACGGGCTCTCGATGAAGCCGTATTCGTTGATCCGGGCGAAGCACGACAGCGAGCTGATCAGCCCAATGTTGGCGCCCTCCGCCGTCTCGATGGGGCAGATCCGGCCGTAGTGCGTGGGATGCACGTCACGCACGTCGAAGCCCGCTCGTTCGCGCGAGAGCCCGCCCGGCCCGAGAGACGAAAGCCGCCTCTTGTGAGTGATTTCCGAGAGCGGGTTGATCTGGTCCATGAACTGCGACAGCTGCGAGGATCCGAAGAATTCCCGCACCGCCGCCATCACCGGCTTGGCGTTGATCAGGTCGTGCGGCATCGCGCTGGACATGTCCTGGTAGGACGTCATCCGGTCGCGCATCGCCCGCTCCATGCGGATCAGGCCGATGCGGAACTGGTTCTCCAGCAGCTCGCCCACCGAGCGCACGCGCCGGTTGCCGAGATGGTCGATGTCATCCGTCGCGCCGATCTTGCGCCGCAGCTTGAACAGGTACTTGATGGTCTCGTAGAAGTCGCTGGCGTCCAGCACCCTGCGTTCCAGCGGCGTGGCTTCCTCCTCGCCGTGCAGCTTGATGTTGAACTTCATCCGCCCCACGCGCGAGAAGTCGTACTTGCGCGCGTCGAAGAACATGTCGTTGAACAGCTTGGTGGCGGTCTCGCGGGTCGGCGGATCCCCGGGTCGGAGGTTGCGGTAGATCGCCAGCAGCGCCTGGTCCTTGGTCTTGATCGAATCCTTGCGCAGGGTCTCGGAAAGCACGGGCCCGCACTCGTCGGTTTCCGGGAAGATGACCTTGAACTCCGTGAGCCCGGCCTGCCGGACGCGCTCCATGGCGTCATCGGTGACGGGCGAGTTGGCCTCGCATCCGTGCAGGACCTCCCCGCTCTCCTCGTCGAAGATGTCGTCGGCGAAGACGGCATCGGCCAGATCCTCGGGCAGGCACGGCAGGGCCGTGATTCCCTCGGCCCGCATGTCTTGCAGCAGGCGCGTGTTGATCTTGCGCCCCTTGCGCCCCAGGGACTTGCCGCTCTTGCCAGTGACGGCAGCGGCTAGCCGCGTGTGCACGAGGCTCTCGGAGATGTCGCGCTGCAGCGCCCCCGAGTCGCCGATGCGGATCGTGTCGGCGCGGTAGAACTGGCCCAAGATGTCGGCGTCGCTCTCGAGGCCGAGCGCCCGCAGGAAAATCGTGCCCAGGAACTTGCGCTTGCGATCGATGCGCACGTTGAGCAGCCGTTGTCCGGTGGGTTTCTTGGCGTCGTATTCGAACTCGATCCAACTGCCCCGCGACGGGATGATCTTGCCGAGATAGTAGGTGTTGTCGGCCGACGACTCGAAGAACACCCCGGGCGAGCGGTGCAGCTGCGAGACGATGACGCGCTCGGTGCCAGTGACGATGAAGGTGCCCTCTTCGGTCATCAGCGGGATCTCCCCGAAGAAGACTTCCTGCTCCTTGATGTCCCGCACGGACTTCCGGTCTCCGGTCCCTTCCTTCTCGAAGACGGTCAGCCGGATGTTGACCTTCAGGGGGGCGGCGTAGGTCATGCCGCGCTTCTTGCACTCCTCGGGGTCGTACTTGAGCTTGAGCCCGACTGGGTCGCCGCACTTTTCGCAGAATGTGACCTCGTTGGGGGTGCGCTTGCCGCAGCGGTCGCAAAGGATCTCCGGCGGTCCCTTCGGGTCAGTGCGAATGATCTCGCGGCACTGGCGGCAGCGCGTGCGCAGGTGCTTCAGCCCGCTCTGAGCGCCGCACTTGCAGGCCCAGTCGCCGATCGAGTACGACACGAACTCCAGCGAACTCATCTCTCGGAAGTCCGAGATCGGGAAGACTGACTTGAAGACAGCCTCTAGGCCGTCTTCGACCCGTTCGTCGGGCAAGAGATCCATTTGCAGGAAGCGCTCGTACGATTCCTGCTGCATGTCGAGCAGATTCGGGATCGCGATCGCCGACTGGATCTTGGAAAAGTCCCGCCGCGCCTTGGACGCGCCAAGCGCGAATCCGTTCGCACCGTGAGTCATCGATTCGTTCACTGTTGCCACGTTGTTGCCACCTCAGGCAAGGGTTGCACGCGCGCGCCCGCAGGCGCTCGCCGTCCGCCGCGCAGGCGCGGCGGCACAAAGATTCGCCGAGAGCTGTCCGAGGCGCACCGATCCGCTCTTCCGGCAGGCCGCCGGGGGGTCGATGTGCTGGACAGTTCCAGCGAACCAAGTCTTGGCAAAATTTGTCCAGTGCGGGACAGCTGCCCCGCTAGACCGCGACCAGCGGCCGCGTCCCAGGCCTCTCGCTCGGGCCCCGAGGCAGCGCTGGCAGCGCACAGAACTCGCAAGCACGGTTTTCGCCGGCTGCGAGTCCTCGCCTGACACACGCCTACTTCACCTCGAATTCGGCACCGACATCGGCAAGTTTCGCGCCGATCTGGTCAGCCTCCTCCTTGGCAACGTTCTCCTTCACCGCTGTCGGCGTGGAGTCAACCAAATCCTTGGCCTCCTTGAGGCCCAAGCCAGTGATCTCGCGAACAGCCTTGATGACCTTGATCTTCTGACTCCCGATGCCAGTCAGCATGACCGTGAACTCAGTCTGCTCCTCGGCTTCCTCGGCCCCGCCGTCCGCCGTTGCAGCCGGAGAGACAGCCACCGCCGCGGCGGCGGAGACGCCAAGCTCCTCTTCCAGCTTCTTGACCAGTTCCGCGGCTTCCATCAGGGTCAGGCCCTTGATGGACTCCGTGATTGCGCCTATGTCTGCCATAGTACTCATCTCCTGTGTGTGATTGCAAGCGAGCTTTCGCCTTCCGCTAGGGGCGGCCGGCACCCGTCGCCAAGGGCTACCCGTTGAACTTCTTCTTCTCCACCGCCTGCTGCAACACCGCGGCGATGTCGCGGGCAGGAGCGTTCAGCACACCCATCAGGCGCTGCGCCGACGAGTTGAGCATGTACAGAATCCGGACCTGAAGGCCAGCCTTGTCGGGCAGCTTCGACAGTTCCGTGAGCTGGTCCAGGTCCACCGTCCGGCAGTCGACCACGCCGCAGTTGAACGAGAACTTGTCCTGCTCCTTGCTGAAGGCCACCAGTGCCTTGAGCGTGGAGACTGGATCCTTGCCCAGGAACGCCAGAGCGGTCATGCCGCTCTGGCCCGTCAGGGCCTCTTCGTACGGCGTGCCGCGCGCCGCCAGCAGGGCCAGCCGGTTCGCTACCACGCGGTAGGAGCCGCCCAGGTCGCGGATCACGCCCCGCAGTGCCTGGTCTTCCGCCACCGTGAGGCCCTCGAATTTGCACACGATGATCGCGGGCTCTTCCGCGAACCCGTGTTGGAGCTCTTCCAGGATCTGCCGCTTCTGCGCCTTGCTCTTCATACCTTCACTGCTACGCACTGAACTCGCTGACATTGAGCGTCAGCGAGGGGCTCATCGTTGAACAGATCGTGGCCTTCATCAAGTAGCGCCCCTTGGCGGCCTGAGGCCTGGCCTTGAGCACCGCCCCGATCAAGGTGCCTGCATTCTCGACGATATGATCGGCGTCGAATCCCAGCTTGCCCACCGGAGCGTGGATCACCGCGCCGCGGTCGACCCGGAACTCCACCTTGCCCGCCTTAACCTCAGAGACTGCTTGGGCGATGTCCACCGTCACCGTGCCCGTCTTGGGGTTCGGCATCAGGCCGCGCGGGCCCAGAATCTTGCCGACTCGGGAGACGACCCGCATCATGTCCGGGGTGGCCACGACGGCATCGAACCCAAGCCAGCCTTCCTTTTGGATCTTGTCGACGTACTCCTCGCCCCCGAAAAAGTCTGCCCCTGCCTCTTCGGCCTCGCGGAGCTTCTCGCCGGAAGCGATGACGAGCACGCGCTTGGACACGCCCAAGCCGTGCGGCAACACCACCGTTCCGCGCACCATCTGGTCGGCGTGGCGCGGGTCGACGCCGAGGTTCAAGTGCACCTCCACCGTCTCGTCGAACTTCGAGATCTTGTTTTGCTGGAGTATCGGGATCGCCTCGTTCAAGGCGTACGCCCGGTCCTCGAGCTTTTCCGCGAAAGCGCGGTACTTCTTACCCGCCATGTTTCACCTTGGTACAAGCGACCCCGAGACAGCGACGCCAGGAGTCTCCCACGGGAGGAATCCCCATTATACCACTTGCACGCCCATGCTGTTGGCAGTGCCGCGCACGCAGGCCATGGCCTGCTCCACGGTGAAGCAGTTCAGATCGGGCATCTTCTGCTTGGCAATCTCCTCGAGCTGCGCCAGCGTGATCGAGCCGACCTTGTTGCGGTTGGGCTCGCCAGACCCCTTGGCCAGATTTGCGTAGCGCTTGATCAGCACCGCTGCCGGCGGGGTCTTCGTCACGAAGTCGTGCGAGCGATCCTGGTACACGGTGATCACCACCGGGACGATCAGCCCTTCGAGTTCCGGGTTTGCGGTGCGGGCGTTGAAATCCTTGCAAAACTGCATGATATTCAGGCCAGCCTGGCCCAGGGCCGGACCCACCGGGGGGGCCGGGGTGGCCTTGCCTGCCATGATCTGCAGCTTGATCTGCTGGATGATCGGCACGTTCTTCTTCGCCATGGTTAAACTCCTCGCTGGCGGCACGCCCTGGGGGACGGCCCGCTAGCTACCCTTCTTGACCTGGAAGTACTCCAGCTCGACCGGCGTACCGCGCCCGAAGATGGTGACCATCACCTTCAACGTGCTGCGGTCGGCATTGACCTCTTCGACCGTGCCCGTGAAGCCGCTGAACGGGCCGTCGACGATGCTGATCTGGTCGTTGCGCACGAACTCGACATGCGGGCGCGGCTGCTCTTCCGATCGTTTCTGGCGGTTGAGGATCTGGTCGACCTCAGCGTCGGTCAAGGGCGTTGGTGGGCGCCTCTCGCCGCTCTTGAGCTTCTCCTCGCCGACGAACCCGGTCACCTTGGGTGTGTTCTTGACCGCGTGCCAGAGATCGTCGTCGAGGTCCAGCTGGGCCAGGACGTAGCCGGGGTACAGCAGGCGCTTGCTGGTGACCTTCTTGCCGTTGCGCATCTGCACCACGTCTTCGGTGGGGATCAAGATTTGCCCCACCCGGCGCTCCAAGCCAAGCGCCTCCACGCGCGAGCGGAGGTTCTCCTTGACCTTGTTCTCGAAACGCGAGTAGGTGTGGATGAAGTACCACGGCAGGTCTGGCGGGGCGGCGGCCTCGCCGCCCTCCGGGCCTGTCCCGGCATTCGCGAGTGTTTCGTCGGTTAGCACGATTGGTTAGCCCGCCTATGTGAAGGTTTGGTACAGCAGGCGTTGGCCCCACGCCAAGACGTAATCGACTACGCCGAAGAAGACTGCGAAAGCGAACACGGTGACCAGCACGACCAGCGTGGTGGCCCGCACCTGCTGCTTGCCCGGCCACGTGACGAGCCGCAGCTCGCGCACCACGCCGTCTAGGTAGGTGCGAACGCGCACCGGCAGGGTGGCCGGCTGGCTGGTCCTCTTCTTGAGCGCTTTTGCCATGACTGTGCTTTGGGGTCGGCTGGGTTCCGCGGAGCCGCCCCGTCGGCGCGGCAATTGGCAGGGGCGGAGGGAATCGAACCCCCATTGGCGGTTTTGGAGACCGCTGGTTTACCGTTAACCGACGCCCCTGCAGCTTGACCGCTACTCTTAGCTTACTTCATCTCGCGGTGCAGCGTGTGCTTGCGAAGTCTCGGCGAGTACTTCATTAGCTCCAGCCGCTCCGGGTGCTTGCGCTTGTTCTTCGTCGTGGTGTAGTTCCTGTCCTTGGTGACAGTGCACTGAAGCGTGATGATCTCGCGCGCCATGATGGCTACCTCCGGTCTGCAAATCCTACTCGACGATGGAGGCGACGGTGCCGGCGCCGATGGTGCGCCCGCCCTCG
>JAPPMG010000047.1 GCA_028819215.1 Bryobacterales bacterium
AAGCAGAACTCAATCTCTCCGAAACGGCCTCAATCAGGACAAAAAAATGTTCCTGAGGTTCAGGGAGACCCGCTGGACAGTGTTGGCCACCTGTGCTATCGAAAGGCCGTTGCGGCGCAGCTCCTCCTCGCTCAGTTCGATCGAGATTTCCCGGTCACGCGTGCCTAGGAGCCTCACTTGGGAGATTGACGGCAACTCCAGCAATTCGCTACGTACTTGCTCGGCCGCGCGTCTCAGCTTGTCCTCGCCGGCCAGCGACGAGGACACTGCTAGGGTCATGACTTCGATATCTAGGCGATGAAGCTCCACCTCCGGCCGCTCCGCGTTCAGAGGGGGGAAGTTCTCGATGCTGTCCACCGCGTTCTGGACATCGCGCAGGACCGTCCCAGAATCCGCAAAGGTGGCCACCTCGACATCGATCCGACCGATGTCCTCGGTTGCCGTGGCCACGACCCGCTCGACGCCCGGCAGACCAATCACGCTCTGCTCGACACGGCGGTTGATGTCCTGCTCCACCTCTTGGGCAGAGGAGCCCGGCGAACGCACGGTCACTCGAATCGATCGCAGATCGATGTCCGGATAGTTCTGTACAGCGAGTTGCAACCCAGTAGCAAGCCCGCCGACGATGCCGACCAGCATCACCAGGTTGGCGGCAACGGGATTTCCTGCGAAGTAGGCGATCAGCCCCTTGTTCGAGGGATTCTCCGATCGCTCCGCGCCTTGGGATTCGGTGGTGCCCATGGAAGCGCCCCCCTAGTCCGTCACCGCGACAGGTAGCCCTTCGCGAGCTCCGGGCACGGTGCCGGAAACCACGCCCGCGCCGGCATCAAATGACCGGACCACCCAGCCTTCAGGCGTCCTCCCGAGAGTTTCCGGCTCGAACGACCTCAGCGCGCCTCCCTTCACGACCCAGACCCTGCCGCGTTCCTGCAAGACCGATTCCGGAAGCACGTAAACGTCCCGGTACCTGGGTCCGTCGATGGCAACCTCGACGAACTCCCCCGGCACCGGCAGGGAGCTCGCGCGCGCATTGGCGGAGAATTTCAGAAACACCGTCGCCAGCCGTGTCCCGGGCGCGACCACCGACGAGACCCGCGCAACTCTCGCTCTCCAAGACCCCATCTCTCCGGAGACCCGAGCGATTCTGCCTGCCACCGGGGCCAAGTAGTCTAGGTCCCGTGGCTCGATCGGTACGTTCACTTGCAGCGCCGAGGGTCTGTACACAGCACCTAGGGCCGTTCGTCCGGCAAGATTGATCGGGCCGACCAGTTCACCCACCTCGACGTCCGAGCTCATCACGCGGCCGTCGTACGGCAAGGAGATGTTCGTGTCTTGGAGGCGGAGTTCCGCTAGCTTGAGGACGGCTCGCACCTTTTCCAGTTCCGCCTCCGCCTCGGCGATCTTGGGCAGGCGGCGCACCCACTCTGACGCCTCGACGCCGGGATTCTCGAGAGCGAATTTCCTCGTGTCCTCCTCGCCTCTTGCCTTTTGGGCCCACACTCGGGCCTCCGCTTCCCGGACGGCCATGGCTGCCGCCTCGACCTGCAATTCAAGCTTGGTGGGGTCGATCCGGATGAAGGTCTCGTCCGCAGCGAACGAGCCACCACTGCTGAACGTCGGCGAAACCCAGACCACGCGGCCTACGACCTCGGACACTACCGACGCCTTCTCTTCAAGCGTCACCGAACCGGTCAGTTCCACCGTCAACGATTGCTCTGTAGAGGTCGGGCGAATCACCGTGACCGTCGGTCGGGCACTGTCCGGCGACACGTCGGGAAGTGCGCCTCGATCTATGCGGTCGGGTGCGCGGGCCAAGTAAAGCGCCACAGCGATCGCGCCAAGAACGAAGGCCACTTGGGCATAGCCCCACCATGAACGCTGGCTGGACGCACCCCTAGGGCTAGGAGATTCTTCGAGCATTTTGAGATCCTTTCGTATGTAAGGTGAATTTCGATTCATAGACTATACCAGCAAGGTAGTCTTGATCGTTTCGGATTCTGACTACCACCTGCTAACGGACTGCTCCGAGACGGTGCGCTCGAGTTGGCAAAAGCATGATTGATCGTCTGCGGAGCACGAACCGCCTGGGATATCACCGGTGGAGGCGCTGAATGCGGACGCGGAACTCGCACATCGAGTTTGCCGCCCGAATCGGAAAGACCTCTCGCGCCTTGGCGGGGACCATTCCGGCCATCTATGCACGTAGATCCCCCGCCTCGTTGCCTCGAAGGTGAGGGTCGCCGAGGCCAGTCCGAGGTCGTGCCGGGCAATCCGGTCGGGCCTGTCGTTCCGGGAGAAGGTCTGTCGGACGTAACCGCGGGCAACCACGGGCGTCTCTTGCCCACGTCCGGTTGCCGCCTTCGAGCAGACAACACAAGACTCCCTCGAACTCCTCGATCCGGTCACGCGTCGCAACCGCACAGTGCCACGGCGGCTCGTTGAACGACGACGCAGCCCAGCGAACTGACTCGAATAGGCGGAGCAGGTCCTCTCGCGGAATCAGGCGGTTGGAGCAGCAATAGGGGCTCCACCGGCTTGAGATCACTTCGTGGATGGGGTAGTCCGGGGAAGCGCCCTTGGGCATTTCCCGAGCCTACAAGTGCGACTGCAACGTCCTGCCGAATCGCGCCCGCAGAGACTCTCTTGCCCCCGCTCGGACGGTAGGCGCTCGGCTATACTTGCGGCCGGCTTATTGCACCGCATGAGTTCGTTGGACTACGCCGTGGTTGCCGTCTACCTCCTCGCGGTGGTCTGGATCGGGGGGCGGCTGGGATCCGGCCAAGGATCGCTGAAGGCGTTCTTTCTGGGCGGGCGTACGATCCCTTGGTGGGCCGCGGCCTGTTCCGGAATTGCCACCATGGTCAGCGCGATCGGCTTCATCGGTGGGCCGAGCCAAGCTTTCGCGTCCGACTGGACCTATTTGCAGGCGAGGTTCGCTTGGCCGGTCGCGATCGTGGTAGCTTGCATCCTTTTCATCCCGCTTTTTCACAAGCTGGAAGTCTTCACCGCCTACGAATACCTGGAAAAGCGGTTCGATAGGAAAACCCGGCTTCTGGCCGCGGCAGTATTCATCTTCCTGAAGTGCAGCTACACCGCCGTGGCAATCTATGCTCCGGCAATCGTCGTGTCCCAGATGACCGGTCTGCCTGCGGAATGGGTCTGTCTCGGAATCGGCGGGGTGACGACCCTATACACGTCAGTAGGCGGGATGCGAGCCGTTATCTGGACTGACACAGCCCAGTTCCTCGTGCTGTTGGCGGGCCTGATCGCAGCCCTCTACTACGTAGTTTCCAGCGTTGACGGCGGCTTCACGGAGATCATGGCCGAGGCGGGAACCGCCGGAAAGCTGCAATTCCTGGACTGGTCGACGAGCTTTGAAACCGAATTCACCGTTTGGGGATGCCTGATCGGAGGCACTTTCTACCTGCTCAGTCAGTACGTGGTAGACCAGGCAGAGTTGCAGCGGTTTCTCACGACCTCGTCGGTACGGGGCAGCCAGCAGGCGCTCACTTCCACGATGGTGTTCACTTCCCTTTATGGGCTCTTCGTGTTCTTTATTGGCAGTGCGCTGTATGTGTATTACACGCAGCAGCCGACCCAGGTGGCCTTCGAAATGGACCCTGACCGCGTGTTCCCGATGTTCATTCTGGAACAACTGCCCTCCGGCCTGCGCGGTCTTCTTCTCGCGGGCATCTTTGCGGCCGCAATGTCGACGGTCAGCTCGATTCTCAATTCGCTGGCGACTGTCGCGGTCCGCGATATGCTCCAGCCGGTCGCACGCTCTGCTGGCTCGGTCAACGTTGCAAGGTGGGCGACTTTGGCCTTCGGCTGCGTGGCGACGGCTCTTTCGCTGCGTGCCGGATCCTTCGGAACGATTCTTATCGCGCAGGGCAAGATCCGAAACTTCTTCGGAGGGAGTCTGGTTGGGGTGTTCATGCTCGGTCTGCTGAATCCCCGCGCCAACGCACGTGGAGGGTTCTGGAGCATTGTTGTCTCCTTTGCTGCAACCGCTACCCTTGCTACGGCAACTGACGTGTCATGGATGTGGTACGGGGTGTTCTCGGCCGCGGTCGCGTACCTCGTGGGGAGTGTTGTCAGCCGTTCCGCGGATCCTCCCGGCGAGTATCATCTAGATGGCCTGGTCTGGCGACGCACGAATGGCTAGTTGTCCCCAGAGTCTGGACGGGCGGTCCCGTTGGGACGCACGGCTGAGCAAGTACAACCCGCTCTCGCGGATCCTCTACTTCGATGACTTCGACGAGGGCATGAACGGCTGGTGCGAACTGGTCGGCAACCATGCCGGAGACCTCGATCAGATCCGGCCCATCGCGAAGGACTTCCGGCCTCCTCAGCTGAGTAGCTGCACGTTCTTCGACATCGGAACTCACGGCTCCGTGGACGGCACCTATTCGCTGAAGTTGGCCACCCGTCCCCAGCGGAACCACCTCGCGATCGCGATCAAGCGGATGACGTACGCAGTGCGCGGGCTCGTGCAGTTCGAGACCTATGTGACCTTCAAGTCCGAGCTGATTCCTGAAGGTGAGCGCGCGTTTCAGTGGGAAGACGGTCCTCGCTGGGACGGAAACGTCGCTCCGTCCGAGCGGCACTTCGGCGAGTTCACGTTCTCGAACGACATCTGTGTCGGCGAGACGGGACCCCGCTGTCACGGTGTCGTTCGCTACCGCAATGCGGACCCCGACGGCAATCTGGTGCAGAAGTGGGTGTATCCGACTTCCGTTGAGCCGACCACCAAGATGGACCGTCTGGGCCTCATCGCGAGCGATACCCGGCCGGACTTCTTCGCGGTCAGCCCGGCGGACTGGCGGGAAATCCCGGGCGGTCGGCAACCGCTTTGCTTTAACGAAACCGCATCTAAGGTCAACTGGCACTACGTACGCTGGCTCTTCGATCTCGAGTCCCTGCGCACGCTGGAATTCCAATGCAACGACCTGTGCATGGACATGCGGGACGTCGCGGTACCCACCCACGATGAGGAGTACCGCGGCATTGCGAATCTTCTCAACCTGTACGTCGCCGTTCGGACTCACGTGAACGTACGGAACTTCCTGTATCTGGACTCCGCGTTGGTGTCGGTGGACTGGTAGTGCTGCGACGATCCTTCACCGCAGTCCTCGAGAAGGGATCCACATTTCGAGGGGAGTTCCGCACCGAACCCTACGAGACGGGCTGGGCGCGCGAGGCGCGATGGTTCGTTCGGGTTCTCCGCGCGGACGAGGGAGTGGGGCTGCACTTGGTCCCCCAGGTCTCTCCGGACGGTGGCGAGTGGTGCGACGAGGGCTCCGGTTCCGTGCGACTGCAAGGCGTTGGCCTCGTCTCCATGCCGTTGGTGAACTTCGGTTCGTGGCTGCGGCTCCGCGGGACGACGACGGGCCGGGCCGGATCGGTAACGGTTCTGATCTACCTGGCACTCAAGGAATGACATGCGCGCACTCAGAACCGATCGCTGGTTCCTTGCTGAGGTTGGATTCAAATCGCGAGGGGTCTGAGGAGAACAACGATGCTACCTGCCACAGCGATCGGAATGCAGTGCGCTTCGGGCTGATCTCCGGCTGCTGGGCGGTGAGGCTCAACGCTTTGGCCCACCCTGCCCCGAGACAAGGAACCTAGGGGTTTACTATAGTCAAGTGATCGATCGGATCGACAGAAAGATCTGATCGCATTCCTGACTTCGTAGTTACCGGTAACGTTGAATACGAGACTGGTGCAATAGGATCGATATGGAGCATTATCACTACGGCCCGCTAGCCGGCTGGTCCGAGCTAGAGCGTTTGAGCTGCAAGCAGCATGGTCCGCGAAGTACGAACCGGCTTGGATTCCACCGGTGGGGCAGCTGAGTGCGTACGAGGAACTCGCACATGGAGTTTGCCGCCGGAACCGGAAAGGACGTGGCGTCGGGGGATGAATCTGCGCCCCGGATGCCCGTGGCCGTTGTGGGTTACAGCTACCGCATGCCCGGGGGGATCCGTTCTGACGACGAGTTCTGGCGCCTACTGAGCGAACGCGAGATCGTCCAAGAACCGATCACCGACCGCTACGGCAGGGGCTACGGGCCCATCGGTGAGTTTTCCGGCCCGGGTCGGTTTGCCAGCCCTTACGAGGGGCTGATCCGCGATGACGCGGAAAAGCTATTCGATCGCAGCCTCTTCGGCCTGTCCCAAAACGAGATGGCGTTGATGGATCCCCAGATAAGGATGCTGTTGACCTGCTCCTGGGAGACCTTTGAACGGTGCGGTTGGGATCTGCATTCATTGCGCAATAGTCGAACCGGCATATTCATCGGTGCCCAGACCCCGCCGGCGGCCAGCTGGCGGCCGATGCGAGGGGCTTCGCAGTTCGATGTGACGAGCATCAGCGTGGCCATGCTGGCCAACCGTATCTCCTATCACTTCAATCTGATGGGACCGTCGACCACTTATTGCACGGCCTGTTCGGCAAGCCTGACGGCCCTGCACGCTGCGATGAACGCGTTCCGCTGCGGCGATTGCGAGCAGGCCGTTGTTGGCTCCGTCAATTACTTGGGAACAACAAGGCTAAGCGCTTCCTTCAATGCATTGGGCGTGATCAGCCCGGACGGCAAGTGCCATTCCTTCGACGCGGAGGCCAACGGCTACATGCGCTCCGAAGGCGCGTTTGCCATTGCGATCAAACCACTGTGGGCGGCCGAACGAGACGGCGACCGCATATGCGCTGTCATTGAGGCGACCGCAGTGAATGCGGCTGGCGCCGCCGATGACAGCGCCGGCCTCTCTCAGGGCCGCTACATCACCGCGCCCACCCGCCACGCGCAGGTGGAACTCATGCAACAAGCCTGCGCCCGGGCGGGGCGCGACCCACAAGAATTCGACTATATCGAGGCTCATGCGACCGGCACTATCGTCGGTGACCGGGTCGAGGGAAACGCGATTGCGACGGCGTTCGGAGGTGTTGCCCGCGACGTTCCGCTGCGCGTCTCGAGCGTCAAGAGCAATGTCGGCCATATGGAAGCCGCCGCGTTCCACTGCGCACTGCTCAAAGTCATTCTGATGATGCAGCGCCGCACGTTTGCCCCGACTTCCAAGAATTTCCTGGTCCCCAATCCGGAGATCGACTTCGACTGGTGCCCGATGCAAGTGCAGACCTCCTGCGAGCCCTTTCCCGACCGCCCTGTGCTGGTCGGGATCAACTCGTTCGGTTTCGGTGGCGCCAACGGGCACTGCGTGGTGAGCGAATACCGCCCGTCACGGCCGATCAGCCGCTCGGTGCCGCTGGCCCCGGAAGCCGGCTTCATGATTCCGCTGTCCGCCCGCACGTCACAGGCCTTGGCCCGAAGTGCGGAGTCACTGCGGGACACGCTGAGCGAACGGGAGGTCGACCTCTATACCCTAGCCGCGAATCTCGGCCGTCGCCGCACTCATTTCGCCGCGCGCACTTCCTTTGCCGTTATGAACCGGGAGGAGTTGGCTGCGGCGTTGGATGCATTTGTCCGAGACCCGGCGCCGGTCGCCACGGCGGAAGAAGGCCACGGTGGACTAGCCATGGTGTTCTCCGGCCAAGGCACGCAGTGGGCGGGGTGCGGGCGCGAGCTCTACGAGGCCGAACCGACCTTTCGGCGCGCGATCGATGGCATTGAGGAACACTGGCGGAGCCACTCCGACATCTCGTTGCGGGAAGCCTGCTTCTTGGCTCCACAAGAGCAGCTCAACGAAGTCCGCTTGGCCCAGCCTGTGATTTTCATGATCCAGTGCGCGCTGGTGGAGCTCCTCAAGACTTGGGGCGTCTATCCCGATTGCGTAGTGGGGCACAGCTCCGGCGAGGTTGCCGCCGCATACGCGTCTGGGGCTCTGTCCCTCGCCGAAGCGACCCGGCTGGTATTTCATCGCGCCACCTTGCAGCAGGGCACAGCGGGGTCCGGCCGATTGCTGGCCATCGGCCTTGACCGTACGGGCGTGGAGGAAGTGCTCCACTCCCTAGGTGTGTCCTTTCGGTCCGGAGAAGACGGGGATCGCGGGCAAGCAGCGGTCGAGATCGCATGCGAGAACGCACCCGCCAACACTGTCATCTGCGGAAAGGAAGCTGCCTTGCGACCCGTGATGGAGGAACTTGACCGCCACCGCCTGCAGAACCTCTTGCTGCCCGGAAACATCGCCTTCCACTCCAGCGCCATGGAACCGATCCGGGATGCCACGTTGGCGGCCCTGTCGTTCTTGGACCATTGCGGATCCGACCCCGACGTACCCTTCGTCTCATCGGTCACAGGCGAAGTCACGACTCGCCTAGACAGCGCCTATTGGTGGTCGAATATCCGCCAGCCCGTTCGATTTGCAGCGGCGATGGAAACCGTTCAGCGCGAATACCGCCCCGATGCGGTGCTCGAAATCGCCCCGCACTGCTCACTGCAACCCACTATCGCGCAGTGCCTGGAAGGCAACGTCCGGAAGCCAGCCTGCCTTCAGACCCTGGTGCGGGACGGCGATGCCCGCCGCGACTTTCAGGAGGCCCTTGGCTCTCTGTTCAGAGCTGGCGTCGCGCTCGACTTCGCCGCTCAGTATCCCCGGACCGAGCCGATCGCCCACCTCCTTCCAGGCCATCCAAGGGAAGAGCAAGCGACGATCGATCCCATGGTTGACAACGAGATGTTTGTCCGGCAGGGCGAGTACTCGCACGGTCCGTTGGTAGGCCACAAGGTCCCCTGCGACCACATGCTGTTCGAAGCCCGGCTCTCGGAAAAGGACTTTCCGTGGCTGGCGGACCATCGCGTGCACCATGCGGCGATCATGCCGGCGGCCGGCTACATCGAGCTGATCCTAGAAGCGCTCGAGGGTGCTTCTGTGTACTTCGAAGTACTCGAGTTCCTGCAGCCCTGTCCCATCCCGAAACTGGCGGTGCGGCTACAAACAGCCTTGCATGGGGCCGGCTCGGTGCCGGACGAATTCACCTTCACCGTTTCCTCCCGGGCCTACGATGTCGACGCAAGCAGCGAGCTGCATTGCCGCGGAAAAGTGCGTCTTGTGGGCGACGACCACGCAGTAAGCGTGGCGGAACGACTCGCGGACATCGACAAGACCCACTTCGAGTCCTCATCCCTCGCGGATGACCGTGACTTTTATGAGCGCCTGGAAGCGGTCCTGAGCGAGACCTTCCAATACGGTCCGTTCTTCCGAACCATTCGGCGCGTCCAAGTGGACACGATTTCTAGGGCCTACCTTTTCGATGTAGAGATGGACGAAGGCCTGTGGACGACGGGTCGTGACGAGGGCTACGTCTCGTGCCCGCCGTTGCTTGACGGGGGGCTCCAAATATTCCTGTATCATCTGCTGACCGCAGCCGATCTGTTCGCCATACCGCAGCGCGCCGAAGGCATGACGTTCCTGCGCCGGCCGACCGGACCGCGCATCACGTGCCATGTCACCAAGCCCCGCGACGATTGGATGAATGCGAACGAGCGGGGACAATACTCCGTGCGTCGCGGCGAGAGGTCAGGCGGCAGCATCAGCTTCTACGACACCGAGACCGGTGATCTCGTTGCCCATATCGGCGAGTACACCTATTTCACCTCCAATCCGCATTGGAACGATCTGCCGAACAGCAAGCACCGGATCGTCTGGCAGCCGAAGTTCATTCCCGGCGACCCGGCGCTGATCGACCGCTTGCCAGACGAGATCGCGCCCGCCGCCCTGATCGCCGCTCTCCAAGGGCCGCGAGACGGCGAGTTTCAATCCTGTCACGTGGTCGAACTGGCGGGCGGGCGGGAGCTAGACCGTACCGCCCTGAAGGGATGCGTTGACGATTTGTCCAAGGTCAACAGCAGCGGCGAATACTGGCTGGTAACAGACAACGAGGAGGCCGCTCGGGACTGCTACGACGCATTTCATCAACACGATGCCGCTCTGCGGTTCACGAGCGTCGATCCATCCGCGCCTCTGGAGTCAGAGGACGGTCTGCTGCGTCGGGCAGCCGCCGAGATCATCCTGCTGCACGGCGACGCGTCTCTCAGCCCAGAGAGATGGGAATTGGGCCGCCGGCTGGCGGTGGCCGGCGGCCTCGCCCTGGCCCTTCACGACGAAGAATTCGTGATTGAACCGGACAAGGGCTGGAAGACCTTGCGAGCGGGGCGGCGTGCGACCTTGCTGCAAGCGCCGCATGAAGACGTCGACGCTGCCGATGCCACGGATCTTCCAAGCCCGAGATGGGTGTTGGGAGAGCGGGGGAGCTGCGCTGCCGAATGGGTGTCCCTGCTCGACCGGCCGGAATCGGTCCACCTGATCCCCCGTCGAGAATGGACAGGCGCTGCGCTACAAGCGCTCCACGAGTGGCCGGGCGTGGCGGACCTGCACGCGATCGACTTTTTCTGCGGTACCGATACCGAGGACCCAGCGGGCGAATCTCTGGCCGCAGGCTTCATCGCTTTCGTCCAGGCCTTGGCTTCGCATCGAATCGAACGGGCAAATCGCCCTTGCCGACTGACCGTGGTGACGCAGAGAGCCGCCCACACTGTGGAAGACCCACGTGGCGGCGTGCTGTGGGGTGCGGTCCGCAGCATGGCGCTGGAAATCGGCGAAGACGCCAAGATCGATTTCCGACTGGTCGATCTGGGGGATCCCGGCGACCTGCAGACTCTCGCGTGGCTCGCGCGGCGCAATCTGCGCGAACGCGAGTTGGCAGTGCGCGAGAAGCGTCTGTGGGCACCGAGGATGGTCAGCCTCAAAGAGCGATATTTGCCGGTTCCCACAGCAGCGGAGTGCACATATCGGCTTGTTCTGGACAATGCCGGACAAGTCGCCGGTCTACAAATGAAGACCTACGAACCGGCCGCTCTAGGGACAGAGGATGTGGAGATCGGCGTCACGGCAGCGGCCCTCAACTTCCGCGACGTCATGGTGACACTCGGTCTCTTACCGGCGCTAGCCTACGAACGCTCGGCACTGGGACAGCAGATCGGCATGGAGGCCAGCGGAACCGTTCGTCGGATCGGATCGAAAGTGCGGCATTGCCGTGTCGGGGATGAGGTGGCCTTTGTCGCAGGCGGCTGCATCGCCAACCGCGTGACTGTGGACCAATCCCTCGTCTTCGCCAAACCCGACGGCCTCAGCATGGAAGAGGCCGCCTCCACGCTGTCGGTCTACGTGACCGCATATTTTTCGCTCATCCATACGGCGCGCCTGAGGAAGGGGCAGCGGGTGCTGATCCACTCTGCGATGGGCGGTGTCGGGCAGGCCGCCATCGCTCTGGCCAAGCATGCAGGGGCCGAGATCTACGCGACGGCTGGCAGTGAGAGCAAGCGCGAGCAACTGCTGGCGCTGGGCGTATGCGCCGCATTCGATTCCCACAGCTTCGACTGGCATGACGGGCTGATGGCGGCTACGGCGGGCGAAGGAGTTGACGTTGTCCTGAATTCTCTTGCGGGACGCCATATCGAACTCTGCCTGCAGTCCCTGCGGCCAGGCGGCTGGCATTGCGAGATCGGCAAAGTCGACATCTATGCGGACAACGAGCTCGGCCTGCGAATTTTCCGGAAGAACCTGCGGTTCGCGGCGATCGACATTGACCGCCTGATCCTCGACGAGCCCCTCCTGACGCGCCAACTCTCCCAAGCTTGCCTCGACCTTATCGCAGAAGGATCTCTGTCGCCGCTACCTGTCACCGTTTTCCCCTATGCGGATTACGCGAAGGCTATTCGGCAGATGGCTGCAGGCCAGCACCAGGGCAAGCTGGTTCTAATCGCTCCCCCGGAATCTGACGATCCCGGATTCTCGATCGCCGACGTGCGGCCGCTGTTCGATCCGGATGCAACGTATCTGGTCACTGGCGCGCTGGGTGGATTCGGCCTGAGATTGCTGCCCTACTTGGTGGCTTCTGGGGCGCGTCATCTCACCCTGATCGACCGCCACCCCGAGCGCCATCGGGATGCAGACTGGATCCGCCGGTCGAGCGCCCTGGCCTATATGGACGAGCAGGTCGAGTTCGACATCCTGACGGGCGATGTTGCGGTGGAAGACGACGTCCAGCGCTGCGTTGCGCAAATCCAACGGCCGCTCAAGGGCGTTTTCCACCTCGCCGGCGTGTTGGATGATCGCTTGTTGGACGATCTGTCGGCGGAATCCGTGGCACGGGTCTTCGGACCCAAGGCCCTCGGCGCCCTTCACCTCCACCGGGCCACTCTAGACCACACGCTCGACTACTTCGTGCTCTTCTCGTCAACGTCTTCTGCGCTGGGCAACCCCGGACAGATCAACTACAGCGCCGCCAACGGCTTCCTCGACGGTCTTGCCGCCAGCCGTCAGAGACAGGGCCTGCCATGTTTGGCCTACAATATGGCCGCCGTGGCCGATGCAGGCATGGCCGCCCGCAGTCTACCGGTCTTGCGCATGATGAGGGCGGCCGGCCTGCCCCCGGTGAGCAGCGATTTCGCCACCGCCAATCTGGACTACGCCTTGCGCGCGATGTCGGACCGGGATCATCTGATCTGCGCCCTGTTCGAACGTCCGTTATGGACGGTGGACTTTGCCGACTACATGCGCATCGGACGCCTGATGCGTAACCGAGACGCGTTCGAGGCCGGTCCGGCCGGCGAGTTGACGGTTGAGACCGTAGTGGCGCAAATTGCGGCGAAGGTGGCCGAACTTTGCGGTCACGAAGAGAGCGGAGCGGAAGAGCCATTGTCCAGCTTCGGACTGACCTCGCTCTCCGTCGCCGAGCTTGGAACGTACATCCAGACGGAGTTCAACTATCGAGTGAGCGCACTCGAACTGATGACCACCGCATCCGCCCTGTCGTTGGCGCAGGGCATTGTTCATGGCCAGGACGACGTCGCCGAGGATCCCGACGACGCGGGCTTGGAACCAGTCGCGGAGGTGTCAGAGTCTGCCCTGCCAAGAGCACGGCGTAAGCCGTCGATCTTCGCAAGCCCGCCGGAGAGCCATTTCCCGAACTTCGACGACACCGGCACGCGGGAGCCCGCAGCTCACCAAGCTTGAATGAGGGAACGGAGGACGGCAACCCATGCCTAAGGCCCTTCTGGTCTATCCCGAACACCCTCCGACGTATTGGGGCGCCAACTACGCCTTGGAGATGGTGGGCATCAAGGCAGCGTTCCCGCCATTGGGCTTGCTCACTATCGCCGCGATGTTTCCGCCCGAGTACGACCTGCGCGTCGTAGACATGAACGTGGCTCCGCTTGAGGACTCCGACCTGGAGTGGGCCGACATGGTCTTCACTTCCACCATGATCGTGCAGCGCGTGTCCCTCAACACCGTGATCGAGCGATGCAACCGCGCAGGCGTGCCGGTGATTGCCGGAGGACCTCACCCCACCACGTTCCACGATGAGATCCCGGGGGTCGACCACTTCGTGTTGGACGAGGCTGAGGAGATCTTCCCTGGGTTCTTGCAGGATCTGGAGAACGGCACCGCGAAGACGATCTACAGGGAACCACGGAAGCCGGACGTCACCCTCACACCCGTGCCGCGATTCGATCTCGTCGACCTAGACAACTACTACTCGATGGGGCTTCAGTTCTCCCGGGGATGCCCGTTCGATTGCGAGTTCTGCGACATTACCAAGCTCTACGGGCGCGTCCCCCGAACCAAGTCGCCGGCTCAGATGGTGACCGAGTTCGATTCGCTGCGCCAGTTGGGCTGGAAGGGCCCCCTGTTTTTGGTCGACGACAACTTCATCGGCAACAAGCGGGAGGCGATGAAGCTTCTCCCGGTCATCGCCGAGTGGCAAAAAGCTCACGGATACCCGTTTTCCCTTTCGACCGAAGCGAGCGTCAATCTGGCCCACATGGACGAGTTGATGGATGCGATGGTGGAGGCCGGATTCGATACCGTGTTCCTCGGTATCGAAACTCCCAACCCCAAGGCGCTGATCAAGACCAAGAAGCCGCAGAACACCAGCAGGAAGGAAGAGAACTTCCTGTTCAAAGCAGTTCGCAAGATCCAGCACAAGGGCATGCAGGTCCAAGGCGGGTTCATCCTAGGACTCGACAGCGACGACGAAGGAGTGTTCGACGCACAAATCGAGTTCATCCAACAGGCCGGAATTCCAGTGGCACCGATCTATCTCTTGACGGCCCTCCGCGGGACGGACATGT
This sequence comes from Bryobacterales bacterium, assembly GCA_028819215.1. Classification (GTDB taxonomy): domain Bacteria; phylum Acidobacteriota; class Terriglobia; order Bryobacterales; family UBA6623; genus VXMF01. The sequence continues at coordinate 14,093 of JAPPMG010000047.1, forward strand.
ACGAGCGCCTGAGTGCCGAGAACCGTCTGCTGGAGGAGGAAATCGGCACAAATGCGATGACGCTCAACTTCAAGCCGGAATTGGACCCGGGGACATTGATCGATGGATATCGCCGGGTGACCGCCACCCTCTACGATCCAACTCTCGAGAACTACTTCCAGCGCTGCCTGGCCCTGTTCGAGCACCTCAAGGCGGTGCCCCATTTGAGGAAGCCGCTGGGCGGGAACGCCGTCGTTGTCGCGGCGATGCGCGTGCGCCGGCAACTGTCGAAGAACCAGATTCCCGCCTTTTCGAGATTCATCGCGCAAGTCTCGCGCGACCATCCCCGCATGCTTACCCTCGCGCTAAGGCTGGCCGCCTTGGGCTACCACTTCGAAAGGGTCACCCGTCAGCAAATCATGATCTATGACTTCAAGCAGTTTCTTGAGGCCGAGCTGGATGTGTTTCGGAAAGCGGCTTCGCACCGCGCGAAACACCCGGATGCAGTCCTCGACCGCCGTCGGGCATTGTTCGCGCGGGTCGAGACGCGCTATCGGTTGATCCCGAGCGATCTTCGCTACAACGAGGATGGAATCGAACCGGCTCTGAAATCATTTCGGGCCACAGTAGACGCTCAAGCGGAGCGGTGCATCCAGGCGGGAATGGCATAAGGCATTCTCTCGACCGCCGGTGCACGACAAAACCTGATCATGTCTTTACAGGCTGCCGTCAACGAAACCATTGCGCCGCTGGCAGGAAACCTGCCCGCGCAATGCCAGAGCGACGTCCGAACGCTGCGTCGATTCGTTCACGCGACCGTCAGTGCGGACCCGCCGGCCCCCGCGATTCCGGCGAACGAGTTTCGAGACGTCTTGCTGACCGGAGCCACCGGGTTCATCGGCCGCTTCTTTCTAAGCGAACTCTTACGGCAGCGAGCCGAATTAAGGGTCCACTGCATCGTTCGGGCCGACAGTGTCGCACATGGGCACGAGCGAATCCGTGCCGCGCTGCAACAGGCGGAAGTCTGGGACGATTCCTTTGGGTCCCGGATCGAGGTTGCGATAGGTGACATTGGCCACACCCGATTCGGGCTTTCCACCGGGCACTTTGACGGCCTGTGCGAGCAGATCGACGCGGTCTATCATCTTGCAGCCGACATAAATCTGCTGTCTTCGTATCTCGGGATACGCAAGATCAACACGTTCGGCGTTCGCAACGTGCTTGAGCTATGTTTGCGCAAGCGCTTCAAGCACTTGGTTTACGCGTCCACCATGGGCGTGTTCCCGCAATACTTTTGCGGCTTCGCAAATGAATTCACCGACGCACGCATCGACCACCAGATGCAGCCGGATCTGGAAAGGATGAAGGAGACGTTTCCAATCGGCCTGCTCGGCTGTCCGTGGAGCAAACTGACATCGGAGCAGGCGCTTCGGTTCGCGCAGCAGACCGGCATGCCACTAGCGATTCTCAGGCTGCCGCAAACCAACCTGTCCAGCACTGGATACAGCCCGGTCAACGACCTTGCGGTCCGGATGTTTGCGGCAGCAGCCGAATGCGAAACCCTGCCAGAGGGATTTACGTTTCGATCCAGCAACGAGGCCGTCGATACGCTGAGCCGGATCTGTGTCGCCATATCCCTGAACGCGAACCGCCGTTTCACGATCTATCATTGCTGCAACCCGGAATTGGACGAGTACGATCTCGAGCCAAGCGATTTCGGGTTCTATTGGCCCCAAGTACCTTACGACTCCTTCAAACGGGCCTGCCAGGCGCGTGGCGAGAGCTCGCCGCTCCACGGCTACTGGACTGTGCTCGACCATTTCGCAAGATATTGGTTCAGCCGGAAGAAGCCGCAGGACCGGTTGCCGATTTGCGATCGCGCCATCCGCGAGGACTGTCCCCTCCCGATCGAATGGACGGGGACGTTGACCAAGCTCAGACGGTCCCATCTATGGGTTGAGCGCCATCGCCGCGAATGGCCGTATGCCGTTCCACAGAGCCACCTGGACTTCGACAACCTAATGGCTCGGGCCGAGCGCTACGCCGCGGAGTTGGACGTCTGCTTCGATGCGGCCTATCCGGACTGGAAGCGCCAAGCCCTGCAACAGCTGGTCGGGGCATTGAAGGCGCCGGAGGCTCGGCTCGAGGAGGACAGGCTCGGAAACGTCGTCTTCGAACTGAGCCGATTCCTGCGCCACAACGCCCTGTTCGCCAAGGAAGCGCAGCGTCACCCCGAGATCGAAGAGGAGCGGATAGCCAGGCCGGTTTTCATCGTGGGGATCAACCGCAGCGGAACGACCCTGATGCACCGGTTGATGGTGCGCGACAAGCGGTTTTGGGCGCTGCGGATGTACGAGCTCGTCCAGCCGATCCTTGCGACCGGCGACTACGCCGCCGTCGCGGGCACGCCCATGGATCCCCGGCGGGTGCGAACTGAGGAAGCGTACCGCGCTTTCGATATTTTCAAGGTCCTAGAAGGCGTCCACCCCTTCGGCATCGACGAGCCGGAAGAGGATTTCCCAATTCTCAAGACGGCCTTTTCGTCTTGGACCTTTGGCGCTCAATTCCATGTCCCCGGCTACAGGCGTTGGCTGGCTGCGAACGGTTTGGGAGATGCCTATGCCTTTCACTATCGCGCGGCACAGCACTACACATGGCAACGTCTGCAGGCCCGTCCCGGGCACAGAGGTCAGTGGCTATTCAAGATGCCCTTCCATCTCATGGAGCTAGAAACCCTGACCGAGACCTATCCTGACGCACTGTTCATCCAGACCCACCGCACCCCCGCCGAGGTCATGGGGTCTTGGAACAGCTTGGTGGAACGGGCGCGCTCGGTCGCGATGAAGCCGCTCCCCGGGGACAAGACCGGAGCCGAGCAGCTTGCTTTCATGAGCGGAATGCTGAACGGGGCAACGCGATTCCGATCAGCCCACCCGGAACTCGAGCACCGCTGGGTCGACGTTGCCTATGCCGATCTGATCCGTGACCCCATGAAGGTCGTGCGTGACATCTATTCCCGGTTCGGCTGGCGGCTGGAGCAGACGGCCGTCGACGAAATGGAGGGCTGGCTTTCGTGGCAAGCCGATCTACGACGCCGCGAGAAACGGCACAGCTATCTGCTGAAGGACTTCGGCCTGACCGCGGGCGAGGTCAACGCTGCATTTGCACCCTATCTTGATTTCGCAGCGGCACGCGGCATTGAGACGGCACCTAGCGGTCGTCCTTGATGCCCTCCCGTTCGTTGACCAGATCACGGCAGCGGCGACCAATTCCGCCTTCGAGCGGTGCCGCGAATTCGCTGATCGGATGTGTGCCTGCTCTCGTCGGCGGTGGGACCCAAATCAACCCCTCGTGTGGGGAACGCCGCCCGTGATCGAACCTAGCATCTGGCTAGCCGCTACGGGGATCCGGAAACGGCCGAACGCACATCAATCAGCGCTTCGATCCAGTGCCTTAGATCGTGCTCCCGAAAAGCGATATCGGCCGTGAGCACGGCTGGTCCCCCGCCCCGCTCGGGCGCGGTCACGCGGAACCTGATCCGCTCCTCTTGGCGCGGGCCGACGTGTACTTCGGCGAACGCTGGCACGCACCGCCAGCCGTTGGGCAATTGCGGCTCGATGCGGAACGTCTCTGCTTCGGGCAGGTGGTTGAGAACGACGCCGTAAAGGTCGAACTCTTGGCCTGCCACCACGTTCTGCCCATAGGGATAGAAGCGCACCCACTGCTCGTCGATACCGAAGTTGGGGTCCTCCCAAGGGACTAGTTCCGCGATCACCCGCTTCTTCTCCTCCAAAACCTCGCGCATCGTCGAGAGTTGCTGTTGGTCGTAGCGAAACACTTCTTCGATGTGCTGGTTCACCAGCCAGTAGTCGCCTTCCATCGCCGCGATCTTGTCCAGGCAGCGGAAATGCCCGAGCCAAGGGTGCAGCAGGTGGCGATTCAGCAGGCAGTAGTCGTCCAGCCCGGAAGGGCTGAACGAGTCTCCGATGAAGAAGTAGCGCTCCCCGTTGTCGCGCCTGACATCGAGTCCGCCGTGATAGATCGCTTGGCCCGGAAAGTACGTGTATTGGAATTCGAACTCGTGCCAGCGCAGTGTTTGCCCCTCGGACAAGCCCGAGACCGGTCTGATCGGACGGTCGGTCATGGCCGGCATGTGGTACGCCGCCGGACGCTCAAGGATGTCCCGGATCTCCTTCCCGGCATAGACAGGCACGGATTCCTCGGAGGCCATGGCCTGCACGAAATCGGTATGGTCGTCGTGAAAGTGCGTGACAAAGATGCCTTCGAGGCGGTTGAAAACACGGCGGCGCTTCAAGCGCTGTACCCAGCGCATGACATCCTCGCTGCCACAATCGATCAGGAATGCGGCCTTGGTGTCCGAGACGAGCAGGCGCGAAGTGCCGAACTTGTACCACCACCGCGGGGGCGTCTGCCGCAGCTTCACGGCCATCGGCATCCATTCGATCTCTTCGCTGCCGAGGATGCGGCGTGCCCTGCTGAGCAGGTTCTCCTCGCCCCAATACCAGCGCAGCGCGTCCGTCCGGAAGTAGGCCCGGAACAGCCGCCGAATCCGTTCCGACAGCAATTCAATGTCGCGCGCCGGATCGAGCAAGACAGGCCCGCGGGCGGGCACCACGATGTCCGGCTCGGCGGCCTTTAGCTTCTCGAGGCTGCGGAGCAGGTCGGCAGACCGGGCCGCGTAACCGTGGTAACCGCGCGTCTCGGTCTCTTCGATGGAGTCCTGCAGGCTGTAGAGGTCGAAGATTCGGCCACCCTCGTAGATCAGATCGCCGGTGAAGGCGATCCGGCGGCCGTCTAGCTCGAGCAAGTAGGAAATCGCGCCCCGAGTGTAGCCCGGCGTGTCGAGCACCTGGATCGAAAGACCGCGCCACTCGAACGAGCGCCCGCCGCTGGCGGCCTCATGCACGTACAGATCAGAGCCGAGCACCTTCGTCGACTGCTGGGCGTAGTCGTGGAATCTCGTGCCGCGAAACTCGCTCCAAAAGCCCTCGGCATTAGTGATCAACGGGAGCTCGGCCGCGGGCGCGACCACCATTGTGCCGTCGTTCGCCAGAGTCACCCCGGTCCAAGCTACGTCCCTGCGGTGGTGCGTCAGGAACACTGTTTCCACGTCGCGCAGCGTTCCTTTCGGGTCGCCGTAGAATGCGATCCGCGATCCCTCTCGGTAGATCGAAGCCCCATTCACGCCGCCATGCGACGCCACGACGAGTTCCGGTGGCAACCGATTGTCGTCACCGCACGAGCAACACCCCAGCATTAGGCCGATGACGCACCATCGCGCCATCCTCGCGGTTGCCCGAACGGCCCCGGTCTCGTGATGCATTAGTCGACTCGTCGCCGGGCAAGTGCCATCCCTTGGGACCACGTCCACGATCCTAGCAGTCCCCCCTCTCCCACCTCGGCGTGACGGTTGAAGTGTGGTTGCCCGCCGCTGTTGGCGCACTAGGATGGGAGAGGAGATCGAGAGGTGCGATGAGTCAGCCCAGCACAGGACCGAAACTCGCGCTAGGCTTGACCCTAGGCCATGACGGCAACGCACGCTGCTTCTGGGGCGCTGGGGACCGGGACTACACTGCCTACCACGATCACGAGTGGGGAGTGCCGACTGACAACGATCTCACCCTTTTCGAGAAGATCTGTCTCGAGGGCTTTCAGTCCGGGCTCTCATGGCTGACGATCCTGCGCAAGCGCGACAACTTCCGGGAGGCCTTTGAAGGCTTCGACTTCGAGCGAGTCGCGGAGTTTACCGACGCAGATGTGAAGCGTCTGCTGGCGAACCCGGGCATCGTGCGACATCACGGGAAGATTCGCTCCACGATCAACAACGCAAGAAGGGCCCGTGAGCTGGCCGCACAGACAGGCTCGTTGGCCAGCTATTTCTGGAGTTGGGAACCCTCCCCGAAGTCTCGCCCTCCCAGCCTGGAGCAAGACACCCTGCTCTCGCTGACCAAGACGCCCGAGTCCACCGCCATGTCGAAGGACCTTAAGCGGCGGGGCTGGACATTCGTCGGACCAACAACTGCGTATGCGTTCATGCAGGCGATGGGACTCGTGAATGACCACATCGAGGGTTGCTTCGCTCGGTCGCGGATCGAGGCCATGCGGGCGACCTTCCAGCGACCATAGCTGCCCAATGGTTCGAAGGGGCCACAAGGATAGCCCTGGCAGACAGTGATGATTCTGCGTGAGTCCCGGGGGTGGCGCATATCGTGTTGCACTGGTTGCATTTGGGCTAAGCAGCCTCTCGGAGCGCTAGCGGAAGTGGCCCTTACGGAATAGGATTAGGAATCGACCACCGATCCGCAGTACGGGTATTTGAAGCATGGACCTTTTGGATCGCATCACTTTGGAACCCGGCAAGAGAGGCGGCAAGCCTTGCATTCGGGGGCTTAGGATCACCGTTCACGATGTCCTTGAATATCTGGCGGCCGGGATGACGGAAGCAGAGATCCTAAGGGATCTCCCCGATTTGGAGCGCGAAGACATACGGGCGGCCCTAGCGTTCGCGGCGGAGCGTGAGCGTAGGCTCGATTCAATATCGCCCGGATAGAGCTGCTCTTCGAGGAAAACATGATTGCCCAACGGAAGGATGTCTGCGGGCGCGGGCCGCGACTACCAACCCTACTGCCGTTGGCCTGAGCACATGCATTCGCGTGGCTGACGCAAGGTTGCCGTAGAGCAACCTTTGCTGCCGAGGGCGCCTTCGAATCCAGGAATCGCGGATGATGTACGCATGAATCGACGCCAATTCCTCGGTACAGGCGGGTCCTTGGCTGCCGCCGCCCAATTGTCCGCCCAAACCAACGACAAGATCGAGCGTGACCGCCAAGTGGCACTCTCGATCCTGAAGCCTAGCGAGCGAGATCTCGCCTACGGCTCGGCGCTGCACGAAGAATCCCTTGTCTTCGACGCCTACGGCTTTTCCCCTAGAGCAGCCGTTGATGGCGACGCCCTGCGCGAGCTGGCCGAAGATGGCGGATCCGACATCGAGATACAGGATCGCAGCGAAGACACTGCGATGACACGGGCCGCCACGGTCACGGCCGAGCGCGAGGAGTTCATCCGGGCCTGGAACGCAGCGGGCATGACCTGCATCTTTCAGAACTGCGGCGAAGAGAGCAGCGACCCGCTGCGGTTGATCAAGCGCCTAGCCCGTTTCACGTACCTAACGGACCATCTGGACGGCGTGCTGCGCCGCACGGTCAGCCCAGAGGGCGTCGAACAGGCCCATGCGGACGGGGTGGGCTGCCTCTACTTCACTGGCAATGGCGTGCCTTTGACGCAGCAATGGGTCTCGGTCGAGGATGAACTGCGCTACGTCCGGATCTTCTTTCAGCTCGGGATCCGCATGATGCACGTCACCTATAACCGGCGCAACCGCCTCGGCGATGGTTGTGCCGAGACGGCGAATGGCGGCTTGAGCGACTTCGGTCGTGCCGCTGTCGCCGAGATGAACCGAATCGGCGTGATCGTAGACGTGGCCCACTCCGGGTGGCAAACCAGCCTCGATGCGGCGCGAGCTTCCGACAGGCCGATGGTCGCCAGCCACACCACCTGCGCGGGGATCTACCGTCACATCCGCTCCAAGCCGGACGAGATAATGCGGGCGATCGCAGACACCGACGGCATCGTTGGCATCTGCTGCATTTCGCGCTTTCTGCGGCGGAGCGGAGACATCCAAGCGCTGTTGGACCATATCGACTACGCCGTCAAGCTGCTTGGCCCGGACCACGTGGCGATCGGCACCGACGTCGCCTACCGCTCGCAATTTACAGAGGCCGAAGCTAGCAAACTACCACGGAGAGCCCGAAAACGCACACGCTTCGCCGCCCTATGGCCAGAAGACGATTTCGTCACAACTGCATCCATGACACAGAGCTTGGCCTGGACCAACTGGCCGCTGTTCACCGTCGGCATGGTACAGCGGGGCCACTCCGACGAGTCCATTCGCAAGATCTTGGGCGGAAACGTGCTGCGCGTAGCCCGCGCCGCGCTGGCGAGTCGAGGCTAGGCGCCGGTAAACGCAGGCCGCCGCTTTTCCACGAACGCCCGGATTCCTTCGCGACCGTCGTGAGTACGTACGGAATCCGCTATAGCGCGCGTCTCCATTTCCATTTGCGTCTCGAGCGATTCGCCGAAGCCACCATGAAGCAGGCTCTTCGCGGTGCCTAGCGCCCAAGTCGCTCCCTGTGCCAGGCTGCCGGCCAGCGCCTCCGCCTCGGAAACGAGATCATCGTCGGAAACGACCCGCGAGGCTAGGCCCCACTCCACCGCTTCGTCAGCCGACAGCACGCGGTTCGTCAGTGCTAGGTCCAGTGCCCGCCGCAGTCCGACCAAGCGCGGGAGGAAGTACGTGGAGGACCCATCGGGCGTCAGTCCGGCCTTGGTGTATGCCATGGTGAACTTGGCTGACTGTGAGGCCAGCACAAGATCACCAGAGATCGCAAGGCTAAAGCCGCCGCCGGCCGCGAAACCGTGCACGGCACAGACCACCGGCGCGGACTGCCGGGTCAGCCGCGAGACAGCGCCGTGCAGGTAGGTCGTGGTCTCCTTCAGATACGCCGGTAGATCATCGCCGTGCTTGACGAACGTCTTCAGGTCACCACCGCCGCAGAACATCGGCCCCTTGGCCCGGATCAATACCGCTCGGATGTCGGGGTTCTCGTCGCACTCGATCGCTGCCGCCAGCAGCTCCCGGGAAGTCTCGGCGTTGATGACGTTGGCACGCCCAGGTCGGTTCAAGACCAAGTGCGCCACGTGGTCCTTGACGCTGAGTTCGATCGCGCTGAAATCCATGGCCCGAGTGTAACCCGGGCTCGAATGCGGGCAGGCCAGGAGCGACTTTGTCGCATGCGGCCTCGAAACGCAAGATCGGATGAGGCTGCCGGGACGTTTTTTCACCAATAGATAATTTTCGGAGCAAATAGATTTCGATATACTGCGAGTAGAGCCATGTCAGGTCCTGAGATCATCCAAGTCATTCAAGACGCGCTGCACCGCAAGGGCAGCAATCCTAGCCGGTTTGCGAAGGAGAACGGCTTCTCCGTCAATGCAATCCGCTACATCCTCGAGGGTCGGCCGCCGAGCAGCCGTCGCTTGGCAGAAGTCTGCGAAGCGCTTGGCTTGGAGTTCTACGTAGGCCCGCCCCGTGTTCCCGAGGGCAAGCGCATGGACGCGAGCGAGCTGGCCAACGAACTGGACCGGCTAGCCGTCGAAGCGCGTCGCATCGCCGACGAGGCCGCGGGAGCACCGGCCGAGATCGACCAGAACATTCTGTATGTGTCGGCGCCCCGCTACGAGGTTCTAGCGGCCGCGGGTAGCGGAGAAGAAGTGCTGGATGAGAGTGTCAAGGGGTACCTAGGCTTCAACAAGACCTGGCTTCGCGAGCAGAACCTCTCCGCCAGCAACCTAGCGGTCATCGAAGTGCGCGGCGACTCGATGGAGCCCACCCTGCACGACGGAGACAGCGTCCTGCTGGACATGCGATCGCCGCAACTGAAGGACGGAGGGATCTACACGCTGCGACGAGGTGGCGAATTGCTCGTCAAGCGGTTGCGCCGCCAAGGCGCGAGTTGGCTCATTGTGAGCGACAATCTCACCTACTCGGTCGAAAGCTTGGACGAGAACGTCGACGTGCTAGGCCGCGTGGTATGGCTCGGCCGGACCTTCACCGACGCAGCCTGAAGTGACCTACCGGCCCACTGGCTGACCGCCGATGAAGACCGTGTGGATGTCGCGCAGGTTCCGGATGTTCCCCAAGGGATTGCTGTTCAGCAGGATCATGTCGGCAACCTTGCCTTCGGCCAAGGTCCCGAAGTCGCGGTCGATTCCGAGCGCCTCCGATGCGTTCTTCGAGAACGACACGATCACCTGCATGGGCGTCAGGCCCGCCTCGACCATCAGCTCTGCTTCCCAGTGCTCGAAGTAGCCGGCGAACCGGGCGGGAGGCCCCGTGTCAGTGCCAAAACCGATCTTGACGCCCGCATCGGACAGCGTCTTGAGGTTGCGCATCGCCATGCGGAAGTTCTCGCGGTTGATCTCGAGTTCCGGATCCTTCGTCTGTGTGTCTCTAAGCGTGGTGCGCAGTTCGTCCACCAAGCTCGCATTGACGCCTCGGGTGAAGAATGGATCGGCGAGCCAGTCAGGCACATCCGCGTACGCGTACGTGGACTGCTCCCGCGTCAGCGTAGGCGAGTACGTCACGCCCCGGGCGAGTAGTCTACGAATCAGCCCACGATCGACATCCGCATCACGCACGCTATGCACGATCATGTCCAAGCCGGCCTCCACCAACAGCTTGGCGTCAGCTAGTTCGTACAGGTGCGCGACCGCTAGCAGCCCCCGCTCGTGTGCTTGCTCGATGATGGCCCGGTATACCGACGGTTTGAGCTTTTCGAACGCGCCATGGTGGCTATCGACCCACATCTTTACCAGCTCGGCACCTTTTGCCGCCAACCCGTCCACGTGCTGGCGCGCCTCGGCCGGCGTCGAGACCTCAAGCGCCAAGCCCTTCACGCCCGGTGCTTTGGTGGGATAGCCGTCGGGAGTCGTGAAGCCATGCAAGGCGGTGCGGACCCGGGCCAAGCCGGGCAGACTGCCCCGGTTCACGTCGTTGCGCACACCTAGTACGGCCTCCATGTCCGTTCCGAGGCTGGTAGTGGTCGTCACGCCGTACGAGGCATAGGTCCGCAAGTTGTCGATGACGTTGTCCCGCGAGTAGTTCTCCTGGGCCTGCACCAAACCTTTTGTCAGTCCGACATGGCCGTGCAAGTTGATGATGCCCGGAACCAGGGTCTTTCCCTGCCCGTCAATCACCTGCGGGTCGCCCGAAATCTGGTACGTTCCGCCCTCGCCGATAACCGCGATGCGTCCCCCAAGAACAATCACAGTTGCATTGAACGTCGGCGCCCCCCCGCTTCCGTCGACTAAGGTCACGTTTTCAATGACCAGCGGGCGCTGTGCCACCACGATCAGGGGCAGCAGCAAGAGCAGAATTCCTACGCGAAGCAGCATCGCCGTTGGATTCTAGCATGTGCGACTTCGCCTTCAGATGCCCTGTGCCCGCCCGCGCAAGGCGGAGCGAAGCGCAGCCACGAGAGCCTTGGAAAGGGGCATCGAACAGTGCTGTAGAGTTCGCCACGCGCGCGATACAGCACCGTAAGTAGTGCGGTTTGCCGTTCCGGCCTCGGTCGCAGGCCAGGACGGGAGCGGGCCAGTCGTCGGGCACAGGCTTGGTAAGCTACGACAGGAGCAAGCGAACTAGCCCTGCCTACCCCGAGACAGTCGAAGGCTATGCTAGTGCGGACTGGATGCACCGATGCTAATTGACACGAACAAGTGCGTTGCTTGCGCAAACTGCGTGCCGGTCTGCCCGATGGGCGCCATCTACGTAGACCCGGACATTGGCCGCGCACGGATCAACCAAGACGAGTGCGTCGAATGCGGCACCTGCTTCAGAGGGATGAGCCAAGAGCACCTCAATCCCACGATGGTGCGCACGGTGCGCAAGCTCGCGCGACTGTTCCGTTTCCGCTTCGAGCCCGAGCCTGACGTCTGCCCCACAGCGGCTTTCGTGATGAACGAATTGGAGATGCCGCGCCTAGTCCGGCAGGTCTTTTCCGACCCGGTCGTGGAGCACAAGTCGACCGGGATCAAGGGGCGCGGAACGGAAGAGGTCAAGACCAACGACGTCAATCCGCGAGTCGGCGTGGGCGAGGTCGGGTACACCATCGAGTTCGGCCGGCCGGGCGTAGGGGTCCGCTTCCGCGATATCCAGGAAATGACGATCGAGCTGGCGCGAATGGGGGTAAAGTTCGAGGCCAAGAACCCGATCACCCACCTGATGACCGACGAGAGCACTGGACAGATCCGAGCGGACATCCTTGGCGAGAAGATCCTCTCCGCCATTGTCGAGATCAAGACGACCCTCGACCAGGTGGAAGCGGTGCTCGGCACGGTGGAGGAGGTCAACCGTCGCATCGATACTGTGACGGCCGTTGGAATCTCCACCCGCTGTGACGACGGCGGCGAAGAGACGCGGCTAGCGCAGGTGCTGGAAGACCTGGGCTACGGCGCCGAGCGCGCAAAGACGAACATGGGCCTTGGCAGGCTGACCAACGCGGGGGCCGCATGACCAACACACTCCACCGCTACGGCAAGTCCGAGTCCTTCCGAGACGACTTCATCTTGTTTTGCATTCCCTCTCCCGGCAAGAACGACGAGGGCGCGGTCGAGAAGCAAAAGGCTTTCTTGCGCATCTGCGCCCGCCACAGCCCGGTCAACATGGGCAACGGAAATCGTGGAAGCTTCAAGCCTGAGCGGCACCTCGACCCGCGCTCCCACTGGAATCGTGATCTCTCCCCCGATTGGGAGGGCGTGATCGAGGGCGTCAACAAGCCTGGCACGGCAGCAGCAGTGTTCGACTCCGAGGAGAACGCCAGGGCATGCCTGCAAGAAGTCGTGGATGCCGACCTGGGCTTGTCGGTCAACCTCAGCACCTCAGTGAGCGGAGCCAAGGAGGTAGCGAAGTGCTGCGGTATCCACCGCCACAGTGTCGAATATTCGCTGGGCTTCACGGACCCGCACGATCATCTACCCAATAGCCAGGTTCTGGAACTGGCCACGATGTGCGGACACGGCATGGTGTCCTTTAACATGGCCCGCAAGATGCTTGACATGGTGCGGGAAGGGCGTCGCACGCCGGACCAAGCGGTAACCACCCTGGCCCGCTTCTGTCCGTGCGGAGTCTACAACCCTGCTCGGGCGCGCAGGCTGTTGGAAGAAGCCCGCACCAAAGCGACATAGAGCCACGCATCATTGAAGCGGCGTGAAGCTAGCCGCAGCCAATTCTCCCTCACCTTGACCGGCCATTCTCCTGCCGTGCAACGATGAGCCGTGCTCTCCCTGCCCAACATTCGTTGCGAGGGCTGCACGCGACAAACTGAACGCAGTCCACCGCCGACGTCATCACGAACGGCTGCGCCGGCTCACGCACTTGCCACGGAGGCGATAGCCGATAACGGAAATGCTGGCGCTTTCCTGGCTACCCCATCGTTAGGATCATGCCCCGCGAACCGACATCTCGGAAGTTGACGTCGATGGTCAGCGGACAGCGGCGTAGTGCACACTGCGCTGTTAGGGCGGATTTGGCGTTCTCAGTCGGAAAATGACCCCGACCGATTGATGGAACGAGATTTCCCAACACCAACCGAGCGAACCACTCCTAAACCCTTCCTTCTCTCGCTGTTAGCTACTCGCGATCGCCTGCCGCGTTGACCGGTCACGGCCCTTCACCCGACGGGTTGGCTACAATCCTGCCAGCATGCAACGCTCGCTGGCGGTGCTCCTGATCTGTGCCTCGTTCGCCTTCGCGGCCGAGTACGAGCTCGGGCCAGACTCGAAGGTCCAACCCGGCGTCCCCAAGGGAACCGTCACCAAACACAGCTGGACCAGCGCGGGGACGATCTTTCCCGGTACGGTGCGCGACTACTGGGTCTACGTGCCCGCGCAGTACGATGCTTCGAAGCCCGCGGCGGTGATGGTCTTCCAAGACGGCGTCAAATGGGCGTCAAACGTGGGGAACGGCTGGCTCACTCCGATCGTGTTCGACAACCTGATTGCGAAAGGCGACATGCCGGTGACGATCGGGATCTTCGTCAACCCCGGCATGCTGCCGGCTCGAAGCCCCGGCCTTAAGCCTCGGCTCAACCGCAACTATGAGTACGCCTCGACAAGCGGCGACTACGCCAGGTTCATCGTGGAAGAGATTCTGCCCGAGGTTGCCAGGGACTACAACCTCACCGACGACCCGAACCTTCGCGGGATCGGCGGCTCGAGCGGGGGCGGGCAGGCGTCGTTCACCGCGGCCTGGAACCGCCCGGACGTGTTTCGACGTGTGTTGAGCTTCATCGGAAGCTACGTGAACATACGCGGCGCCGACATCTACCAGAGCCGGGTTCGCAAGATGGAGCCCAAGCCGCTGCGAGTCTTCCTGCAAGACGGCTCCAACGATCTCGATTTGTTCTCGGGCTCGTTTTGGCTGGCAAATCAATCGCTCCGGAGCGCACTGCACTGGGCCGGCTACGACTACAAGTGGGTTGCCGGCGAGGAGGGGCACAACAAAGTCCACGGCCTGCCGATCTTGCCCGACGCCTTGCGCTGGCTCTGGCGCGATTGGGAAACCCCGATCGAGCCTTCGCGTGAGAAAACCTTCAAGCGCCCGCCGTCGATACTCGATTTCCTTGAACCCGAGCACGACTGGGAGCTCGTCAGCGAGGGGCATACGTTCCTAGAGGGGCCGGCTGTGGCGCCCAACGGGGACGTCTATTTCTCGGACGTTCGCGAGAGCAAGATCTTCCGCGTTGACGCCAAGACCAGCGAGGTCAACCTATTCAAAGACAACACGGGCTGGACGAACGGGCTCATGTTCGGCCCTGACGGGCGGCTCTACACCTGCCGCCGCAAGACCGAGCAGATTGTCGCGATCGACGTCGAGACGATGGAAGAAGAGGTGATCGCCGAGGGCGCTCAGCCCAATGACATCGTGATCAACGCCAAGGGTGACCTGTACTTCTCGAGCCCCTGGACGAAGCGCGTCTGGTTCGTGCCCAAGGGCGGCGAGGCGCGGATCGTGTTCGAGGATCCCGATTCGGGCTTCTTGAACGGGTTGATGCTCTCGCCCGATCAGTCGCTGCTGATGGTGAACGACTCGCGCAAGAAGTTTGTGTGGTCGTTCCAGATCGAGCCCGACGGCTCGCTGGCGTACGGCGAAGAGTTCTTTCGGCTGGAGACCTGGGATAAGAACAGCCAGTCGCGCGCGGACGGCATGACGATCGCCGACGACGGGCACCTGTTCGTGGCGACGGATCTTGGGGTGCAGGTCTGTAACGACAAAGGGCCCGTGGTGGGGATTATTCGGAAGCCGACGAAGGAGTTCGTTTCAAACGTCGTCTTCGCCGGACCGGAGCTCAAGACTCTCTACGCGACCGCGTCGACGAAGCTTTTCCGCAGGAAGCTTCAAGCGAGCGGGGTGCGGCATTGGGAGCCGTTCCAGCCGCCTCGGCCTGGGCTGTAGAGCAGTGGCCCATCGAGTCCTCATCGCCACGCTGCTGTTCGCCGCGCCTGTCCTTCCGGTGAGCCCCAACATCATCCTGATCCTTGTCGACGACCTCGGCTACGAGACCCTGGGCTCGTACGGTGGAGCCTCTTACAACACCCCCAGCCTCGATCGCCTCGCTGAGTCGGGTCTGCGCTTCACCCACGCCTACGCCATGCCGCTGTGCTCGCCGTCGCGGGTGAAGCTGATGACCGGTCGCTACAACGCTCGTAACTACACCAAGTGGGGAGTCCTGCCCAAAGACGAGCTCACCTTCGCCAACATCTTGCAGGATGCCGGGTATCGCACCCACGTCGCCGGCAAGTGGCAACTCTGGGGGCACGACCTCGTGTGGAACCGCGGCGGCGGCTGTTGCCTGCATCAAGGCCAAACCCCAGGCGACGCCGGCTTCGACGACTACTTGGTCTGGTACCTCGGCGACAAGGGAAGCCGCTACGCGGACCCCTCGCTGTCGAGCCGCAACGACGACGGCAAGACCCGCCAAGGCAGGTACGGTCCCGACCTATTGAACGACTTCGTGCTCGAAGCAATGCAGAGCGATCAGCCGTTCTTCATCTACTACTCGATGGTCCTCGTCCACGCGCCCTTCGTCCCGACACCTGATAGCGACGGCTGGCTCGCCGACCGCCACGCCGAAGACAAAGCACACTTCGCAGCCATGGTCGCCTACGTCGACAAGATGGTCGGAAAGACGCTCGCCAAGCTCGACCAGCTCGGAATTCGAGACGAGACGTTGGTACTGCTAACCGGCGACAACGGAACGCCCGGCGCGATCACCAGCGTGATGCAAGACGGAACAAAGATCCGCGGCGGCAAGGGGAAGACGATCGACCATGGCTCGCATGTGCCTTTCATCGCCTCGTGGCCGGGAGTCATTGAGCCCGGTGTTTCAAACGCTCTGGTCGACTTCACCGACGTGCTGCCGACGCTCGCCGACGCAGCCGGCGCCAAGGTCCCGAGCGACCGGATCTTCGACGGCCACAGTCTGCTTCCGGTCTTTCGCGGCGAAGCGGAACACGAGCGTGAGTGGATCTTCACGGACTACCGCGCGCAGTTTCCGAACATTTCCGAGAGACGCTACGTCCACAACCGTCGCTACAAGCTCTACGATGACGGCCGGTTCTTCGATTGGGAGAACGACATCCTCGAGCAGAACCCGCTTGCTGGCGCCGAGATCACAGCCGAGGCCGCCGCGACCCGGGAGAGCTTCCGCGACGCATTGAATCTAAGCTACTGACCAACGGACATCCAGCTAGCGCCGCCTTGCCCGAGCTTGGAGAGGATATTGTCGTGGTTGATCGTCTGGCCGACTAAATGGCCCGATTTCGATGCTGAGCAGCGTCAGCTCGCACAACTAGCGCAAACGAGCACTTGAGCAAACGATAGTCCGGAGGGCGCGCTAGACCCTTTGGATCGAGCGCTCGGCCCCTCTTCATAGGGGTTCGGGCTGTGGCAGGGATGCCCAAGGTCAGCCGGATGGCTGTCGTCTCTGCAGTCGTACGGCCTCCTCGTCGAGACCGACCTCGGGCGCTTTGGTCGGCAGCTAGCGGAAGCTCGGTGGATCTCGATATCCCAACATCTTTCCGCTGAGCGCCTATGATGATCGTTGATGCCAGACGTCCACGGTGAAAAAAGCAGTTTCAAACTGTCGCCTGTAATCAAGCCAAGTTCCCCTGAAGCAAGCGTTGCGGCAGCTATCATGGCACTGCTCGGAACAGCCGTCTTCTGCCCGCAGTCCGCTTTCGCAGAAGGAGACGCCCGCCCCAACATACTTTTCATGATTTCAGACGATGTCTCCTGGGCTCATGCAGGAGCCTACGGTGACAAGGTCGTCAAGACATCCGCATTCGACCGGATTGCAGCAAACGGTGTGCTTTTTACGAATGCCTTTTGCTCGGTTCCTTCCTGTAGCCCGTCACGCTCTGCGATCCTTACTGGTCAGGACTTCTGGCGACTTGGGGAGGCTGCCAACTTGCGTGGCACTCTCCACAAGGACCTATACAGCGTGTATCCGTTCATGCTTGAGGAGGCCGGATACCATGTGGGCAGTCACTCCAAAGTATGGTCGCCGGGAAGCATAGAAGCGGGAGGATGGCCGCACAATCCGGCCGGACCAGCGACAGACAATTTCCAGAGTTTTCTCAAACACTTGCCGGACGACAAACCGTTTTGCTTCTGGCAAGGTTCGCGCGATGCGCATCGACCTTTTGAAGCGGGATCAGGCGCCCGATCAGGCATGGATGTGGAGGACGTTGAGGTGCCTCCTTTTCTCCCGGACGTGCCGATAGTCCGTGAGGATATCCTCGACTACTACTTCGAAGTGCAGCGGTTCGATCAATTGATCGAGACCAACTTGAAGCTGCTTGAGGAAACGGGCAGAGCTGAAAATACAATCGTCGTAGTGACCAGTGACAACGGACTACCGTTTCCGCGTGGAAAGGCTGATATGTACGATTACGGTGCGCGAATGCCGCTCGCGATCAGCTGGCCGAAAGGTGTGCGTGGCGGCAGAGTGATTCATGATTTTACGAATCTCGTTGATCTTGCGCCCACATTTCTTGAGGCCGCGGGCTTGAAACCTCATCCCGACATGACGGGCAAGAGCCTCCTGCCTTTGCTGACCTCGAGTAAACAGGGCTGGGTAGATCCCGATCGCGACGCCACTTACTACGGCCGCGAGGCGCATTCGGTTTATGCTCGTATCCGTGAAAACAGAAGGGGCTATCCTTCGCGTGCTATTCGGACCAAAGATTTTCTCTATATTCGTAATTTCGCTCCGGATCGCTGGCCGGTAGGAAGGGAATTCAAGGATGTCGATCCGAGCCCGACAAGAACGTACATGCTCGAACGCAAAGACGAGATACCGCGGCTGCACGAGCTGTCATTTGGCAAGCGGCCCGCTGAGGAACTCTATGATCTCAAGAGGGACCCGGCACAAATGGTGAACGTTGCTGCTCAGGCCAGGTATAAGGGTCACAAAGAAGCATTGTCGGCTCGATTGGAAAAGTACCTAAAGCAAACGAACGACCCACGTATGCGAAGCGACGGTCAAGTATTTGACCACTACCCCATATGGCGAGCCGTTCGCGGATCTGATCCACAAGCATATGAGCGCCTAGACCGTGGAGCAAGAGATCAATAGTAGAAAGGCTCGGCGGTCACCGCTCGACGAAAAACACGTCGTTTTGGATCAGTTCGCCGGGTTTGCGGTAGCGGGAGAGGCCTTCGAAGTAGAGCAGCGGCGGCGATTTGCCTGCGGGAGGAGCGTGAAAGCCGGTCAGGCGTTCCATCGTGGGGAGGAGCGTTCCACGGTCCGGCCGGTGAGGGATGGCGCCGCTTGAAGAAAACGTCCGGCCGCCGTCGCGCGATTCAAGCCAGACGAGCCGTTGGATGTTCGGCTCATCCCTTAGCCAGAATTCCGGACGGCCGTGGATGCCGGGACTCCAATTGGCCCTCGGGTGCTCCAACGGCGCGAGCGTCAACACGAGGCTGATGACGTCGTTGCGCGTGATCGAGACGTTGCAGTTCACGGCAACCAAGCCCGGCCAGCGTTCGGCAACCTCCTCGCGCAGGGGACGTTTCGCCCATCCGCCCTTTCCGTCGGGCGTGACCATGTTGATCCCGCCAGGCTGCGGCGTGTGGCGAATGTACACGACATAGGGGCGGTTTTGTTGATCGACGGCAAGACCGCAATGCTGAATGCCGGGTTTGGGCTTGTCGGTAGCGTCGCGGGATCGCTCGCCGTAGTCGATCAAGTCCAAGGTGTCGGTGGTGGCGGGGGTCTCAATTAGCGTTCCATCCGCCTTGGTCCAGCTCTGGCCAGCGTTGTCGCTGCGCATGTAGCCGACAGCCTGGACGAGACCCTGGGGATCGCGGTTGTGCTCGCCCTCGTGCTTGGCGTCTCCGAGAAAGAACCCGACCGACATGTGCAGTGTTTTCTTCTTCGGCCCCCAGGCCATCGCGTTGTGATAAGCGGCGTAGTACTTGAAGCGCTCCTGTTTCGTCACCAGCAGGCCGCGATACTCCCAATCCCCGCCCGGAGGCTTTGCATAGAAATCCATGCCCGCCCAGCCCTGGTCATGACGGCCAGTGATGTAGAGCGTGTCGTCTGGGCCGGAGAGGAGTATGGGGTAGGTCGTCTTCGCGAAAGTCTGGATGGGCGTCCATTCGGAAGAGTCGTTCGGGCGAATGCTTCGCCGGTATTGCAGACTGTCATGGTGCCCGCCGATGATGACGTGCAGGAAGCCTTTGCTGTCGGCCGTGATCGTGGGTCGTGCGTGGTTGTCACGGCCTTTTCCCAGGGTCTGGACCGCTGACCACTCGCCCGAGTTGCGGTCCAGAGTGCGCGCGCGGGCAAAGTAGCCTTCCTCGATCGAGTCTTGCCAGACGACATGGGTTTTGTCGCCGACTGTGACGATCTTGTTGCCGTTGCCCTGTGTGGCCCGCTCGCTGCCGATGTTGGAAATCAGCGTGCGTCCAGTTTTGGTGACGTACGCTGACTCGGCAAGTTGATCTCGGATTGCCGCCGCGACAGCGTTGGCGAGAACACGGCTCCCTTCCGCGTTCGGATGCACGCCGTCTGAGAGGAGTGCGTCCGCCTGGGGTTTGGCGACCTCGTAGAGATCGTTCACCGCGACGCCACGCGAAATGACCGCCTCCAACGCGGCGGCATTATAGGCGACCACATCGCGATCGCGGCGAATACCGGTCTTTTCCGCCCCAGAGCCAATGGGCGTCGACGCGGCCCAGATCAACTTTGCGCCCGTCGCCTTCAGGCGCGCGATCAGTTTCCCCAGGTTGGCGCGGTAGTCTTTCAGCGGAATCTGATGCCGGCCCTCGGGCGGCGGCGCGGTCTTGCCATTGGCGTCAAGATGAGTAAGGTCGTGGATCCCTGCGTTGAAGTGGATCACGTCCCACTTCACCTCGCCGAGATAGATTTCAATTTCGGCGAGCGTCTGGCGGGTCGAACGGCAGTTGTCCGGCGCGCGATACAAGTTGGCCGCGCCCATCAACTGCTTCCGCACCCCGGTCGTGTAGCGCATCGAAATCGAATCGCCGATGAGCAGTACGTTGGGCAGCTCCGGATCAGCCTCGACGAAGGCGTATTCCGGGCGCTCCTGGTATTTCTTCGGAACGACTTTGAACCAGGCATCATTGCTGCCGTAGGGATTCGCGCCGTCGGCTCCGGATGGGACCAGCCAAGTCACCGCAGCCACAGCCAGGGCAATGCGGCTCACTCGTGACCGGGATCGAGCGCCCATGGCTTTCTCAGCGTACTTCAACGGGCTGGAGGGGACCCCGCTCCGGCAATTACAACAGAGCCCATTACCCTGCATTGAACGCCGGGGTTGATTTTGGTGCCTAGAGAGGCTTGATGCCTGTTAGCTGCTGGGAACAAGCGAAGCCACAAACTCCTAACTGAAAGGCGCGGAAAGACCCTTCTAGCGGGCCCAAGGCTCTGTTTAAGGGCATCCGGGTCATTTGAGTCGCAATCAATGAGCGCGAGATTCTTTCACAACATTTCCACCGGGTCGCCGCTCCAGCAGTGGCGCAGGAGTGTTTGGCCGCCGGGGCTATTCCGGGTAGAGAATCATCTCTCCGGAAGACGCCACTCGTTCCCAGGCGCCCTTGAACTCGGCGACCAGCTCAGGCTGTTCGGCGCTTACGTCTGTGGTCTCGCCTGGATCATCGATCATGTTGTACAGCTGCCATCCCGGCGCTGTTCCTCTGGGACCATGTGGCGACTTCAACCGCGAGTACTTCCAGTTGTCCTTGACCAAAGCCACTTGCCCGTCGTGTTCCCACAGGAAGACGGTGTCGGGCCGGTTCAGGTCTGCGCCCTCTTCGGTCAGCAGCGGGGCGAACGAGGCGCCTTCAAGCTCGTGCACCGGCCGGCCTTGGTAGGTTGTCCCAGGGTGCTCCACGCCCGCGAGGTCGAGAAGAGTCGCTGACAGGTCGCGGACAGTGAGGAAGGCGCTCTCTGTCCAGCCTTTGCGGGTGACGCTGGAATGGTTGACGAAGGCAGCCGCGCGAATGCCGCCGGATGCGACTGTTCCCTTGTGCAAGTGGTATGGCCCCATCCCAGCTTGCGCCCAGCCAGGACCGTACGTCACGAACGAGTCGGGCCGGCCGAAGTTTTCTAGGTCGTTGTTGATTCTCTCCGGTCTGCGAGGCGCTCTGCGCGCAAAGTCTAGATCGCTGGAAGCGGCGCCGTTGTCGGACATGAAGACGATGACCGTGTTATCCAGCTCGCCGGTTTCATCAAGACGCTCAACAATGCGTCCGACGTTGTAGTCAAGGTTTTCGACCATCGACGCATAGATCTCCATGGCCCTCGAGTACTTCGAGCGCTCCTCGTCGCTGAGGCTATTCCAGGTTCGTGCGAAGGGTTCGGCGGGCTTGTCCCTGGCTTGCTCCGAGATGACGCCTGCCTCGACCGCTCCAGCGATGCGTTGCTTCCTCAGCTCGTCGTAACCTCCGTCGTACTTGCCCTCGTACTTGTCCAGCCAATCCTCGGGAACCTGCAAGGGCCAGTGCGGGCTCGTGTAGGCCATATAGCTAAACCAGGGTGCGGGGTTTTCTTTGCTTTCTTCGAGAAACGAGAGGAACTTGTCGGTGTAGAAATCCGTTGAGTAGAACTCGTTGGGCATGGATTCGAGAGTTTCACCGTCCTCCCAGTAACGCTCTGCCGGAACGTTCGCAAAGTGGACAGCGGAACCGAACTTGAGGCCAAAGGATCGATGGAAGCCCTGAGCTGCCGGACTCAGCTCCGGCGTCTCACCGAGGTGCCACTTGCCCACCATGTAGGTGCGGTAGCCGGCGTCTTGAAGAAGCTTCGGAATCGGAACGATGCGATCGGTCAGATGCCCCTCATAACCGGGTTTTCCTCGGCGAGCTTCGACCAGCGGATCGCCGTTGAACCGAGCTATCGTAACCAGCTGCGTCCCCATGCCCGCCAAGTGCGGATAGGTGCCGGAGATGAGAGCGGTACGAGTTGGAGCGCAGCTGGGGTGCACATGAAAGTTCGTCAGCCGCACGCCGCCAAAGGCAAGCTCGTCTAGGTGCGGCGTCCGAATCTCGCCGCCAAACGAACCAAGGTCGGTGTAGCCCATGTCGTCGGCGACGATCAGCAGGATGTTGGGCCGGCGAGCCTCGGTGCTGTCCGCCGTATCGTCTTGACGGCATCCCGCTAGCACGGCGAGGCATAGGACTGCATGAATGTGAAGTCGCGGGACTCGCATCTTCCTCTCTTATCCGCCCTCTCCTTCGTCGGGCGTTTGAAGCTTGTGGTATTGAAGCTCCTTGCGTGCTTCATCGAGTCGCTTGCCTTTTTGAGCAACGCCAGGATTTGCTCCTCGGCTTCGTTAATCTGTTCCGCCGTCGCGAGGACTTCTTCTTCACGGGACTTGGAAATGGCGACAACCCCGTTGCTGTCGCCGACCATGATGTCGCCCGGCATTACGCGCGCGCCTCCGATATTGACCGACGACCGGTCTCGGGCCCGATTCAGTTTCGACCTGCGGCTAAAGATCGACCCGATGCGGTCGGCGCCAGTCGAGGCCCGGAGGCGAGAGTAGATCTGGCTACAAGTGAGGGCTCGCCCGACGCTCAAGGCAAGGTGCTGAAAGAGGCCAAGACAGGGAAAAGCACTCCTCTTGGGCGCCCTAACGTCGTCGTTCGCGGCCGCTAGCCCCCTAGACACACCCGGACCTCCGTGGCCGAGCCTGCCTTTGATTCGGTGGTGCGAGGTGGCCGGGCCGATCACGGAGGGGTAGATTGTACCGCTGCTGTTGCATGGCGATAACAAGTGATCCAACGAACGACCTATTCTCGTCCTTCTCAAACCCTGCCCAGAGCGCTCTAGGCCCTTCCACACAGTACTTTGAGCCTCTTGAGACCCTTGAATCTTCGCGGGTAAATTGATTAGCCGATTGTGCCGAATTCGCGCGTGCTACACTCGCTTGGCGAACCTCGGCACTGGGCATCTCAGAGCAAGCGGACTATTGCGACACGAGACCCGTTCCATGTTTGCCGCAATTGATCACGCAGGGACGCAGCGAGCGATAATGTGGCCGCTCGATAGCACCGGCAGGTATGAAGTAGTCTCCAAGACTGACCGTCGGGGCAGGCCCCTACGTACAGTTATCTGCCTAGATACGGGGTTGGTTCGCAACGACCCTGTGCCGGACGACGCCGAGCTCGCACAGTTCTACGCCGACGACTACCGCATACGCTACAAGGGCGCTCGGAAGCCTCGTCGCCGCCAGATTCTTCGGAATTTTCGACGTGCGGCAGTTCATGTGCGCACTTATCGGGATCTGCTGGAGCCTTCAAGGCGCGTGTTGGATGTGGGAGCCGGATCGGGTGAGTTCGCGTTCCTGATGACGCGGCTCGGCAAGACCGTCACAGGGATCGAGCCCAATGTCGACTATGCGGCCCATTGCAGAGACGAACTTGGACTGGATGTACGCACCTCCCATCTAGCTCCCGACCTGTTCCTGCCCGCGCAGTTCGACCTGATCCGCATGAACCATGTGCTGGAACACCTCAACAACCCAGTAAGGTACCTCGGCGAGATCGCCAACTGGCTTGCGCCGGATGGGCTGCTGTACGTCGAAGTTCCCAACATTGAAGCCGATTGCCGTAGCAAGTCGCGCGGCCGCATGTTCCACTACGCCCATATCTTCAACTTCAATCCGTGGACCTTGCGCGTCTGCGCGGGTCTGGCTGGCCTAGCCGAAGCGCCTGAGACGGCAAAGAGGTCAGCGGGGACTACGGGCGTTTTCTTCCGCCACGATGCCGCAGCCGCCACGTCCACCAAGGTCGAGAATCCACAGAACGCTGACCATGTGCGGACATTGATTCGCGCTCATTATGGAGGCGCCTTCAGCAAGGGCAAGGTGGCCGAGCGGATTCGCAAACTCGTCGTCCAGATCGAAGAGAGTCTAACGGGGCTGGCCTTAGGTTCACCGGCCTCGATCGGGGAAAGCGTGGCGCGCAGACTTCAGTAAAGCGACACGGAGATTCTCGGCGCGCTCCCCAATGCGCGCAATGCATGCCGGTCCGTACGATACCGTCGGCATGTCTCGCGTTGGGACTGCTGGCCGAAACGTCGAGGCAGCCGGTGCCGTGACCGCGTAATCACACGGGCG
Organism: Bryobacterales bacterium; assembly: GCA_028819215.1. GTDB lineage: Bacteria > Acidobacteriota > Terriglobia > Bryobacterales > UBA6623 > VXMF01. Next base: position 38,360 of record JAPPMG010000047.1, read on the forward strand.
ACGAAACATCGCCGCAGAAAAGCTCTTGCAGCGTCGCTCGTGCTTCCTATAATGACCAGCGGAAGCTTGAATGCCAGTGGTGCACGGATTCCACCGACGCGAAGCGCTACGCCAGCTGGCTGCTTTCTTGCTCGCGTCTCCGCTCGCCGCTGCGACCGACAAGCCGGAACTAACAGATTCGACCCAACTCGCCAACGTCTTCGACTTCCGTGACCTCGCACGCCGCTTGCTCGATCCAGTGGCGTTTGACTACATGGACGAGGGCGGCAAGGACGAGGTCTCGCTTGCCGAGAATCGGCTCGCCTTTCGGCGCGTCATCCTGCGGCCGCGGTTCCTGACCGACGTCCACAAGATCTCCGTCTCCACCGAATTGCTCGGTCGTGAAATGGACTCTCCGATCTTCGTCTGCCCGGCAGGTGGTAAGAACTGCTTCCGCCGCGACGGTGAGGAGGAGACCGCTCGCGGCGCGTCGCTCGCTAACGCGATGTACATCAGCAATGGCGGCGTTGAGGGATTTCTGGCATCCGGGGACGCCCCGGCCCACTGGTGGCAATACACGACAGGCGGTCAATTCCTTACTGAGAACACGATGCTGGATTTCGTGGAGCGCTTGGAGGACTCGAGCTGCACTGGAATCTGCTTCACAGTGGACAACATGCTGGTTTCGCACCGCGAGAGATCGATCCACAACGGTCTTGTGCGGACATGGTGCAATCTGGGAACGATCCCCCGCGATGACGATGGAAATCTCGTCAGGAGCCCGGGCGATCGCACTTGGATCACGGGCGAGTACCCCGGGCGTGTATCCCCGACCCCAACATGGGATACAGTGAAGCAGCTGCGGGACATGACGGACCTCAAGATCATGCTCAAGGGGCTGATGATTGGTGAGGACGTCGAGAAGGCGGTAGAGGTTGGCGCTGATGCCGTGGTCGTCTCGAATCACGGCGCCCGGCAGCTCGATCACACCGGTTCGACGATCGAAGCCCTGCCTGAGTGCGTGAAGGCGGCGAGTGGCCACATACCGGTACTGGTAGACGGCGGCTTCCGCCGCGGCACGGATGTGCTCAAGGCCCTCGCCATGGGAGCGACGGCTGTCGGTGTCGCGCGCCCCTACCTATGGGGGCTTACATGTTTCGGCAGCGAGGGCGTCGCGCGCGTCCTGCATTTGCTCAAGACCGAGTTGGCCCTCGACATGGGTATGTCGGGCGTCGCCAACATAGCGGACATCGATGCGAGGTTGGTCCGCTGGCGGAATTGGTCGTACGAAGGAGGACTACAACTGTGACAAGAAGAGAATTCTCCGCTTCCTGCGGATCAAGCGTGGCTGCCTTGCTGGGAGCTACACGGGCCATGGCGAACGCCGGCGGTTCGTATCCTGTCCGGCGCCGGAAGGGTGTCGAAGTCTTGTATCAGTCGCCCGATGGTCATCCGAACGGGTTGGAAGCCACGCCGGAAGGCCTTTGGGTCGGCGAACAAGTCACCGACCGGGCGTACCTGCTCGATTGGGAAACCGGCCGTCCTCTGGCCAAGTACGAGACACAGTCATCCAACACCAGCGGCATAGCGGCAGGCGGCGGATTCGTCTTCATGGGAGCTAACGGCCCTGCCCATAGACGCCCCCGTCGCCCCCACGACGTCACCCAAGGCGGGCGCATCGTCAAGCTGGACGCGAAGACCGGGCAGCACATCTCCAACTACCAGACCCCCTCGGGCGGAGGATTGCATGGGATGCTGTGGGCCCAGCATGCGCTTTGGATCACCCAGTTCAATCCGCTGAAGGTAGTCAAGGCCGACGCCAACCTGAATACGTTTCACGATTTCGACCTGCCTCTGGGCCGTCCCCACGGCCTCGGCTGGGATGGCGAGCATATCTGGTGCATGTTCTCTAACGACTACCTTGCGCTGAGGTTCGACGTCCGCACCGGACGCATCCTCGAAGGCGTCGAACTCGACCGTAGCGATCCCGACCCGCATGGCATGACCTGGTGGAACGGAGCGCTGTACTACTGCGATGCAGGCATCGCGCCCGGGCACAAGGACAACCTCAGCAAGTATGGCGGGGCGATCTGCCGCATTGAACTCTAGAGCGCTCGCACCTGCTGCACTACTCGTGTGTGCAGCGCTCTCGCTCCCAGCGGCCGACAGCGCGATCGTCAAGCCACCTGACGGAGCGTGGCTGCCCGGCACATCAGTGCAGATCATTGCGAGAGGAGAATCTGCCAAGCTCCTGCTTGACGGCAAACCGCTCGAGATCGAAGAGCCCTTTCCGGGCGTCTATACCGTAACCGCCGAGTTGTTACCCGGAACCCATCGCCTGCTCCTCGAGTCGCCTACAGAAGAGAGCGAGATCAGCTTTCATTCGGGAGGCGAGCCGCCAAACGGCTCCAGCGGGAGGTACGCGGACCACCCTCCGTCTCAGATCGCCTGTGCGCACTGCCACAGCGTGAGCCGCCGCGGCCGGTTCCGGTTCAGCGGAGGCTGCCAGTCGTGCCATCCCAAGGAGCCATTCATCAAGACCCACAGTCATGAACCGCATGAACTTGCGAGCTGTGGCATGTGTCATGACGCGCACGGGTCCGCGGCCGCCCAGTTGCTCCGATTACCCAAGGAACAGGCCTGCAAGCAGTGCCATAATTAAGTTTCAATTTCGTAAGGTGGAAGGCTCGCGTAGTGCGGTCTGCCTAACGTGTTCGGCCAAGTCTCAGGAAATCAATATCCATCAAATGCATCAGCCAAGATCGGGACGATGGGTTTCGATGCGGACAGTCGACGGCTCGAAGTCGATATCGGCCAGACCGGGCAGGGACAACGCCTCCACAAGACTGCGGCGCTGCCCCGCCAACCTCCGATAATCCTCGATGCTTAGCAGCAGATGCGCAGGTTTGCCCCGGTGTGTGATGAAGACAGGCCCCGACTTCGCTGCCTTCTTGGCGTATCCGATGTGCTGGTTCAGTTCGCGGCTTGCTACGGTGGTCGCGGGCACATCTAGTGACGTTGCTACATGCTCAAAAGGACTTCAAGTGCTGGAAACTTCTGATGGAAACCTTCGAGCCTTGGTGCATGTACGCCTATTGCCGCGACTTGAGGTACCTGCATGGATGGGCCAAGCGACTCCGCCGAGATGGAAGAACAGCCCTGTCGATGCAGGAACAGGGCGTCATTTATGAATGGAGTACTGATGTTGCCTTCAGCGCAGTGACCGGGGAGCTAGCGGTAGAACAAGTCCACCAACGACATCGGAATGGCCGGAACGTAGGTGACGACTAGTAGCACCAGCAGGAGCACTCCCACGAAGGCGACGTTGACCCTGCTCACCTCCCACACCTGGGCCTTGGCGATCGAGCACGCGGTGAGCAGTACGCTGGCAACCGGCGGAGTCTGCTGTCCGATGCCGAGATTGAGCGTTAACACCAGTCCGAAATGGACTGGATCAATGCCTGCTTGGTGAACCAAGGGCATCACCACCGGCACGACCAGGATGATTGCAGCAGCGGAGTGCAGAAAGAGGCCCACTAGCAGGAAGAAAACGTTCAGTAACAGCAGGATCACCCACTGGCTGTGGGTAAATGCCAGCAATTGCTCCGCAAACCGCTGCGGCACTTGAGCAGACGTCAGGTATTCGCCGAGCAGGGCGGAAGTGGACACCAGAAGCATTACTACCGCTGTTTGAATGCCGCCATCGACCACCGCCTTCCGCAAGGCTCGGAAGTCCAGTTCGCGGTAGACCAGCCCGCCGATCACTGCCGCCGCCAGCACAGCCAACCCCGCCCCCTCGGTGGCCGTGACCCACCCCGAGAAGATTCCGCCGAGGATGATCACCGGCAGCAGCAAGGCCCACACCGCGTCCTTGAACGCTCGCCCTAGCCGCTGCCACTGGAAGGCTGCCTCCGCTGGGAATCCGCGACGGACCGCTATGCGATACGCCGCTGCCATCAGAAGCAATCCGCCCAGCAGCCCTGGGATGATGCCTGCCACGAACAGCTCCACGACGGAGGCGCCCGCCATCACGGCATACAGGATCATGGGGATCGAGGGCGGGATGATCACGGCCAGAGTCGACGCCGACGACGTGACCGCAGCGGCGAATTCCTTGGTGTAGCCGGCCCGCTTCATCGAAGGGATTAGGACAGAGCCGAGCGCGGCTACGTCTGCCACGGCAGACCCGGAGATCTCGGCAAAGAAGAGCGACGTACCGATCGTGACCATCGACAGGCCACCTCGGACGAAGCCGATCAGCGCCGAGGTCAGGGCGATCAGCCGACGCGAAATGCCGCTGGCGTTCATGATGGACCCAGCCAAGATGAACAGGGGAACAGCAATCAAGGAGAACTTCACTGCCCCGTCGAAGAGCGTCAGCGGAACATTCGGCAAGTCCCGTAGGCCCGTCTCCAGCACCATCGCCACTATCGACGCCAGTCCCAGAGCAACGGCGATCGGCACGTCGACCAGCACCAGAGCCAGCAGGCCGAGCAAGACCCACAACAGTGTCATGCGGCACGACTCCGCTGCCAGTCTTCAACGGCGACGGTCAACTCAGCGACGATGAAGAGCACCGCTCCGATCGGAATGGCCGAGTAGACGACTTGCGCGGGAAGCCACGGCAGGCTGACAAGGAACGTGCCACCGAGTACCACCAGCAAGTCCACTCCCATCGATGCAGCTAGGGCAAAAAAGCCGATGATCGCCCCTTCGCGTAGCACGCGCAGCGCGATCCGCACAGGCCGCGGCGCTCGACGGACTAGATTCGGCAGGCCGAGGTGGGCCCGATGTAGCGCAGCCAGAGCCGCGCCGTAGTAGGTGACCCAAGCGAGCAGAATCGCCGCCACCTCGTCGTACCAAACAAGCGAGTAGCCAGCCTTTCGGCTGGCCACGCCGACAACGACCAGCAGCGCCAAGGCAGCGATTATGCCAACAACAGTGACCTCTAGGAAGCGGCTGAGCACCGCACGCAGACGTTTGGCCACCAAGCGGCTAGTATCACCGTTCCGCTTGAGCGAGAGCAAGTGCCTTGGCCACCATCTCCCCGCCCTGCGGCACTTCGCGGGCGAACTCCGCGAACAGCGGCTGACCTGCGGCCAAAAACCGCTCCCGGTCGCATTCGTTGACTGCGATTCCGGCTAGTCGGAGATCGGCCAGCAGGCTCTCGTCCAGTGATTCGGCCTGCTCATAGACGAAGGCCTGGATCTCGCGGGCGGTCGAGGACAAGATCTCTCGAATGGGCTCGGGAAGAGACTGCCAGCGGTCCCGCCCGGCCAAGAGAAACGCTGGGGTATACACGTGGGAGGAGAGCGTGAGAAACTTCTGCACCTCGTGAAACTTCTGGCTGTGGATCTGGCTCAATGGGTTCTCTTGGCCATCGATGACCCCAGTCTGCAAGGCGATGAACGTCTCGGACAACGACATCGGGGTCGGATTGGCACCGAAGGTCTGGAACAGCCGCACTCGCCAGCGGCCCCGGGGCGTCCGCAGCTTTATCCCGCGCAGGTCGTCGGGACCCTCGATCGGGCGGGTGTCGTTGGTGATGTGCCTGAAACCGTTCTCCCAAACGGCCAGCAGCTCATACCCACGAGCGGCGGCGTCGGGAGCAAGGCGTGGCCATACCAATTCCTGCTCGATCCGCCTCATGTGCTCGCGGTCCCGCACCAAATACGGCATTTCGAACAGGCCGAAGGAGGCTACGGCCGACGACATGATCGTGGACGGCACGGAGAAATCCACGGTGCCAAGCTTGAGCTTGATCAACAGGGTCTCGTCATCACCCAACTGGCTGGAGCCGAACACCGTGACGTGCCCCAGGTCACCCAAGCGCTGATTCGCGCGCTTGGCGAATTCCTCTGCGGAAACTGCAGTCAACGAGCCTGGCGAGGCTACGTGCCCGAGGCGCAGGTCAAGTTGAGTCCGCTCTCCTGCGCATGCCGACAGTAGGAGAGCCCACGCAGCAACTGCGTATAGCGCCCGTCTCACACCGGCATCTTGCGGCCGGTATACTTGCGGCCCTTGGCCATGGCCGCCTCGCTCGCGCCGGCTCCGATGCGAACGCCTTCATCGAACATCTCGGTGACGTCGTTCTCGCGGACGGTATTCAGGAACGCCAATCCGTTCTTCTTGCATGCGTTGAGCACGGTCGCACGGGCCTCCCGCATTCGTGGATGCAGGGATCGGTTCGGCCCGTGGCCGTCGGGCAGATCGAGAGAAAGCGCCATATCGCCCGGGCCCCATTCGGCGAAGCCAATGCCGGGAACGGCCGCGACCTTGTCGGCATTCGCCAAGGCGTACTTGTCCTCGATTTTCAGCCCGAGCAAGAACTCGCCTTCCGGGTTGAGTGGCCATGGATCGGCCTTGCGCATGTACTCTTCGCGAGACACGCCCCAGATCTCCGATGGAAAGCTCTGGCTGCCGTTGCCTAGCAGGCCCTCGCCAAGTTCGGGCACGACAGGTTCGGCGTTGGGGTACCGCGCCGCGCGGACCATCCATTTGATCGCATCGGCCTCGCGAGCGTGGCACAGCAGAATCCCGTGAACCCCACACAGCAACGTCTGCTGAACGACCCAGAAATTCGCGCGCATGTGCATCTCGTCAATCCCAATGACGGGCAACGTCGCGATGACCGCGGGCGTTCGGTGCCCGCTACGCGTCGGACCCGCATCGACCAAGCCCTGCATGAAGCCTCGCAAGGCGCTGAAGTCGAGGGCACCATGCTCCATTTCATAGTTGATGTAGTCGTACTTGGTCGCGGCGGCCTGCTTGCCCTGTTCGTATCCGCCGCGTCCACCGGTGTAAAAGATCATGTGGCCCGCCTCGAGAAGCTCGATGGCCCTGTTGACCCGACCTGGCGTCTTGGCGGGCTCCGTGGCCGCGGCAGCAGCGCCAGCGGCCAATAGCGGGGAGGCGAGGAATTGTTTCCGGGTCATAGCGGCACGATAGCGAGCCAAGTGCCTTCCCGTCAACAATACTCTGGCATTACTTGGGAGGAAACGCCGTCTTCGGAGCGCAATGTGGCCGCGGCACAAGAGTGTCGGCAGCCGGTAGGGGGAATGGTCGGGGCGCCGAGATTTGAACTCGGGACCTCTTGCTCCCGAAGCAAGCGCGCTACCAGGCTGCGCTACGCCCCGACTGAACTCTCAGTCTAGCCGAATCGACCGCGGGCTGTCAGCGGGACCCGATCGGCCAGTTGAATCCGAGTTGCCTTCTGGGCACTTGCTGTCACAGCGGTGGGCTAGGCCACGCTTAGGCTTCCGCTGAGTCCGCCGGCTCGGCCTCGGCGCTATCATTTGCAGAGTCGCCAGGCAGCTTCATCTCTTCGACAAGATCACGGCCCTTTTCGTATAGCTCACGCCCGAACTGCGTGGCCTGCTTCTTTTGTTCCGAAGCGAACTCGCGCCCCTTCGAGGCGGCCTCGGCAAGCTGCTGGCGTGTTTCCTTCCCGGATTTGGGCGCAAACAGGATGGCGCCCGCGATCCCAACCGTCACTCCGGCCACAAACCACGCAAAATTGCCCTCGTTTCGATGTTTGGCCATGGTCGATCTACCTGAAACTATTGTAGAACACTATTCGTGGTTCCGTTTGGATGGGCGGCCGAGCACGACGCCGATTCTTCGACTGCGCCGCCCGGGCCGCGTGCTCATAAACTGCTGGCCTCGAACGATTTGGTGGAGCCTTGCATCTAGCGCCGAGCACGAAGCTCGCGGCCGACCCAATCGACCGGCGTCCTATTCGCAGACTACGCCGTCGCCGTCGCCATCCCGCATATACGGGTAGGCGGGATGCCCCCGCCGCACCGGCGCAATGCCGTGGACCCTCGCTTCGGCGCAGGTAATGCGACCGTTCCCGTTGTCGTCCCACTGCGCTAGTGCAGCGCTGCCCGAAGGCTTGCTCCGAACCTTGGTGGCGGATCCGTCAGAAACCGCTCCGCGCCCGTACTTGACCATTGCGGTCGACTCGCAGTTGGATAGCACCCGTTCCAAGGCGTCCGCTTCGCGCCGGTCTATGGTGAGACGGTACCGCTGCCGCACCTCAACCACACGTGCCGCGAACCAGCAGCGGTTTTTCTCAGGCAGCCACTGCGCCGCGTCTCGGGCAATCTTTTGACCCCGGTTCACCGAAGGGCTGGCCAGCGTAAGGTTGAGCAGATCGTTTGCGAAACGGCGCCGAGTCGCGAGATCCGCAGCGCACAGGCCGCTGTCGTGTGCTTCGGACCGCGCCACCATGTGCTCGATGTCCGTCTCGCGCTTGCTAGAAAACCATCGGCCCGTGTACGGGCCGTAGACTCCGCCGTAGTCAGCGATGATGCGGTCTTCTACGGACTGCGAATACCGATAGTCGTCTGGATCGTAGCGTGAGCAGCGCCGCTCCGGCTCGACCTTCAGGCCGCGCCAAGTCGACTGCGCATACAGCGAGGTGGAAACTGTGGCCAGAACAGCCAGCAGGACAAGTCCAAGCTTGAACAAGACTCGACCGTTATCTCCGTGCATAGGCGTGTTCCCTACACTCTCCTCGCAGGCCGGATTAGACCATGCGGGCTGCCAAGTCCCAGTGGTCATGGCGTTCCTGGCGGACGCCCGCCGCTCTCGGCCACACGGGCGTGCTCTGCAGCACCCCTCACACCGGCTGCGTCACCAAGCTCTGACGGAGCAATTCGAAACACGTCGCGCGACGTGCCGGGCAGGATGGCGCGGGCTGCAGACACCAATCTAGATTCAAACAGGCCGAGCCGGTGGCTCACCGAACCGCCGATCACCACAACGTGCGGATCCAACACACAGCACAACGTCCCGATGGCCGTTCCAACGACTGATCCGAACCCCTCCCAAGCCTTGATGGCAGAGGCATCGCCTTGCTCGGCCAGCTCGCCCACCCGCTTGGCGGTGATGGACTCAGATTGCACCAAGCCGGAGTGCTTCAGGTACTGCTGCACTACACCGTTCCCCGAGCCGGCCGTGTCGAAGTCCGATTCACCCAGCGGACAGTACGCCACCTCTCCGGCGTTGTTGGTTGCACCGGAATAGATGCGGCCACCGATGGAAATGCCGCAACCGAACCCTGTCCCTAGGGTGATCCCAAGCACGATCTCGCAACCGCGGCCGGCACCGTAGACCGCCTCGCCCAGAGTAAAGCAAGCCGCGTCGTTTTCGAGGTGGAAGGGGGCGCCGAACTCCTGGCGGCAGAACCTGCCGATGTCGAAGCCCAGCAGGTTGGGCAGAGAATCGCCATCCTGGAGAAGCTGATTCTCCAGGTCGAGCGGGCCGGAACTACCCATGCCGACAGCTATGGGCGATCCAGTCACTTGCGCTTCCAGCTTGGCTTGCTTCACGACGCGCTTGAGGTTCATGAGCGTCACGGCTGGCTTCATGCTCGCCATCGTCGGCAGCCGGGCAATCTTGCCGAGCCGATTGCCGTCAAGGTCGAACGCGGCGGCGGCGATCTTGGTACCACCGAGGTCAATGCCAATAAAGAACTTAGTAGCCATCACGACACCGGATACTTCGCTCTATGCGGATCCGCAAGCCATAGAACGGCTGTCGACCCGATTGAAAAGAGTCTAGCGAACCTCTCGCTTCACGGGCTTCAGGTCCAGGCTGATACAGCCCGTCAACCGAGGCACACTACGCGCTCCAAGGCACTCCGACGCCCGAAGCCCGTGCTGCAGTTGCTAGCGCCCGGTCTAGCGTCGCGAGCGGCAACCGCAGCCGCAGCGCAAGTTCGAGGTACATCGCGTCGTATGCCGAGATCCGGTACGCTTCAGCGAGATCAAGTGTCGCACCCCAGACTCGATCCGTGGCGACGTGATCTATGTTGATCGGCAGCGCCCGTAGATCCTCCCGAATCCGCCCCCACTCACTCTTCGCGATCCGCCCGCGGCGGGTTGCTGTCAGCAGCACGTTCGCGGTCTCGACCGGCCATAGTGCAGGCACGAACGCGCTGTCATCAATCAGAGACTCGCGCAGACTATCAGTCACCGCACTGGCCTCGTCAGAGAAGACCCACGCCATGGTCACGGAGCAGTCCAACACAAAGGCCATCAGAATCGACGTCCGTCTTCGATCAGCTCGCGGACGGACAGGCCCTGCAGGCTGTGTGTCTTCTGAAACGCCGCCAATCGATCAATCGCAGCTCGAATTCTGGCGGTGTCGCGTTCTCGAAACGGAATGAGTTCAGCCACGGGTCGATTGTGTTTGGTGATGACGAATCGTTCTCCCTCTTGAACTCGCCGCAGAAGTCGCGGAAGGTGCGTTTTCGCATCGAATGCGCCGATTACTGACACGCGTCAAGTCTCCTCTATCAAGCCAACAGAATTAGACCATATTCAGACTAGTCTAATTGTCGCCTACAGTCAACTCTCGCGGATCAACCGGTGCGCGGCATTCCTCCGCAAGAGCCTTGCGGGCGGCCCGCTTAAGTCCCCCGCCGATGGCCCGGCCCCAGAGCGTCGGAACTCGCCATTGCAATCTCACCGTATTCGTCTCAAGATGGAAAGCTTGCGATGGCAAAGCCCCGTATGTGCCCGCATTGTCGGGCGTTCGTAGACAGCAGCGACAAGACCTGCCCCTACTGCGAGCAAGATCTGCCGATGACAGCCGGCCGACGGCTGCTCAGGGAAGAGCGGATCCGGAATGCGGGCGCGCAGGTGAGTTTCACAACGAAGCTGCTGCTGCTCGTCAACGCCAGCCTGTTCGTGGTGTCGTGGGTGCTCACTGTCCGCTTCACGGGCGAGATGAACTTTCTCGGCGGGATTGATGGCCAAGTTCTGCTATTGCTTGGCGGCAAGTACCGCCTGTCGATTCTGCTGCACGGGGAGTGGTGGCGCCTGGTCACGGCCAATTTCCTCCACGGGGGATTGATGCACATTGCGTTCAATTCGATGTCGCTTTTCAACTTGGGCACAATCGCAGAAGAGGTCTTCGGCACGGCGCGGTACGTCTCGCTGTATCTGGTCACCGGCATCTGTGGATTCGTGGCCAGCATGATGTGGTCCAACTCGCTGTCAATCGGCGCCTCGGCTTCGATCTGCGGGCTGATCGGGGCCATGTACGCCTATGGGCGGATCAGCTTCAACTCGGACTTGCAGTCTGTCGGCAAGCGCTGGATCCTCTTTATCGCCATCTTCGGATTTCTGTTCCCGGCAATCGACAACGCCGCCCACTTCGGCGGACTCGTATCGGGCTTCGGCTTCACCTACCTGTGCGGAACTCCGGGCCATGACCGCGACAAAGAGGCCGTTTGGCGCGGCATAGCCCTCGCCGCCGTGGCGGTCACGCTGGTGTCTTTCTTCTTTGCCTACCGCAATTTCGCGCTTGCCACCGGCTAGGCGGCAACCCGCCCTGCGGTCACGCCGACAAGTCAGATCCGGCCGCGACGCCCTCCAAAGCCCGCGCAAGGATCTCCGGCTCATGGCCGTTGACGATCGAGACGCGCTCGATGCCGCCTGCCAAGGCAGAGATAGCGGCTCTCAGTTTCGCTTCCATCCCGCCCGTTGCCACGCCCTCCGCGATCAGCGACTCGGCTTGGCTCGCGGACAGTTTCGGAATCGTGTTGCCACGCTCGTCCAACACTCCGCCGACATCCGTCAAGAAGACAACTTGATCCGCAGCCAGGCCCGTAGCGCAGGCCGCGGCCATCTGGTCCGCATTGACGTTGAAAATCGCGCCGTCCGCTCCGCCGGCGATGCAGGCTACGGCGGGCAGGAACCCGCGTTGGGTCAGTGTGTCGAGCAACTCGGGGTCAACCCGTTCAACTTTGCCGACCAAGCCCAGTTCAGGTGCGAGCTGGGAGGCCTGGACAGTTCCCGCGTCGATTCCTGTCAATCCAACGGCTCGAGCGCCCGCTCGTTGCAACTCCGCCACTAGTTGGCGGTTGACCGATCCCGCCAGCACGCGCAGCACCGCATCCATGATCTCCGGGGGCGTGACACGTAACCCGCCGCGAAACTCGCTCTTGTGGTCCAGTCCGGCCAAGTAGCGGCTGAGACGCTTCCCTCCCCCGTGGACCACCACCAAGCGGTGCCCGTCTGCTCGCAGACGGGTCAGTTGGCGAGCTAGCGAAGAACGGCTCTCGTCTGACTCTAGGAGTGTGCCGCCCAGCTTGACGAGCAGCTTCATCGCGGCGCCTCGTCGAGCAGGCCGTCCGTCTCGCTGCACCCCAGGAGCAGGTTCATGTTCTGCACGGCTTGGCCCGCCGCACCCTTGACGAGGTTGTCTATGGCGGCGACGATCACCACGCGGCGGCTCTCGGCGTGGACCTGAAAGCCGATGTCGCAGAAGTTCGTGCCGCGCACGCTGCGAATGTCTGGCAGACGGCCTTCGGGATAGACGCGCACGAACGGTTCGTTCGCGTAGTACTTCTCATACGTTGCGCGCAGGTCCTCCCACCCGATCTGCTCGGCCGCCCGCACGTAGATCGTTTCCAAGATTCCGCGATGGATAGGCAGCAGCTGCGCGGTGAAGCTAAGCTCGTATTCGTCCACATCCGTGGTGTGCAAGATCTCAGGCACATGGCGGTGGTTCAGAACACTGTAGGCCGAGAGGTTCTCCGTCACCTCGCAGAAGTGGGTCTTGAGCGACGGGCTCCTGCCAGCGCCGCTGACACCGGACTTTGCGTCGCAGATCACACCTGCAGACCGGTCGAGCACTGCTTCGACGATGAGGGGTCGAAGGGCCAGGTTTACCGCTGTCGGATAGCAGCCCGGGTTCGCCACCAAGCGAGAAATCTTGACGATCTCGCGGAAGAACTCGGGCAGCCCGTAGGCCGCTTCGCCGAGTAGTTCCGGACAGCTGTGCTCCACCTTGTACCAGCGCTGGTAGTTGGCAGTAGTGCGCAGGCGAAAGGCGGCACTGAGGTCGATGCAACGCATGCCCGCCTCCAGAACCTGCGGCGCGGATTGCATCGCAACATCCAATGACGTGGCAAGGAAGACGATCTCGACCCCTTCTCCGGCCAGAGCGGCCATCTCGAACGGAATGCGCGGAGTGTCTTCGCCGACCGGCAGCTCCGAGTCCGCGACGGGCCGGTGCTCCAGCAACACCGGTTCCGCAGACGGATGGGCCTTCAAGATGCGGAGCAACTCGGCTCCGCTGTAGCCGGTGAACCCGACAATTCCTACACGCGCATGCCCAGCCATCGCCAACCAGCCCTACTTGTCTGATGTTAGCGAGATTGCCGAGAGCGGCCCGCCGCCACTGCCAAGAGTGCTGAGCCGACTCTGCCCCGAGCCTAGACGTCGCAGAGCCGGACTGCCTGCGCCAGCGAGTCCAGAGGGTCGCGGGTAGGAATGAATTCGTGGCCCACGAAACCCTGGTATCCGGACTCCGCAAGGGCCTCCATCACCGAGGGGTAGTGGATCTCCTGCTTGAGGTGGAGTTCGTTGCGCCCCGGATTGCCAGCCGTATGGATGTGACCGATCAGGTCAGCCATGTCCCGGATGCGACGGATCACGTCTCCGTTCATGATCTGGACGTGATAGATGTCGAAGAGCAGCTTCGCCCGCGGCGATCCGACCTCTCGGATGATGTCCGCGCAGTACTCGATGTCGTCCCCCTGGTAGCCGGGGTGCCCCTTCATGGGATGGGTGTCATCCCTTGTGTTAAGCATCTCCAAGCAGACCGTGACGCCCTTTTCCTCGCCGTAGGCCGCTAGTTCCTTCAGCCCCGCAATGGTGTTCCGCGCCCCCTCTTCCAGGGAGATCTCGCCGCTCTGCGGATCCTCGGCATCGTTCCACTTGTAACCGTTGAACGCAATCACGCTCGGGATCCCCTCCTGCGAGCAAGCGTCCATCACCTGCTTGGTGGTCTCGATGACGGTGGCCTGGTAGCGAGGATTGTTGAGGCCCTTCATGAACGGCGGGCCCGGCATGCCGTTGCCGGCGATGGCACACGTCAATCCGTGCTGGCGCACCGTCGGCCACTGTTCGGGCGAGAGCAACTCGACGCTCTCTAGGCCCAAGTCGGCGGCGTGCCCGGCAAGCGTGTCGAGATCCCAGGCCCACTCAGAGCCCTCGAACGGCCACGAACAAACCGAATGGCGGATGCGGCCGTTGACCGCCTTCGTCCAAGCCTCCTCCGAGTCCTCGGAGGCGCCGGTCGTGCAGGAAGCAAGCGTGGTGGCTGCAGCGGCGCTACCGTAGCTCAACACCTTCCGACGGGTCGGCTGCAGTGCGGAATCAGGCTGGTACATGTTCTCGGGCTCCTTCGCTTCGAGCGGTGCTCGTTGATCCTTCGTCAGTCTGGCCTGAAAGCCGTCCCGATTGCAAGCGCGACCATCTACCTTCGACCCCTCTGAATGGTGCCGGGCAGCCCGCCAAGTAGTTGACGAAGGGGCACGTTCACGGGAATGCGCCGACAACGACATGAGGAGCCACCTTCGATTTCACGGATTCCAGGAAGAGCCCCGCTACTCTGTGCAAAAGATACCTATATGAGAATGCACATCGAACTCGACAACGCGATCATCGGCGAGATCGATGTCATCGCAGGACCGCACCGCCGCAGCGCCTTTGTGCGAGAAGCGGTCCTAGAGGCCATTGAGCGCCACCGTCGCACGAGGCACCTGCGCGGGGCCGCCGGCTTGCTTCGCGACAGCGAACACCAATGGGATGATGACCCTGCCGCTTGGGTAAGCCGCCAGCGCGGTGGCGACCCCCGGCGCGTTGGATGAGCAGATGCCCCTCTGCCTAGCGAGGCTCCCGCACGATGGTGATGCGATTCAGGGGCACATTTTCAAGGATCTGGCGCTGGCCGCTCGGCCAATCGATCTCGACGGCTACCGGCCGGTCGGCTTCTCCGAAGCCGAAATGCACCGGCCGCAACGCTGATGAGGCATAGCCCGCGGCGCTCTTTACCCAACGGGTCTGCCCCTCCACGCGAACCGTCGCACCGAGGGCGTCGCGCCCTGACCGCTCTCCGATCAGTTGCAGGGCAAGCCAAGCGTGCGATGCCTCGGAGAGGTTTCGATAAAGCTGCGCCGGCTCACCCAATGCGCTGACCACGACATCCAGGCGACCGTCGGCGTCAAAGTCTGCGACAGCCGCTCCGCGGTGGGTGCCCACTGCGCCGATCTCCACGGCCTCGTCGAAGTGACCGCCGAGATTGCGGAACACCGTATTCGGCTGTCGATAGACGAATGCCTCGAAATCCTCAACCAGATCGTTGACGTGAGAGTTAGCTGTGAACAAATCCAGCCGGCCGTCATTGTCAAAGTCCGCGAACACATTGCCCCAGCCCGCGTAGGCTCGCGATGCCTTGGCCAGCCCGGAGGCTACGGTCGCATCGCGAAACGACCCGCCAGCACCGCCGCGAAACAGCGGGAATGTCTCGTTGCTCAGTGCCGTGACCGACAGGTCTGCGACGCCATCGTCGTCAAAGTCGCCAATGTCCACTCCCATCGAAGCGACCGGACGCCCGTGGTCAAGGAGTGCCGCTCCTGCCAGCAGGGCATCCTCGATGAATCTGCCGTCGTCTTGGTTCAAGAACAGGAAATTCGGCAGGTTGTCGTTGGTCACGAAGACGTCCACGCGGCCGTTGGCGTCGAAATCGGCGAATGTCGCACTCATCCCGCGCCCCGCGAAATCACTCAGGCCGACGCGCTCGCCAATCGGCTCGAATCGACCCGAGCCGAGGTTGCGGTAAAGGCGATTCGCGATGGGAGTGAGGTACTTCGGATGGCAATAGACCCGTAAGCCGCGCTCGCGGTCTCCGCAATAGCGGTCGAAGTCGGGCGTCCAGTCGGCGTAGTTGACTACGAACAGATCTGCGCGCCCGTCGTCGTCGTAATGGAACCACCCGGCCGCCACGGCCCACTCCCCGCTGGAAATCTCCGACCTCGCTGTGATGTCCTCAAACGTGCCGTCCCCGAGATTGCGGAATAGGGTGTTCTGGAAAACGCCGGCTACGAATAGGTCAGCATGCCCATCGTTGTCAAAGTCGGCTGCCGCTGCCCCCATGGAGTAGCCGCTCCCCGCGACTCCGGCAGACTCGGTGACATCCTCGAATCGCATGCCGCCTAAGTTGCGGAAGAGGCGGTTCGAGTACTCCGGCGATTCCTTGCGCATGCCCTCCCCGGCTGCGCCGTTCGTGAAGTAAATGTCCTGGAGGCCGTCGCCGTCGTAGTCGAAGACCGCTAGCCCGCCGGCCATCGTTTCGATCATGCGCTTGCGCTCGGTCGGGGCGTGGCGCAACGTGAAGCCCACACCTGAGTCCTCTGTCGCCGGTCGGAAGCGAATCTGGGCAGGAACACTCGCCGCCTGGCACAGCAAGGCCACTGGCACCAGCAAGGAGGCACCCATAGACGGAAGCATTGCCAAGTTCAAGCTTAATTGTCACTTGTCGCCAATCGCCCAAACGAAGTTCTCGGTGCGGATGTACAAGCGTCCGTTGGACACCGCCATCGATGCTTGCGTGTGCTCGTCCAGGCGGTTACGAGCTAGCTCCTTGAATTCACGACCTGTCTGAATCACTGTGGTCTCTCCCTCCTCCGAGAGGAAATAGATTCGCCCGTCGGCGAGGACAGGGGACGCCCAGTGCGTTCCGCCGACGCGCTCCTGCCAAATGACTGCGCCGGTTCTTGCGTCCATGCAGGTAGCCACGCCATTCTCGTGGATGTTATAGAGCAGGCCGGCGTCATAGATCATCGACGGAATATGCGATGCGGAGCGCGTTTGTTCCCAAGTCACCGTACCGCCCGGAGCTACGGCGCGAATTGCGGTCGCCTCGAAGCCCGAGATGGAGTAAGCCAGGCCGCCTCCGATAACGATCGAGGGCACCACGCCCTCGCCTTGGGCGTACACGGACCAGAGCCGCTCGCCAGTGTCCGGGTTGAACCCCTGGATCACGTCACCTGCTGCTGAGACGAGCTGCATCTTTCCGTCGACCTGCATGAGGTTGGGAGTCACGTGAGCCAGCCGGGAAGGCCCTCGCTTGCCTTCCCAGACGAGTTCGCCGGTCTCTTTCTCGAGCGCCCAGAGGGCGGCACCCTCCCAGGGAACTTTCCAGCCGATCTTCTCCGCGCGCCCCGTACGGCTGGATGGATCGAACGCCATGATGAGCAGGTTCTCGTAAAGGATCGGTGAAGCCCCGAGGCCATGCTCGGAGAAGAAATCGAATTCTCGATTCCGCCACAGCACGTTGCCGTCGAAATCCAGGGCCACAATGCTGCCGTCGGCAAACACCGCGAAAACGCTCTGGCCATCGGTGACAGGTGTCGGCGAGGCGTAGGAATTCTGCCGCCTCTTCATCAGCGTCGGCTGATCGAAGACGTGCGTGTCCCACAGGATCCGCCCGGTCCGGGCGTCGATTGACAGCACGTGACACGACGAGCCATCGTCTACAGCGGTCGTCAGAAAGATGCGGTTTCCCCAGACGATCGGCGACGACCACGCGCTTCCGGGAATTGGCGTCTTCCAAACCACGTTATTGTCCCGTGCCCAGTGCAGCGGGAGTTCAACTTCCGACGAGACTCCTTGGCGCGTCGGGCCGCGAAAGCCCGGCCAGTTCTCCGCCGAAGCGACCGAGAGAAAGCACACTGTCAGTGCGGCCAGGCGGGAGATCCAACTCATGCGCACGAGGGTATCAGGGTTCACTGAGTGGGTCATTGCGGCGCTCTGGAGCCGATCGATTCAATGCGGCAGATCACCCGAGTGCGATCATCCTCGAGCGCTCATGCAGCCTTGCCTCGGTCGGATGCGGATCTTGGTCGCTCCCCAGTGGCTCCGATCCCAGCGGCAACTGGGAATCAGACGACGGCCTGGGGTTCTTTCCTCACGAGCTCTCCGGCTGGTGGCCGGGTAGTATGGTCATCGCGATGGCAAACGGGACTACCACCGTAACTCGACGAGACGCCCTCAAGCTGCTGGGGACGGCCCCTGCGGCCAGCCTGGCTGCCGAACGCCGACCGAACTTCATCTTCATCTTCTGTGACGACCTTGGCTGGGGTGACCTTCCGGTTTACGGGCACCGAAACGTCGATGCCCACGGAGGGTGGATCGTTCGCGGCGAACTCAAGACTCCGCATATCGACCGCATGGCCAGGGAAGGGACTCTGTTCACCCAGTTCTATGTCGCCTCCGGAGTGTGCTCGCCGAGCAGAGCCGCCATCATGACCGGTAGGTTCCCGGGCGAAGTCGGCATCCACGACTACCTGGCCAGCGAGGAACTGAACGAGCGAAGAGGCTGTGTGAACTACCTTGACCCCGAGATTCCCACGGTGACCCGCCTGCTCAAGGATGCGGGTTACTCCACCGCGCATTTCGGGAAATGGCACCTTGGCGGTCGTACTGGAGCGCCCCCACCGCAAGAATACGGCATCGATCTTTACGATGCCTGCCGCTCCGGACCCGGGGGTCGCGTAACTTCAAGCGGCCAGATCGCCGATGCGACGATCGCATTCATGGAGCGCAACAAGGACGCTCCCTTCTACATCAACGCTTGGCTCTATGATCCGCATTCGCCTCTCCATCCAACAGAAGAGATGCTGGCGGAGTACAGGGATCTCACGCCCCGCTGGGGCGAGAACTATGGGGCGCTGCAGGTGTGGTATTCGGTCCTGACTTATATGGACAAACAGATCGGCCGCATACTGGACCGGTTGGATGAGTTGGGCCTCAGCGAGAACACATTGGTGG
Source organism: Bryobacterales bacterium (assembly GCA_028819215.1). GTDB lineage: Bacteria > Acidobacteriota > Terriglobia > Bryobacterales > UBA6623 > VXMF01. The sequence goes on from JAPPMG010000047.1 coordinate 56,971, forward strand.
TCTTCTCGAGTGACAACGGCCCCGAATCCGGCCTGATCCCGTTTGTCTCGCACTACGGCAACGCCTCCTCAGCAGGACCGTTTCGCGGCCTGAAGCGGAGTCTGTACGAGGGCGGGATACGAGAGCCATTCATCGTGCGCTGGAGAGGCCACACGCCGACGAATGCGGTGAATCGAGAAACTGTATTCGGCGGAGTCGACTGGCTGCCGACCGTTTTGCAGCTCGCCAACGTCGATGTCCCGCCGAACGTTCGTGGGGAGTCTCTCGCGGACTCGATCCGCGGGGAACCCGTTGCCCGATCCGGGCCGTTGATGTGGGAGAACCGTTTCCCGGTCTACGGACACGTTCTGGATAAGAGCCCGATGCTCGCGATCCGGAGCGGCAGATGGAAGCTGCTGATGAATCCTGACCGCAGCCGGATCGAACTCTACGACATTCCCAGGGACCCGAGCGAAATGGATAACGTCGCTTTCCGAGAGCCGAACATTGTTCGGCGTCTGTCCAGGGAACTCCTGGCCTGGCACAAGACGCTGCCACCCGGCCCCGTCGACCCCGGTGCCGGAAGAGCGGACTACCCATGGCCAAGAAGCCCGAGGTAGTCGGAGCTTGGCCTTGTGGGGAATCGGTCAACATCTGGTGCATGCGCTTCTTCACAATCGCACTTTCTTTTCTAGACGCCCTGTCTCGGCGTAGAGTCGACGATCGAGTCAGTTTCGAGGCCTGATCAAGCATTGCCGATGGGCGGCACCGCGGCCGGTGAACCTGCTGCGGCTGTACAATCATTGGCACGGGAGGTGCGCCACACGCACCGAGTCCAAATGTCCGCCGGTACTACCACAGACACACCTGTTCCCGCAGTTCCAGCGGCGGATGTCGCCGCCGAGGTGCGGCAGGCCGACGAGGTCGAGTACCCCGAAGGCCAGTGGGTCGCGCAGAGCACCTCTCACGGCGACGCCGTCGAGCAGGCCGCCGGGGCCTTGCGCCAGCACTTCCGGGAGCGCGCGGAGGTGCTGGTGGCGATGGAGCTAAGGGTGTACTACCGGCGTGGCAACAACCAGGTCTGGCTGCAGCCGGATGTGCAGGTGGTGCACGGGGTGGGGCACAGCCCGAGCCGCAGCAGCTACCTGGTGTGGGAGGAAGGCAAGCCACCGGACTTCGTGCTGGAGGTGGCCTCGCCGTCGACGGCGGCCAGGGATGCGCAGCACAAGGTGGGCGCATACGCCAGCCTAGGCGTGCGCGAGTACTGGCGGCTGGATCCGGTCGGGGAGTTGATGGCCAGTCCGCTGGAGGGCTACGTGGCCCGAGCGGGCGGATACGATCCGGTGCCAGCGGTGGCTGTCGCGGGCCGGGCCTGGCTGCGCAGCGAGGTGTTGGGGCTGGAGCTGCGCGGCGAGTGGCGGGAGCGGGGGATCGTGGTGGTGTTCCGGGACCCGCGCACGGGGGAGGAGTGGGCCAGCGCAGCCGAGCGCGAGCGACAGGCCGCAGAGCTAGAGCGACAGGCGGCGGAGCGCGAGCGAGAGGTCGAAAAGCGCGGGCGGCAGGCCGCAGAGCGCGAGCGGGACGAGGCGAATCGACGCGTCCGCGAACTGGAAACGAGGCTGCGGTCTTCCAGCTGATCTGGGACCGCTCGGAGCAATCGCTAACCGACCTTTGCCGCCGAGTCAGGCAGAACTCGCCAAATTGAAGCGCGAAAGAGGCACCCGCTCGAAAGAGCAGCGGTTTCCGCGTTCACATCGGCTGAACGGCCGAGCCGACGGCACCGGAGGCATCCGCTAACTCGATTCCCGGTCCCTCCGCAACGCGGAGAAGGAAGCTGCGCATGTATCCCGGCTCTCCGCCCGATCGCACGCTCTCGTCGGTCTGAGGCAGAGCCTCTCTAGCCCTTCCCTATGGCGGTCATGGCGCCGGTCACCGCTCCGCTTCGTTCGCGATTGAGCAGGTTGAGGCGCGGGCGTACCCTCCGGATCCGGAAAACGGGTACTACAGCGGGACGCGCTTCGATTGGTCGGCGGCGATCTATAGCTGAAGTACGCCGGACACGAGTACTTTGGCGAGTGGCAGGAGTCCGACGATCCTTACCTCCACGACCGAATAACCGGACCGGTCGCGGAGTACCGCTCCAACAAGAAGGGACTAGGCTATGACGACGGCGAGGAGCGCTTCCTGCGCATCGGAGTGGGTGTTGTCGAGAAGCCGGAGGAAGAAGACGACCGCTGGCTAGGCTGCAGTTCTGGTCGCCGCGAACAACACTGTGCCCGGAGCCGTTCGTCGAATTGAGAACCGCTGCGGACCAATCCGATCGGTGGGCGATCCGATACGAGTTCTACACGCTGGACTGAGACGAAGTTGAGCGCTAGCCCTACTTCGCCATGCTAAGTGGAAATAGCCGGGTTTAGGGGCTCTGACTGG
>JAPPMG010000078.1 GCA_028819215.1 Bryobacterales bacterium
GAATTCCAAGTGGACCCTAGAGACAACTCGGAATAATCCGGGACTCGGGATTATGGTCTATTCGCCCGACGATCTGCTGCCGTTCTTCCGAGAACGGGAAGACTCCGCTGTTTTCCTCGAAGAGGGGCACCACGCCGGGATGGTTGGCCGGCACTAACGCCGCGGCGAGCCGACCCGCCAGTGGTCGTAGCGGGGCCGGCCCGGCAGCGCCTAGCACATTGACCAAGTCTTGCTGGGAATCCGTCAACGAAGTCAGGAAGGACCTGTCAGAAAGCAGGGGAACGATCTGCGACTCGTGGCGGTCCAGCCGTTCGTAAGTGACCGAGTAGAACGTCTCGTTGCGTTCGACCGGCCCCCCAATCGAAGCTCCGCTCTGCGCTCGGGTGTACGCGCTCTTGCCCGGATCGAAATAGTTCCGGGCCTGAAACCGACGGTTGCGCACGAGGCCGAACAGGGATCCGTGGACCTCGTTCGTACCGCTTTTCGTCACGATATTGATCGCGCCGCCAGGCGCCCCGCCCTGCTCGGTCGAGAACGAGTTTCTGTTGACCTGAAACTCGTAAACTGCTTCCTGGCTGATCTGGGATCGCACGCCTCCCACGATCGAGACGTTGTCCAGGCCGTCGATCATGAACGTATTGCCGCGTCCGTTCGTGCCGCCGATGCCAAGCCCGGAGCTGCCCGTCGTAGGGATACGGCGATCCGTCGCGTTGCCGACGTAGGCCGTGTCCACTACGCCCGGCGTCAGCAGCCCCAGCGAGAGGTAGTCCCTCCGGTTGATGGGAAGGTTTTGGATGCGCACCGAGTCGATGTGGTCGGACTGCTGCACCCTCTGAGGCTCGATTGCGGATCGCACCGATTGGCTCGACACGACGACGCTCTCCTCGGCGGCAGCCACTGTGAGCCGCGGAGAGACGGTGGCGGTCTCTCCGACGCGAACCTCGACGCCATCGACCGACATGGGAGCGAAGTCGGCCGCTTGGAACGTCAGCGTGTAGATCCCCGGATCGACGTATCGAAACGAGTATTCGCCGGTCTCTGCTGTCTCCGACCCCCTGCGGATGCCGCGGTTCTCTTCGACAGCGCTGACGGCGGCTCCGGGAATGACCGCCCCTGTCTCGTCGTAAACGAAGCCACCGATGCCCCCTGTGTCCGTCTGGCCGTTGAGCGCTGCGCAGCAAGCGATTCCGAGCGCCAGACGAAAGGCGATTCGGAGCGCTTCAGAGGAATCGGGGAAAAGGCTGTACGACAGAACCGCCTCCTGCGCCAACACAGGGATCATATCAGCAAGATGCGAGCACAGATCTTTTCGTGACGCTCTTCAATGCATGCCGGCCAGGGAGTTCCCGGGCCGACCCGCTGGAAGCGGCTAGGGGCGGCGCCTTGGCGCAACTACAAGGTCGCCACCATGGGGGCCATTTGGCTGTTTCGGCCTACACCAAGGGGAAGAAGACCGCCCCCAGCCACGAGGCCAGCAAGCCCGCGCCGCCCAGCGCGAACAGCGAGACCGTCTTGGTCTTGAGAGCCTCGACCTCGGTCAATCCCGTCATCGTCTTGAACACCCAGAAGCCCGAATCGTTCATCCATCCGCCGACGATCGACCCGGAGCCGATGGCGGTCAGGATGTAGACCGCATGATGGCCGGGAGGGCTGGCCAGGATCAGAGGTGCCAGGATCTCCGACGTCGTGATCATTGCAGTCGTGGCAGAGCCCTGCGCGATGCGGAAGAGCATCGCGACCCCGAATCCAAGCAACATCAGGGAGAGACCCGCTTGCTGGGCGTACTCGCCCAGCACCGTGCCAACCTCAGCCTTGACGAGCATCCGCCCGAACGCCCCGCCGCCGGCGGTGATGAGGATGATCAGGCCGGCGCTCTTGATGGCCTCTTCCGTGGGCTTGGCCAGCTCGCGCAAGCCCAAGCCCTTGTGCGAGGCAAGTACAGCGAGCGCGGTCGCGGCCGCCAGGATCAGGGCTAGGTTGGGATTGCCCAGAAAGGCTGTGACATCGCTGAGGGCGCTACCGGCGAAGAACGTGTTGGTCACCGTGTTTGCGGTAATCAGGATCACGGGCAGGGCGATCGGCAAGAGCGAGACCCCGAAGCCCGGAAGCTCGCTCTCCGGCCGGTGAGCGACCTCTTCAAGTTCCTCGAGGGAAAGGCCGGGAGCCTCGCGGATCGGTATGTTGAGCTTCCGGTCGATCCACCACGCATAGGCCCAGCACGCCAGAGCCGACGGCACTGCCGCCATCAGGCCGACAATGATGACCAAGCCGATGTCGATGTCGAGCGTCTCCGCCATCGCCAGCGGCCCTGGGGTGGGAGGCACGAAGATGTGCGTCGTCACGCCGCCCGCCCCGATCGCCAGCGTGTACAGCAGGTAGTTGCGGCCCTTGACGCGCATGCTCATCGAGCGCGCTAGCGGCACGAGCAGGTAGAACACCGTGTCGTGAAACACCGGAATGGACAGGATGTAGCCGCTGATCACCATCGAGAACGAGGAGTACTTCTCGCCCAGCCACGCCACGAAGCGCCGCGTGATCTTCTCGGCAGCGCCGCTCTCCATCAAGCACTGCCCGATGACGGCGGCCATGGCGATCGCCACGCCGATCCTTCCGACCAAGCCGCCGAAGGCTTCGGTGACGGCCCCCATGATGTCTTCGACGGCCACGTGCGGCGAGAGCAGGCCGATCAGGATTGCGGAGAGGATGAGGGCGGCGAAAGCGTTGATCTTCCAGCGAATGATCAGCAGGAATACCGAGGCCATCGCGATCAGCAGGATCAGAATCGGGTGCATGGGTTCCGAACAGAATACAACGGATTGGTATCCTGAACACACTATGGCGATCCCGGCGCTCAAGATCGACGTAGCCGAGCCATTGGCAACGCTCACGCTGGCCAATCCCGAGCGGCGCAACTCTCTGTCGCTCGAGGTTATGGCGGCGCTCACGGCAGCGATCCGCGAAATCGGCGCGAACGAAGCCGTCCGGGCGGTGATCCTGCAGGCCGAGGGGCCGGTCTTCTCGGCCGGGCACGACCTGCGCGAGATGACCGGAGGGGACCTCAAGCACTACCGGCACGTCTTCGACTGCTGCACCGAGATGATGACCGCCATCCAAGCGATCCCGCAGCCCGTGATCGCCCAGATCGACGGCATCGCGACGGCGGCCGGCTGCCAGCTGGTGGCCACCTGCGACCTAGCCGTGGCTTCCGAGGTGTCGCGCTTTGCGACACCCGGAGTCAAGATCGGCCTCTTCTGCAGCACCCCGATGGTCGCGCTCACGCGCAGCATCGGCAGGAAGCGAGCCCTAGAGATGCTGCTCACGGGCAAGATGATCGACGCCGCGCAGGCGGCGGAATGGGGCTTGGTCAACCATGTCGTGCCCCGCAAGCGGCTGGCCGAGGAAACGCGCAGGCTGGCCATGGAGATCGCCGCGGCAAGTTCGCTGACAGTCGGACTGGGCAAGCAGGCGTTCTACTCCCAGATCGACCTCGACCAACCCAAGGCCTATGACTACGCCAAGGAAGTGATGAGCATGAACGCTCTCGCCGCAGACGCCCAAGAGGGCATGTGCGCCTTCCTCGAGAAACGCCAGCCGGTCTGGGCCGGCAAGTAGGCGCCGACGCTCCCAGCGCAGGGGAATTCGCGCGCCTGCCCCGCCATGTGGCAGGCGCGGCGGGCCGCAAGACCTGGTCCTAGCCCACCCAGAGATCCATCAGCGGCTTGCCCTTGACCAAGTCGCGCGGCTGCTCCAAGTGGTTGTGGATCTCTTGGTTCGGGTCGATGCCGAGCGCGTAGTAGATGGTCGCCAGCAGGTCGTTGGGATGCACGGGCTTCTCCTTCGGGGAAGATGCGGTCCCGTCGGACTCGCCGTAGAGCCGTCCCCCCGGGATGCCCGCGCCCGCCACCATGGCGGTGTAGCAGTACGGCCAATGGTCCCGTCCGTCGGGAGAGTTGGTGTTGCCCGAAGTCGAGACCCCGAGCCGCGGTGAGCGTCCGAATTCGCCGACTGCGACGACTAGCGTCTCGTCCAGCAACCCCTTCTCGTCCATGTCGGTCAGCAAGGTCGACAGGGTACGGTCCAATTTCGGGCAGTGGAGGTCGCGGAGCGGGCCGAAGTTGGCGGCGTGGGTGTCCCACGCCGTCGTCTCGGGATTTCCGTTGGCCACCGACGGCCAGTTCAACTGCACCATGCGGGTTCCCGCCTCCACCAGCCGCCGCGCCATCAAGGCACCCTGGCCGAAGGTGAAGCGCCCGTACTTGTCGCGCATGTCGTCAGATTCCATGGACAAGTCGAACGCGTTGCGCGCCTTGCCCGACAGCACCAGGTCGAACGCGTTCTGGTAGTACTTGTCCAGCGCATAGCTGCTGACCGCCTTGTCCAGCGCGGGCATCGAGCCGTTGATGCCCCGCAGGAGCTCGAAGCGGCTCTGCAGGCGCTCCGCCGGAACTTCCTTGCGCAGCTCCAAGTCATCCAGTTGGATCGGCTTGTTCGGGTCTTGGTAGAGCCGGTACGGGTCGTACGCCTTGCCGATGAACCCGGCTGCGCCGCCCTTGCCGATCACGCTGGACTCCTGCAGCGGGCGCGGCAGCTCCACGAACGGCAGCACAGGGTCTGTGGGAGGGCGGAACTTCGTGATCCACGAGCCGGCAGTCGGGTAGTCATTGGGCGATGGCGGCTCAAGCTGACCGGACGGGGAAACCTCGGTTGGCTCGTAGCCCGTCAGCATCTGGTAGATCGCGGCCGTGTGGTTGAACAGGCCGGCCGGGGTGTAGCTCATCGAGCGAATCAGCGTGCACTTGTTCACCGTTTCAGCCAGCATCGGCATTGTTTCGCTGAGGTGGATGCCCGGGATCTTGGTCTTGATCGGCTTGAATTCCCCGCGCACGTTGGACGGAGCATCAGGCTTGGGATCCCAGATGTCGATGTGCGACGGGCCGCCCTGTAGGAACAGCACGATGACAGACTTGGCTGACCCATACCCGGTCGAGCCGTCATAGCGCCCCGTGCCGGTCGAAGCACGAGCCTTGTCCTGCAGGCGCAGCACGTCCTGCAGCGTCAGGCCAAACAGGCCCAGCGAGCCGACTTTCATCAGGTCCCTGCGCGTAGAACCATCGCAGAATCGAGCAAGGTGACGATTCGGAATTGTCAGCATGGCTCAACCATAGCAAGAAATCAGCTTCTCTAGGGCTTTTTCAAGCCAGAACCCGTCGGAATCAGGATGCCCACGTCCGTCCCGGAGGGGATCGAGGGGGAAAGCAGCTGCGACAGCCCCCATTCCTTTGCCTACGCGCTCGCGCTCCGGCGGCGGCGCAAGTCCCCCAGCAAGTGCCGAAACAAGGCGGCGAGAATCTGCCGCAAGACTGATCGCCTGATCTGAACTCTTCGCGGCCGGGTCACGAGTCCCGAAATGAGCGTCGCGGTCGCGCTGCCGGAAGAGAATCTCTCACGATGCAGGAAGGTACTGGAGCAGCACCGCCGTCCGGCGACCCCGGACGTCTTCCTAGGCTCCTCGTCCACGCAACTCGGCTTCACGCGCGATCCGTTTCAGCATGTTGCCGAAGATCAGCCCGTGCACGGGGTAAAGAGCATACCAATACAGGTGTCCGAGCCAGCCCAAGGGATCAAACTCGGCCGTCTGGCGCAGCGTGCAGCGCGACCGGTTCGGTTGGACTTCGAATTCGAGCCAGGCCCTTCCTGGGAGAACCATCTCGGCCCGGAGCCGGAGCCGTCGGCCGGGTTCCAGCAACTCTACGCGCCAGAAATCGACCGCATCGCCCGGGCGGAGTCGCTTGGGGTCACGCCTCCCACGTCGTAGCCCGACTCCTCCTACCAGCAAGTCCAGAAAGCCTCGAACGCGCCACAGCCAGTCGCCGTAGTACCAGCCTGTGTCTCCCCCAATCGCCTCAACCAACGGAAATACCTGATCGGCAGGAAGGGCCACGGGCTCGGTTCTCGAGTCGACGACCCGCTGGCCGAAGCGCACGCCACCCCACTTGGCGTCTCCACGCAAGTCCGGATAGGCATCCGACCAACGCGTCTGCGCGAGTTCCTGATCCTCGTTCTTCAGCGCCCGTTCCAGCGCAGTCGCAGCGCTCATGGGGCGGACTCTAAACTCTCGAAGAGCTTTGTCGTCCCGCACCAGCGTTTCGTTGCGGACCCCTTCGATCAAGCTCCGCCCCACCCGGGCATAGACGGGGGTCACCAGTCCTAGCCAGAGGCTGGAAAGCCGAGGGGTCAAGAACGGAACCGGAAGGATGATCCGACGGATACCGCGAATCTTCGCGTAGTCCCGAAGCAGGCCTAGGTACGAGACCCTGTCAGACCCCCCGATCTCGAAGACCGTGCTCTTCGAAACGTCCTTGTCGAGGCTCGCCACCAAGTACGAGATGACATCCTCGACCGCGATAGGCTGGGCGAGAGTGCGCGTCCAACGAGGCGTCACCATCACGGGGAGCCGCTCGACCAAGGTACGCACGATCTCGAACGAAATGCTCGCCGAGCCCAGAATGATCGAGGCCCGGAATTCTAGGGTCGGCACTCCCGCTGCACGGAGGACTCGCCCGACCTCCTGACGGCTCTCCAAGTGAGGCGAAAGGTCCTTCCCGGACCCCAATCCACCGAGGTAGATAATCCGGCCGACGCCCAGGGCTATTTTTTTGTTCGTCGCTAGCCGCTGCGATCATCGGTTTCCCTCT
>JAPPMG010000013.1 GCA_028819215.1 Bryobacterales bacterium
GATGCCTGATTGTAGGAGCCGAAAATTAGGGTCCAATTGGAAATGAAAATCGGTGATGAATCGAGCACCGCATCGCGACGGCGTTCGCGATGCAGCACGACGAACCGCCTCAGGAAGTACTTCACCTCCGGCTTGGCGACATCGGGAACGTAGGCCGCGGCCTCGTAGCGGACCGCCTCGGCACGCCCGACCTCGTCGATGCGCACCACCAGCGGAGACAGGTGCTCGAAGCGATCGAACGTGCGCCAGCACAGCAACAACAGTCCGACGCACAGCAGCGCCAGCGCTCCCAAGGCGACCTTCAGATAGCGGTTGGTGGACAGTATTTCCGCCCAGATCTCTGCATACGCTTCGTGGGTTTTCACGAAATTCCCCCTTTACAGGCCGACGCGGCGAGCGGCCGAAGAAACCACCGAGGCGGCGCCGCTGGTGAAGCTGCCGCCGCCGTGGAAGATGGCGTTGGTCAGGGCGTGCACCTTGAACATCGACAGCACGGCCACCAGCAACACCGCCGCCGAATAGAAGAACCAAGTGACCTTGGCGCTGAGACCGGAGGGCACCGACTGCCACATGCCGTCGAGCATGAAGGTGCACAGCGCCAGGAACGTCCAGCCCACTGCCGTGTAGAACGAGAACTGCAGGTACGAGCGCAGCCAGCCCCAGAACAGGAAGTCCATCCGCGGCACGAACAGCCACGGGATGAACAGGGGTCCCAGCACCACGCAAGCGCCGGCGGCCACCCGGCCGGCGGCGACGGAGGCGATCAGCAGAGCCGTGCAGGCCGTGTTGAACAGCAGGATCACGAACGTCCAGATCAGCGATCCGGCTCCCATGAAGAAGTCGAAGAAGCTCCACGAGGTCAGCTCCGTCCAGCCCTCGTGGAAGGACCGCGCGAAGTTCCAGCTGATGAAGCCGTCGATGCGCTGCGAGTAGAAGTCCGCCGCGCGGATGGGCAGCGTCGAGACCGGCATGCCGAGGCCGGGCGCGTCGACGATGTAGAAGCGCAGCATCGCCAAGCTGAACGACATCGCCAGCACCAGCGGCAACAGGCGGCCCCACTGCACGCCTTGGCCGGACAGGGCAGTTTGGATCCCGAACCACGCGATCGACAGAGCCGCCAAGGCGCGGAACAGCAGCAGTCCCTCGCCGACGAACAGCGGAGCGAGGTCCGTGATCGCCGCGTCGATGGCGGCAAACGCCCACAGCAGCGGGAATTCGCTCGGATCGGTCGGCGGGACCGGCGGAGGCGTAGGCAGCAGTTGCACGCTCAGACTCCCCTACGCCCGATTCAGGGCATGCGCCATTGCGGCACAGGCTGGGCGGCGACCAGTTCGCTGTAGTCGGCGGCGGCATCCATGGAGCGCGCCAATTGGTCGCGTTCGCGCTTCGAAGTGGCCAGTTCGGCCTCCAGCAAGGCGTCCAGCAGCTGGTTTGTCTGCTCGACGCCGCTCAGCTGGCGCACTTGCCCGACCGTCAGCTTGCCCAGCAGCGCCGGCATCGACTGCGAGCCATTGCTCGAGTCGAGCACCGCGCGCTCGAGGTTGTCATGGGCAGTGCGCCGCTCCGCGGCCAGGCGCCGCGCCTCGCCCAGAACGGCCAGGGAGCGAACGGCGGCCGCGTCAGCGATCTCCAGCGAAGCGTGCTCGCGGCGCACCCCCGCCTGCAGCTCCGCGTCCAGGGAGAGCATGGCACCGGTCCAGTCCGGAACCGGCACCGAAGCGTTGCCGTACGCGTCGACAACGTTGCTGGACGGGGTGTCGCCGTTGATGGCGTCGGCCCACCTGCCGGAGGTGCCGAAGCGGTTTGCCGTGGCGCTGCGCAGCCAGCGCGTGGCCGTGGCGCGAAAGTCCGTCAGGTTCTGCACGTCGCGCAGTGTCCCGACCGCGCCCGAAAAGTGCTCGAGCGTGCCGCTGGCCATGCCGCGGATGTTCTGCAGTTCGCCGAGCCGCTCGTTGGCGGCTTCGATCACCGGCTGGGCGGCCTTGATCGTGACCGGCATCAGGCCGGAGAGTCCGCCGCCCATCTGCGGGATGCCGATGGCCTTGCCGACCGCCTTGCCGATGCCGGAAAAGAATGCGCCCCAGAACGGCGTGGCCGGCGCGGCCAGCACCACCAACAGGATGCACAGGATTGCGAGTTTGCGAGTCATTGAGATTCTCCTTCGAATTTGAGCCCTGCCATCGGGCCGGGCGGGTCATGATACGGCCGCACCATCAGATCGGCCGTGAGGTAGATGCGGATGCGGTGGCCCTCGCGGATGGTCAGCTTGGGCAAGCGGTTGAGGTAGCGGTCGAGCATGCGCTCGGCCGACTGGGACAGGCCCGTGCCGACCGATTGCCGGGCCGCCCCGTACCGCGACACCAGCGCTTGCGTCGGGCTGACGGCGCTGGACAGCCCGGCCAGGGCGCCGATCGCGCCGGCCGCCAGGAATGCGGACGGGTAGCGGCGGTCGACCAGGTCCAACAGACCGGTCTCCCCGATCTGATTGAGAGCGGCGCTCTGATCGAGCCGGATGGCTCGCCCGTCCGGCAGAATCAGGCGGTGAAACGTCACCGCCAGGCGCGACTGTTCCCACGCTTCGACTTGGAGGGCTTCGCCAAGCGCTCGCGTGCCTCGCGGTATCAGCAGCCGCTGGCCGGAGCGGTCGTAGACGTCTGCCGACACCATGGCGTTCACCGGGCCGGAAAAGTCGCCGCTCAGCCTGTTGGTCAGGACCGCCTCCAGAAACTCGCCTTCGCGCAGGGCCTCGGTGCGGTCCGCTTCCTCCGCTACGGCCGGCGGTTCCGGCACTGTCTCCGACGCGATCTCTGCCGCTTCCCCGCCCGGATCGCTCTCCGGGCCCGCGACGCTGCCGGCCTGGGCGGCCAGCGAGTCGCGATGGCTGAGCACCAGCGGCGCGGCGCTCAGGGAGCGGTAGCGCCGCAGCGCCTCCTCGTGCCTGATCTGCTCTTCGGGCGTAAGGCCGCTGGCATTGCCGTGGCCGCCGGCGTGGATCGGACCGGACTGCACTAGCGGGGTTGGCGGACTGGGCAGGCCGTCCGGGCGCTCGGCGGGCACGCCCAGTTCGCTGCGCATCCGCTTCTCCGCCTCGCGAGCGGCCTCTTCGCGCATGCGGCGGGCGGCGCTCTCGGCCGATCGCACGCCCACCGGGGTGCCGGTGCGGGCAGAGCCCGGCACGGCGACCTCGGCCACATCTTGGGAGGGCCGGGCCTCGGGATCTCCGGGAAACAGCAGCAACGCAACCAGCAGAACGCCGGTCAGCCCCAACAGCACCCACGTCTGGGCGCGGGCCGGCAGGGCGCCAGGCGGGCGCGGGATCTTGTCCAGAATTCGCTTCATGTCCGCCCTCCCCGCTAGCGCTCGGCGCGACGGAAGCGCACCTTGCGCTTCCCGATCTGCAGCCAGCCGTCGGCCAGCGGGCGGCGGGTCACGTACAGGCCGTCGTAAAAGTCGTACGGCACCATGGACGGCTTGCCGTCGCGGGACTCGTACAGTGCAGGCGCCTCCTCCGGATCCGCCCGGATGTAGGTGAAGCGATCATCGAGCCACATTGCCGCAACCCGGAACGGCGCCTCTTGCGCCTCCCGGTCCAGCTCGTACTCGAAGCGCAGGCTGCGCGGGTAGGCCGCGCGGAACGCTTCGACTTGGTCTTCGGCATCGCGGCGGGCCTGATCCAAGGCCCGCCGAGACTCCTGGCGGACTGATTCCGCCTCGCGCTCCAATGCAGCCGCCGCCCCTCGGGGCTCGAATCCCAGCGGCTCCAGCGGCGCAGCCACCTCCGCGGAAGGCTCCTTCGCGCGCAGGAACAGCTTCAGGTCCGGCTCCCCGTCGGAGTCGCCCAGTTCGCGGAAGCGTAGCGTGTAGACATTGCCCTTGTCGGTGACGAGGGTGACGTTAGTCTCGATTCCCTCGGCGCTGGGCTTGACGAACGCGAGGTTGGCCGCGCCCTGCACGCTCCAGTACTCGGCATCGCCGCAGACCCAGTCGAGAATCCGCTCGGCCGGGTCGAGCACGATTGCCGTGGCGAAGCGGACCCGCGCCCGGGCCTCGATCACCTCGTCAGGCCCGGCCGTGACCTCGCGCGCGAGACCGCGCTCCGCCGCCGCTGTGGCAGCCGCCAGGGCCGCGCAGATCAGGAATTGCGTCAGTCGATATTGCATGGTTTTGTCTCCTCCATGAGAGAGTCGAGGCCGCGCTCGAAACCGAGATCTCGGATGGCATCGCGGCGGCGGGCGGCCTCGACCGGGTTGGTCGTATACAGCCAGTAGCTGCGCGGGTCGACGCTGAGTTCGAGCACTTGCGCGAAACCCGGCCGGTGAAGCAGCAGCTGGCGCTTCGGCACAAGCGCCCGGATGGCTTCCGCCTCCGCCGGCCGCAGTCCGAACGCTTCGGCGTAGTCGGAGGGATCAAGCTCCGGGTTCGCCAGAAGAATCTTGGTCAGGCAGCTCTCGGCCACCGTGCGACAGAGGCTGGCATTGCCAGTGGCGTCGCCGGGCGACTGGGTGGCCAATACCACGCCGGCATTGGACTTGCGCCATGTCTTGAGCCCCTCGCCCAAGTAGGCCCCGATGTGCGGGTCGGCCAGGAACCGCCAAGCCTCGTCCACCACCAGGAGCTTCCAGCGGCCGAGTTCCTCCGGGGCCGTGATCATCGTCCCCAGACGGTGCAGCAGGTAGTACAGCAGGGCGCGCGCCAGCTCGGGCTTGCCCGCCGCCCCGGCTAGGTCGATGGCCTGCCAGTCGGCCAGGGTCAGGGAGTCCTCGGTGTTGTCGAAGACCGAACCCCACGCTCCGCCCTGGACCCAAGCGCCCAGCGGACCGCGCAAGTTGACAGGCAGCAGGCCGTGCAGCGAAGACAGCGTGCGGGCCCGCGGCTCGAGCTCGTACAGCGCTTGAATCTGCGCGCGCAACTCGGCCCGGTCGGCGGCGTCGCACTGCGCGCCCTCGATTTCCAGCAGCATCCTCACGAACGAGACCAAGAACTGCAGGTTCTCTGCGGTCGGCTCGAGCGCGCGGAACGGATTCAGCTCGCAGGGCAGCCCGCCGGAGTCGAGCTGCAGGTGCAGGTAGGCGCCGCCAACCAGTTCGGTCAGTTGGCGGTAGGACCCTCCGAGGTCCAAGATGCAGACGCGCGGGTCGTACTTGCGTCCCTGGGCTAGCAGGAAATTGAGCAGGAAGCTCTTGCCCGAGCCGGTCGCGCCGATCACCAAGGTGTGGGCAATGTCGCCGGCATGGGCCGCGTAGTAGAACGGCGTGCGACGGCTGGTCTCGAAGATCGCCAAGTGCTCGTCGCCGAGATGCCGGTCGCGTGAATCGCCCTCTGACACCGCCCACAGCGGTGCCAAGTCGGCCGCGACCGCCGCGCTGAGGTAGTTGTGGCGCAGCTGTCGCCTGTGGTTGCCGGGGGCCATGGCAAACCACGCGTTCAGGCCGTTGTAGGTCTCGCGGTGGAAGCGGGCATCGGCGGCCGCTGCGATTCGCAGCAATTCCGGTCTCACGGCCTCGATCCGAGCAGGCTCGCCGCTGCGCAGCACCACGCTCAGGCTGTGCTCGCCAAATGGCATGCCATCGACCTCGAGCTCGCGCAACGCCTCTCCAAGCTGGACAGCCTCGGCTTGCGCCGCCCGGTCTTCCAGGGCTCCCTGCGCCTGCGGCGCCGCATCGCCCGCCGAGGCGTGCGCCAGCATGCTGTAGCGCTTCTGGTGGTAGTGCCGACGGGCGGAGCTCATGCGCCGGCGGGACTTGGCGGTGTCTTCCCGGCTCCACTCGCAGGCGAGGTCGAGTTCGGCGTCCAGGTCGAGGATCTCGCCGAAAAGGTGGGCCCGCGATGCGGCCGGAGGATCCAGCAGCGCATAGGTCTCGACGCGTTCGGCATCCAGCTGCAGGTGGTCGCGGTACCCCTCGACATCGCTGAGCGCGAGTTGCCGGTCCAAACCGTGCGGGGATACGGACCGGGCCTCCAAGGCGGCAGGACGGGAGTTGGCGGACAGCGCCAGAGCCCGGAACAGATCCTCGCCTTGCAGCGTCTCGAGGCCGGTGACGTCACTGACCAAGCCGCAAAACGACGCCACCGCACTCTCGAATCGGACACGGGCGCTGTCGACGTGCGAGGCCAGAACCTGCTTGGTGCGCTCCGGAGACAGCCAAAGCGCCGCCCGCGAGAGCAGCGTGGCAGCCGATGCCCTGCCAGCTCCCGCTGCAGGTGCCGGGGCGGGAGCCAGCTTGGGGTCCCACGTCCAGAACACGTAGGCCTCAATCGAATACAGCCCCTTGTCCAACAGGTGGGCGCGCCGCACGCGCCGCGCTCTTTCTGCCACCGGATCGGACGCAATCCTCTGGGGGAGCGAGTCGAGCCTCCGCTTGCAGACCTGCCAGCGAATGCGCCAGCCGGGAGCCAGGCTCTTCAGCGCCCGCATCCAGCGCAGGCTCACATACTCGAGATCAACCGCCGAGCGGCACTCGAAGGATGCCCCGGTGAGTCTCGCTCCTGAGAGCAGCTCGCCGCGCTTGGTCATCACGACGCCGTCGTCCACGAAGCCAAGCCACGGAAGCTCGCGGTGCAGTGGGGCGGCCGTGCGCTTCATGACGTGTGCTGGTCCGCAACGACCAGCAGCGGCGCGGGGCCGGCGTTCCGGAGAGCGGGGTCGTAGCGCCGGCTGCAATTCGCCGAGCGCAACAGCACGGTCGGCAGGCAGGGGTCGAGCTTGGTGACGGCGAGCCCGGCTCCGTAGCCAGCCCCGAAGAGGAGCAATCCGGCGATCGGGGCGTTGAACGAGCTGAAGGCAGCCGCGCCCACGCAGATCGTCCCCATGAAGATGCGCCGCTCGCAGCCAAGCACCGTCAACGGGCGGCTGAGCGCAAGGTAGGTCCCGTGCAAGGCGGGCGCTGCGTCCGCTTGGCTCACGGGAACAGCCACTGCATGAAGTTGACGGCGCCGATCGCCATGCCGACGCCGAATATGAGACCGGCGAGGGCGCGCTTGCTGCCTCCCTCACCGAAGGCGAACATCAGTCCGCCAATGACGATCGCGATCAGGCTCAAGCCGCGAGCGATCGGGCCGGTGAAGGCAGCCTGCAATACGGTGACGGCCTGCAGCCAGGGGCTGACCGTCTGCGCAAGCATGACTTGCGGCAGGGCAAGTACCAGCAGAGCGAGCGGGCCGAGCCTGCGCCCGGCCAGGGTGTGGAATCGTTGGAGCATTGAAATGCCTCCTCTAGATGAATCGGAAGGGAGAGTTCCGCAGCGTCCGCGGCTGGGGCCTGTCAGGCCGATCTCACAGTGTTTGGTGCCTCGCACCCGAGCAACGGCGGCCGCAGAACTCACTTGAAGCAAGAATACTCTATTTATAGCTAATATGTCAAGTGTTTCAGAAAATTTTCTTGCGATACAGGGGATTATGTTCTATATAGAGTAGAACTTCTTACGGATCAGTGAGATATATTCGGCTGGCCTACGGCTTGGCAGCCAGTGGCGTCTCTATGTGTATCCGGGGATCTAGAGAATTCGTTTCCTCGCGTCCGCGATGTACCGGCGGTTTCTAAGCCCGTCCACGCTCCGTCTGGCTCACGTCTTGTCCGTGGCCTATCAAAGCCGGACTTGTACGTAGATTGCCCCGCCCGGTCCAGCGCTCCCGTCGTACGGCATAACATGGATTCCGCGCTATCGTGATCGTTTCGTTCGCCTGTGAAGGTAAAAGACATCTTCCACGGCAACCGTACCAAAGCAGCCCGGAGAACCTGTCCGCAGAGGTTATGGAGGACGGCGGCCAGAAAACTCGATCAACTCAATTCAGCCGCTGCGCTATCGGATCTGGCTGCGCCGCCAGGGAACCGCCTCGAGCCGCTGCACGGAGATCGAGCAGGCGAGTACAGCATTCGAATCAACGACCCGTACCGAGTTTGCTTCGAGTGGTCAGCCTCCGGCCCGCTTCGCGTGGAGATTGCCGAGTACCACTGACCGGAGGATTTCGTGATGCTTGTCCCAAGTCACCGAGTGCCGACCCATCCCGGGGAGATGCTCCTAGAAGACTTCCTTCAGCCGCTTGGCCTCACTCAACGCGAGCTGGCCGACGCGATTGGCGTGCCGTACCAGCGCGTCAACGAGATCGTACGCCGCAGGAGGGGCGTGACCCCTAGCACGGCCTTGCGGCTCGCAAGATTTCTCGATACGTCACCGGGGTTTTGGGTGAACCTGCAGTTGGCTTGGGATCTATTCCACGCACAGCAGGCCGAGGAGCAGGATCTCAAGAGGATATCTCCCTTTTCGAAGTCATCCGCTGTCGTCGTGCGCTAGGCCGATCTGACTGCGGAAATCATCGGTTGAAACGAGTTGGGCTCCATCGGCGAAAGGCTGCGGCAGCGCATGATTCGACGGTGCCGCAAGAGCCACGTGTGAGTTCCGCTCGTTCTGACCGGTGTTCTTTGGGAATTCTCTCGGGTCGCAGATTGTACGAACAGAGCAGGGTTCAGCTGTCCCACGGGCGTGGGTTGCCCCCGGTCTTGAGGGTCCAGGACTGCAGGGAGCACGGAACTCAGCAGGTGCCGCGCTGCCGGTTTCCGTGCATTTGACGACTCGCTACGCGATGCCTGCCGTCGGCGAGATTGCGAGGCGCCAATCCCAAGGCCGATCACATCGCTTCTCGCGCCGAAGGTTCTGGCCGGTGTCGAAGAAACCGACCGCCGTTTGGCACCTCCCCTCAACTCAGTTGGGCATGAACAGCATCGAGACGTGCTGGTCTTCCAGGTCATGACAACGACCAGGGGCATGCACGCGGCTCACAGGT
The DNA here is from genome assembly GCA_028819215.1 of Bryobacterales bacterium. Taxonomy (GTDB): domain Bacteria; phylum Acidobacteriota; class Terriglobia; order Bryobacterales; family UBA6623; genus VXMF01. The sequence goes on from JAPPMG010000013.1 coordinate 8,782, forward strand.
CCCCCCGTGGCATCATTGGGGAGGAGCCAACGCGTCCACAGGCTATGGGCGAACCGTACGTCACCCGCTGGCGGTGGCCGCAGAAGAAGACACTATGGCGAGTCGCTTGCAGGTTAAGCGCGTGGCGCTCGAGAATTTCCTCAGCTTCGCCACTTGCGACGTCACGCTTGGGCAACTGACATTCTTGGTCGGAAGGAACGGCTCGGGCAAGAGCAACTTTCTCTATGCGCTCCGCTTTGTCGCGGAGTCGCTTCGCCACTCAGTTGGACGTGCGCTCGAATCCCACCATGGGATCTACGGTGCGCTACGCCGCTCGCCGGTTTCCCCCGAGCACTTCGGCATTCGGCTCGATTGTCGTGTCGCCAATGCGACTGTGCAGTTTGCGTTCATCGTGGCCCTGCGCGGAGACGACGAATTCGAGGTGAGTCGCGAGGAATGCCGAGTGATGCCGGATGATTCGACAGGCGAAGGGCACCATTACTCGATTCGCGAAGGACAAGTGTCGGCGAGCTTTCCGAATCCTCCCCCTGTCTCGACGGACCGGCTGTATCTCTTGGCCGCTTCGGGAATCGAAGCATTTCGGCCGACATATGATTCCCTCTCGCGCATGGGCTTCTACAACCTCCTGCCGGAGTCGATAGCCGACGCCCAGCCTCCAGATCCAGGCACGGTGTTGAGGAGCGACGGGGGCAATCTCGTAAGGGTGATTTCTCGGTTGGAAGACCGTGCCCCGTGGATCAAGCAACGAATCGAGGAATACCTTTGCAGCGTAGTGCCCGGCCTATCCGGCGTTGGTCACGCATCGCTTGGCTCTCTGGAGCTCCTGGAGTTCCAGCAGCATGTGGGCAGTTCGATCGAGCCCGCAACGTTCTATGCAGATTCGATGTCAGATGGCACACTCCGCGCACTCGGAGTACTCGTGGCGCTCTTCCAGTGTGCCGATAGCTCTGGACCGCTTCTCGTCGGTATCGAAGAACCGGAAGACGGTCTTCATCCTGCAGCGTCCGAGATTCTGCTTGACAGCCTGCGCGAGGCCGCTCAGCATGCCCAAGTCATTGTGACTAGCCACAGCGCAGATCTGCTAGATGAACCAGATGTCTCTGCCGAAGCGATCCTTGCAGTTGTCGCAGAACAAGGGGAAAGTCGAATTGGCCCGCTGGACGAAGCAAGTCGCACGTCCTTGAGCCGTCACTCATTTGGCGCCGGAGAGTTGATGCGCTGTGACCAGCTTCGTATCGCCCCCGCTGTGGCGGCACAGGGGACAGTTCGATTTGACCTGTTCGAAGGCATGCCATGATCCCCAATGCTACGAGTAGCTCCGATCGTTGAAGGTCACGGCGAAGTACACGCGGTGCCAGAGTTGATTCGGCGGATTGCCGCACATTCAGCACCTGGCACGCCCCTGCAGGTGCTGCCGGCGATTCGGGTCAGTCGCAATAGAGTTGTGAAGCCAAACGTGCTCGAGCGCTACGTGGACCTTGCGGCCCGCAAATCGATGCCCGATGGAAGAATCCTGCTACTGCTTGACGCGGACCGCGAGTGCCCAATGCAACTCGCTTCCAGTCTGCTTTCTCGCGCTCGCGGGGCGAGATCAGATCGATTGATCAGCGTGGTTATCGCAAAGACCGAATTCGAGTCGTGGTTCCTAGCATCCGCTAGCTCGATCGCCGGAGTGCGAGGAATCAGCACGAGATGTAGGGCTCCTCGCGACCCCGAAGCGATTCGGGACGCTAAGGGGTGGCTTACGCGACAGATGGCACCCGGCCGTCGATATGGTCCAACAGTTGATCAGCTGGATCTCACTCGATGTTTCGACATCGATGCTGCTCGGGCAGCACCTTCGTTCGACAAGTTCTGGCGCGACGTGGAAGCGCTGCTGGCGAGCCAATGACGGGCCAGCATAGCGATCCGAGCCCAGAGTCCCAGACCGGGGTCGCACCACGCGCCCGCGTGAACTCCCTGCCCCGCGGGACGGACCCAGCCTAATGGTCATCGCGGCCGTCTCACTGAGTTCTGGGATAGAGCGATGTCCCGGAATTCGACCAACCGCCCGGACGAGTTTGCCGACGGACCTAGCATCGGGACCTACACCATGATCGTGGACGACTCGCCTGCGACCGGAGATCTCGCGAGGCGGTTGCCAGAGGAAGCGCTCAAGCGGACGGGCTAGCATCACCGACCGCTGGCGCTATCATTCTGACATTCCTCAGTGGCCGGCACAGGCCGTGAGGCCCGATGAGGTTGTTGTGAAGGAGACATCGCCTCTTCGCCGGAGGACGTCGAACTCCATCAACAATCAGCGATGCACGAGACGGACGCTAGGCCTGAATCGACGGAGTCTCCGATGGACGAAGCGGCCCGCCTGCGAGCGGAGAACGCTCAGCTAAGGCGTCTATTGGCTCAGCACGGCATCCCAGCCCCGGTCCCAGAGCGGAACGACCAATCCCCGCTGCCAACCGCCAAGCCTGTGGCAGTTGTCGCCGCCGGGGACAGAGCCGCGCAACGCATAGCCCTCTACCGAAGTCTGTTCCGAGGCCGTGACGATGTTTATGCGGTCCGCTGGGCGAGCCCTGATGGGCGCTCTGGCTATTCTCCGAGAGCTGATCGCGACTGGCAGGCATATCTGGCAGCCAAGGAATCGGATCGCAGAAAAGTAGACAGGCAAACCCGAAAGTTCCGGCCGTTGACCGACGATGTGGTGCGGGCTCACCTGATGGGCGAGTACACGATCGGCATCTACCCCCTGCTGCTAGATGAGACCTGCTGGTTTCTTGCCGTCGACTTCGACAAGAAGACCTGGCAGCGCGATGCCGGGGCGTTTCTTGAGACATGTCGCGACTTCCGAGTACCGGCGGCATTGGAGCGGTCTCGCTCCGGCGATGGTGGCCACGTCTGGATATTCTTCGATCGCCCGATCCCGGCCTCAACGGCCAGGAAACTTGGTTGCGCAATCCTAACCCGAACGATGGAGCGACGCCATCAAATAGGGTTGGATTCTTACGACAGGCTATTCCCGAGCCAAGACACGTTGCCGGCGGGCGGTTTCGGGAATCTCATCGCATTGCCCCTGCAGCGGACTCCTAGGAGGGCGGGCAATAGTGTCTTTGTCGATGCGGACTTCAGGCCTTACGCCGACCAATGGGAGTTCTTGTCGACATTGCAGAGGCAGACAGCCGAGGATGCCGCCGAATTGGTTTCTGCGGCCATGCGCTCCGGCACCCTGATCGGGGTCCGGGCAAGCGGCGACCAAGATGGCGGTGAGCGTAATCCCTGGACGCTGCCTCCGTCTGGGAAAGGCAGAGAACCGCCAATCCAAGGCCCCCTCCCTGAAGAGATCAAGGTCGTCAGGAGCAATCTTCTCTACATCGAGAAGACCGGCCTTCCCTCTGGCATGCTCAATCGCTTGCTACGGCTAGCGGCGTTTCAGAATCCCGAATTCTATAGAGCTCAGGCGATGCGCCTCAGCACGTTCGACAAACCAAGGGTCATTGCTTGCGGTGAAGAGCTGACGCAGCATATTGCTATCCCTCGCGGGTGCCTAGCCGAGGTCGTTTCCCTGCTTGAGGCGCACAATGTCAACGCCAACGTCAGGGACGAGAGATTCACCGGCATTCCGATCGAGGCGGACTTTCGTGGTCAGTTGCGTCCACTGCAACGAAACGCCGTCTCAGCATTCACGGGCTTTGACGAGGGGATCCTCTGCGCGCCGACTGCGTTCGGGAAGACTGTTGTCGCAGCACAGATGATCGCAGAGCGAAAGGTGAACACGCTCGTCTTGGTTCATCGTCAGCAGTTGTTGGATCAATGGCGTGAGCGATTAACGATGTTCTTGGGCCTGCCGGCCAAGTCAGTGGGGCAGATAGGAGGTGGGAAGAACGATCAGACCCGCGCTGTGGATGTCGCGCTGATCCAGAGCCTGCACCGACGGGGTGTGGTCAAAGATCTCGTTGCCGACTACGGCCAGATCATTGTTGACGAGTGCCACCACATTTCTGCGTTCACGTTCGAACGCGTGTTGAGGCAGGCCAAGGCCAAGTACGTGGTTGGTCTGACAGCAACGCCCACGAGAAAGGACGGCCACCATCCGATCATCTTCATGCAGTGTGGCCCAATCCGCTTTAGCCACAGCGCGCGCGCAATGACGAAATCGCTGCCGTTCGAACATTTCGTCGTTCCACGGCAGACAGGATTTGCAATGGAGCAGGACCTCGCGGATGTGTCAATCCACGATATCTATGCAGCGCTTGTAAAGGACCCTGCTCGGAATCAAATGATCGTGGACGACCTCGTACGGGCGGTGCGGTCCGGGCACTCGCCTCTGCTGCTGACCGGCCGGACCGCGCATCTGCAGAATCTCGTAGAGAAGCTACGCGGAGTCATCGAGAATGTCTTCGTCCTCCGGGGTGGCATGGGAAGGCACCAACGACGCGCAGCAGCAGAAGCCATGGCCCGCCTAGGTCCATCCGACCAACAAGTCATCCTCGCGACTGGCAGTTACATTGGCGAGGGATTCGACGATGCACGGCTGGACACCCTCTTTCTCGCGATGCCAATCTCTTGGAAGGGAACGCTCCAGCAGTATGTTGGCCGTCTCCACCGGCTTTGCGACAGCAAGCGAGCTGTGCTGGTCTACGACTATGTGGACTTCAACGTTCCAATGTTGGCCAGAATGTACCAGCGGCGACTCAAGGGATACAGCGCGATCGGCTACAAGGTCAAGCAAGACCCCGATTGCCCAGACGTCCCAGCCGAAACTTAGACTGAATAAGTTCTCGCCCGGTCTTCCACTGCAGGGCGCTGTACGCTACTGATGCCATTGCGTTTAGGTTGATTGACTGGGCCAAAGTATAGCGGGAGGTGATCGACAACGTGGTGCGGCGCGAGCGCGGACGCCCGCCCACAGGCGACATTCGCAGCTGGATCATCCCGATCGGCAGCCTTGTCGGCAGGCATCCGCCGAAGCGCCGTCCGCTCCCGGGCAACGAAGGACTCTGGTGCGCGAATGTGCAAATCCCGGACATGGTGCGTTTCTGGCAGGAGACGCACGCTGCCCAACAATGCTTGCGTCAAGTGCCTAGGCTCGGTGAAAGGGGCTCCCAGTCGTCCCGGCAATTCCCAGACGTCTCGCCACGACACATGGCAGCCTTGGCCCTGCGTGCGAACCAGCCAAGTTTGAAGACCATGAGTTCAGATACGCCCGGAAATCCTCGTCTTGATTGGCATCCCATGAGTTCAGAGCAGTGCAGTCACGCCAGAGTGTCGTGTTCTTGCGAAACTCCCGAAGCAATGCGACGGCTACGACGCCATTGAGACTCCGGTTGTATCGATCGGATGCCAATTCCTCGCAGTGATCCAGAAACCAATTGGCGAGTGAAGTCTCTTGGTCCACGGCATGCCGTCTCTCGACGCGCTCTGCATACGTTCCGTGGCTTGGCGCAAATTCCTCTGCCTTGAACACAGAATGCGGCGGGGCTTGAGTCCAAGCAGCGACCAAGCGACGCAATACAAAGAGCGAGGCTGCCTCGCAAAGGGCCTCTTCGAACCACTTGTGCTTGTGATCGGTAAATCGGTCGGATCGAATGAGCACGTGGCAGAGCTCGTGAGAGAACTGGTATACGTACTGCGACCAGTAGGTGTCGCTAGCGGTGAGGTAGATCTTGTACGGGCGCCTACCCTGCACGACTAGGGGGTGATCCCTCCTCCACCGAGAAACCTCAATCCGGTCGTCGGGCAGTTGTCCGGTCACCGTTGAGAGCTCCTTGAAGACCGACTCGAGCACGCCGAGAATCGCGCTGAGGCTGGTTGCCCCCCAATCGCCATTTAAGACAGTCAAGCCAAGTTGTGGATTGTGTTTGTCCATAAGTCGTTGCTAGAAGCCGTGATGTGAGGGACTCGTGTAGAATCGCTCCGGTTGCAAGATCCGACGGCTTGTGAGGGCTATCCGCTCAGCGCCATCGCGGGCGAGTCGGGCGCGGGTTCGACCGTCCTCCCAGCATCGAGGTCGTCAATATACTTCTGCTTTGGATCGACCGCGAATTGATGCAGCCACGCGATCAGCTCCGGCGAGCGTGCCTCGGAATGGATGATGACACGGGCTACCTCGTAGACGGAGAAATGGCCCTTGCTGAGCATGCGCGCGCATTGGCCCGGAGGGATGTTTTCGAAGATGTTGTACACGGCACCTGCCCCGCGAGGCAACGACGCCGGGCACTCGATCCACGACGCGAGTTCGGTCGCCGTCGGAGGGTCCGGGAATCCCGCAAGGTGAGAGCGAATCACTTGCTCGAGGAATTCAATCCGCTCGTGGAGGGCCGCCGTGTCGGCGACTCCACCATTCCAAGCGCGTCGCGCGCGCGGATGATCAAACCACTCCAGCGGCATGGGTTCCAGTCGCAGCAACCGCCCGATAGGCCTAGCGATCACTGTGAGCGGCTTGCCCGTGCCCCCGATCAGCGAGCCGTATTCGCCGACGGCGGCGGTGGAAGGATCAACGCCCAAGTCGTCGGTGACTTGCAGGCAGATTCGCTGATGTTCGGCGAGTATCTCCTCCCGCGTCGGAAGATGCTGGGGCGGGCTCGGCAGGGGTGAGCCGTAGAACGCCTTGCGAACCGCGTCGTAGTCGATCGGCACAGATCCTACTGCCTCCTAGGAATGATCGTTCGAGGGACCCGCGAGCGAACGTCTTCGAGCATGTCTTGCACAGCGTTGTCCTGCAGCTCCGGGTAGCGGGCGTTGACCACGGGCTCTTCGTGCCGTTCCATCCAGCCCGGGCTGAAGCTGCTCAGCGCGGCGACGAGTACCGCAGGGTCCCTGACCTGGCCGGCAGACCAGACTTCCTCCATGGTTTCGGGTTCGAGATGTCTCGCAACGGCCATGTCGTATAGGTCACGGGGAACGATCCTGCCATGAGCGAGGATCCTCCGGTGCAGTTTCTTGGCGAGGATTTCGAGATTCGTCTCTAGCGCGATCACAGGGTCGCTTGTGCGGTCCTGCGAACGGCTTCGCTTCGTTTGGGGCTGGGAAGCGACGATCCCCACCCTGCCGTGCTCGCAATAGACCGTGCAACCCTCCATGCCAACAGTGGCGATTCGGCTGAGACGCAGCTCTCCGACGCGGGCCTCGAATCGGGCGCATTGATCATAGATGGCTTCGGTAAACGCTGCCTGAGACGTGAACAAGCCGATATCGAAGCTGTCCCGATGCTGCCAGCGGGTCGCGAGAGCTGTCCCACCGCCGAGCAGAAGTTCTTCGGGCGGAACGAATTCCAAGATCAGCGGAACGACTTCTTCGAAAATCTTACGCGACCCCTCTGGCAGGACTGAACTGTTGCGATTCGTTGCCATGCGACACCGCCCGACCGTGCTGCCTCTTGGCTCTTAGGATCAGCCATCGCCGAATCAAAGCAAGAGAACAGTGTCCGCCCGGCCGCTTCAATCAGGATAGGCCAAGGCCAAGATGATCTGAGAGCCCTCCGCAGAGCTCGCCGAGCGATCCCACGCGGCCCCCGGCGGCAGTGGGCGGAACTGGACCGACGGGAGACCAAGCCGAAGCGGCTGGAAGCGATGAGCACCAGCCTCAACAAGACCGGCCGGCGATGGATCCGGCGACTCGCAGAAATGCAACCTACCTGAGCGATCCGCTCGCGTCCAGTGCCACCAGCGCTTCCGGCTCTCGGCTGCGAGCTCGCCGGGCCGGTATCGAACCTGCTATCGAGCTGTGCGAGGACTCGGCTCATCGATTCCTCCTTGCTCTCGCCAAGGCCGTCGGCTAGGCGATCCGGGCTCCAGTCTGGCCAAGACAAGTCAAAGCGCCCGTCGTGAGATTTGCTGCCCGCTTGTAGTGCCCCTTCTCACAATCTCGTTTCGGCTATTTTGCAATCTCACTGCAAGACTGCCGAAGAACTAGGCGTCCGAATGTCAGATCCACGAACTATTGACCCCATTCCGTGCTTCCTATTGATCCGCAGAGCACGTTGAGCGAGTTCCTTGCCATATTGAGGACTGAACGGGGTGTGAACCGTAGAACTTCGACCGCTCCCGATTGGTGTACTCGTTGATACGCGCGATGCGAGCACGGATGTGGCCCAAGAGCGCCAAGTCGCTCTGAGGACCCCTCTTCACAAGAGCTGCGCCTCCTTCAGCACCCGGCTCCGGAAGGACGGATGCAAGCAGCCTTCGGTCACCACATTGACGCGTCGTCCTAGCAGATCTTGAACGTCCATCAACAATGCACCCAGTGCTAAGCCCGTCTTGCCGGTCGGCAGGGTGGCCGAGAGATCTATGTCGCTGTGTTCATCCACGTCGCCCCGCGCCATGGAGCCAAACACCCACACGTCGTGGAAGCCATGGCCTTCAGCCAAGGCACGGATCTCGGAGCGGCGCGACTCGATCAGGACGTGCATGAATTGCCCAGCTGCTTCTGCAGCACTCACAGCCGGCCGACCACAGTGCCGTTTCCGCAACCGTCCCATTCGCGATCATATCTACCTGTCCCCCGCGGTCGGCCCCGAGTCCTGTCTCCGAGAAATGAGCATGCACGGTCGTTCGGTTTCCCACCAGAAATGAGCATGAACCGCTGGTTCGAGGAGGTGTGCGAACCAGCGGAGGACGATCTTGCGTCTCGATCTGGAGGCTGAGTCGATCTCGGATTCCGTGCGCAGGATTCTCGCGGAGAATGCGAAAAATCACACCTCTATGAGGACCTCGCTAGGAATTTTGGCCAAGCACAATCGGACGGATCACGTCTCACGGCAGACCAGCTCGTCCGCGTCTCTGGAGAAATCGGCAACGCTATAATCCTGCCGGAGACGGCGGGAACACTCGATGGCTGCATTCGCAAGCGCCCGCAGGCTCCTCGTCGCGATCGCGGTCGTTGGGCTGCTGCCTCAGGCGAGCGCCCAAGCCCAAGACACTGCGTCAGGCCATCAAGCCGCCTACACGGCGGAGCAGGCCCAGGCCGGCCTGGCGGTCTATCGGGCGGCGTGCTCGGAATGCCACCTTGAGAGTCTCCGGGGACGTTTCGAGGCCCCGGAGCTAGCCGGTCCCAACTTCCTAGCCCAATGGGCCCACGTTCCAGTCGCCGAACTGTTGAATTACACCCGCGCGACGATGCCGGTGCAAGAGCCGGCCGGGCTAAGCGACGAGGAATACACCGCGGTGGTGGCGTACATGCTCAGGGAGAACGGAGTCCCTCCCGGCGCGACACTGCTAACCTTTTCGTCGGAAGGGCAGACGTTCGCGGGCGATCGGGTTCGATCGGCCACGCGGCTGGCGGGCGCCGCGAGACAGCAACCAGCGGGAGTACAGGGCACCGTCGCCGCCATCGAACCGACCATACGGGAAACCGATTCGAGGGCCGAGGTCATCCCTCCAGTTCCGGGTCGCCCCGGCACGGGGCCGTCGCCTCACGGCATTGACAGGCCACCCCTGGAGGTCGGCGAGGTGCTCGAGGGTCCAACCGGCGTCACGCGGCGGTATCGTTCGCTCGACAGCTTCAATCCACCCACGGACGCCGAACTCGCTGATCCTCCCGCTGGCGACTGGCTGCACTGGCGCGGGAACCCGGGCTCGTGGGGTTACAGCCCTCTTTCCCAGGTCAACACCACTAACGTCCATCGGCTGCAGCTGGCGTGGAGCTGGGGCATGGAGGACGGACGGAGTCAGCAGGCACCTTTGGTGCGCGACGGCGTCCTTTTCCTCAGCAATCCAGGCAATGTCGTGCAAGCGTTGGACGCCAAGGACGGCACCCCGCTCTGGGAGTACCGCCGGCTGCTGCCTGAGGGCGGAGGCCAGAGCCAGCTCAGGACGCTGGCCATCTGGGAAGACCTGATCTTCGTCGCCACGGCAGACGCGTACATGGTCGCCCTCGATGCGCCCACCGGCACGGTCCGCTGGGAGACCCGGATCGCGGACCACGAGAAGGGCTATACGAACTCTACCGGCCCCATCGTTGCCGACGGCAGGGTGATCAACGGAATCAACGGGTGCGGTCGCTTCTACGAAGACAGCTGCTTCATCACCGCCCACGATGCGCGCACGGGGCGCGAGCTGTGGCGCACCTTCACGATCGCCCGGCCGGGGGAGCCGGGCGGCGATACCTGGGGCGAGCTGCCATTCGAGCTCCGCGGCGGCGGGGATGTCTGGATGACCGGCAGCTGGGATCCGGAACTGGGACTGGTCTACTTCGGCACGGCGCAGGCCAAGCCCTGGGTGGCCGCCAGCCGGGGCCTGAGCACGGAAGAAGCGACCCTATACACGAACTCGACCCTTGCACTCGACCTGGAGACCGGGCGCATCGACTGGCACTTCGCGCACGTCCCCGGCGAATCGCTGGACATGGACGAGGCCTTCGAGCGAGTGCTGGTCGATATCGAGGGTCGGCCGGCCGTGCTCTCGATCGGCAAGCACGGAATCCTGTGGAAGCTCGACCGTCGCGACGGCGCCTTTCTGGGACACACAGAGACGGTGTTCCAGAACATCCTAGACGTGGACGCCAAGACGGGCGCGGTGCGCTACCGCGCGGACATCGCAAACGCCAAGGTGGCAGAGTGGGTCTCGGTCTGCCCGTCGACCGCTGGCGGACACAACTGGCCCGCAGCCGGCTACCATCCCCAGACGCGTCTGCTGGTGACGCCGCTGAGTCAGAGTTGCATGGAAATCGCCGGCCGCAAGACCGTGCTCGAAGTGGGCTCCGGCGGCAACCAGGGCGATCGGGTCTGGATGGAGATGCCGGGAACAGACGGGCGCTTCGGCAAGCTGGCGGCGTACGACGTCCTGACCCTGGAGGAGGTGTGGAGCGTGGAGCAACGAGCCCCCTTCCTTACCGGTGCCCTCACCACGGCGGGCGGGCTCGTCTTCGCCGGTGACTTCGACCGCTGGGTTCGCGCCTATGATGTCGAGACGGGAAGGGTCCTCTGGAAGAGCCGGCTCGGCACCTCGGTCATGGGCTACCCGATCTCCTACGAGGTGGACGGCGTTCAGTACCTGGCGGTGGCAACGGCCAGAGGTGGCGGGAGCCCGTGGCGAATCCCTACCTTCCTCACGCCCGAACTCGTGAGCCCACAGGGCCACAACGCTCTGTACGTCTTCCGTTTGAGCGAGCCCTGATCGGCGGTTCGGGCTGTTGGGTCGATCGGCCAAGGTGGACTGCACTGGGGTCCAAGACAGGCAACCTGGCGAATCGAGGGGCCCTTGCTTGCTGCGCCTTGAATTCAGAGGCACGCCAGTCCCGAACACTTGCTGGATTTGCGCGCACCCATTCCGGTGACCATGGTCAAGCGGACCGCCCCAAACTCGGACAAGCGGCAGCTCGGCTGCTCCCGATCAGATCGAGCACCCATGGACGCATTTGATGCGAAACGTGCATGCGAGCATGCGTCAAAGCCGAATAGACTGCGTCGCTCGCGAATCGCTTCGATACTAGTTCGGCTTCCACGAGAGATCGAAAGATGTCCGCCGTCTCGAGCAATCGCCGGTTCGGCCAGCGTTGCTGGAAGATCTTCGTTGCCTTCTTCTCGTCGATGACTGGTACCGTGCGCTCAGAGTCTCCGACAGCGTAAGCAATCGTCGCGGCCTCGCCGTCATCCAACGTCTTGATAAGACTCCCAGAAGTGAGTTCTTCGAAAGCTTGCCGCATGTCTGCCCGCAGGGAGACCATCCCCGCCCAGCCGTTGAGTTCCCATGCGTGCAGCTCCGCAGCATGGTCGCGTCCGGCTATGGGATGTCGCCGAATCTCACGGTGTGCCCGCCTCTCGATCACGACGTGCCACGGCACTACCGAAAGAATTTCCTCGGATACTCCTGTGCCTAGGAGATTGATTGCCACGCTGGCGTCAAGGACTGCGGTGTCGATAGCGTCAACCGAGGCGGATGTCAATGCTGTCCTCCGCCGCATTCCCGAAGACGTCCTCGATCATCCTCCGAACCTCGACGCGGTCCAGATCGAGCATCCGCGACACTTGCCCCTCCGAGAGCAGTCCCCTGTTGAGCGCTGAAGCGGCAAGTTGTGCCAAGCGAATTCCATGCGGGTTGTGCATCCCATGGTCGGCTTGCTGCGCCGCGATGAGGGACGTCTTGAAGCCCCCTCGTTCCATCAGGCTGTCAAACGAACCGTCCGGGAGCAGTTCCAACTTCTCCAAGCGTCTGCACATCGCCTCTGCGGATACATGGAAGCAGCGCGCCATGTAGACCAAATGGCGCGGCGCGAACACTCGGTTCGATTCAACGAGCTCAAGGAATCTTCGGCGAACGCTGGGGGCAGGCATCAAGAACGCATACGAAAACGCCCTCGCAAAGCGCTCCTCGTCGGTAGATTCGTGCTGGTCATCCCCAACTACACCGCCAGAATCCCGATTCGCAAGGAAGTGTCCGAGTGCGCGGACCGCTGTCAGGGACTGTCGTACGCGTGGGCGGTCGGCGTTCACCAGGATGCAGGGACCAGCTGCGGAGTCGTAGCCGAAGACGCCCGACAGCTGGCTCGGCACCTTCCTTACGAAGATGCGAAACCCTAGTTCTCCTTCGAGCAGCGAGAAAACGTCCGCAACAGGCGTGACTCCAATCCCCACGATCTGACGCGCAATCAGTGCTGCATCCTCGGCTTGCTGTTGGATCGGGCCAACGACGACAACTGGCTCCGGAAGTGGTGTCGGGCGTAGCGCGACGCCGAGCAAACGTTCTAGAGCAACCATTGCCGAACCGAGCTTGTTCAGCAGCGCGACGGCGCGAGCAGCGCCGGCGGGCTGTTCAGCGCTGCTACGAAACTTCACGTTGAGGTCAAGTTGAGGCACCTCGTGCGCGAAGAGCAAATTGACCGAAGTCCCGTAGCAATTCACCAGCGATTCGATCTCGTCGAGCTTCGCCCGGCGCGTGCCTTTTTCGATCGCGATCAATGTTGGCCGAGAGACCGCCAGCGTGCTAGCTGCTTGCGCCTGAGTGACTCCGGCGGCTTGGCGCGCCTTCCGGAGGCGGTCTCCGATTGCGATTCCAGTCGCCGGTCCTAGTTGGTACATTCGTCTCGCGCTGTCCGCCAGAATACACGAATTTTTGACATATGTCAAGATTTTATCCAATGATCACTTTACAATGAAAACTCGCCCCAGTGCATCACTGCCGGCGCTAATGGGAGCAGCGGAGACGACGGGCACACCACAACGTTCGCCCCTGCATGCAGCCACCTCCCGTTCCAACCCTCGTCAGTGCGGCATGGATTCGAGAATGAGCCCACAAGTTCGGCCGGCTCAGCCTTGGATCCCACTGCATTCTGTCGGTCCGCGCTGCTACGATGACCATGCACCGCGATGAACAACCTCCCGGTCGCATTCCTGTTGCTCGCCTTAACCTCGGTGCAGCTGCCTGCGTCAATACTGCTAGATGTCGATGGCAACGAGCACGTTCTGCCCGATCCGAATGCCAAGGCCACGATCGTGTACTTCGTCACCCAGGATTGCCCGATCTCGAACCGCTTCATGCCCGAGATCCGCCGCATCTGCGGCGAGTACTCCAGCCGGGACACGCGGTGCCTGATGGCCTACGTCGATGCGACCGCCACCGCCGACGAGATTCGCGAGCACCGGCAGACCTACGAAAACACCGTGCCCGCCGTGCATGACTTGAACCACGCTCTGGTGGGCCTGGCCGACGCCAGCGTCACTCCCGAAGCGGCTCTCTTCGACCGCGAAGGCAATCTCGCCTACCGCGGCCGCATCAACAATTTCTACGCAGACCTCGGAACGCCTCGCCGCCAGGCGACGAAGCACGATCTGAGGGATGCGCTCGAGGACGTGCTGGCTGGCAGGGCCGTCTCCCAGCCACGCACGCAAGCAGTCGGATGTTTCATCTCCAAGTTCGGGACGGCCCAGCGGCAGGAATCTCCATGAAGACCCCATGTCTCCCAATCGCTCTCGCCTGCGCACTCGCGCTGCTCAGTCTCGGCACAGCCCTTGCGGCGGACTCGACGCGAAACGACGCGGCCACCTACAACGAGCACGTCGCCAAGATCATGCACGAGCGCTGCGCCTCGTGCCACCGCCCAGGCCAGGCCGCCCCCTTCTCGCTGCTGACCTACGAGGACGCCGCCAAGCGCGCGCAGCTGATCGGCGCCGTCACCGGCAGCCGCTACATGCCGCCGTGGCATGCCGAGCCAGGCTACGGCAAGTTCAAGGGCGAGCGGCGGATGACCGACCGAGAGATCGCGACGCTAGCCGCGTGGGTCGAGGCCGGAGCGCCGGAAGGGCCGGGCGAGACGCCCGCCCCGCCGACCTTCCCCTCCGGCTGGATCTTGGGCGAGCCGGACCTGGTCGTCAGCATGGAAGAGCCCTACACGGTCCCGGCCGATGGCGCGGACGTCTACCGCAACTTCCCGGCACGGGTGCCAACCACGGAAGACAAGTGGATCCGCGCGCTCCAGTTCCGGCCGCAGGCGAGAACTGTTGTCCACCACAGCCTATTCAAGGCCGACACCTCGGGCAAGGCGCGTGAATTCGACGCGCGCGACGAGACGCCCGGCTACTCGAGTATGGGCCCGATCCCGGGCAGGATCAGCCTCGGCGGCTGGGCCGTCGGCGGGCAGGCTCGCGTGTTCCCGGAGGGCGCTCCGCTACGGTTGCCGGCGGGCAGCGATTTCCTGTTTGAATCGCACTTCCATCCCTCGGGCAAGGAAGAGGTCGAGCGCTCCTCCATCGCGCTGTACTTCACCGACGAGCCTGCATCGCGCTCGCGGGTGTCGTTCCAACTCCCGCCGAGCTTCGGCAGGGGAGCGGGCATCGACGTGGCCCCCGGCGATCGGAGCTACACGATCAGCGAGTCCTTCACCCTGCCCGCTGCCATCGAACTCTACGGCGTGACACCGCACGCCCACTACATCGGCAAGGAGTTCAAGTCGTGGGCCGAACTCCCAGATGGCAGCGAAGTGCCGCTGATCTGGATCAAGGACTGGGACTTCGCCTGGCAGGACATGTACGTGTACGAGGAGCCGGTCATGATCCCGGCAGGAGCCACGATCCACTCGCGGATCAGATACGACAACTCCGCAGAGAATCCGCGCAACCCTTCCAATCCGCCCAAGCGCGTGTTCTGGGGCCGCGGCTCGGAAGACGAGATGGGCTCGATCATCTACACGGCGCTGCCCGCAAACGAGAGAGACGCCAAGGCGATCCGCCAAGCGTACTCGGTCATCAGCAAGCGTCACGCAACGCAGGCGAAGGAGTATACCCGAGCGCGGCGGGCGGCAAGGAGCAGCAGCCGCTAAGCGGGCGGAAGCTCTCCCGCGGACCCGGGCACTCGCGCCGCGGCTGAGAGGCGCATTCCCTGCCCTCCGCCTAGAGCCGCCGTTCCGCTCCGCCGAGGCCAGCAGCTAGCCGGAGCGCCTCTCGGATAGTCTGAGGATTGGACGTGCGCCTGCAGAGCACAAGAATCGGCGCCGCACTGTGCGCTGTCGCTGTCGGCACGGCGCTCTGCGCTGGATCTGCCTTCGGTCAAGGCTCCGCTTCCAGCAATGTCGCCGCCCAACCCAAGCGGCCACTGCCGGAGGGAGTCGAGGCGCCCGTAATCGAATACCGGGATGTCGCCGCGGAGGCGGGCCTGCGCGGCGTGGCGGTGTCAGGGTCGCCCACCTTCAAGAACTACATCCTCGAATCTACCGGCACCGGCACCGCTGTCTTCGACTACGACCGCGACGGGCTGCCCGACATCCTGCTGATCGGGGCCGACCAGTTCCAGGCCGAAGGAGCCGAACCTCGCCACTACCTGTACCGCAACCTGGGCGGGCTGCGTTTCGCCGACGTGACCGAGGAGGCGGGCATCCGCCACACCGGCTGGGCCCAAGGCGCGTGCGTCGGCGATGTGGACGACGACGGATTCGAGGATCTGTACATCCCGCACTGGGGCCAGAATCGCCTCTACGTCAACACCGGCAAGGGCAAGTTTGTCGATCAGACAGCCGAGCGCGGCCTGACCGAACCCTCCACCCGCTGGGGGACCGGCTGCGCGTTCCTAGATTTCGACCGCGACGGAGACTTGGACCTCTTCTCGGCCAACTACCTGCGCTTCGACCCGGAGAAAACACCCAAGCCGGGCGAGAACAGCGAGTGCCGCTGGAAGGGCCTTGATGTGCTGTGCGGCCCGCGCGGCCTCCCCGGAGAGTCCATGTCGTTGTACGAGAACGACGGCACAGGCTCGTTCCGAGACGTCTCCGCGGCGGCCGGCGTGGAGACCGCCAAGCAATACTACGGCTTCACGCCGCTGACAGGAGACTTCGACAACGACGGCTGGGTTGATGTCTATGTGTCGTGCGACTCCACCGCCAGCCTGTTCTTCCACAACCAAGGCGACGGCACGTTCGAAGAGATCGGCGTCATCTCCGGCACCGCCTACAACATGGACGGCCAGGAGCAGGCCGGCATGGGCGTGACCGCGGCGGACTTCGACCTGGACGGGGATCTGGACATCTTCAAGACGAACTTTTCCAACGACACCCACACGCTCTACCTCAACGAGGGCATGCAGATGTTCATCGACGAGACCGCGCCGACGGGCTTGGCGGTCAACACGAAATACCTGGGCTGGGGCACCGCATTTCTCGACATCGACCACGATGGCCTAACGGACATCTTCGTCGCCAACGGACACGTCTACCCGGGCGTTGACAAGGCGGGCGTGGGCGAGACGTTCAAACAGCGGCGGCTGGTGTACTGGAACTACGGGCAGGGACGGTTCCACGACCTGAGTGACTCGGCGGGCCCGGGCGTGAGCGAAGCGCACTCCTCGCGCGGGATCGCGGTGGCCGACCTGGACAACGACGGCACGCTCGAGATCGTGACCGTCAACATGCACGAAGATCCGTCACTGCTCAAGCAGTACGCGCCCACGGCCAACGCGATCTTGGTCGACGCGCGGTCTGGATCGGGCCGGGCCGCGATCGGAGCGCGCCTGCGCGTAGCCGCGGGCGGCACGGTCCAGATCAGCGAGGTCAGGAGCGGGGGCTACCACATCTCGCAAAGCGACCTGCGAGTGCATTTCGGCATCGGCGCGGCCAGCTCGGCAGACGTGTCCATCACTTGGCCGGACGGTGCTGAGGAGCGCCTCGGATCTGTCCAGGCGAACACTCTTGTTACCGTTACGCAGGGTCAGGGAATCAGCGCCACCGCAGCCTTGGCTCAGTGACCAAGGCTGATGTCCGCGCCGCTGGCGTAGTGTAATGGCGAAATGCGATTCTTGCTAGCCGCTGCGCTCCTCCTTGCCGGCTGTACGGCCTCAGTGGACGACGAGCCGCCCCTGAACTTTGTCGTCATCATGGCCGATGACCTCGGCTATGGCGACCTGTCCACCTACGGCGGCTGGATCGACGTTCCCAACCTCGATCGAATGGCTTCCGAGGGTCTCAAGTTCACAGACTTCCACTCCAACGGTGCCGTCTGCAGCCCCACGCGCGCCGCGCTGTTGACAGGGCGCTACCAGCAGCGTGCCGGGGTGCCGGTGGTGATCTTCGCGCCTGAGGACCGGCCCACCCACGTGGACGGCCTGCAGGATATCGAATGGACGTTCGCCGAAGCTTTCCAAGAGGCGGGTTACGCCACAGCTATCTTCGGCAAATGGCACCTGGGGTACTACCCGCAATACAATCCGACGCGCCACGGTTTCGCGGAATTCAAGGGCTACGTCAGCGGCAATGTCGATTTTTTCTCTCACGTTGACGGCGCTGGGCGGTTCGACTGGTGGCACGGCGCAGAGCACTCGGACGAGCGAGGCTACGTGACAACGCTGATCAACCAGCACGCCGTGCGCTTCCTTGAGGACCGCGGAAGCGAGCCGTTTTGCCTGTACCTCGCGCACGAAGCGCCGCACTTCCCCTACCAAGGACCCGACGACGACCCGGCCGGATTCCGCAAGGTGGGCGGATTCTCGGGTCGCCAAGAGCTCTCTGACGAGCAGCTCAAGCAGAAGTATTACGAGATGGTCGCCGAAATGGATCGCGGCGTTGGCGCGATACTCGACACGCTGAGCCGCTTGGGCATCGCCGAGCGCACGCTCGTGCTGTTCTTCTCCGACAACGGCGCGACCCCCGATGGCAGCAATGGCGTGCTGCGCGGTCACAAGGGCTCGGTCTGGGAGGGAGGGCACCGTGTGCCGGCCATCGCATGGCGGCCCGGGGCGATCCAAGCCGGCAGCCAAACTGACCAGCTGGCCACTACGATGGACATCTGGCCAACCATTGCCGGACTCGGCGGCATCGACGCCAAGCAGGGCCGGCCGCTGGACGGCGTCAGCATGGTCCAAACCCTGCGGGGATCAAGCGTAGAGCGCGGCCCGGTGTTCTGGAGCTTCATGGACGGGTTGGCGATGCGCGACGGCAACTGGAAGCTGGTGGCCGGCGAAGATGGCGACGAACAGCCGAAGCTGTTCGATCTCGCTACTGACTTGGCGGAACAGACCAATCTCGCCGAACAGGAGCCGGAGCGGACAGCAACGATGCTGCAGCAGGCACGGGATTGGTTGCAAGAAGTCGAAGCGAGCGCCACAGCGCAGCCATCGACGAGTCGCTAGGATTGCTGTCCATACCCTGACGTCGCCGAAACGTCGCACGCGCCCGGCAACCAATTGCGGACGGACCGCGTCTGGGCGCGAACGGCAGTCAGATGTAGTCAGGGCCTCACGGAAGTTGCGGTTGCGGCAGGTCGAAACTGCTCATCTCCGCACGCGATTTAGCGAGCAGTGCCTCAGGACTTCGAAGCACTCGCACGGGCAAGCTCGGGCCAGCGCTCTCCGGATTCGGCTAGCTAGCGCTAGAGTCAACACGCGGCAAGGCTCCGTCAAGCGAGCATGGGTGCCGACTGCTCTTCACAAACGGAAACTCCTCCGGATTATTTGACAATGTCATGAGAATACGGTAATATTTTGACATTTTCGTGAACGACCTTCGGAAGATCAAAGCAGTCACCGCGTCGCTCTTTGCGCCTTGGCAGGCAGTCGGGCCAGCCAACGACGCCCATCAGCGCCACCTGGAAGCCGACGGGCATCAGCAGCCTTGGACTACCCAGTCCGT
Source organism: Bryobacterales bacterium (assembly GCA_028819215.1). Taxonomy (GTDB): domain Bacteria; phylum Acidobacteriota; class Terriglobia; order Bryobacterales; family UBA6623; genus VXMF01. The sequence continues at coordinate 27,817 of JAPPMG010000013.1, forward strand.
TTTGGCCAACCGTGCGCAGCGGGGATAGCACCATGTCGTCCAGCCACCTCAGTCCCGCCCATATCGGCTCCCGCCTGCGCACTGCGCGGGAAGCGGCAGGAATGACGCAGGCCAAGGCCGCTGCCCTCGTTGGCTTGGCTAGGACTTCGCTAGTCGCAGTAGAAAGGGGCGAACGAAGAGCCCGTACGAGAGAACTGCAGCGCCTTGCGCGAGCCTACAGCACCACCGTCAACACGATCCTACGTCGTGAGGCGACGTTCGTTGAGTTCACACCGCGCTACCGCAAGCTCGCCGCCTTCGCGGAGCCGCACTGCTCGGAAGCGGCTGAGCTATTCGAGCGATTGGTCCGGGCTGAAGTCGAGCTCGAGAGTCTGTTGGGTGTTCGCCGGAGCTTCAACTACCCACCAGAGCGGCCGCTTCTGGGCGGTGATGTCGTTCGCCAGGCCGAGCAAGATGCGACAGAGCTCAGACACTGGCTCGGACTTGGCCTGGCCCCTATCCGCGACATGCTGAGTTTGCTTGAACTTGACTTGGGGCTGCGAGTGTACATCCGCCCCCTAGCCTCGGACGTGTCCGGGCTCTACGCATGCGAGGACACCTGCGGCGCCTGCATGCTCCTCAATGCGGAGCACTCTGTTGGGTGCCGCAACCTGACTGCGGCGCGCGGGCTCGGGCATTTCATGTCGAGCCGCGGAACACCTTCGATCATGCGCGCCGAAAGACCCGGAAAGTCGCCAGGCGAGCGGTACGCAGATGTCTTCGGGCGGACCTTGCTGACGCCGGTTAGGACCCTCACCCAGAGGTTCCGCGAGATTGTGGCAGGGTCCAGCCGGCTCACGCGCCAGCACGTTAACGTGCTGGCCGGTTACTTCGGGGTGTCGCCAGACGCAATGGTCCGACGGCTTGAGGAGGTCGGAATGGCTAGGCAGGGCACGTGGGACTGGTTCAACGAGAACGGCGGGATCCTGGATCAAGATGGGTTGGAGGCTCCCGCCGGCTCGGCCGCGCAATCTATAGCACCACTATCCGCGCCTAGATTGAACACTCTGCGGATCGATCTGCTCGCGGCCGAAGCCTGGCGGACGGAACTGCTCAGCGAGGGCCAGCTAGCCGCGCTGTTGCAGCTCGGTCGCATCCAGCTTCGGGAACTCCTTGACGCTGCGCAAGAGGAGAGGAGTGCGGCGGATGGTGCCCCGGAACTGCCTGGTTGACTCCGGTGCTCCAATGCTGGCTGACACCAGCGTGGTCATCAATCTCGACGCAACCGGCTACTTCGATCAGATCTTGGGCGCGGTGCCCAACCGCTTGCTGATATCTGAGGATGTTCAAAACGAAGTGCGGCGCGGAGAAGCCGGGAGAGCCCATGAAGAGAATGCCATTTGGGCAATCATCGAACGTGGCCAAGCGAAGGTCGCAGCGCTCACGAGCGACGGACTGGAGCGATTTCGAAGTCTTACAGGCGGCCGAGCAAGTGAGACTCTCGGAGATGGTGAAGCAGCGACCATCGCGTGTGCTCTTTCCCTAGGGGCGATTGCTCTCATCAACGAAAGGAAGGCCCTCCGTATCAGCGCGGAACGGTTCCCCTCGCTTGAGACAGCCACCACTGTGGATGTCCTTGCGCTCCCCCAAGTCCAATCCAATCTTGGTCTGAGCAGGCTCTCGGAGGCAGTGTTCCATGCTCTGACGCGGGCTCGCATGCGAGTGCCGCCGCATTCCCTTCCGTGGGTAGTGGATCTGATCGGTGCAGACAACGTGGGCAAGTGCAATTCGCTACCGCGCTCGGTTCGGCTGCCCGGTAGTGGGGCTCCAAGTTAGCTCCTCCGAGGGCACATGCTAAAGCGCTCTTCCCTGCAAGCCGCTCAACAGGCTCGCGAAGGCCAGCCGCCAAGCCGGACCTAGGCGCCTGATCTGTTTTCCCACTGTCGCAGTGGGGCGGAGTCGGAGCCGACCGAGAGTCGGTGGCAACGTTGGCTGTCCTTCGATGAGGCCAGCGAGATGAAAGCTGGAACCCGGTGTGCGGTGGATAGGCGCCTCGTCACCCAAGGCAGGGGCGCAGGCTCGTCCTCTGTGCGAGGGCTCTCCGTAGCGCAATGTAGATCCCGAACCTGTCAATCTGCCGAAGCCGGAGACGACTCTACGCAGCTTCGAAATCGAGGTTCTTGGTGATGCGAATACCCTGCTCAGAGAACAGGTCCAGAAAGTCTCGCGTCCGTTGCCTCGCAGTTTCCTCCTCCTCAACCGTCAGGTTGACGTTGAGCAGGTCGACCATCCAAGGGGCCTTCTGGCCGCATTTCACGTAATCGCCGACAACGATGCGCGAGACGGGTAGAGTCGTGCCTTTCGAGTCGTCGTGAACGTCGACGTCTCTTGCCTGGCGAAGCTTCGCGAACTCTTCAGCGAGCAGACGCGAGAACATCTCTTCGGTAAACGGATCGCCCGCCTCAGCACCGGTTTCCTCGTCTGCGGCAGTGAGGGTCGCGTTCTTGTGCAGCCATTCCCAAAGGATGCTGAGCCGGATCTCCCCTGTCGCCATGTCCTCCATCAGATACAGCACGTCTTCGTTGCCGAAGAAGTCTGCGGGCTTCAGGGCCGCCGCCTGGAACCCCTGCTCGAAGGCGTTGCCATATTGGACGGCCACGCTGATTAGGTCTCGGGCTCCACGGACGGTTCGGGGCGCAGGCTCGAGAAGCACCAAACCGTCGGCGTCGGCATCGGTGTACGTAAGGGCTGGGAACGAGCGGCCCGCTTGGTTCGCCTGGCCCGCTCTCTCCCAGACCGGCCGAATGATATGCACCATCTTCCAGTGGGCGACCCACTTGCCGCTGGCTCCCTCTCTTTGTTCGCGCTCGGCGCCGAGAGTCGCCTTCTGCATGCTCGCGGACACGCCCTCCGCGGAGCCGACCGGAATGTTTGGCTCCATGCCGCCCTGCCAAAGCGCGCACTGGCCCTGCTCATCGGGAGTGTTGGTGGCTCGCCGCACACGGTCCTCGTAGTTCCGCATGTAGCCGTAGGTCATCACCACGGCATCGATGTTCGGGTGGATGAAGCCGGGATGCCAGGCCATTGCGTCGGCCACGCTGTTGATGTAGTCCCAGCGCCCGGTATTGAATCCCACGAACCGGTTCCCCAGTGCCGCCCGGATCTCCATCAACTGAAACGCGGCCTCGATTTGCTCGACCAAGACATAGGTCTTGATCGCCCCGCTCTGAAGGCCCAACGACGACTCGATCCCGCCGAGAATCTCGTGCCATAGCGCGGCTTCTTCGGCCGTCTGGATCTTCGGAAGGTAGAGAACCAAGCTCGAGCCCTCGTTCGCCAAGGTCTGATGATTTCCAGTGGCGTAGAGGGCGGCATCGACGATCGATGCGGAAAAGCCGCTGCCGTCGGTGTTGCGAATGTGACGGTCCTCCAAGTGAAGACCGCGCGCCCGGAAGATCTTGGTGGTGAAGTCAAGCTGTCGTTGCCAGTCTTCGATGATCTTGTGTCCGAAGAAACCTTCCCCCCATTTGTTCATCTCCCCTGCGACAGCCTCTGCGGCCTTGAGGAAGATCGGATCCCTGGCGAACGCCAGGCGCAGGTTTCGCTGGTTTTCGAGCGACATGGTCTCGATCTGGCCCAAGGCATCCTCGCCATCGAACATCCACCCGTCCGCGCCAGAAAGAAGTGCGTAAGCCACGTTCCGGATGCTCTTTTCGATCGGAGATCGAGGCTTCGCGCCAGGACCAGTACCCTGTATCCACTGGCACTGCAGGTCGTCCGGGATCGCCGACCCTGTAAAGCGCCCCGCCCGCGCGTCGCTAACCTTGATCTGTGTGCGCGGAATCGTCGCTTCCGGATCCAAGAACTGAATCCTTTCCGCATTCTGAGCGCGGCGGCGGCGGCGCTCCAATCTGGCCTGCATCAAGTCCTTGCGTTCGCGATCGAGCGCAGCCAATCCTGCGATCACGTCGAGAGCCTTGGGCGTGAATACGTCAGCGTATCGTTCCAGAACGCCCGCTCTGGTGTCCAACACATCGAAATTTGACATCAGCACAAGACTACTACAAGGCAGGTTCCGCAGAAAATTCCGGAACGCGGCCCTCGGGCCGGGCTCGAAGGTGAGCGCTTTGTCACGGAACGATTCTCGGGCGGACGGACTTGAGCTTCCTGTGCGATGGGGCAGCCGTAGAATGTCCGGAGGGAGAGCGTCGCGCGCAAGACAACCCGCGCTGGGACTTTGTGCGGGACACTCGCTCTGTTCGCGAGGATCGCGAAGGCGCGGAAGGATGGCACGAAGCCCGCCTTCTGCGGCTAGCGGTGGCCTGCGCGTTTGCACCATGGGATCCCAACGTGGTGGGGCCGAAGCCTGCGTTCAAGCACTGGGCGCAACGATATGTTGCAGAACTCCACAGAAAATGATGCCCCACAAGAGCCGCCTCCGAGTTCGACGCGTAAGTCCGCGCGGCGATCAGTCCGCCACGGTACCCGACATGCACCAGCTGGGCCATCTTCTCGGGCTCGAGGCACCAGATCTTCGGGCACCTGTCGGCAATCAATCGCAAGGAAGCCGACGCGACGGGAAGTGGGGACTCCATATCTGGAGCGGCATCGCCTACAATGCGGGCATGCCTGCGGGAGCGTCGCTTCGGGATCAGACCGCCGCAGCGGTTGGTGGGACCCGTGCGCGGTCGCTCTACTTCGACGACGTCTGGACTTGGTCGCGGAGGCAGGTCGCCGCGTTGCGGCGGGGCGACTGGGCCGCGCTTGACCTCGAGAACGTGATCGAGGAGATCGAGGACGTGGGCAGCCGACACTCCGACGCGTGGACATCGTACTGCACGAACGTCATCTCCCACTTGCTAAAGATCGAGCTCAGCGGGTCGGGTGAGGACTTCCGCCACTGGAGCGAGGAGATCGAGGCGTGGCGCGACTCGATGTTCGACGTGCTGGCCGACAATCCGGGGATGAAGCACGAGCTTCCCGGCCTGCTGGCCAAGGCATGGAAGCGAGGACGAAGGGATGCGGTCAGGGAACTGGTCAAGCACGGTGGGGCGGCAGAGGCGGCGGTCGAGAGGCGCCTGCGACAGAGCTGGGAACTCCAGCTGCCGCAGGAATGCCCTTACAGCCTGGTGGAGATTGCGGGCTACGACACCCGCGACAAGCAGGCCGTTCCAGAGCCGGAAGTGTGGCCCGTGCCCGTTGCGCGCGTCCTGAACGAACGGCTGGGCACGAACTACCCCCTCCGGCCGCGATCCCCGGAGCGCAGAGGCGGCCGCGGGAGCTGAGCAGCTTCTCCGGAACGCCGTCAATCCATTGCACCGGGCAGAGGCCCGCGCGGTCGCGTACGGCGGGGAATCGATAATGGCGAAGTGCGCTCCGTGGCTCCGGGCGGGTAGCCCAAACCGTACACTAGACACAAAGGCACGCTGATGAACAGACTCTTGCTCGCGACGGCTCTGACAAGCCTTGCGTCCGCGGCGATGGCAACTCCCGCGATCAGCCCGGAGGCGCGGGTCGACTTCGAAAGAGACATTCGTCCGATCCTCTCGGATTCCTGTTTCGCCTGCCACGGCCCCGACGCCAACACCCGCCAAGCCGACCTGCGCCTCGATACGCGCGAGGGCGCCTTCGCAGACCGCGGCGGCTACCGCCTCATCGTCCCGGGCGATGCCTCCGAGAGCCGCCTCTATCAGCGCATGAGCCACTCCGAAGCCGTGGCCCGCATGCCGCCGCCCACAGCCGAGCGGCACCCCGCGCCGGAACAGATCGAAACCGTCCGGCGCTGGATCGACCAAGGTGCCGAGTGGAGCTCGCACTGGGCATACGAAGCGCCCGACCGGCCGGCCGTCCCGGAGATCGAGAGCGGGAACCGTCCCTTCAACGAGATCGATGCTTTCGTGACCGCGCGCCTGCGCCAAGAGGGCCTGGAACTGGCACCCGAATCCGACAAGCGGACGCTGCTGCGTCGGCTGACCTTCGACCTGACCGGTCTGCCGCCCGAACCCGCGGATGTCGAGCGCTTCCTGAGCGATACCTCGCCGCACGCATACGAGCGAGCGGTGGACCGCCTGCTCAATTCGCCCCACTATGGCGAGCGCATGGCCCTGCAATGGCTCGATCTGTCGCGCTATGCCGACACCCACGGCTTCCACATCGACGGGCGTCGCGACATGTGGCACTGGCGCGACTGGGTGATCCAGTCGTTCAACGAGAACAAGCCCTTCGACGAGTTCACGATCGAGCAGCTCGCCGGCGACCTGCTCCCCGAGCCGAGCGTGGAGCAGAAGATCGCCACGGGCTTCAACCGCAACCACATGATCAACCACGAGGGCGGCGCCATCGCGGCCGAGTACCACACCGAGTACGTCGTGGACCGCGTCGAGACCGTCTCGACGGTGTGGATGGCCATGACGATGGGCTGCGCCCGTTGCCACGACCACAAGTACGACCCTATCAAGCAACGCGAATTCTACGAGTTCTACGCTTTCTTCAACTCCGTGGACGAACTCGGCCTCGATGGCGTGAACGGCAACGCCGTGCCGATGCTCCAGCTGCCCGACAGCAACCAAGAGGACCAGCTGGCGGAACTCGACCAAGCGATCCGCTCCCTGCAAGCGGATCTGCCAGATGCCCGGATCAGCCGACAAATCGCCGACTGGGAAACGACGGCAATGGCGACCATTCCCCGGGCCGACCAATCCGGACTGGAGGCCCACTATGAGATGGAGGGCGGGTTTTCCGACTCCTCGGGAAATTACCGCCACGGTCGCATCATGCGCGGCGAGCCGCTATTCCGCAGCGCCAACGCGGGCCAGGGCGCCTCGTTCGACGTCGACACGCATGTCGCCTTTCCCGGAACGGCCGCGCTGGACATCTCCAGGCCTTTCACGATCGCGTTCTGGATCCGCCACGCGGGTCTGGTGGAAAAGTCGCTCCTGCACAAGATGGACGATCCCGAGTCGCGGAAGGGGCTGGAACTGCGGCTGAGCCGCCCGGTATCGATCCCGGACACCTTGCGCCGCGAGTATGAGCTCACCGTTCGCCTGTCCGCCTCCGCGGACGACGGCATCGTCCTCAAGCCCGCGGACCCATTGCGCAACCAGCGCGGCGTCGACCCCAGCTACCACATCGCGATTTCCTACGACGGTTCCGGCACGGCAGCCGGCATCCGCATCCACGTCAACGGCGAACAGGCTGCCACCACCATCCTGCAAGACTCGCTCGCAGGCAGTCCGGAAGCGGGCGCTCCGTTCGAGATCGGCGCGGGCCGCTTCGGCGGCCGCTACACCGGCACGCTGGACGACCTGCGCATCTACTCGCGCGTCCTGGATGCTTCCGAAATCGCCACGATTCGCACCCACGAGCCGGTCGCGGCCTTGCTGGCGGGTCCCTACATCGATTGCGCGAGCGTGCTGGCCGGCGCGCCGGCCAAGCCTGCCGACGACATCTACGCACCCAAGCCTGACACCGACGTATCGCGCTGCCGCAGCCGCTCTAGGCTGCTCAAGGACTACTACCTCACCCACGCCGCGCCGGAGACGGACCGCGGGCTCTACGCGCGGCTCAAAGACCTGCAGGCCGAGCGCGCCAGGGTGGCGAAGCAGGTGCCGAACGTGATGGTCATGCGCGAGCTGCCCGCTCCCCGCGAGACCTACATGCTCGGACGGGGCGACTACCGCAACCGCACCGAGTCCGTCTCCCCGCGCACGCCCGACTGGCTCTCGCCGTTCCCCGCCGACGCGCCCCGCAACCGGCTGGGCCTGGCCCGCTGGATTGCCAGCCCGGAACATCCGCTGACCTCCCGCGTGGCCATCAACCACTACTGGCAGTCGTACTTCGGCCACGGCCTGGTGCGCACCGCCGAAGACTTCGGCCTGCAGGGCGAGCTGCCGACGCATCCACAGCTGCTGGACTGGCTGGCCGTCGAGTTCACCGATAGCGGCTGGGACATCAAGGCGCTGCAGAAGAAGATCGTGATGTCGGCGACCTACCGCCAGAGTTCGCGGCTGAGCCCGACCCTCCAGTCCAGGGATCCCGAGAATCGGCTGCTGGCGCGCGGGCCGCGCTACCGCCTGCCTGCCGAGTCGGTCCGCGACAACGCCCTACTCGCGGCCGGATTGCTGGACCGTCGCATCGGGGGCCGGAGCGTCTTCCCCTACCAGCCAGACGGACTTTGGCGGGAGATGGCCTATGGCGACATGTTCACGGCGCAGGTCTACCGCCAAGGGTCGGGAGCGGACCTGTACCGGCGCAGCATGTACACCTTCTGGAAGAGGACGATTCCGCCGCCCTCGCTGGCCGTTTTCGATGCCCCCGACAGGGAGAAATGCATCGCCACGCGCTCCCGCACCAACACGCCGCTGCAGGCACTCGTCCTGTTGAACGACCCCACCTACGTGGAAGCCTCCCGCGCCCTCGCGGAAACAATGCTGCGCGAGGGCGGCAGCACGCCTCAAGACCGCCTCCGCTCCGCTTACTCGCGGACCCTCGGGCGTCCTCCTAGCGAAGTCGAAGCCCGGCTGTTAGGCCAGTTGGCACAAGAACAGGCAGCCAAGTTCCGCAATGCGCCGCAGCAGGCCCTCGACCTGCTGCAGGTAGGCGAACTGCGGGCTGACCCAAGCTTCGACCCCGCCGATCTCGCAGCTTGGACAGTGGTGGCAAGCAGCATTCTCAATCTCGACGAGACGATCAGCAAGGAGTGATCCGGTGATGAACCCCCAGCTCGAGCGAGACCTGCTCGCGACGCGACGCCAGTTCTTCGGCCGGACCGCGGCCGGTATCGGCCCGATGGCCCTGTCATTCCTGCTGCGGGGCGAGGGCTACGCCGCGACAGCCGGGGGCCTTCCGGACCTGCCCCACTTCGCGCCGCGGGCCAAGCGCGTCATCTACATGTTCCAGTCGGGGGCGCCGTCGCAGATCGACTTGTTCGACCACAAGCCCCTGCTGCGGAAGTACCACGGCCAGGACCTGCCCGACTCGGTGCGCAAGGGACAGCGCATCACGGGCATGACCTCGGGCCAAGACCGCCTGCCGGTCGCCGCGTCGCTATTCAAGTTCCAGCCGCACGGGCAGTCGGGCACCGAGCTGAGCGAGCTGCTGCCGCACACCGCCCAGGTCGTCGACGACATCGCCCTGGTGAAGACGGTGCAGACCGACGCCATCAACCACGATCCGGCGATCACCTTCATCCAGAGCGGCTTCCAGCAGCCGGGGCGCCCGTCGATGGGCTCGTGGGTGAGCTACGGGCTCGGCAGCGCGAATCGCGACCTGCCCGGCTTCGTGGTGCTCATCTCGCAGGGCAGCAACCTCAACCAGTCCCAGCCCCTCTTCTCGCGCCTGTGGGGCTCCGGATTCCTGCCATCGAGGTACCAGGGCGTCAAGTTCCGCTCAAGCGACGATCCCGTGCTCTACCTGTCCAATCCGAAGGGCATCGACGCCTCCACGCGGCGCAGCATGCTGGACGCGGTCTCGGAGATCAATCGGCTGCGCTCGCAGGAGTTCGGGGACCCGGAGATCGAAACCAGGATCGCCCAGTACGAGATGGCCTACCGCATGCAAGCCTCGGTGCCGGAATTGATGGATCTCTCCAACGAGCCGGAGCACGTGTTCGAGCGCTATGGCCCCGACTCGCGCAAGCCGGGCACCTATGCAGCCAACTGTCTGCTGGCGCGCCGTCTAGCTGAGCGCGACGTGCGCTTCGTGCAGCTGTTCCACAGGGGCTGGGACCAGCACACGGACCTGCCTCGCGACATCAGGCTTCAGGCACGGGATACCGACCAAGCCTCGGCGGCGCTGATCATGGATCTCAAGGAACGCGGGCTGCTGAAGGACACGCTGGTCATCTGGGGAGGCGAGTTCGGGCGCACGGTGTACTGCCAAGGCAAGCTCAGCGAGACCAACTACGGGCGTGACCACCACCCCCGCTGCTTCACGATGTGGATGGCGGGCGGCGGCATCCAGCCCGGCATCACGCACGGACAGACCGACGACTACTGCTACAACGTTGTCGAAGATCCGGTGCATGTCTACGACCTGCAAGCGACGGCGCTGCACTGCCTCGGCGTGGATCACAAGCGGCTGACGTTCAAGTACCAAGGGCGGCACTTCCGCCTGACCGACGTGCATGGCGAAGTCGTAGAACCCCTACTGGCGTAGCTCCCTGCTGGCGCCGCCCCCGCGTCACACCTCGATTCGGAGACTACAACAATGCGAACCAGACTCACCCGTCGGGCCTTCATGGCGGCAGCCGGTGCCGGCGCGATCCACGGATGCAGGAACGGCTCGGACCAACAGTCCGCGACCGCCGGCAAGTTCGAACCCAATTGGGAATCCATTCGAACTCACCAACTGCCGCAGTGGTACGACGACGCCAAGCTGGGCATCTTCGTGCATTGGGGCCTGTATTCGGTCCCCGCTTGGGCCACGCCGACGGGCGAGCTCGGCGAGATTGACTTCACTCAGTGGTTCGCCAACAACCCCTACGCCGAGTGGTACCTCAACTCGCTGCGGATCGCTGGCTCGCCCACTCAGGAGCACCACCGCGAGACCTACGGCGAAGACTTCGACTACGTGGAGTTCGCGCCGCAATTCAACGAGGCGCTCAAGGCGTGGGATCCCGCCGCCATGGCCGGCCTGTTCGCCGATGCCGGAGCGCGTTACGTCGTCTTGACGACCAAGCATCACGATGGCTTCACCCTCTGGCCCAGCGAGATCGAGAATCCGAACTTGCCCGAGGGGCGCAGGTCTACCGAGCGCGATGTCGTGGGCGAGCTGACCGCCGCGGTCAAGGCCGCGCAGATGCGCATGGGCTTTTACTACTCCGGCGGCTTGGACTGGAGCTTCAACGCCGAGCCGATCGACACTCTCGAGAAGGTCTGGGGCACCATCATCCACACGCAGCAATTCGCTGACTACGCTGACGCTCACTGGCGCGAGCTGATCGCCAAGTACGATCCAACCATCCTGTGGAACGACATCGGGTACCCGGAACAGGCTGACCTCGCCCAGATCGTGGCCGACTTCTACAACACCCGCCCCGACGGCCTGATCAACAACCGCTTCGAGATCGGCAAGGAGGGAGCGCCCCAGCGGCACCACGACTTCACCACTCCCGAGTACGCCAAGATGGACGAAATCACGGACTACAAGTGGGAGACCTGCCGCGGGCTCGGATTCTCGTTCGGCTACAACCGCGTCGAGACCGCCGAGCACACCATCGGGGAAGCCGAGCTGATCCACCTGCTGGCCGACATCGTGAGCAAGAACGGCAACTTGCTGCTCAACGCGGGTCCAATGCCGGACGGCACCATCCCCGAGCTGCAAGCCAGCCGCTTGCGGACCCTCGGCACCTGGCTGCGCAAGAACGGCGATGCCATCTACGGGACTCGTCCTTGGAACAGGGCGAACGGCGAGACGGGCGACGGGATCCCCGTGCGCTTCACGTCCAAGGGTGGCGCCGTTTACGCCATCGTCCTCGGCCAACCGACGTCGAACACCATCACGCTCGATTTGGGCACGGATAGCATGGACGTGAATGTCACGGTAGTCGGAGAAGCCCAAGCGCCGACGGCGGCCATCGCCAACGGCACGCTCACGGTGACTTTGGCAGAGCCACTACCGGAGGGACATGCCCACGCGCTGCGTATCGAACGTGGGTAGGGCAACCGCCGTAGCGCGACAGCAGACTCGCGAGGTCAAGCCAGCTCGACCGGAGCCTTTCGATCGATCGACTCCAGAACAGCCAGCGCGACCGCCAGCGAACGGGTAGCCTCTCGGCCATCGACAACTGGCGGTTCCTCGCGCCGGACCACGCGACAGAAGTGCTCCAGCTGCCGCACGAGCGGATCTGCCTCGGCTACCTTCCGCTTGGAATGCTCCAAGGGGTGCTGCCAGCCGGCTCGAGCCGGGTCCGCATAGCGCCACAGTTCCATCTTGGGCAACGCCAGTGAGGCCCGAGTGCCAAGGAAGTAGTAGCTGTTCTCACTCGTGTGGAAGTAGAACGAGTTCTCCCCGCTGGTCAACTCATACGACCAGGGCGAGGGCGCGGCATCCGAGGCTAGTATCGAGCCCAGCGCTCCGGAGGCAAAGGACAACGTGACACTCAAGGAATCCTCGACTTCAAGCCCTCGTGCCGACGAGGCCGATTGCGCGTAGACCTGGCGGATCTCGCCACAGATGAAGCGCAGGACGTCCAAGTCGTGAATGAGGTTGACCAAGACCGGCCCGCCGCTCGGACGGCGGCACCGCCAATCCACTTCGTACCAGTCAGCAGGCTTTAGCAACGCCCATAGGATCGAGACCGCAATCAGCCGCCCGAGCGTGTCGCCCTGAACGATGCTGCGCGCCTCTTGAATCAATGGGTTGTGGCGCCGGTGGTGGCCCACGAGCACCTGGCATCCTGCCTCTTCGGCTGACTGAACGATCCTCTGCGCCTCCGGAACGGTGTTTGCGATCGGCTTCTCGATCAGCATATCGAGGGCCTTTCGACTGCACACCTCGGCGACGGCGGAGTGGGTTCCGTTGGGAGTGGCGATAATCACCCCCTCGGGTTTCCGCTCCGCCAGAAGAGCTTCAAGATCCTGATAGAACGGGACATCGAAGCGCTCGGCCAACGACTCGCGCCGGGAATCCACATCGCAGATCCCGACGAGTGAGGAAGCCGACTGTTCACTGACCAGTCGTGCGTGTTTGCTGCCAACCAGTCCAGCACCGACGACGGCCAAGCGAACCGGTTCCATTTCAACAAATGACCTGCCAAGCGAAGGTTCGTTCAAGCAAAGAACGCAGCGGCGGCGAACTGGCTACCGAAGAATAAACGGCTAACGGCCAGGCGGAAAAGACTCATGATGGCGAAGCAGGCTGAGGAAGTCAAGGACTGACCGAACTGGCACGAGCCAGTGAGCGATGGCGGGCCCGGAGGGATTCGAACGCCCGGCATGCCGCTTACGAGGCGGCCGCTCTATCCAGCTGAGCTACGGGCCTGTGGCAGTACCGATTCTCGCACGGAGCAGGGGGGGCGTTGCGGAAACTCAAGATGATTCGCTTGCGATGCTATCGCGACCAAGAAAGATCCGGGTCGTCCCTTCTGGGCCGGGGCGTTTGAACGGATATTCTAGCCGGAGACGATGCTGTGCGTTCTCTGTGTGCTCTCGCGACAGCCTCTCCAACTCCCTTCGTCGAGGCCCCAAGCACTGTCCTCTTGATCCTGGCACCTTGCAGCTCCGCACCAGTCGCGTCGGCACCAAGTAGGTTTGCACCTTCAAGATTCGCGTTCCTTAGGCTGGCCTCCCTCAAATCAGAGTTGCGCAAGTCGGCCTCGGTGAAATCCGATCGGTCGAGAAGGGCCTGCTGGAAGTTCATGCCAATCAGAACCTTCTTGCGAAAGTTCGCACCGCTCAGATCCGCACGTTCACCTTGCTGGCCATTCGAGCCCAGCCAAATTTGGTGCAAGGCGAGAACTCGAGCCAAGGGGCGGTCTACCGGTGCCGCCTGTTCAATCACCTGCATACCCCTCCGGTGGAGTTGCTCTTCGACAGCGATGCGAAATCTAAGGGCTCGATCATCCGCCGTTGTGATCCCAGAAAGAAGCTTGTCATGCGGGAATGCTTGACGATACTGATCCGCGAGCGCCTCGTAGTCTCGGGTGTAAGTGTCCGCTGATCTAATTTGCTCCGCCGTGAGCATATCGCCGTACTTGTCAGCAATGAATCCTAGGTCGAATAGATCGCGTGCCCGGTTGCGGCCGGCAGACGCCCTCATCTTCTGGTCAAAGATCGCTGTCACCCGGTAGGTGCGGATCCCATTAATCATCACTACATCATCTTCATTGGGTGTCTCGCGAAAGCTCAGGTCAATGTTCAGGAGCCGGTCACCCCGCGTTGCTGGATGCTCGTAATGAACCTTGAACCGCTGGCCAATGTCAGTATCCTTTCCGACGATAAAGTCTGCTAGCTCCACGCCTGCATCGTGCAGCCCCGTCTCGACAAAGTCCCTAATGGCAACTGGCCCTTCGGGTCGAGTGTCTATCGAGCCCATATACGAGAGCCAAGGCGCTCCCACCCTTAAAGACGTAGGGTGTAGCTTGGAGCCGACCAAGCACTGCCAGCATCACACCCTCGTGGATTTTCTGATCTGGCCTCAGGAAAATACTACGGTCGGAAGCCATTCGTCGTGGATCGCTCGCACTTCAGGAGGGAATTGCTTGACTAGCGGTATGAGATATTCCTCAACCAAATGCTCGATTTGCTCTTCGGTGTCCAACCACTGATTGATGCTGAATACCGGGCAATACCTTGGGTACCTCAGACAACGCCCGTCAGCGGTGTCCAACACCACGTAGTCGGCGATTGCACGGTAGTGGTTAGCCACCCAAACCGGTCCGCAATCGCGAGGGATCACCCAGTCGGCAAGGATGTGAGCCATGTTGCGCACGCCTTTACTGCCGAGACTCGGGGTGGAGTCGCCCCAGCCTCCCGGTCCAGCGAGCGTCAAGGTGTGCGGATTGTCCACCGTGGTGAAGAATGAATCATCTTGGTGCCAATCTCCCGTATACTCGCCGGGTATGCGGAGGTTGAGAGCCGCTTGGTACGACACATACCGAGTCGGCGACGTGACAGGAACCCGGACCGGGCAGAACTTTACACCGTAGTCGTTCTCCTCCCAAGGAGGCCCAATCGTTGGAAGCAGCTGCTCTTCTGTTTCCGTAGCAGGCATCTCACTCTAATGGTGCCATAGAAGGACGGTGAAGCCCTTCGGAGCGGGCACAGACATGCAAGGGGCCGGATGGATGCCCCATGCCTAGTCACAGGACACCAGTCCCGTGGACTTGAATCTCCCAACATCTGGGCGAAATGTGCGACCTACGCTGGTCGAAGTCATGCCTTCGCGCCGAAGATCTCGGCCAGCTTGGCCCTGCGGTATGCGAATACTCGCTCCAAGTCGGGCCGCACCAAGAAGCGTTCGACCAGAGAACCGCCCGGCACGGAATATTCAACCCTGTCCTCCGCGATTGTGTTGGGGCCGTCGGCGGTGAAGAGATGTTCATGCCTCCAAAGGCGATAAGGGCCGCGCCGTTGCTCGTCCACGAACCGTGATGGGGGTTCCCAGCAGGTGATCTCGCTCTGCCAGCGAAGCGGCATGCCGCGCAGTCTGAGGCGGTAGTCGATCTTGGCCCCGCGCAGCATCTGGATCGGGGACGGCGTGAGGACTTCGAACTTCAGCCAGGCAGGCGTGAGCAGTTCCAAGTTGCGAGCTTCGGCGAAGAACGGAAACACGTCCCCAAGCTCCGCCGGTAGGATCACGCTGCTCTGCAACCGATACGTCCGCATGGGGCTGCGAGGGCGTAAGGGCCGTATCCCGGCCTTAGCCCATGCCGTCTACCGTCATGCTAAACCCCTCCCGCACGAGCCTATGACATGCGTTTCGCCCCCCTGATGCAGAGAAGCGCGGCTGAGCCAGTCACAGCCAGGCCAGAGTGCGATGCTGTGAGAAGAACCCACACCGCGATGTCCCGAACCAAGCGAATCCTCACCGCAGGCACTGTCCGCCTGTGCCTGCTCACCGTCATCATCGCGGCTGGCCACATCGCGCTCGCACCCGCCCGCGGGCAGCCCGTGGAAATCTCCAAAGCCGGCGAACACGCGGACTGGCCGGCCGCCGCGTTCGCACCCAGCGGCGACCTGTGGGTCGCGTGGACTGCCTATGACGGCAACGGCGCGGACCAAGTCAAGGCTCGGCGGCGCACCGGTAGCGAGTGGCAGGAGATCGTGACGGTCAGCCCGAGAGCGGGTGACTTCCTCAAGGTTTCGCTCGCGATCCAGCCTGACGGGAGGGTCTGGATCGCTTGGGCGGCACAAGTCGACGGCAACTTCGACGTGTACGCGCGAAGCTGGCACGACGGCCGGTGGGATCCGGTTGCGCGGCTGACGTCCGATCCGCAGCCGGACATCCATCACAGCCTGCAAGCCGCCTCCGACGGTAAGCTCCACCTGGTGTGGCAGTCGTTCCGCACAGGAGACGCCAACATCTACCTCAAGACCCTCGACGGCAGCCGCTGGTCCGCCCCAATGGCCATCACGACGCACGAGGCCAACGATTGGGAGCCCGCAACTGCGCTGGACGAGCAAGACCGCCTCTACGTCGCTTACGACAGCTATCGCCACGGGGACTACGACGTGATGTTGCGTGTGCTCGAGGGATCCGAACTATCTCCGGAGTACCCCATCGCGGATTCCCCGGACTTCGAGGCGCGCGCCAGCGTGGCGATCGACGGCGACGGCCGGGCCTGGATCGCCTGGGACGATCAGGGACCAAACTGGGCTATGGACATGCCCAGCTGGAATCGCGCAAGCGAGAGAGGCGACTGGGGAGAGCCGGCTCCGTGGAGCGTGGAAGGCTCGGTCGGTCGTTTGGTGAGCCTGCGCTACACCCAGAAAATCGGCGTGGCCGTGTTCGCGGGCGGGCAGCGCTGGACGCCGACTGGCTCTATCGAAGAAGCGATGAGCGACGAGTTCGCTCTCTCGTACGAGATTCCGCAGATCACGATCGACCCGTCGGGCACGCCCCGCCTGTTCCTGCGCCGATGGGTGCCCTACAACAACGGGTCCAGCATGAAGGAGCGGCCGGCCGCCTGGAACGTCCACGCGATGACGTACAGCGGGGATACGTGGTCTTCCCCGGTGATGCTGGAATCCAGCTCCGGCAGCAACGACCAGCGGGTGGCAGTAGTGACCAGCGGGGAGGGCAGGACTTGGGTCGCATACCCCTCCGACGACCGCTGGTCGCCCGGCGGGCCGGTCACTTCACACTCGGGCAGAGCCTTGGGAAAGATCCGCGTGATGCCCGTCGACCGGCAGGAGCCCTCGATTCCAGCACTAGACCGCATGGCCGATTCCCCTCGCGGGCGCCCGTACGCAAGCACTGCCTGGACGGATCGACGCCATACCATCGCAGCAGGAGAGAAGCGCTACTCGCTGTACTGGGGAGACCTGCACCGTCACACGGAGATCAGTGCGGACGGCGGATTCGACGGCACGTTGTGGGACATGTACCGATACGCCCTAGATGCGACCGAGCTCGACTTCATCGCGTCCACCGATCACTTCTACGGCGCCGCCGGCGAGCTCGGGGTAGATGATGCACGCGGCTACGACTGGTGGCGGACCCAGAAGCTGGCGGACGCCTTCCATGTCCGCGGCAGATTCGCTCCGCTATTCGGGTACGAACGCTCGATTCGATGGCCGTACGGCCACCGCAACATCATCAACCTTCACCGTGGCACCACGGCGATCGGACGGACTGTCCCCCGCGATCTTGAAAACCCTGACTCTCCGAGGCAGCCGGACGAGCTGCGCGTCTGGGAGAAGTTGCGCGGCCAAGACGTGATCACGATCCCGCACACCATCGCTGCAGGTGGCGGCACCGACTTCTCCTTCAACGACCCGGCGCTGGAGCCGTTGCTCGAGATCTACCAAGGCTGTCGGATGAGCTACGAAGCCGCGGGAGCTCCGCGAGTCAACTCCAACGAGCGCTTCGCGGACGGCTTTGCCCGCAGCGCTCTGGACAAGGGCTACCAGATCGGCTTTATCGCCTCGTCCGATCATCGCTCCACCCACATCTCCTACGCGGCCGTCTACGCCGAAGAGCGCTCCCGCGAGGGCATCTTCCGCGCATTGCAGCAACGCCACGCTTATGCGGCAACAGACAACATCGTGCTCGATGTCAGGGTCGGAGAGGCCATCATGGGAGACGCCACCGTCACCCGAGACAAGCCCGTCGTGAGGGTGGCGGTGCGCGGAACCGGGCCGATCCACAACATCCAAATCATCAAGGACAACGCCTACGTGTACTCGGCCAACCCCGGCCAGAGGATAGCGGCATTCAGCTTCCGGGATGCGGACGCGGTTCCGGGCGAGAGCTACTACTACGTCAGGGTGCAGCAGGAGGACGGCCAGATGGCGTGGGCCTCGCCGATCTGGGTGGAATATCGACCGCAGTAACAGCGAGTGGTAGCGACGGGCCTCGGCGAACGCGAACACGCGATCCCGTGGCTGGACAACTGTTGCTTGCCGCGTGTCTTTCTCTGCAAGCACACGCTCGAAGAGTCACACGAGCGAAGCTCGCTAGGAATCCAAGCCGGCGTCAACCATGAAAAATGCTACTCGTTGTGAGTATTTTCATGGAATAACGCCGGGCAAGCTGATCCCTCGAACAGCAAGCGATTCGGTCAAGCGTGCAAGTGTCGGCTCGACCGAATCAAGGGCTGCAGCCATGCACTGACTGCCTGACGGGCTAGACTGGGACGGCCCGCTCTCCGCGAGCCAAGGTCGACCCACCATGAGATTCAACACCCTGATCCGCACACTTGCGCTGGGCTGTGCAGCGGTTTGCGCCGCAGGCCAAGATGTCGCCGTGCTAGTGGCCTATCATTCTCAGACCGGCAACACCGAGACCATGGCCAAGGCACTCGCCGAGGGCGCCAAGAGCAACGGTGCCGAGGCCATCGTCAAGAAGATCGGCGACGTCACGCAATCGGATTTGGAGCAGGCCGACGGGGTAGCGTTGGGGTCGCCGGTGCACATGGGAGATGTCGCGGTCCCGATCCGAGAGGCCTTGGTGGACTGGGCCTACGGCTTCGGGTTCTGGCGGAGCAAGGGGCTCGTCAACAAGGCCTGCGCGGTCTTCGCCACGGGCGGTGCACCATCGAATGGCAAGGAATTCACCATGCTCAGCATGGCCCTCGGGATGCTGCAGTACGGCATGGTGCTCGTGACGCCCCACGGTGGGCTGGGGGCTTCGGCAACAACGGGCATCCCGGAGTACGAGAAGGGCGTCGGAGAGCACGAGCTGGAGGAGGCCCGCGAACTCGGCGCACGCCTGGCGGAGGTGGCGCGCCGGCTTAAGGAATGACTTGCTCAGCTATCGGACCGCGGACCGACGCTTTCGTACGCAAGCCTCCCCCTAGCGCGCAACTCGCCCGGCAGCAGTGCTCCATAGAGCGCATCCAAGACCGGCGTCGCGATCTTAAGTTCTCGTCCGTAACGACAGACCGCGCCGAGCTGTTCGTTGAGCTCAGACGTTTCGCCGCGCTCAAGGTCACGATGCATTGATGCGGTCGTTTCCGGCCGCAGGCCCTCGTAGCGAGCGACCTGAGCCGCGACGAAGCCATCTGGGATCTGCGCACCGTGCGCCCTCCCGACCGCGGCCATCTCTTCCCCCGCAGCCAGCATGAGCCCACGCGTCTCCGGCACGCCCAGCACCACGCCCAGCGGAGCGCGCGCCACGGCGCCTACCGAGCCCATCGAGCAAACCATCAACAACTTCATCCACATCGCCGTCCAGATGTCGTCGGACGCATCGATGGACATCCCCGGCACGTCCGCGAGCGCATGGACAACCCGGGCCACCCGCTCCGAATGGCCCCCTTCCAACTCGCCGCAGGTAATAGACGGGTGGAGCCCGAAATGCCGGATGTCGCCAGTTGCTACGCGCTCGGCAAAGATTCGGCTGAGGCCGCCCAAGACCGATCGCTCCGGCAGCACGTCGCGGAGAATCGCGGGCGCGTCAACTCCGTTTTGCAGCGGTATGGCCACGCTGGACGGACCCAGCAGCGGGCGCGCGCCCTCGGCGGCTGCGCGCACATGTTCCACCTTGCAGGCGAAGAACAACGCGTCCGGAGAGGGGGCATCGCTTCCGGCCACAATCACATCCGGGTGTGGCAGGTGGACCTCGCCTTGGGGACTCCGCACGCGCAGCCCTTTGGCACGGACGATTCGGGCACTCTCCTCCCGCAACAGAAACGACACGTCCACGCCAGCCGATGCCAAGCGGGCCCCGAAGTAGCCCCCAACGGCTCCAGCGCCAACCATTACGATCTTCACGGCTCAATGATCCCAGAATCAGGAGGCCGGTCACGGCCGCCATGGGCGGGAGCTTTCCGCGATGCGAAATGGCTCTGCGGCCCAGCTTCCGCAGCCCGGTCACGAGTTTGCGTCACTTAGTTGGGCCGGCGGGGGCACCAACCCCTAGCTGCCTGGTCCGTCGGGCAAGCGGGCCTCCGGCAAGCTATCCGGGTCCAGCGCGTCTTGGTGGATCCAAGCGGACTTGCGGTACGCCTCCCGGCGGTGCAGCACCCGTAGAATCCGCACAATGCCAGCTTCCCGGTGGAATCGAACACGCCATTCACCTACCCTGAGCCGAAAATACGGCTGCGCGCCTCCTTGCAGCCGTCTCACATCGCCGGATTCGTCCTGAGCGAATCGTGCCACGGCACGTCGGATTCGATCAGAATCTCGCTTCGTTAGCTTCGCAAGGTCGGACTTCGCCTTCGAGCTCCACTCGACCCCCAGAGTGGAATCGAGGTCATTCAAGGCCAAGTTCCCGCATCACCCGTTCATGAGGAATGCCCTTTCCGCCATTCTGCTTGAGCGATTCCTCTGCCTCGGCCACCGCAAGTCTCTCTTCTTCCGTTTCCGGCTCGTCATCCCACGGGGCGTTCCGAAGAACGGCCCCTAGCCGATCAGGATATGTGGCCAGAAACTCTTTCAAGCCAACGAGTTCTCCCTCGGTCATGCGGTCGATCTCCTCATGCAGCGCCGCCCGAATCTCAGCCATCTGCAGTTGTGGCATCTGTCCCCCCTCCGACGCGCTCGCTGATCTTGGGGCATGACCCTCGATGGACTCTGCACGTCGCTTCATGGTCGTCATCGATTGATCCGTCTAATCGCATGCTATCAATTGCCATGACCTTGCGCGCTCAGACCTCGGTCCATCGCGAGCCAAGTGAGCGAACCGCACCCACCCACGCGCCGAGTGGCCAGTGTTCCACCTCGATACCATCCATGGGCAAGGGACGTGGGTCCCAGTCGCAAGTACCGCCGCCAATTGTGGCAGGTATACTCAGGGGTAGACACCTCCGTGCTGGGAGGTGGTGTAACGGTAACACGGCAGACTCTGGATCTGTTTATCGGGGTTCGAATCCCTGCCTCCCAGCCAACTCTTCCAAGCCGGGGACATACCGTATCCCACGTGAAGAGTACGGCTCAGGGAGCGTGGCGTCTCAGCGCGACTCCGTGACTGTCAATACCGCGTCGATCTCGGGATTTTCTAGCGTCTGGACGGCGCCGCTCGGCCAGGTGATCTCGACCGTGCTCACCCCGGAGCTCGTGCCGAGTCCGAAATGCACGCGGCTGTCCGACGAGCTCGCGTAACCCACCGCCGTGGTCGCTTGGTTGTATTGAATTCGTCCGGACTCTTCGATCAGCCGCACCCGGGCTCCTATGCCATCGCGGTTGCTCGCCGTTCCCACCAACTCTAGAGCCAGCCAGTGCCCTCCCTCGGACTCATTGAATAGGACTGGAGCATCCGTGCCGATCGCCGAGACAGCGACATCCACGCGCCCGTCATTGTCCAAGTCACCGAACGCTGCCCCCCTGTGGGCGGCGGATTCCTGCATGGCTGTACCTGCCTGCGGACCGACATCCCGATAGGTGCCGTCGCCGAGGTTCTGAAACACAGCGTTGGGCAGCCGATACGAGACGCTGCGGTAGAGTTCGACGTTCTCGCTCACGTGGGCATTGGCGCTGAAGATGTCCTTATCGCCATCGTTGTCGAAATCGAACGCTCCGACGCTCCAGCCGGACATCGTGAAGGATTCCAACCCGATCTTGCTCGGATACGTCGCGTCGACAAACCCGCCGCCACGGTTGAGAAACAGCGGAAACGTCTCGTTGGTTAGGGCCGTGACCGTGACGTCCGGCGAGCCGTCGCCGCTCAGGTCACGAAAGTCCAAGCCCATGCTGGAGACCGGGATGCCATCCCCGGTGAACGCTACTCCCGCTTGAACCCCGACCTCTTCGAAGCGTTCCCCGCCTACGTTGCGGAACAAGAAGTTTCGCACGGAGTCGTTGGTCACGAAGACATCTTGGAAGCCATCGCCGTCGTAGTCGGCTGCGGCCGCGCTCATTCCCTTGCCGATGTGCGCCGAGATCCCAGCCTTCGCGCTAACGTCCTCGAACGTCCCGTCTCCATTGTTCCGATACAGGACATTCGGAAGGCCTTCGTAATGGGCTGGAGCACACGAAAGCCGGCGTCCCGGGTCGCCGCATACGCGATTGTTGTCCCAGGTCCAGTCCAGGTAGTTGACCACGAACAAGTCGAGGTGGCCGTCGTTGTCGTAGTCGAGCCAAGCAGCCGCCACGGACCATGGCTTCGCAGGCGGACTACCTGTTCCGACTCCAGCGCTTTCCGTTACGTCCTCAAAGCGGCAGGAGCCGAGATTGCGGTACAAGACATTTCGGTTCACGCCCGCCACATACAGGTCGGTCTGACCGTCGTTGTCATAGTCTGCAGTCGCAGCACCCATGCTGTACCCACTGCCCGCGACACCGGCACCCTGCGTGACATCCTCGAACCTGCGGCCGCCTAGGTTGCGATAGAGACGGTTGTGGAACGATGGGTCAGACTTCTCCAGGTCCGGGAAGCGCGCGCCATTCGTGAAGTAGACGTCCAGCAGCCCATCGGAGTCGCAATCGAGCAGGGCGACTCCCCCCAACGTCGAATCCGGCATTGGCTTCTCGTCGGTGGTGCCGTTGTTGAGCACGAAGTCGATGCCGTCAGCAGCCGCTTCGAAGCGGATCGCCACCGCTTGGTCAGAAGCAGTCGCGGGCGGCTCGGGCGGACGGTCGCGCAACCAGATCGAGGCGCCAGCTCCGAGCAGCAACACTGCTCCGCTTAGAATCGCGAGCCGCCCTCTGGCGGAAGTCCGTGGCTGCGCTTCCGGCGCTCTCGGAGCCGCCCGACGGACCTTACGGGCCTGTGGACTGCGCTTTTTCTTGCTCACGGGTCACGCTCGCGCCGAAGCGCGCAGTGCACTGACAGAAGGGCGTCCAATCAGCCAAGGACGCGCTGAAGAGCAGGCTTGGATCGCCTGCGAGCGTTGCGCTCCAATCGCGATCAGTTTATCAGACCCCGACTTAGCCCAAGAAGGCGCCCAGCCCGCCGGTCTGGTCCAGCCGGCGACGCAACCGAGTTCGGAACGGAACTCAGTCGCCGTCCGGTGCTTCGGCCGGCTCTTCCCGCACGTGCAGCACTTGATTGGCGGCGACGCCTCGAATCGTCGTAGTCACGCCCGAAGGCCACTCGACCGTGACCAGTTCGACTTCAGCAGCAGATCCGAGCCCGAAATGGACCGGTCCGGCACTGGACGAGGCGTACGCGACACTCGTCGTGACATGGTTGAACTGAGTGCCGTCGGGCGTCTCGACGCGCACCACCGCCCCGATGGCATCGCGATTAGAACTCGTGCCCTCCAGATCCACCGCTAGCCATCCGGCGGAAGTCTCGCTGTCGTTGATCCAGATCTCCGCAGGATCGCCGAGAGCGGTCACGGCGAGGTCCAGCTTTCCGTCGCCATTGAGGTCGCCGACTACCGCGCCGCGATGTCGCCTCGCGGGGGCGGCATCGAATCCGGCCTCTTCCGTGAGAGCTACGTATCCGCGCTCGCCGGCGTTGCGAAAGACGCTGTTGTGCTGACGGATCTGGACGCCTTGGTGGATCGGGTGGACTTGCACGTCGCCGCGAGAAAAGAAGATGTCCTTGCGGGCATCGTTGTCGAAGTCCGCGATGATCGCGCTGTACCCGGCCATGTCGCGGGTTTGCGCGGCGATGCCGCTCGCGCCGGTGATGTCGACAAAGTACCCTTCGGGCGTGTTCCGCATCAGCGGAAACGTCTCGCCCGGCAAGGCCGCGTAGACTACCTCCGCCAAGCCGTCACCGTCGATGTCGCGGGCATCCAGGCCCATGCCGGATACGTCCCGGCCGTGCTCAGGCAGGGCGATGGTGGCCTCGAACGCTGTCTCTTCGAATCTCCCTTGGCCCGTGTTGCTGAACAGGAAGTTGGGGAGTTTGTCGTTGGTCACGAAGACATCGAGGAATCCGTTGCCATCGAAGTCGGCTACGGCCGCACCCATGCCCTTGCCCACGTGAGAGCGAATCCCAACAGCCGCCGACACGTCCGCGAAGGTGCCATCCCCGCGGTTGCGGTAGAGGCGGTTCGGCATTCCCGTGTAGTACTTGGGGTGGCAGTAGTCACGAGGCCCTGCCGTGTCGCAGACGGGGTCGGCCCCAACGCTCCAGCTCAGGTAATTGACCACGAACAGGTCCAGCCAACCGTCGTTGTCGTAGTCGAACCATGCGCCCGCAACGGCCCACAGATCGCCAAAGTCGGGATCTGCCGAACTGAGCCCGGCTGCCTCTGTGGTGTCAACGAAGCCGCTGGGACCATCGTTGCGATACAGCGTGTTACTGTGCAGGCCAGCAACGAACAGGTCTTGGTCGCCGTCGTTGTCGTAGTCCGCCACCGCCGCGCCGAAATCGAACCGCTGCCCGGCCAGCCCGGCAGCGCGGGTGATGTCGGAGAATCCAGCCTTGCCGTCGTTCTCGAACAGGCGATTGCTGAACCGGTCGGCAGTCTTGCGATTCTCGGGGAGTTCGGCGCCATTGGCAAAAAACAGGTCTAGGTCGCCGTCGCCGTCGTAGTCGAACAAAGCGGCACCGCCAGCCATGGTCTCAGGCGCATAGCGGCTCTCCGACTGGCAGTTCTCCAGCCTAAAGGTGCTCGCCTGATGGGAAAAATGGATTTGGGCCCCGACCGGCAGGGCCACAAATGCAGCCAAGAGTGGCCAAGCTCTGGTCATTCCTAGTCCGGGGCGTGGTCCAGTGCGATGTATAGAGCCTTGGTCGCGTCGGGGTCCCCTGGCGCCTTTCGCAGCACCTCGCGCAGCCGGGCCTTGGCCTCGACCCAGCGGTTGAGCCGGCACAGCGCAAGCGCCGCATTGCGATGGAACCCAACCTCGTCCGGAGCGATCGCCGCAGCAGCCTCGTATCGCTGCAACGCCAATTCGAAATTCCCGTCGGTTTCGGCTTGCAGGCCTTGGTTGTTGAGCTGGCCTGCTTCGTTGATTCGCGCTTCTTCCAGCGCCCGGTCGGATCCAGACGCGGCGATGCCACCAAGCACGCGGCGCGCCTCATCGGCCTGTCCCGAGGCGCGCAGTGCCCGGCCGAGCGCGTATTGGGCCGCGCGATCCCCCGGATTGAGGCTGGTCGCCTGCCGGAGGACTCGAGCGGCGGCCTCCGGATTGTCGTGGCGCAGGAGCTGCTGACCATGGGCGAATTGCGCCTCGGCGCTCTCGGGCAGCAGCTCGGCCGCCTTCTCAAGAACCGGTCCTGCACTAGTGCCGTCAGGATCTTCGGCAAGAATGCGACCCCACTCCAGGTACGCAGGGCCATGGTCGGGTTGCAGCTCAGTCGCCAACTTGAAGTCTTCCGCGGCCAGCGCGATGCGGTCAAACTGTTGACGCGCCTTGCCCCGGAAGAAGTGCAAGCGAGCCTTCGCGGGCGCGTCTTGCGAGTGCTCGAGCGCCTTTCCAAAGTGCAGGATTGCCTCGGTCAGGCTGCCGTCGAGTGCGAGTGAGAGCGCCAGTCCTTCGTGGGCTGGTCCCAGCCGGCCATCCAGATCTAGAGCGGCTCGAAACGATTCTTGGGCGCGGCGGTTCTCTCCGAACTGGGCCAGGGCCTGCGCTAGGGCCAAGTGATTCGCCGGATTGGCTGCCTGCAGTCGTGCGGCCGCAGCGAGAGCTTCCAGCGCCCCAGAGCGCCTGCCCAACAGCGACAGCGCCACTCCCAGCAACCGGTGTGCATCGGCATTTTCTGGGTCGGCCTCTACGACCGGTATGAGCGTTTCCGCCGCGCTCTGGGGAGAGCCGCTAACGAGTGCTCGCGTGGCTGCGAGCAGCGGATCTGGGACATCCGCGCCAAGCACCGACCCCAGTGCAATCAGGGCCGTCGCCCCGCTCAGCCAATGCCGGCGAGCGACGCGCGGGATGCGGCAATCAAGAGCCAATACACACCTAGTTTACAAAGGGGAGTTGTATACAAGAATGTCTGGGATGCCCGGGTATTGTTGAATAATACGTCGCATTACATTCACATCCACGCTGTCACGTTTCCGGAAGTTGCCCTTGCACGCTCTGGGGACGACGTCGGGCGTACCAATGGTGAATGTGCTGCGCCTCGTCATGACGCTCTTCCATTCCGCTTCCATGGCTGGATTACGAGCCACTGGAGCCGGCGGCCCAAGCCGGACCGTTCCCCGGCTCCGGACTGAATCTGAGCGGCTCCGGCTCACGTCCCCCTCCCGGCTCCCCGGAAGGATGTCGGCACCCATGCGGGCCGCTCTGATGGCGCTTGCCGCGCTTGCTCTTCCTGTCCAGTCTCAGATCGTTGATACCGCCCTTTTCCGCGACGACGACACGCGATTCACGGTGCTGGACCAAGCCGAAAGCGAGCCCGAGCGCCGGGCGCTCAGAGCGCTGCTCGAAGAGCCCGACCTGCGCACCAAGGACTCCCTCGCGGAAGAGTTCCTGAGCGATTTCCCTGCCTCGCCCTTGCTCGCGGCAGCGCACGACATTGCGGCCAAGACTGCCATCGACCTTGGCGAATTCGACCGAGGGATCGCGCACGCCGAGGAGTCCCTTCGAATCCTGCCCGAGAACCCGCTGCTGCTGGTCGCCGTGGCCGATGCGCGCGCGGCGAAACAGCAATTCGACCAAGCCGTGACAAACGCTCGCGAGGCGCTTCGGCAGCTGGACCGTTTCGACAAGCCGTCGCAGCTCAGTGCCTCGGCATGGGCAGCACTGGAGGCTCAGCTCAGAAGCTCCTGCCATCTTGTACTAGGCCGGGCCGCCCTGACGCAGTCGTTTCAAGAGACAGGCTCGGTGAAAGCTCGCCGAGTCGCGAACGCCATCGAGCGATTGAACCGTTCGCGTTCCCTCGACCGAGCCAATCCCCAAGCCGCGTACTTGCTAGGGATCGCCCTCGGTCTGGCCCGACAGCGAGCCAGATCGGAAAGCAACTTGGCTGACGCATACCGGCTGGGAGGGCCATTGCGGGCCCGGGCGCGGCAGGAGCTGGAGAAGTCGTATCGGGCGCGACCGGCAGATGCACGCACTTCGTTCGAGGATTTCGTGGACGGGATCCCTTCCGCGCAGATCCAAGTCGAGCGCGCCAAGCGCGAAGATCCGTCCCGCCAAGCTGCGAGCTATGCCGGATCCGACTCCTGCCGCGACTGTCACTCCGCCATTTTCGATTCTTGGAAGCAAACCGGCATGGCGCGGATGTTCCGCGAGTTCGAGCCGGCCAACGTTCTCGGCAACTTCGGGTCGCGATCCGAATTCAAGACCGAAGACGGCGTCACGGTCGGACGGGTGGGGACGCTCGGCGACCGCCCTTACATGGAGTTCCGCGACGACCAAGGCCAGTGGAAGCGCCACTTGGTGGACTACACCATCGGCTCGAAGTGGCAGCAGGCATATGCCACAAGGCTGCCCGACGGGCGCATCCAAGTCTTTCCGGTCCAGTACAACCTGCTGCAAGGGCGCTGGCTTAACTTCTGGCGCGTGATCGATCCGCCAGGCACCGAGCGCTCCCGCCTGGGCGAATTTCACCACATGAGCCGGGCCACGAACTACCAGCTCAACTGCGCCAGCTGCCACACCAGCCAGCTCTCGACCTCCAAGGCCCGGCATCCGACGGACTTCGTCCAGCGCGAGTCAGGGATCAACTGCGAGATGTGCCACGGTCCGTCGGCAGACCACGTTTCCGCAGCGAGGGCCGGCCAGCCTCTAAGTCAGGCGTCGAACGGCACGCCCTTGCGCTTTGCCAGCCTGGATGCGGAAGAGCATGTCGCTCTGTGCGGGCGCTGCCACATGCAGTCCAACTTGTTCGACCTGGGGCCCCGGGGAGAGGTTAACTTCACGGGGCTTCCTGATGCCTTCTTCCCGCCCTACAAAGGGCGGCCCATCAACGAGTTCTCGCAGAAGGCGTTCCATCGCGACGGCCGGTTCCGCGAGACTACCTTCATCGGCGAATCCTTCGTGCGCTCGGCCTGCTTCCGCATCGGCGGCGCTCACTGCGGCAGCTGCCACGATCCGCATCCGGCCAACCCGGAAGCGAATCCGAAGTCGCTCAAATTCCTGGACGAGCCTGACCGCATGTGCCTGCAGTGCCACCGCGAGTACGCAGAGAAGGGTCCGGGGCATACCTTGCACGCACCCGAATCGTCCGGCAGCCGCTGCGCGTCGTGCCACATGCCGAAGATCATGCACGCGCTCATGTTCGAAGCGTCGACTCACCGTATCGACGACATCCCTGACGCCGAAGCGACCGTCCGATTCGGACAGGACCGCAGCCCCAACGCTTGCTTGCTCTGCCACGACGACCGCAACCCGAACTGGGCGCAGCGCCACTTGGCACGCTGGCCCGGCACCGACAACTAGCCTGCGGTGGCGGCCGCCGCATGTGCATGCGGCCCGCCGTGGAGGCGGGCCGCAGTAGTTCGCGCAAGGCGCGGCCATTTTCCAGCGGCACCCGGCACCGGCCGGGCGCCGCCGCATTCAGAATATGAACTTCAGGCCGAACTGAAACACCCTCGGCCTAGTCCCGCCCGCCAAGCTGGCGATTCGGCCAAAGTTAGGATTGCCCAGAACGGTGTTCGGCGCACCCAAGTTCTGAATGTTGAACGCGTTGAAGGTCTCGATGCGGAGTTCGACGCTGTAAGTCTCGCCGACCTGAACCCGCTTGAACAGCGAGATATCGACGTTCTGCACCGCCGGCGTATAGAGCACGTTCTTGCCGACATCGCCGTAAGAGAACGACGGCGTGTCGAACGCAGCGGTGTTGAACCAGCGCGCCTCGGTCTGCGCGCCCGAGTGCGGGTCGCCGACGAGGTTCGGGCGGGCGTAGTTCCACCACGCCACTTCGTTGCCTATGTTGGCCACGTCGCCGGTAACCGACAGGTTAGCCGGCTGGCCCGAGCGGAACTGCGCGATGGTGTTGAGCTGCCAGCCGCCCAGCACCTGCGACATCGGCCCGCTGCTGAGCAGGCTCTTGCCAGGTCCGAAGGGCAGCTCCCAAACTGCCGCGATCGACACGAAGTGCGGGATGTTATAGCCTGACGGCCCCTTGTTGTCCAGCGGTTCGTAATAGTTCTGCACGGCTGAACTCCCGCCAATGCCGTTCTCGGCGCCGAACCAGCCGCTCTGCGTGTCGAGCGACTTCGACCAGGTGTAGCTGATCAGCGCTTGGAAGCCGTTGGTGAAGCGCCGGTTGAGCTTCATCTGCAGAGAGTCGTACCAGCCTTGGCCATTGAAGTTCCCGTAGAACATGGTCGTCTGGTACGGAAACGGGCGCCGCTGGCGAACCTCCTCCGGCGAGCCCGGCCCAGCCGTGGTCGCGGTGTTCGCCGCGCCGTTGTGCTCCAGCCGCTTGGTGCGGCTGCCGACATAGGCGATCGAGAATGTCAAGTTGTTCTTCAGCTGTTCCTGGATCTCCACGTTCCACTGGTGCGAATAGGCGGGCTTGGTGCGCGGGTTCGCGTACCAACCCGCGCTGCCGAACGGCGACGGGTCGGGCAGCGGCGCGCCGCCTAGCTGGTTGGCTCGGCCGACGCTCGTGAGCGGCTCGCCGACCCCGTTGTACGCGGGCTGCGCAAACTGCTTGTCCGGCCACGTCCCGATCGACTGCTGGAACCCCTGCATGACGCCCGTCAAGCTGTCGTAGTTCACGCCGTAGCCGGCGCGCAGCACCGTCGTGTCGCGCAGACGCCAGGCGACGCCGACACGCGGCTGGAAGCCGTCGTGCGCAGGCTCGTACATGTTCGGATCATTGGCCAGCCTGATGTGCTGGCCATTCGGCAGGTCGGCGAGGTTGCCGCTGCCGGGTATGCATGGCGCGATGCCGACCTGGGAGCAGGGGCCCGGCAGCACGCCACCGCCGATCAGCCAGTCTCCGGTGTCCCAATCGAAACCGTTCTGCATGCCACGGTTCATCCTGCCCACCCAGTAGGTGTCATAGCGCAGGCCGATATTGACCGTCACCCTGCTGCTGGCCTTCCACTCGTCTTGCACGTACAGGCCCAGCGTCGGCCACGTGACGTTGTAGTTCTGGTTGCGAATCGTGTACTGCGCGGGAAAGCCCAGCAGAGCGGAGGCAACCGAGTTGCCGGTTGTTCCGGGGTTGAGCGGATCGGCCGTCTGGGCGTTGTTGAACGGAACGCTATGCTGCGTTGTGAGCGCGTCGCGCTCTTGGCCGATATACATGCCTCCGAACTTGATGTTGTGGTTGCCCTTGATCCAGCTCACGCCCTCGCTGACCATCCACTGCCAGTCCGTCTCCGGTCGCGGCGTGCTGATCCCCGGACTGCCGTAAGGCGCCTGAAGGCCGATTCCGGGCGGGCCGAACTCGTCAAGCCCGGCCCAGCCGTCCGCAGCCAGCGGGTCCATGCCGGCGGCGAGATCGGCCTGCGTGTTGAGTGCCTCACGCACCCACCCGAACTTGGTGTCGAGCACAACGTTGGTGCCCAGCAGATGCACCCAGCCGCCTGCGATGTTGCGCGGGCGGTTGCTGAAGATGCGGCCGTTCTTGACCGTCGCTGGAAGTGTCTGGGGGTTGTTCAGCTGGCTGTAGCGGAACCACAGGTTGTCGGCGTTGCCGAAGCGGTGGTCGACCTTGACCTGCATCGTGTTGTTGTCGCTCTGCTGCGGCCGGGTGTTGATCACATTGAAGGCCGGGCTGGAGACGTTGGGGTCAGGCCGGTCGAAATAGTTCTCGAAGTAGTTCCGCATCATCGGGTCGATGCGACCGCTGGGGACCGTGTTTTGCGGGAAGGGGTCCCGCACGAACGAGCCATCAGCCGCCGGGTTGGCGCGCGTGGTGCCTGGGTCGTAGATGACTTGGTCGAGGATCGCGTTCTGAAAATTGCCGGCAAGCTCGTCGTTGGTCGGATGGAAGTATGACTGCTGCTGCGAGCGGCGGTACTTCCAACCCTCCCACGCAAAGTGGAAGAAGGTCTTGTTGCGGACCACGGGGCCGCCGACAGCGGCGCCGTACTGGTTCTGGCGGAACGGCGTGGGACCGTCCCTTCCGGCATCCAGGAAGGGATTGCGCGAGTCGAACGCATCGTTGCGCAGGAACTCCCAAACCGCTCCGTGGAAGTCGTTGGTGCCCGACTTGGAGACTAGTACATCATCTCACTTAATCTGTCGGATTTGGATACAGACTCTCCAGCTTG
>JAPPMG010000025.1 GCA_028819215.1 Bryobacterales bacterium
AGTCAGAGCCCCTAAACCCGGCTATTTCCACTTAGCATGGCGAAGTAGGGCTATGTGGGGTGGGTGCCGGGAGCGCCATTGCTTGAAATCTCCACCGCTGTCCCAGGAGGCACGGCAGCGTTCTACACGCTTCGCCAGCAGCGCTCTGCCCGTCCGCGCCTGCTTCGGGACCGCGGATCCTGCTTGCAATGCCACGAGAGCCGACGCACGCTCGGTGTACCCGGACACCTCACTCGGTCCGTATATCCCGCCCGTGACGGGCTGCCGCACTTCCGCCACGGCACGGTGGACACCGACCACACAACCTCGGTGTCAGAACGCTGGGGCGGATGGTACGTGACCGGCTCGATCCCGATGCCGCATCGCGGCAATGCCGTAGGCCCCGACGACAGCTTTGCCGAGTTCGCTGCGGGCTTGCTTGGCCAGCCCTACGAGCGTTTCTTCGAACCGGCGAGATATCCGACGCCTCATAGTGACGTCGTGGCCCACTTGGTCTTGGCGCACCAGACAAAAGTCCATAACTCCATCGCGAGGGCAGGTCACGAGGCTCGGGCGGCGACAGCCTATCGAGCTGAGATGGCAAGGCTCTTCGGCGATCCGTCTGCGTCCCTGCTGGCCTCGGTCAAGCGTCGCATCGAAAGGCCCGCGGAGTTGCTTCTCCGTGACCTGCTCCTTGTGGGAGAAGCTCGGCTACAGGGTCCTATCCGGGGGGACTCGGGTTTCGCCCAAGAGTTTCAATCGAGCGCTAGCCGCGACGGTTCAGGGCCTTCCCTGCGCGAACTCGACCTGGAAACCCGTTTGCTCCGCCACTGTTGCAGCTACCTCATTCGCTCCCCTGCGTTCGCGGCACTGCCCGAGCGAGTGCAAAGCTACATCACCCGTCGAATGGCAGAGATTCTCGAAGGCGCCGACGAATCAGGTGACTTCGCTCACATTGGGGCTGGCGAGCGCGCTGCGCTGCGGGCTCTGCTCGGCTCCCTACGTCCCTAGCGGGCGCCTCAGCTTCATCCTTGCCGCTCAGACCTCTTCGGGCACGATCCAAGGGGCGCGGTAATCGCGTTTCAGCAGCGTGTTGGCGCCGAAGTTTCCGACAAACCTCTCGGTCTCCGCATCGAACAGCAGCTTGTCACCCGTTCGGTACGAGATATTTGCCAAGTGGCACAGCGCGGCTGAGAGGTGCCCCTCCAGCACGTCGCAGTTCAGGTCACTGACGCGCCGGCTCAGCGCCGCCTTGCGGAAGTTCTCGAAATGCAGCGCTGTGGAGTCGCCTTCCGATTGCCTGTGCGGACCCGGTGTCCGCTTCTCGCCCAAGTACGTCTGGTAGCCCCGGCCGGAGATCGTCAGGAAGCCATCGCTGCCGAAGAACAAGACGCCAATCGTGTGGTTGCCTCCCCCTGAGTCTTCCAAGAGTCGGCACTCCCCGCCTGTGATGAGCCCGCGCACCTCGAACTGCAGCATGCGGCCGCCATAGTCGAAGGTTGCGTGTTGGGTGTTGGGTGTCTCCTGATCGTCGTCGTAGACGAAATGGCCGCCCGCCGAGAACACGTGCTCGGGCAGGTGGTCGATTCCGAGACCCCAGCGGGCAACGTCCATCTCATGAACGCCTTGGTTGCCAATGTCACCGTTGCCAAACGCCCAGTGCCAGTGCCAGTTGTAGTGGAAACGATTCTGCTTGAACTCGTACGGCTGGGCCGGGCCCAGCCAGATGTCGTAGTCCACGCCCGGAGGCACGGCGCTCACCGCTGTGGAGCCGATGGACTTGCGCCGCTTGAAGCACAGCCCCTTGGCCATGTACACTTCGCCGATCACACCCTCGCGCAGGCGCTGAATGGCCTCGATTTTGAACGGCGTAGAACGGGACTGCTGGCCGACTTGGACGATGCGCTTGTACTTGCGGGCCGCCTCGACCATCTTGCGGCCCTCCCAGATGTTGTGACTGGCGGGCTTCTCGCAGTAGACATCTTTGCCCGCTTGGACCGCCCAGATCGTCGAGAGAGCGTGCCAGTGGTTGGTCGTCGCGATCGTGACTACGTCGATCTCCTTGTCCGCCAACATGTCGCGCAGGTCGCGGTACTCCTTGGGTGCGTCCTGCTGGTACTGCTTCGTGTACGCGACGGCCTTCTCTGCAACCGACTGATCGATGTCCACGACCGCCCCGACGTTCATGCCAGCATTTGCGGCGACGGCGCGAATATGCGACTTGCCTCGTCCGTTCACGCCGACGACTGCAGTGTTGAGCCGATCATTCGCCCCTAAGACGCGCGAGTACTGCGCCGCCGTCATCGTGGCTACGGTCGTGCCTGTAGCGGTGAGGAATTCTCTTCGATCCATGGTGCCTCTCTCCGGATTCGAAATCCGCCCTTGATTGTAGGCCACCGTCGGAGCGCGTGATCACCCACGACGGGCCTTCAGTCCAGCGGCACCTCGAAGTACTCCAGCGCCCACTCGCGCATGAAGCGGACTCGCTGGGGGCAGATTCGGTAGAGCATGAACTCGGGATTGTCGATCGAGCCGAGGAAGTTCCGCAGCAGCGGGTAGCTGTCCCAGATCTCTCGTCGCACGCCGGCATCGGTGATCAGATCTGCCCTGCCCTCGATCCGGACTTGGTCGTGGCTGTCGTCGAGATAGCAGAGTTCTACGGCTGGGTTCGCCGCCAGCTCGGCCGTCTTGCCGGAACTTCGCAGCGAGGCCACGTAGACGGTAAAACCATCAACGGCGGCGGGAGACACCGGCCGGACCCTTGGGCGCGTTCCGGCTACACTCGCGAGCATCGGAAACGGTGCCCGTGCCATCGTGGCCTGGGCCAGTTCGACCAATCGCCTCGTGTCCACCGGTGCCGGCTCGGGTTTCATTCTGGTAGTGTAGCGGCGCGATTCGCGCTCAGTGCCGCACATGTAGCCGGCCACTACAATGGGATGCTCGCATGGGCGTGCTCGGGATCTTGTTCGCCATCGCCGTGGCGTACGCACTGTCTGCGGCCCGGGCCGCGATTCGATGGCGCACCCTCGCCTGGGGCGTGGGCCTACAGCTCCTACTGGGCGTGCTGGTCTTGCGAACACCGGTCGGCCGCTTGTTCGAGGCGCTCGGGATAGGGTTCAACCGCTTTATCTCGCTAGCGGAGGAGGGCACCCGATTCGTGTTCGGCGAGCTGGGCAGGTCTGAGAACGGTGTCATCTTCGCCTTCCAGATCCTGCCCCTGATCATCGTCGTCTCGTGCATCTCCGCCATGCTCTACCACCTTGGGATCCTGCAGAAGGTCGTCGCGGTCCTAGCTTGGGTGATGCAACGGGGCATGCGCGCCAGCGGCGCAGAGTCCTTGAACGTCGCCGTCAATTTGTTCCTAGGGCAAGCCGAAGCGCCGCTCACGATCCGCCCCTACTTGGCCGCGATGACCCGCTCGGAGCTGATGACGGTCATGACTAGCGGCATGGCCACCGTCTCTGGCGCGATTCTGATCGCGTACGTGCAGCTTGGCGGCGCCGAGGCCGAGAACCTAATTACGGCTGTCGTGATGACCGCTCCGGCCTGCATCATGCTCGCCAAGATCTTCGAGCCCGAGACGGGCCAGCCTGAAACGATGGGCTGGATTCCCGAGCAGGAAACCGCCAAGGACGGCAACATCTTGGACGCTGCCGCCCGGGGCACCGTCGAGGGGTTGCAAATGGCCCTTCAGGTCGGAGCGATGGTGTTAGTCTTCGTGGCCCTGATCTCCATCGTCAACGGTATTTTGGCCGGAATTCAAGGAATCGTCGGCTGGAGTTGGCTGCCAGCAAGTGTTCAGGCCATCCTCGGCCCGATCTTCGCTCCGGTGGCGTGGCTCCTCGGCGTCCCGTGGTCCGACGCTCCGACCGTGGGCAATCTGCTTGGCACGCGCATGGCGCTGAATGAGCTCGTCAGCTTCGCCGAACTGGCTCAACTCAAGGACAGCCTGCAGCCGCAATCGTTTCTCATCGCGAACTATGCCCTTTGCGGATTCGCCAATGTGGGCTCGGTCGGCATCATGATCGGAGCGCTGGGAGCCATGCTCCCGGACCGAAGGCGCGAATTGGCCGCGCTCGGGATGCGCGCAATGCTGGCGGCGACCCTCTCGAACTTCATGACGGCTTCCGTTGCGGGCCTGATCGCCCTGACGCCTATCCTTGAAGCTTAGTGTTTGCCATGCTCGACACCCAGTTGATTCTCAAGCTCGTCGCGAGTTTCGCGATCGGTTCAATCCCATTTGCGGTCATCTCGATGTGGGGTTCGGGAACGAGTATCCGCGACATCGGATCCGGCAACCCGGGCTTCAATAACGTGCTCCGATTCGACAAGAGGCGAGCTCTCGTCGCGTTGATCGGCGATTTGGCCAAGGGCTTCGTTCCGATCTGGCTGTTCTATGGGCCCGAACACTACATCAACATCGCTTGGCTGTTCGGCATGGGAGCTGTCTTCGGCCACTGCTACTCACCTTGGCTTCGGTTCCAAGGCGGCAAGGGCGTGGCCACATCCGCAGGTGCGATGCTGGCGATGTATCCCGGCGTTGCAGCCTTGTCGCTGGCGTTCTTCGTTCCGGTCCGGGTGGTGGGAGGACGGTTCAAGATCAAGGAGATCGGCGCATGGGCGTCGCTGCTGACATGGGTCTTCTTCACCGTGGTGATCCACTTCCTGTCGGGAATGCCCCACACCAAATACGCGGCTCTGATGACGGTATTTCTGATCTGGAGGCACAAATCGAACATCGGCAGGATGCTTGAACGCGGCACGTAGAGCTGACCTCGGGAGGCTCCAAGCCAGCCGGCTTGTGTTCCAAGCGCGACGAGTCTGATCGGGGCAGCGCCACGCAAGCTCGTTGCCGGCCTAATGCAGCTCCGTCGGCTCTGACCGACTCGGCAGCCCGCCGCCGTTCCCATGCACATTGCGGGTGTTGGGGCACCCATGAATCTCGCTCAAGAATGTTGATCCTTCGGCTTCTGCGATCCTGCGAAAGGCCCTGAGACTCGATCCGGGTTGCCTTGAGCGCCAAGGCTCTGCCCGGTGGCCTTGCTCGCCGTCCTTCCCGACAAGCTCCTCGAATTCGCCGGCGATTCCGGTACTCATTCCTCGCTGCCGCTTCGTCAAATCGCGTAAACCTGACTCGCGTCGGGTGGTCTCGGCGCTCGCGGGCGTTGAGCTCCAAGCGAGAGACGAAACCAAGGAAGGTACTCCTCGTGGACAGAACACGCAGAATCCCAGCCAGCCGCGTCGTGGTGGTCCTCGTCTTCTGCCTAGGAACCGCCGCTGCGAATCCCGTCGAGGGTGAAAGACCGACGGTCTATGCGAAGGGTCTCAGCGCTAGCATCGAAGGAACGAGACTCCGACCGGCGAAGCTCGTGTTCACGGACACGCACCTAGTCGTCGACTTGCCAGGACACGGTTCGGAACGCTTCGACTACGAGACGATCCGATTCCAGCGGACTCGCAAGCCCGTGCGCTGGACGTTGTTCGACAAGAAGTACTGGCTTTCGGCGCTTTCGGGAGCGCCCCTCGCCCTCCTGCTCGGCCCATATTACATGGCGGGCTATTTCGGGGCGATTCATGCGGTGGAGGTGTCGCGCTGGCTTGGCACTCGCGGCGAGCGACAGCGGCTCGGCCTGCACTCCGACGGTCCGCATCGATGCTCGCAGCTGGCGCTCCCCCGCAACAAGAAGTTGCGGAACGCAATCCTCGACGAGTTCGCCCGCCGTTTCACAGGGAAATTGCAGACCCGCGCGCCCGACTCATTCTCGCTGCCAGCGCAAGAGCCCTATCCGGCTGCAGGCATCCAAGCGCCGGACTTCACGCTCACTGCATTAAATGGCATGGCCTGGAATCTCGCGCGAATGCGTGGAAATATCGTTCTTGTGAATTTCTGGGCGTCATGGTGCGAGCCCTGCCGTCAGGAGCTGCCGCAACTGCAGCGGCTTTATGAACGGTATTCAGATGACGGCCTTGTCGTGATCGGGGTAAGCGACGAGGATCCAGGCAAGACACGGCAGTATCTGGAAGAGCGCGGGGTCGGCTACCCCTCGCTGCACGATGACACCGGAAACGTGATGCAGAGCTACCAGATCACGGCGATTCCAACCAGCCTGATTATCGGCCGGGACGGCCAACTGCGACGACGCATGGAGGGCTACACGTCGATCAGCGCCTTCGAGAGCGCCCTCTGGCCGCTGCTCGCGCCGGCTTCGGCAGATTCCGGGCGTTGATCGAGACAGTTGCTCGGCAAAGCCGCGGCTCTTCGATCTCCCATCCTCGCGAGCACACCCTGCCGTGTGCGTGCTGGGCTGCTCCCTGGAATCGAGAACGCCCTATCTTCTGGGCTATCACCGTGCAGGCATCGCATTCGGTACGAACCTATTTTCGGTCACGGCATTCGCCGGGCATGCCACAGTTAAGCCGAAGTTCTGGCCCGTTTTTTGACCGCAGTGTGCTGTAAAGCACTGGTTGCATT
>JAPPMG010000028.1 GCA_028819215.1 Bryobacterales bacterium
CTCGGCGTAGATCACGTAGATGGCCCGTTGCGCCTCGATGTGGTCGACCACGACATTCACGTGCGTCGGCGAGTTGTTGACCGTCTTCTTGGGATTCGCTCCAGGATTGGCGAAAATCTTCGTGAGAGCGAAGTCGTTGTTGGTGTCCTCGCCGCCGCCCGTGCTGCGCTTCCCAAGCCGCAGTATGCCCGCGGTATCCTTATCCCCCGCGAATGTGGCGCCAAGGGAAGTCCCGTCAACCGTGCCGGGCAGCACCGCCTCGGTCTTGACCCTGCCGCCGGCCGACGCGTCAGCCGCACCCACGGGGCCGGAGCTGTCCTGGCGCGTCACGCCGTAGGAGCCATAGATCACGTCCAAGTTGTTGCTCTTTGCGCTTTCGTCGAAGGCGGTGGCGGCGTTATCCGTCTCCCCTTCCACGGGCTGGCCGAGCGACCACGTGCCGGTGATTTCGGCTCCGTCCGAGCCGATGAACCGGCCGGCGAAGCGCGCGTTCGTCGGCTGCTCGGTCGGTGTGGTCGAGAAGCCCTGGGACTGCGAGTAGACGATCGTCGCCGTCTTGAAGGTGCCCTGGCCTAAGCGCATGTCGTCCTCGTTGGTGGTGTTGTCGCCCCCGAACTGGGTCCGACTGTTGTAGTTCTGCCGCGGCAGGTAGATCGTATCGACATCGCTGTCGAGGTACTTCCAAAGGTTGTTGTCCTTGTCCCTGAGGCCGGACACACGCCCGAAGACGCTCTGCTGGCGGAAATTGACGTCGATGCGCATGTCCCCGCTGTACAGCGTGCCCGCCGGCGTGGCCGCAACCGTGCCGCCCGTGTAGACCGCTCCCCCTGTCTGCAGCAGGTTGCGCGACCGCAACGTGTCGTTGACATTCGCGTACGAGAACGCTCCGACCCGTCCGATCTCCACGTTGTCGTCGGTGTTCCCTGTAGTGGCGCCATCGTACTCGAACTGCGTGCCGTGGACCGCCGCAGCCTCCACCATGGCCGTTCCGCCGGTGGGAGTGAACTCGTCGCTGACCCGTTCCTTCAGCGCGATCGCGCCGTACCGCGTGTTCTCAGTGGTGCCGAAATACACCATGTACTCGCTCTTGTTCGCCGAGAAGGCCTTCATCGCGGCATCCGCGCCGAGCGCGTCCTCGAACACGCCGTTGTTGCCCTTCTTGGTCGCGTCGACAAAGGCGTCGGCCGACGACAGCGCGTCCAGCAGGCGGTTGAGCCCCCGCACCGTCTGTGTGGCCCGGATATAGTCGGTCGCTGCGGTCGTCGCGGCTGGGTCTTCCGTGGGAAGAACGCCGTCGTCGACGATGTTGACCTTCTTCACGACGTCGCCGTCCGTAGCGTTGGTGCCGAAGATCATGTCGACCGCGCCCTGCGCCCGTTCCGCGATGTTGTTGAGGCGCCCGTCGAACGCCCCCCGCCCCGCGTCGTCGGTGGCCACCGCCTGGTACTTGGCGTACAGCTCGGCTTCGGTCAGCAGGTCCATCAGCACGTCCACGGCCGACTTAACGAACTCTCCGGGCATCCCGTCGGAGGCCGCCGCGGCCTTCGACGCCATGCCGCTACCGAGCAGATCGCCCAGCGAGATCTTCTCGCCGGCGATCGTGACCATGGTGTTGGCCTCGTTGAAGGCCGTCTCGCGGTCGTCCGCGATGTAGCTCACCTCCGCGTCAGGAGCGAGGTCGCTGTCGAGCCCGACCGTGATGTACACCGTGTCGCCCTTGGGCGCCCCGTCGAACCGCGTGCCCGTCAGCATGCCGTCCATCATCATCACGCGGTACATCGCGCCCGCCGAGGTCGTGATGTCGCCGGCACCGCTTGCGTCCAGCGTCATCCCGCTCCCCACGGATTCGACATCGTACATGTCGTCCGCCTCGCGGCTGAAGACCATCAGGCCACCCGCGCCCATGATCTCCATCGACTCGGGCTCGAAGCGCGCCGTCCAGACGCCGTCGGTGTACCACAGCGTGTACGTCCTGTCGTTGCCCATCACCTCGGCCGTGCCGTCGGTTGCAACCGCCACAGAGCCATACCACCAAGACATGTCCTCGGCCCGCTCTAGCGTCACCGAGCCGTTCGGGCCCAAGGCCACCATCACCATCACCGACTGGTACATGGCGCTCCACATGCCCTCGGCATCCATCATCAGCGCGTACATGTTGCCGTTCGCCGCAGTGTGGACGTAGCCGTCCTTGACTTCCGCCTCGCCCAGCCACCAGGTCATGTCCTCGGCCTGGGTCAGGGTTACCGTGCCGCCCAGCGCGCCCAGCATCACTTCCTGCATGGCCGCCACGTGCATCACGCCGATGGGAACGCCCTCCGGCGACAGCACCGCCGCGTAGACGTTGCCGTTCTCGGCCATCACTGTCGTGTCGGCCGTGATCATCACCCACTCGCCGCCGATCATCGCCGAGAAGGTCAGGTTCTCGTTGCGGCGGACCTGGACCGACGAGCCGGAGTTCCCCAGCGGGATGCTCAGCGCCGGCGGCTGCACGTACTCGGCCGAGAACATGCCGTCATCGCTAATCATGACCGTGTACATGTTTCCGTTCTCGGCGGTAATGGTAAATCCATGCTCCGCTGAAAATACACGATATCTAAATAATTTATGCTAAATTGTTTACGCATCACTCACAATCCGAACTCCATCGCTGTGACATACAAAAATGTGGTGACAAAATACTGCGTTATCTTCGAGTATCAGTCCCCCAAGACGTGCAGAAAAGTGACCTTCAACGGGACGCTTCGAGAATTCGCGACGGCTGAGGCAGCAGGCCGATTGGCAAATGGTCGGATCCTGCGGTTCATCCCGATGGCCACAGCTCACACAGCCGACCGCAGAGCTCTCTACGGCGGCATCGAGCAATGCTCTCACCGATTACAGGGCCGAGCCCACAACAGCGAGGCAATCCCATGAAGCGGCTGAGAGATGCTCGATTTGCCCGCAGTCTCTTAGTTCCCGGAGACCGTGTGCGGATGCACTCGCTCGGGGGTGGGCTGATTCTGCGTGTCGGCAAGTCCGGCGCGGGATCGTGGGTCCAGCGCATTACCGTCAACGGCCGCCGCAAGGATATCGGGCTTGGACCGACCCGTACCGTCTCGCTCGAGCAAGCGCGGGAATGGGCGAATCTCAACAAGTACCGGGTTCTGATCGGGCATCCCGATGCAGTCGTTGGCATCACTGACATGCGCTGGCCACGCCCCTCGACCGTGCCCTACTTCGGCGAGTTCGCCAGGGCGGTAGTCGAGTCTCGTCAGGATCTGAAGCGCGATGTGCAGCGCGCGCACTGGATGAGCACGTTCGAGAACCACTGTCGGTTGCTCTATCGCAAGCGAATCAACGAGATCCGGCGACACGACATCATCGCCGTATTTGAAGAGAGAGTGGAAGGCGGCGAGATCCTCTGGAAGGCGAAGCCCGCTGCCGCGAAGCTAGCGCTCCAGCGTCTGGGCTATGTGTTTACGGTCGCCATGGGCCGCGAGATCATTTCTGAGAATCCGGCGGATGAGGCCCCCATCCGGGCCGCCTTGCCGCGCATCAGGGGCAACGGCAGGACACGACATCACAAGGCAATCCCCCATGCCGAACTGGGCGCGTTTCTCGCTCGGCTGGACCGGTCGAGGACCGCACATGCCGCGATCCTGTTTCTTGCTCTGACGGCGGTTAGACGGACCGAGGTTCTTGAGGCGGACTGGACCGAGGTCGATATGGAAGCGCGATCATGGACGGTTCCGGCTGGTCGTGCGAAGACCAATCGAGACCATGTCGTCCCATTGAGCAGAGCAGCGATCGGCGTTCTCGACGGAGCGCACGCGCGGACGAACGGGGCTGGGCGGATCTTCCGAATATCCCGCACGGCAGTGCAACGCGTGTTCTCCGCTGGCGGTGGGACGGCTCACGGGATACGGAGTGCGTTCCGCTCTTGGTGCCAGGACGCGGGCAAAGTTCGCGAAGTCGCCGAACTGTGCCTCGGGCATCGGATTGGCAGTTCTGTTGAGCAAGCCTATGCGCGGTCTAGTCTGCTTGAACAGCGTCGCGAACTCATGAGCGAGTGGGCCGAGTACCTCGGCCTGCAGTAGGCTTTGCCCGCATGCGATTGCCGACACCGT
Source organism: Bryobacterales bacterium (assembly GCA_028819215.1). Lineage (GTDB taxonomy): Bacteria > Acidobacteriota > Terriglobia > Bryobacterales > UBA6623 > VXMF01. The sequence goes on from JAPPMG010000028.1 coordinate 4,107, forward strand.
CCACGTGGCCACATCCGAGAGCTCGCGTGGCCTCGCTAGCGCGTCCGATCGCTATAGCAACGAACTTTTCCTTACGGACCAGTCTCCAGAGTGCAACGTGAGTGACTCCAGTGACTCCGCTCTTCGCAATCTTCGAATTGGGCAACGCGCATTCTAGTCGCGGCTTGTCACGGAGCCGCTCATAGAGTCGAACTACGGGATTGTCCAACCTGACCCACAGGCTCTCGCATTCACTTCTGAATTCTTGGATACATTTCGGTATGGTGAGGGCGATGAGTGCGGAACTGATCGGCATCCTGAGCGTCGGCGTGGTACTGGCCGGACTGGTCCTGCGACTGACTGCACGGGTTGATGGGATTGAGGATCGGCTAGCTAGCGTCGAGCAGCGCTTGGCGCAAGTCGAGGCACTATTAGAAGAACTTGGTCTATCGGGTCGAGCTGCTCCAGCGACGGCAGACTAAGCTCATGAGTCCAAACTCTGATCACGTGAAGGGTCCCGTCGACGATCATTTCATCGAGGCGGGTCCCGCAGCCGCAGAGAGTCTTCTGGAAGAACTCTTCAAGATCCGGACCTGCCACAAATGAGAGCTGGGGTTTCGCAGACCTAGCGAGGATTCGCCTATGCCGTTACTCGAGACCGTAGGGAGACGGCCAGGATCGCTCGCGAAGAGCTACGCGTTCCCTATGCGGCTGGTGTCCATCTACAATGAACGTCAGTCTATCCGGCGGCTCGTCTTCTATCCTTGACGCTCCCCTGCCATTCCGCCTTCTCTGGCCTGGTCTGGTGGATCATGGGGATCCCCTCAATTCGCCCATCAGGTCATCAATGTAGATATGTGCCCAGCAAGCGTTACGAAGCTCCTGCCCTTTCGGTTTGAAGTATGCATGAATCACGTGCTTGTTCGTTCGCCGATGAACTAGCTCCACCGCCGGCACGAAGTCTGCGTCGGCGCTGACGAGAATTGCCGCGTCAAACTGGTCGTCGATTGCCGCTTCAATCAGATCCGTTGCGAGTGCCGTGTCCACCCCTTTCTCAACGGTGCCCTGAAGTGCGCGTTGACAGTGCGGGCAAGTCCTGATGGGTTTCCGACACTCTTGGTGCTGGCAGATAAAGCTCCCTCGCGGTTTTCGCTCCTTGACAACGACGTGATATCCGGGAAACCCCTTCATCACGTTGAGGAATCTGCGAAGTCCGGCGTCAGCTCTACTTTGAGGGTCGAATGAAACATATACATGACAACCGGTGTAGGTCGCATTGGCAGCAGCAGCATGCCGCACGAGCGTATCGGTCAACCCGGAATCCCACGGGATCTTGGGGCGTTGCGGGTTGTGGAAGTCATTCCATGCGAGTTAAAGATTCCAGAAGTCGACGAAGATTCGAATACGCACGGGAAAAGGCAGGGAGCCTCGAGAGGCTCCCTGGGGGCTGAACTCCCGGCAGGCTTGATCCCGCCGGGGTGGGTATAACACGTTCATTCTACCGAACAATGCTGGAGTGTCAATATGATCGCCCCCGCGCCCCCACGATGTGTCACAGTGCCATTCAACAGGAACCCGTCAGTGAGTCCGTTGGATTCTGGCGGCGATTGATTCGCATCCGTGAGTGGCGGGCACACTCCAACGCGGCGAGAGGGTTCGCCTCGAACGCATCCCCGGCGTGACCCGGAAGACGCTCCACTTGCTCGTCAACAGGAATGTCAACGACGAGGCCGAGGCGATCTACACGGACGAATGGTAGGGCTACATCACCATCTAGGGCGACGACACGCGCCACGACACGGTGAACCATTCCGAGGTGGAGCGGGTCGTCGGCGACGTCAACATCGAGGGCGTGAGGTCACTGTTCAAGCGCTCCATTGCCGCAGCCTTCCACCAGCTCAGCAAGATGCACCTGAACCGCTAAATTGACGAGATTGAGCGGCGCTTCAACAACCGCAGCAACCTACACATGTTCCGGAAACCGTCAAGCGCATCCTCACGAGCGATCCGCTACGCTACCGGGAGCTGGTCGACCACAAGGCCACCTGTATTCAGTCTCCGGTAGTCGATCCAAGCTGCCCGGCCCGGCCTGACAAGCCAAGGCCCTCTAAAAGGCCCTCAACGCGAGCCAGTCGTCTGTCTACGTCCGCTAACCGAGACTCCAATCGTGCTGATACTCGCCAACCCAGAGCCAATAGCGCAACTCCCACGCTCAGGATCCCGATCAACTCCGCGCTCATGGCCTTTCCAGCCTTGAGTCTGATTATACCATTCGCTCTGATCTTCCCCGCATCACCAGGCAAATTCAATGTTCGGGGTGAACGGCGTGTGAGGAGCAGATGCAAGGTGCA
>JAPPMG010000103.1 GCA_028819215.1 Bryobacterales bacterium
TTTCATGGCAAAATAGCCGTCAGACAAACTACGTTATTAATGCGCTGCCCCTTAGGTGCTCAGGTGCACGGGCCGACTGCGTTCTTGGCCGCTGCCCAGACCTCCGACATCGAATTCATGCGGACGCTCGTCGAATTGGGCGCGGATCCGCTGCTCACGGACCGAAACGGCAATAATGCGCTGATGCTGCTGGGGGCGCGCACGGGCAGCGAGGCAGAGGTCGTCGAAGGGATCGAAATGCTCCTCGCGCTCGGCATCGATATTGATGCCATCAGCAGAAACGGCGAGACGGCGATGCACCACGCCGCGTACCGGGACAGGAGCGCGCCCATCAAGCTGCTTGCGAAGAAAGGGGCGGACATCAGTGTTTGGAATCGAGACAACGCGTTTGGCTCAACTCCACTGGCGCTGGCAGCCGGCTACCAAGGCAAGCGCACGATCCGGCCCCACCCTGTGGCCGAGGCTGCGATCCGAGAGGTGATGGTCGCTGCCGGCGTGCCGGTGCCTGAGATCGTAGCGGTCGCCGCGCAGGCAAAGCAGGCTTACTAGGCGCAACTTCACAATACGTTCAAGTCGCGTTCGTTGCGCAACCTATTGCGTTCAAAGGGCTTTGCCTGTCCGGGTCTAATAGCGTGGCTTCGCTAGGCTCTCTGTGCTCTGCAGGTGCGTTGCCACATGCCTTACAACACTCACTCCCGGCTGGCCGGCTGCGCCTATAATCCCCATAGGATTTGCAAGAGCTTGCAATTCACGCTCACTCTCTTGGCGAGATACTGAGATTAGGTCTTGCCGTAAGCCCGCAGCCGTGGAACCGTGGCGATAGGAATGCCCAACAACTCCAGTGATCCCATGCAGCATGCGGGCTTCCTGCGCAAGATGCTGCTGGCTGTCTTCCTGCTGGGCGCGCTGGGCACAGGGATCGAGCTTGTCCTCTTAGAGCACTACGCTGAGATCTTCCAGCTCGTCCCTCTGGCCATGGTCCTCGTCTCCCTTGTCGTGCTGGCAATGTGGTTCGTCTCCGGTGCACCCGCGGTTCTGCGGGTGTTTCAGATATCCATGTTCCTGTTCCTCTTGGCCGGGGCACTGGGGATTTATCTGCACTACAACAGCAACGTCGAGTTCGAGCTCGAGATGGATCCTTCCGCAGCGGGCTGGCCATTGATCTGGGCCTCGCTCACCGGCGCGATGCCTGCCCTGGCACCGGGTACCATGGTCCAGCTGGGCCTGGTGGGACTCCTCTACGCATATCGACACCCAGCTTTCGCAGGCTCCCGCATCAATGACTCCGGCTCGTCCGAGCCCGGTGAAGAATCCAACGAATGAAGGTCATGACAATCTCACGAGAATCCGTTCAATCTTGCTTGCTGCCGCTCGCGCTCGCAGCGCTCATCTCCAGTGCCGCCGACGCTCAGGTCGGGCGGAACATGGGCGTCCTCAATCCGAACACGGCGACAGAGGCCGAAATGGCCGCGTTGCCCCACATGAGCGATGCCAGGGCGTCGTCGATCGTCGCGGGGCGACCCTTCGGGAACATGCTCGAGATCCATGCCCTCGTCGGCGGGTCCCTGACCGAGGAGCAGCAGGACGAGCTGTACTCGCGCTTGTTTCTCCCCTTGAACCTGAACGATACGACTGACGAAGAGGTCCGCTTGGTCCCCGGCGTCGGCAGGCGCATGGCCCATGAGTTCGAAGAGTACAAACCCTATGCGGGTTTGCCGGTCTTCCGGCGGGAAATCGGCAAGTACGTGGACGATGACGAGGTTGCACGCCTGGAGCAGTTCGTGTTCGTCCCAATCAACCTGAACACGGCCAGCGACGAAGATATTCTCTCGATTCCGGGCCTCGGCAACCGGATGCTCCGCGAGTTCAAGGAATACCGGCCTTACCGGCGGATCGAGGAGTTCCGGCGGGAAATCGGCAAGTATGTCGACGACGACGAGGTTGCACGTCTTGAGCGGTACGTGAGTATCGATTGAGCGGTCTCCTCCCGCAGGTGCCCCGACGTCAGTCGGAGCGATCCCAGCCCTAGAGCCTGTCGGTCCATAGCCGGATTCTCCGGCAGCGGGCGGCCCGCGCCGCTCGTCTGCGCGCGAGCGAAGGCCTAGTTCGGCGGCTGCTCGCGCTAGCCGCCGCTCAGTTTCGCGTGCTCGTACAGAAGCTTGCCATTCTCGTCATAGAAGCGGAATTCAGCACGTGCTCCGCCGCCGACAGGAGCTACCGAAATGATCAGGAAACCACCGCTAGCCTCCGGAGAGTGGAAGGGCTGCTTGATCTTTCCGTCTGGATCCGTCGTGTCTGGATCTCCGGGAAAGCTGCCGAGAATCGCGTTAGCGTCAACCAAGGCTCCGGAAGAGAACTCTTCATAGCCGTCGGGGCGGATCGAATGGTACTGCCAGTGCCTGTCGCCGCAGGCGATGAAGAACTCTTTGTTCGAGATCCCGCTCTTGGCCAGCCACGCGAAGAACTCGTCTCCCTCGTACCGGTAGCCGTTTAAGTTGGTGTGGTTGTCGCGCTTGCTGCTGGAGTCTGGGCCCACCATAGGCGTGGACGATATGAGTAGCTTGAAGGTCGCGTCGCTCTCCTCGAGTGTCTTCATCAGCCAAGCCTTTTGCTCAGCACCCCAGATGGTCTTGCGGGGCCCGTCTGGCTGGTCGAGCGGGCTGCGGTAGTCTCGTCCCTCGACGAACCAAACTTGTAGATCCCGGCTCATCCGGTGCGTGCGGTACGTGACCGGGTCGCGCTGAGCCGGGTCAACGACCGGCATCTGCTCTTGGAACACGTCGATCCCTAGCGCGTGCGAGGGCTCGAAGCCGGAGCCGGACTCGCCCTCGTGGATGTTGGTGCGCGGATAGTAGTCGAGTTGCTTGGCGGCCCGGATCCGCACGGCGTTCACTGCGTCGGAATCGTCGAATCGGTGGTCGTGGTCGTCCTTCATCCAGTATGTTGCCACCTGCCGGAACAGCTCGAGGAACCGCGGCTGGGAGTACTGCTCGTGGTGTTTCTTGCGCATCTCGTGGCGGGTCTGCGCCCGGCCGCGATGCCCGGGGTGGTCGTAGTAGACGTTGTCGCCGGTTCCGACGAAGAAGTCGGGCCGGAGCTTGAGCATCGAGGCCAGGGCAGGGTAGCCGAGTTCCTTGTCGGGCCCTGAATAGGGCCGTGTTCGGCCGCTGCCCGTGTAGTGGAAGAACGAGTAGTTCATCCCCGTTACGATGGCGATGCTGTATGGCTCGGCAACCGAGCTTCCCCCGAGGGTGCGAAACATCGCGGTGTCGGAGACGCGAAGATCTTCGCGGTCAGGACCGTAGTGCAGCCGGTAGTAGTAGCGAGTGGCAGCCTCGAGGTCTCCGACCTTGAGCTTGACGATAAAGTCCGAGTACGGAGACGCCTCGATCCAGTCCGAGAATCGCGCCGAGTCAAAACGCTCGTTGTCGGCAATCTCGAAGCGCGCCCAGCCGCCTGCCCCGCGCACCCCCTCCCAGCGGGGATCCTGGCGCGGGTTGGACGAGGTCAGGCGCGACTGCAGGATTGCGGAAGTCTCGCCCACCTCTCCGGCCATGATGCCTTGGCGCAAGTTGATGGGGAATTCGGGGGCTTGAGCGAGTGTCGGAAGCGCGATCAGCAATCCGGAAAGGATTGTTCGAAGCATAGGATTTCGAGCGGCCACCGTGTGCCGCACGTCCAATCCTACACGAGAGCGTGTCCGACCAAGGTCAGCGAGGCGGCGAAGCCTGATGGTTTGTCGATTGGGATTTCGCCCCTCGTTGCATGGGCGCATAAGCTCTGCGCTCTATCTGCCCGGCGCACTGTGCCATCCCGGAATAGGTGGGGTAGGTCTGCAGGATGGTTATTCGTGGGATCGGTTGCCACCCGCACCTCCACCGCGTATCGGCCCGCCCCCGACACATGAGTTTCTCCTTCCTAGCCGTGCAGGCTGCGGAGTCACAGCTGCGATCCAAGAAAGGTTCCGAGCATTTGAGTGTGTATAGTACGTATAGTGTATGGTGCATAGATCATTCGGAGACTGAAACGGAATGGCTAGGTATAGAGGAACGTGCGTGGTAGCCACCAACAGTTCATGCACCCGGAAAAGTCTGGACGGGTCGCGGTGAAGCATCCCAGCAAGGAGATTCCTATCGGCACTCTGCGCAACATCTACCGACAGGCCAACTGGAAGTGGGAGGGTCGATGACATGCGATACGCGGTTGTGATTCACACAGATGTCGAGAGCGCTTACGGGGTTGCAGTTCCGGACTTGCCGGGCTGCTTTTCGGCCGGCGATACGCTTGCGGAAGCTATCGAATCTGCTCAAGAGGCCATTGCCTGCCACCTAGAGGGACTGTTGATGGATGGAGAGTCCATACCTGCGAGGGCATCGCTTGAAACGCACCAAGCGAGCGAGAACTACAAGGGCGGCATCTGGGTGCTTGTGGATGTCGATGTCTCCAGACTGTCGAGCAAGACGAAGCGGATTAACATCACGGTGCCGGCCCGCGTTCTGGCAATCGTGGACGAGGCGGCGGCACGGGAAGGCGAGACCCGGTCCGGTTTCCTTGCTCGCGCAGCGCTCAGCTACGTAGAACGTCAATCCACGTAACAATAGGTTGTTCGCCTCGAGTGCGTAATCTTCGATCGACAGGGAGAGCTGAAGGCTACCGCACGCGATGCAGGCACGGCTGCGGGTGCACTTTGGAATCCCAGTCCTTGATTCCAACGCAGTTGTCAGATAGGCTTGTTCCGAACGGATAGGCCTGACAGCGGCACGGTACGATGAGCATGCCCGACCGTTGAACGGCAGCTCGGGCTTCACTAAACGTAGTATGGCCTCGTGACTTCCCTGCTTGCCATCAAGATCGCCGCTGTTTTTGCGATTCTTGCAGTGGCCGCTGTTGGCGGCACTATTCCAATACTCGCTACCCGCCACCATGCTAGTCACCGCTTCTTCTCGTTAGGCAACTCCCTCGCTGGCGGCATCTTTCTCGGTGCGGGATTCATTCACCTCCTTCCCGAGGCGGCCGAGTTGCTTGGCAGTGTTGTTGAGTACCCACTTGCGCCGCTCTTGGCGGCAGCTGGTGTGGCATTGCTGTTACTCATCGACCGTGTTGTGTTAGAGACTCGCGCTGGTCCCGATCAAGATAAGGCAAAGAGCCGGCCGATCTATCCGTACGTTCTGCTGGTTGTGTTATCGATCCACTCGGCTACCGCCGGCGTGGCCCTCGGGCTCCAGTCTGAAGCCGTCACGTCGCTGCTTGTCATGGTCGCCATCCTGTGCCACAAGGGCTCCGCTGCGTTCGCCCTCGTAGTCAGCATGGTTGCCGCGGGTGCCGAACGGAGAAAGCTGTGGACAGTGCTTGCGATTTTTGCCTCGATGACGCCATTGGGGATTGTGCTAGGCACGATCGCATCCGGCCTTCTCGAGGGTCCGGCAGCGGTGCTGCTCGAGGGGAGCTTCAATGCGTTGGCGGCGGGTACGTTCATATACATAGCGATTCTGGATGTCATTAACGCGGAGATGTCTAGTGCCGATGATCGCGTCGCGCACTTCGTGCGCAGCGCGATGGTCGGAGACGATGACCTGCCTATGCCGGCTCAGGACACAGACAGGGTGCTCAAGTTTGTCTTGGTGGTTGTTGGTCTCCTGAGCATGGCAGCGATTGGGATCTGGATCTAGCCGTGCCCGCGCTGGCACTGGCGGTGGTCTCGCCGCTGTCGAGGCAGCCAGTCGCCGTCAGTGCGGTGCACCGGTCGCCATCAAGCGCGCGTGGCTAGGACCGCCTCGGCCTCAGGTGTCGCTATCGCTCCGGTCCGCTTGCTTCCGCAGCTTGCGCAACTCCCGGTCCAGTTCCGGGAGCCTCGCGTAGACCGCTGTTGACCGTAGCCATCTGCGGTTATCGAACGCAGGCGAGCCAGACACCATGGCGTGGTCCGGCACATCGTGTCCGACTCCCGATTGGGCGGTGATCACCACACTGTCACCGATCTTGAGGTGGTTGATCACTCCCACCTGCCCGGCAAGGACGCAGTTTGCTCCGATGGAGGTGCTGCCCGCGATGCCGACCTGGGCACACAGGATAGTGTTGGCGCCGATCTTGGCCGCATGGCCGATCTGCACTAGGTTGTCGATGATCGCTCCCCGCCCGATGCGAGTCTCTCCCACCGCCGCGCGGTCCACGCAAGACCCGGCTTGGATTTCCACGTCATCTTCGATGACGACCCGGCCTGTCTGCACGATCTTCTTGTGGCTGCCATCGGGCCGACGGGCGAACCCGAATCCGTCCGAGCCTACTGTAACGCGCTGGTGTAGCGTTACCCGGTCGCCCACATCGGTGCCATGGCAGACGGTGACGCCGCAGTGGGCTACAAAATCGTCACCGATCTGACTGCCCTCTTCAATGACGGCATGGGGATGGAGCACGGCCCGCGACCCGATCCGCACGTTGCGTTCGACGACTACATACGGGCCGATCGCCGCTTCGGGGCCGATCTGAGCGGACGAGTCGATCACTGCGGTGGGGTGAATCTCGGGCGTGGCAGGCTGGCGAGGGTGGAAGAGTTCCAGAGCGCGTGCGAAGTCCAAGTACGGGTCCGCCGAGAGAAGGAGAGCGATCTCGAGCCCCTCGACCGGGGCTGCAGCCAACAGTGCCGAGGCCTTGGTTTGCGTTGCGAGCGCCGAATAGCGCGGGTTCGAGAGGAAAGTGAGCTCGCCGGGGCCAGCCTGATCGAGACCGGCTACACCTGAGATCTCCAATTCCGGGTCGCCCTCGATTCGGCAATCCAGCGCTTCGGCAATTGTCTTCAGTTTCATTCCAGCACCAGGTCCCAGTATCGGTTCAGAATATCGTCTGCGAAGAAAATGGCTGCGATTCCGGCAAACGCCAGATAGCTCCCCAAAGGCAAAGGCGAGCGCCACTGCTGGCGACCAGAGAGCACTGCGGCAGTGCCGTACAGAGTCGCCAGCAGGCAGGCGGCCAGCAATACCAGCAGCGCCTCCGAGCTTCCCTGAAACGCCGCCAGCATGGCCACTAGCTTGACGTCGCCGAAGCCGAGACCCTCCACGCCGCGAAGCCGGTAGAAGATCTCGCCCGTCAGGTACAGGATCCCTCCGAAGATCAGCGCGCTCGCCAAGGATTCGAGGAGCGAGACCGCCCACGGGGCAGGGTACAGGCCCAAGACGTCACCACCGACTTGGGCAACGCCTGCCCGCAGCGGCACGAACGGGCTGAATGCCACGCCTGCTAGCAAGCCTGACAAGGTGACCTGGTCGGGCAGGACGAAGTGCTCCAAGTCCGTGAAGAACAAGATCGTTAGCATTGCCGCCAGCAGCGCGACTTTGATTGCCACCAGGCCGGCTCCGAACTCGATCACTATGAGTGCGAAAAGGCCTGCAGTCGCGAGCTCGACCACGAGATAACGTGGCGAGATGGCAGTTCCGCAGCCGCCGCAGCGTCCGCGCAGCAGGATATAGCTCAGTACTGGAATGTTGTCGTGCCATGCGATCTGGCGGTTGCACGCGGGGCAGCGCGAGCGGGGCGCGACGACCGACTGGGCTCGCGGCCAGCGGTGGATGCAGACGTTGAGGAAGCTTCCGACTAGCAGGCCTAGCACGAAGGCGAGTGCCGTCATGCTGAACCCTCATCCTGCGGAGCCCTTGGGAGCCCTAGCACGTGAGCGTACACTCGTACGGTCTGCTCAGCCATTTTCTGGCGATTAAATTTAATTTTAACTTTCTCAAGAGCCGCCATCGACATGCGTTCTCGCATGCCGCGGTCCGCGCGCACCCGACGGATCGCTTCGGCGATGGAGGCGACGTCGTTTTCCGTCAGTACCCCGGTGACTCCGTCCTCGACCGCTTCCGGGATCCCGCCCACGTTGCTCGCCACGACGGGCAGGCCGGCCAGCATCGCGATCAGGATGGCCGATCCCAGCCCCTCGGACTTCGAAACGTAAAGCAGCAGATCCGCCCATGGGGCGTCCCTTGCCAGATTGTCGGAAACAATCACTTCGGCGCCCGACCTGAGGCAGGCCGCGACGGCGAGGTCTCGTCCCTTGAGCGGGTCTTCCGAACTCGGCGTTACGACGATGAAGTCGTCGCGCCCCGCGCGCCGCTGCGATGCGCCGCTCGGGGCGTATGGGCGAAAGATCTCCTCGTCGGGAGCGGCGTCGTATACGACGCTGACCTTTTCCGGCGGGACACCTCCGCTGGCGAGCATGTCCGCTACGTGTTGGGAGATGGCGATGAAGTGGGCAGCTTTTCGGTACTTCCACTGCGACGCCAGTCCGCTACCGATCGGGAACGCGACCCGACGCGCCACCACTACCGGCTTGCCCCGCCCATGGATCAGCGCCAGGGTGTGGGCACGGGCATCATGGGCGTGAATCAGGTCGCACTTGGCGGAGTGGTGCCGGATGGAGGACCAAGTCGTGCCTTCGAAGCCGCGGTTCGACCGGATCGCCGGGCCGACCAGCAGGGTCTGCTCGCAATCTCTCCGGGCAAGGGACTCGTGCAACAGCAGCACTTGATACTGGCCGCCACGCATCTCCCGCCCGGTGTCCAAGTGGAGAATGCGCACGGTTTTCTCTTGCCTAGCGGCGCGCCAGCAGGCGGGCCTTGGAGTATTTCAGGTAGACGTACCGGGCGGCCATGCGGGCAATCGCAATCCCGGCGCGGCCGTCGAGGAAGCCGAACTGTAGCACGTAAGCTTTGACGAACGAGTGGATCGGCGCGAGCACTGGACGCAGAGCTCCCACGCGCTTGCCAGACTCGCGGAGCTCGCGGGCTGCCAAGTCCGTATAGCGCTCAAGATTCGCCCGGTGAGCTTCGATGGAATCGCAGGTATAGTGCAACAGGTCGCCGTCTAGGTGGCCACGCTCGCCGTCGAGGCGGACGGACTCATGCACATACCTGCCCACCCAGCGTCCCCTGGTCCGGTCGTAGAGGCGGACCTTCCGGTCCGGATACCAGCCCGAATGGCGGATCCAGCGTCCGCAGTAGCGTGCCAATCGCGGGAAGTCGTAGCCAGCGCAGCGCCCCGAGGCGGTCGTCAGCAGCTGGATGCTGGTTGCTAGCCGCGGCGTCACGGCCTCGTCGGCGTCGAGCGAGAGAATCCAATCGTGCCGGGCCTGCCCGGCCGCGAAGTTCTTCTGCGCCGCGTAGCCGGGCCAATCCTTGCAGATGACCGTAGCGCCCAAGGACTTGGCGATGGCTACGGTCTGGTCAGTCGAGCCGGAGTCCACCACCAAGACCTCGTCGCAGAACCCGACCGATCGGATCGCTCGGGCGATGTTGTCCTGCTCATCGCGGGTGATGATCGTAGCTGTGATTCTCACAACTGCCTGCCGGGATCATGGAGTGCCCGGGACCACTCTGCTGCGATTGGCGGAGGTCTCGCCTGAGCGCACCATTCAGGCTGCTAGCGCTGCCTGACCGGCCATCATTGGCAGGCGGCTGGTCATCAACTCGGTCGCCTCGCCGACGATCCGATCAAAGAGCTGCTGCACGGTCGGCACGTCGCGAATCATTCCGATGACCTGGCCGGCCGAGAAAACGCCTTGGCTGAGATCGCCAGTCTCGATCATCTTCTTGCCCTCCAGCCCTGACATGTACTGCTTGATGTCCTGGATAGTGGCGTTGCCGGTGCCCTCGATCTCGAGCACCTTCTCAGCATTCTCGTTAGCCAGATAGCGGGCCGTATTGCGCAGCGTGCGCATGAGCAGCCGCGTGTCCCGCTCGCTGGCGTTGACTAAGGCCTGCTTGACCGCGTCGTGGATGGGGCATTCGACGGTCGCGACGAAGCGGGTCCCCATGTTCATGCCATCGGCTCCCAGCGCCAGCGAGGCAACCAGGCCGCGCCCGTCGCCGAAGCCCCCCGATGAGACCACAGGGATGCTCAGGTTGTCGCGGGCCAGCGGAATCAGGATCAGGGAGGTGACATCGTCCTCGCCCGGGTGTCCGGCGCACTCGAAGCCGTCGATGCTGACAGCTGCGCAACCGATCTTCTCCGCCTTGATGGCGTGTCGTACCGAGGTGCACTTGTGGACGACCTTGATGCCTGCCTCGTTCATCATCGGCATGAACGCTTCAGGATTGCGCCCCGCGGTTTCGATGAAGCGGACACCCTCGTCGATGCAGGTCTGGACGTAGGCCGGAAAGTCAGGCGGACGCAGGGACGGCAGGAACGTCAAGTTGATGCCAAAGGGCTTGTCGGTCAGGCTGCGAACCTTGCGAATCTCGTCGCGCAGCTTCTCGGGACTGTCGTGCGAGAGCGCCGTCATGAATCCGATGCCCCCGGCTTCCGCCACCGCAGCCGCGAGTTCGGCCCGGGCCAGCCACATCAGCCCTCCCTGGATGATCGGGTACCTGATTCCGAACATTTCTGTGATTCGTGTTTGGAACATCCTTGATTCCTGATGGCCCGGCACAGTCGCCGAGCGTCCGTAACACCATACCCGATCCAGCGCGGTGAACGTGCAAAGCCAAGATCCGGTGGGCCCGGCCGCTGGCGGATCAAGCCTAGGCGATTGAGGGTGTGCAGGGCCTGCTTCGCCGCCGCGCTTGCGCGCACGCATCGATCAATAGCGGGTGAGCGCGCTCGCAGGAGCCGATGCACGCCCAATCGCGCCAGCGCGAGTGCCTTGTCCCCGGCGCAATCGCCCGCACTTCCGATCTACGGAACGAAGCGGTCTTGGACGGTCCTGTCAGGCATTTCGCAGGCATCCGCTCCTCGGCTCAGCCGGTGTCGGTTGCGGGCGATGGCATCGTAGCAGCGGTCCAAGAACCACTGCGGGAGAACTCCCAACGCAGCAAGGCCCTTCCATGGCCATGCCAGCCCGCGGGCGATAAACAGGGCCGCTGACGCGCGGTCGAGGACGGATTGACCGCTATGTTGCCAGTTGGGAAGCACGTACATCGTGCCTGCCCCGCGCGGCGCGATTCTTCGCTCAGCAAGCATCTCGCCAGCTAGCTTGCTGTCGAGCGAGGCGAATTGGAACGCCCGAGCGGGATCCAAACGCGCCACGGCAACCACGGCGTTCCGGCAGAATCCGCAGCCTCCGTCGTACAGGATCAAGTGACGGGCGTAACGGGCTTGAGCGGCTTTGCTGGGCGAAGTCTGCATGCGACTTGGAGCTGATGGATGGACTGCGTGTGCGGGGCGCCTAATGAGTCGAGAGGCCCAGGGAAGGCTCACTCAAGCCGTTCCTTGCCCCTATTAGAGTTGCACGTCAAGCGAAGGTGCACGACTGTGCCCGCCTGATTGCACGCAAGCACGCTCGCGGGAGACCATGCCACACGCGGCAGCGCGCTATCTGGCACCATGATGTAGGAATCGGCCGTGCGGCACATCGTGATTGGAATCAGCGGAGCCAGCGGGGCCATCTATGGCGTCAGGCTGCTCGAACGCCTAGCGGCGATGGAGGGTGTCGCGACGCACTTGATCGTGACCCGTCCCGCAGAGAAGACACTGCGTCAAGAGGCCGGACGGCTGCTTGGCGATCTGCGTCCCCTCGTGGAAGAGCTCCATCCGGTGGACCAGATTGGCGCCTCGATCGCGAGCGGATCGTTCCTCTTCGATGCCATGGCAGTGGTGCCGTGCTCAATCCAAACCATGTCGGCCATTGCCGGGGGCCTGACTTCCAACCTGCTTACCAGGGCTGCCGATGTTGCCCTTAAGGAACGACGCAGGCTGGTGCTGGCGGTGCGGGAGACTCCATTGCATCTCGGCCACCTTCGGAACATGGCGGCGCTGTCTGAAATGGGAGCGATCATCGCTCCGCCGATGCCGGCGTTCTACACTCTGCCTGAGACGATCGACGACATTGTCGATCAGCAAGTAGGACGCTTGCTCGACCTGCTCGGGATCCGGGACGCGCAAACCAAGCGCTGGGCTGGGATCTAGCGTGCGGCGAATTCATCGTCACAAGGCGGCTGGTTCGGGCTCGGCTGCGCTTCTGCGCGTCAACAGACCTGCGAGTTGTCTGGCGTCGACCCGGAGCTTGGCAGCGCTAGCATTGATTGCCGCATCCGCGGTCGGCTGGGGGCAGGACTGGCCGCAGTTCCGCGGGCCGAATCGGGACGGCGTGGTACCGGGGCGCGAGTCGATGCCGCAGTTTCCTTCCGGTGGTCCGCAGATGGTCTGGGATCGTACGGTGGGATCGGGATTCAGCTCTCCTGCCGTTGCTGGCGAGCGGCTGCTGCTGTTCCATCGCCAGGGCACCAACGAAGTTGTAGAAGCGCTCCAGGTCGCCGATGGGAAGAGCCTGTGGAAGTTCGCCTACGAGACGACCTACAAGGACGATTTCGGGTTCGAGAACGGCCCGCGGGCCACTCCGGTGATCGCGAAGGGCCGGGTCTTTACCCTCGGCGCAGCGGGCGTGCTGCATTGCTTGGACTTGGAAACCGGCGCGAAGCAATGGAGCGTTGACACGCACGCTAAGTTTGGCGTGCGCAAGGGCTTCTTCGGAGCGGCCTCGACCCCTCTCGTGCTCGACGGCCGGGTCATCGCCAACATTGGCGGTCCGGACGGCTCCGGCATCGTCGCTTTCGACGTTAACTCAGGGGCAACTGTTTGGGCCGCCACGGATCACGACGCCAGTTACTCGTCTCCAGTGGCGGCGCGCATCGACGGCGCGCTCCTCGCGATCTTCTTCACCCGGGAGGGCCTGGTGGGCTTGGAGCCCGAGACTGGCCGGGTCGTCTACCAGCGGCGCTGGCGATCGCGAAGCCACGCGTCAGTGAATGCTGCTGCCCCAATAGTGCTCGGGGACATCGTGTTCCTGTCTGCCTCCTACGGCACCGGAGCGACCGCGATGCGGCTGCGCGAGGGTGAGATGGAAGTGCTGTGGTCGGGCGAGGACGTGATTGACAATCATTACTCGAGCTGCGTGCGGTCCGGGAGCACGCTGTTCGGCTTCCATGGCAGGCAGGAGTATGGCCAGTCCTTTCGTGCCGCCGATCTCGTCACCGGCAAGGTGCTTTGGTCTAGCGAGCGCATTCCAGCGGGTTCGGTCATCCGGGTTGGAGACAGGTTGCTGCTGTTGCTCGAATCGGGCGAGCTGCTGCTAGCCGCCGCCTCGCGCGAGAAGTTCGAGGTGCTGTCCAGAGCGCAGATCCTAGGCCGCGAGACCAGGGCTTTCGCGGCCGTTGCCGGCGGACTGCTGTTTGCCCGCGACAAGGACACGCTTGTCTCACTCCGGCTTTGGGACGAGTAGGGTGGCTAGCGGGAGCTGAGCGATTTGGACGCGACTAGGTTTTCGCTAGAATAGCTGCGAACTGTCGGCGCGGTTCGGCAGGGGGAGGAAGGTCTTGAGATTTCGAATCATCGGCTGCGCTGTGGCCGCCGCACTCGCGGTGTTTCCGTTGGTTGCCCAGCATGCAGACGACACCATCAGGAACCCATTCACTTCCGCTGACGACGTCGAAGCTGGCGGGCGGTTGTATCGATCCCATTGCGCGGTCTGCCATGGCATTGAGGGCGAGGGCGCCCGGGGCGTCGCGTTGACGACCGGGCGTTTTCGCCACGGCTCATCGGATCGGGGGCTCTACAACACGATCTCGGTAGGCATCCCAGGCACAGAGATGCCGGGCATCTTTTTCAACGGTCGGCAGATGTGGCAACTGGTCGCCTTCGTGCGCTCGCTCAGCGAGGGCAAGGCGGCCGAGCAAGCGACCGGAGACCCGGAGAAGGGGGGTGCCGTATACGCAGCCAATGGCTGCAGCGGCTGCCACCGCATCCGCGGCGAGGGCGGCCGAATGGGGCCGGATCTGACTGATATTGGCGTTCGCTCCATGGGGCACTTGCAGGCGTCGGTGCTGAATCCGAACGAATCGGTCCTGCCGCAGCACTGGATGGTGCGGGCCAAGTCCAGCGACGGCAAGCCGATCACAGGCTTGAGGCTGAACGAGGACACGTTCTCGGTGCAGCTGATCGATGGCTCCGGCTCCTTGGTTTCTGTGCACAAGGCGGACTTGGCCGAGTTCGAGGTCGACCGCACATCGGGCATGCCTTCCTTCGAAGGCAAGATTGAGGGCGAGGACCTGGACAATTTGATCGCCTATTTGGCGAGCCTGCGCTTGGGGGATCCGAACGATGCGTCACAGTAACCGCCTAGGGATCGCCGCCTGCGCGCTTCTGCTAAGCGCCCACCTCGGGGCGCAGGTGACCTACGAGCGGATCTTGCGCGCCGACCAGGAGCCGGGCAACTGGCTGACCTACAACCGCACGTACGACAGCCGGCACCATTCCCCGCTCGACGAAATCAACCGCGACAACGCTGGCGATCTTGAGCTGAAGTGGGTCTTCCAGGCCGAGTCTCTGGAGAAGTTCGAATCCACGGCGTTGGTAGTCGACGGCGTGATCTACAACGTACAGATGCCCAACGACGTGGTGGCGCTCGATGCCGTCACGGGCCGCAAGTTCTGGCAATACACGCATGTCTTGGCGGAGAAGGTCAACGTCTGCTGTGGCCGGATCAACCGCGGCCTGGCGATCTTGGACGAGACCCTCTACATGGGCACGATCGACGGCAAACTGGTCGCGTTGGACGCCAAGACCGGCGCGGTGGTCTTCTCCAAGCAGATCGTCGACCCGTCGGGCGGATACTCTCTGACGCACGCCCCGCTCGTGGTCAAGGACAAGCTGATCCTTGGGTCCGCGGGCGGCGAATACGGGATCCGCGGCTTTATCGCGGCGCTGGATCCGAAGAGCGGCGACGAGTTGTGGCGCTTCAACACGATTCCGGGCCCTGGCGAGCCGGGCCATGAAACGTGGTCTGGGGATTCATGGAAGCGCGGAGGCGGGTCCATCTGGCTGACGGGGTCGTACGATCCCGAACTGAACCTGACCTATTGGGGCGTCGGCAATCCGGCGCCGGACTGGAACGGAGACGTGCGCCTGGGCGACAACCTGTACTCGGACTCGGTAGTGGCATTGAATCCCGACACGGGCGGGCTGCAATGGTACTTCCAGTTCACGCCGCATGACGAGTGGGACTGGGACGCGGTGCAGATCCCCGTCCTGGTGGACCGGGAGTGGGAGGGCAAGCCGCGCAAGCTGATGCTGTGGGCCAACCGCAACGGTTTCTTCTACGTTCTCGATCGTGCCACTGGAGAGTTCCTACACGGCAAGAACTTCGTCAAGGTGACCTGGGCCAAGGGGCTGGACGAGAACGGTCGCCCGATCAAGATCCCGGAGGCGTCTCCGACGCGCGAAGGCGTGCGTGTTTGGCCAGCCGTGCAGGGCGGCACCAACTGGTATTCGCCGGCGTACAGCGAGAAGACAGGCCTCTTCTACGTTTCTTCTTGGGAGTACTCAAGCATCTATCACAAGGGCGATCCGCTGTACACGCGGGGCAATCGCTACGTGGGCAGCCTGCCGCAGGGCGTGTGGCCGAACACGATGAAAGACGAGGAGGAGCAGCAGGGCCACGGCGCGATCCGGGCGCTGTCGCCCGACACGGGCGATCTAGAGTGGGAGTTCAGGATGACCGGCGTCGGCGAGAGCGGCATTCTCTCGACGGCGGGGGACATCCTCGTCACCGGCACGATGGACGGCTACATGCTGGTGTTGGACTCGTTCACGGGCAAACAGCTTCTGACGCTCAACCTGGGAGGAACGATCGCCTGCTCGCCGATCACGTTCACGGCCCAAGGCAAGCAGTACTTGGCCGTCACCTCTGGCAACGCCATGTTCGTATTCGGGCTGCGGTAGCAAGGGGCTTCACGTAAGTCGTCTGTAGCAATCAGCTTCCGGCCGACGGCACGGCTCGGACTGTGTCGCCGATTTTCGGGCTTCGACCGGGAATCTACTGTCCTGCGGGGAACTCGCTGCACGCATCGCACCGACGCACTGAGGAATCGGCGGACTCGTCAGGCCTGCCGTATAATCCCCCCCATGAAGGTGTCTCGGATCTTCCCGCTAGGGATCGTGCTCACGATGCTGTGCGGAACGTTGGCTCCGTTCAGCATATTCGCCGCAGAGAAGCCAAACATTGTCCTGTTTTACATAGACGACTGGGCTTGGAACGGAACACCGGTTCCCATGGATGCTTCCATGGAGAATTCCCGCATGCCTGCCCTGCAGATGCCGAATCTGGAGAGGCTGGCTAGTCAGGGAATGACGTTCCGCAATGCCTATGGTTCACCGCAGTGTTCGCCCGCCCGCGTCTCCCTGCAGACGGGGCAATCGGCTCCGCGCAGCGGCTTCACCGTCTACCTCGGGTCCAAGGAACCCTACTACGACACCAAGCGGGAATACCAGAAATACCCGTTGATTCCGAACGTGTCCGACCGTGAACTCGACGAGGACGCGGTCACCATTGCTGAGGCGCTCAAACCGCTGGGCTACGCCAGCGCTCATGTTGGCAAATGGCATATGAGAGGAGATCCCGGCAAGGAGGGCTACGTATTGCATGACGGAGATACGAACAACAATCCCGGAAACAAGCAGGCTGGGATGAGGCGAATGCCGGAGGTCGTAACAGACCCTAAATTGATGTTCAGCATTACCGAAAAGGCGATCGGGTTCATGGAGCAGCAGGTCAAGTCGGACAAGCCCTTCTATCTGCAAATCTCGCACTACGCCATGCACGCAGGTCGAGAGTGCCTGCATGAGACTCGCAACAAGTATGTGAAGCACCCCCTCGTGCAGGCTTGGTACGAAGCGAACAACAAAGATCCCGAAACGGTCAACCGCAACGCCGACCCCGCAATCTGGCTTGGGATGGGCGAGGACTTGGACGGTCGGATCGGTGCCGTGCTCGACAAGATCGCTGAACTCGGGATCGAGGGCAATACCTATGTCGTAGTCGTTGGCGACAACGGCTACCGACACGAGGAGCTGGAACTCGAGCCCAGCCTGAAACAGCCGCTGCACGCGAGGAAATGGTGGTTATGGGATGGAGGTCTCCGCGTTCCGATGATCGTCAGGGGGCCGGACATCAAGTCAAGCACCGTGTTTACCGGCAACGTGGTCAACTATGATTTCTTGCCAACCTTTGTTGAGTGGGCCGGCGGCAACCCGGAAGAACTGCAAGACATCGACGGAGTCAGCCTTGCAGGCTACATGGCTGGCAAGGAACCGAACGAGGCCTTCCTGAACCGCGACCTCTACTTCCACTATCCGCACTATCGGAACAGCGTGCCCCATTCCGCCATGATTTCCGGTGCGTTCAAGGTCATCCACTTCTATGATCGACCGGAGATCCCGATGCTGTTCGATGTCTCAGTCGACATTGGCGAAGTGACGAACATTGCAAAGCAGCATCCGCAAACACACAAGAAGCTGTACGACGGAATGATGCGCTATCTAGAAGAAGTAGAAGCTCGATTCCCGAAGGTAAACCCGGAATACGATCCTGCTGTTTACCGAGAACACAAGGACTTCGAAAGGCGCACTATGTGGGGACCGTTTGAGGGACAACGCACACTGGAAGATGACGAAATCTAGGCTGTCTGGCGACAGTTAGGAACTTCGGAGAGACCGATGAGCCGCACTTCGCGCGCTCGATCGGCAGCACCTGCGACGAAGTCCATACGATAAGTCTTTTCCGCCTAGTTGCTTACAACGGAATTGCCGAGGTACTTCCACGGGTCTTCAGCCAGTTCGATGGCCGCACCGTACCGACCGGCAGCGAACGCCGACAAGACCCGCCGACGGAAGCCGTCACCGGCGTCTGAGCCAGCCTCGAGGGTTGCTCTCGTTTGCCTCGTTCATGTCTCGTACCATCCGCTCGAGTTCCGCCCGCTCGCGAGGAAATCGCGCAGACACGTCGTAGGATTCGGCCGGGTCCAGACTGAGATCGAACAGGAACGGCCCGTGCTTGGCGATCCAGTAGGCGCTGTTCTCGCTTCGGTGTCTGCCGATGTACTTGAGGTCGCCCGTACTTCGAACCCCGGCAAACTCCCCGCCTCGGACAAAGAAGAGCGGCCTCTCGGGAACAGCCTCGGCTGCGCCTCTCAGCAGCGGTGAGAGATCCGCGCCGTCGACGATTCGATCGGTGGGTGTGGGCAGCCCTGCCACGCTGAGGAATGTCGGAAACAGGTCGATGTTCATGGCCGGGGCATCGTCCACGCGGGAGCTTGGAATGGTTCCCGGCCAAGATGCAATGAAGGGCACGATCTGGCCTCCGTCGAAGCTGTTCGCTTTCCTGCCTCGATGCGCGCCGGGAGAACCCTCGTGCCAGGGGCCGTTGTCGCTGGTGAACACGAACAGCGTATCCTCGAGCAGGTCCCGCTCCGCCAGTCTGGCGCGGATTTCGCCCACGCTCCAGTCCAGCTCTTCCACGCAGTCGCCGTAGGAGCCGGCATCGGACTGCCCCGCGAATCGTTCGCTGGCATGGACCGGAACGTGGGGGAACGGAGATGCGTAGTAGACGAAGAACGGCCCGTCGGAAGCGCGGTCAATGAAGCCGAGGACCTCTTCGGTCAGCGTCCGGGTCAGCTGCGTCTGGTCGACCGGCGCCTCGATTGCCACGTCTTCATTGCGGTACATGGCGTAGGGCTCCATGTCGTTGGAGTAGTAGCTGCCAAAGAAGTAGTCGAAGCCCTTCTCAGTCGGGAGATGGGGGCTGCGGTCACCCAAGTGCCACTTGCCGAACATGCCGGTCTGGTAGCCTCCGGCTCGCAGCGCTTCTGCGACGGTGATTTCGTCCGGTGCAATACCGCGTATGCCGTGAGGGAACGTGAACGTGTTCACGGCAAGCCCCATCGCAGTTCCTGACGGGAAGAAGACCGAATGCATGAATCCACGAGTGGGATAGCGACCTGTCAGGCAGCTGAACCGCGAAGGGGTGCAGACGGGACTCGCGGCGTAGAAGTTGGAAAGGCTGACTCCGTCACGAGCGAGAGCATCCAGATGTGGCGTCCGTATGGCCTTCGAACCATAGCTCGCGATGTCCCCGTAGCCTAGATCGTCAGCGAACACCAACACGATGTTCGGAGCCGTAGGCGCAGCATTGCCGCTCAACCCCGCCAAATACTCGCTGTGCTGGTCGACCCGGATGTCGGGATCGCCCCTGGCGATCCACCAAGCCCAGACGAGGGGAACCATCGCCAGGGCCACCAGCAGACACGCCACAATCAGGGTCCATCGAAGAAGCGATCGCATATTCGGTCCTTGGACTAGGTTACGTGTGAACAGGATGGCCATGAAGGGGTCCCCGTCGTGGCCGGCCCCCGATGCACTGCCCTAGCGAGGCCGAAATGCTCCACCAAACAACCCAGATCGTCTGGTTGCGAACGCATCATTGATCGAGCAGGGCCGAGGCCTCAGCCAAGTGTCGATGGGACCCGCTCGACACGCAAGGGTGTGTGCCGTGCAAGCGTGTCAAAGTCGGTATCGCAGTGCAGAATGGGCAGGTCAGCTCGGATGGCTAGCGCACCAATAAGACAACCGATGAGAACGCGAACGGTCTCGCCGCGACTGCGGCACAGCCCATAGATCGCGGCCGCATGATCGTAGTCTCCGGGCCGTATCGGAACGAGTGCGGCGCTTGCGACGAGTCGTCGGAGATCACGCTGGCGCGGCTCGCTGCGGGCTCCAGCTAGGAGTTCCATGCGAACGGTATCGGATGGCGCAATATCAGCGCCGAGCGACTCTCCGACTCGAATGCATGTCGGCGATCGGGTGTCGCGGAGCTACTCCACCCAAGCGGAGGTGTCAACGAGGAGCACTCACGTGCCCGCGCATCTTGTCGAGATCGCCGTCCCAACCGGATCCGCGCACTTGGCGGGCTTCATCGAGGCTCAATGGCTCCGATGCCAGCGAGCGCAAGGCGAAATTGATGGCTTCCCGCTTGGTTGCCATGCTGTACTGCCTCATGACCGCTGCACAGGCTTCGTCGTCGACATCCACGTTGGTGCACGCCATACACCGATGATGCGCGACGACCGTGCCCGATGCTTGCACGCCGCCACGAGACTAATAGCGTTCTGTTGCTGCCGCATAGGATCTGCCGAGACGCCGAACGCGGCCGGCCTTGCCTGTGCTAACACGGCAGCTAGGAGGCGGGCCAACCGTCCTGCTGTGCGAGAGATCTCAAGGGGTCGCCGGCTCTGATTTGGTCGACCCGGTTCTACGAGGGCCCCGTGCCCTCTCGGTCTGGCCGGGCTGATTCATCATTGGCGGCTGCCTCAACATGAGACTGGCCGGCGCTGGCGACGCTGCCGGACCGAGCTTGACGCCTGAATCACTCGCCCCGGAGTGCTGTCTTAGAAAGTAGCTGCGTCGCCCGCTCGTCGGGAACTCGGCATGCTCTCTGATGGGTCCCGGCTCATGCTCTTGATGGCCGATAGAACGGGCTGGTCGCAAGCGCGACGAGGACGCAGCTCATGATTCCTACTGCGCCGTAGAGGAAGAAGTGCAGGTCGGTGTGCTGCTGGACCCAGTACAGGATGAACACACTTGCCACAGCGCCGGTCATCGCTCCGGCACCGTTCGCGCTGCGGAAGAAGATGCCCAACGCGAACAGCCCGGCCAAGCCTCCCCCAAGCAGCCCCATCATGCCTTGGAAGGTGTCCCAGAGCGAGCCAATGTCGAACGTGGCCAGGGCGATCGAGGTGGCTGTTGCCAGGACGCCCAGACCAGCCGTGAGCAAGCGAGCTAAGAATAGCCTGCGCGAATCGGAAGCAGAAGGCCGGAAGCGCACGTAGAAATCCGTGACTAGGGCCGCCGAAACGCTGTTGAGGCTGCTGTCCAGAGTCGACATCGAGGCCGCGAACACGGCTGCGATGAGCAGGCCCGCGATTCCAACCGGCAGCTGCTGCGCGATGAACAGCGGGAAGATAGAGTCGGTCGGCAGAGTAGGGTTGAGCAGCTCGGGGTTGGAGCGGTAGAACGCCCACATGCCCGTGCCCAGCAGGAACAGCGTCAGCGTGGAGGGCAGCAACAGAGCAGCGTTCGTCCAGATCGACTTGGCGGCGGCCTTCTCGTCCTTGGTCGTGAAGTAGCGTTGCACAACCGCCTGATCGGACGTATAGGGCACGAGATTGAGGAAGAAGTTTCCGACGATCACAACCCAAACCGCGGTCGTGGTCCAATCCCATGTCCAATTGAACATGTGGAACTTGTCGTACTCGATGCCTTCGGACACGATGGCCGCGAGGCCGCCATCGGTCTTGAAGAGCAGGATCACTAGGCTCAGCAGTGCCCCGCCGTACAGCACGAATACCTGCACCACGTCCGTCCAGATGACGGCCTTGATGCCTCCCATGACGGTGTAGAGGGTGGCCAGCACGCCCATGAGCACGATGCAGGTGTAAACGCCGATCCCTGTGACGGTGGAGAGGGCGATGGCGGGCAGGAATAGCACGATTGCCATTCGGCCCAGCTGGTAGAGCACGAACGAAACGCTTGCATACATGCGGACGGGCAGATTGAAGCGTTTCTCGAGGTACTCGTAAGCGCTGGTCATCTTTGCCCGTCGGAAGTGCGGCAGATAGAAGAACACCACCGGAAAGGCGACCATGATGATCGTCATTTGCAGCAGGAAGTAGACCCAATCGGTGGAGTAAACCTTCGCGGGCACGGCCATGAAGCTGATCGATGAGAGCTGCGTGCCGAAAATCGACAGGCCGGTCGCCCACCACGGCATCCGCCTGCCGGCAAGGAAGAAGTCCTCGGTGCCGGATCCTTGGCGCGCGAAATACAGGCCCATCATCACCAGCACGCCGAAGTATGCGATCAGCGTGACGTAGTCGATGATCGAGAAGCCAGTCGACGGTGGCTGGATTCTCGCCGATTGGATCCTATTGCCTGATTGCTCCACTCCAAGATCTCGACCAGTGAAGACCAGGCTCTCGCCCCACGTTGCGGCGCTCTCTCCGCTGAGCCTTGCCGGGAGGATCCCTAAGTCGACCCACGTGTCGGTAACTGAGTGGTATGCCAAGATACTCGTGCCGCTCCCTGCGGCCGTTCGTAGGGCGATGTGGGTGGGCCCGACCGGCAGTGCGGCAGTCGGCAACGCCGGGCTTGGCAGGTCGGCAATCGGAGTCCATCCCGATCCAGCGGTGTAGCGGTATGCGTGCTGTTGGCCCTGTGGGCCGTCTTGTTGTGCCAGCGGAGTGCCCCCGAACAAGAACAACGCTCCATCCTGCGCCGCTAGCACGGGAAATTCGCAGACGTTGGCGGGGGGCGCGGGCGCGGCCAGCCATTCCGGATCCTCCGCGTTCAGGTCCAACATCCACATGGACGCGGGTTGGCTGGCCGGTGTATCCACGGAAGTCGCAGAGACTACGTACAGGACACCGTCAAGCATGGCCGCGTCGCTGTCTGAAGCGCGAGCAGGGAGATCGGGCAGTGGGTCGTACGACAGCTCTTCGCCTTTGAGGCTGACACGGAATGCGGATTCCCGACCGGCCTCGTTGCTTGGGGATGAACCGCCAACGAAGAACGCGGATTCGCCATCCGTCACTGCCGCGCCGAATGAGGCCGGTTCGGGCAGGGGAGTGGTCTCACGCCAGCCGGCATCTGGTGCGTCCAATACCCAAGCGTCGCGGAGCGCCGGACCGCCTTCGTCCAACCTCCCTCCGGCGATTACCAGACGTCCGCCGACTTCTACCACGAACGCTCCTTGGGCAGGACTGTGGGCTGTTGGAACGGGTAGCTCCGTCCACTGCAGCGCGCTGCCTTCGGCCGCGTCAAGCGCGCATGCGGCCAACAAGGCCGTCAGCGCGAGTTTCAATCGCATGGGGCGGGTCTCGAGTACATGGCTAGACCTTGTGTTCCTTCCAACTGCCGCGGCGGAACAAGACGTAACCGATGATCGCCCAGGTAGCACCGGAGATCACCACAGCTGCGTACACCCCAGCCACGCCAAAGCCGAACGGCTTCGCCAGAGCGTAGCCCAGCGGAAGTTGCCAGCACCAGTAGCATAGGAAGTTAACCCAAGCGGGCGTGGCGGTATCGCCTGCGCCGTTGAACGCCTGCCCGAAGACCATCGAGAAGCCGCCAAATATATATCCGGCGCTGAGGATCTTCAGGCTCTGGACGCCGTTGCTGACGACCTCGGCGTCGGTGGTGAAGACTCTCACGAGGGGATCCGCGAATTGCCAGAACACTAGGCTGATCACGCTCAACATGGCGAAGTTGACGAAACCGGTCAAGATCACAGCCCTTTCAGCCCTCTCCGGGCGCCTAGCGCCGAGGTTCTGGCCAACCAGCGTTGCCGTCGCGTTGCTGACGCCCCACGACGGCAGGATCGCTACGTGAATCAGGCGGAGCGCTAAGGTGTAGCCCGCAAGCACCGTCCCGCCGAACAAGGCGATGATGCGCGTCAGCCCCAGCCAGGCTGCCGTTGCGACGAAGAACTGCACCATGCCCGTGACGGAGATCCGCAGTAGGCTCCAGAAAACCGGACCGTCCCAGCGCATCGATGCGCGCGAGATCGATACCTTGCGGCGCCCGCCAAACAGCACCGCTAGCTGGTAGACCACTCCTATGCCCCGGCCCAGCGTGGTCGCTAGAGCCGCGCCCGCCAGCCCAAGCTCGGGAAACGGCCCGATGCCGAAAATGAGCAGCGGATCAAGCGCGATGTTGAGAAGATTGGCCAGCCAGAGAGCCCGCATCGCGGTGACGGCATCACCTGACCCCCGGAAGATCGCGTTGTTGAGGAACAGCAGGAAGATCGTCACCGAGCCGGCAAAGAGCACGGCGGTGTATCGGTAGCCCGCTTCAATTTCCGGGCTCGCGCCCATCCAGCGCAGCAGAGCGGGAGCTAGCAAGTAGCCCGCCAAGCTCACGGGCGCTGCGCCCATGACTCCGGCGAGAATCGCTTGCCAGGCGGCCAATCCGGCGGCTTCTGGATCGCCCTCGCCGATTCTGCGCGCCACCGTCGCTGTGGTGCCCATGGACAGCCCCATGACGATCGCGAAGACCATGATGATCACGGATCCGGTCAGCCCCACGGCGGCGATGGCTGGCGGGCCGAGCTTGCCCACGAAGTAGATGTCGACGAGCCCGAACGTCGACTCCATGACAAGCTCGAGCATCATCGGGATCGCCAATAGGACGATGGCCCGTGGTAAGGGGACGCGGGTGTAGTCTTCGCGGGAGCCGCGAATCGCGTCCGGGACCGCACGCCAGAGGGACTGATCGGCCTTGTCCGGGGCTGTCCCAGTCCCGCCGGGCCTCTCGTTCTCTAGCATGCGGAAATCGGCGGCCTCGGCGCTGGGCGGCTCAAGGTTCTAATTCTCACACAGCCCCCCGGACGCCGATCTCCGGCGGGACTGCGGCTAGTCCGCGAGTGCCTCGGCGCGGATACCGAGGGCGCGCATCTTCCGGTGCAGGTTGCTGCGCTCCATTCCCAGCGCTGCCGCAGCGCGCGTGACATTGCCTTCCATCGCGGCGAGCGTGCGCTCGACATAATCTCGCTCGTACGCCGTGCGGGCTTCCTTGAGGCTGGCAAACCCTAGCGAGGCTGGCTGCCTCGACTGGTGCCGGCGGTTCGAGGTGGGAAGGTCGGCCGCGCCGACATCTTCGCGGTCGTGCAGGATCGCGATCCGCTCCATCAGGTTGCGTAGCTCGCGCACGTTTCCCGGCCAGACGTGGGCAGAAAGGGCCTGCAGCGCTGATGGCAGCAGGCGCTTCGGCTTGCGGCCGTAGGAGCGCGAGAACTCGTTCAGGAAGGCTTCGGCCAGCACTGGGATGTCCTCGGCGCGGTCCCTGAGGGGAGGCACGTAGAACGGCACGACGTTGAGCCGGTAAAAGAGGTCCTCCCGGAAATTTCCGTTCGCGATCTCATCCTCTAGGTTCTTGTTCGTTGCGGCGATCACGCGGGCGTCCACCTGCACCGTCTGGCCGGACCCGACTGGATCGAAGCGCTGCTCCTCGATGACGCTCAGCACCTTGGCCTGGGTCTTCAGGCTCATGTCGCCCACCTCGTCAAGAAACAGGGTGCCGCCGTCTGCCAGGTGGAACTTCCCGGCCTTGGCCGCGAGCGCGGCCGGGAAGGCGCCCTTGACGTGCCCGAACAATTCGCTCTCGATCAGGTCTTCCGGGATGGTCGCGCAATTGACCTCGACGAACCTCGCTGACGAGCGCTGGCTGCGGGCGTGGATGGCATGGGCCACCAGTTCCTTGCCCGTGCCGCTCTCGCCGAAGATCAGCACCCGACCGTTGGTCGGGGCCATCACCTCGATCTGCTGCCTCACGGCCTTCATGGGGACGCTATCGCCGAGGATGCGGTACCTGTGGTCCACCTCAGCCCGCAGCGAGGAATTCTCGGAGAGCAAGTTGCGATGCTCAAGGGCGTTGCGCACGGCCACGCTGACCTTGGCCACCGAGAGGGGCTTTTCGAGGAAATCGTGCGCTCCGAGCTTGGTTGCCCGAACCGCGCTCTCGACGCTGCCATGGCCGGAGATCATCACCACGACCGGCTTTCGGGCCATGTCGTCGTCCCGGATCCGTTCCAGCGTTTCCAGGCCGTCAATTCCGGGCAGCCAGATGTCAAGCAACACCACGGCATATGCCCCGGACGAGAGCATCTCCAAGCAGCGCTCCCCGCTGTCGGCCACTTCGACCGCGTAGCCCTCGTCCTCAAGCACGCCTGTCAGCATCTCGCGGATACCGGCCTCGTCATCCACGACCAAGACGCGTCCGGGCGCGCTCATACAATGGCCTCCCGCAGCTTCACCGGCTCTTTCGCGACAGCGGGCAGCTCGATCACGAAGCGTGTCCCGGCGGGCTGGTTGTCCTCGACTCGGATGGTGCCTGCGTGTTCCTCCACGACGCTGCGCACGATCGGTAGGCCTAAGCCGCTGCCCCGATTCTTAGTAGAGAAGTACGGCAAGAACAGGCGCTCCTTGTTTTCCGCGGAGATGCCCGGACCGGAGTCGGCGACGATTACCTCTACTGCGTCCGAATCGGGGCGCCCCTGCGTAGTGACGACAATCTCTTTGACCCAGCTCTCCTGGAGCACCTCGGCGGCGTTGTCGATCAGGTTGACGATTGCCCGCTTGAACGCTGGCGGGTCGATCTCGGCCTGCGCGACTTCGGGATCAGTGATCAGCCTTAGGTCGATGCCAGGCAGTCTTCCGTCAAACACGCCGACTGCGTCTCGCACGACCGCGTTGACATCGTTGGTTCGCGGACGGATCGTCGGGAATCGGGCCACATCCGAGAAACTCGAGACCAGGGTGTTCAGGGACCGCACTTCGCGATCAATGGTGTGGGTCAGGCTCTCCAAGGTGTCGCGAATCGCCGCCCGCTCCGCATCTGTCTTGGCATCCGCATAGCGGTCCAGCTGGACCTCGATCCTGCCCGCCGCCAGTGCGACTGGGGTGAGGGGGTTCTTGATCTCATGGGCCAGGCGTCGCGCCACTTCCTGCCATGCTTCAGAACGCTGGGCGCGCACGAGCTCGGTGTTGTCCTCGAAAACGACGACGAAGCCCGACTCCGCCTGACCGGAATCCAGCGATGAGACTGTGACGCTGAGGTGCTGAGGCTCGCCGCCGCGCTTGACCTCGAACTCCCGGGTCGCGACGCCGGTTCGGCGCGCGCTGCCGAACATGTGCTCGAACGCAGATCGCTGGGGCTCGTCCAGGACTTCGACGACAGAGTCCAGCGACGACAGGGGTCGCTTGCCGGCGAAGGAACGCGCCGATTCGTTGTGCTTGAGGATCTTGCCGTTCTCGTCGACCGAGATCACTCCGGGAGTGATGCTCTCGAGGATGGCGTCGATCATTTGGCGGCGCTCGTCGATCTCGGCGTTGGCGCGGGCGAGGTCGCGGTTGCTGCGCTCCAGCTGCCCGGTTTTGGCTTGCAGCGCCTGTCCCATGCTGTTGAACGACTCGACCAAGGAGCCCAACTCGTCGATAGCTGCTGTCTGGACGCGGTAGTCGAGGTGTCCGCCGGCCAGCTCGCCCGTGGCATCGAGTAGGGCCTTGACCGGGCGCGTGATCTGCCTCGACGCGAACTGCGCCAGCCAGACCGCGATGAACAGTGTGAAGATCGTGATCAGCGCTAGCGTATACACGTAGCTGCGCCAGACCACTGGCCGCGCCGCTTCGAGTTGCTTCCACTGGGTTACTTGCGCTTCCACAAACGCTTGGTCCTGCAGGATCGACGCCGGGATCTTGCGTCCCACCAGTAGCCTGGCCGAGCCCGCCGCCGCCGCGCGGATGGATACGGCTGCATAGAGCCATCCCTCGGCGATGCCGGATTGCTCGGCGGCGGAAGAGTCTTCCAGCAGCCGCAGCAGGACAGGTGGGGCCACTTGGACAGAATTGGCTATGGCCTGCGTGGACTCCTCGCCATTGCCGCTGATGCCCAAGTAGTGTGCGCCGCTATCTCGGAGCAACGCCTTCAGGGATTCTTCATCGCGTGTCACGCCATGCGCGATGGCATCTGCGGCGCGTTGTGCTCCTCGTTCTAGATCCGTGAGCATTTCCGCCGAAGTGGCTTCAATGAGGCTCTGCGCGCTCTGAAAGACCCCGATGGTGGGCTGGGAGAACCACTTGTCGAAGTTTCGGTTCAACAACTCGAGCGAATAGACGACATGAGCCGCGATCGGCAGAATGCTCAGCGTGAGAACGCCGATGACGAGCTTGGTCTTCAAATGCGAGCCCACGACGTTGCCGCGGCGCTCGATGTAGAGCTTGAGCAGATTGCGGAAGAGCAGGAATCCGAGGGCGACGGCACCCAAGACAATGCACGTGGACAGGGCCCACAGAACATAGGTGACCGTGGAATTCTCCGGTCGGAAGTCGCCGAAGTCCAAGGACGTGAGCCAAAAGCACACCGCCAGCAACGCCAGCAGTGGCGTTGCGTAGGCGACGATCGTGATCAGTTCCTTGCGCTTGATCAAGCTGAGGTCATTCTAGCGAGACATGAGCATTCGTTGAGCGCCTCAGTCTTGGTAACCGCTCGCGGAGGGCGCGCTAGGCGCGCCGCAGCGCTGTGCGGGCGGGTCACGGCTGGGGACGATATCGGCATATACATACGTCGGATGAGGATCGCTCACTTGCGTGGAATCGCTGCTGTCAGCAGGCGCTGCGATTTCGCGGTGAACGACTCGGCCCGGCCCAGCATTAATGGGCGAGGAGAGCATCGGGCCGTCTACAACGCACGTATGGTACTCGCCGTTTTCGCCGAGGGGGTCGACGCCCGGAGGTAAATCTGCTAGCAGCTCGCGATCAAACCACCGACCGGCAAACTCGGGAGGAAGAGCAGCGGGATTGACCGATGTGACGATTGCCTTGAGACCGGACGCAATCATCTCTTCTGCCAGCAACGCGGTATCTCGGCCCCAGACAGGGAAGATCGGATCGAACCCTGTCCCGCTGAGTCTCTCCTCCCGGTAGCGGCGAATGTCTTCCAGAAACAGGTCACCGAACGCGAGCTGCGACGCTGCCAGAAGTCTCGGGAGGTCTCGCATTCTTGTCAAGAACTCTTCCATAGCGGACTCGTACTGAGCGTTGGAGCAAGGGTACGGAATAGGAATTTCGTACAGCGGAACGCCTAGCCGCGCCGCCTGTGCCTGCAGCACCCAAGTTGGTGTTGAGTGAATCGATACGCGCTGGAAGTTCTGTGTGACCGTAGTGAAAACTCCCCTGACGGCGAAACGCTCGGGTTGCATCCTGAGGACGTGGAGGGCCCAGGCCGAGTCCTTCCCGGACGACCAGGAAACTAGGACGGGAGTGGGCTCCATCAAGACAACACTAACAGCCGACCGCTGCGCAGACCGAATCACCGATGACGCGCGGCGCGCCGCGTGAACCGGGTCCTACGGTCTATTTGTTTGGGACACTGTGGTCCCCACTGCAGCGGTCGAAGCGCAGAGGGTAGATTACGGGCAGATGACCGGACGGAGGTTTGGAATGCGGAAGGTTCGCTATAGCTGCGCCATGAGCCTTGACGGATACATCGCGGGGCCTGACGGCGAGTACGACTGGATCGTGATGGATCCCGATTTCGATTTTCAGGCCATGTCGGAGCAATTCGACGCTTACCTACTTGGCCGCAAGACGTTCGAGGTGACCGGTTCGCAGGTTTCCCCTGCATCGTCCGGCATTCGAACGTACGTGTTTTCGCGGACGCTGCGCCAGCGCGATTACAAGAACATACCGATCATCGGCGAGAACTGGAAAGAGGTGGTGCAGTCGCTTCGCGAGGAAGAGGGAAAGGACATCTGGCTGTTTGGTGGAGGCTCGCTGTTTCGCAGCCTTGCCGAGGTGGGCCTCGTCGACACCGTGGAAGTCGCGATCGTGCCGGTATTGCTCGGAGCTGGCGTTCCACTGATTGCCGGGCCAGACACGCGAATTCCGCTCGAGTTGAAGGAGCACAAGCTCTACGAGAAGACGGGCACCGTCAGCCTTGTCTACGAGTTCAAGAAACCTAGCCTGACGGCGTCGCCGAGATGTTGAACCGGGATCTGGCCTTGATCACGCCGCATTGAGGAATGCCGGCGGCCCGCCTCGGTGCTATCAAGCAAGGTCGACCCCTCTCACGCACGGGCTATTGCGGGGCCGCTTCTTGGTTCGTACGAGCTTCGGGCCGCGCATGCGCACCCTAGGTCCAATGATCTCGAAGCCTCAATGAGGCCAATTGGGCTCGGCAACGCCTCACAGCCTGTCGTGCAAGGGCATCATTTGCTCCATGCGGTGGTCACTGCTCTCCGAAAAATCGGGAGGGTGATTGAAGACAGATGGCAACGGGCAACGAGACACCTCGGGCCTACGCATAGCAGTGGTCTGGACGACTCGAGCGCACGACCAGTGGCCGCGGCATGGGAGGCGCGCTGCGCCAGCACTTCTTCGTCGTCGCCGGTGAACTCCTCACAGTTCGCCTTCTCGGCTAGGAAGAAGTTGCCCACGACGGAGCGCTCTGGAAGGTCTGCGAGAACGTCCGCGCGGCCGAGATGCCATGTGAGCGGATCTAGCCTGCGAGCTCGGCGAGCCGCAGCAGCCCCGGCAGGTCGCACAGGTGCGCGAGCAGGCGCGCGCTGCCGAGCGAGGCCGCTAGCTCGCGCTCCTCGTCGGGGGTGAAGTCGGCGAAGGCGAGATCCCGGGGCGCGCCCGCCTCGTCCGCGGTGGTGATGACTCCGTAGTGCGAGTCGGAGAACGCGCGGGCTCTATGCGCCACCTCGGCGAGCACCGTGTCGAGGTCGAGACTCGCGCGGATGTGCAGGATGCCGAGCTGAGGGCGGAGAGGCGCTCGCGGATCGCTGCATTCGTCCGCCACAGCCCGGCGGCGTGCGCCAAGAACGCCTCTTGCCCTGGAGCGGAACTCGCGATGGATCGAGCGGCCCCAGAGACCCGAAGTGTAGGCACAGACCGATATTAATTAAAATAACACTAGTATTTCCTTGATATATATTAAAATTTAACAAAACTATGTCTGTCATGCCTGTATGATTGGGGGTGTTGGCTCAAGGACGCCGCCGCGGGATCCGTCGCCTATCGGGCGGCGGTGCGTTTGGCTCTGGTTGGCAGGCACAGAGAGGCGGACGGGCTTGCCGGTCGTGCTACGGCGCTAGTCCTCGACACCTGCCGCCTTACGGGAACAGGCTCACCATCTTCAATGGACGCCCCTCCCTCGGAGCAAGAGATCCAGGGACGAGATCGCGTATCTCCCGTCCACACGCTGGAGCACGTGCTTGCACCGGGTTCTAGTGCCACACGGAGCGCACGATGCTGAGGTTTGCCGAGGAAATCCTGATTCTCGTCCTTGACGAGGGACGGGGGGATCTGGCCGCTAGCCTGCCCCGGCGCTCGCTCGACTTGGGGCTCGCCGGAGCCGTGCTGATGGATCTCGCGCTTGAGAACCGCATCGACACGGATCCCGAGCGACTGATGCTGGTCGACGCGACTCCTTTCGGGGACGAGATCCTCGATCCGACGCTGGCGGAGATCGCGGGGGAGAGCCAGTCGCGGGACATCCGCTACTGGCTCGGGCGGATCGCCGATCAAGGAGACCAGGTCCGACGTGCCGCGCTGACCCGCCTGATCGAGCGCGGCATCCTTAGGACTGAGGCGGAAGGACTCCTGTCTATGGTTCCCTCGGTGTCCCGGTCGCGGCACTATCCGGCCGTGGACGGCCCACCGGTCGAAGAAGCCAGGCTGCGGATCATGCGTGTGCTGTTCAGCGACAATGTCCCGGATCCCAGGGACATCGCGATGATCGCCCTGGCAAACGCCTGCGGCGTCTTCCGTACCATTCTGTCATCGGAGGAGCGGGAGCAGGTCCGGAGTCGTATCGACCTGCTGACGAATCTCGACCTGATCGGCCGAACGATGAGCCTGGCGATCAAGGCACTCGAGGCGGCCGACGAACCACCTCCGAAATCACGGCCCCAGAAGAAGATCCCGGTGGTGCCGGGCCTTCCGCTGCTGGGCAACGGCCTGGCCATACGAAAAGGACTTGTCAATTTCCTTACGCGCCAGTACCGCGAACTGGGCCCGATCTTCGGGATTCGCGTGCCCG
Organism: Bryobacterales bacterium; assembly: GCA_028819215.1. Lineage (GTDB taxonomy): Bacteria > Acidobacteriota > Terriglobia > Bryobacterales > UBA6623 > VXMF01. Next base: position 31,411 of record JAPPMG010000103.1, read on the forward strand.
GACGCCGGTTCGTTTGCATGGTCGGTCCTGAAGCGGCCAGTTTCTTGGCTTCGCACGGAAACGCCGTTTTCCGGTCGCTCGAGCCGATGGCCGAACTCCATAACCAGATGGACGCATCGCGTTCGATCGTGACGATGGACGGAGTCGACCACGTCACCACACGGAAAGCCCAAGCCAAGGGGTACGCGGCCCGTGTCTTGAACGACCGCGGGACGGAGGTCGTCGACATCACCCGCGCCGAGATTGCCAAGTGGCCGGTGGGAAAGCAGTTCGAGGCGCTGCCTGAGGTCCAGAACGTCATCGCCGAGCAGATGGGCTACGTGATGGCGGGCGTTTCGCCCCGGGGCTACACCAAGGAGCTGAGCACGCTCCTCGGCGGGCTGCTTCTCAGCGCGGCAGGGTTTCCGCGGGTCATGAAGCTCCCGCGACTGCGGCGTGCCCGATCGCGGGCCTGCGAGCTGGCTCAGGCCGTTCTCAAGCACAAGCGGGAGGTGGGTCCGCGCAGGCCGAACCCTGACTTTATCGACCTGATGCTAGATCTGCGCGAGGCCGATCCCCAGCTCCTGCCTGAGACCAACCTGAACCTCACGGTCCTTGCACCCTACATGGTTGGACTGGACACCACGGCTAGCACATTCGCCTTCATGCTCTACAACGTCCTGAAACGCCCAAGTCTGATGGAGCGCATGACGGCGGAAGCAGACGCTCTCTTCGACGAGGGCCTCGTGTCTGGCGAGGGATTGCGGCGGCTCGACGTCTCTCGACGCGCGGCGATGGAGACGCTGCGGCTCCACCCGACGTCGCCCGCCGTTCTCCGGACGGTCGCCAATTCCTTTGAGTTCGCGGGCCACACGGTACCGGCGGGCACTTTGGTGATGGTCGGCACAGCCGTGGGACACATGCTCGACGAGTACTTCCCGGATCCGGAGCACTTCGACATCGACCGTTACACCAAGGATAGGGCGGAACACCGGCAGCGCGACGCCTACGCACCGTTCGGAACCGGCAGCCACCGGTGCCTCGGCAGCGAGCTCGTTCCGCTCCAGCTCAGCCTCACCATGGCTACGATCCTGCGGGAACTCACTCTGGAGCCGCTCGCCCCGGACAATGTGCTGCGCGTGAGATCGTTCCCAACCATGCAGCCAGTGGGCTTCCGGATTCGAGTGGTTCGGCACAGGACACACAACGCCCCGACTGCGGGGCAACTCCCATGACCGGTGCTCGGCCACCGGCCAGCCCGTCACGTTTCCATTCGCTCGACGCGCTGCGCGCGGTCTTGATGATGCTCGGAGTGGTTCGGCACGCCGCGATGAGCTATGTGCCCACCGTTTATGAGGGCTGGCCGTACAGGGACGCACAACCCGACCCTTTGGCTCGCTGGGTGATCGTCTTTATCCGGGCGTTCCAGGTGCCGGTCTTCTTTGCTATAGCAGGGTTCTTTGCGGCGTACCTAGTGGAGGCGCGCGGTGTCCGGGCCTTCCTGCGGCATCGATGGAGCCGGATCGGAGTGCCTCTCGTGGTCGCTTGGCCCGTGATTGCGGTCTCGATATTCTTCGTGGCGAGGTTCGTTTCCCCGTTCAGCGCCGCCCCGTCAACCATCAGCTACAGCCTAGCCGCCGAGAACATGCCTCTCGCGATCGACTTCCTGTTCGTGCATCTATGGTTCCTCTACGATCTGATGATCCTGTCGGTGGTCGCGGGCGCGCTACGGGTGCTCGCCGTTCGCATCCCTGAGGGCGTGCGCGCCCGCGCGCTCGATCTCTTTACGCGCTTGGCACACCGGGGAGGCATTGTGGTGCTGGCGCTCGCCGCCGGCCTGCCGCTGTATCGGATGCAGTCGTGGGACATCGACTATTACGGTGGGCCGTTTCCGGCACCGCGCCTCGTGGCACTGTACGGCCTGTTCTTCGCGTTCGGCTGGATGCTGTTCCGGCGCCGGGAAACTCTGGAAGGGTTCAAACGCCCCGCGTGGATCCACCTCGCCGCAGGTGTCGCGTGCTTCCTGGTACATCGCTACTTCGTCGACAACGGCTGCCAGCCCGGACCGGACAGGCTCTGTACGGGGACTGCCGAGGGCCATCATCTTGGTGCGATCGCATTCCTGGCGCTTGCCATGTCGTTGTTGGCCTACAGCCTGTTCGGACTGTTCCTGCGCTACGCAGACAACCCGAGCCCACGCTGGCGCTACATGGCCGACGCCTCGTTCTGGATGTACCTCGTCCACATGCCGATCGTTATGTCGCTGCCCATCCTTCTCGCAGACATGCGATTGCCCGGGATCGTCAAGCTCGCAATTGTCGTGGCCGGGTCGGTGGGCCTGATGCTATTGAGCTATCGGTACTTCGTCCGGTCGACGGCCATCGGGATGCAGCTTAACGGCCGACGCTACCCGAGGGGCGCGACTTGGTAACTGGGGGTGAGCGCGACGATGCGAGCTGACATGCCGGACCGATCGCCTACGTGACCTACCGCGGTGCCGGGGCCTGCTCTCTGAAGATCGCGGAGTTCGCCGGAGAGTACAGTTCAGCCCGCTCGAGCAATGCCCGGATCGCCGTCATGGGTCAAGGTCCCTGCCTCGAAACACCCAACGCCTCCCTACACGAGCTTGCGATGCTCCAAGAATCCGAGCATCAGCGAGATACACTCCTCCGGTCGTTCAAGCTGGAGGAAGTGGGTCGTCTCGGGCACGAAATCGTAGTCGAGAGCTACCACTTCATCGAGGTCCACGCTCGGCAGGAATGAGAATGGCTCGGTGGGGTCGGCGCCGATGATCTTCGTGGGACAGGACAGATTCTTGATGTCCGCCGCTACCGCCGAGCTATAGAGCTGCTCGAATATCTGAGCCTCGTACTCGCGGGGGCAGCGCAATTGGTACCCGGTTCCCCCGACGACACGGCGGAGCGTCGTCCTCGCAATCAGATCTACGGTGCCGGGAACGAGACGGTCGAAGGCGTGCGTGCGATGGAGGCGTTCCGTCAACTCCCCGTGCAGCTCGAACCGGTCCTGCCGCTTCCGGGCCCGCTCCGCTAGTTGCCTCGCCAGAGCCCTGATGTCTTGAGACTCACGGGTGTGAGCACACGTAGGAGGATCGAACAAGACGAGGCCCGAAAACCCTATGTCTTCGACAGCCTGAAGGACCGCCGTCACCGCTGACATCGAATGAAAAACCCCAATCTTCGGCTTGTCACCGAAATTCCGGTCGATGGTTCGGACTACACATGCGTTATCCCGGACAAACGTAGGAATGTTGTGGGTGCGGAGATCCCCGACCGGATTCCACCCGTGATTCCGGAAGTCGTAGAGAATGAGGTCAAACCGCTCGGAGAGCAAGGACCAGAAAGGAAAGTACGAATCTGCCGAAAGTCCGTTAGCGTGGCTGAGCACCAGCCGAGGACCATCCGGGTTGCCATGCCGCCTGAGCGTGATGGGGGCGCCGTCCAGCCCGTGTGCTTCGCAGACGGCAAGCGGTTCCGGGATCGTCCAGCGTGAGGACTGCTGGCGGGTCCCAACGCCCTTCAACGGTTCGGACAGCTCCCCGTCGTCCGGCGTCTCCGCCATGGGCACGACAGTATACCAGCCCTCGGGCGACAACCCGCCGCTCACCGATTCGCGTAGAATCAAGACCGACCGAGAGAAGATCCATCGATCCCCAGTAGGATCGTGGCAAGGAGGCATACATGTGCGATGAGATGACCGTTGCCGACAACGACAGGTACCTGAGCGCGAACGAAATGACGAGGCGGCAGTTTGGAGCCGGATCGGCCGGAGCGGGACTGGCGGTGCTCTTCACCCGCAGCGCGAACGCACAGGCCGTGACCGTATCCGATGTCGACGTCAAGACTCCCGATGGCGTAGCCGATTGCTATTTCGTGCATCCTTCGAGCGGGCGCCACCCCGGTGTTCTGATCTGGCCCGATGCCTTCGGATTGCGGCCAGCGATGAGGCAGATGGCCAAGCGGCTTGCCGAGTCGGGCTACTCGGTCTTGGTTGTCAATCAATACTACAGATCGCAACGGGCACCCATCGTGGGCAGCACGGACTTCTCCCAAGTGCGTGACACCGTCAGGCCTCTGATGGCATCACTGAATCCAAATACCCACGTGACGGACGCTAAGGCGTTCGTCAGTTTCCTCGATAGCCAGCCGTCGGTTGATGGCACCCGGAAGATGGGGACGATGGGCTATTGCATGGGTGGGCCGATCACGATGCGGACGGCGGCAGCCGTACCCGACCGGATCGGCGCCGGGGCCTCGTTCCACGGAGGGGGCCTCGTAACCGACCGGCCGGACAGTCCGCACTTGCTCGTTCCCAAGATGACGGCGCACTATCTGTTCGCGATCGCCGAGAATGACGACACGAGACAGCCCGAGGCGAAGGATGTTCTACGCGACGCGTTCGCCCAGGCGGGACTGCCAGCGGAGATCGAGGTGTACGAGGGTGCGATGCACGGCTGGTGCCCGCCGGACACTCAGGTGTACCACGAGGCCCAAGCGGAGAGGGCTTGGAGCCGAATGCTCGCCTTGTTCGAGCGGGCGCTCGGCTAGCGAGCAACTAACCGACATATTCGCTGACGAATGTGAGGGGGCGCCTCGGTCAGGCGGCCTGCTGGTTCCAGGCTCCGAAGGCAGGTCTCGATGGATTTGCCCACGCGTTAGTGGAACTTGAGTGCGCCACATCAGATTGGCACACCATCTGTTTCAAGATCGAAACGGAATGAGAGGAAGACGGGCGCTGGATCGCCCAAGTCGTGGCCTGCCCGGCGTGATGGAGTATCGCTAGACCCGGGCCGATGCGATCGGCACGGTTGAGGCGTTGGCACTTCGTGTCTTGGCGGAACGAGTCGAGGCGGGCGTGGACTCTGTCGAATCACTTGAGATCCGTTTTGCGGCTGCATGAGTGCGTAGTGCAGTGCTCGAGCGCACCGGGTGCTGCCGCGCTCGAACGCATAGGGTCGGGCGTCAAGCACCTACCCGAGTCTCACCCGGTTCAAACACGCGACAATACACCCGATTCAGTGTTCGCATTCCATGACCGCGAAGAAATCGGAGCCCGCGAGCGTGTGACGGTAGGATTGAAAGGAAACTGATATCAGGATGAGTTCGATACTCATTAGAGACATAGCACCCGAGACGCTTCGTTCTCTAGAGAGCCTGGCGCGGGTTCACCACCGTTCGTTGCAACGTGAGCTGCACGCAATCTTGGAACGAGCTGCTCAGATGGCTCCGCCTGAAGTGGGCGAGCGCCGCCTGAAACTAGCAACAGTCAGCGTCGGAAGTACGGCTACATGGAGACGGGACCAAATCTATGGACGCGACGGTCCGTGAGATTCTGTTCCTAGACTCCAATGTGCTCTTGACCGTGACCGATGTTTGACGGCCGTTGCACCAAGAGGCGCAGAGGATCTTCTCCAAGGCAGGCCAGCAGGGATTCCATCTAGCCCTGGGCGGCCAGATCTTGCGCGAGTATCTGGCGGTAGCCACACGGCCGGCGGAGGCGAACGGTCTCGGACTCCCGGTTCCGGAGGCCGTGGCAAATGTTGAGCGCTTCTTGGAGTTCGCGAACCTGTTCGAGGAATCCGAGGCAGTTGCGTTGCGCTTGCGTGAGCTCGCCAAGAATTTCGACGTTCGAGGTCCGCATATTCACGACGCCAACATCGTGGCGACAATGCTGGTCCATCACATTCCGCTCCTTGTCACTCAGAACAGCAAAGACTTCATAGGCTTCGGGACAATCAAGACCTTGGCGATCGACGATATCCAATACTCCTAGTTCAGAGGGCGCACGCAACGAAACCCGATATTAGGACTCCGCTCTTCGGGTCGCGCATAGCTCCGCTGCGCGCAGGTCAAGAATTTCGGCACGTCAGACCAAGACCCGCCACGTAACATCCGGTACCTGCCATCAGCAGGCCCAGTAGGGTTCTCGGCCGGCGACCGGCCGTAGTAGTCCTTCTCGTAAAGATCCGCCACCCACTCCCAGACGTTGCCCGCCATGTCGCACAATCCGAAGCCGTTCTTTGGGTAACTGCAGACCGCCTTTGGACCTTTGACCGAGTCGTAGTGAGCTTTGGTCTCGTCGAGCTCGTCGTCGCCCCACGGATGCCGAGCAGACTCCAAGCCTCCGCGACAAGCTCGTTCCCATTCGGCCTCAGTCGGGAGGCGTTTTCCGCGCCACTCGCAATACGCAGCAGCCTCGTCCCATGTGACGTTCGCCACCGGGTCGTCACTGTGCCCATCGGGAGGCTGCCCGTCCGGCCAGTAGTGCGGCACTCGCACGTTACCGCCCGACGCGGCGACGAATTCTGCGTACTGGCGGTTCGTCACCTCATGCACGTCCATATCGAACCCGCTCAGCGTCACCCTATGGACCGGGCGGTCGTCTCGCAGGATGTGGGGAACCCACTTCAGGCCATCGTCGGGAAGGGCATGAGACCGGCCCATCGCGAACTCCCCGGCTGGGATGCGCACCATTCCCGCATCTTGCGCGAGAGCCGATGCGATGGCTAGCAGAGCGAATGCCCCGAGTCTAGCCATAGATGGAACTGATCTCGTCGGTCGGAATCCAGCCGGGCGCGCCCAGCTCGTCCACATAAGCGTAAGTGCGCTTCGACGGGGTGTCGTGGACCTTCTTTGACCAGTCGATGCCAAGCGCCGAATACATGGTTGCAACCACATTCTCGATGCGCGGCTGTTCTTTGCGGTGCCAGCCGGTCTCCAAGCATTCGGCGCCATCGGCGTCGGTCTCGCCCAGGATCAGGCCGGGCTCCACGCCCGCGCCGCCGAACAGGGCTGGGTAGACCTTGTTGTAGTGATCTCTGCCGTGCAGGTTGTTGAGTGCGCCCGGCGTCCGGCCGAATTCGCTCATGGCAACCACTAAGGTTTCGTCGAGGACGCTTTGGTGCGGGTTTGTCGGCGATGCCATCGTCGCCAGATCCCCGACCAAGGCCGAAAACGCGCGATCGAATTCGGCGCACAGCTTGTAGTGGTTTGTCTCCTTGGAATGGTCCCAGATGTACTTGTGATGGTCCCAGCCGGGGTGGCAGATATGCACGTAGCGCGTTCCGGCGTCGGTTGCCAGCATGTTACGGGCCAAGATGCATGACGTGGCCACGTCAGTGTCGCCGTAGCGTTCGCGGTCCTTGGCGGTGATTTCGAAGGCTTGCGTCCAGCGCTGGTCTGTCAGCAATTGGTGCGCGGCATCGTAGAAGTTCTCGTAGCTGGACATGCGGCGCTCGAAGCCGGCCACGCGCCCGCGTTGCGCCTCGCGCAGTCTCGCCAGCAACTGCCAGCGCTCGTCCACCAGATCCAAGGCCGCTTCGCTCAAGGACGAGCCCTGCCCGGCAATCTCGGGATTGATGTCCACCACGGAGAAGCGCGGATCCAGGAAGCCCGTAGAGAGCGCACCCGGGAACGCCTTCTCCAAGTTGAACGACATATACGTTGGAAAGGTGTCGTTCGAACCGCGCCGCGATTCCAACTCCATCGCCACCACCGAGCCGATCGCCGGGATCTCGCTGGCGAATGCCAGGTTCAGGGGCCTTCCGGTCTGCACATACGTCTGCCCGCGGAAATGCACCTCTTCGTGGCTGAGCAGGGTGCGCAGGATCGCGAACTTGTCGATATGTTGCTTGAAGTTCGGAAAGAGCTTCTCGGAAAGGTACAGGCCTTCGCGGTGCTTGGTCACCGCGAGGTCATCTGGAGTCCCCGCGGTCTCCTTGAAATCCCAGGATTCGAGGTGGCTGATCGCGCCGTTGATCTCGTAGAACAGCACATTCCGGGCGTTCCCGCGCGGCGTGACGTTCGAGCCAGCCGACACCCGCCTAGGCATAAACCCGTCCACTGCCGCGGACGCTAGGCCAATGCCGCCCAACCGCAAGGCATCCCGCCTCGTTCCAAATGCTTCCGCAACGGTCTTCATGGGTTGGCCCCCGCTCGCAGTCCTAGTGGTTGAAGAAGAACTCCACGTTGTTGATCAGCGCCCACTGCAGGTTCTCGGCGCCTCGCGTCCGGTCTGTCGACAGTTCCGCCAGCGCGACTTGCTTCTCGTCTTCTGACGGTGAACGTGCCAGAGTCGCGAGAAACAGTTCGTCGACTACCCTCTCGTCATCGCTGTAGCTGTCCAGCAGCCGCTGCACGCGGCTGTCCTTGTCCGCCTTGACGCGCTCGCTCAGGATGGGCGACTGCATCAGCGCCAGTGGCTGGCGCACGGAGCCGTTCAGAGGCTTCGGGGGGTTGCGCCTGGTCGACTGTCCGAATGTTCGCAGCAGGTACTTCAGGTCGGTCCCGCCCTTCGGCTCGCTGAGTTGCATGGCCATGCCCACTTCTGCATCGCCGAACTTGAACTTGCCGGGCCGGCTGGTGGAGATCACGATGGCATCGTGCAACTCCTCTGCTGTCAGCATCCTCACGAACTTCCTCGCAAAGTAGGACTTGTAGTTCGGATGCCAGTCGCCGGGGAAGCTGGCCGAGAGTTGGTAGGCGCTCGAGTTGCAGATCCGTCGGAACAGATGCTTGAGGCTGTAGCCCGCCTCTCGGAAGTCTGTCGCCATGGCATCCAAGAGAGCCGGGTGGCTGGGCTGGAGCTGCCATCCCTCGGGGATGTTTGCAGGATCTTGCCGCGCTAGGTCGAACTCGTCGTAAGGCTCGACGATTCCGTACCCCATCAGCTGCTTCCAGAATAGGTTGGCGGTAGCCTTGGCGAATTGAGGGTGGCTTGTCAGGATGCGGGCTAAGCCATCGCGCGGGTATTCGCCCTCCCGCGGTTTTTCGTCCGTGAGCACGAACTTCGGTGCCGACTCGCCGCCCCAGCGAGCCACCCTTAGCATGCTCTCCCCGAGTGTGTCGTAGCCGGGGGCTAAGTCGTCGACGAGGAACTCGTTGGCCTTGACGTCGCCGTCTTCCCAATACATCATGTACCGGGTATTTCCCAAGAACGCTGCCTGGCGGTGGAAGTCGTTGCGCGTCTTGCCTGTGAGGTAGACGTTGACTTCCTCCAGGTGATTGACGCCGTCGTGGCATGAGATGCACGACAGGTTGATGCCGAGAAATGCCTTCCCGTAGAGCACGGTGAGTTCGTCGTGCGTGTCGAGCTGGTGCACCATGCCCCAGTCGTGCCCGTCATCCGGCTGCGCCTTCCCCTGCACGTGTTCGCGCGCGATCACGTTGGAAGCGGCTAGCACGTTGCTGCTCTTGCCTGCCGAGGTAACGATGGCGCGCACCCATTCGTCGTAAGGGCGGTCCGAGCGCAGGTTTTCCTTCAGCCAGTAGTGGAATAGCTCACGCCCCCTGCCCATCTTGCCGTTGGCGCGGAACAGGTCCATGTAGAAGTAGGCCCATTTCTCGGCGAATGCCTCGCGGGCAAGCAACTCCTCGATCTTCGCCGAGCGCTTGCCGGGATCCTCGTCAGCCACGAACGAGCGCACGTCTGCGGGCGTGGGTATGCGCCCAATCAGGTCAAGCTGGACGCGGCGCAGAAACTCTGCATCACCCGCCTCCGGGGCGTGAGGAATGCCGTCGCGCTCGATCTTGTCGAAGATGTGGTCGTCGATGAAGTTGCGGCGCACGGCAGGAGCCGTGTCGGTAACCTCAACGTCTCCTGCGACCCGCTCGGTGAGCGTCGCCGCGTCGGCGGCTGCGTCCCGTCCCTTGACGAGCGGAGCGTGTGCCTTTCGGAATTGCTCAGGTGTGATTGACTCTTCCCGGAGGGGCGGCTGATCAGTCTGCTGGGCGGCTGCGCCCAGCGCCGTCACAAGGAGAATCGCGGAAATTCTCATCGAAACCTGCATGTCAGGACAGCCGCATCCCACATGGATTATTTCATATCAGCGTCTGCTTGGGGCCCCGGATTAGGCTTCAATCGCGGATCTGCCATAGAATTCAGCTAGATCGCCGCACTCTCTTGGATGGAAATCTGTGCTGATCATCACGCCCGCGGATGGCATAGTTGCTCGGCCGTCTCCCCGGGTCGAGGTCGTCTGTGCGCACGTCACGAAATCTGAACCTCGGCACCAGCTGGACCCTGCGGCGATGCGCTTCGTACAGTTCGAAGCGACGCCGACGGGCGCCGTTACGCGACCGCGCCGAAGACAGCGCCCCACTTGGAGGGGATACTCTAAACGACTCAGGCCACTCAAGCTCGGGCGTATACGACTGTTGAAGAGGACTTCAAGGAGCCGCAGCGCCCGGCAGGGAGGTGGACGGCGATCTCAAGGAAGTTCGGCAGAGGCCAGTAGATTTGATCCACGGGATTAGGCGCTTGCGGATCTAAGGTGCCGGACCAGCGCTAGCCCGCTGCGGCGGCTAGTATGGCTAGGCAGGCAGTGCAGCCAACGGGCATGGCGATGAAGATCACTGCTAGCGCTGCGACAACACCCAGCGTGATCTTGAAGCCCTTGCTGAAGCTACTGTCGCTCATAAGCTCCAGACTGTACCATGCCTGCTGCAAGCCCATCCACAATTGGGACACTATGCTATTCATGCTGGAACTGAGGCGAAACACAATGAGGATCCCGCTCAACCTGCTCCTTTGTATAGCGCTGGCCGCGGCCGTTCCCGGAGCCGCTAGCCAGTGGACGCGGCACGTCATCGCGACCGGTTTCCCATGCCAGACCGCCGTGGCCGCCGACTTCACTGGCGATGGCCGACCGGATGTCATCGTCGATGCCCACGGCGAGACGCACCTCTATGTCGCGCCCTCTTGGGAGAAGGTGGTCATTGACGCCAAATGGCCCTTTCGTCCCGGAGAGCGCAACACGATCCACAGCGAGGTGCTCGACGTCGACTCCGATGGCGATCCCGACTATATCGGTGCGGTGTACTCTCCCGGCCCGGTCTTCTGGCTCGAACGGCCGGACGATCCCCTGCGCGACCGCTGGATCATGCGGATCGTCGATGCCGATGTCAACGGCACCCACGGGCTGATCAAGGGCGACATCGACGGTGACGGCCACCAGGACCTGGCTGGCAACAGCGCCCAGCCTAAGGATCCGTATCCGAACTCATTGGTCTGGTGGCGCGTGCCGCAGGACCCGCGCTCGGCGGAAGAATGGCCGCGTTACGTCTTGGCCGACCAAGACGCACCGGGCTTGAGCCACTACCTCGGCATCGGGGATCTCGACGGCGATGGGATAGCGGATGTGGTTTCCGCCGGCAAGGACGCGGTAACCGGGGGAGGGAATTGGTTCGCGTGGTGGAAGCAGCCCGAAAACGGCACCACCCCGTGGCTCAAGCGCACCATCGCGGTCAACCAGACCGGAGCCACCAACGCGTTACCTGCCGACCTCAACGGCGATGGCGTGACGGACATCTTTGCCACCCGCGGCCATGGTAAGGGAGTGTTGTGGTTCGAGGGCCCGGATTTTGCGCTACATGAGATTGACCCCGAAATCGTGGGCCCGCATGACCTCGCGATCGGTGACATAGACGGTGATGGAGACGTTGACGGCGTTACCTGCGGCAAGGACAGCTACGTGGTCGCTTGGTACGAAAATGACGGTACGGGTGGGTTTACCAAGCACGTCATCCACAGCGATCAGGCCGCGTATGACATCAGGCTAGTCGATATGGATGTGGATGGGGATCTCGACGTGCTGGTGGCCGGCCAGAACTCCAAGAACGTGGTCTGGTACGAGAACTTACTCAGTCCACGGTGACTCGCTGGCCGCAGCTTGGCAGCCATCTCACGACCTTGCGCCGCAGCAACACACCCGCCCGGCCCAGCACACAAGTGCCGGCAGATCAAAAACGGACCTGGATGTGCAGGATTACGCCGTAAACTAGTGGGATGACAGCTAATCAGTTGTACCGGCGCAGGTTTCTCACGGTCAGCGGGGGTGCGGTCGCTGCGGCCTCGTTCCAAGCCCTTGCATGCAGGAGCGCAGACCAAAGCGAAACGGGAGCGACGCGCTCCTCGAGCGAACAGAATCGCGTCGGCTATGGCCCGCTCCAGCCGGTTCGCGACGAGACCACGGGGCTTCCGCTGCTGCACCTCCCGCCGGGTTTTCGATATCTCTCGTTCGGCTGGAAGGGCGATCGACTGGATGACGGGTCCCCGACGCCGGGCGCCCACGACGGGATGGCGGCCTTCGAGGCCGAGGGCGGCCGGGTCCGCCTCGTGCGAAACCACGAGCTCCGGGCCGGCGTGGCCTTTTCGGGCGACCCTGTGTACGACGGCCGAGCAGGCGGCGGCACAACAACGATCGAGTTCGACACATCGTCGGGCACTGTCGTTGCGGCCTGGCCGAGTCTCGCTGGCACGGCCGTGAACTGTGCCGGTGGCCCCACTCCTTGGGGCACTTGGCTGTCGTGCGAAGAGACCGTGGAAGGCCCGGGGGACGAGAACGGCTACACGCTGCCGCACGGCTACATCTTCGAGGTTCCGGTCGACGGGACAGCCCGGGCGGAGCCTTACCGGGCCATGGGACGCTTCGTGCACGAGGCTGTCTCGGTCGACCCGGAATCCGGGATCGTGTACGAGACGGAAGACAGGGCCACTGCCGGCCTATACCGGTTCCTCCCGAACCAGACCGGCCGACTCGCTGCGGGCGGGCGGCTGGAGATGCTGGCGCTGTCGAATCGACCGGGAGCGGACACTAGGACTGGCCAGCGAGCCGGGCAGTGGGAGCCGGTCAACTGGGTGCCGATCGAGGACCCGGATCCGGAACCGATCGACGACAGCAGCGTCTATTCCCAAGGCATTCGGAACGGGGCGGCCACCTTCGCTCGTCTCGAAGGCACTTGGAGCGGCAACGGCCGCATCTACGTGGTTTCGACCAACGGCGGCGATGCCGAGGCTGGCCAAGTCTGGGAATACGATCCGGGCGAGTCTAGGATCCGTCTCCTGTATGAATCTCCGGACGCCGAGGTGCTCGACATGCCGGACAACATCTGCGTGAGCCCCCGTGGAGGCCTAGTTCTGTGCGAGGACGGGGGCGGGGAGGATCACATCAGGGGCCTAACCGCCGACGGCGAGATCTTTACGTTCGCCAAGAACAATGTGATCCTTGCGGGCGAGCGCAACGGGCTGGAGGGAGACTTCCTCGACCGGGAATTCGCCGGGGCCACCTTCAGCCCTGACGGAAACTGGCTCTTTGTCAACGTGCAGACGCCCGGGATCACATTCGCGGTCACCGGACCCTGGGGCGAGCAGCTGATCTGAGAGAACCGGAACTGCCCACACGGCCAGCGCGGGAGCTTGGGCCGAACATCGAATATTTGGTAACATACCAGTTACTATTGGCCGATGTTCGAGATCGGGGAATACGTTGATGCCCGGGGCCTAAGCCCGTTCGCGAGATGGTTCGATCGCCTCGACGCAACGGCAGCTGCCAAAGTGTCAACGGCGCTGTCCCGCATGGAGCGGGGAAATCTCTCCAACGCAAGAATCGTAGGTGCGAGTGTCTTCGAGTATCGCATTGGCTTCGGCCCCGGCTATCGGATCTACTTCGGCCGGGACGGTGAGGCTTTGATTGTTCTCCTTGGAGGTGGCACGAAGGCACGCCAGCAAGGAGATATCGAGACCGCCAAGCACCTCTGGAAGGAGTACCGGCGGCGTAGGCGACAGGAGGGTACACGACCATGGCATTGACACGCGACTTCAAGGCGACTGTCCGGGCGCGGATTGAGCGCGATCCCGATTTTCGTGAGGCACTGCTGCTAGAGGGTGTGGAGTGCCTTCTTGCCGGCGATGTGGAGACCGGTAAATCGGTGCTGCGGGACTATGTCAACGCCACCATCGGATTTCGGGAGCTTGGCGGATTGACTGATAAGTCGCCGAAGAGCTTGATGCGGATGCTCGGCCCCTACGGTAATCCGCAAGCTCGCAATCTCTTCGAGATCATCAGCTGCCTGCAAGAACGCGAGGGCCTGCGATTGAAGGTGCAGGCGGTGAGGTGAGGGTAGTGATTGTTCGGAGAACGGCGACGCTCCAACACGACACGTGGCTAGCTGTTCACGTAAGCGGAGGTATCGGCGTCAACATGCCCAGTGTCGGGGTGCGAAGGTACGGCAGCCTGCCCTAGATCACGCGGTGAACGATGCGAAGGCCCTTTCGATCTGATCAAGCACCGGCCCGCGCTCTCGGGCGTATCGTGTTGGTCAATGCAGGCGCAATAGCCCAGTTGACTCAGTCGGCGCGCAACGTCCCGATACTTGAATCCAGCTAGCCGTCCCACTACGGCACGCTGACGGGTGCCAAGAGGTCCAGCCGCGCCTCATGCTTGCCCGGCTCAGCCAGCGCGGGGGGGGGCGGGTCACCATGCTCGATGCAAGATTCGGCAATCTTGCGGGCAAGGCCTTGGGCAATTTCAGTAGCCTCGGCGATGCTGCGCCCTTCCGCTACCAAGCCGGGCAGATCGACGCTTGTGGCAAGAAAACTGCCGGTCTCCAGTGATTCGATGTGGAGTCGGATTGTTGCTTCGTGCATGATTTCGTACTCGCCCCAGGACTTGAAGAACTCGCTATCGGGACATCATCCAACGGTGTCGAGAGCCGCTCCTGCTCCTTGGTTGACATATCGATGGTGGGGTGCATCTGCCTCTAGCAGCCGACGCTGCAACAAGGTCTGCATGTCACGCCTGCCGTCAGCAATCACGAGCACATAGACTTCGTTTCCTTTCACGCGGTAGATGATGCGGTAGGGCTTGAAGAGAATCTCGCGGAATTCTCGAATCCCAAACCTAAGCAGTTCCTTCGGGTAGGCCCCGCGCTGCGGGAACTCCGTCAGGGTCCGAATGGCTCTTTCGATTTGATCGAGTACAAGATCCGCGCCATGCGGCGACTCGTGATGAACGATGTAGTTGCAGAGCTCCTCCAAGTCGCTTGCTGCGTCATCAGTCAGTTGGACAAGAAACGGCATCAGCGACTATGGTTCCGCTTGCGAATCTCCGCAATGACATCGGTGGCCGGTCGCAGCCGAGAGGCCTCGATCTGTCCGTCGCCAAGGGCGAGGATCTTGAGCAGCGCAAGGGCTTCCTGTGTCTGCTCATAGCTGTCTATATCTTGGATGACGACCTTGGCTTCGCCGTTTTGGGTGATGATCATCGGTTCCTGCATTTGCGTTAGCTCGCGTACGATCTCGGCGGCATGGGCTTTGAGGTAGCTGATTGGCTTGATTCGACTGGAGAGTTTCATGGGCTATTGCCTCGTTGGGTCTAAATATAGCCCATAAATAGGTCGACGGGCAAGCGCTGTGTCCTCGTGCCGTCCCCGCGATCCTCGGCCTAGGGCTGATAGCGGAGGATTCGCGGTTCCGGACCGGAGTCGCTGATATGCCGATCCTTGATCTTTCACCTTCCAAAGCGGCCATGATGACTCCGAGATCAGACCAAGCTCACGATGCCTCAGTCATACTATGTGGCATGAAACGATCGGCTGCTGGGCATCATCGCGTTGAGCATCCAATTGATCTCTACCGTCTTCTGGGGGCCGCGGGAGTCTCCCTACTGTTGGCATCGGCGGTGCTTTCGGCAGCGCCGCTGCACTGCGACCTGACCGACTACGAGCCCACCGAAGGACTCCGCGCAGAAATGCTGGACGGAGACCTGTTCGTCGAGTGGTCCGGTGCCGAAGCAAACCGGCTCCGGGCGACGTTCGGCGTCGACGAGGGCCAGCCCGTCGTCCGGCAGTTAGCTGCCCTGTCCCGCGCCGGACACTGGGCTCCGCTAGCGCGGGATGCGCGGCCAGAGTTCTATGTTGCCGAGGGGCAAAGGCGCATCTCCCAGCAGCAGCTCAACCCGATGGCGGATCTGGGTCGCGAAGCCACGCCGGACATCGTCGAGAGCGAGAAGTGGAAGGTGTTTTGGGACGCTCCCCTGAACGTGCCCGGCCTGGCAGGAGTCAACCCCGGGCTTCCGCGCGATCCCAGCGAGGTCACGCGCTCCAACGTGCGCTATGAAGTCAGCTCCTGCCGAATCAGGCGCGATGGTATTCGGCTGGAGGTCAGCTTCGACGGCCTGCAATTGGGTTCGTTCGAGGGCAGCCTGCGATTCACGGTCTACCGAGGCTCCAGCCTAGTGCGCCAAGAAGCAATCGCGGCTACGGCCAAGCCGTCAGTGGCCTATGTCTATCGGGCCGGATTGAGCGGGCTGCGGACTGACGACTATCAGCGCCTGCGCTGGCGTGATGTCACCCGCGACTGGCAACACTATCGCTTCGGCGGCGGCGCGAACGACGGCCCGGTGCCGCTGCGGGCAAGGAACCGCGTCCTCCTCCTAGAGCAGAACCGTGGCACTCTGGCGGTATTCCCGCCCTCCCACAAGTTCTTCTTTGCCCGCGAGATCGAGATGAATCTCGGCTATGTCTGGTTTCGCCAGCTACCCGATGGCCGCTTCGACGTTGGTGTCCGCCAAGGAGAGCGCGAAGAGATGTACCGACCCTGGGGCGCGTCCGAAGATATCTGGAACAAGCGCGTCCGCCAGTCGCGGCGCTTCGCCGAGGGCAACTTCGCGCTGTACAACGCGCCCGCCGGAACCATGCAGCGCATGGCGGTCTACTACCACCTCGGTGCCGGAAACGCCGAAGCCACTCTACAGGAAGTGCTGGCCTACACCCACGGCGATACGTACAAGCCGCTAGACGGCTACCAAGTCGCGGTCAGCCACTTCCACACGCACTTTGCCGAGCAGCTCGTCGATGCTGGCTCCCTAGATTTGCGGCCCCCGTGGATCTCGGCGTTCCGGGGCCTTGGCATCAACATCGCGATGATGTCGGACTTTCACGGCGATGGGCATCCAGATGATCCGGGCGAGATCCGCTTTCGCGAGCAGCACGAATACTTCGAAGCGTGCCGCCGCCATTCAGACTCCGACTTCCTGCTGATGCCGGGTGAAGAGCCTAACGCTCACCTCGGCGGGCACTATACTCTCGTGTTTCCCAAGCCCGTCTACTGGTCCAAAGTCCGGGCCGCCGATGCACCGTATCGGGCCAGCCATGACCGCTACGGCACGGTCTACCGCGTTGGCTCGGCGGAAGAGATGCTGTCGCTGATGCAGTCTGAGCGTGCCTTGATGTGGCAGGCCCATCCGCGCACCAAGGGTTCGACCTTCTATCCCGACACCGTCCGCGAGGAGCCGCACTTTCTTAGCGACCGCTACTTGGGCGGCGCCTTCCAGACGCTGCCTGCCGATCTGTCCGAGGCCCGGATCTGCCAGCAGCGCTGCTTCGGCACACTCGACGACATGAACAACTGGGCCGGCCCGAAGTACCTGATCGCAGAAGGCGACACCTATACCAAGTTCCCGTCCGACGAGATCTATCCGCAACTTTCGGTGAACTATATCCGCCTTGACAGCCTGCCCGCCTTCGACGATGACTGGAGTCCAGTGACCGAGGCTATGCGGCGCGGCGACTTCTTCGTGTCCACCGGCGAGGTGCTAATTCCAGCCTTCGAAATCGAGGGCCACGAGGAGCGCAAGGTTGTCGTGGCACAGGTGGAGTGGACGTTTCCGCTCGAGTTCGTGGAGATCGTATGGGGCGACAGCGACAAGATCGGTCGCCGCGTCCAGCCGACCACTGACTTGGAAGCGTTCGGCAGCAAGCAGTTCCGGCTAGAGTTCAACGCCAGCGGCAAGAAGTGGGTGCGCTTCGCGGCTTGGGACTCGGCCGGCAACGGGGCCTTCACTCAGCCGGTCCATTTCTAGCGCGCTCTTGCACGAACGCTGCCCATCTCGTGCTCGAAGAAGTCCCTCGGATGCTGGATGTTCGAGACGTTTCGGGGTGGCTGCCCAAACTGCTTCGGGCCTCATGTCAGCACCTCTGTCCGAGAGCCACTGATCCCGAGCCTTGCACACAGCTGAACCCGGCGAATCGGAAGCATCGGTTGCTACGACCTACGCAGCCGTATCCACAGAGATCGATCTCACTCGTATAGGACTTCGTCATTCTGTGTCGCTGCATCTCCTGAGTCGGATGCTCCAACAGGCGTCGCCCGGTACGGCGGGTCCGATTCTACCGGCACACTGTCCAGTGGGGGTTTGCCAACCGGCACGATGTCGAATGCCGGACGGTTCCGGTACAGGACGGTGAACCGACCACCGCGTCGGACTCTATCGACGACTTCTTGGAACTGCTCGCGAAGCTGTTTCGCATTGATCACCTCTGGCATCTGCGAATCTCCCGAAGTTCAACTAAAGGTAGTCTATTCGCGCATGGAAGCAAGACAGCCGCTGCGGTCAGGGCATTGCTGTGTCCCGCCAACGCCTCCTTGGATGCCTAAGCCGAATTCGCCTGCCGCTTCAATCGGAGCTATACGTTGGCCGATCCAATGCCACCTGTGGCCTAGTCTAGCCGCCCGCGACGCGTGCAATACCATGGACGTTATGTCTGCACCCCTGCTCTCGGGTGAAGTGCTGAGCAAGCTCTGCCAGTACGACACCCCTACCGTCTGCAACGTGATCGAGCTATTCGGCATCCGCCCCCAGACGGATGGATATATGGACGACCGCATCAAGTCCTGTTTTCCCGAGATGGGGCCGGTCTGCGGGTATGCCTCCACGGCCACGTTCCGCTCCGCCGTCAAGCCGTGGGCGGGTGGCGCGTACGGCAGCCTGGCCGACCAAGTAGCCCGGTTCGGAGAGGTTCCTGGCCCGCCGCTGGTGGTGATCCAGGACCTAGACTCGCCGACCAAGTCTGCCACGTTCGGCGAAGTAATGGCGGCGACCTACAAGTCGTTCGGAGTCGTCGGACTGATCACCAGCGGTGCCGCTCGCGATCTGGACCAAGTGCGCGCGGTGGGTTTGCCGTCGTTCTCGGATGGTGTCATCAGTTCGCACGGATATCCGCAGTTGCTGGAGTTCAACGTCCCAGTGCATGTGGGCGGGCTGGCCGTCTACCCCGGAGATCTGATCCATGCTGACCAGAACGGCGTGACCAATATTCCCGGCGAGATTGCCGGACAAGTGGCTGATGTCTGCAAGGAGTTCTGCGCCGCCGAAGCGGTCGTGCTGGACTATTGCTCAGGCGGTAACGTCACCGCGGAGGGCTTTGCCGTTGCGCAGAAGGAGCTGGGCAGCCGCTTGAAGGGCCTCAGGCAGCGCCTGCGGGCCAAGTAGGCAGGCACCTTATCGCGCCTGGGCCTGCAATCCCTTGGATTCGGACGCCTCGCCCGATTCCGGGTGAATCACGCGGACCGTGTAGGTGCCCGGCTGGCGTACCGTCGGGGTGAATTCGCTGCCCTGAATACGCAGGGTGTAAACGATCTCCCCGCTGGACTCGCTGATCACCTGCACAACGGGATCGACGGCCCCTTGGGCGTCGATCGCGGGCAGGGAGTAGCCCGTCGGCAAGCCGCTCTGAGTCTGCTGGATCTGAATCGGCCAGCCCGGATAGGGCTTGGCTCCGTCCTCGGACGCATCCACCCAGCGGGGCCAGTTGGCGAATTCGATGCTCCTCTCGCTGCGATCGAACTTGATGATCCCGTAGCCAGGTGCCCGGTGGTTCAGGGCGGTTGGCTCGATGCCGTTCGTGTGCGGGTTGGAGACCGCGTGGATCGTAACCTTGTTGCCGAAGCCGTCGTGGAATTCGCCGGTGTTCCGGGGGGCACCCTCCTTGCGGTTGCGCCCCTCTTCGGTTGGGAACCAGCGGCGCGGAAAGATGTTGGCCACCGACGGCACGCAGATCGCCCAGCTGCTGTCGTTCCAGTCTTCCACTCCGTACTGGATGGTGCTGCCGAGGTGCTGGTCGCCCGCGATGTGGACCGCCACGGCCTTGCGCAAGAGCTGCACGGCGCGGTTCCGGCCCGATTGCGGCCAGCCGTTGGAATCGTGGTCCTGAACCGGCTCTTCACCCGGCGCGTACTCGCCTGGCGCGTTGACGCGCAGGCTGCCGGTCACCGCGTCGGTCGTCGTGCCCTTGGGCAGCGTGCACACGTTGGCGAAGATCGTCTGCGAGATGGCCGCCTTCATCCACGCGCCCTCCCAGTCCTGCGCCCAAGCATCTAGGAAGCTCTCCTGCCGCTCGCCGAGCAGCGGAAACTCGGGGTTGTCCGAGCTCTTGCGAGCGTCGTAGTTGGGGTCTTGCGCCCAGCCGTTGATGATGCCCGGCCCGATCAGCGCCGTGGCCGAGTCCTTCCACTTGCGATCCTCGATGATTGCGAAACTGACGCCGCCGTAAAGCAGGTCTGTGTAATAGACCGCGATGCCTTGCTCGACCGGAGTCGGATCGAACGGATCGGGCATGTTCGCCGTCTGCGTCGTTTGGACCACGTGGACAAACCGGGAGTCCATCACGTAGCCTCCTTGGTCTTGGCCGGGCTTGCCGTAGCCGTGGGCCTTGCGTCCGCCAGCGCCCCAGATGTTGCCTTGGTAGACGTCATGGTCGTCCGGCAGGGCCACCGTCGGGGTGTCCCGCAGCAATTCGCCGTATTCCCATCCGAAGATGTACCACTTGCGCAGGTAGTCGAGGATCGCCATGTCGGTCGGCTCGCGCACGATGCCGTACTCGCCGACGCGTTCGTAGACGTTGTCGCCCGTAAAGGCCATCAGGTCGGGCCGATGGTGCCGCATGTTCCGCACGATGTCCGCGTGTGGGAAACCGAGGTCGTTGTTGCCGGTGAATGCCGCCACGACGAGCTCGTCCTTGTCCACGGGATCCTTGCGCACCGTGCCTTCCCAGGTGTCGCCAGCGAACACGACCCGGTACGGAGTGTCTGCGGTGTCGTCCCAGTCCGGCACGCGGAACGTGGCCGTGCGAGCCTCCGGATCGACGGCCGTGCGGACAATCTCCTTCCAGCCGCCGTCTTGGATCTCCAAAGCCGCTTCGCTGCTCTCGGCATCGACCGGTGCGAGGACGGCGTTCAGCTTCAGCACGCCCTTGCTGAGCGTGTGCATCGCGAACATGATCGGGCCCAGCTTCCGCTCCGGATGGGCGGTGACCCGGCTGCCGGATACCTCCCAATCGTCGAACCACAGGCGCAGCGTGCCGCCCGCCCGAGTGCCTGGCTTGAGAGCCCAGCCGGTCTCTCGGATTTCCTCCTCCGCCGGCGGCGAGTCCGGAATCGGACCGCTGCTGGAGACCAGCGCCAGGCCGCCGGTCAGCCAGCCCGAATCGACCTCGCGGGAGACTTCCTGCGCGCCGGAAGCCGTCTCGAGGCGCAATGTCAGGCGCGCCAAGTCTCCGGACGGTTCGGCGTTGAGCGACAAGCTGGCTTCGGAGTCGAATGCGCCGTCCGCTACGGGAGACGACTCATCGGGAGATCCGATGAACAGGCGCCCGTCAGAGGCTACCCCACAGTGCAGGCCGATGCCGCGGACTGCGCTGTCTCGATAGTCGCTGAACGATCCGCGGATTCCCACCCGGAAGCCGGCCCAGCCGTTCTCGAGAGGCTCGCCGGTGGGTTCGATCCGCCCCATGCGGACGTTCGTCGAAAGGGTGCCGCTGGACGCGTCAATCTCGCGCGTCAGCAGGAACACGTTGCGGTCCCCGCCCGCCCGGAAGTTCTCCAGACGCCCCTCTCGCAAGCGCCAGTCTTGTAGCGGGTTGGACCAGTAATCAGGGCCGATCCACGGGCGTTCGACTGCAGGATCGAAGCGGCTCTCGAAGGCCGTCGAGCCAGCGCTGCAGCCGGCCAGTGCCAGCGCACAGGCTGCGAGCGGAGGAAGGAAAGTACGAGCGACAGACATCGCGCCCAAGGTAACAGGCGCCTGCCCCCGCCCGCAACGCGCGCCTGACCGCCAGTGCTCAGGCGAGCGTGTCAGTTGGCCATGTCGGCGGGCATCGGGCCTTTCGACAGCAGCTTGATCCGGTACAAGCCTGTCCGCGCGGTCATGTACAGCGAACTGCCGTCATCGCCCCATGCGACGTTGGCAGGCACTTCGTCTGGCTTGATCACGCCCAGGGGTTCGCCATTCGGCGTGAAGATCCAGACCCCGCCAGGCCCGGTGGCGTAGATGTTGCCGTTCACGTCGAGCTTGAGCCCGTCAGGAGCGCCCGGATCCGTCTCGCTGGTGGCGTCGTAGAAGACCCGGCCGTTCTCGAACATCCCGTCATCGTTGACGTCGTAGGCCATCCACACTTTCATGGAGCTGTCGGAATTGGCCACGTAGGCGGTCTTGCCGTCCGGGGAGAAGCCGATCCCGTTGGGCCTCGTCTGATCGCGGACAAGCAGCTGCAATTCGCCGGATTCGTAGTTCAGGCGGTAGATGCCGTTGAAATCCAACTCCCGGGCCGGGTCTTCCTCCAGATCGGGCAACCCGTAGGGCGGATCGGTGAAGTACAGCCAGCCGTTGGCGTGCCAGGCGGCGTCGTTGGGGCTGTTTAGCTTCTTGCCCTCGAAGTTGTCCACGACCGAGACCCACTCCCCGTCTTCCATGCGCGAGATGCGCCGGTTGCCATGCTCGCACGCCAGCAGGCGGCCTTGCGCGTCTAGGATCAGGCCGTTCGATCCCAGCGAGGCGTCCCGCGGCTCGCCCTTGTACATCTGGTCGTAGAACACCGAGGCCGACGTGTCGCCCTCCGCCCAGCGGTAGATTGCATTCGCCGGGATGTCGCTGAAGAGGAGGTGCGGGCTGTCGCCCTTAATCCAGACCGGCCCCTCGGTAAAGCCCATCTCACCGGCTAGCTTCTCGATCACGTAATCGGCCGGGACGATGGTGTCGAGTGCCTCGCTGACCTTGTGCACCGCGCCGGCACCGTGGTCCGGCTCGGCCGGTTCGGGCGGGGCGGCGCAGGCTAGGCCCATTACAACGACACTGGCAACGATCAAGCTTTGGAATCTCATTTCAGTTTTCCTCACTGACGGTGAACCCATCATAGCGGCAGATCTCCCAAAACGGGCCGTCCTCGGCGCTTGGGGGCCAATGCCCAGGCGAGCGGGTCACCTGGCCATGTCGGCGGGCATCGGGCCCTTCGCCAACAGCTTGATCCGGTACAAACTCGTCCGCGCGGTCGTAGGCGGCCCTCTGCATCGAGGATCAGGCCGTGCGAGCCTAGGAAGGCCTCGAGGGGTTCCCCCCGGTACGTCTGGTCATAGAACACCGGGTCCGCCGCGTCGCCTTCCGCCCAGCGGTAGATCACGTTGGGCGGAATGTCGCTGAACAGGAGCTGCGGAGTGTTCCCCTTGATCCACACCTGCTCCTCTGTGAAGACCATGTCGCCAGGCAGCTTGTCGATCACGTAGTCTTCCGGGACGATGGCGCCGAGCGCCTCGCTGACTCGGTGCATCGTGCCGGCCCCGTGGTCCATTGTGGCTGGCTCTGGAGGGGCCGACCAAGCCAGCTTCAGCACCGCGACGCTGGCAGCGATGCCGTTTCTGAATCTCATTTCGGCTATCCTCAGTGACGGTGAGCCCTTCATAGCGCCGGGTCCCCTGCGCCGGGCCGTCGTCAGCGCTTGACTTTGGGTCGCGCAGTGTGCGACTAATGCGAATTCGCCTTTTGCACGATGCCCAGCGCCGGGCCGCTCCCCTAGAGGCCGTCGCATGACAGATTGCAGAAAACTGCGGCTTTCGCTCGAGAGCACCGTGGACAGCATCGACGCGGCGGAGCTAATCGTCCAGCGACTCGCGGAATTGAACGGTTTCAACGAGGACCAAGTGCATCAGATCGGCATGGGAGTGCGCGAGACGGTGGCCAATGCCGTCAAGCACGGCAACGCCTTCAATCTGGCCAAGCGAGTCTCGTTCGATGCGGCGGTCGACGAGGCAGCGTTCGAGGTGACCGTGACCGACCAAGGCGCGGGCTTCGAGCCCGAGGACGTCGCCGATCCGTGCGAGGGCGACAACTTGCTGCGCGCCTCAGGGCGCGGGCTGTTGATGATGAAGGCTTTTTTTGACGAAGTCGAGGTCGGCCGGTGCGCTGGCACGGGCACGCGGGTTCGTCTGGTGAAGTACTGCGCCAAGGGCGCATCATGATCTAACTCAGGAGGAAGATCGATGAGTTTATCCACAGAGGTTCGTGAGTACAGCGGAGTGACGATCGTTGACATGACCGGTCGCATCACTCTCGGAGAGGAGTCCGGCCATGTCCGCGACACCGTGCGGGGACTGCTCGACGGGGGCGCGACCAAGATCGTGCTCAATCTGGCCGGCGTCACCTATATCGACAGTTCCGGCCTTGGCGAGCTGGTCTCGGCCTACACCACGTCCCGCAACCAGGGCTGCGAGATCAAGCTGCTCAACGTGCAGGCCAAGGTACAGGACTTGCTCCAGATCACGAAGCTCCACACCGTCTTCCACTGCCTCACCGACGAAACCGAAGCTGTCACGAGCTTCTAGACCCGCAGCTGCCCGCCAACTGGCTGGGCCAACGGCACCGGTCGGCCCGGGACCGCCCCTCAAGCAGGGCTCACGCCCTTGGCGCCGCCGCTGGGCTGGATTTCCCGCCCGCGCTTAGCCGACCATCACGTAGAAGGTGACCGAGAACTCAGTGTTGTTCAGATTTCCCTGCACGTTGGGCAGGTAGTTGCCGAACGGCTTTCCCGTGACGTGGTTGCGCACGTCGAACCGAATCCCGTACTGGAAGAAGTTCAGCTTGATGCCGCCGCCGTAGTTGTAGCCGAACTTCGTGCTGCCGTAGCCCGAGAACGACGGAATTCCCGGCAAGAAGAAGGACGAGAAGCCGCCGCCGCCCGTCACGAACGGACGCAGCGGAAAGCCTGTCGGTGCCGCGTGCAGTAGGGCGTTGTAGTAGAAGTGGTGGGATCTAACTGCCCCGAGATCGGCGTCTTCCGTGCCCTCTGGGCCACTACTCCGGAGATCCAGGCCGGAGTGCTGATAGGCGTAGGAGGCCTCGTGCCCGAAGAAGCGCCGCGAATTGAAGCCCATGCGGCCCCCGACGCGCACCCCATTTCTGATCGCGTAGCTGGCGCTGCTGCCGGTGCCTGGGATCTCGCTGACGCTAATCTCGCTCCCGCCGATCGAGCCGTAGCCGGCCGAGATGCCGAACTCCGCAGACTGTGGGAACGCAGGCAGGGCTAGCGAAACGAGCAGGGCAGAGCAGGCGAGTAGGTGTTTCATGGGTGGCTTCCTGAGACTGTGTTCATCATAGTCAGACCGCGCTCGGCCGGAAGCGGTTTCTTCACCAGCCTGCCCGCGAGGTGACGTGCGTCGCCCGGCGCCTCAGCTTGCTGGCGCACGGGAGGCTCAGTGATACTGCACGAACTCGATGGTGTGCCCGTCGGGGTCGCTACAGAACGCCTGACTCATTCCGAGCCGTTCGTTGCCGCCCTCTGCGAACTCAATCCCGCAATCGTTCAGGCGGGCCTTGACCACGTTCAGGTCCTCCACCTCCATGGCGAGATGATCCGAGCGGCTGATGCGGCCGCGCACTTCGCGGCCGGCCCCGGTCTGTTCGATCAGGTGAATTTGGCGATCCCCCACGGCTAGCCAAGCCCCGGGGAAATCAAAGTTCGCCCGTTCGTCCTCTGGCAGCCCGAGGACATCGCAGAAAAAGCGCTTGGATGCCGCCAGGTCCGCGACTGCGAAGGAGACGTGGTGCATGCGCTTGAGCCCGATGTGATCCATAGGAGCCCATTGTAGGCGCAGCCCTGCTGCCCGGCTTGTGCGGGGAACTGCATGTGCTCGGGGCACCAGTCGTACCCGATGGCTGCGAGCGACTAAGGAGAAGAATCATGCAGGAGACAACGTGCGCAGGCCAGCCGCCGAGGCGGCCTGAACGAGTTGACTGTCATATGCAATGGAGACTGGATCAAATTGAACGAGCCGAAGTGCGCACGCAACTTGTATGGCGCCGAGGCCGCGCAATTCTGAAGGGCCTAGCGCTGCCGCCCTTTCTATGACGCTCCGATCAAGAGTAACGGCCTCGAGGTTGCGGATTAGTCGGCGCGCATAGGCAACCCTGCTTCGGTCGTGGCGTCGAATCGACCTTGGAACCTCCACCGCCGCCAGCTCGCTTGCCATCACGTGCGAGTAAGTCCCCAGGTTGTGCCGGAGGGCTGCAGATTCGGGCTCGTTCACTACAAGCTTGACCAGAGCCGAGGAGTCGCAGAAAGCAACTTCCATGTTCAATCTTCCCTTAGCTCCTGAAGGTGCTTGGACACTGTCCGCTGCGAATCGACCTCCCCGCTGGGAAGTTCCATGTCCGCCCATCTCCCGGCTGCCGGAATCACCACCCCGTCATCGACTAAGGACGCTTGCCAAAACAACTTGATCAATTAATGTTGTAATCTGCTACGATGC
>JAPPMG010000011.1 GCA_028819215.1 Bryobacterales bacterium
GGGCCCATCGATCCACCGAAACCTGAGCCGATCTCAGATTTTTGACGTACACCCGCCGGAGCGGTTAGTCTTGCTGAGGCAAACCCCGCTACGGTATGCTGAGAGAGCTCGGCAGGCTGGTGCCTGCTAGGGACGTTTCGTCTCGCGGAGCAGTCCCAGAGTGCGCCTGCAGCAAGGCTGCATTCTCCCTCCATGACGATAGGCGAACTGCACCAGAAGGACATCAAGTCCCTCACTCAGATGGCTCTCGATCTCGATATCGAGGATGTCAGCGGGCTTCGCAAGCAGGACCTGATCTTCAGGATCCTGCAGTCACAGGTCGATGAGGATGGCATGCTCGGGGTCGAGGGCGTGCTGGAGATTCTGCCCGAGGGCTTCGGCTTCCTTCGCTCCCGGATCTACAACTACCTGCCGGGGCGTGACGACGTGTTTGTATCCCCGCAACTGGTATATGACTACGCGATTCGGAACGGGGATACGGTCGAGGGCGAAGCCCGCATGCCGCGCGACCGCGAGAACTACTTCTCGCTCACAAACGTTGCAGCGCTCAACCACGCCGATCCCGACGAGGCGAGGGAACGGATCGACTTCGACAGCCTCACGCCGTTCTACCCGCAGGAGCAGTTGCGCCTCGAGACCGTCAAAGAAAACCACAGCGGGCGCGTGATGGACCTGATCACTCCCCTGGGCAAGGGGCAGCGCGGCTTGATCGTGGCACCGCCGCGCACGGGCAAGACCATGCTGCTGCAGTCGATCGCCAACTCCATCACCACGAACCATCCGGACGTCACCTTGATCGTGCTCTTGATCGACGAGCGGCCGGAAGAAGTCACCGACATGCAGCGCTCGGTCAGGGGAGAAGTCATCAGTTCCACCTTCGACGAGCCCCAGACCCGCCACGTGCAAGTGGCCGAGATGGCGATCGAAAAGGCCAAGCGGCTGGTCGAGCACAAGCGTGACGTGGTTGTTCTGCTGGACTCCATCACGCGTCTGGCGCGGGCATACAACACTGTCGTGCCTTCGTCCGGCAAGGTTCTCACCGGCGGTGTCGACGCCAATGCGCTGCAGAGGCCGAAGCGCTTCTTCGGCGCGGCCCGCAACATCGAAGAGGGCGGCTCGCTCACGATCGTCGCAACGGCGCTGGTGGATACCGGCAGCCGCATGGACGAGGTCATCTTCGAGGAATTCAAGGGCACGGGCAACATGGAGCTGCACTTGGATCGGAAACTGGTCGACAAGCGCACCTTCCCCGCCATCGACATACACAGCAGCGGGACCCGCAAGGAAGAGCTCCTGCTGGACGAAGAGACGCTGAGACGGGTCTGGGTTCTGCGCAAGGTCACAAGCAACCTCGGCACTGTTGAATGCATGGAACTGCTGTTGGACCGCATTTCCAAGACGCGCAGCAATGCAGAGTTCTTGGCGTCGATGAAGAGCTGACTTCATGACGGGCGGCAAGTCCCGCACCAAGATTCGGGTGCGCTACGCCGAGACAGACCAGATGGGCGTGGCGTACTACGCCAACTACTTGGTCTGGATGGAAGTTGCGCGCGTCGCCTACTGCCGACACGCCGGGTTCGAGTACCGCGACATGGAGCGGCAGGACGGCGCGTTTCTCTCGGTGACCGAGGCGCGCTGTCAGTACCGCGCCCCCGCGCGGTTCGACGATGAAGTCGACCTGGTGTGCTGGGTGACCGAGAGCCGGTCGCGCAGCGTGCGCTTCTCCTACGAGATGCTGCGTGACGGTGAGTTGCTTGCCTGTGGCGAAACGCTCCACGTCGTCACGGACTCGTGTGGCAAGATGATCCGGTTGCCGGAACGCTACCGGCCGTACTTTCCGCTCACGCGCTAGGCTCCGCGTTCAGCGGCAGCTCTTGGGATAAACTGACAAGCTAGATCATGTCGAGACACAAGTGCATCCCCGCGTCGCTTTGCTTCGCCGTCCTCTGGGCTTGCGGTGGCGGAGACTCCGCGTCGAGCGAGTCCGCTCCGCAGGAGACTCCTCCGTACCTCGTGCAGTATGAGGGCGGGGAAGGGGCCGGTCAGGGCAGGCACATTGTGCTGGTTGGCGGCGACGAAGAGTATCGGTCAGAGGAAGGCCTTCCGCAACTTGCGCGCATGCTGTCGCAGCACCACGGCTTCCGTTGCACGGTGCTCTTTGCGGTGGATCCGGAGACGGGCATCGTCAACCCTCACGTCAACACCAACATCCCCGGCACCGAGCACTTGGACGACGCGGACCTGATGTTCATCCAGACGCGCTGGCGCGTCCTGCCCGCCGAGCAGATGGAGCCGATCGATCGTTTCCTGATGGCTGGCAAGCCGGTGGTCGCGTTGCGCACGGCCACGCATGCGTTTGCGCCTCAGCCGGAGCTGCACAAGCAGATCTTGGGCTACCTGCGCGCCGCCCGCAGAGCGGAGGACCCCGACTCTGTCCCCCTGCCAGAGATCGCGACGGAGGCCTGGGGGCCGTTTGACCACTACGGAGATGGCTACACCGGCCCGATGCAGGAATGGCGCGACGGCTTTGGCAGGCTCGTGGTCGGGGAGCGCTGGGTGGCCCACCATGGCAGGCACAAGCACGAATCTGCCAAGGGGATCATCGCCGCCGATGCGGCGGATCACCCGATTCTGAGGGGCGTCGACCCGGATTCGGTCTGGAGCGCGGCCGATGTGTACACGGTCCGGCTGCCGCTGCCCGGCGATTCGATGCCGCTGGTGTACGGCAGAGTGATGGCTCGAGCCGGGGAGTATGACGAGGAGGACGCGCTCTACGGCATGAGGCCAAGCGACGGCCAGCCGGTCGAGGGCAAGAACGACCCCATGATGCCGGTCGCCTGGACCAAGAGCTATCAGCTTCCGGGCGGGCCGCAGGGCCGGGCGTTTTCCACCACGCTGGGAACGTCAACCGATCTGCTTGAGGCCGGAGTCCGCAAGATGCTGCTCAATGCAGTGTTCTGGGCTCTGGGTGAGGAGTCCGCAATCCCGGAGGACGGCGTGGCGTCTGAACTCGTGGGCGAGTACAGCCCCACAAGATTCAACAACCATCCACCCGAGTATTGGGAGCAACGGGCCGTGATGCCGGCCGACTTCCGCTAGCTGGGCGGGACAGGAATTCAACCCGCCGCTACGGCCTCCGCGGCCTTCGTGACGTCTTGGCCGCTGGGCTCTTGGAAAGCTCGCAGCCCGAATTGCGGCAGTGCCGCGAAGATGTGGTCGAAGATGTCGGACTGGATTGCCTCGTACTCTGCCCAGCGCTTGTCCGCGATAAACGCATAGACTTCCAGAGGCAGCCCCTGCGGCGTAGGCTGCAGCTGACGCACGATCAGCGTCATGTTCGAGTTCACCATCGGATGAGCTGACAGGTAGGCCGCCAGATAGTTTCGAAAGACGCCCACGTTCGTCATCCTGCGCCCGTTGACCTCGACGGCTTCGTTGATCCCGTGGGCTCGATTGTGCTCGGCGAGCTCCGCTTCCTTGCGTTCGACGTAGTCGCGCAAGATCTCAATGCTCTTGAAGTGCTCGATCATCTCTGGCTGGCAGAATCGCACGCTCGACACGTCGAGAAAGATCGAGCGCTTGATCCGCCGCCCGTCGGACTCCGCCATGCCGCGCCAGTTCTTGAAGCCCTCCGAGATCAAGGCATAGGTCGGCACCGTGGCTATGGTCTTGTCCCAGTTCTGCACCTTCACGGTGTGCAGAGTGATCTCGACGACATCACCGTCAGCTCCGTGCTGGGGGACTTCCACCCAGTCTCCGGGCCGGACCATGTCATTGCTCACTAGCTGGATGCCAGCAACAAGCCCCTGTAGGCTGTCCTTCGATACGAGCAAAACGACCGCCATCATGGCGCCAAGGCCGCTCAGCAGCAGCAACGGGGAATTGCCGGTGACAATCGAGACGCCGAGGATGATCGCGCCGACGGTTAGCACGATCTTGAGCACTTGCACGTACACCCGGATCGGGAAGCGGCGCGAGATCTCGTACTCCTCCTCGTAGATCTCTCGCCCCACCGTCAAGACACGGTTCGCGGTTGTCAGCAGCGCCGCCAAGGCGTATAGCTCGGCGCCCCGCATGACCCAGAGCGAGAGCGAGGCAGAGATCAGCACTTGCGGCCCGAGGACGTAGATGATCAGGGCCGGGACTAGGTGCGAGAGCTGTGAGAAGACCCGGCGCTTGACCAGCCGGTCGTCCCAAGTGGACTCGGTTCTCGATGCGGCCTTGCGCACCGCCCGCACGATCACCTTCAGGCAGATGAAGCGCCCGAGCCAGGCGATGCACCCAATCAGCAGGATCTCGAACGAGTCGGCCGTGAGGTGAGCCGCTCCCTCAGACAGCCCTGAGTCGAGCAGCTTCTGGATGAGAAGTTGGTTCATGCGGCAATCCCGCCCGAGAACTTTCGATGATTGGCCTCAACGAAGAGGGCCTGTAAGTCGCCTAGGCTTTCAGGCGGAGGCGGCAGACGATTCCAACGTCGTCGCAATACCACATCCAGCCATCGCGAATCGTCATCCCGTGCGGCAGGGGGTCGGTGTCCAGAAGCTGGATCTTGGCGCTGGTCTCGCCCGTTTCGGGGTCGAAGCGGTAGACGGCGTTGAGGTTGGATTCGACACACCACAGCCACTTGCCGTCCCAGCCGAGTCCATGCGGTCGGTCACCGGCCGTGGGGAACTGCTTCTCGATCCGGAATCGCTCCGGATCGATCCTGTAGATCATCTGTGCGGGTGGTACGGATACCCACAGCTTGCCGGCGCGCCATTCCATACCGTGGGCTCCGGTCGCGTTCCTCCGAACTGGTGCCTGTCGCGCTGTGCCCGTCGGCTTGAGCGGCGGTGCCAGAGGGCTGCGCCGGGATTGGGTCCAAGCCACCACTCCCGAGCCCGGAGAGTCGAAACGCGCCAGCGTCCGTCCGGTCTGCGGATCGATCTTCAAGATCTCGCGGCTGTAGGTCGAGGCGGTCCACAGCGCGCTGCCATCGAATGTGATCCCGCTGCCGGCTTTGGTCTCAGTCTCAAGCTGTCTAAGCACCCTGCCGTCGCTGTAATCAACTAAGTAGGCGCGGTTGTCGCCCTGATCCAAGATCCACAATCCGTCGTCCGTGGCCTGCAGGCCGTTCGGCTTGGGCCCGGGCGAGTCGAACATGGTCGTGACCTCGGCAGTGAGAACCTCCAGCTTCGCAAAGGCTGGCAGCGCGGCTACGAGCGCGAGCACCTCTCTCCTGGTAACGGTCATTGCGGCCTCCTGCGGCCTGAACGCCACACCGCCGGAGCGGCCCTGCGTTGAGGCTGCTCCGATTATAGTGCGCTAGTCCAAAGTTTCCCTCAGCGGGACGTAGTTGGAAGGATCGGATTTGTGGAACCGTCCCTCGGGTATTTCGACCAAGCGACGCTCCCCTTCGGGCAGTTCGGGGAACCGGACCGTCTGCTTGCGGCTAGGGTTCTTGGGCAGCAGGCGGGCCAGCGATGCTTTCGCCTCCGCATGCTCGGGGTTGTGCGCAAGGTTTTTCCACTCGTACGGATCGGCCTCGTGATCGTAGAGTTCCTCCCCGTCCGGGTGCTTGGAGTAGCGCCAGCGCTCGGTGCGCACTGAGACCCTGTCGGGACCGATGCTGGTGATCGCGGGCTTGTCCCATTTCGCGTCGGGGTCATCCAGTAGCGCTCGCAAGCTGCGGCCATCGAGTTCGGGACGTTCCGGCAAGCCGCAGAGGTCGATCAATGTCGGGTAGAGGTCTAGCAGCTCGACGGTCCGTCCGCTCTTGCGACCGACCGCGCCCACTCCGGGGCCGGCCAGCATCATCACGACCCGCGCCGAGCGCTCCCACAGGGTGAACTTGCGCCACTGGCGTTTCTCCCCGAGCTGCCATCCGTGGTCACTCCACAGCACGATGATCGTGTTGTCGGCGTGCGGGCCGCCGTCCAGCGCCGCGAGCACCCTCCCGACATTGGCGTCGGCGTAGTTGATGCAGGCGAGGTAGCCCGCCACGGCCTTGCGCCACTGCCCGTACTTGGTGACGTTGTCGTGGTCGCGGAAGCTCCGCAACGCCGACTTGGGTACGTCGTCGATGTCGCCCTGTAGCGTGGACGGGAGCTCTATGCGCGACGGGGGGAAGCGGTCGAAGTGTTCCTGCGGGGCGTACCAAGGCAGGTGTGGCCGGTAGAATCCGACTGCCAGAAAGAACGGCCGCGAATGCTCCTCGCTCAGATAGCGCTCCGCCCAAGCGGCCAAGCGCGTGTCCTCGGTGCGAGCTGCTTCGGCCGCAAGCCCGCTCCAGTCGAAGTGGCCGGTCTTGGGAATGCCGTTCACCGGCTTTCCCGGAGGGTGCAGGAAGCCTTTGAACTGGAAGTAAGCCTCCCACGATGCCGCCTCGTTTTGCGGTCCGTGAAAGGTCTTGCCGCCGCCCAGCACTTCGTAGCCGTGCAGCATGAAGTGCTGCGGCAGCGTGACCGCGTCCGGCAATGCCTTGCGCCACACATCGGAGTTGTTGTACACGCCAGATGTGGATGGCCTGAGTCCTGTCATCAGGCTTGTTCTGGATGGATTGCACGAAGGCGCCTGACAGTAGGCGCGCGTGAACGTGACGCCGCGCTGTGCAAGCCTGTCCATGTTGGGCGTGAGCGACTGCGGGTGGCCTCCCAGCGGCCCGATCCAGTCGTTGAGGTCGTCAACGCTGATGAACAGCACATTCGGCCCGCTGGCGCGGGCTGCTTGCGCGGACGCGTGCGCGGGGCACACCAGCCCGGCGCAAATTGCCACGGTCGCGGGGATCACCCCCAAGCGCTTGTGCTGGCCAGAGACGCTCGCGACGACAGACTGCATGGTGATCGCTATCATACCGACGTCCGCAGCCGCGGCGACGCGCCTTCGGCGGTGCCGCACTATGCTATTCATTGGGTTTCGCTGTGCAGAATCCCCGAGCAGCAGACGCGCCGCTTGCTCCTGCACAGTCCTCCGCCTCAACAAGCGCCACGAGCCAGCACTCACTTCAAGACGATGCACCCGTGTTGCAGGTGGCAGGGTTGCGGCGCTGGCTCTTCCTTGCCTTGGGTGGCTTCTTCGTGGGACTTGGCTCGGTGGGCGTTGTATTGCCGGGGATTCCCACCACGCCGTTCCTGCTGCTGGCGAGCTACTTTTTCGTCCGCTCGTCTCCCGCGCTGCATCGGCGATTGCTCCGCTCGAAGCTCTTCGGCCCCACTTTGCGGGATTGGCAGCGCCACAGGGGTGTCAAACGTAGGACCAAGTGGATCTCGATAGGGTGCTGTTCGCTGATGATCGGACTTTCCATCGCGACCGGCGGGTTGCCGTGGGCGGGTCGTGTTGTGATTGCGGCGGCAGGTGCGTACGGGATGTGGTTCGTGGCGAGATTGCCGACAGTGCCGAACGACGTCGATGGCCGAGGGGCACCTGGGCAATCTGCGGCAAGGCGGATGCAATGATCAGGAAGTCTTGCACAGCGAGGCCACGGATTCAACCTGTGTGGCGAACACGGGAGCCCGCCGGGCGCCCATGTTGGACTGCGTGCGGCAGATACATGTGAATGATGGGCACGAGGGTTGAAGAGATGACACCACGCAGGAGTAGGGCCGCACTCGCAGGAGTCCTGCTCTCGCTGTTCATGGCCGGATGCGGGGTGGCTCCTCCGGAGACCGTGCTTGAATCCGACGAAGTCAGACAAGCGGCGAAGAGAGCGCTCGTGAGTCTCGAGCGGTGGATGGTCTGCTGGAAGGGCGCGACTCCCGAGTTCGACGGGCGGATCGGCGAGCGCGAATACGACGATGCCACGCCGTTCGGATGGGACGCCGACTGGGTCGAGGCGATGAAGCAGGACATCGCTTCGAGGCAGGACCTCGACTTCAACGGCTGGGTCAAACATGACGGGAAGCACCTTTACCTCGCATTCAACATCACGGACGACATCTTCTACGGGATCGAGACCGAGCGATGGCTGCCGCACCAGGATGCGTTCGCGCACGTGATCGGCGAGCGGGAGCGAGGCCGTCCATGGTTCGGCGACATGATCGAGATCCTGATCTTCGGCCGAATGCTGGAGATCGGGGAGCCCGTCACGGACGTGACGGGCGATGGCCGCGGGATCCAGATCATCTACAACCTCACCAAGTCGCTCGAAGGAGGCATCGGCGTTCCGGGGATGCTGCCCCACGGCCCGAACCGCACCGTCGAGAACTGGGAGAACAACAAGAGATGGATTCTTGACGACATCATCGAGACCCGGACCGAGATTCACGGTCTCGACAACCGCTACACCGTAGAGGTGAGGATTCGATTGGACGGGGGGATGGAGGTCCGAGAAGGCGAGTACTGGACTGACGGAATGCCCGACACACCAATCGGTTTCAACCTAGCGATTGGGGACGTCGACGGGGCTGAGATGTCCCCTGACGGCCTGCTTCATCATGAGACTTGGTGGGCGGGCAAGACGGTTCGGCAAGGCTCGGGTCCTAGGTTGAAGCTTTGGGGAGCGCTCGTGCTGACTTCCAAGGCGAAGCCTCACCCCGCGCCCTGAACAGGAGCGGGATCGCAACACTTTCGGGCGTGCCGGGCCCGGGCCAGCAAATTCGGTGCCCGGGTCCTCAGGAGCGATGGCAGGCCCCCTCACTGTCGCGCGGCTAACTTCTCTTCGACCTGCTCGCCGAAGACCTCGTTCTCAACCTCCCCGTAGACGACAGGTGGATAGCCCGGAATCTGCTCAAGCTCTTCCGGTTCGCGCGCGGACTTCCGGTGGAACGCTAGGCGCGCACGAAGCTCCGCAACCTTCTCGGGGTGGCTCTCTGCTAGGTTCGTCTCTTCATAAGGGTCCTGGCGGATGTCGAATAGCTGCAAGGGCTGGTTGCGCCAGCCGTAGTAGCTGGCACCCTCCTCGATCAACTTCCAATCACCCACCCTGATCACTTCCAGCGAGTGCACCACTTCTTGGCGCGGGCTCGGGCCGGCGTTGGCGATGGCGTCCCAAGCGTCACGGCCGTCGAGGGGCAGGCCTGAATCGATCTTCGCGCCGGCCAGACGCGCGAATGTCGGAAACAGGTCAACGATATGGAGCATTTCGTCGCTGGCAGACCCGGCGGGAATCTGGTCCGGCCAGCGCATCGCTGCCGGTACCCGCACGCCGCCCTCGTGGTAGTGGGACTTGAATCCCCGGTACGGACCGTTTGAGGTAATCCGCGTCCCACCGTTGTCGTTTGTGAACATCACGAGCGTGGAGTCCAGCACGCCCTCGCGTTCGAGTGCCCGGATCACGCTACCAACCGCTCGGTCCATGCATTCGAGCTGGGCCCGCTGGGGCCCTCCGCGGCCAAGCTGGGCATACCTGGCGAGATACTCTTCCGGCGCCTGGTGCGGCCCGTGCACGGCATTGAACGGAAGATACAGGAAGAACGGGCTGCGCCCGTCGTGGCGCTCGATCAGCCGCTCGGCCTCGTCCGCCAGCAGGAACGTCGAATAGCCCTCCTCGACCACTGGCCGGCCGTTGCGATGCCAATCCAAGACCGGCCCGCGCATGTGGGTGAAGGAGTCGATCAATGCCGAGTAATGTCCATAGTGGTGGTCGAACCCGCGTTGCAGCGGCAAGTGAGGGCGCTGCCATTCCCCGAGATGCCACTTGCCGACCATCCAAGTGTCGTAGCCCACCTCGCGCAGTGCCTCCGCGATTGTCCGCTCGTCGAGCAGCATGCCGTGGCGAGACTCAGCGGTCGGGCGGACCTCCATGCCGTTCTTCCAGGCATAGCGGCCAGTCAGCAGGCAGGCACGGGTGGGAGAACAGACCGGTTGGACGTAAAACTGGGTGAGCTTCACGCCCTCGTCCGCAATGCGGTCGATGTTTGGTGTCGGAACTTCCTTGCCGCCGTTGAAGCCGACCTGTTCCCAACCCATGTCATCGGAGAGGAACACGACGAAATTCGGTCGCGGCGGCGCTTGGGCGTGGACAGCGGTGGACGCGAGGGAGAGCGCCAAGCAAAGACGGAGCATTGCGCTCCATTGTCGCCCATAGGGAGGTGCGGCCCGCCTCGTTCGGGTCGCGCCCGTCCGGTTCAATCCACGGCGAACTCCCCAAGCGATTCCTCGGCTAGCACCACAGGCCGTACAATGCTCGGAATGAGGATTCGAACGCGCAGCGTCGCTGCCATTGCCTGTGCACTGCTGTGCGCGCCCTGCCTGGCCCAGCAGCTTCCGAACTTCGTCATCATCTTTGCCGACGATCTGGGCTACGGCGACTTGGGCAGCTACGGCAACCGGCACATTCGCACACCCAACCTAGACCGGATGGCTGCCGAGGGAATCCGGCTGACCAGCTTCTACGCTCAGAACGTGTGCGGCCCGTCCAGGGCCGCGCTGCTGACCGGCTGTTATCCGATTCGTGTCGGCGAACCCGGCAACACCAAGGGGGCGCATACAATCCTACATCCTGAAGAGACCACAATTGCAGAGGTCCTTGCTGCTAAGGGGTATGTCAGCGGCCTGGTCGGCAAGTGGCACTTGGCTGGAGCGGGCGGACACGAGCGCGGGCGTGGGACAGGTCCGTACAAGCGCGAGCTAATGCCGACTCAGCAGGGGTTCGACTACTTCTACGGAACTCCCTCGCACAACGGTGTCACCCGCGAGCCCGATCCGAATAGTTGGAAGACGGAGCTTATGCGCGGGGACGAGGTCTTGGAGAGCGCGACTGACTTAAACTTGCTCACGCAGCGATATACCCAAGAGGCCGTCCGCTTCCTGAGGGCTCACCGCGACCAGCCGTTCTTCCTGTACCTCGCGCACACCATGCCGCACGTGCCGCTCGGTGCCTCTTCGGATTTCCGCGGGCGCTCGCCGCGCGGCCTCTACGGCGATGTCGTCGAGGAACTCGACTGGAGCGTCGGCAAGGTCTTGGGGGCCCTGCGAGAGCTGGAGCTCGACGAGCGCACCCTCGTTGTCTTCACATCCGACAACGGTCCTTGGATCGAGGGGCATTTGGGCGACTACGGCGGCAGCGCCGCACCCCTGAAAGGGTTCAAGATGTCCACTTGGGAGGGAGGGCTGCGCGTGCCAGGGATCTTCTGGTGGCCCGGGCAGATCCGCCCGGGGCAGGAGAGCGACGAACTGGCGAGCACGCTCGACCTGTTGCCCACCTTCGCAGCCATTGCCGGTGCGCCTCTTCCCGACCGGCGGCCGCTCGATGGCGTCAACCTCTGGCCGTGGCTGTCCGGAAGAGCGAGGGAGAGCCCGCGCCAGGACTTTCTCTACTTTGCGTTCACACACTTGCAGGCCGTGCGAGACCGGCGCTGGAAGCTCGTCCTCCCGCGCTCGAGCGATCCGCCATGGACGAGTTGGTACGGGCGCATGATCGACGCGGTCGAAGCCCCCGAGCTATATGACTTGCAGTTCGACTGGAGCGAGAGCCGGGATGTCTCCGAGCAGCGCGGTGACATCGTAGAGCGCTTGATGGGGATTGTCGAGCGGGTGCGTGATCGCTTGGGAGACTACGACCGAATCGGCTCCGACGTACGCTTCTTCGATGTCGGGCCGCGAAGGCCCAAGATGGACGATTGGAAGGACTGACAGCAGCTGCGGGGCACCGCCTGTCAATTCCTCATTCGGATTTCACCGCCGCAGGAGCTGTCCCTGCGGGCGAACAAGCCATCATCGACTTCCATGAGAAACTAGGTGGGGGTGCTCGGTTGGGACGGACGCCTGGCACTGCCCGCCCGACGCACACCGGCTTGGAGGGAATCGATGAGTAACGACGGAGCGTCGTACGGACGCCTGCAGCGAATTCTAGATCGCGTCGGCTTCACCTGGAGGGCCAGCGGCAGCAAGTTGGCCTACGTTGCCGAGCACGGCCTGTGGATGAACCGTTTCCGTCCGGGTGGCCCGCACGCGCTGTGGATCGCCGGCCATCTGGCGTTCTACGAAGGCGGCGCCCGCAAGCTCTACCAAGGGCTCGAGCACAATCCCCTCGGGCATTGGAAGGACCTGTTTGCCAACGGCAGCGAATGCTACGACGAGCCGGAAAAATATCCCGATCCCGAGCAGCTGCTGGCCGCGCTGGAGAGTGGCAGGAAGGAAGCGCTCGCCGCCATCGCTGGCCTGAGCGATGCTCAGCTCGACAGCCCGGTGGTCAACGAGCGCCTCGCCATCAAGGACCTGCAGTCACAGATCGAGTTCATGGTCTGGCACGATGCGCATCACGATGCGCAGCTGGGTGCCATCCTCAACAACCACAAGGCGGGCCACTCCGGCTGACGCTAGCGGCCGGGTCGCTTCATTCCAGTTCTGGCTTGAGGCCTTCGTTCCAGTAGATCTTCAGGTTGTGCGTGGCGCGGCCGGCCGCGACGATGTCGGGTTTTCCGTCGCCGTTGAGATCGGCCACGATGAGGTCTTCGGTGGCCATGCCGCCCCAGTCGACGATCTGCACGTCAGCGGTGTCCGGGTCGTACACCGCGACACCCGTCTGATCGTAGGGCATGCTCCCCTTGAGCCGCCATCCAAAGGCCAATTCCTCGCTGCCGTCGCCATCTAGGTCGGCGGTCCACAGCGCGTGCCCGCCATTGACTCGCTTGACCACGACTTCGCGCTTCCAGCTCGCCTGCGGATCCTCCGGTTCGTGGTAGAGCACGATGTGGTTGGCATGCCACGGCTCGACAGTGGCGATGTAGCGCTTGCCCGAGCCCAGGCGGCCGAGCTTGATCTCTCCCGCGCCACGAATGGAATCGCCGATATAGCCTGGGCCGAGCTGCAACTTCGCCCACCGGCCGGACTCGGCACGGTCTAGCAGGTGGACGCCCTCGTAGGAGGCCACGAGCAACTCGTCGGCCTCGTCATCGTCGAAGTTAAGCACCCAGAAGTTGTGGACGATATGAAAGCTGTCGTCGATGACCTCTTGCGCCCAGGCCTTGGCGGCGGGTCTCGCCGACGGCACCAGCGCCAGCAGCCGGGCGCCGTTGCCCACCCAGTGCTTCGGACCGCTGGTGCCGCGTCCGTGCAACGGAGCCACGATGAGTTCTCCGCGGTCGTCCCCGTCAACATCGGCCCAGCGCATGCGATGCGTGGTGGGCTCGCTGCCCAGCGGGTGCAATTTCCACTCTGCGCCGGGATCGTCCGTCCGCTCGATCCACTGCAGTGTTCCGCCGCCCTGCGTGTCGCTGGGCCGCCAAGCCGCGCCGATCGCGAATTCCAGCTTGCCGTCTCCGGTGATGTCGTAAGCGGCGATGGCGACGTTATCGGCCTCGGTCTCTCCGTCGAGCACGACATGCTTCTCCCAGCCCGGGTTGCTCCACCAGATGACCTGTGTTTCGTTGAGCGCGACGATGTCGGGGTCCCCGTCGGCGTCGACGTCCTCGCACAGGACTGCGTAGCCGATTCCGAGTTCGTCTTCAATCTGCTGGTGGCGGAACTGGATTGCCGCTGGGCTCAAGCTGGCGCCCAGCCCTGCCAGCGCCGCCAGGGAAACGATGGTGTGCATGGCGATAGCGTAGCAATCGGAAGGCGCTCCGGCCCGGAACGCTTCCTGCCTGAGCCGAGGGATCAGTCTTGCAATTCGAGGATCTGGCCGTCGGCCAGCAGTCTGTCGCGTAGCTTGCCGTATTCCAGATCTTGGACGGCGATCCCCTCTTCCATGGCCAGCACCGCCGCTGTTGCCGCCGACTGGCCGAGGATCATGAAGACCGGCTCCATGCGAATCGAGCCGTACGCGATGTGGGACGCCGACACGCACACCGGTACGAGCAGGTTCGTCACCTCCTGCCTGCGCGGCTTCAAAGACCCGAAAGCGATGCCGTATGGGCGGAGCGGCTTGACACCGATGTCGCCCTCGTTCTGAACGAATCCATCGGCTGTCACGTAGCGCTGCACGTTGTGGGAGTCCATGGCGTACGATCCCATGCCGACTGAATCGGGCACCGCGCGCTTGGCAAGGCACTCGTGCTCGGTCATCACGAACTCTCCTAGGAGCCGCCGGGACTCTCGGATGTAGAGTTGGTGGGGCCAGTTTCCGTTCGCGGTGAACTCGTCACGCGCGAGCCCCCATTGCGCGAACTCCTCGCGCACGTCGCCCGGCACTCGCTGATCGTTCGCTAGGAAGTACAGGAGGCCCTTTTGGTACCTCTCGTGCTCGGTGACGATTTCCTTCCGAGCCTCGTAGGAGGCTTCGGGGTAGGCGTAGTTCATGCCGATGTTGTCGGTGCTGAACGGCCCGTGGTTGTTGGTGTCGGTCTTGCCGTTGGGAATCGGATCGAACTTCCGAAACGTTTCCCGCCAGCCAGATGCGAACACGCGCAGGATCAGTTCGTACTGGCTCGGATCGTACGCTTCCGGTTTCGGGAACGGAACCCGGTTTTCCGGCACGCGGGTAAGGCAAAGACGAAAACAGTAGGCTTGGATGCGGTGGTCGGCACTGCCGTTCTCGCCAGGCGGCTCAGGGCTGATGCGCGGCAGGAGGCCGCTGGCCGGGTCTCCGGGAGTGACGTAGGGATCGATGGCGTCCGGGAAGAAGTGCCCGTGATGGCGGGCGTCCTTCTGCACCCCTGCCCACTGCTCTCCGTAACTGTCCGTGCCTTCCCTCCCGACGGTGTACGAGACTCCGGCCGCGGCCATGAGGTCGCCCTCGTAGGTGGCGTCGATGAATGCGGACCCGGCGAATTTCGCTCCGCTTTCCGTGGCGATGCTCTGGACTCTCCCGTCCTCGACGTTCACTCCGCTGCCGCGGTCCAGCCTTTCATCCCGCCGCACGTCGATTCCATGCTCGGCCACGAGGTCCTCGAACACTTCTTCTGCGACATGAGGCTCGAAGATCCACATAGTCCGCTGGCTGCCGTCCACCGCCGGCGTGCCTTGGCCGCGGTTGCCGTACTCGGAGGGCTCCTGCCAGCGCCAAGCTTCTGGATCTTCGTAATGCAGCCAGATGCGATGGTAGAACTCGCGGGCGAGTCCGCCGATCACCGACTTGTCGCCCGTATCAGTCCACCCGAGCCCCCCCGACGACAAGCCGCCGAGATGCCGGTCCGGCGACACCACGACCACGGACTTGCCCATCCTGCGGACTTGGACGGCCGCGGTGACGGCCGCCGACGTCCCGCCGTAGACGACCACGTCAAACGTCTCAGGCTGGCTTCGGCTGCCGTGTGCACCCTCATTCCCGCCGCATCCTCCACTGGGTGCCAGCAGCGCGGCTAGCAGCGCGGGCAGTGCTCTGCGCTTAACGAGGGCGGCAAGTAGCGTATTCGGCACGTGGTTTGGTCGCTGGGCCGAGCTGGCAGCTCTGCCGCGATTCAGTCTATCGCTCCCGCCCGCCTGCGCCTAAAACGGCAGGATCTCGATTCTGGCTTCCTCCAGATCGCGACCCAGCGCAGACACGGCCTCTTCGTGCGCAGAGTCGAGGGCCATGCGCGCTCCCGTCTCCGAGTTGGCCACTGTCACGGCAACGACGACGGAGTCTTGGCGGCTGTCCTGCCCGCCGATCTCGGCCAGCGCGATGTTGTGGCGCGCCTTGAGCCTGTCTTTCAGGGAACGGATGACTTGGCGCTTGTCCTTCAGCGAGCGAGCGCTCCCGACGTGAATGCGCAGGCACAGGGTTCCTACATGGCACTCCATTGCCGAATTCCTTGCGTGCCGGGGCGCGCTCTGACGTGTGCCGCCGACCTAGACGTTAGACCGGAATCAGCTCGTTGATGTCCTGCGCGACCTCGACCGTCTTGAAGACTTCGATCTCGTCGCTCTTCTTGATGTCGTTGAAGCGCTCGAAATGCATGCCGCATTCTTGGCCTGCCCGCACTTCCTTGACGTCGTCCTTGAAGCGTCTCAGCGAGGCCAGCTTGCCGCTGTGGATCACGACGTTGTCCCGCAGCAGCCGGGCCGAAGCGTTGCTTTCCGCCATGCCCTCCTCGAGCAGGCATCCGGCCACTGTGCCGACGTTAGTGATGTTGAAGACTTCGAGGACCTTCGCCCGGCCAAGAACCTCTTCCTTGCGAATTGGCTCCAACAGGCCCGCCAGGCCCTTCTTGAGCTCGTCGACCAATTCGTAGATGACAGTGTGCAGCCGGACATCGATGTGTTCCATTTCTGCAAGGGCGGCCGCGGAGCGCTCCGGCCGTACGTTGAAGCCCACCACGATGGCGTTCGCCGTGATCGCAAGCAGAATGTCGGACTCCTTGATCGCGCCGACGCCGCAATGGATCACGCGCACCTTGACTTTGTCGCTGGTGAGCTTGGCCAGAGTCTCGCGCAGTACGGTCGCCGAGCCTTGGAAATCGGCCTTGAGAATGATCGGTAGCTCGCGTGCGCGGCCGTCTGCGAGCTGTTCTTGGAACTGCTCCAGCGACAGCCGTGCAGTCTGTGCCATGGCCTGCTCGCGGGCCTTGTCTTCGCGGAACTCGACGATCTTGCGCGCCTTTTCGGTGTCGGCCAGCACGGACAGCTGGTCGCCCGGCTCGGGCAGGTCGTCCAAGCCCAGCACGACGACCGCCGAGGAGGGTCCGGCCGTGCCGACCTTCCTGCCGCGATCGTCCATCATTGCGCGGACCTTGCCCAGCACCGCGCCGACCACGAACGTGTCTCCGACTCGCAGCGTGCCGTTCTGGGTGAGCACAGTGGCCACTGGACCCTTGCCGCGGTCGAGCTTCGCCTCCAGCACCACTCCGATGGCGGAGCGGGCCGTGTTGGCGCGCAGTTCGCGCAGTTCGGCCACCAAGTTGATCATCTCGAGCAAGTGGTCGATGCCCTCTCCTGTCTTGGCCGAGACGGGGCAGAAGATGGTATCGCCGCCCCACTCTTCCGACACCAGTCCGCGATCGGAAAGCTGCTGCTTGACGCGCTCGGGCTCG
The DNA here is from genome assembly GCA_028819215.1 of Bryobacterales bacterium. Taxonomy (GTDB): domain Bacteria; phylum Acidobacteriota; class Terriglobia; order Bryobacterales; family UBA6623; genus VXMF01. The sequence continues at coordinate 16,809 of JAPPMG010000011.1, forward strand.
GCCTTGGCTAGGTCCATCTTGTTGACCGCGACAATGATCGGGACGCGGGCCTCCTTGGCGTGGTCGATGGCTTCGATGGTTTGGGGCATGACGCCGTCGTCTCCGGCAACGACCAACACCACCATGTCCGTTACAGAGGCGCCGTGGGCCCGCATCTTGGTGAACGCCTCGTGGCCGGGCGTGTCAATGAAGACGATCCGCTTGCCGTCCTTGATGACGTGATAGGCACCGATTGCTTGGGTGATGCCGCCAGCTTCGCGGCCGGCGACATTGGTCGACCGGATCTTGTCCAGCAAGGAGGTCTTGCCGTGGTCGACATGCCCCATGATCGTCACGACCGGAGGCCGCGGCTCGATATCCTCCACGCTCTCGTCTTGATCGATGTCCAGCACCGCTTCTTCTTCGAACGTCAGTTCGGTAGCGGTCGCGCCGAAATGCGCAGCGATCGATTTGATGCTCTCGAGCTCGAGCGGCTGATTGATCGTCGCGAACTGGCCCTGCTCGACCAAGAACTTGATCACGAAGCTGGCCTTGATCCCGAGCTTCTCCGCCAGTTCCTTCACCGAGGTGCCGTCGGCTGCGAAGATGTCGGTATTGTCCGCCCGCGGGATCTCGGTCTGGCGCTTGCGCTGCTGGATCTTGCTCTCGGCTAGGGCCTCCAGATCGCGCTTGCGTTGCTGCGGCGGTCGCGGACGGCGCTGTCCGGGAGCGCCCCGGCCGGCGCCCGGAGGGCGTCCGCCCGGTCCGCCCGCCGGCGGGCGTCCTGGCGGCCCGGGTCGCATGCCGCCCATGACTTGGCCTGGGCCCTTGTGCGGGAACCCGGCCGGCGCGCCCGGAGTGGGGGCCGGAATGCCCGGCATCGGTGCGGGCTTGTGGGTGCGCTGGATGATCGGTCGCCCAGGCACCAGGACGCCGGAAGCGGACGGCGGTCTTGCGTGTGGGCCGGGCCGGGGAGCGCGCAGGCCCGGATCGGCGGGGCGCTGCACTCCGGGTGGCCGGATCGGACGAACCGGGCCTGCTGGCGAGAGCTGTCTCTTCTGGGGGCTGGCGGGCTCGGGCGCTCCCGGAATCCCTGGCGGCTTCGGCGTTGGAATTGCGGGGGCCGCATGCTGTCTCGGCCGCGTCGCCTGTGCGTCCCCGGCCGGAGCGGTCGGTGCCGCCGATGCTGGCCGCGCGCTGGGCATCGCGGGCGGAGCGGTGATCGACTGGCCCGGAATCGCGGTCACGGGTGCCTTGGGCGGCAGGGCCGGGCTGTTCGGCTCGCCCGGAACTGCGCTTGCGGTCGGCCGCTTGGGCTCAGGGCCGAGAACGGCGGGGATCGGCGGCGGCTCGGGTTTGGCGTCCCCGTCGTCAACCCGGTCCACCAAGGCCGTTGCCTCCAGTGGCTTGGATTTCTGGATCGCGACTTCGGGCGGAGGCTGCGCTGCTTCCGGCGCTGCTGGCGGAACAGCGCTCGCAGCTGCGGGGCTCTCGGCTTTCGGCTGGATCGGCGGGCGCAGCGCCGCCCCGCCACCGAGGGGCGGCCGGAACAGTGTTGCTCCGCCGCCGCCGATCTTGATCGTGGGGCGCACGGCCGCGGTCGTGTTGCGGTGTGCGGATCCCGCCGTCGACTGGTCGGCGAGCGGGCGGCGCTTGCGCCGGAGGGGCAGTTCCAGCTCGGGCTCGGGCTCGGGCTGCTTCTCGCCCCGGGCTCGCTTGTGGATGCGCTCGCGGATTCGGCTAGCCTGCTCCTCGTCTACCGAACTGGAGTGGGACTTGTTCCCCTCAACGCCTAGCTCTGGTAGAACGGCGATGATCTCGGAGGACTTCACCTCCAACTCGCGCGCTAGCTCATTGATGCGAATCGTTCTTCTCCTCTTGGGCCAACTCGTCCGCGGTGGTCCGCGCGGCTGACTCGGCATCCACGACAGCCCCAGCTGTCGCGAGCGCCTCGTCGCCCTCGCTATACCCCTGTCCGTCCACCGCGAACCCCTCCCCATCGTTGGGTCCGCGATAGATATTCATCTTACCAAAGCTCTCCAGCTCCGCCACGTCGAAGTCGACGTCCTCATCGTCCTCCTCCGACGTGCCAGATTCCGGTTCTCCCGGCAGCACCGGCGCAGCCTCCGCGCCCTGCTCGGCATCCGGGTCATCCTCGGGCGCGACCGCGGCAGGCTGCTGTTCACTGACCGCTTGCACCGCTCCGACCGTCCGCGCAAGGCGCGCGTAGCACTGCTCCACCGCCGCCCGGATCCTCTCCACGAGTTCAGGCCCCACGCTGGGAATCTCGATTAGCTGCTCCGGCGTCATGTCGGCAACCGCCTCGAGCGTGGCCGCGCCGGCCTCGACCAAGCGTTCGATCAGTCCCTCGCTGAGGCCGTAGTTCTTCAAGATGCTGACCGGCGTGCCGCTGCCGCTGATGGCCGCCATCGCCTCTTCGACATCCCGGCGATTCTGGTCCTCGCTCTTGATGTCGATGCGCCAGTTGAGCAGCTTCGCCGCCAGTCGCACGTTCTGGCCCTTCTTGCCGATCGCCAACGAGAGCTGTGACTCGTCGACAATCACCTCCATGTGGCGCGTTTCCGGGTCGATGACGTTCACCCGCGAGACTTTGGCTGGGCTCAGCGCCCAGCGGACCATTTCCAGCGGGTCCTCGATGTACTCGATGATGTCGATCTTCTCGCCGCGGATCTCGCGGATGATCGTTTGCACGCGCATGCCCTTCATGCCGACGCAAGCGCCCACCGCGTCGACGTTGCGATCCCGCGAGCGCACCGCGATCTTGGTCCGCTCGCCGGCCTCGCGAGCGCAGGCCTTGATCTCGACCGTGTTGTCGTAGATTTCGGGCACCTCTTGTTCGAACAGGCGCTTGACCAGTTCCTCGCTCGCGCGCGAGGCGACCACGGCGGGTCCCCGGCCGGCCTTTTCGACTGCCTTGATGACGATCCGAACGCGCTCCCCCGGAGCGAAAGTCTCGAGCCGGGACTGCTCGCGGCGAGGCATCCTAGCCTCGGTGCGGTCCAGTTCCACGATCAGGTCGGGGCCTTCGCTGCGCTTGACCGTGCAGTACTCCATGGTTCCCAGGCGGCCCTCGAACTGTTTGCAGATTGTCTCGCGCTCGGCCTCGCGGACCTTTTGGAAGATCACCTGTTTGGCCTGCATCGCCGCGATGCGGCCAAGGCTCGCGGTCGGGACCGGAAAGCGCACCTCGTCGCCGATCCGGGCCGATGGCTTGACACGCCGGGCCTGCGACAAGCTGACCTCGAACGTGGGGTTGGCGACCAAGTCCGTGACCGTCTTGACCGCGTAGACGTCGACGGCACCGGTCTTGGGATTGATCTCGGCCACCAGGTCCTCTTCGGTCTGATGGAACTTGCGCGCCGCCGCCAGCATCGCGTCCTTGACCGCGCTCAAGACGATCTCTGCGGAGATGCCCTTGTGCTGGCTCAGCTGCTCGATTTCGGTGGAGAGTCCCCTTGCCATGTCTTTCCTCGCCCCTTGCCCGCTCCCGTCAGACTTCGACTACCAAGCGCGCAAGTTCGATGTCCGCGAACGGGACTTCCAGCGCTTCGCCGTTGGCAGTGCGCAGTGACACGCTCTCCTGCGTAGTGCCCTCGATCATGCCCGTCACAGTCCGGTGGCCTTCCAGCGCGCCGCGCATGCGCACCTTCGCCTTGTGCCCCTGGAAGCGGCGGTAATCCGCTGGCTGCGACAGCTTACGATCCAATCCCGGCGACGACACCTCCAGGGTGTAGCTGGCCGGCACCAAGTCCTCGACGTCCAGCGCTGCCGACAGCTGGCGGGAGACGCGCTCGCAGTCGGCGTGGGTGATTCCTGCCGGCTTGTCGATATAGACCCGCAGGAGGCCGCCGCGCAGCGCTCCCTTCCATTCGGCGTCCACCAGTTCCAAGCCTTCGAATTGGACGATCTGGCGCGTCAACTCGCTCACCTTGGACACGATTTCCTTTCTCTGCGAAGCCATCGACTCGGAACCATAAAAAAAGTGGGCCAAAGCCCACTTTCGGTTATCGCCGAAACTGCGACTGCTCCCATTCTAGCCGGTTCCGGCGCTCCGGGCAATCGCCGCGGAGGAATTTCGGCGCCGTCCGGATAGAATGTCGTATCGTGCCTGAATTTCCAACCTTAGGTGCCATCGACCGTCTGGATGACCGGCTCGAGGGCCTGATCGCAGCCGACGCCCCGATCGAGGTGCTCGACGTGGGCTTCGCTTGGCCCGAGGGGCCTGTGTGGGTCGCCAGCGAAGCGCACCTGCTCTTTTCTGACATCCCGCGCAACTCCATCTATCGCTGGAGCGAGGACGGCGGGACTGGCGTGTGGATGCAACCCTCCGGGTATACGGGAGTGGCCTACTACGGCAAGGAACCGGGCTCGAACGGCCTGACGTTGGACCGCCAGGGACGGCTGCTGGCGTGCGAGCACGGCGACCGCCGGGTTTCCAGGCTCGAGCAGGGCGGGGGAAAGGTCACGCTGGCCGATTCCTACCAAGGCAGGCGCTTGAATTCTCCCAACGACCTCGTCCTGCGCTCGAACGGGGACCTTTACTTCACCGATCCGGCCTACGGGCTCCATCACCGCTACGACGATCCGACTCGCGAGCTGCCCTTCTGCGGCGTGTACCTTGTGCGGCCGGGCGAGCGCGAACCTGTGCTGCTGACCGACGAGCTGGAGAATCCGAACGGCTTGGCGTTCTCTCCCGACGAGCGGCTGCTCTACGTCACGCAGTCCAATCCCCGCAGGGCGTTCGTGATGAGCTATCCGGTGCTGGCGGATGGCACCCTGGGCAGCGGCAGCGTGCTGATTGACCTCACAGGTTTCGCTGCCGAAGCGCCCGGCTTGCCGGACGGGATGAAGGTTGACCGCGCCGGCAACATCTTCACGACCGGTCCCGGCGGCGTGTGGGTGGCCGCCCCGGACGGAACACTCCTGGGCCGCGTGTCTACGGGCCGGCGCATCGCAAACCTATGTTGGGGAGGCGATGGCTCCGTGCTCTATCTGTGCTCCGACGATTATCTGTGCCGGGTCGGGACGCTTACTTCGGGCAGCCTGCCGGGGCCTCCGTCCTGATGCGCGGCCGGCGTTTTGCGCCTCGGCCCGCCTAGACGACGGGCCGAATCGCTTGAATGTCTAGTTTCGCCAGCGCCGCCTTCAGTTTCTCGAAGTGCTCTTGGTCGCGAAAAGTGCCGATGATAGCCCCGCCAGATCCGGCGAACTTGGCGGTTGCGCCCGCGTTGCGGGCAGCTCGGACCATCTCTAGGTTTTCCGGGCTCACCGTGCACACTTGGGCTCGCAGATCGAAATTGGCGTCGATCAGTTCCCCGAAGCGCTGGGTGTCTCCCTCGATCAGGGCTTTCCGGCCCTCGGACGCCATCGCGGCCCACTGCAGCATCGCGGCCCGCACGGCGGGGTCTCCCGAGTCATAGCGCCTCCGCAGATCGTTGTGGAACACTTCCGTGCCTTCGCTGAGGTTGGTGCGGTACGCGACGTACAGGTTGGGCAGCAGGGAGGCGTCCATCGATTCGTAATCGCCGAAGCCCTTGGATTCCATTAGGTCTCGGTCGAAGTCCATGTAGACCAAGCCCTCGTATACCTGCACGACGCGGTCCTGCAGGCCGGCCGAGACGCCTAGCTCTCGGGTCTCCGTTTCGAGCACCAGATTGGCTTGGACCGGTAGCGGGATGTCCACCTCGAAATGCGCCATCAATGCCCGCAGCGAGGAGGTGATGATGGCCGAAGATCCGCCCATTCCTAGGCGCAGCGGGATGTTCGATTCGTACTCGATCGTGAAGTTGCGGTCGTGCAGCTCGATCCCTTCCGCCGCGCAGTAGTCGCTGAAGCGCATGACCAGCGCGCGGATGATGCGAATTCCGCCGTAGTAGCCGCGCCAGCGGGTGTGGGCGCGAAACTGGTTCAGATTCTCCCAGACCGGCATGTCAGCTGCAGAGAGGCGGATCTCCAGCCGGGTGCTGGGATATAGCAGCGTGCGAGAGCGGAAGTTCCGCACGGTGGCCGCAAGCGTCTTGCCGAAGTATCCGTCGGAAGGGTTGCCGAGCACGCCCGCCCGGGCATAGGCGACTGTCTCGATCACGGCGCGACGAACTAGTGGGCTGCCGCGGTTTGGTCGGCTGCCGGGGCCTCCTCGGACGGGTCTACCGGCAATAACAGCCAGCACACTAGGTACGCCACCACCCCGGGGAATATCGGCGGAATCACCGCTGCGATCGTCCAAATGACCCGAAGAGTCGCCAAGTCCTTGCCGAAGTAGCTCGCGCAGCCGCTGCAAACGCCGGCCACCATGCGGCCCTTCCGCTTTCGCATGCAGACACGCTGAAGCTGTTCAGCCGCGGCACCATCGACCGGCTTGCCGCACTTGCGGCAGAAGCGGTCGTCTTCCTCGACTTCGAAACCGCACCTCTCGCAAAACATCGGCTTGACTAGAGACTAACCCAGACCGGCGCTGAGGGCAAGTGGGAATCGCGTCAGCGGAGGTTCGTGGGAAGAATCTTCGGCTGCCGACCCGCGGCGACCGTGATTTCGTACAGCAGCATTGAGGCCTTCTCCATCGGCCACACGTCCGCTGTGGAGATGGCTGTCCGGCCCCCTGCGTCGATGGGGTCTGGGTCCGCGCCCTCGTCGGCGAGGAAGCGGATGATCTCGCAGATTTCGTCTTCCGTCGCGCGAAACGAGGTCAGCATGACCGATGCATGCATGACCGTGCGCCCGATCGAGGTCTTCGCCTCGAGATCGTTGTCCAGGGAATAGGCGTACTGGATGACCGGCATTTGGGCGCTCCGCACCGCTTGCATCAGCAGCGTCGCGCCATCCTGCGTGCGGGCCTTGGCGTCGGCCCCCGCGGCAACGAGCATCTGCATCACCTCAAGATGCCCCCCCAGCGCCGCCGCGAGCAAGGGCGTGTCCTCGGCGTCTCGTCTCCGTAGGTCGCGGTCGCCGCCGAGGTCTTCGACCGGATAGGTGTGTAGGTTGGGATCGGCACCTGCCGCCAGCAGCATTTTGACTGCCTCTGCGTCGCCGGCTCGGGCCGCCGAATAGAGCGGTGTCTGGCCTGCACTGTCCGGTGTTGAGCTGGCGGCGCTCAATTTCAGCAGCAGCTCTAGCGCTTCGCTGTGGCCGTACGAGGCCGCAATGTTCGTGGGTCGGCTGCCGTCATGAGCCAGTGTGTTCGGGTCGGCGCCTGCCTCCAGCAGAACCCGCATCGATGCAAGATCGTTGCGGGTAATGGCAAACATCAGGGCTGTGAAGCCTTGCTCGGACTGGACGTTGAGATCCGCTCCGGTCTCTGCCAGGGCAGCTACCGTCTCAGGGTGGCTGTCGGCGGAGGCCCACATTAGGGCTGTCTGGCCGCGTCCGCGCTCCCGGGCGTCGGGATCCGCGCCTCGCGCAAGCATCAGCTTCACGGCATCCGTGAGTCCCGTGCCGGCCGCCAGCATCAGCGGGGTCTCGCCGTTCCAGCGGCTGACCGTCGGATCCGCGCCGGCCTGCAGCAGCGCCATCACCATGGGCGCATCGCCATTGGCGCACGCCAGCGTGAGCGGAGTGTCGCCGTAAGTGTCGGCGGTATTGACTTCGGCACCCGCGTCTAGCAGGCTTCGAGCGGTCTCGAGATCCTGTAAGTGCGCGGCCCATGCGAGTGGCGTCGAGCCATCAGGGAGCGCGGCGTTGATGGCGTCGCCGCCACGCTGCAGCAATTCCGAGACAGCCGCCCGGTCGCGCTGCTTGAGCGCCTCTACCAAGCTGGCTTCGCCGGCATATGAGCCGACCGCAAGAGCGAGGCCGCAGAATGCCGCCGCCGCGAACCTCCGGTGACGGCGAGCAGTCCGCAACGAGGGTCCCTATCCGACGGTGAGGCCTTCCAGCTTGCCCGTGCTATCGCCGAGCTTGTCGGTCGGCACCCCTGCCATATCAAGCATGGTCAGCAGCAAGTTGTTCATAGGCGTCTCGCGCGAGTAGCGCAGATGGCGCCCGCCAGGCAGCTGTCCGCCTGCTCCGCCAGCCAAGACGAGCGGCAGGTCGTGGTGCAGGTGCTGGTTGCCGTCCGAGATCGAGCTGCCGTAGAGCAGCATCGAGTGGTCCAGCAGGCTGCCATCGCCATCTTGGATGGACCGCATCTTATCCAGCATGTAGCCGAATGTCTTGACGTGGTGCTTGTTGATCAAGATGACCTTGGAGATCTTTTCCGCATCATGCGAATGATGCGTAACAGCGTGGTGCGCGTCCGGGACGCCGATGCCCGGATAGCTGCGCCAGGTGCCCTCGCGCCCCATCATGAAGCTGGATACGCGCGTCAGGTCTGCCTGGAAGGCCAGCACTTGCAAGTCGATCATTAGCTTGGCGTGCTCGTCAAAGCTGTCCGGGACACCGCCCGGCCGGTGGAAGGTGGGCAGTTGCTGGCCGCTCTGTGCTTCCGCCCGCTCGATTCGCCGCTCCAAGTCGCGGATGGCCTCGACGTACTCCTCCAGCTTGCGCCGGTCATCCGCGCCCAGCTCGGCCCGCAGGCGGGCCAGGTCTTCGCGGACGAAGTCCAGGATCGTGCGTTGCTCGCGCAGCTTGGAGAGCCGCTCGGCGGGGTCGGTGCTCTCGCCATCGCCGAACAGTCGCTCGAACAGTCGCCGGGGATTGTCCTCGACCGGGTTGGGCGTCGTGGGCGTGCGCCAGGAGATCGTGTTGGTGTAGGCGCAGCTGTAGCCGGAATCGCAGCCGCCAGCCACGCTCTGCTCCTCGATCCCGGTCTCCAGGGAGGCGATCTGCGTGTGCTCGCCCAGCGAGCGTGCGGCGATCTGGTCTGCCGACACGCCTGCGCGAATGCCGATGCCTTCGGTCTTGATCGGACGCGCTCCAGTGAGGAATGTCGCCCCCGCTCGGGCGTGGTCCCCGGCGCCGTCGGGGCCGGCCCGGCCGTTGAGCTGGGCCAGCCCGCTGATCACTGTCACGTGCTTGCGGAACGGCTCCAGCCCGGCTGTGATCTGGCTGAACTCGAAGTCTCGGCCCTCGCCCTTTGGTGTCCACTCGCCCTTGAGGTCCATGATGCCGTTCGGCACGTAGACGAAGCCCAAGCGCATCGCGGGCGTGCTCGCGGCGATGCGGGGCGCGCTGTGCGCTGGCACCATGGCGTCCATGAACGGCAGCGCTACGCTCGCTCCCAAGCCCCGCAACACCGTCCGGCGGGACAGCGATTTGTTGGTCACGAACGTCATTCAGTCCCCCTGCGCATCTGGAACGGCATGCTCTTGGTCACCGCCACGATAAGGTCGGCGAACCGATAACCGGACGCCTCCCCCTCGCGGGCGATTGAGCGCACTACAGGTCTATCGTAATACTCCAAGCCCCTTCCTAGGGCGTAAGTGAGCAGCTTTTCTACAACCGTCCTGACGAAAGCGTCTTTCAACACGGTCGTGAACACCTGTTTTAGCTCCCCGGGACCGTTGAACCGGACGCCGCCCGGCAACTCGCCCGAGGCGTCGATCGGGGCTTCGCCGTCCTTGTCGCGCCAGCGTCCGATCGCGTCGAAGTTCTCCAAGGCGAAACCGATCGCGTCCATCCTAACGTGGCAGCTGGCGCAGGTCGGGCTCTGGCTGTGCAGCGTCATCAGCTCGCGCAGAGTTAAGTCCTCGCCCTCCGGGGCAGCCTCCTCGAGTTCAGGTATGTCGGGTGGGGGCGGGGGTGGGGGCATGCCGAAGAGGTTCTCCAGCACCCATTTGCCGCGGATCACCACCGAGGTGCGATTGGGGTAGGAGGTGACGGTCAGCACGCTGGCTTGGCCGAGCAGGCCTCCGCGCCGCGTGTCCGTCAGGCTGACCGGGCGGAACTGCGGGCCGCGGACGCCGCCGACGCCATAGTGCGCCGCCAGCCTCTCGTTCACGAACGTGTAGTCAGCGTCGAGCAGTTCGAGTGCGCTGCGATTGCGCTTCAGGATATCTGCGAAGAAGAGCTCGGTCTCCCGCCGCATCGCAAAGCGCAGTTCAGAGTCGAATTCCGGAAACAGAATCTCGTCGGGCTTGGCTTGCGCCACCTTGCGCAACTCCAGCCATTGGCCGGCGAAATTCTCCACCAGCGCGTTCGCCCGGCGATCGGCTAGCATCCTGCGGACTTGGCGCTCCAGTTGGCGCTCGTCGCGCAAGCGTCCCTGCTCGGCGGCGGCTAGCAGCTCTTCGTCAGGCAGGCTGCTCCACAGGAAGAACGACAGCCGAGAGGCCAACGCGAAGTCGCTGATGCGGAAGGGCTTGCCCGGCTTTGTGTCATCGGGGCCGGGTTCGAGGCGGAACAGGAAGCTGGGGGAGACGAGCAGTGCTCGGACGGCCCGCTCGATGCCGGACTCGAACCCCCCTTCCGCCCGCCCGAGCTCGTACATCGCCATCAGGGCGGATACGTCTTGGTCGTCGACTGGCCGCCGATAGGCTTGGCGGGCCAGCTTGGAGACGATCTTCTCAGCGCACGGGCGCGCCTCTCCCGCGCTCTTGGGCAGGCAGGTGAATATCTTGCGGCGACTGGCCGTATCGCCGGGCCCTTGAGGATCGAATGGGCCTTCGATGGAGATCCAGCGGAGCTTGAAAGGCTGCGTTGCATCGGGCAGCTGCAGCAGCTCAAGACGCCCGCCGTCCAGCCGGATGTCAAAGGGAGGATGCGGCCTTGCCGGCTCGCTGCTCCCGCTGGGCGAGGTGCGCTCCGCGCGCGAGGATTCGCCCAGGAATGCGAGTGTCAGCGTGCGCATCCCGGGCTGTACCGTCAGGCGGGTCTGGTAATGTTCATAGCTCGTTCGGCTGTCCCCTTGGTCCAGGGCCGCAGAGATGATGTACTCGCCTGCGAGAGGGAAGTAGTACTTCAGAGCGGTTCCGCGACTCGACCCGATGGGCAGGTCCAACCTTGAAGCGGGCGCGTGGCCGGCATCGCGGAATCCGGTCTCCCGATCGCGCACGAAGATGTCCTTCTGGGGCTTCGAGACTGCCGCGCCCACCGCCAGTCGGCTTACGTGGCGCGCGGCGAACATGTAGCGGTCCAGCAGAGCCGGCGAGAGCGTCAGCACATCCGCGATGTTGTCGAACCCGTAGCCGGAATCGTCGCCGGGCAGCATCGTGGTGAGATCGAGGTCTAGGTGCAGCAGGTCGCGAACCGCGTTGGAGTACTCGGCCCGGTTGAGCCGGTGGGCCGGCGGGCGCCCCGGGTCGGGATTCGTGCGGGCTGCCTCGTCGAGCGCTCGCTCCAGTCGGGCGACGAACTCCGAGCGCTGGGACTGTTCTGGGGCGGGCAGGCCTGACGGTGGCATTTCGCCCGACCCTACCTTGCGCAAGACCCGCTCCCAGAGCGCGGGATCCAGATCGGGCCGGGCGGGATCGCGCCCTTGCAAGGAGACGCCAGCCGTCTGTGCGTTGTCGTTGTGACAAGCGACACAATATTGGTCGACCATCGTCTGAGCAGAGACCGCCGCAGATGTAGCTGACACAAGTACTGCTGCGCCACTCAGCGCTAGCACAGCGATCCTAGAGCGTATCGGGGCCAACCAGATCATCGTACCCGGAACGGCCTGCGATTGGATATGTCGGATCCCGTCGAGGATGAGCCGGTATTGCGGGCCAAGGTTGCTGGCGTGTTGTTCATCGCGTGACCGCAACCCTTAGCGCCTGAATCCCCTGGCCGCGTGGAGAAAATGCTGGGTAGTCAGGATTCTCCAAGCGCAGTGCTGGACTTTCATCCGTATGCTATGCTTTTAGCAGGGGAATCGAACAATGAGCGAAAATGAGAGCGATCTGACGGTTCCAGAATCCGTCTCAAACGAGGATCTGAAGAAGATCGCGTGGGACTTTGCCCGGAATAGAGGGAATCTCGTCCAGCTTCCAAGGATCTTGGGCCTCTCGGACGAACGCTGGGAGGAGTTCATGGAGTGGCTTCGTGCCCGATCCGAACCTCGGCAGCCCGATATGAGGTACCCCGTCCTCATTCCCGCAACAAGCCCAACCTCCTACATCTCCTTCAAACGCGCTCTCAATCTCCGGCTCCCGGGCGAGTTGACAGGGGATTGGCACTTCGACGTGAGCTTTTTCGGCTACCCAGAGCGCTCATACGCCCGCCTCGCCGGCCCGGATGGATTGGTAGACACCACGCCAACACTTGGGTCTCGCGGTGTGCGAGACATGGGGCTTCAGATCGCGAACTCGGGCATCAAGCCGTATGAGGGCCCGGTTTGGGTGGCCAACCACTACCGGGCAATCGCTGACATGGCTATGGACAGGCTACAGAACTGGTGGTGGTCGGCCGAAACGTTCCCGGCCCACCAGATCAATGATTGGCTTTGGTCCGAAGATGACTTCGACATTCTTGTCAGAGACTACTTGAAGCCAATGCGCGGACAGATTCAGGGGCGTATCAGGGAGGCGTTTGACGAATGGCTGCCAACAGTCGTATACGGCGCGGACTACGACTAACTCCGCACCAAGAGCTTCACGAGCGTTTGATGTGGGACGTTCTGGTCCAGGTCCAGAACCTAGGCTTGGTCCTGAAGGGAGGGACCGCGCTCGCTTTCACTAGAGGTCTCGACCGCCATTCAACCGACTTGGACTTTGATGCGGGCGGGCCAGTTGAACTCAGGGATCGCATCGACAGTAGCGCACGATCCTTGGGGGCTAGCCTTGAACCTGCAAGCCGACGAGACTGGCCGGGCCGCCAGCGCTTCCTTGCCTCCTACCCACCGCTGCCCGGAGACGTCGAAAGGCTCTTCAAGGTCCATGTCCGGCACAAGACTCCGCCGGAAGCAGATGACATCGAAATCGTCGGTGGAATCCGAACCTACAAGGTTCCGGCGTTGTTCGATCAAAAGATGGCCGCCACCGGCAGCCGGATCGAGGCTCGCGATGTCTTTGATCTCGCATTTGTCATGGAGCGGTATGGTGACACTCTTCGGGACGACCAGATTCGGAGGGCAGACGCCTTCACCGCAGATCTGAATCGCCTGGAGCGGCGATACAAGGACGCGTTCGAGCGGGATGACGTCTTGAGGGGCGTCTCGGACGTTGAAGACTCGGTGGTCCGGTTTCGATACGCGACAACCGACCAGTTCACGCGCAGATGGCCACAGATCCAAGAGCAACGCATTCCGATCCCAACAGATGTCCTGAGCCGGGTCGTTGCGATCCAAGATCGGGCGCGCATGGCGTCCGGACACGTCACGGAGCCGCAGCATTCTAGACCAAGTACCGATAAGGACTTCCTTCGTTCGCCATGGAACGCAGATCGAAAGGGTGCCCGTGAGAAGGAAGTGGATCTTGACTGGTCGATCTCTCGTTGACTCTGGTTTTCCAGAAGCGCTAGAGAAAAGAGAATCGCTTACGCTTTATCCATGCAGATTGCCAAGCTGCTGCTGACCACGATCCTCAGTGCGAGCGTGGTGCAGGCTTCTGAGTGGGCTATGTTTCGCGGTCCCAATGGCAGCGGCGTTGCCGAGACTGGGAGCTTGCCGGTTGTCTTCGGGCCCGGTACCAGCTCTCAGTGGGAAGTCAGCGTACCGCCCGGCAAGTCCTCTGCGGTCTTGTCCTCGGATCGGCTCTACCTGACGGCGGCCGATGACGGCCGATTGCTCACGCTCGCCTTCGACCGCGCGACTGGCCGGGAGCTGTGGCGGCGAGCGGCCCCGTCACGGCGCGTGGAGAAGATGAACCGCCGCAACCATGAAGCTTCCTCTACGCCTGTCACGGATGGCACGAACGTCTACGTCTTCTTCGGCGGCTACGGAATGCTCGCGTACGGCCCCGACGGGGAGCAGCTGTGGTCTCTGCCTCTGGGGCCGTTCACCAACTATCACGGCATGGGGGCTTCGCCGATCTTGGCCGATGGCAAGCTGATCATGGTCTGCGACCAGGATCTGGGGGCGTACCTCATTGCCGTCGATCCGGCCAGCGGCGAGATCCTCTGGAAGCAGCGGCGCCCCGATTTCGTGCATAGCTTTTCGACGCCAGCCGTTTACGACCGAGGCACGGCCGGCCTGGAGATCATCGTGCCGGGCTCGTACCGCATGACCGGCTACGCCCCGGACGGCAGCGAGCTTTGGCGCGTCGACGGCCTGACCTATCAGGTGAAGTCGGTTCCCGTGCTGGCCGGGGATCGGCTCTTCTTCAACGGCTGGGCTCCGGGCGGCGAGCCGGCCGTGCGCTTGGAACTGCCGGCGTTCGAGGAGATGAGCGAGCGTTTCGACGCCAACGCTGACGGCGAGCTTGACAAGGAAGAGATCCCCGCGAATTGGCTGCCGGAAAATTGGGCGATGCACGACCGGAACAAGAACGGAACGCTGAACGCGCGCGACTGGGCGCACTATCGCGCCCGGCGCGTGTCTGAGAACTCGTGCATGGCCATCCGGCTCGGCGGTCGCGGCAACGTGACGGAGTCCCACCGCTTGTGGCGATACCAGAAGTCCCTGCCCGACGTGGCGTCCCCCGTCCTGTACGAGGGCGTTCTCTATCTGGTCCGCAATGGAGGGATCGTGACCGCGCTCGACCCGGATTCCGGAGCGGTGCTCAAGCAGGGGCGGCTTTCCGACGCGATCGACTCCTACTACGCCTCGCCGGTTGCCGGCGATGGCAAGATTTACATGCTCAGCGAGACCGGCAAGGCGGTCGTGCTGGAGGCCGGCTCGGATTGGACCGTGCTGCAAACCAACGATCTCGGGGAAGAGGTCTACGCCACGCCTGCCATCGGGAGTGACTGCTTGTACGTCCGCACGGCCAGCAAGCTGTATTGCTTCAGCGAGTAGAATTGCAGTTGTCTCTCTGGCAGTTGGGCTGCTGCCGGTAGGATCTGAGCACACATGACGGACTCAACCAGGCGCGACTTCTTGCTCGGCTCCATGGCGCTGGGCCCTCTGGCTGCTTGTGGCGGCCAGAGCGGCGACGCCGGCGCGAAGGCACCGAACATCATCCTGTGCATGGCGGACGACCAAGGCTGGGGGGACACCGGCTACAACGGCCACCCGTACCTGAAGACGCCGCATCTCGATGCGATGAGCCGGGCCGGGCTCCGTTTTGATCGCTTCTATTCTGGCGCGCCGGTCTGCTCTCCCACGAGGGGCAGCGCCCTGACGGGAAGGCATCCCTATCGCTATGGCGTGCCCACCGCCAATGCTGGCCACATCCGGGACGGAGAGATCACGTTGGCGGAGTTGCTCAAGACCCAGGGCTACACCACCGGCCACTTCGGCAAGTGGCATCTCGGCACTCTGACCAACGATCAAGAGGACGGCCGGCGGGGCGGGCGCCGACCCGAGCACTATGCTCCGCCATGGGAGCACGGGTTCGACCAGTCGTTTTCCGCCGAGGTACAGATGCCGACGTGGGATCCGATGGAGAATCAGGCGTTTCCGTCGAAATACTGGACGGGGGAAGGGGAGTACGCCACTGAGAACCTGTCCGGGGACGATTCGCGCGTGATCATGGACCGCGCGATTCCCTTCATTCAGCAGGCGGCGGCCGCGCAGACTCCGTTCTTCGCCGTGATCTGGTTCCATGCCCCCCACCGTCCGGTGGTGGCGGGCCCGCAGCACCGGGCGCTGTATGCCGGCTTCAGCGAAGGCGAGCAGCACTACTACGGCTGCATCACCGCGCTCGACGAGCAGGTCGGCAGGCTCCGAACTGAGCTCCGGCAGTTGGGCGTGGCAGACGACACCATGCTCTGGTACTGCAGCGACAACGGCCCGGAAGGGCGCACGTCGCACCTCAGCACCGACCGAGGCTCGAGCGGCGGGTTGCGCGGCCGCAAGCGCAGCTTGTTTGAAGGCGGCGTGCGGGTTCCGGGAATTCTCGAGTGGCCGCGGCACGTCGAAGCCGGGCGTGTCTCGGAGATGCCCGCGTCCACCTGCGACTACTTTCCCACGATCGCAGCGGTGCTGGGGCTGGATGCGCCGGACGACGAGCGCCCGATCGACGGGGTGAGCCTGCTCCCCCTGATCGACGGCGACATGGAGCAGCGCGGGCGTCCGATCGCGTTTCAATGTCCCGACGGGGGAGAGCGCGGCCAGGGCGCCCGCTTGGGCTCGCCGGACCACGCGCTGATCGGAGATCGTTACAAGCTGCTGAGCTTTCTCGACGAAGAGCGAAGCGGGCAGGACATGCTGTTCGACATCGCCTTGGACCCAGGGGAGCGGCACGATTTGGCCGGGGAACTGCCCGAGGTGGCAGCCCAGATGAAGCAGCGCCTGATGGATTGGGACGCATCTTGCGCGCGCAGCGCCGAGGGCGCGGACTATTCCAGCGGCTGAGGGAAGCTGCGCGGCGCTCTCGGCATGGCGGGCAAGACACGGGCCCGGTGGGCTTGAACGCTCGCCGCGGCATGTAGAATGGAACCGCTGTGATGGAGAAAGAGCGCTTTGCTGCAACGCTCCAGCGCCGCGAGTTCTTGCGCGGCGTAGCTGGCGGAGTTGGCATCGCCGCGCTGGCCGAACTCTTGGCGGCCGATGGCCTGACTGCGGCCTCTCCCCTGGCTCCGAAGGCCCCGCACTTTGCGCCGAAGGCGAAGAACGTCATCTTCATGTTCATGGAGGGCGGTCCGAGCCAGTACGAACTCTTCGACCCCAAGCCGGCCTTGCAGCGCTGGGACGGGCAGTCGCTGCCCGAATCGATCACCAAGGACCTTACCCTCGCGTTCATCAAGCCCACTGCCAAGGTGATGGCCAGCTCGTACAAGTTCGAGCCGCGCGGCCAGGCCGGGATGGAACTCTCCGAACTCGTGCCGCATCTCGGCTCGGTGGCGGATGACATCTGCCTCATCCGCTCGATGCACGGAGACGCCTTCAACCACCACCCGGGCCAGCTCCTGCTGTTCACGGGAGCGACGATACCGGGCCGCCCAACGCTGGGGTCATGGCTGCTCTACGGATTGGGCAGCGAATCGAAGAACCTGCCCGGGTTCGTTGTCTTGACCTCGGGCAAGGGCACCTCTGGCGGCACGACGAACTTCTCCTCGGGATTCATGCCGTCCCACTATCAGGGCACGCTGTTCCGCAACCAGGGCGATCCGATTCTCTACCTCACCAACCCTCCCGGCGTGACGCCGGAGATCCAGCGCGAGACGATCGGCTTCGTCAACGACATGAATCGCATGCGCTACGAGCGCACCGGGGACGAGGAGATCGCCTCGCGCATCAACGCCTACGAACTCGCCTTCAGGATGCAGACCGAGGCCCCGGATCTGGTGGACCTCTCGGACGAGTCCCCCGAGACGATCGCGATGTACGGCATCGAGAGCGACAACGAGCATCGCCGCCAGTATGCGACGAACTGCTTGCTGGCGCGCAGGCTGGTCGAGCGCGGGGTCCGCACCGTGCTGATGATGGACGCGTCGTGGGACGATCACACCTATCTCAACCAGAAGCTGCCCAAGCGCATGCAGGAGACTGACCAGCCGACCGCTGCGCTTCTCAAGGACCTTAAGCGCTGCGGCCTGCTGGACGAGACCTTGGTCGTGTGGGGCGGAGAGTTCGGGCGGACGCCGATGGTCGAGATTCGCAAGCCCGAGGAAGCAGCCAACGCTGGGCGCGACCACCAGCCAACGGCCTACTCAATGTGGATGGCGGGCGGCGGGATCAAGCCAGGCTATGTGCATGGCGCAACCGACGAGCTGTGCCTCAACATCACCGCAGATCCGGTCCACGTGCATGACCTGCAGGCGACCATCCTGCACCTGATGGGCTTCGATCACGAGAAATTCACGTACAAGTTCATGGGGCGGGACTTCCGCCTGACCGATGTGAGCGGTGCCGTGCAGCATGGGTTGCTGGCGTAGCCGCGGACTCACCGCGCTCGCCACCGGCCAGTGTCAGGCGCTTTCGACCGCTCGGAGCACAGGCCGCTGTGCCACCGCCCGGACAGCCCCCTCGTCGATCTCGATGCCGAGTCCGGGAGATCGCGGCACTTGGTAGTGGTGGCCAGCCAGGGCGAGCGGCTCAGCCAGGAATTGATTCGCGACCGAGAACACCGACGGATTGTACTCGACCATGGGCACGCCGGGCATCGCCGCTGAGAAATGCAGCGCTGCCGCGATCTGCGGGCCCATCGCAATGCTGATATGGGGCACGACCTGCACATGAGGGTGCCGCGCCGCGACGTGACCGGCAATCGCGACCGCTTCTGTGATGCCGCAGCGGCCGAGGTCGGGCTGCAGCCAGCCGACGCAGCCTTGCTCGAGGAACGGCTCCAGCTCGTGGCGCGATCGATAGCTCTCACCCAAAGCGATCGGTGTCCTGATCTCCGCAGCCAGTCGGGCATGAGCTTGCAGCATTTCCGGGGGGAGCGGGCACTCGAGCCATAGCGCGGAAAGCTCGTCCAGTGCGCGCCCGAAGACTCTGGCCGTCGCTGGATCCAGATGCCAGAGTGCATCCACTGCGATGCTTATGGCCGGGCCGAATCGCTCTCGTAGCGCGGTCACGAGCTTGAGCAGCTCATCGGGCTTGCGATCGAGAAAGAGCTTGAACGTGCGAAAGCCGCGCTCCCATGCGTCCTCAGCCTGCGAGATGCGGGCGGCGGTCGTCTCCCCGCCGAGCCCTGACAAGTAGGCCGGAACGCTGGCGGCGGGCGAGGCGCTTGCGAGCAGGTCGCACACAGGGCGTCCGGTAGCCCGGCCGACCAAGTCCCACAGCGCGATGTCAACACCCGCGATCGCGTCGAGCATGAAGCCGCCAGTTTGGCCGCGCACCCGCATGCCGGCGTACATGCGCTCGCGCAAGGCTGCCACGCCTTGCGCGGACAGTTCAAACGCATGGCCCTCGATGGCCGGACGCAGGAGCTGCTCGGTGATCAGGCAGGCCACGTCCGGTGCCAGCGGCGCTTGCGCTTCGCCCCAGCCGACCAGCCCTGACTCGGCTGTCAGCTTGACCAGGGCGGCCTCGAAATTGACCGAGTAGAGCGTCGCGTAGGCATCGGACCAGCGATAGTCGAAACGCCCCGCTTGCAGCGCGGTTGGCGAGCCGGCTGTTCCTTGGACAGCAGCCGAGTCACGCGGCAGGCGGATGGAGAACGTTTCGATGGATGCGATGCGATCCATCGCCATGGGCTCAAACGGGCCAGACCAGCGAGCGCAGTTGCCCGAGTTCCCGCTTGCCCGCCGCGTCGAGCGAGCGGCCGGGGTGCCGCACGAAGGCCGATCGAATGACACCCTCGGAGACGAGGTTGTGCTTGATGGCCGACACGCCCAAGCCAGGCTGAAGTTCGTAGCGAATGAGCGGCAGCGCCCGCGTGAACACGTCCCATGCGCTCGCCAAGTCGCCGCTCTGCAGGGCGTTCCAGATCGCGACATACACAGCAGCCATGTCGCTCGCGGGCATGATGCCTCGCGAGCCGCGCTGGCACTCCTCGATCATGAACTGCCCGTTGAGGCCGCCAAACAGCGTCAGTGCGCCGTTGGCGGACTCCATTGTTCGGCTGATCTTGGGCGCGGTCGGCGGAGCTTCGACCTTGACATATTCGACATGCTCGATCTCCCTCGCCATCCTCGCCAACAGCGGAGGGGGCATGGCCACTTGGGAAAGCAGGGGGGCGTCTTGGACCATGATCGGGATGCTGACCGCATCGCTGATCGAGGCATAGAAGAAGCGGAGGCCATCGGCATCCGGCTTGACGTAGAAGGGCGGCAGCACCATCAAGCCCCGCGCACCCTGCGCTTCCGCCTGCTGGCAGGCCTGCACGGCCGAGGCCGTGCCGGTCGTGCCGACGCCGACGATCACTGGCACGCGCCCGTCCACGTGGCGCACGATCTCGTCCAGCAGGGACGCCCTCTCTTCGGGCCGCAGTGCATAGCCTTCCCCGGCGTTGCCAAACGCACCCAGGCCATGCGCCCCTTGCTCCAACAGGTGATCCACCAAGCGCAACTGGCTGGCCACGTCAATCTCGCCATCGTCCGTGAAGGGCGTGGCTAGGATGGGAAATACTCCGCTGAATGATGCCTGCATGGAGATTGGCCTAGGTACTCTTGGCGGTATCGACCGAGCGCGAGCGCACGGCGCGGATATCGGAGATCAGGGCGTTCTTCGCCCGCTCGACATGCTCGGCCAGCACCATTGCGAGGGATTTGGCGTCGCGCCGCGCCAGCGCCCGGACCATCTCGCGATGCTCGCGCTGGGCTAGGGGAACCCTGTCCGCCCAATCGTGGTTCGAAACGTGGATGCTGGCGATCTTCAGGTGAGCATTCAACTGTTGGTACATCTCGTACAGCTTTTCGTTGCCAGCTAGCCGCACGATGAAGAGGTGGAACTCCCAGTTCAGGCGGTCGTGATCCTGCATGCCGGCGTTTCCCGCCGCCGCGTATTCGTCCATGCGGTCGACCGTTGCGTCGAGGTAGCTGATGTCCTTGTCGGTCACGTGGAGCACGGCGGTCTCCGCCGCCAAGCCGTCGAGCGCCCGGCGCAGGTCAAACGTGTCGGCGATGTCGCGCTCTTCGGGTTCCGCCACAAATGTCCCGCTGCGCGGGCGCACCTCGACCAAGCCTTCCTCGGCGAGCCGGTCCATCGCTTGGCGCACCGGCATCTGGCTCACGTCCATCTCGTTCGCAAGATCCGGGATGGAGAGGCGTTCGCCCGGACGGAAACGCTCGTCGAGGATCGCCTTGAGCACCTCCTCGTAAACGTAATCCGAGATTCGCTGGCGAGGTGCCGGCTGCAGCCCGTTCGGCGGCGAGCCGTTGGTCGCAGCAGGCGCTGTCCGGTCACGTGGAGCGCTCATTCGGCGGCCTCCTTTTCGATTCCGTGGGGTGTGAGGACATGCAGGACTGCGAGGGCCACTGGATGCATGAATCCCATCACGAAAAATATCATGCCGTAGGAGTAGTTCTCCACGACGAAGCCGGTAATGCCGGTGAAGATCACGCCGCCGAGGGAACTGCCCAGGCCCACGATGCCTGCGGCCGAGCCGACGACCGCGGTGGGATAGATGTCGTTCGTCATAGTCATCAGGTTGGTCTTCCACGCCATGTGCGCGAACGTAACCATGCAGATCGCCGCTACCGCTACCGCCGCGGAATCGCTGCCGGGCACGATCAAGCTCAGCGGCATGATGGCGGCAGCCGGCAGCATGACCCATTTGCGGGCCCGCACCGGCACCATGCCGCGGCTGATGAGTCTCCCGGACAACCACCCTCCGGCAAGCGCCCCGAGATCGGCCGTGAGGAAGGGCACCCAGGTAGTCAGGCCGATCGCGACGATGCTGAAGCCGCGTTCGTCACTGAGATATTTCGGCAGCCAGAACAGGTAGAACCACCAGACAGGATCGGCCAATAGCCGGGCACCAAACAGCGCCCACGTCTGCCGGAAGCCGAACAGCGAGACCCAAGGGATCTGTGGGCGGGAACGCGCTGTATCGCCGGACTCGAGCAGTGCACGTTCCTCCTCGGTGACGCGTGCGTGTCGGCTCGGAATCCAGTACCAGCGGAGCCAGACCGCCAGCCAGATGAATCCAACTAGTCCGGTGACTACGAATGCAATGCGCCAGCCCCACAGCGTGAAGATCAGCACGATCAGCGGCGGGGCTAGGATCGCGCCCGTGGACGCGGCCGCGTTGACCAATCCGTTTGCAAAGCCGCGCTCGCGGGGAGGGAACCACTCCGAAATGGCCTTCTCGGCCGCTAGGAAGTTGCCCGACTCCCCCATGCCCAGCAGCGCCCGGCAGATGCCCAGCCCGAGGGCGTTGCGGGTCAGAGCGTGCGCGGCGTTGGCGAGCGACCACCAGACCATCGAGGTCGCGAGTGCCGCGCGCGTGCCCCAGCGGTCGATAATCCGGCCCCAGACTATGTACATCCCCGCGTAGCAGATCAGGAACGCCTGCACGACTTGCGAGTACTCGATGTCGTTGAGCCCTAGCTCGGCGGTGATCTCCGATGCCAGCACCGAGAGCGTCTGGCGGTCGATGTAGTTGATGACGGTGGCGGCGAACAGCAGGGCCGCGATGCGCCAGCGGATATTCGGGATGAGCCGCGCGGCCATCTTCATGCCACCCGGTAGGCCGCCAGGGCCTCCTCGTCGAACTCGGCCCCGATTCCGGCTCTTTCCGGGACCATGGCCGCGCCCGGTCGAGCTGCTAGGGGCTCGCGCAGGATTGCATTGCCGAAAGGGCGATCTAGCAGGGTGCCACCCTCCATGATCACGGTGTTCGGCAGGTGCGCCGCCAGATGCACGGACGCGGCCCAGTACAGGGCCGTTCCCGTGCTGATGTGCGGGGAGAACAGCACTCCGTGCAGATCTGCCAAGATGGCGATCCGGCGGCATTCGCTGACGCCGCCGGCGCGACAGAGATCCGGATTCACCATGTCGACGGCGCGTGCCGCGAACAGGTCCCGAAACTGGTAGCGGTTCGAAAGGGTCTCGCCGGCGCATAGCGGTGTCTTCAGCGCCGCCTTGAGCTCGCTGTAGCCGGCGATGTCCTCCGGCAGCAGCGCATCTTCCCACCAGCCGATGTTTGGCAGGGCGTCCAGCCGCTGCCCGACCGCTCGGGCCTCGTGGGCCTTGTAGGCCCCGAGGGAATCGACGAGCAGCTGGCCCTTGTCGCCGATGGCGCGCGAGACGGCCTCGACGCGTTCCACGCTGGCCGTGCCGGGTCCCTTGCTCAGCCCCATCTTCACGGCGGCGAAGCCGCGATCGAGCCGCTGGCGGGCGCTGGCAGCGAGGGCCTCTGGCGTGCCCCCGCCGATGCCCGCGTAAGTTGGGACCGTATCCCGGTACTTGCCGCCGAGGATGCGGTAGAGCGGCTGGCCGAGGTACTTGCCGAGCAGGTCCCACAGGGCCAGGTCCACGCCCGCGATGGATTCGGTGTAGAAGCCGGTCGCGTACCCGCGCAGGCGTTGGCTGGAGTAGAGCTTTTCCCACAGCGGCTCGACTTGCCGGGCATCCTGCCCGATCAGAATCGGCGCGAGCAGGTCGCTGATGACGGCGGCATGCACGCGCGGTGCCGCGGGCGCGTGACACTCGCCCCAGCCGACCAGGCCGTCTTTGGTCGTGATCTTGACCAGCGTTGCCTGGGTCGCGCCCCGAAATCGGCTGGGCGAGGCGTGGTCCAGCCGGTTCCACAGCCCCGCACCTCCGGTCGCGTGCCCGAGCGGAGGCATCTCGACGTACCACTCCGGCGGCTTCTCGCCTCGCGGCGAGCGGATGACCACAGGTTCGACGCTGTCAATGCGCAGCGGTCCGTTGCCGCTCGCGAAGAGTCGGTTGGAGAGCGCAGCGGATGCGGCCAGTCCGAGAGAGCCCTCGAAGAAGCGTCTGCGGGAGCCACGGCTGGAGCTGCGCGCCGCCATCAGGGAATGTCTTGCACGCAACGGAATCCCAGGTTGGGCGTGCGCTGGTTGGGCCGGACCCAGTTGCGAAAGAAAACGGTGATTCGATTGGGGCCGTTGGACCATGCGCCGCCGCGCACGATGCGGTACATCCCTTCCTCGGGCCCCTGCGGGTTCGCGGCAGGGCTGGACTCGTAGTAGGTTCGCTCGAACCAGTCATGGCACCATTCGGCGACGTTTCCGGCCATGTCGTGCAGTCCGAATGCGTTGGGAGGGTGCTGCCCGACCGCGCCTGGCCCGAGCGGTGTGCCGAAGCGCGCTTGCTTGCGGTCCGGCTTGCCTTCGCCCCACGGATAGTTGGCTTCCTCGAGGCCGCCGCGGGCGGCGCGCTCCCACTCTGCTTCGGTCGGCAGGCGTTTGCCCTTCCATGCGCAGAAGGCTCCGGCGTCATCCCAGTCGACGTTGTAGATCGGGACGTCAGCGAGCGCCTCGGGCATCTTCCCGTCCGGCCAGTGGTACGGTGCCCGCCTGCCCGCCGCCGTCACGAACTCTGCATATGCGCGATGCGTGACCTCGGTCGCGTCCATCCAGAAGGCATCCAAGCGCACTCGGTGCGCGGGGATGTCGTCCAGTAGGATGCGTGGGCGCATTCCCGATTCATCGTCCGAGTTCAGCTCGCTGCGGCCCATGCTGAACTCGCCGGCCAGGATCTCGACCATGCCCTCCGGGACGGCCTGCGAGGCCTGTGCCGAGCCGTTACTCGACTGTGCGACGGCGCCACCGACAGCCAGCACGGCAATCGAGAGCGCGGCGCATCGGCTCAGATACATCAGGCGAAGAGTTCCTCGATCTCGTCCGGCACGCAGGGTTCGGTGGCTCCCAGTTGGTCGATGTAGCGGTAGACGCGCTTCGACGGAGTGTTCGTGACCTCTTTGAGCCAGTCGATGCCCAGCGCCGAGTAGACCGAGGCGACGATGTTCTCGGTCTTGGGCTGCATTCCGTACTTCCAGCCGTTCTCCACGGCGTACTCGCCCGCTGCATCGGTGCGCCCGATCAGCTGGCCGCCGCGCACGCCTCCGCCCGCGAACAGGCCGATGTAGACCTGGTTGTAATGGTGCCGGCCTGCGACTAGGTTCAAGGCGCCTGGCACGCGTCCGAATTCGGTCGGCACCGCGACGATCGTCTCGTCAAGTAGCGTCTTGTCCGGGTCGCGCGGGGAAGGTGTTGCTTCGAGATCCCGCAGCAGATTCGCCATCGCCCGGTCCAAGTCGTTGCAGTGGTTGTAGTGGTTGGACTTGGCGCTGTGGTCCCAGATGCGCTTGTGGTGGTCCCAGCCGGGGTGTTTGACATGGATATAGCGGGTGCCGGCATCGGCCAGCACGAGGTTGCGCGCCAGCAGGCAGCCGCGCCCGACACTGTTGTCGCCGTAGCGCGCCTTGTCCGCTTCGCCAAGCTCCAGCGCCTGCGGCCAGCGCGAGTCGCCCAGCACGTGGTAGGCCTCCTCCTGGAAGGACCGGAACGCGCTCATGGATGGCCCTCGGCCGCCGAAGTCCCGCCGCACGGCTTGCTCGAGGTCGCCGAGCAGCCGGAAGCGCTCCTCCAGCATGGCCAGTGCCTCGCCCGTTGCAGTGACGCTGCCCGCTCCCTTGCCGGCGTTGATGTCGAGCCCGGAGAAGCGCGGATGGAAGAAGCCGCTCGGAAGCGCTACGTTGCCTAGGTTGCAACTCACGAAGGTGGGGAACGTGTCGCTCTCGCGCCGCTGTGGCTCCAATTCCGCCGCTACCACCGTGCCCACCGGAGGGATCTCCTCGGCTTGGGACGGGTTGAGCGGCCGTCCGGCGCGGGTGTAGTACTCGCCGCGAAAGTGGACGACCTCATGGCTCTTGAAGGTCCGCACCACGGAAACCTTGTCCATCATTCCCGACAGTTGTGGGAAGAGCCGGTAGGGCAGGTAGAAGCCCTTGCGGACCTCGCGCACGTCGAAGTCGGCCTGTGTGCCGGCGTCTTCCTTGAAATCGAAGGTATCGACGTGGCTGATGGCCCCGGCGGCCTCAATGATGATCGCGAAGCGGGCCGTGCCGCGTGGATTGGTGCGGCCCGCGGCGCGAGCCCGCTGAGGCCAGAGGCCCTCGCTGACGATCCCGCCCAGCAAGCTGCCCGCGCCGAGCCGCAGGGTGTCGCGCCGCGTCGGCGCCAAATCTCGAACTGCTCGCATGTCTCGATCTCCGTCTGGGTCTGTCCGGCCTAATAGTTGAATAGGAACTCCGGCTTGTTCACCAAGGCCCACTGCAGGTTTTCCAGGCCTTGGGCGGGGTCGTCCCGCAGGGCCCCCAAGGCGACCTCAAGCTCGCCTTCGAGCGGTCGTCGCGAAAGTGTCGCCAAGTAGAGCCGTTCTGTCAGGCCGCGATGCACCGCGGCTCGCAGCTCGGAAGGCTGCGGGCTCGCGCCGGTCGCCGCGCGCCAGCCAGCGGCTGCCACGATGTTGTCGCGCTCCAAGTCCGACAGCATTTCGGCGACTCTCCCGGCGCCGTCGGACTGGACCCGGTCCAGCACCATCTGCGAGTTCATCATCAGCATCGCCTGCAGGGACGATGCCGGCGTGCGGGCCGGGAACTGGTCCCTGCTCTGCTGGCCGAACGCCCGCATGAACTCAGCCACTTCCGAACCGACATAGCTCGGGTCGAGGAGCTGGCGGGCCATGTCAGCCTTGCTGTCGCCGCTGCCGTAGCCTCCCGGCACCGCCGTGGCCGTCACCAGGGAATCGTGCAGCTGCACGGGGCTCAGCATCTTGACGTAACGCCGGGCGAAGTAGCGGCCGTACTCGGGCTTCCATTCCCCGTCGAACCGCGAGGAGAGTTGGTAAGCGCTCGATTGCGCGATCCTGCGCACCAAGTGCTTGAGGCTGAAATTGCTGCGCTGGAAATCCTTGGCCAGATCGTCCAGCAGGTAGGGATGGCTCGGCTGCACCGTCCAGCCGTCGGGTATGTCGTCGCTGGGATAGTAGCGGGCTAGGTCAAAGCCGTCCAGCGGCTCGACGATGCCGACGCCCATCAGCTCTGCCCAGATCCGGTTCACGGTCGCGCGGGCGAATTGGATGTGCCCTGTCAACAGGCGCGCCAGTTCGTCCCGCGGCAACGCGCCCGGGCGGGCGGGCTCGTCGTTCAGGACGAACTTGGGCTGGCTCGAGCCCCCCGTGCGCGGGACACGCACGATGCTCTCGCTCAGCGTGGGGTAACCGGGCTCGACGTCATCCACCGTGTACTCGGTGTTTGCCTGGAAGCCGTTCTCCCAGTTCATGATCATGCGCGTCTTGCCGAAGAACGCGGCTTGGCGGAAGAAGTCCTCGCGCGTCAGGCCGGTCAGGTAGAGGTTGACCTGCTCGAGGTGATTGGCGCCGTCGTGGCATGAAACGCAGCCTAGGTTCAGGCCCAGCAGCGCTTTGCCGTACGTGATCGTGAACTCGTCGATCGAGTCCGCCCGGTTGACCAAGTCGTGGGCGTCCGGCTCGTCGGGGTCGTCTTTGGCCTTGACGAAATCGCGCGCGAAGTAGAGCGCGCCCGGCGAGGTGTGGCTGCTCTTGCCCCCTTGCGTCAACAGGTCGGTCACGACATCGGCGTAGGAGCGGTCCAGAGTCAGCCATTCGTGGACCCAGAAGCGGAACAGGTTCTTGCCGTAGCCCATGCGCTGGCCGGCCCGGAAGAGATCCTCGAAGTAGTATGCCCAGCGCTCCACGAACTCCTCGCTGTCGATGAGCCCGTCGATCAGGCGGTCGCGCTTGTCCGGAGCCTCGTCCGCCTCGAAGGCGAGCACCTCCTCGAGCGTGGGGATGCGGCCCACTAGGTCAAGGTAGGCACGGCGCAGGAACTCGCCGTCCGGTGCCAGCCCGGCGTGCGGCACGCCATCGCGCTCGATCTTGGCGAAGATGGCTTCGTCGATGAAGTTCCGGCGCGCCACGGCGTTCGGCGCTGCGGCCACTGGTCGCAGCGAACCGGCCTGCGCCGTCACCGATTCGGCGATTTCGGACGCTTGTGGCGCTGGCTGCTCGAACGACCGGTGGGCCTGGTCGGCGCGCGCAGCCGCTTCGGGCGACAGTTGCTGGCCAGTCTCGGGGGCGGCCCCGAGCGAAACCGCCAGCGCCAGTGCCGCTGCTGGCGCCAGTAGCCTGGCCGGCCCGGTCACGCTCGGCTTCGCGATCGTTCGTCGGATTGTCATGCGAGTCTGTCCACTGTCATGTCCGCGCGGGCGCCCGGCCCTGCCGGACGCCGCGGTTGAGCCGCCGGCTAGAAGATGATCTTCAAGCCGAACTGGATGACGCGCGCGTCGCGCGCACTTGTAATTGTGCCAAACGTCGCCGACCGGTTGAAGCCGTCGGCGCCCGCCCTGAACGCCGTATTCGGAGCGTTTCTGCGGCCGCCCAGGTTCACGCGATTGAGGAAGTTGAACGCCTCCGCGCGGAACTGCACGTTCACGCGTTCGCCGACGAACGTATCCTTGATCAACGACAGGTCGAAGTTGACCGTGCCCGGGCCGCGCACGTCGGGCAGAGCCCGACCCACGTCTCCGAAGGTGAAGTCCGGCGGGTTGACGAACTGCTCGGTGTCGAACCAGCGCTCCGCCGTGGGATTGCTGAGCTTGGCGCTCGTGCCGGTCGAGTTCGGTCGGTCGGCCGTGTTTACGTTACTCGCGCCTCGGATGACCAGCGGCAAGCCGTCTTGGATCGTGCCGATGGAGTTGATCTGCCAGCCACCGATCAGCTTGTTGAGCCCACCGGATCCGCCGCGCCCGAAGGGCAGTTCGTAGAGAACGCTGAGTACGGCCCGCTTGGCCACGTCGGTTGGATCGATCGAGCGCTGCACCTGGCGGTCGAAATAGCCGTCTTGGTAGCTATTCACGTTGGTCTGCTCGACCGAGCCGAAGTCCACCGGCACCTGCGTCGAGTCGCTGATCTTCTTCCCTCCTGTGAAGGCGAAGTGCAACAGCAGGCCGTCCTTCAAGGGCCGCTTGATGTTGAACTGGACTTGGTGCGACAGGTAGTTGCCCATACGAGGGTTGAAGACGCTCACCGATGTGAAGTGCGGGAATTCCCTCAGGGACTGCTCGTATGTAATTGTCCTGCCGCCGAGGCCGCCGGGCACGAGGCCTGCGTTGGGGTTCGGCACTCGGTCGTTGAGCGCCTGCTGTAGTTCGTAGCGCGTCGAGGGCGGCAGCTGGTTGAGGTTGTACCCGTTGGCCGAGAAGTGGTTGCCCTTGTTGCCGGCGTAGGTGATGTCGAAGAACCAGTCCCCGGTCTGGTGCTGGATCGATGCGTTCCACTGTTGCGTGATCGGGGTGGTCGGATCCGACTCGCGCAGATTCACGCTCTGGCCCAGCCTTGCGCCCGGGCCTGCCGAGACGCCCGGTGTTGCCGCGAACGGGAAGGGAAATCCATCCGAGAAGCGGAAAGCCTTCTCGCCGGGAGTCGCTGTCCGGTAGTTCGTGCGGGTGCGGGAGAACAGGTTGATGTCGCCGGTGAAGCGCCGGAAGAAGATCGAAGCGTAGTATACTCCGTAGCCGCCCCGGAACACCGTCTTGCCTTGGCCGGTGAGGTCGTAGGCGAAGCCGATCCGCGGGCCGAAGTCGTTGTAGTCCTCTTCCATGAAGGTCCTCGGCTGCCCGTCCACCCCTGCGAACACCGTGCAGCCGCGCAGACCGGAGGTGGGCTCGGTGCAGTTGGGGTCGAAGTTGATCTGACCATTGTGGCGCTCGTAGGGCTTCTGCTGGAAGTCCCAGCGCAAGCCCAAGTTCAGGGTGAGCCGGGGACGGACTTTCCAGTCGTCCTGCACGAACACAGCCCAGTTGAAGGCCTGCCACGAGTTGCCGAGGATCCGGTCGATACCGGCCGAGGCCACGTCGCCGGTGAGGAACTGCGCTAAGTCGAAGCCGGTACCGGCCGGTGCCTGCGGGTTCCGAGTCAGGCCACCGAAGCGGAAGAAGCCAGACAGGGCTCCGCCCTGACGGTTGCCTCCGTAGAGGTCGCGGGCGTTCAGTCCGAACTTCATGGTGTGGTTGCCCGTGATCTTGGTGACCATGTTCTGGATGTCCCAGTTCAACGAGCTGCGCTTGCCCAAGGCTCCGCCGCCGATGGTCGGGTACGGGCTTACGCTGATCTGCGGCACTTGATCGCCCGGAATGCTGTCCGGCAGGCCGATCTGCTGGGCATATCCCAGGTGGTTGCCGACGGTCTCGAAGAGGAACAACTGGCGGCTCGTGCCCACGCGCAGGTTGTTGATCAGCGTGGGCGAGAACGTGTGCGTGTCGGAGAACGCGAAGTTGCGGTTCGTCTGGTCATCGAACCGGTTTCGTCCGACGTTGGGGTCGGTGAAAACGTCATTGGACGAGGGCTGGTGCCGGGCCGATGTGTAGCGCCCGAAGAATGAGTTCTTGTCGCTGAAGCGGTGGTCGATCTTCAGATTCCACTGTGACCAGTTGACCCTGCGGACCTGCGAGTCCTGGAAGTTCTGGCTGAACGTGTACTGGTTCGAGGGCGTCTTGTTCGGTGCCGGATACCAGGGCAGCACTTGGCGCGCGGATGGGTCGAATCTCGCCTGCGGGACTATGTTGCCTGGGTATGGGTCGCGGACCAAGCCGCCACCGTCCGGGTTCGGCCGGGTAGTGTCCGGATCGAACAAGGGGATCAGGTCGCCCCTGGCCGTGCGGAGATTGCTGAAATTCCCGTCTAGGAAGTCGGCGACCGGCACCGTGCGGATGCGCGGGCTGCTCCGCGCGAGGCGGTACTCCTCCCAGTTGAAGAATCCGAACATGCGATTCTTCATCAGCGGGCCGCCGACCGATGCGCCGTACTGGTTGTAGCGCAACGGCAGCCGCGTTCGGGCGAATGCGTTGCGAGCGTCCATCTTGTCGTTGCGCAGGAATTCGTAGGCCGTGCCGTGGATCTGGTTCGTGCCCGAGCGCGTCACGAGGTTGATCGCGCCGCCCGCGGTATAGCCGAACTCGCTCGACATGGTGCCGCTCTGCACCTTGAACTCTTGCACCGAGTCGACCGCGATCGGCACGCCCACCTCGCCGACGTAGCTCAGGATGTTGTTGTTGCCGTCCAACATCTGCGCGTTCATCGAGTTCGGGCTGCCGTTGATCGAAATGGACGAGAGCTGGATGCCCCTGTCGCCGAAGCCCGAATTGGTGGGACCGGCATTTGAGATCACTCCCGCCGTGAGCATCGTCAGGGCCAGGGCTCCGCGTCCGTTGATCGGCAGGTCGGTGACGCGCTTGCGCTCGATGACCTCGCCCAGCGTCGCGCCCCTGGTGTCGATCAGCGGGGCTGCGCCGACCACTTCGACGACTTCGGTCACTTGGCCGATCTCCAGCGACACATTGATCTCGGCGTTCTGGCCGACTTGCAACGTCACACCCGAACGAACAGTGCGCCGGAAACCGTCGGATTCGACGGCAATCTCGTAGGTCCCCACGACCATGCCCGGCGCTACGTACAGCCCGTTCTCGTTAGACGATGTGGCGAATGCTGCGTTGGTCTCGGTGTTGAGCACTTCGACCTGGGCACCCGGGATCACCGCCCCCTGTTGATCGGTTACGGTCCCGGAAATCGTGCCGGTACTCTGCTGGGCCAGCGCCAGCGGCGCCAAGCACAAGAGCAGCAGAGCCAAGCACAGCCTCTGAATGTGCATCGCAATCCTCCCTTTGAAATCTGTTATAACAGACCCGCTTCATGCTAGGACTCTACAGCCCGTCTGTCAAGGGGGCGGTAGAGTCTATAGTTCGACAAGCGGTTCTGCGACCTCGATCACAGTGCGCGGCCCGCATCGGTCGGCTGGCGGGGGCGGTATTTATTCCGGCATCCGTAGCCCACGCCGCGCGGTGTTGGTTCGCGCCTACGACAGATCCATGCCGGCTGACATCCGGTGGGAGGAGATGGAGTCGCCACATAGAGCTTGCGGGATCGAAGTTGCCGAAAATTCGCGATCTAGGATACGGCTCAGCGAGGGAAGCGAGAGGAGTGTAAGGGACCGACCGCATTCAAGACCGACAATAGGTCGAGCGACGGTGCGCGACATAGCTGTGAACCTCGAAGCAGTGGGGGTGGGGCCTTGATGGAATACAAGGGATACGTGGCGGCGCTAGAGTTCGACGAGTCGGGCGACGTCCTGCACGGTCGGGTAGTGAACAGTGGATCGTATCCGATCGCCACATTCGAAGCGAGGGACACGAACGGACTTCGCCGGGAGTTCGAACGCTCGATCGACGAGTACCTCGCCTGGTGCGAGGAGGATGGCGTTGAGCCAAAGAAGCCGTTTTTCGGCAAATTGAACTCACGCTTTGGCTAGGAACTCCATGGCGCGGAGGCAGCGGCAGCGTACGGGATGGGTGTCAAGTCCTCGATCGTGCAAGCACTCCGAGAGGCTCGGGGCTTGGCACCGCGTTCAGCGAGGTTGGCCGCGCAGGTGGCTTTCGCCAATAAAATAGGGCGCTTCAACCCGATCGAATTCGGAGTAGATTGAGACAGAGAACAACCGGGCTGGGCTGCGGTTAGCTGGCCGCCTAGATGTGCCTGATGACGACGCTAGTGACCGCCGACGGGGAGCGCATTGAGTGCCGCCAAGGCTCTCGCCCGGACCAAGAAGCAGCCGCGTTGGTTCGGACGGTTGGCGTGCAACCTGAAACTGCACCGGGTCCGAACCCGTCCGCCGCCTGAGCAGAATTGCCGGTTGCCGCAACAAGATGGAGTGAAATTCTGGACCCGTGCGAAATGTTATGCCATTGCTAAGGCTGGACTCATGTATCCGCGAAATCCCAGTATGACGAACCAATGGCCAGGGTCCTGGAACCGAGCCTCACCGATCCTAGGTGCGCATGGAATGCGGTCGGCGATCCTCTAGAAGCGTGCTGGCTGGCGAGACGGAGCGCCACAGTAGGTCTGTGATGGAAAGTACTTCGTGCACGAAGCGTAGCGGTCGGTCGACATGCCAACGGGCCTGGCGTTGCCGGGTGCCCCAACCTGCATTTTCCGCTCCTACGGCGCCTGTTCGGTTACGGTCATGACCTGGTCGAGCCCCTTGAGCTTGGTGGTCTGTTGGGCGCCGCTCGGCCAATCTATCCGGACGAATTGCAAGTCAGGCGCAGGGCCGAGCCCGAAATGGAGAGGCGCGAGCGAGGAGGAAGCGTAGCCGGAACTGGAACTGGCCGTCAGGACTTGGCTGCCGATCTGGACGCGTGCTCCGATACCGCCCGCGTTGCTAGCTGTCCCGATCAGTCGAACCCCCAGCCAGCGGTTTCCGGCGGGGCTCAGGTTTCGCCACAATTCCGCCGACCCACCGATCGCCGATACGACCACATCGACGCGTCCGTCACCGTCGAAATCGGCAAACGCCGCCCCTCTGTGTGCCGCACGAGGGAAGTGGGCAGCTTCGTCGGACACGTCCTCAAACGTTCCGTCGCCGCTGTTCTTGAAGACAGCATTCGACTGGCGGTATGTCGCGTCCTCGAACTCCTCTGCCAAGTCGTTGACGTGGGATGCCGTGACGAACAAGTCCTTCATGCCGTCGTTGTCGAAATCTTCGAACTTGGTCGCCCAGCCGCTCTTCGAGACCGTGAGGCGATGCAGCCCACTTAGTGAGGTCGTGTCCTCGAATAGGCCGTCACCAACGTTGCGAAAGAGCGGAAACGTTTGCCGATTCAGGGCAGTGACGTGGATGTCCGGGAGACCGTCGTTGTCGTAGTCCTGGAAATCGACTCCCATGCTGGAGATCGGAGCACCGTCTGAGGCGAGGGCGACCCCCGTGAGCAGTCCGAGTTCCTCGAACGTACCGTTGCCGAGATTCCTGAAGAGGAAGTCCGGTTCCGTATCGTTGGCAACGAACGCATCGACCAGTCCGTCTAGGTCAAAGTCGGCGAAAGCGACACTCATGCCCTTGCCGACGTGCCGTGACAGTCCGGAAGCCTCGGAAACATCCTCGAACGTCCCGTCGCCACGGTTCCGGTACAGCGTGTTCGGTAGCCCCGGCCAATAGGCGGGGCTGCAGTAGATTCTCAGGCCCCTGTCACGGTCCCCACAATGCCGTTTGTCCGCCGGGTCCCAGTCCAGATAATTGACGACGAAGAGATCCAGTGAGCCGTCCCGGTCGTAGTCGAACCAGCCTGCAGCGACTGCCCATCCAGAACTGCCGATTCCGGCGCCCGAGGTGACATCGGAGAACTTGCCCCGACCATCGTTGCGATAAAGGATGTTGGCCCGATAGCCTGCAACGAATAGGTCGGGGTCGCCGTCATTGTCGTAGTCTCCAACGGCGACGCCCATCGAGTATCCACGCCCCGCCACCCCAGAAGACTCGGTGATATCAGCGAATCTCATTTCGCCAAGGTTCTGATATAGACGGTTCCAGTGACTCCGCCCACTCTTCCGGAGTGACCTGACGTCGGCACCGTTTGTGAAATAGATGTCGGTGAGCCCGTCGCCGTTCGCGTCAAATGCGGCCACGCCACCAGCTACCGCCTCAATCATTGGCTTCAGTGGTGTTGGCCCACTGTCGAGCACGAAATCCAGCCCCGCCTCAGACGCGACATCGCGAAATCGGATCTGGCCAACGACCCTAACCGACGAAAGAAGTACGAGAACAACCGCAGCGAAACACTGAAAGGACCAGGCAGTCCCCGCTACCGGGAACCTACGGCGCAGTAATCTCATTCGGAGCCGGCGTCACATCTCTCTCAGCGATTGCGGCACTCCGTCGCTGCAGGGTGACTCGTGCGTCCTCGCGGCGCCCAGCGGCTTGATACGCTCGGGACAACTGGAACAGCAGGCGCTCGCTCTGGTGCCCTTGAAGCGCGGCCTCCAAGTGGGGAATCGCCTCGGCACCGCGACCTGCCCTCAAGTAAGCGGTCGACAGCGAGGCTCGAATCCTAGCGTCGCCATTCGAAAGCCGGACGGCTTCTTCCAGCCGAGGGATCGCCTCGTTGACACGGCCCAACTGGAGCAGGGCATCGCCGAAATAGAAGCACCCGTCGACGGAGGCCGGTCGCTGCTCTAGCAGGATTTCCGCCTCGCGGATCGAGTCCTCGTGTAGCCCAGCGACGCTGAGGGCCCTTAGGAGTCCGACGCGGAGGGAAAGATTCCCGGGCTCCAACTCCACCGCCGTCTGCCAAGCATCCACAGCGCTCAGCGAATTCCCGGCGAGATCCTCGATCGTTCCTGCCAATTGGTAGGCGGCCGACGACGGAGGCAGTGCAAGGAGCCGCCTGTGCGCTTGCTTCGCCTTCTCGGCGAAGGCTCGCGCACGCCAATACAAGGCTTCGGGTGTCGTTGCTTCTTCGGACGCATCGAGTACTAGATCTATAGAATCGGACTCGAACCAGCATGCGAACTGTCGTTGTTCGCACGGCTCAACCGCAACGCGCTTAGCGAGTTCAGAACGAGCCCAGTCGCGCCGCCCGACTTCCTCGTAGATCGCAGCGATTCCCTCGTGAATGCCGGGAGCCGTCGCGTCGATCGCTTCGGCCGCCCGATAGTGAGTGAAAGCGGCCCGGAACCGGCCCTGAGCCTGTGCCGATCGGGCGAGCAGAAGCTGGTAGTACGCTGAGTTCGGGGCAGTACGTTCCAGATCATCGGCGGATACGCTGGAAAGCTCCGTGTAGCTGAGGCCGAGCCCCAACCAAGCCTTCGGGTTTTCGCGGTCTTGGTTAGCCAGTCGCGAGAACTCGCCCCTCGCGCGGTCCGGTTGATCGGACCGCAGCAGCGCATCCGCCAGCTCCAGGCGCGCAGTGTTGTTGTCCGGATCCAGCATCACCGCTCGCCGAAGCGGACCGATAGCCCTCGACGGGTTGTCTAGCTTCTGATAGGAAATACCTACGAGTAGCCATGCCGGAGCGTGGTCCGGCTCGGCTTCCAGGAAGCGGTCCAATTGCTCGATTGCTCCAGGGAGGTTGCCGGCCGAATAGAAAGCCAGCCCGAGGTTCAGCGCGAGCCCCGGTTGTTCCGGGAACATGCCCACCAACTGGCGGTAGATACGTTCGGCCGTTCCGAAGTCGCGAGCCTTCATCGCAGCACTCGCTTCCTGCGCCAGCGCTATCGGATCGACAGCCTGCCCGAGCGCCATGCCCTGGACGACCGTCAGGGCCAAGGCCGCTAGAACGGGCCGTTGCCTCGGCATCATTGCCGATTATAAGACCCAGCCATCGATGTGTAGTCGCTCCGCTTGGCCGTCAATCACGGTGAACTCGGACACGAAAGGCGAGGATGTTCGAGGCGTCGTGCCCCGCCTCAATTTGGGGCTACGGATCAAGGTACGGTGGCTGGCGGAGTTGGAATCGGTGGCGGTGTGACCAGTGACCGACGCGGTGCCGGTACTGTCGGTGATTGGGCCGGACGCTACTGGATCGACGAGCCCCGCTACCGCCGGCGTGTCCTGGCCCACCTCAAGACGACCGCGAGGGACCTGGGATAGCAGTTGCTTCCCGTTGCCGCCTCGCCGCCCAGCGCCGAGCCCGTTTCCGCACTCGAGACGTGATGTGTCTCACCTCAGCACGCGACCATCACGGCGGGGCTGCTTCCCTGTCAAAAGAGCAGTTTCAGAGCCATTTGAACCTGTCTAGGAGATCCGATGGTGCGTACGACTCGTCCGAATGCGCCGTTGGTAACTGTCACCGGCCCGCCGGCGATGGGCACGCCGAACACGGGTGAGTTCGTGAGGTTGAAGAATTCGGCCCGCAGTTGCGCCGTAAGTCTCTCGTGAACTCGAAAGCTCTTGCTCAGAGAGACGTCGGCGTTGGCAATGCCGTCCTGCCTCAGGTCATTCATGTATCGCGGGGCGGTGCCTTGCTCGAAGCGTCCAGGTGCGACGAATGCGTCGGTGTTAAACCAGCGCTCGGGTGTCGGATTGCTGAGTTTGGGGTTCGCCACAACGTCAGTGCGCTTCACTCCGTACCCGAATGCCCCCAGCGTGTTCGGAGCCCGAATGTTGATCGGGACTCCGATGCTGAACCGGATTGTGCCTGCTACTTGCCAGCCGCCCACGACCGCGTCAAGTGCGCCGCCCATGTTCCCGCCGAGAGCTTTGCCCTTTCCGACAGGGAGTTCCCACACGAGGTTGTTCACAAAATCGTGGGGCAGGTCATGGGCACTCACGGAGTAATCGCTGTCCGGGTCGAAGACGTCTCGGAACGCGTCGCTTACGAACCAGCCCTGATCCTCTGACGCATTGTCCTCGGCCCGCGCCCACTGGTAGCTGCTGAGAAGCGTCAGGCCATCGGCGAAGCGCCGCGTGAACTTCACGTAGAGCGCGTTAAAGTTTGAAACGGCGCCCTTGCTGCTGCGCGCGACATTGACGTTGTTGAAGTGTGGGAAGGACCGTAGGAAGCGGTGAAGCGGTGCAGTGCGACCACTCATCGGGCCGGACGAGATCAGCCCGAAGAACGGGTTGTGAATGCGGTCGTTCAACTCCTCGCCTAGGCTCAGGGATTCCATGCGGACTTGGTTGAAGTTTCGGTTCGAGCCCCAAGCGAACTTTCGGCCCCGGTTGCCGGAGTAGCCGATCTCGAATACCGAGCCCGGGAATAGCTCGTACTGGAAGTCCACGCTGAAGCTCTGGACGTAAGGGGTCGGGTGATTGCGAGGCCAGGCGTTCACGTTGGCACCGACTGCCGTCGCGAGCCCCAACGCGGTTCCGGTCGGCTGGTCGGGACCGTTCGGCCACGGATTGCTGAGGAGGTTGACTGGAACGACCCCGTCGGGGTTTGTTTCCCAGGTGGACCTCAGGTCGAACCCGTCCATCCCGCTGACTCCCGACTCGATGTACGTCTGCGAATACGAGATGCCGTACCCGGCGCGCATCACAAGCTTGTCGGTGAGCTTGTAGCTCAAGCCGATTCGGGGAGCCCAATCATTCGTGTCGAGCGCCGTGATGCCCCGGTCGTTCTGGTCGGTGAACTTGACTCCCCCTTGGACCGGATACCCGGCGGCGTCCCCGATCGGGTTGGCGACGTGGAAGTCGAAGTAGGCTTGCCGTTCGTAGCGTTCAGTGCGCGGCAACTGCCGCTCATGGCGCAGGCCGAGGGTCAGCGTAAGTTCCGGAGTGACTCGCCAGGTGTCTTGCGCGTACCAAGCGGCGTACTTCTGCGTGAACGCCGGATCGCCTGAGAATCTCACGCTTCCCCCGCCCACTCCCAACAGCAGCGAGGCGACCGAGTTCCCGACCACACCGCTGTTGCCGACAGCCACGGGACCGGTCGTCGGCCCCCTGCTGAACGCAAACTCCGGCGTCCGCGAATCGATGAAGTTCCACTGGATGGCCTCGAAGTTGAACCCGAACTTGAGGCTGTGGTTGCCGCGCTCGTTGCTGACGTTGACGCCTCCCGTATGGGTCCTGCGGATGTTTTGGAACAGGCGGGCTCGGCCGATCGTCGCGTACTCCCTCAGGTTGTACTGGCCTAGGTTCTGGTTCTGGAACTGATCTGCGTACGACTGCGGGTAGCCGAGGTCCGTCAAACTCGTGCCGTCTACGTTGGGAATCGGATTGGCGAACCTATGGCCGCCGCCTGAGCCGGCATTGATGTTGATCACCCAGGTGGGCGAGGGGATGATCGTGTTGCTCCAGCTGACGTTGTAGAACGGCTGTCCGTTCTCGAACCCGGTGTCGGCGCCGTTGTCGAAGAACCGAGGGCTGTTGTTCAGCAAGTCTGATCTGCTCCAGCGCACGAATGTGCTGTATTCCTGGCTCTTCGACCAGTCGACCCGCGTGTCGTAGCGATCGACTTCTTGGCGGAACGGCACTGTCTTGAAGTAGTTGTTGACGTTGGTGACGCCGAGGCCCTCCCGAGTCGGGTTCGGATACAGCTTCAGCACGTTGACCGCAACAGGATCGAAACGCGCGGACGGAATGACATTGCCCGGGAAGCGGTCACGAATGAATCCCGCACCGTCCGGGTTAGCACGGGTCGTGAAGGGATCGTAGATCTCTTGCAGGGAACCGTTTCCGTTGAAGCTCTGCGTGAAGTCGCCCATGCGTTCCAGGGACGGGGGCATGGTTTGGACGGTTGTCCGGGCAGACGGCAGGCGCATGGCTTCATATCCGAACAGACCGTAGATTCCCTGCCTCTTCCACACCGGGCCCGTGGCGTTCAGGCCGACCTGATTGCGCTTGAACTCCGGCTTGGCGTTCCCGGCACGGTTGCGCTCCCATTGGTTGGCGTCCAAATTGTCGTTGCGGTGAAACCAGAACAGCGAGCCGTGGAACTGGTCCCCTCCACCCTTCGTAACGAGGCTGACGACGCCGTTGGCGACCTTGCCGTACTCGGCGTCGTATGTGTTGCGGGCAACCTGCATCTCTTGGACAGCGTCCACGGATGGCGTCCCGAACGTCGCGCCCCAGTCGCCGCCCTTGTTGGTGACGCCATCAACGTTGACCGTGTTGCTCGCTTCGCGGCCGCCGTTCATCGAGAAGAGTCCGTAGTCTTGGTCGCTCACCCGGTCCTGAAGTTGCGTGCGCCCGCTGCGGGCGAACATCGAGACGACCCCGGCATTGGCGTGGACGAGCGCGAGCGGATTGCGGAAGCTGATCGGAAGCTCGGTGATCTCTTCGGAGTTGAGCGTGTTGCTCTGGTTGGCGGACTGCGTGTCGAGGACGACCGCCGCGGCAGTGACCTCCACGGTCTCGGTGACCTCTCCCAGCTCGAGAACCGCATTGAACTCAGCGTCCTGGTTGGCTTGCAGGCGGATGCCGGAGCGCACGAACGTCTTGAATCCAACGGTGGATACGGCGAGTTCGTAGTTGCCGGGCTTGAGTTGCGACAGGGTGAAGCGCCCCTCCGGGCCAGTGCTCTGCTGGCGCTCCTCCCCGGTGTCGGCGTTCGTGAGCACCACCGAGGCCCCGGGTATCACCGCTCCGCCGGGGTCCGTTACAAGGCCGGTCAGATTGGCGGTGGTTAGCTGCGCGAAGCCGAGCGTCGCTCCGAGCAGGGCGAGGAGCGAGAGCACTCCCATGATCTTTACGGTGCTGTGGCCGGTCATTATCAGAAGCCTCCTGGATTTGTACGGATTCTGGCGCGATCGGTCCGCGGCTCCGACCTAGGTCCTCTTCGGCCCGGATCTCCATGGCGGTGGACGAGCTGCCATCGCCTAGATTGTATGGCTGCGGCGCTGGGCGCGCAACGCTATTTCGCCAAGAGCTCGAGCGCTCGATCGACGAGTACCTCGCTTGATGCCAGGAGCACGGCGTTGAGTCAAAGAAGCCATTCTCCAGGTAGTCGAACGTGCGCCTTGGCTCGGAACTCCACGGCACAGTGGCAGCGATAGCAGTAGCGGAGGGAATGAGTATCAATTCCTGGATCGCGCGAGCCCTGCGAGCGGCCAGCGGCTCGGTGCCCCGTTCGACGAGGTTGGTCGCGCAGGCGACCGTCGAAGACAGAGGGCGCTTTATCCCAATCAACCTCGGAGCAGATTGAGGGTGCGAAGAAGCAGTCAGGGTTAGATTGCGCGTGCGAGGGGGGAGATGTCAGCGTGAGACTATCATCAGTCATGCACTCGCCAAGTGCCTTCGTAGCAGATGTGTTCAAAGGGGAGTCGGTCAGCGGTCTTGTCCGGCGAACGAAGTTGGTGGGACTGGCCGACGAAATTCGGAATCACTACTGGCCATCGTAGTTGTCGCTGCCCACTCAGGTTCCAATGTCTCAGCAGCAAAGGACCTGGCCAATCCGCCTAGATGAGCGATAGGTGATCGTGCGAGCAAGACAAGTCCTAGTTCGACGGCGGGCTAGTTGGCCTCGTCGAACGCTTGGCGATAGGCCCTGTCCGAGATCCCGACGAGCCTTACCTGCGCTTTCAGAGTGCGTCGGTCGACTTGTCGATGGTCCGGGATGGACAGATGCACTGCTGGATGCGCGCTGCCTGTCAGGACGAAATGGTTCTTGGCACTCCGGCGGACGGTCCACCCCAGTGCCTCGAATGCCTTGACGCGCTGGCTGCCAGGGGCGAGTGGAAGCTCCTTGATCGCCATCCTACGCGATCAATCTTGGGCGCACTGCCGGAGGCACAAAGTCCATCGGCACCCGGTCGGAGCCGGCCTCCATTTTCGTACTCTCTGATGTTCCTGAAGCATTCCTTCGCCAATCCTCGAGCATCGTATTCAGACAGAGTTCGATGGCATCCGCAAGATTCGCCAGGGTTCCTCACGAGTTGCGCCTTGAGAGGCGCAACCTGGGTCTCCAAGCATTTCGCAATCACGAATCCGTCAGCCTCGTCCGAAACCTCTGCTGCCAGAGTTTGAATCCTGCCAGGATCAACCATCCCAAGTCATCATACGAGCCTCAGGGATCCTCCCCTCTGCCAAATTTCCGATGTTAAGATTTCCGGCGGAA
>JAPPMG010000008.1 GCA_028819215.1 Bryobacterales bacterium
TTGCCCTAACTTCTTCGCTGATCAGCCCCTAACTACGAACATTGAAAAGCCCTGCCCGCATCACCGCTCAGGGTATCCGTAGGTCGGGTCTCCTGACAATACAAGAGCCCCGTACCTAGAGCCGAGGCAGCTCCGTGGCTCTACCGCGAATGCTCAGTTCACGCCTGCTCTCCCGCATGATGAGCAGCCGAATCCGCTTCGCCAAGGCCGCACAGGGGTCGGCGAGCGCAAGCTGCCGGAGGCCCGCGAAGTCCAGTGGCAGGCCCGATCGCCGGCCGCAGCCGCCGATCCGTGCCAAACTCAAGCAGTCGTGCGCAAGTTCAACCTGGAAGGCCCGGTCGAGGCGGACCGCCACTACTGCGTACCACCGCTCAGCCGGATCAACCTAGCCGAGATTCTCGAACTCATCGACGACGGAAGGTACTTCGTCTTGCACGCACCAAGCCAGACAGGTAAGACCTCGACCTTGTTAGCCCTCCAAGCCCTCCTCAACGCGGAGGGCAGGTACCGCTGCCTGTACGTCAACGTGGAAACGGGCCATACCGCCAGAGAAGACACCGCCCAAGCGATGCGCGCTGTACTCGGTCAGGTGGCCTCTAGGTCTCGTTACATCCTAAGGGACGACTTCGTGGACAGGACGTGGCCGGAGTGCCTGCAAGAGGAGGGTCCCGACGGGGCCCTGAGCGAGACGCTAGTGCGCTGGTCGGCCGCGCATCCGCAGCCGCTGGTGCTGCTGGTCGACGAGATCGACACCCTCGTCGGGGACACGCTGATCTCGGTGTTGCGGCAGTTGCGAGCGAACTATGACTGCCGCCCCCACCAATTCCCGCAGACCGTGATCTTGTGCGGGGTCCGTGACGTACGCGACCATCAGGTCTTTTCCAGCCGGGAAGGCACGCACGTCAAGGGCGGTAGCGCTTTCAACATCAAGGCCGAGTCGCTGCGCTTGGGCGACTTTTCGGAAGTCGAGATCCGGGAGTTGCTGGCGCAGCACACCGCCGAGCGCAGCCAGAGCTTCGAGCCCGGCGTCGTCGAGCACATCTGGGCACTCACCTGCGGCCAGCCCTGGCTGGTGAACGCGCTTGCCTATGAGGCTTGCTTCCGGGCCGAGAACGGTCGCGATCCGTCACGGCCAATCCGTGTCGAAGCCATCGACGAAGCCCGCGAGCAGCTCATTCGCAGACGCGTGACGCACCTCTACCAATTTGCCACCGCGCTGGACGAGGAGCGAGTCCAGCGGGTAATCCTACCGATGCTCGGGGGCTCCGCAAACTGGGACTACTTGCCCTGCGACTTGGAATACGTGCGTAACCTAGGCTTGGTGGCCGCCGAGGGTGCAGTGCGCATCGCGAACCCGATCTACGCCGAAGTGGTCCCGCGCGAGCTGACTTCCGTGCTGGAATCCGTGCTGCAGGCGCAAGTCGATCCGGCTTGGTATGTGCAAACCGACGGAAGCTTGGACTTGGAGGGGCTGCTGAGCGCATTCCAAGACTACTTCCGGGGGCACGCCGAGTTTTGGGTGGACCGTTACGGGCACGCGGAGGCGGGCCCGCAACTGATGCTGTATGCGTATCTGCACCGGGTGGTCAACGGCGGCGGCCAGGTCGGGTACGAGTACGCGGTCGGCCGCGGGCGCACTGACCTGTTGATTGAATGGCGTCAGACGGTGCGAGGGCAGGTGCAGACCCGCAAGTATGTCATTGAGTGCAAGGTGCGTACGGCGAGAGTCGGCTTGGAGCGCCTGATCCGGGAGGGGCTGGAGCACACGGCCGCCTACATGGACAGGTGCGGGGCGGAAGCGGGCCACTTCGTGATTTTCGACCTGCGTCCGAGTGTGTCGTGGGACGAGCGGCTGTTCCGGAAGGACCCGGAGCCAAGCGAGAGTGCCGTGACAGTCTGGGGGCTGTAGCATCGGCTCCGACGCCTTTGCTGTTCTCACAACAGTCTGTGGGGCCAGATCGAGCCGAGCGAGGCGGCATCATCGCCGCTAGATCGCCACCCATCCGGGGACTAACCACTCGTTGCAGAGCGGCGACCTCAGCGCCAGGGCGCGAATCGCTACCTGTAGCCTAACCGCCCTTTCCCAAGACTCGGTCGAGTACGCTCTCCCGAACGCATCCTTGCTCATCGTCTTGGGCTACCTTGTCCGCGGCCGCCCAAGAGACGAATCACCTGCCTGTCGAGCTATCTCAGCGTGCGCGGGAAACGTAGCCACCCCAGTTGGCATCGCTGTCGGTCTTGAAGTCGGTGGTCATGTCGATCGCTCCGTCGAAACGCGCTCTCGTCAGCTGCCTGTCCACATCCGAGAAGTGTTGCGAGGAGTCGGCGCCAAGCGTGATGTTGCCCATGCCGATCTTCTCACGAGTCTTGGATTCTCAATTGTTCGGTCCAT
Source organism: Bryobacterales bacterium (assembly GCA_028819215.1). GTDB lineage: Bacteria > Acidobacteriota > Terriglobia > Bryobacterales > UBA6623 > VXMF01. The sequence goes on from JAPPMG010000008.1 coordinate 2,393, forward strand.
ATGGAGTGGCTCGACGGCGATGCCAGGCAGCGTCGGGCTGCGGGCCTGGGTAGATTCTTGGTCAGCACTGCCGGATTTGGGGTCGATTCCGCTCGTTCAGGCGGCCTGCCTGCTCGTTGGACACACGGATCCCGGCGAACTCTCGGAAACGCGACGAGGAGCGGATGGGCCGCGGCTAGCAGCGCAGGCCAGCCTTGACATCTCTAACATTGCGGGCTAGAGTTAGCCGGGCGTCGGAAGCAAGAGATTGCATGTGTGCATGTGAACTCTGGTGTATGCCAACCACGGCATGAATCGTCGACAAACGTTCCTTCGCTATGAGGGTTCCGCTCGTAGCGATGTCGAGCGATCCTTCATTCGATCGCTAGAATCCCAACGCCAACAGAAAGGAGTTCGCCATGCAGAACCGATTCAGCGCTAGCCTCGCAGCTGCACTGCTGATCTTGTCCGCTCCCGTCCTGGCCCAACAGGATCAGGGGGTCATCACGGGAACGGTGTCCGATGCCACCGGGGCGGTTGTCCCGGGCGCCATGGTCACCATCCAGGAAATGAACACTGGAATCACGGTTGAGAAACAGGCGAACGCCAGGGGCACCTATGTTTCGGGACCGCTCAAGGTGGGGATGTACGAGATCTCAGTGGCAACCGACGGCTTCAAGACGGCCGTCCGAACCGGCGTGGAGATTCACGCAGGAGACCGTATTGGCCTGAATTTCACTCTGGAAATCGGGAACTTGGTCGAGGTGGTCGAGGTGACCGGAGCGACGCCGTTGCTACAGACCGAGTCCGCGACGTTGGACTACACCGTCGAGCGCCAGCAGATCGAGGATTTGCCGATCAGCGGCCGCAACTATCAGTCGCTCGCCCAGCTGACGGCCGGTGTGGTTCCCGAGATCGGCGGGCGCGACCGCGGGCCACTGGGCGACGCGCGGCTTGGCGGCGGATTCTTGAGCCACGGCCAGCAGGCCGGCCAGAACAACTTCCTGATCGACGGCATCGACAATAACTCGACGATCATGGGCCAGCAAGACCGCAAGGCGCAGGCGATGATTCCATCGATGGATGCCGTTCAGGAATTCAAGATCCAAACCAGCAACTACTCGGCCGAGTACGGCCGCAACGCCGGAGCGGTGGTCAACGTGACGATTCGAGGCGGCACGAACGAGTTTCGCGGCAGCGCTTACGAGTTCATGCGCAACGACTTCTTCGATGCCCGCGAAGCCTTCGCGCGCAACGACCGCGACGGCGACGGAAAGGCCGATCCCGAGGTCTTGCGCCAGAACCAGTTCGGTGCCACCTTCGGCGGGCCGATCCAGAAGAACAAGGCTTTCTTCTTCGCCAGTTGGGAAGCTTGGAAGCTGCGCAAGTCGCAGTCGGACATCGTGATCGTGCCGACCCAGGCCGAACGCTTGGGCGATTTCAGCCAGACTGCGAATCTGGGTGACCTGAAGGACCCCCTCGGAGGCGTTTTCCCGAACAAGGCGATCCCATCGGAGCGGTTCGATTCATCGTTCGAGCAGCTGGTCGAGTTGTACCCCAGCCCGAACTTTGCCGACAACACCCGGCGGAACTTCGTCAACAATCCGCCCTGGGCGACCGACCGGGATCAGCTCGATTTCCGCTACGATCACACCATTTCGGCCAACGACAACTTCTTCGTACGCTACAGCCATTACCGCTACAACAATCTTCGCGCTGCCCCGCTGCCGGGGATCGCCAGGGGCGGGGTCGGTAACGACCGCGGCTTGGACGACAACGACGGCGACCACCTGGCCGCTTCCTGGACGCACGTCTTCTCGCCCAACCTCATCAATGAAGTGCGCATGGGCTACAAATGGCTGAAGGTCAACAAGGTTCAACAGGCCCCTCCGCAATCGGAGCTCAACGCCCAGTTCGGGCTCAACGGTCTCAACGAAGATCCCTCGATCCTAGGACTGCCGCGCATTCAGCTGACCGGAGGCTTGTCCCACCTAGGTCTCGGCGGCAGCCCCAACCTGCCGAACGGCAAGATCAGCCAGACCTGGCAGTTCATCGACAACCTCACCGTCATTCGGGGCAACCACAGCCTGAAGATGGGGGCCGATTTACGCCACGACTTCGCCGACATCCTGGGCTCTCAGCAGGCGACCGGAACGTTTCGGTTCAACGGCCGCTACACAGGCATCGCGCTCGGCGACGGCCTGCTCGGCTGGGTCGATCGGGGCAGCTCGGGAACGACGATCGACGCGGATATGACGTTCGACAGTTACATGTTCTACTTCCAGGATGATTGGAAGGTCACTCCGACATTCACTCTGAACCTGGGTGTGCGCTACGAGTTGACGACGCCTTACATCGAGCAGCAAGACCGCATGAACCGGGTCGAGTTCGGCCCCGGTTCAGAATCTGGCCGAATCATCCGCGCCGGGGAACTCGGCGACAGCATTGCGGATCGGGCGCTGATCGGCTTCGACATGAACAATTTGGCCCCGCGCATCGGCTTCGCCTGGCAGCCCGGCCCCAATTGGACGATCCGCTCGAGCGGCGGCGTCTTCTACGGCGGCTCGCAGGGCTTGGGGGCCAGCGCGCGCATGCTGCGCAACTTCCCGTTCGTGGCTGCCGTCAACGCTCGCGGCAGCCGGTCCGCCCCCGTCTTCTTACTACAGGACGGCTTCCCGCACGACTTTCTGGGCGATCTGAATGCTCCCGTCACCTCGGTGGACGATCTGCCGAACAACTCGGTGATGCGCACCTGGTCGAAGGATTTCCCGCTGCCGCTGGTGTACCAGTGGAACATCAGCGTGCAGCGTCAGCTGAACGAATCGATGGCGTTGACGACGGCATACGTGGGCTCGTCTTCGCAGAACATCCAGTTCGCCTACAACATCAATGCGCCGGGGATCGGCCCATCGAACACCGAACGCCAGCGCCGGCCGTTCTTCCCGTCGCTGAACGGGCTCACGTACCGCACGCCCGGGGCGCACGCCTCCTATCACGGACTCGAATCCACCCTGACGAAGCGCTTTTCGAAGGGGTTCACCTTCACCAGCGCCTATACCTGGTCGCGCGCGATGAGCCAGACGCAGGAGCTGTTCGTCTCCGGCGATAACGGAGGCCCGCAAGATCTGACTTGCTTCGCCTGCGAGCGCGGACCTTCCTCCAACGACACCAATCACCGCTGGGTGAACAGCTATATCGTGAACCTGCCGTTCGGCAACGGGAAGAGGTACCTGAATCGCGGCGGTTTGCTCAATGCCATCTTCGGCGGTTGGCAGATGACCGGGATCCTCAGCATGCAGTCAGGTCAGTATTACGACCTGACGCTGGCCAACGCGACCGCGAATCTCGGCACCAACGGTGTGGGCGCCTGGCGTCCAAACGTCATCGGCAACCACCGGCTGAGCAATCCGACGCCCGATTTGTGGCTGAACCCGGAAGCGTTCGAAATTCCGTTGGACGCCAACGGCAACCCGACGTTCGGGAACTTGGGACGCAATTCCCTTCAGGAAGACGGCATCTTCAACTGGGACGTCGGCCTGATGAAGAATTTCCGAGTGACAGAGCGGGTTGGTTTGCAATTTCGGTGGGAGGCCTTCAACGTCACTAACCATCCGTCGTACGGGACTCCGAACACGAACCTCTCGAGCCCGGATGTCGGGAAGATCACCAGCACGCTGGGTCTGGCCCGCCAGCAGCAACTCGGAATGCGCGTGACCTTCTAACCCGACCTTCTCGTGCTCCTTTCCACGGCGCACGAGAAATCCGGGCTAACCGTTCGTTGGACCGCGGGTGCCATTGACGTCCCATGAGTCCGTAGTGGCCTGAAATCACGTTGAGGCCGTTATTCCGGGCCCTGATCTTCAGGTGGTGCTCGGGAGGGTAGCTGTCCGGGGTATCGCTGATACGGATCTCGGTCACCGTCCGTTGTCGCGCGTTGCCCCGTGTATCAGGCCGAGCGAGTTTCGATTACGAGCCCCCGGCCGACCGCTCGCAGGGCGTGGGCGAGATGGCCGATGCGCGAGTTGTTGCCCAGGTCGGTCAGACGGCCCACCGCCGCCGCAGACAGGCCCAGCCGTTCGGCGAGGGCCCGCTTGCTGACGCCCTGCATCCGCATCGCCGTGTACAGCTCCAGCTTGGCCGCCGTCACCGGGTCCACGGCGACGACCTCCTGACCGTCCAATGCCGCGCCCGGGACCGGGATGGTCTTGCGGAGACTCACGTACATCGAAAGGGCCGTCGCCAGCGCGTCCCCGGCCAGCTCCAGCGCCTCGGCGCGGTCGTCAGCCCCGGTATTGGCTCCGGGCACGTCCGGGAAGGAAACGACGAACGCGCCGTCCTCGTCCCGTTCGATCCTGCATGGATAGGCGTATCGCATTTCAGAAGTCCTCCTTCTCGATCCCGAGGTCCCGGAGCATGTTCCGCAACAGGCCCTTGCTGAGTTCCGACCTAGCATGCATCCATTCTTCAAACGGCCGTTCACCGAGTTCGATGCGCCACAGTGCATCGTCAATGCCTGCAGTCGACGAACCCTCGTCGTTCGAGGTGCAAGCGGTGGGGATGATCCCATCTGTGATGAGCCCGAGCAGTGCTGGGCGGTTGTCAGCCACCAACTGGCCGACTTGCTCAGCTACCTCGATCACACGTTCCTCAGGAAATTCACCCATGCTTGTTCCTTGCTCAGGGCGATACCGGAACCGGGGGATCCCGCTTTCCACTAGCCAATTCTTCAGATCGTCAACAGAGCTTCCGACTCCAGCTTGACCCGATAAGCGGCCGACACGTCTGAACACTTAGTCGAGTCTCCGACCCGTCGCGTTCGTGTTTAGCCATGCGCTCGCAGGTTGGGTTGAAGGTCAGTCCCTTCTCGTCTCGCTCTGAATGCGCCGCGAAGTGAGACTCTTGGCTGCAGATAAGATTTCCCTGAGGAAAAGCGTAATCAGACCGCCCAAGCCCAGTGGTACGCCTTGCTATTCATAACCCAGATAGAATCCGAAGCCTCCTAGGCAGATTACCGCCAACGAAATTACGGTAGCGGCATTGATCCGGTGTTTGCTAATCGATGCCGTTTCTTCCGATTGCTTGGATCGGATTGATTGCTCCTTCTCGGCAAGCGACAGGATTCTGTCGGCTGCGCCAGGCAGGACCTCTTCGTACCCCTTGAATTCAGAGGCAGGCGGCAATGGCCCGGCATACGAGAAGCTGCGTTCCACAGAGACTATCTCGAGCTGCTTTAGACGGGCCGCGACTTCCGGCGGAGTCTCCGGCCTTAGCCATTGCTCCAACCCATCATGGCGGCTGACCTGATCCGTAGGGTCCCGCCTTGGCTCCAGCTCATTAGAACTGGTGCTGTCTTGGCCCTCCTTGACCTCTTCGCTCATTCGCCTCAGCCTCGCCTCGACTTCAGGGGAACTTAGTCGTCGTTTCCTACATCAAGGTCAATCTGGATTCACTTCGGATGGCATCACGCTTCGCATGTAAGAACCAACCCGCTCCCAATCCTGCGCTAGTGCATCCCATCCAGTTGGAGGCATCGACGTTTCCACTCCCATTGGTGTGCAGTGGATTAGGATCATTTCGTCGACAAGGCTCGGGGGATCGTATTCCATGGTTCTACGTGACACACCGCGCTGGTAGCGGAGCGACCGTGAAATAGCGATCATGCGGTCGAGAATCTGGACCAAGTCGTCATGCTCTTCCTTCTGGAGCTCCGCGCTGGCGACGGCGTTGGCCCTCTCGGTGTGGAGCACGGGCGTCATTTCCGCTTTCTCTCTGTTCATAAGCTTCGCTTGACTTATGCTACTTCAATACACTATAGCCTAGCCGCAGGCTCCCCTGACGGTGCGCAACTGGTTCTTTATTCCGCGCATAGCTCCAGGCAGAAGAAGCTAATTGAGGGCTTGGTCGCACGGGCGCGGCCAATTGTCAGACGGCACGACCAGCACCGAGGTGCGGTGCGTCTAGGCCTTTCATGGATGGAACGGTCGTTCTAGAGTGACCCGCAGCCCCGGCGAAGTGGCATCTGCTTCCACGGCTGCTCTGCCTAAGCGGGAGCACTGAAATCACTAGTGGCATCAAGTCCAGGTTGCCCACTGCTGGATAAGAATGGGGAGTCAACAGCAGATCGTGCAAACGAGTCGCGGGAGTCGATCGGCGTGCTAGCCTCAGGGCATGAGCGCCGAGCTCATCGGCATCTTGGGCGTCGGGGTGGCGCAGCTGAGCATGGGAGTGGCGCTGGGCGCGCTGATCTTGGCCGGGTGGCGAGAGACGGCCCAGCGGTTAGCCGACATGGACAGGCGGCTGGTCCGACTGGAGGGCCTACTAAGGGGACTGGGCCTGTCTTGACGGGCCAGTCCGGCGGCTGGCGACTGACGCAGCCCGGGGAACCCCGAGAGGCTTCCCCTGCGTGGCCACGTGTATAGCCGGTTAGTGAACCTCTGGTTGCGCCATATCGCGGGCGGTTACCAGGGTGCTGCGGTCGGCAGCCCGTAGTCGAAGCACAGCGTACCCGGATAGCGCGGGCAGAAGTCCTCCACGCCCGTTTCGAATAGCTCTTGGGACGCGCGCGTGGCGGCCGAGGTCTTTCCATGGGCGCGTCGGGCGGGCCTCCAGCGCCACCGGTCCAGCTCCCAAGCCGCCACGAAGGCCTTTCGAGCGCGACGCCAATCTGCTCCGGGGAGCCCGGGTCGTGAGCGCTATTCCTGGTCGACAACGTGCGACCATTGAAACTGCTGCCAAGATGCCGAAAGCCAAGATCGGCCAGTTCCGTGACCTTCTCGAGCTTGCCAGCGAACCGCTGCGGCCCGTAATGGAGAGCGTCCGAGCTCTCGTTTTCGAGATCCATCCGGACGTCTGCGAAGTGGTTCGCCTCGGCGAGAAGGCGGCTTCGTACGGTTGCGGACCTCGAAAGATGATCGATGGCTACGCCTACATCATGCCTTTCCGCTCGTGGGTCAACCTCGGTTTCTTCCAAGGTGCGAGCCTGATGGATCCGCAGGGCTTGCTCGAGGGCACTGGCGCAAGGTTGCGCCACGTAAAGCTCCGCACTGTCGCTGACACCGAGCAACCGGGCGTACGAGCGGTGGTCGAGGAGGCGTGCGCCGAACGCAAGGCCGCATCGCGCTGATGCTGTGAGCTGCCAAACGAATGGTGAGCCCGTCGCCTCGAGGAACTCGCGAAAAACCAGACACTGCGATCGACACTAACCATGCGAGAACCAGCCCAGGCCGGATCTCCGGACAACCAGCAGCGAGGTATAGCAACTACTCGCTAGCTGTGCTGCAATATCAAGAGAACACTGCTGTACAGCAACCGCAGCGCAGTCCGATTCAGGCTGCGAAGGGCCACCGGTACCGTCGGTGACTTGGGCAGCACGGTTCGCGGGTTCTTCGTCGGTGTTTGCCGCAACCATTCGCGATCAGCACGCGCCCGCCGCACACGGAACGGTTGATGCGTGCCGAGATTCAGGCTCGTCGATTGGGAGCGGATCGTATCGGCGGAGCCAATGGCTGGCTGATGATGCAATATATGGGAGCACGAGTGTTCTCCATGGTTCGAGGTAGGCAAGGGATATGACGGCTCGTATCGTTCGCCGGCAGACGCGAGCTGGACTTCTCCCCATGGGAAGCCAGTCCAGACCTGAGCTTGTCGGCAAGCAGCGGGTCAGCCCGGTGCGAGCAATACCACACAGCACCCTTCGTCGGACTCTATTGGTCACACTAGGCGCGGATGGCGGCAGCCTCGGCCGAACGCAAGTCTCGACCGTCTCGGTCACAGCTGGCTTCCGCACACAGCAGGTTTCCGGATAGCTTCCATGTTCCGAATGACAAGGCGAGGCGCAATCCGATCAGCGTTAGGAGGAGTCTTCATGGCACCGTTAACAACTACAAGCAAGGCCGCGAGCGGCAGTGGCACGGACGGCCAGGAAATCGTCCTAGGCATGTCGGCTGCGTTCTCCGGCCCTTCCAGGGGTCTCGGGATCGAGCTGTACCGAGGCGCCAGCGCGTACTTCGAGCATGTCAATAGCAGCGGAGGCGTCCACGGCCGAAAGATCGCACTCAAGACCTATGACGACGGGTACCAGCCAGACCCGTCGGTGCAAAACACGATGACGCTGATGCTGGAGGACCGGGTGTTCGCCCTGTTCGGCTATGTCGGCACGCCAACGGTGACGCGCGTCCTCCCCATGCTGAAGAAGTTCCAAGATCAGACCGTATACCTCTTCTTTCCGTTTACCGGTGCTCAGGCACAGCGGGATCCACCGTACGCGGACTTCGCGTTTAACCTGCGCGCGTCCTACCGGCAAGAGACTGCCGGCCTCGTAGACAATTTCGTCTCGATCGGCAGGAAGCGGATCGCCGTCTTCTACCAGGCTGACGCCTACGGTCGCAGCGGCTGGGAAGGTGTCAGGAGGGCACTGAAGGAGCACGGGGAAAAGATCGTTGCAGAAGCCACCTATCGCCGGGGCCAGAGGTTCGAAAGCAGCATGGGCCGGCAGGTTGAGATTCTCAAGGCTGCCAATCCCGATGCGGTGATCTGCATCGGGGCCTATGCGGCCTGCGCGGCCTTCTTGCGGGACGCGGTCGACCTCGGACTGCAGGTTCCAGTCGCCAACCTGTCCTTCGTGGGCAGCGAGAGCCTGTTACAGCTGATCACCGAATCCCGCCCGGACCGAGACCGCTACACCGACCTGTTGGTCAATTCACAGGTTGTCCCCAGCTACGAGGATGCCCGGATTCCGGCTATCCGGGAGTATCGCCAGCTGATGCTGCGTTACAACCCGGATCCTCCGCAAGACCTGCTGGAGCAGGCCTACAGCCCTCTTCCGCAGAGCTTTGTCAGCTTGGAGGGATTCCTCGACGCGAAGATGATGGTGAAGATCCTCGACGTGCTCGGCGAAAACCCCGATCGAACGAACTTGGAAAGCGCGATTTTCTCGATCCAGAACTACGATCTCGGCATCGGGGAATTGGTCTCGTTCGCCCCGGACCGCAGGCAAGGCCTGCAGACCGTCTACTACACGATCGTCGACGCGGGACGTTTCGTTCCGTTGGACGATTGGAAGCGCAGGTTCGCCTAAGATGAGCCTCCAGAGACTGTTCCAGAAGACCCTGTTCGGAATCTTCTTTCTCTTCGGCATGATCGGGGTCGCGACCTCGGTGCTCTGCATAAGGACGGTTGACAGCTATCTGTCGAGGGAGTACGAGGCCAACAGCAAGGGCATCGCGAAGACGATCGCGGATGCCAGCGTGGACATCATCCTGAACCGCGATCTCTCCGTGCTGCAGTCCCTGATCGACCAGTTTGTCGAGATCCAAGGGATCAGCTATATCTACATCACCGACGAGACCGGTGAGTTCCTTGCCCACACGTTCGTGCCCGGGGTCCCGGAGCAAATCAGGACCGGCTACACGGGCAGCACCGAGACGGTGGAACGGAGGCTGCCCGGAATCGGGGACTTCGTAGAGGTGAGCAGCCCGATCTTGGCGGGAATCTCTGGCAACGTGCACGTGGGCATGGACATGGGTCTCCTGTCGCTGAGGATTCAGGGTGCGATCGGCCAGCAGGTGTACCTGATCACGTCGATTTTCGTCGGCGGCGTATTCGCCGCCATCTGGCTCGTGGGGCTGGCGGCGAAACCGATAGCGCAGCTTCTCTCCTACGCCGTCAGGCTGGCGGGCGGTCGAGCCGACGGCGACGACCGCAGCGAGAAGTTGCTGGCGCGAGACGACGAAGTCGGGCATCTCGCCAGGCTCTTCCTGTATTTCTCGGAAGCTAAGGATCCGAACAGGATCGAGCGAGCGACTGCCGCGGGGCCGAATCCTGACATGTCTGGAGCGCTTGGCGGATGAGCCTGGCCGGAGCGATCGGACGGCGTCATGTGATCGTCGTCGTATGCACGCTTCTGCAACTCTGTTTGGGGACAGTCTACGCCTGGAGCTTCTTCCAGTCGCTCCTAGTCAGTCAACTCGGCTGGACCTACATCCAGACGGCCTATGCCTTCAGCATCACCATTTTCTCGCTAGGCATCGCAGCGGCTTGGGCTGGTCGAGCTCTGCCCCGGTTCGGGCCCCGCAAACTCGCCACCTTGGGCAGCGCCATGTTCGCCGTCGGCTACGTCGCGGCAGGCACCGCACTCGAGATCGAGTCGATGGCTCTGTTCTATCTCGGATACGGCTGCGTCGGCGGTGCAGGGATCGGACTGGGATATGTGACCCCGGTGGCTACAGCAGCCAAGTGGTTTCCCGAACGCAAGGGGCTGGTAACTGGCATCGTCATCATGGGGTTCGGACTCGGCGCGTCGCTGCTCAGCAAAGGGCTTGCCCCGTACTTGCTCACGCTGACGGACGGGGACCTAGCACTCGTGTTCACTGGGTTGGGGATCATCTTCGGCTGCATCTTGATACCCAGCAGTTTGCTTCTGTCCGATCCCCCCAAGAAGCAAGAGTCGCCGGTAGCGGCGAAGGCAACCGTAACCGATACCCACCAAGCGAGTGATTCTGACTCGATATCAGCCAGCCTGTTCACCTCAAAGTTCTTGATCATGTGGCTGGTCTTCTTTTTCAACATCTCTGCCGGGATTTCGGTTATCAGCGTGCAATCCCAGTTGTTCCAAGATGTCTGGAGGCTCGGCGAGCCCTTGGCGGAACCGGAAGCACTCGCCCAGTACGGGGCGACGTTGATTGCCGTCAGCTCCCTGTTCAACGGCCTGGGCAGGCTTTTCTGGGCGTCTCTCTCGGACCGATTCGGACGCACTCGAGTGTTCCGGATTCTGCTTGCGAGCCAAATGGTGGTTTTCGGCGTGCTGATGTCGGAGAGAGATCCGTGGATATTCGCGGCGCTTGTCTGCTATATCCTGCTGTGCTTCGGCGGCGGCTTCGCGACCATGCCATCCTTCGTCTCGGACGTCTTCGGGTCCAAACGGATGTCGGCGATCTATGGGACGATCCTGACAGCTTGGTCGGCGGCCGGCATATTCGGCCCGCTGTATATGGGTTACCTGCGGGACCAGTATCCGGATCGCTTTATCATCTACTGCTTCTTGGTCGGGGTCTTGATCCTTGGAATGGGCTACGTGTTCTCGTACCTGTTGAATGACGAGCGCATCCGCCTGCACCCGCCGACGTTGGAAGGGACGCTACGCCAGTTTGGTATTCCCCGGCTGCGCAAGCCGTAGCAGTCCTGCTGCCCGTCGCTAACGAGCGCCCCGATGCTCGGTAACTCCAGCGTGAAGTGATCGGATCGCCTCAACCCGGCAAGATAGCTCGGGGCGGTCCAAGGTAGTGCCCAGCACAAGTCGCATCTGACGGCTCCGAAGCGATCCGACCTACTTCGACCGACTCGCTGCTAGAATTGCCGCCCACTCTGACGTGATTCCCCCTGCATCGCCTCTTGGCTGTCGGGACTTCTTTCCTGTCGAATCTAGATGGACATTGAGAGCGGAAACTAGGAACAGACTCAAGACGAGGAGATGAGCTGCCAATGTCCAGACAACGACTGTCGCGACCTCCGAACACGGGTTGTTGTAGGACTACTCTTGGTAGCCTACGCACACTCCAACAATTACCTGAACCCATGCCGCCAAGAATGTGACTATCGGAACAGCTCTCCAAATCATCGGCGAGCCGGAATACTCACCCGTCTTCGCCAAGACTGCCGCGGCCGCGGCCAGGACGGCGTACAGATGTATTGGGGGAAACGCTTCTGCAATCACGTTCTTCGACTTTGCTGGGGAGGCCTAGGCGGTGGCCGCAATTGGTTCTTGGGTTCCAACCGCGCTTGCGATATAGTCCTTGTAATCGCCTAGAACTCTTTGAATGACGTTCTGTCGACTGATCTTCGCGACTGCCGAGCAATCTACGGTCTTGTAGATTCGATCAGTCGAGCCGGTATAGTGCCAAGAGAGATAGGCCTGAATTCCGCCGTCGATGTATTTGCAATGACTGCGAATACCAGACTCGCCATACTGACCCAATGCCTTAATTCTCACTCGCTCGTGACGGTTCTCGAACTTCTTCCTGAACAAGAGATCCGGGTTGTCACAATCGAACACGCACACGATATGGAAATCCGGAAAGGCTTCCAGCTTCTTCGACACCGCTTCGACCACGTCTGGGCTATCGTAGATCGAGTCGGACACCGCGTCCCCGTCATCATGGATCGTCATCGAATCCACAGCCGCACCCAAGAGCCGAAGGAATTCGTCCTTAACGACGTCGCCGTCGTTGCATTGCAAACTAGAGACTTGGACGGATTGGTACTGCGCGACCTGAAACAGCAGGTAGCCCATGTAGACCGTAGCAACGATCGCCACGAGTATCCCGAACGCAAGGATGGGTGGGGTCGAAAACGGCATAGGAGGTCTGCGCTTCCGCGCCCATTATCTCTATGTTAAGTAACGAGAAAGGCTAGTGCCAACGTCTTTTGTCAGCCCATCCTACGAAAGTAGAAGGGATTGTAGCTACCACCTAGCAGCATGGCGGCCATAAGCCACACGGGCAGACACGTTTGAACTACGTTCGCGTAGCCCGGCTCCGAATCTCCCCAATCGAGTCTATCGCAATGCGTCGTCTTGGCATACGCGGGCTCCGCGCCTTGTCGGCTGCGCAACACTGGTGTCGATTGCGAGTTGTGGTCGATCACGTTCGAGATGGGGACGCTAGGACTCAGAACCATGGCAGTGCAGGCCGAGACCGGCGATGTCACGGGCACTAGCGCGTCACGCGCTTTCCCTGCCGACCGTGTCGCTCGTGCGCTTGATGTTCGGAACGAGGACGGGCTGGACACGATTCAATTTGATGTTCGCGTAATCGGGCTGATAGAAGATAACCGCTGGTACGCGCGGGCGCTGGAACTCAACCTGCTCGGCTACGGCGAGAGTTTCGCCGCAGCCCTTGACGACCTAAAGGGTTTCATTCCCGGGGACCAAGGCGTTCGATTGACAGCGTGTGTGGGTTCCGGAATTCACCGGCCATGATTTCCCGAACCCACAAATGAACTAAGTGAAGGAGCCTTAGCCGCCCACCGCGAAGTCTGGTAGAACGTATGGCATGCAGAAAACAACCGTGTATCTGCCAGCCGAACTCAAGACCGCGCTGCGATGCATGGCCCGTGACACCGGGATCTCGGAAGCGGAGTTGATCCGCCAGGCAGTCGGGGAGAAGGTGCTGCTGCGACATCCTCGTCCCCGACCGAGCATTCCGCTTACCGGTCGCGGGCTTGGGGATCCTGAAGCCGCGGATCGCGTCGACGCGTTGCTCGCCGGATTCGGTCGCCAATGATCAATGATCGTGGTTGACAGCAGCGGAAAGTTGGCGGCCCTCTCTCCGGACCAGCGGTGCCACGCGGAGTGCCCACGTGTCTTGGCCGAAAGGGAAGATCCCCTCCTTCTTTCGCCCTTTGTCCTCGCGGAACTCGATCACTTGGTTGCCAAACTGGCGAACATCGTCGTGATCGCGCGCCGTCATCGGACCCGCGAGATCCTCATCCTCGACGAACGCTATCTTCGCGCCCTGAACGGACCGGGCGAGCATCCGTTTCGCATCTTGCCGGCCAAGGCGTGAACGCGAAACGCGCGGGCGCGCGACTCTGATCGCATACCACGTCCATTGAGAGGTGGGACCGCAATATGGCTACCTAGTGGTGGAAGCGCGGGTGCCTTGCTCGGCCGAGAGGAGCGGCTGCCAGCCGTCCGAGGAAGAGCAAGTGTTTCCGCTTCGGCCACCGATTCGCCCTGAGCTTGAAATCAGATTGCTCCAACTTGACAATCCTCACTCAGTTGCCAACAATAAAATTGGCAACAAAAATGTTGGCAACGAAAAGTTTGGCGAAGTGCGTGAGATGAGGCGAACATCCTGAAGAAAACGGTGGAGGACTGGCAGCGAGTGTCGCTGGGACTGCCGCCTCTGCCGTTGAATGAGTGCGGACACTAGGGAGGGATGGTTGCAGTGGCTGGCCCAGCGATGAAGTTCAACCCCGGTTTCCTGTCCGACCAAGAGCTGGTGGACTCGTTCTGCGTGCGAGTGCCGGAGTTCGAAATGCTGCTCCAGACGATACGAGAGAGCATAGACAGCTCGAATCCCCACCAGCTCGTGGTAGGTTCTCGCGGCAGCGGAAAAACGACCTTGCTCTTGCGAGTTGTTGTCGAAGTCAAGCGAGACCCCGAACTCAGAAGGGCTTGGCTTCCCGTGATCTTCCCGGAGGAGAGCTACGAGATCGCAACCTGCGGCGAGTTTTGGATGCAGTGCCTGATGCACCTCGCGAACCAGTCGCCTAAAGGGGTCGGAGGCATAGACTTGGCCCGCACATTGGCCGAGGTCCGGTCGGAGCAGGACGACCAGAGGCTAGCTGCCCGATGCCTCGCGGCCGTCCTAGACTTCGCCGCCCGGGAGGATAGGAGACTGCTGCTGATCGTCGAGAACCTAAACATGCTATTCGACGACATCAACGATCCCGATGTCGGCTGGCAGATGCGGCATACGCTCCAGAACGAGAAGCGGATCTTTCTCCTTGCGAGCGCCACCAGCAGGTTTGACGAAGTCGAGTGCTATGGGAGGGCGATGTATGACCTTCTTAACGTGCAGGAACTGCAGCGGCTAGATACAGACGCGTGCGCTGTTCTTTGGAGAGCGGTCTCCCATAGGGATCCGGACAAAGGTGTGATCCGATCGCTGGAGATTCTGACGGGCGGAAATCCTCGCCTGCTTGCGATCATTGCGCGCTTCGGGGCCATGCTGTCGCTTCGCGAACTCATGGACAATTTGCTGGCCCTAGTCGATGATCACACCGAATATTTCAAGAGCCACATCGATTCGCTTGGGGTCCAAGAGCGCAGAGTGTATTTGGCGCTTGCACGGCTGTGGATGCCGGCCACAGCAAGAGAAGTTGCGGAACATGCCCGGCTGCCGACCAACAACTGCAGTGCCTTGCTGGGCCGCCTAGTTGATCGCGGAGCCGTCCTGATAGCCGGCGGGGGGCCGAGGCGCAAGCAATATTACGTCGCTGAGCGGATGTACAACATTTACTACTTGCTGCGGATAAGCCGAGGTTCGGACCGACTGGTTGAGGCCCTCCTGCGCTTCATGCGATCGTTCTATTCTCAGAGCGACCTAGAGGACTATCTCGATCGCCTCAAGAGAGATCCTGGCCCTGTCGACCCGATTATCCTCCGGCAGTTTGGGCAAGCCTTGGAACGTGCCGATCTGCACATCGAATTCGGACAAGCGGGGTCTGGCGAACTAAGAGCGTTGGAGGTCAGGGCCGGTGAGCTGTTGAGATCCGAGGATTGGGATCAACTCATCCGCGTCTGCGAAGAAATCGAATCGAAAGTTCCCCCCGATGCCTCCGCGCCCGAATCGGAGTATCTGGCCGATTCGCGCAACCTGCGAGCCACTGCACTGATCGAACTGGGTCACTTGACCGAAGCTGAATCTCTGTGCTCGGCGATTTGGTCCGCACATAGCGCCAGCGATTTCGCTCGTTTACGCGAGGCGGCGGCGATAGCTGGTGCGAATCGGATCTCGATACTAGTTCGATTGGGCCAGAGCGATCAGACCATCCTCAAGGCCTGTGGGGACTTCTTGGACCGATTCTGGGAGGACAGCTCGTTGCGAATTGCTGAACCACAGGCCGCGGCACTTTATTACCAGGCCAAGGCATTCGGCTCGTTGGGTCGGTTGAGCGATGCGCTTGTGGCACACGAGGACCTCATTGAGCGTTTCGAGCGGAACACCTCACCTGGCGTCGAACGCTTCGTGATTTCGGCGTTGCACGCAGTGGGCCTTCTTCTAGACCAGAGCGAACAGTTCGACCAAGCGCGGGAGGCCTACGACTCGGCGATACGTCGTTTCGGAAACAGTGATTCTTCCGAGACGATTGAAGTTGCTGCTAGGGTCATGATGAGCAAGGGTGTCTCTTTCTACCAGTTGAATCGGCCGAGAGACGCTCTTCAGTGCTTCAACGATGCCATTGATCGACTCGCCGACCACCAGTCAGGCGAGATCGCCGAAGACTTAGCCAAGGCTCGATTCAACAAGGCGGTCGTTCTGGAAGCGCTTGATGAGTCTCTGTCCGCACTGCGCGAATACGACGAACTGGCCCGGATGCCCGGTCCTGACGACCCGCCATGGACGGTTGAAGTGGCTGCGCATGCGCTCTTGCGCAAGGCTGTCCTTTTGTCCAATTCGGATAGGGCCAAGGAAGCGCTCGCGACCTTCGACTCCCTTGTGGGTCGGTTAGGCGAGAATCAAGTTCCTGAAGTTGTCCAAAGGCTCTGCGCCGCTAAGCTCGAGAGAGCAAAATTGGAGATTAGAGTCGGCCAGCCTGATGCAGCTCTCGAAATGATCGACGACACACTCGTCAGATCCGACGCAATCGATGATGAGGGTCGACTGCATGCGCTCTTGCTTCGAGCCGAAGCCTACTTCAAGTGCGACCGAATGGACCCGTGTAGGCGCGAACTTAAAGAAGTCTTGGGATTGCTCGCCGAGTTGGAGGAAGTGCCGGGCATTGGCATGGAGGCGCTGTTCGCATTTACCATTCGACTCGGTCCCGAGCCTCTACTCGACTTGATCGAGGCTTCGCCTTCTGCGAACCTGTTGCGGCCGTTCGCCATCGCTCTTCGGCAGGAACTAAGCATGGAAGTCTCGGCCGCCAGAGAGGTCTTGGAGGTGGCCAGAGATATTCGGGCCACACTGAATGAAAGGAGGCGGCTCGGTGCTCCCTTGTCTCGGACTCCCGAACAAACGATCGGCCAGCGATAGTAGCGCGCCACAGCCGGACAATCAAGAGGCCAGTGCGCGGCATTGACAGTCGAGTGGGAGCCGCCAGCGATTGCGGTTTCTGTCTTGAACACCATTACCGAACAACGTGAAAGCAGCAACAGTGCAAGGGCCGTGCTAGATTGACTATGTGAGCCCCGAGTTGATCGGTATCCTAGGCGTGGGCGCCGCGCTTGCCGGGCTGATAGTCACAGCGGTGCTGTGGATCAGTGGCTGGCTGCGAGACGTGGACCGTCGGCTGGCACGGCTGGAGGGCCTGATCGAGGGCTCCGGTCTTTTTCGGCGCCGCGAACCCTCCGAAGCTGCTGGCGATTGACTCGCGAGAGGCAGTTCCGGAACATCTCCCGCAATCAGGTCTGGATGGACCTAGGCTCTCATTGTCAAGCGCGGACCGGGGGTGTGAGTGAGATCCCCCGCGAGAGCAGAACTGACAATTCTGATCGATCATGAAGATACGTCTTGGACACTGCGAACGATGGACCGGCGGTAATCGATACGGGGTCCGATAGGACGCAGCTCGACACGACAAGCTTTACTACAACGCTTCGGGAGTCATTTCGTCTCAAAGGCCACCGTGTTGCTCCTGACTCCATCGGCAGCAATCTGGACTTCGTGTTCGCCAACTGTGAGGTCTGATGGCAGGACCACGATGACCTCGTATACCCCTGCCTCCAACGTGGACAGACCGCTGAACTCGACCTCAACCGTGCGGCCGTCAATCCACGCCTGAGTTGTCGCGACTACCAGCTGCGGTGTCTCGCTGTCGCCGGCAAGGCCGGTGCTACCCTCTGGGCTGACCGCCCCCAAGCCAGTGCAATGAATCTTCAGGCGTTCGCCCGCACTGGCAAGTGCCTCGTTCTGGGATGTAAGAGGATCGTCTTCGCGTTCGGCTGCACCGATCCGACCGGGAAAGATTCCCGGTTGCACGGCGCTCACGGGAATCGCGGCGACAGCGCTGCGTCCGTACGGCGTTGCCACGCCGACGTTGACCGATGTGCCTTCCGCCCAGAATGGCAGCTGGAACGTCACCTGTAAGGGCGAAACTCGCACAAGAGGAGCTCCCACGCCATTGATAGGTACGCGAATCAGGCCCAGCCGGTTGGGCAGCGTCGGGACGTCCGTCTCCGTGTCCGGTTCGGCCACCAGTTCTTCCAGGGCCAGTTGCGAACCGCGCAGCGTGAGTAGACTCCCCGGCGCGAATCCGCGGCCCCCGCTGGCAGGCGCCTGACTGGCGGCGTTGACGACATTAGAGACCTCGAACGTTGGCGGTCCGGGAGTCGATCGAATCGTAGTCGAAATCGCCACTTCTGGCGCGTCCTTTACGCGCGCCACGTACTCCGTGTCGCCCGTCGTCGGTCCCAGCTCCCAGTTCACCGACACCTCCCCGAAAGCGTTGGTTGTCGGACTCGCGATGATCGGGCTGCCTTCTGCGGCTGCGAGAAACTCCATTTCGACACCGCTGTACCGCACGTGATCTTCGTCGCGCAGCACAAATCCCAGCGGCGATCTCAGTTCGTTCCCGGTCAGACCGTAGAGTTCTGGCGGATGCATCCGCTGCATCTTCATGCCCTCGAGGCCGGAGCGCACCCTCAGCCGAGTACGAGGCTGGTCATAGCCAAGTTCCGAGGCCTCGGCCACGAGCGAGGTCACGCCTGCTTCGAGCCCGATCACTTCAAATTCGGCATCCAACTCTCCAGCCGCGATCGTCACAGTCGCCGGTACCGCGGCGATCGCGTCGCCCAGGGTCAGCTGGACCGTCAGGTCGGTATTCCGCTCCTCGGCGATTTCGATTCGCGCACGGCCGGTGCTTTCGGCGATCACGCCGCCTGCGGGCCAGGTCGACAGGTGCAGCATGCGCACTAGATCAGTGGCGATCGTGGCGCGATCGTCCAAGTGCGCGATGAAATAGCCGCGCCAGAGGCGGCGCAGCCGCTCCAGCCGCCTGAGCGTATCCGGGTCTGGAGCCGTCCCTTGATCCACCACCAGTACGAACGCAAACCGGAAGTGCCGCTGCGACACCGATGTGTCTGGCCTGCGCGCGCCGTGCGCAGCGATGATGTCTTCGATGCGGACCTCCTTGCGCACGCCATTGAACGTCACGCCAGCCTCGGGCGATCGCCCGCGGGCGGCTTGGGACATAGCCGAAGGAACTTCGACGAGGAACGAGGGCTTGACCTCGTCGGGATCGTAGAGGCCCATCAGGTACTTGTCCAGAGCGCTATAGGTTTGAGACGCGGCGAAAGTCTCAAAGCGGGGGTTTGCCTCGGCTCCGTTGTCCCGGATTGCGTTGCCCTCGAGCACGGACGCATCCGTGTTGAAGTAGAAGCTCCAGTGATTTAGCTGTCGGCCTAGCGTCGTCGGGTTGAAGTGACCGGTCTCTGGATCCTTGAAGATTGCGCTGGCCAGGAACCTGTGGCCGATCTCGTGTGCGAGCACCGTGAGCAGCGAGCTATCGGGGCGGTAGGGGATCGGCTCTAGTGGGTTGTCAGGGTAAGCGGAGATCGGACCCATGTTTACGAACGACCCCGTGCGGCGCGGCGAACCGAAGTAAGGACCCGCATTGGACACGGGCTTGCCAATGCCTGTGACTTCGTTGCGCACAGTGTAGGCGTGCGCCAGAGTATGGACGCTGGCATCCAGGCCTAGGTCGTTGAACAGGATCACCGAGTCGTAGGCGTCATCTTGAGAGCGGAAGAACTGGTGAAACGCCGCGAACTCGTCGATCGTTGTGGCCGAAGTGAAGACTTCGGCCAGGATCGCGGTCTCGTCAAACACGTCCGCTGACGCTGAGCTCCAATCGACCGCCAGAGAGGATCGCGTTACGTCGCCTGGGAAGATTCCCACGATCGCCGCCGGCAGGTCGACGTCACCGTAGCGGAACTCGATCGAATCGTCGGCGCCCAAGGTCAGCTGAAACGTCTGGAGGTTTCCGACACCTTCCCGTGCCCAGAGAGGGACGTTGTCCCAGGTCACCACCACGCGGTCTGGCGATGCGGCGTAGTAGATTTGTCCGGCAACGCTGGGGTCCATGTCCTCGAAGAGCGGAGCGATCCGCGGCGGCCCGCCTGCCGCTCGCGCGTAGGTGCGGTAGTTGGAACTCGGTTCCGGAGCGACGAACGTCAGATTGCCGTCGGAGTGCACGTAGGCACCTGGATAAGTCTCTCCGTAGTAGGTGAACTCGAACGGCAGCTCGATCCTGACGGCGTCGTCGTCACCCAGATCGAGCGGCACTCCTTGGGAACTGATCGGCGGGAGGGTGGTAGCGTCCGATGACTCTATGTGGAAACTCTCGCCCTGTGCAGTGATTAAGATCCTGCGCCCTTCAAGGTCGACCTGATTGGCCGGCGACACGATTTCGGGCGTGGCCTCGATGATCGCGATCTCGCCTACGGAGGTAGGAACAGGAGGTGTGTCTTGAGAACGCCGGGTCGGCACGACGGATAGCGACGACGAGCCCGGCAGCTTTCGCGACGGTACGTGCGGCTGCCGCGCGCTGGGATCGCGCAGCACATGTTGCTGGTGCAGGAAGACTGTTTCCTCCGCGCTGTGCTGCGCGTCACAGAGGCCGATCCCCGATGTGGCAGGGGCTGCCGACACCCACGGCACCGCAACGAGCGTGGCCGCGGCGGCGCCGAGCATGGGTGCAGAACCCATCCTAAGTCGCATTCCCACCGCTTTGATTGTCACACTTAGCGCGAAAACTTGCGAATCTTGCTGGTCGGACATCGACAAGCTTGATGAAACGCCGGCATAGAGCCGGAACGCATCGGGCCGCTGGGCACGGTATGGGCTAGGGCGGGAGAGGTTCCCGGAGAGTCTGGCAGAACGCGGCCTGATGGTACCGCGGCTGTCTTGACCGCTTCGCCAGGCGGGCGGGTCCGCAATGCGGCCTGAGCTTCCATAGCCGAAGAGCGTGCAGAACACAGAGTGTCCTACTGTCTTGAGGAAGCGGCACTTAGCTGGTACACTCGGTGGATGCTGTGGTTCGGGGTCTGTGGAGCCGTGCGCTGCTTTGCGGGATCATAGCTCCCGTATGGGTGCAGAGCGCGGAGACAGCGGATTTACCGCGCATACCGTCCGCCGAGGATAGAACGGCTTCTACCGATACTAGGGACCGCTCGCCACAGCACTTGCGGACAGCGGTCTTTCGCGGGCGCGAACTTTCCTACGTGGTAGTGGACGGCATGGCGGTCCATGCCGGCGATATGGTCCTAGGTCCGGCTAGCGATATCGAAGCCGCGTCAGCCAGCCCGGGTCTTTCCGACCTTTCCGGTCCGCTCATGCCGGCAAGGCGGGATCTCGCCCCAGCCGGCTCGGACCAGCTCTGGCCCAATGCGACGGTTCCCTACGTGATCGACGACGACCTCTCAGACTGGCAGCGCCAGAACGTCGAGAGCGCCATCGCTGAATGGAACGACAAGACCGTAATCTCGCTGGTAGCGCGGACTGCGGAGGCGAACTATGTGCGGTTCCGAAACATCGCCGTGGGCAACTGCAGGTCCAGGGTCGGCATGGTCGGCGGCGAGCAGGTGATTGGCTTGCCGCCTGGCGGTTGCTCGGCCAGCGCAGTCACCCACGAGATCGGCCATGCGATCGGGCTGTGGCACGAACACCAGCGCGTGGACCGATGGAAATACCTCTCGATAGAAGTCGGGAATCTAGACCGGTCCCTAGACGCTTGGTTCAAGGCGGAACATCCTGGAAGTGACTTCTACGACTTTGCGTCGGTGATGCACTATGGCCCCCTGACCGCGACTGCCAACGGCGGATTCGTGATGGAGACCATCCCACCCGGGATCGACATCCCCGCTGCAGGACTGTCTGCCGGCGACATCGACGGGGTGGCGCGACTCTACGGCCAAGTGCCAGAGAAACTGACGATTTCCAGCAATCCTCCCGGCTTGGACGTCCTAGTAGACAACGTGCGCTACACCACTCCGGTGAGTTTCGACTGGCCGCATCGCAGCATCCACACGATCGAGCCGCCAGTGTCGATAGTGAAGGGAGAGACGCGCTATCTGTTCGGTCGCTGGAATACAGGCGGGAACCGCTTGCGCTACGTGATCGCCGGTCAGGTCGGAACCTGGCTGGAGGCCAACTTCATCGTCCAGCACCGAGTGGAAATCGAAGCTCGCCCCCCTGATGCGGGCGAAGTGGTGGTCACTCCGCGTACGCCGGACGGCTACTACACGGTCCGCACGCCAATGCGAGCCGAGGCCAAGGCGGATCCCTCCGGCGAGTACCAATTCTGGCAGTGGGGTCGCAACTTGCACGGCGAGCACGGCCGCTCCTCGAATCCGGCGACTTGGCTCGTGGACCGGCCGGACAAACACTTCCATGCGTACTTCGTGGATCGCCCTTTAGTCCGCATCACGTCAACGGTGGACCCGTTCATTGTCTATATCGACGGCACGAGGCGTTTAGGGCCGCTCGCGCTTTTCCCAGAAGAGCATTCCGACCCCGTCGAACTCAGGGTCGACGAGGTCCGTCCTGCTCCGGGTCCTGGGCTGCTGCGCCATCGATTCGAGCGCTGGAGCAATGGGGGGGCAATTTCCCAACAGGTCGTTCTGCCGAAGCAGGGCGGGGAGATCTCGGCCGAGATCGTGCCCGAGGTTCCGTTGTCCTTCGCCGTGACCCAGCCCGGAACCGGGACAGTCATGGCGGAGCCTGCCTCGGTAGATGGCTATTACCCCAAGGGCACTCCTGTTCGTGTCATCGCCAGGCCTTCTTTCGGCTGGACGTTCGCCGGGTGGATTGGCGAGATCGGCTCGGTAGACCCGGCGGCTCAGTTGGAGATGGTCCGCCCCATCCACCTGATGGCATCCTTTTCCCTAGCCGGCTCTTCTCAGGTTGACGAGGAAAACCAACTCGAAGAACCATTCCTAGATCAAGGCCATGCAGGCTCTGAGCGCACGATCGGGGACTTCTGGCCTCCCTCCAAACCGGCCGAGGATCTGTTCGGAATCAAGACGGTACCCCTTGGTGGAGAGAGCGAGCGATTCGTCGAAGTCACTCAACTGGCTATAGTCCGGCCGAGAGCCGCCGATACAACGGCACAGACTTCCAATCTAGGTATTCGGTCGAGAGTGCTAGATTACTCCGGTGCCGTTGGAAGCGAGGCCAGATCAGGGACGAGCGCGAGCGGCTTGGCGAGTCTGCGGGCAAAGACGTTCGTCTCTCCGCTGGGGTACGATCCCGAACCGCAGGTGCTTGGGCTGGTGAATCACAGCCAACAGCAAACGCGGTTCGTGGTCGAGTCTGACCGCCCATGGTTGTTTGCTTACCCAAGCGAGGGGACGCTCGCGAGCGGGGAAAGTGCTCAGATCGCCGTGAGCGTCTCCAGTGCTGGGATACCGCCGGAGACGTATCGCGGCCAGCTCGCGATCCGTCAGATTCCAGCAGACGTAGCGCGGGTCGGTGTAGCCGAGACGGTTCATGTCACATTCGTGAGCGTGCCCAGCAACCGAGCGTCGCCTGGCGTGACTCAATAAGAACGAAGGATCTGGACGAACCGTAGCGCTTGCCGATCTAACCCTCTTGAGTTGGGTACTCACCCCGACTGCATGAAACAGGTGCAAAGGACGGGCACGGGCGACGGGTTGACCGCTACGTCCCTCTGTTGGAATACGGAGCGGGGGCGGGCGTGGTCGCAGTCTGTTTCAGTGGGTGGTTTCTCGATCTTCCACTTGTGTTCCACCTCATTCGCCTCAACCCCAAGGATCCGCTTACCGGGTAATTCTGCAAAACGCTTGGGGCGATGATATACTCCCCTTGGTCGGTAGTTCAGGGAGCAGTAGGGGAGTCTAGCTTAAATTCACCGACCAGCGGTCTAAACACATCTGCCACGTCATTAAGCGATAGCCGATGGAACGTCAATTCATCTTACTCGGGCGACTCATCGTCATCTTGGTACTCGCGCTGTTGACGCGGATGAACTTCGGAATCAGCCTCATGTCCCAAGTCGTTTTGGATGAGGATGTTCCTAGATTTGCCTACGAAGTTGTGGACGGTCTGGTCGTCTTCGATGGCGATATCGTTCTCGGTCCTGTCGAGGAACTCGCGTCGAGCCTCCAACGCAAACCGAAGAGCCGGTTTCCATTCAGAAGTCAGTCACGGGTGGCGGAGCCGGAACTGCTGTGGCCGGACAGAATCGTCCCGTATGTGGTGGATGCCGACATTGCTGGTGAGCACGCGGAAGACATCAACTGGGCTGTAGAAGAGTGGAATTCCAAGACGGTCATGACCTTGAGGCCGCGTACCATCGAAGCTGACTATGTGCGGTTCGAGCATGCTGAATCCGGTCAATGCAGGTCATCTGTTGGCAGACAAGGCGGAGAGCAATCCATCTTGCTGCCCAGTTATGCCTGTGATGCTGACGGAGTGGCTCACGAGATTGGACACGCTGTGGGGCTGTGGCACGAGCACCAACGGGTAGACCGGGACGAGTATTTGGTGTACCAGACTGAAGATCCGAACTGGAGTTCAACACCGAAATTCTCTCCGGCGAACGGTCCGTATGATTACGCTTCCGTCATGCACTACAGCGCCGAACTCTGCCAGACCGAAGAATCGTCGTCGGTGCTGATCAGTAGCGGGCGATGCTGACCTGGGCCGACCTCGCAGGTGCCTGTCCCGCTGGGCGGCGCGATGCGTGCGTCAGCGCACAGGGCGACGCAGCACGGACTTCAGCTTCTCCGGTGCGGTGCGCCTCGGATCCGACAGATACACATCATGGTGCTTGCCGGCTAGCTCGAGTCCGTTTAATTCCGCGAATGCATGCATGGTGGAGATCGCCCTTCCCATGGAGTCGTATGGGCCGACGTGTAGGCACTGCACGACTCGGCCCTCTTCCAGTTGTTCCGTTCGCATGTTCCGATGGGCAGCGGTGATCTTCCCCTTCTTGTCCAGTACTTCCAATGCGTCCGCGATGTCTTCCTCGGAGACATGATCAGGCTGGACGAGCATCAGCGTCCACTGCCACTCATCCCGGCGATTCTCCACGAATGCAGACTCGTCATCCGCCCACCAGAGCGCCTCGAGCGGCGGCACGACGAAGTCGGCCCGCCCCGCAGCCTTCAATCGAAACTTGGTCGTGTAAGCCGTCGAATACAGTGCGCCGATCGCGTCTTGGAATGCCGTGCCCTGCGGCGACCCCTCGCCGTCGATCATCCAATACCGAAACTCTGGCACTTCGACCAAGTGCGGCTCGCGCTTTGGTGCGAACAGCTGCTTGTACTGTTTCTTGATGTCGACCTTGCCCGCCATTGTTTCCTCGTATCTCTCAGCCTACCTGCACCCGCGTCCCAAGTCGTTCCACGCGGCTCGCGGGCCAGGCACCGGCAGTAGGCAAGGGAGGACCGTTGCATCCGGCGCGCGGGAGTTGGCGCGCTGGTCGGCAGTCGGGTTTATGAGACAGCTGACGCCGGCTCCAGGCGTGAGGCTGCTCTGCTGACAGCCGCGGCAGGGATCATTCCGATTGTTGAGATTCCGCAAAGCAGCAAGAAGAAGTACTGGTAGTCCGCGACAGTTGGAGAGTTGTCCAGCAGCCGCCTCCAAGCGCTCCGATGAACATTTCTGGTCCATCGCCGATAAGCGAGATCAAGCCGAGAGTAGCGCCACCCAATCAGATGTCTTCAGTGTTCTCGCAGTATTTCGGATAGCCGGAACAACCCCAAAACTTCTCATTTGTGTAGCGGTTCGTGCGGATTCGCATCGGCCTTCTACACTCGGGGCACGTCCTCGAAGCGAAACTGTGCTGATCCCGCCCCAAAGCGACAATGCGAACTTCCGACGCATTGTTCTTCGATAGGACCCGAGCACATTCTTTGGCTGTGGCGCCGGTCGTAAGCACATCGTCCAGCAATAGAACTTTCCGTCCGTCCCAGTCATAATTGCTCTCGAACGCTCCTCGGACTGCCGCCGAGCGTTCGAAGGCCCGCATCCGCCTGTAGCCTCGTATCTCTCGCACACACCTGAGACCGTCCACGTCGACTTCAGTGTTGTCATCGACGTGTGGTTCGACCACCTTGAGCACAGCTTCGAACCTGTTGCGTGTCTGGTTGGGCTTAGATGGCACTGGGACGACGAAATCGGGTGTCCATTCGAGTCGGCGTATGAATGCGACCAGCGCCTTTCCGATTGCCTCGGCCGATCGGTCCTTGCTCTTCAGATCAAGTAGGCTGGCTGCCAGCGCACTCCCCGAGTGGCGCGGATCCTCGGTCTTGAAGTATCGGCCCAATGAGTAGCGCTGAGGAGCAGACCCGGAGGGCAAGAATGAACCTCGATGCACCTTAGGAGTCTTGCCAGCACACAGCACTTCGGCCAGATAGCCGCGGCGCTCAAGTTTATTGAACCGAAGCAATGAACTCGGCTTTCGGAGCAGAACATCCGGAGCTGCTGAACTGAACTCTTCGAAGTTCCTCACTCCCCAGCCAGCGCCAATCGAGACGATCCCTGCGTGGTAGCAGGCCCGGACATCGACGATGGAGTCGCCGACGCAATATGATTGCTCCGGGTCAGCGCCAAGCTGTTCCAGTGCCATGTTGATCGGCTCTGGGTCGGGCTTGTGCAATTCGGTGTCGTCCCAAGCAACAACGACGTCAGTGCTGATCTTGAAGTCCTTAATCAATCGGTTGGCGTACCACCGGGGAGAGGATGTTACGACCGCAATGTCATGTCCGTTCTCCTTGAGGCGTGCCGGCAAGTCGTGAGGTGCGAGCTTGCCGGTTGCAAACGGTCTCGCAGTCCCAATCTGGCGGCGAACTTGGTCCCACTGTTGCCGTTCGCGCCACCGCTCCAACAGGGAGGTATCAAGTAGCGTCATATCCAGATCGAAGACGAATGTCGCCACAGCCCTATTCGTCCAACGATCTAGATCTAGAAAAGACTCGGTTGGGAGCCAGTTAGGGCTTTTCTATGTTCGGGCTCAACCGTCAGCGCGTCATTCAGCCGCACAAGCAATGCACCATAGTCTTGATGGCCATTCAATGGGACCGCTGGCGGCTTGTCCCGATAGACCTCTTCGAGGAGTCTCCGGTACTCTCCCTGCGCCTCCAACAGATTTCCGAGATCCGCACCGCATCGCTGCGTCAGAGCCAAGACCCCTTTGCTTTTTTCCTCTTCCGCATAGTGGCCGCGCGGTACGGGTGCAAACAACTTTCGCCCTTGCAGCAATGTAAACCGGACGGTATGCATAGATCCGCCACGGAGGCCCGTCTGCATCACGATTGTTCCCGCCGACATCCCACTCTGGAGTCGATCTCTGCGGATTAAGTTGTGCCGGATTGCGGGAGTCCCGAATGAACTCTCGCTGAGCCAAGCCCCTCCAGAATCCAGAATCCGAGCAGCAAGGCTCGCGTTCCGCTTCGGATAGACGGACTCCAACCCATTGGCGAGCACTGCAACAGTATGGCCATGTGCCGCCAGCGCCGCTTCGTGGGCGACCGCGTCGACACCGAGCGCGAGGCCACTGACGATGCTCCAGCCCTTCTCCGCGAGCACTGAGGCAATCCGTCGTGTCACCTTGTCACCGAAGAGTGACGGCTCTCGGGTTCCTATGCAAGCAACGAAACGACGACCGACGGGTAGCGTACCCTTCACATAAATCACTGGAGGGCGATCAGGTATTTCCCGAAGCCAAGAAGGGTACCCCTGGTCGCTTGCCGCGAGAACGCGAACCGAGTGCTGATGTGCCTCCTCGATGATTCGACGCGTACGTGAATACGCTCTCTCCCATACCCGATCCTCCCAAGTCTCGCCAATTGCAAACTTGGAAACCGATGTTGCGAGCTGCTGCGGAGACGCGTCGCGCACTTCGCCCAATGTTGCGAATCGCTTTGCGAGTCGCTCGGCAGCGCGTGGGCCGACACCTCGGATTGCAAGCAAAGTGAGCAGGCCGTCCACACTTGTGCACTTGATGTCCGGGTTCATTCCTCTGGTCTCGTATCTTATGATCGCGGATCGTAACGCTCCTGCACAGCGTGAAACCGCGATTGTAACCACTCCCCATCGGCTAGCCCAGATGACTTCGGCCGCTTGGCGGCCTTGGTCACAGCGGTGTCTGATTGAGAATCGACAGGGCAGGCATTCCGGCATGGAAGACTACACAGCATGAGATTCAATTACCGATCAATGGCGCGAGGGCGCAATCCGCCCTACCACTGGGTCTCAGCATAGAGGCTTCGAACTCTGTCAGCCCCTTCGCACCGGGACACGCTCCCCGTTCACTGCCAACGCCTGGGCCGCCGCCACCCGCGATCGCGTCCACCGCTGGATCATCCGCTCCATGACCCGGTGGAAGGTTGTCTCCGAGGGCGCCACGTCCACTCAGTCGCTCTTGTCCACCGATACTCGCATGCCTGTTGGTGCCCCACGCCGCAAACACGACGAATCAAACTGGCATCACCAAATCACGCACTCGATGCGACCGGCGATGCAATGCCCAGCGACGCTTCCGGCTGCTGTGCTGGATCAAGCGTACCTGAGCGAGGCTCATCTTCGCACGCAGTCGAGCGTGCGAAGATGAGCGTTCCGACAAAGCAGCGGTAGAATGGCCCACCCGTTCCAAGAAAACAGTCTGTTTGCATTGGTTGCTGTCAGCGACGCCCACACGAACCTTCCCGACAGGCAGTTCCAACTCTCCGATGGAACTTGGATCTTGCCTCGCGTCCCAGTCGCCGACCAACATGGCATATGGAAAGAATGGCTGGGTTCGATCCGATTGACGCACCTCACGGAAGCCAATCTCGTTCTGCTTGTCGAGAAGCCCTCGGATACACCGCACTTTTTCGGTGACGAGCATCTGCGGCTCTCCAATCACCTAGGCCGTTTGCTCTACCTGCTACACCTTGGTTTCGGCCTCGATGTCTCGGAAGACCCTGCGGATAGGCTGACTGGCTTCTCTATGAACGGCGTTGCCGACATCAAGTCGGTTGAACCCATGCCGAGGTTCTACCGTACTCAAGGATCGCCCAGCATCCCAATAACACAGGATTGGCTTGAGGACACTCTCGTTCTACGAACTGGCTACGCTGAAATGGAGTCTGACAAGACACAGTTCAGGCGGATCATTCGAGGCTTGGATACGCTGTTCAAGGGCAAGAAAGAAGAATCGGGTCAAGATCGGCTGCACCAATTTGTCCGCTCTCTCGAAGCACTTATTCTCCCTGAACAAGGCAAGACCAAGAAGCAGTTTGTGTGCCGCTGCCAGACATTCGCCGAAGCAGGTGATGATGCGCACGCTTTGTTTTCGGAAGCCTTCGACTTGCGCAGCGCTACTGAACACCTCAACCGATGGGATAAAGCTGTAATGAGCTACGGGAGGGGCGAGCGCGAGGCCATCTGTTTGCAACGGACACTGCAAATGGAGCGCCTGGCCGGTGACGCTTACTCGAGGCTCTTGGGCAAGCCTGCCCTTCGTGACCACTTCCGGACAGATGACGCCATCGCAGAGTTCTGGAAGTTGCCCAACAGCCAAAGATGCGAGCTCTGGGGCACGCGCCTTGATCTCACAACAGCCGAGCAATCGTAGTGTAGTCGGCCACGCGGTTACTGCTGAGGCTTCCTTGGTCATTCCGAGCTTGGAATGACCTCGGCTCTTTCAGCCTGGCCGCACTCGCGGCCTGAGCCCTCCAACGCGGCTCGCAGGCCGGGCACCAGCGGTAGGCATGGGAGGACCATTGCATCCGGCGTGCAGGGTTAGCGCGCCGGTCGGCAGTCGTGCCTATGAGACAGCTGACGCCGGCTCTGGGCGTGAGGCTGCTCGGCTCACAGCCGCGGCAGTGATCAATCCGATCGTTGAGATCCCGCAAAGCAGCAAGAAGAAGTACTGATAGCCCGCGACACCAGGAAAGTTGTCCAGCAACCGGCCCGCGATCGGTCCTATGAAGATATCCGGCGTATACCCGAT
Source organism: Bryobacterales bacterium (assembly GCA_028819215.1). GTDB lineage: Bacteria > Acidobacteriota > Terriglobia > Bryobacterales > UBA6623 > VXMF01. The sequence goes on from JAPPMG010000008.1 coordinate 32,054, forward strand.
CAGCGAGATCAAGCCGACGGCAACGCCCGTGACCGTGTGTGGCACCCGGGTCTGCTCGAGCAGCGCGAAGTAGAGGCCCCTTAACGCGTAGACGCCGAAATACGTGACTACGAGGTTGGTGTACACGATTGCCAGGACTTCCGGTCTCGCTCCGATGAGATCCAAAATGGCCCAGGAGCCCGCCAAGGCTCCGAACGAGATCCAGGTGAGGCGCGCGATTCCGAACCGATCCCCCAGCAGCCCTGCTCCCACCGCCGCAACGAGGCGTAGGTAGCCTGCGTTGGCAGTAAAGCCCGCCGCATCAGCTTCGTTCATTCCAAGGACGTCATAGGCGTACCCGGAGTAGTAGTCGAGCCCCTTGTAGCCGGAATACGCGCAGATCACGATGACCGCTGTCAGCCAGACCGCGCGCATTCCGAACACCGTCCGAATCGCCGGCCAAGTGTTCCGGCCACGCTCGAGTTCTTCAGGCGAGGAATCTGGGATGCACACCCAGGCAACGACTCCCGCTGCCAGGGTGGCGAGCGTGTATTGGAGGATGACTGTCTGCAGCGCTGCCGATCGAGTCGCTGCATCGGCCAAGGCCGGGTCGCTGCCAAGGCCCGCCCGCAACAGAAGCACGCCGAGACTTGCGAAACACGCCGCCACGAGGCCGCGGCCCCCGTCCAGCAGGCCGAAACCGCGACCTTGGGAAACCTCGCCGCCCCAAGATCTGGTCGCCCGGATCAGGGCCCCCCAGTACAAGAAAACGGAGGTGACGCCCCAGAACGCATAGAGAAACGCCAGACCTGCGAACCCAGGGAAGGACATCAAGTACACGCCGCCCGCCGCGGTTGTGGCCAGCGAGATGGTCATGAGCCTGCGCGCCGAGAAATGGTCGGCTAGGACACCACCGGGGAAATACCCGATCATGGCCAAGACGCCGTAGAAGACGAAGGCATCCCCAAGGTCGGCGTTGGAAAGCCCGAACACTTCAAGGACCGTCGGCCGGTAGTACCGCGGCAGGTGATAGGGCAGGCTGAAGATCATCTCGCCGCCGAAGACGAGTGCGAACATGGCGAGGAAGCGCGAGCTGAATCCGGACGTAGGCGGTGTCGGCATTAGAAGCGGCAGATAGCTGTGGACTGGTACCGCTTGGTCACGACACGCCAGCAGCGAGACTGGAAAACCTGAGAACCGCTACGGCCCGACGCCCAACCATTGTCCACGAGTCGGCGTGTCTTGCCTGATGTAGGATTACAGGTCGGACCGAACCGTCAGGAATCCTGAGCGGAAAATCCTGCCGGCGAAACCATCGCCGGTCAGCTTGCCCGGAACGGGTTCCGGGTCCCCCGCCGACCGCTCAACCAGCGGGTGAACGCGGGAAGCCACCAAATCGGCTGCTGCAGTCCCTCCTCCATCAGGACTTTCTGCCTCACGAACCGTGCCAACACGCCCTCTCCTGCGGCCTCTAGGTCGAAACGCAGGCCCTCACGCTGGCTTCCCGCCTGTCTCTGCCTCTAGACTCCGGGATTTCTATACGATTCCTACAGGAAACACACTGCGAGATTTGCATGCGCAGCATATAATTCGACCGGCACGCGCACTTGATCAAACGGAAAGGAGGGTACTCCCATGACCAATTCGTTTGCACGCTCGGCGGTTTTCGTCACCATTCTTCTCGCCAGTCTGGGCTCGCTGACCGCCCAAGTCGACACCGGGGTCTTGACAGGCTATGTCTATGACGACTCCGGAGCCGTGATCCCCGGCACGGCCGTGGTCGTGCGCAACACGGGAACCAACTATGAGGTAGGTCTCGAAACGAACGCGACTGGCCTGTACGTCAGTCCTCCACTGCCGCCCGGGACGTATCGCCTGACTGTGCAGCAGGCAGGCTTCGCTACGGCCCTGAAGGAGGTGTCGCTTCATCTCTCGGAGAGACTTGCCGTCGACTTCACGCTCCAGGTCGGAACGGTTGCAGAGACCGTCACGGTCGAGGCTGTCGGAGAGACCCTGCAAACGGAAAACACCACCTTGAGCACGCTCCGGACCGAACGGGAAGTGAAGGAGCTCCCGGTCAACAGCCGCAATTTCGCCGAGTTGCTCCGGTTCAGCGCTGGGGTGGTGCCTGGTCAGTCCCAAGCTGGCGGATTGCCGCTCTCGCAAGCTCGAGGCAACACGACAAGTAGCACGAACGGAAACGACTTCGGAGACAACAACTTCTCGATTGACGGCATTCAGAACAACAGCAATCACCAGGGCCAGGGAATCATGAACTTCATCGAAGTCGAGGCCATCGACCACTACCGGGTCGAAACGTCAGTTCCTGACGCCCGCTTCGGTCGCTCGGGTGCCACGATCAACGTTGGGTACAAGTCGGGTACCAACGAATTCCATGGAGTCCTCTTCCACTTCCTGCGTAACGACAAGCTCGATGCCCGAAACTACTTCGCCCGTGGCGACAAGGCTCCTCTCAGGCGCAACTTCTACGGTGGCACGTTCGGCGGGCCCGTGGGAGGCAAGTCGGCAAGCACATTCTTCTTCCTCTCGTATGAAGGACAGCGCAGCCGGCAAGGCATTACGCACTTGTCGACGGTGCCGACGCCGCGCATGAAGAGCGGCGACTTCGGCGAGCACCTGTCCAGCAGGAGGCCGGTCACGATCTTCGATCCGCTCACGCATCGGGCCAACCCGGAAGGCGGAGCGGCGATTCGTGACCCCTTCCCCGGCAACGCGATACCAGCCAGCCGTTTCAGCCCGCAAGGGAAAGGGGTTATCGATCTCTACCCAGACCCCAACGCCGGAGGCCTGGCAGCCAACTTCTCCACCACGTCATCACAACCCACCAACGGCGATCAGGGGACTGCCAAAGTGGACCACGACTTCGACGATGGTTCCCGAATGTTCTTCCGCTTCACCAAGGCGCACTGGGAGTTCGTCGACTCCAGCCGGCAGACCCTCACGCCAGACGCGACCCCGTTTATCGGAATCGCCGTGCCGTTTTGGCAAGCGGTCATCAGTCACACCAAGGTGCTCTCGCCTCGGACGATCAACCAGGCCAGGGTTGGCTACTCGCGGCAACCGCTCGTTAGCAGCAGCCTGAACGGCGGACGCAACGTTGCCGAGGAACTGGGGATACCCAACGTCAATGTCGATGAGTTCTCTACCGGCCTTTCGCAAATGGACGTGACCGGAATGGCCCGCTTGGGAGACTTCCAGTTCAGGCCAGCGGTGATCGTGTCAAACAACTTCCAGCTCAGCGACAACCTCGACACGAATCGAGGCAACCACTCGATCAAGCTCGGCTTCGAGGTCGTCCGGCGGCAAACGAATGTCTTCCAGGCGCAACGGCCGCGCGGCCGCTTCCAGTTCGCCCCGACGTTCACGACCAATCCGGCCCAGAGACGCAACACAGGCTTGGGCCCGGCCGAACTCTTGCTCGGTGCGCCACGTCGCATAGATCTGAACGGCATCGTGGGAACCAGAGGCTTGCGACGGACGGACTGGGGAATGTACCTACAGAACGACTGGAAGGTCAGCTCCAGGTTCACAGTCAATCTCGGCCTGCGTTACGAGATTGCCGACGACTTCCCGCAATCGGAAGTCTACGGGCGCATGCTGCAGTTCGACGTATCCACTGGCAACCCGGTCGCTATCGAGGGGGGGAGTGGTGTCGCGACGGACATGAACAACTTCGCGCCTCGTATCGGCCTGGCCTTTCGAGCGACGGACTCAACTGTGATCCGAACTGCCTATGGGGTGTACTACTCCCTCATCCCTATTGCGCTCGGAGGGACTCTGGCTTCGAACCCACCTTTCTTTGTAAACACGGCGGTTGTGAATAACCAGAATCGTTTCGAGTCAGCACGCACCTTGGCAAACGGACCGCTGAGGACAAGCGACCCCAACGCCCCAAACCAAAGCAGAAGAGGGATCGCCGACGACTTCACAGTCCCCTATATCCAGCAATGGAACTTCTCGATTCAGCAGCAACTTCCGGGGCGCCAGCAAATGACGGTTTCGTATGTTGGCTCAAAAGGGACGGGATTGAGGCAGGCGGTGGACTTCAACCAGCCTGTGCCGGGCGAGGGGCCCGTATCAAGTCGTCGACGCTGGCCGCAACACGCGAACGTCCAGATCCTCCAAAGCCGGGGGCACTATAGCTACCATTCGTTGCAGGCCACGCTCGTCCGAAGATTCTCCGGAGGCCACTACCAAGTCGCGTACACCTACAGCCACTGCCTCGACGACCGGTCCATTGGCGGCATTCCGATTTCCAACCTCGCGCTCGCCAAAGGCAACTGCGGATTCGATATCCGACAGAATCTGCGCGCCACATGGGGCTGGGAGTTGCCGTTCGGCCGGGGAAAGACCTTGGGGACGAATGTCCTTCCGGCCGTCAACCACCTGATCGGGGGCTGGCAAGTCAACGGTGGTGTGAGTCTGTACGGCGGAGTTCCGTTTTCTGTGGTTGCTGGTGGCAACACGCTGAACAATGGCGTCGGGGGCGTGCGACCGGATCAGCTGAGGGACGGCAACCTTCCGCCCAGCGAGCGCCAGGTGACGCGTTGGTTCGATACCGAGGCGTTTGCGAATCCAGGATTCCGACTCTATGGAACAGCCGGGCGAAACATCCTCGTCGGCCCGGGAACGAAGCAGATCGACCTGTCAATCTTCAAGAACTTTCAACTGACCGAGGGAGTGCGGCTGCAGTTCCGGACGGAGTTCTTCAACGCCTTCAACACGCCGCAGTTCAATAACCCTCGCGGAGCAGGTCTCCGGGTCGGGGCGGCTGCCATGGGAAGAATCACTCGAGCCGGCAGCGAACCGACCCTGCAGCGCACGCAACGTCAAGTACAGATGGCGCTGAAGCTGTTCTTCTGAGCAGCGGGCCGAACCTGTGGAGCTTGGCGATCATGAGACCCGCACCCTGAAGCCGAGCACCCGTGAATCGTGCGCCATGGGAGACCGTCGCGCGGAGTTCGGCGTTGTCCAGATTCGCGCCGTGCAGATTCGCATCGAGCAGCCTTGCCCAGTCTAGGTTTGCATTGTTATGGCGCCCCTCCCGCAAGATGGCCCGCGTGAGGTTGGCCCCCCGCGCCCCGGTCTAGGCTAAATCCCCGTTTCCTAGCCCGCCCAGCCCCGTCGGCCGGTAGTACCGCGGCAGGTGGTAGGGCAGACTGGAGATCATCTCGCCGCCGAAGACAAGCGCAAACATGGCGAGGAAGCGCGAGTGGAGTCCGGAGGGAGGCGGTGTCGGCATTAGAACGGGTGGATTTCTGTGGACAGTACTGCTTGGTCACGACACACCAGCAGCGAGACTAGAAGCACTCAGATCCGTTGCAGCCCCACGCTTTACCGTTGTCCACTAGCCAGTGTGTTCTTCCGGGTGTAGGGTGACGGGTCGGACCGAACTGTCAGTCCCGCTAGGCGGTACTGGAATGGATCAAGCGTGGCAAGCCGGATCCCTGCAGCAGTCACGCCAGCCCTGGCTGGATCGCATCCAGTGATTCGGCCTCTCCGGGCCAAGAACCTATAGAATCGCTGTTTCGACCGCGGTATCATAACATGACTTGTTACGATACTGGAGTTGGCGATACAGAGCTTCGCTGGGAGGGCAATCGAGCGGCTGCACAGCCGCAATGACGCCAGAGGCGTTGATCCGGCGCATGTCCGGCGGCTGCAGGCGATCCTGTCAGCGCTGGACGGCCCACAGCCGCTGCGCTCTCTGTCTCGACCGACCTATCGGCTGCATCGCCTCCACGGGCCCCGCGCCGACGAATGGAGCGTCCGCGTCTTACACGGTTGGCGCGTCACGTTCCGCATGGACGGCCCGGATGTCCGCGCCGTCCGGTACGAGAACTATCATCACTAGGAGGGGCACATGACAGAGATACCGGCGAGACAGGACGCGGCCATGCGCCGCGACCCGCCGCATCCCGGATGGGCTATCGCGGATGGCTGCATCGGCCCGGAAGCGGCTCGGCACGGCGGCGAGCGGACGATAGCTGCTGCCGCAGCTCGGCTGGGAGTCACCCCCGTTCAGCTATCGAGGGTGATCCACGGACACTGCGCGATCAGTCCGGCAATGGCCGTGCGCCTGGAGATGGCCGGATGGGGCAGTGCCGAAGGGTGGCTGTGGGAGCAGGCGCGATGGGATATCGCCCGCGAGCGCAAGCGGATGGCTGCCTGATGCGCCCGAGCGGAGTGGATCGCGGCGCGGTGTTGTCTCACGTCAGTGGGGCGCTCGAAGCATCGGTTTCGCCACGACGCTCGGCGGCAACGAGCGCACCAGTATCGACTAGAGCTCTTGCCGCCTTGTCGGCGGCCTGTCGGATGCGTTGATCGCATCTGGGTCGTCGGCGAACGCCGGGTCGCTTTCGGCACCGTCAAACCAAATGCTGAGCGCTTCCCCAAGAGTGGCGCCGTCAGTCTCGTCTTTGGTCGGCACGACCCGTGCCACTGGTTTTCCGTGCCGCCGGACGACGAACGAGTCGCGGCGATAGCGCACTCTAGACAGAACATCTCCGAGGTTGCGGGCTAGGTCCGTAGCTCGAATCGTATGTTCCATGCTGCTGTACCTTGCAGAATTACCTGCGTCGCCTGTGCCGGCTCTTGTACGAACACGATCCAAGAGACAGGCGGTGCGGTACAGGCATTCTACGGCACCGCGCCCCGAGCGAGGTTGAAGACTGTCCCCTTCTGGCCAAACCACCTCCGGCCGGACGGTCGGGCATTGCGCCGCCAAGGCTAGTCGACGAAGTAGCCTGCTCCGACAAGGATCGGAATGCCGTAGGCTGTGACCCGCTGGACAATCGAGACCTTGCGCCCCATGCTGCCAGTCGCCGGGTTGATCGTGTCGTAGTACAGAAAGATCTCGCCGAACGCATCTCCGATGGCAGCCACGTCGCGCCCCACGAACGGATCCTCGGCCAAGCCGCCTCGGGTCCATTCCGCGAGCCTCACTCCGTTCACGGCCAGCCCGCGGCCGGTGAATACGTGGTTGCCTGCCAGATCCACTCCGAACACGTAGGCCGAGCCGGACTTCCAGCGCTCGTCGGATCGAAACATCTGTGTCGCGAAATACCCATTCGCCTCGACCTGCAGTGCGGCGCAGCGCACGAATTCCCGCAGCTTGGCGTTGGATGGATCGGCAGAGAGCCCGGCGGCATTGACTTCCTCCCTCTCGCAAGCGCCGGGGAAGTCGCGCCGATACACGCCCGAGCCGATGTAGGCCGGCGTTCCGTTCCAATCGACCGGCAGGATGTACGACGCCTTCGGGGCGGGGGTGCCGGTAGCGGGATTCGTGAACGTGTAGTAGAACCAGCCCCCGCCGTATTCCTCGATCACGCGCACTGCCGCGGCCTGGCGATCGGCCCCGAAGCTGTCCGTCCGGTCGAAGCTCGTCCACTCCTCCCTGGCTGGGACGGGAGGGAACAGCAGTGACCTGGCCTTGCTTCCGTCAGGAATCAGTTCCACGCCAAAGATGTAGGTCGGCCCGCTCTTCCAGCGCGGATCGTTGTGGAAAAGCTCGTAGGCCGCATCAACGCCCACCTCTTGGATCAATTCGTGCGCGCAGTGCACAAACGCCTCGACGTCTGCTTCTGTCCTCACTGCGCTAGCTGCGATGCTGCGCTCCGCACACGCAGCTTCGGATTGCGCGGGAGTAAATAGAAGGGCGGTACAGAGAATAGCGACCTTAATCACGAAGGAAACACTACGGACAGTTCTCATTTCTCGAACATACCAGAACGTAAGCGGCTCTGAAATCCGGGACGGTAGGGCCACGTCCATCGAGAGTTTATCTGCTCGCGGAAGAGATTCCGCAGTTACTTGATGGACGTCCGGCGGCGCCACGTCTAGCCCGACCGCCATGGCGAGAGCGGCTCCGGGTCGTGCCAGAGATTGGGCGGACGGCAGTGTAAAATGATTACGGTATGGGCACGGACAAGGGCGGCCCGCAGCTGAGAGGCTGCGAGCTCTTGCCATTGGCCTGGCGTGGACAGCTCTGAGCGGGAGGATCTTGTGCAAAGTTCAGCGGACCTAACACCGAGCGGGCCGCACCGCATCCTGGTGGTCGACGACGAGCCCGATCTGGAGCAACTAGTTCGTCAGCGGATGCGGCGCGAAATCCGCTCCGGGCAGTTCGTGATGGAGTTTGCCCACAACGGCTTGGAAGCTCTCGCCAAGCTGGACCAAAAGGATCGTTTCGACATCGTCCTGTCGGACATCAACATGCCCCAGATGGACGGACTGGAGTTGCTGCAACGGATTCCGAGCGTCGATCCGGACGTGCGCGCCGTGGTCGTCTCCGCCTACGGGGACATGAAGAACATCCGCACGGCGATGAATCGGGGGGCGTTCGATTTCGTCACCAAGCCGATCGATTTCGGCGACCTGCGGGTGACGATCGACCGCACCTTGGAAAACTCGGTGGTCTGGAAACAGGCGATGGAGTCGCGCGATCAGTTGGCGGTATTGGAGAGCGAACTCGACGTGGCCCGCCGCATGCAGGCCTCGATCCTGCCGACCGAGTTTCCGAGGGAGGACCGCTTCGAGATCCACGCCAACATGGAGCCAGCCCAAGCGGTCGGCGGGGATTTCTATGATGTGCAAGAGCTGCCCGACGGGTGCTTGGGCATGGCCATCGCCGACGTGTCGGGCAAGGGTGTGCCGGCGGCGTTGTTCATGATGTCTAGCCGGACGCTGCTCAAGGGCGCGGCGATTGGATCGAGCGATCCAGCGACCGTCCTGAACACAGTCAACGGCGTGCTCAGCGATGACAATGCGGAGATGATGTTTGTGACCGTGTTGTACGCGGTGTACGACCCCAAGACGCGCACTTACACCTACGCCAGCGGAGGCCATGATAGCCCGTTGGTGGTGCATGCGGACGGCTCTGCGACACTGCTGCCGCACACCGGGGGAGTCGCGCTGGGCGTGATGCCGGGGATGGAGTACCAGACGCACTCGGTGACGCTGGAGAAAGGCGACACGGTGCTGCTGTACACGGATGGAGTGACCGAAGCGCAGAATGTCGACGGGGAGCAGTTCGGCTTGGAGCGGTTACGCGAGATCTTCCGCGATCAGGCGCCGGAAGGGGCGGAGACGGCTACCGGCGGGGTATTCCGAGCGGTGCGGGAGTTTGCGGGAGGGGCAGCGCAGTTCGACGACATCACATGCCTATCGCTAAGCCAGTGGAGCTAGGCAGCGATGTCGAAGCAGCTCAGCCTCAACCTGGAGTCCAGCCTCGATGCGCTGGGCCAGATCGAGCAGGCGGTCACAGAGTTCGGGACCGAGCATGAATGGCCCGAGGACCTGTTATTTCATGTGCAGCTAACGCTGGACGAGCTGGCGACCAACGTGATCAATCACGGGTACGGAGCAGGCGGGCACAGCTTTCAGATCACGGTCAAGTCCAAGCCAGAGGCGGTGCAGATCGAACTCGTCGATGAAGCGCACCCGTTCGACCCGCTGCATGATGCCCCGCAACCGGCTATCGACGCTAGCGTGCAGGAGCGGGAAGTAGGCGGACTGGGCGTGCATATCGTGAAGGAGCTAATGGACGAAATCGAGTACAGGCGTGAGGATGGCAAGAACTGCCTGAAGCTCGTGAAGAAGCGCTGACCGTCCCGACAGATCGCTGCTTGTCAGCATCGAGCAGCTCGAGCTTGTTTTCGGTACAGCCAGACATCGGTCGGCGCTATTGAACTTCCGCCACGAGCCCGATTGGAACGACTGAGCCGCCTCCGTGCTCCGGAGCGGCGGAGTCACACTGGTTGCTCAGAATCTGACCTCCATCGCGCCACCTGCCAGACCCTCAACTCAGGCATCGACGAATTGATCGGGGCCGGAGTCACTTCAGTCGCTGAACGATGCGACAGCCTCCTTCCTGGTCTTATGGATCGAAACGACTTCGTCAACACCGATCGCGAATAACTTACGGACATGCGGTTCAATCTCACACAAGCCGAACCCTACGGCCCTTTGGCCGAGATCCTTAGCGGTTAGGAGAATCGCACGCAGCCCGGCGCTGCCGATGTAGTTCAGCGGTGTAAAGTCCACCACCAACGCACGGTCACCCTCCTGGAGAATCTCGCACAGCGCACGCTGGAATGCTCCGGCGTTGTCGCTGTCTACTCGGGCGCAGCTGGTAACGATCACTACGCCCTGCGTTCGCTCGAAATTCAACTTCATGCTAAGCGTCCCAATAGTCTCCTTCCTCATGCACTAGACAAACCCATACTGACTTTCTCATCAACGCTACGCTGCAAGCATAGCACTCAAGCAGACGCTTCCGTGGCTGTGTTTGGACCGCGTGCGGACCGGCCGCCGGGCCGCCCCCGCTGCCGGGCCGGGAGCAGTGGGATATCTAGGCTGCGTCCGGGCTTTAGGTCCGCACGGTCGGAGCGTGGATCAATTGGCCCTGCAGCGCGTGCGGGGCAGCTACCACCGTAGACCGCAAACAATTGGCGCGTGGCCTCATCGCACACATGCTAAATACGTGCGGTCTTGTCTGGCGTGTCGAGACGCTGAACGACGGGGTGGACAGGGCGTTCGACGCGCTCCCGCCGACATACGGACGCGGTTTGCGCGCACTTGCCGATTGATTGCCACGGTTGGCTTGGAGCAAATGGGTACACCACATGTCGGGCACGTGACCGTTCCGCTCTGGGAAATGAGCCTCGATGGTCGGGATGGGATTGCCCGGGCGCTCCATGTCGCTGGAATTGAGCGGCGGGTCGTAGTGGTCCGCGTGTTCGTGAAGAAGACCCGTCGCACGCCACGCCGGGAGATCGAGGTGGCGCGTGCACTGATCGAAGCGCGGACGCGCGCGGGGTTCACCCAGGCGGAGGTTCACCCAGGCGGAGTTGGCGGTTCGGACGCAGACGACACAATCGGCGGTGGCACAGATGGAGAGGGGACGGGTGCCGCCGTCGATGCGGACGCTGGCGAAGCTCGCGCGAGCGACGGGTACTCGTTTGCGAATCAGCTTCGAGCAGGGGTGAGGCGGACTTGAGGCGGGATGACAGAAGCCTGCCGGCGCTCGGAAACGCGGTGCGTGCCGCCACGTGGCCTACGTAATGACAGCATATATGCTATCATTCGAAAGTGAGGAGGGTCGTCGTCGATACGAGTGTCCTGGTTTCAGCGGTTCTTTCGCCAGATGGGGCGGCACGGGAGGTCGTAAGGCAGTGTCTTCTGGCTCAAGCCCGGCCCCTAGTGAGCAATGCCCTGTTTCTCGAATACGAGGAAGTGTTGGCAAGAGACGAACTGTTCGCCGAGGCTTTGATCACCTCAGAAGATCGAGCGGTACTGCTGGACGCCTTCCTCAGTGTCTGCGAATGGGTCAGTATCACTTTTCTTTGGCGTCCGAACCTGCCCGACGAGTCTGACAATCATTTGATTGAGCTAGCAGTTGCGGGCCATGCGGGGTTGGTCATTACAGGCAACACCAAAGATATCTCAGGAGGTGAACTGATCTTCGACACGATTCGTATCGTCACGCCAAGCGCTTGGCTCAAGGAGGATGACTGAGATGGCAACACTAACGATCCGAGTGCCTGATGCCCATAGGGATCGGCTGGCTGCTATGGCCGCACAACGTGGCGTGAGCGTCAACAAGCTGATGGAGGAACTCTCCGCAAGGGCATTGGCAGAGCACGATACCGAGATGCGGTTTCGACTGCGAGCGGCCCGCGGCACTGTCACGCGTGGGCTGGCAGTGCTCGAGAATCTGGATCGCAGGCATTCGCTAGGCAAAGTTCCATGATGTAGCGCTATGCGTGCGCACCCTCTACCTGCTGCCCCCACACCGCCTCGTCCAAGCGATGCTCCAGGCCACGAGCAACTCACTGTAGGCGCAATTCTCGCTCGATCTCCTCATGCGGGATCCGCTTGCCGCCGTTTTGCCTGAGCCATCCTTCCGCCTCCGCGACCGACCGTGCTTCTTCCTCGGTTTCCGGCTCGTCAGATTCCGGGGCGTTGCGGCAGGCAGCAGCAAGTGGGCTTGGGTACGTGGCTAGGAATTTCTTCAAGCCTACGACTTGCCTGTCAGTCATCCGATCGATCTCTTCGTGAACTTCCTTGCGGATTTCAGACATTTCAACTTCTCCCGCGTCCTTCGTTGTAGGCCTGCGTCGAGTGGCTGTCCCAATGCCGTTATGAGCCGCGCACCCACCAATATGCTCGGAACATAACTGAAGACCGCCCCGAATTCCTCCTTGACGAATGCAACGCTATTTTGGCAATCAGTTGCGACCAAGGTCGGTTGTGATCGTCCGTTACCTTGCAAGCTGGTCGCACCGTCGAACAAGCCCATCGATTGGGACGACGTGGCTGCGGACCGCCTTGATCAACAGCCAAGTGGCCTAGGTTCAGTCAAAGCACCGGGCGTCAACGTCGCTCGTAGGCGTGAAACACGTACTGCTGCACCATCCGCTGCGTGTTGAAGAAAGAGCCGTTCAGCGAGATTGCCCCGCGCATCACGGCCGCGTAGGCGTTGCGTTGTTCGTAGAACAGCGGGAGCACGACCCGCTCCAGTTTGTCGTAGAGGGCGTGCGCGACGCTCACCCGATCATCGAGCGCGCCCCGGTAGTTCGCCGCCGACCATCCGGTCACTCCTTCGACATGGCCTTCGAGCCACCAGCCGTCCAGCACGCTCAGGCTCGGCACGCCGTTCAGGGCCGCCTTCATCCCGCTGGTCCCGGACGCTTCGCGGGTCTTCTCCGGCGAGTTCAGCCATAGGTCCGCCCCGCTCGTAAGGATCCGGCCCAAGGCCATCTCGTAGTTCTCCAAATAGACGATCTTGACTAGCCCCTCCAAGGCGCGAGCCGCCTCGTGGACATCCTGGATCATGCCCTTGCCGCCCTCGTCGCGCGGATGCGCCTTGCCGCCGAACACCAGTTGGAACGGCCCAACATGGCGGGCTATCCAGCGCAGCCGATCTAGGTTCTGAAACAGCAAGTCGCCGCGCTTGTATGGCGTCGCCCGCCGAGCGAAGCCGATCGTGAACGTCTCTTCGTCCAGCACTTCGCCCGTGCGGTCGCGCACGGTCCTAATCAGCGCTAGCTTTGATTGATGGTGCGCCGCGATGATCTCTTTTGCGGGTATGTCGCTGGCGTAGCGCAAGTAAACGCTGTCCCTGCGCCACTCCGGGATGTGGCGGTCGAAGAGAGCGCCCATCGCCGCGGCCGCCCAGGTAACCGGGTGGATACCGTTGGTCACGCCGCGGACGCGGTAGCTGGGGAACATCTCCTGCGAAACCGATTGATGGATCTTCGCGACGCCGTTGGCATAGCGCGAGCACTCGAAGGCGAGCTTCGTCAGGTTGAGCACGTCGCCCTCGAGCAGCCGGGCGGCTGCCAGCAGGTCTGTTCTGGGCTCGCCAAGGACCTGTTCCACCAGCGACCGGTGGAAGCGATCGTGCCCGGCCGGGACGGGCGTGTGCGTGGTAAACACGCACCTTTCTCGAATCGTCGCCAAATCCGCTTTCGTGGGGCGCTTGCCGCGCCGGGACTCAATCTGCGCCTCCAGCAGCGACAGGCCCAGCAGGGACGAGTGCCCCTCGTTCATGTGATAGACCTCGATGCCGCCGTGGCCTAGAGCGGCCAGGATCCTCTGGCCTGCTATGCCCAGGATCGCCTCTTGACAGAGTCGATAGCGGTCATCGCCGCCGTAGAGATAGTGCGTCAGAGCGCGGTCCGCGTCGCAGTTCTCTTCAAGATCGCTGTCCAGCAGGAATACCGGGACGCTGTGGCCCGTAACGCCGGTGACGGTGAAGCGCCAGCAGCCGATGGCGACGTCGCGGCCCTCGATCTCGATCGAGACTTTGGCATCCATGCGCTCCAGCACGCCCTCCGGCGTCCACTCGGCTGGATGTTCTGCCTGCTGCCCGGCGATGCTGAGGGACTGGCGGAAGTAGCCCTTGCGGTACAGCAGCGTCACCCCGATCATCGGAATGCCCAGGTCGGCCGCCGAACGAAGGGTGTCCCCTGCGAGCACGCCCAGGCCGCCCGAATACGTCGGGATGGCCGTGTCCAACCCGATCTCCATGGAGAAGTAGGCCACGCCCGCCAGGCTGCTGCCCGACCCTGCTGCCGAGACCGAGTCGGTCGGTATTGTTGTCATGGTGTCAAGCACTCGCGGTGCGTGCGGACGCGCGCGACAGCGCCAGCTTGGGTGCCCTGCCAGACACTGGGAGGCGCGCTCCGTACAGCCGGGCGTAGCGTTTGAGCGTTGCTGTCCAGTTGTACTTCTCGCGGACTTCTCGGTCCGCCGCCCGTTGCATCCGCCCCAAGGCGTCCGGATTCGCAGCCAAGGCTAGTGCGCGGCGCATGGCACTCACTAGGCCGCGCAGGTTCTCGCGATCCGTGGTGGCAAAGTAGCCGAGGCCAGTCACGCCATCGATGACCTTCGACAGGCCGCCAACTTGGTTGACGATCGGCAGGTTGCCGTTCAACTGAGCGATCATGTCGATCAGCCCGCACGGCTCGTAGCGCGACGGGACGAGCAGGAAGTCCCCCGCTGCGTAGATCCTGGCCGCGAGACTGTCGCTAAACCCCTTGATCACTGCCACCCGGCCGGGAAACTCCTCTGTCAGCCGCAGCAGGCCGGAGAAGACGAACGGCTGGTTGCCCTCGCCCAACACGCACAGGGCAGCCTCGGCGTTCGTGCCGAGCACTTCCTGAGCGGCGCGCACGGCGATGTCCACGCCCTTTTGGTCAGTCCAGCGGCCAACGAAGGTGAACAGGCAGCCGCCATCAACCAGACCCCGCAAGCTACCGTGGCGGTCCGCGGAGCGCACGCCCCAAGCGGGGTCCAGGTTGCGCTTGGAAACCTGCCTCGCGAAGCGCTTGCGGAAGGCGGGCTTCCAATCGAAGCCGCCGGCATCCGAGAGACGCATGCCCACCTGCTTGCGGATCGCTTCCGGGCCCTTCAGTGCAGCCGAGACGCCGTTGGCGATGCCTTCGAGCGGGATCGAGTTCTGTGCCAGGAACTCCGAGAAGCCGCGCAGGTCGGCGTCGCCGCCCGAGGTGTGCATGTGCGCCCCTTGGACTTCCCAGGCATAGCCGTCGCTGACTGTGGTGAGGTGGTCGGCGTACAGTGCAGACGCTGCGAACGGATCGAATTCTCCCTCGATCACGCACTGGGACACAGCCGCCAGCGGCAGGCCGCTCGCTGCCGCCACGAACCGCAGATCGGCGCAGCGCTGCCGATAGGAAACGCCGCAATTGTGGGCCGTCACCACGAAGCGGCTGTCCGCGCGCGGCGAGGGTGGCTCGGCAAGCTTGGCCATCATCGGCAACATGCCGGTGTGGGCATCGTGACAGTGGACAATGACAGGGCGGCGCTGCTTCGCAATCCAGGCCAAGGCAGCCTTCTGCAGCAGCACGTTCATCGCGAAATAGTCGAAGTGCCCGCTGCCCTCTTCGAGAGGGAGCGTCTTGGGCGGGGGCTCCGCGCCACAGACCATGCGGTCCCCCTGCGAGGCCTCCAAGATCGCCTTCACTTCGCCGGCGGTGTAGGTGTACGGCCTCTGTTTGCCCACGAAGCGGTCGGCGACCACTTGCGCTACTTGTAGGCGCGCTGGCCCGGAAAACTGGATCGTCTCGATCGCCGCCGGCTCGGTGCGGTGCGGATCGTCCGAGTAGGCCATCGGGATGTCGTGGGCCGCGGGATCCAGGTAGCGAACCTGGCGATGGTCCCAAGGCAACATCGCGGAGATGCGCTCGGCCAGCGCCCTTTGGCGGTCGTGGCTGTAGCGGCCGTAGTGCGGCAGAAAGATGGTGGAATGGAGGCCCTGCTTGACACACTCCAGTGCCAACTGCAGCACCACGTCGCCGACGCCACCGGCAGCGACAATTTCGGCGCACTCCCGCGCGACGTGGACGACGTGCGGCGCTTTGGTGCGCAAGGATGTCCTAGTGTTCTGCATGACTTCAGTCCTACCTGCCGATCCAGAGGCCGTAGACGGCAGCTGGACTTACCCGGCCGAGAGTGCAAATGCTGCGCAATGCCACGATTCCCCCAATAACCCAGACCGCGGCTTGCGTGCGTGAACTCGAAGTGAGAGAGACCACCACCCTCCCGAGCCAACGCGAACGGAGCGGTCTCTTCGACTATATTATCGGTATCGGCGGCGGCCGTCAAACCTGCTGCCCGAGAACGCTCTCGGTCGCGCGCAGGAGTGATCTGGATGGCCTGAGCTCGTGGATTCCGGGCACGGCCCGCGTGCCTGGACAGCCGTGTCCCAGCGCTGCTAGCAAGAACATGGGCAGAGCCGTATCTCGGGGGTCGCCCCACCCTCTCGGAGCGACCCTGTGCCTCGATGGCGTGAATTTCGCCCTGTTTTCCGAGCACTCCGAAGCGGTCGAGTTGTGCCTCTTCGATTCGCCGGACCAGCGGCGCCCGACAGAGGTGCTGCCGCTGGCGTCGCGCACGGGCCGGGTCTTCCACGCGCGTTTCGCCGGGATCAGGGCGGGCCAGATCTACGGCTATCGCGTGCGCGGACCGTGGGACCCCGGCGCCGGCCATCGATTCGACCCGTGCAAGGTCCTGTTGGATCCGTATGCCCGTGCTATCGCCCGCCCTCCGAAGTGGGGGCCGGAGGTCTATTCCTACAGGTCTGACCTCTATCCCAATCCGGCTGCGCTGGATCAACACGGGAGCAATCTCGACAGCGGCGACTGCTCCCCGCTGGGCATCGTGGTCGATACGGCCCCTCCTCTCAGCGCGGCGACCAGGCCTGGCACGAGCTGGCGCGACACGCTGATCTACGAGTTGCATGTCCGGGGCTTTACGGAACTGCACCCGGAAGTGGATCCAGGCTTGCGAGGCACCTATGCGGGCTTGGCGTCCGAGCCCGTCCTGGAACACCTGCGCAGCCTGGGCGTTTCGGCCGTCGAACTGTTGCCCGTGCAGCACTTTGTCGACGACCACCGGCTGAACAAACTCGAGCTGACCAACTACTGGGGCTACCAGCCGCTGGGCTACTTCGCGCCCGAACCGCGCTACGCCGCGGCCACTGGCGCGGCGGTCGCGCAGGAATTCCGCGACATGGTGGAGCGCTTTCATCAGGCGGGCATCGAGGTCATCCTCGACGTGGTCTACAACCACACGGCGGAGCAAGGCCACGATGGCCCCACCCTGTCGTTTCGCGGCATCGACAACGCCAGCTACTACCGCTTGGAGCCTGGCGACAGGCGCCGCTACGTGGACCACACCGGGTGCGGCAACACGCTCAACGCCCAGCATCCGGCCGTCGTGCGCCTCGTCATGGACAGCCTGCGGTACTGGGTAGAAGCGATGGGCGTGGACGGTTTTCGATTCGACCTTGCCACTGTCATCGGGCGCACTGAGCGCGGCTTTGACCGCCGTGCGCCCCTTCTCGCCGCGATCACTCAAGATCCGGCCCTCCGCTCTGTCAAACTCATCGCCGAGCCGTGGGATCTCAACCCCCACGACGGCATGCAACTCGGCAACTACCCTTTCGATTGGGCAGAGTGGAACCTGCGATTCCGCGACGACACCCGGCGTTTCTGGCGCGGTGATGCCCACATGGTTCCGCGCTTGGCCTCCCGCCTGGCCGGCAGCAGCGATGTCTTCGGGCCCCGTCGCCGTTCGCCCCAATCCAGCGTCAATTTCGTAGCGTCCCACGATGGCTTCACGTTGGCGGACCTCGTCACTTACACGCGCAAGGACAACTCCGCCAACGGGGAGGGCAACCGTGACGGGGAGTCGAACAGCCACAGCTGGAACTGTGGCGCAGAGGGCCCGACTCGAAACGGACAAGTACTGGCCGTGCGCGAGCGGCAGCAGCGCAATCTGCTCGCAACTCTGCTCCTGTCACAGGGTGTGCCGATGCTCGCGGCCGGCGACGAGTTCGGACGCACGCAGCGGGGAAACAATAACGCCTACTGCCAGGACAATCGGATCAGCTGGGTCGACTGGGCCCAGGCGGAAGGCAGTTCGCTCCTGGGATTCGCGCGGCGATTGGTCCAGATCCGTCGGAACGAACCAGCCCTGCGGCGCGAGCGCTTCTTCGAAGGGCTCATGGATCCTGAAACCGGGCTCAAAGATGTCGCCTGGCTTCATCCGAGCGGTGAAGAGATCGCTGCCGGGGACTGGAGCCGCGACAGCCTGCAGTGCTTCGGCGCACTCGTTGCCGCCGGTGGCAGCGCTGCGTTGCTGCTGCTGTTCAACGGATCGGAGCGCCGGTGCGTCTTCTGCCTGCCGGAGATGGCCGGCTGGAAGGTCGAGCTTGACACAGCGCAAAACAGTCTTGCACCGACTGAAGTGGACGACCGTGAATACCCATTGACCGATCGCAGTTTCGCGCTGCTGAGGGCGGCAGGTGGTTGATCCCTCGCTCCAGAGACTGGCGCGCCTTTACGGTGTCCAAGCTGTCCATCGGGACGGATTTCGCCAGGATCGATACCCCGAGCAGGAGGCACTCTTTGCCGTGCTGCGGACGCTCGGTGCCGACGTCGTCAAGTCCGACGACGTGCCGCGCGAGATCCGGCGCGCGGAGATCGAGCGCTGGGAGCGCATCAGCGATCCGGTAAGCGTTTCGTGGTTGGGGCAGGGGAGCCCTCCCGAGCGGGACCGCGTGTCTATCCGGCTCCGCTTGCCGGTCTCTTTGCAGGCCGAGCGGCTTGATGTCTCGATCGAGAACGAATCCGGCACCCAGCGGCAAGTGTCGGCGGAATTGCGACAGCTGCCTTGTAGACGAAAAGCAACTGCCCACGGCCGCTCCTACGCGGTAGCCGAACTGCCGATCGGCAGCTCGCCTCTTGGGGTTGGCTACTACCGATATCGCGTCAGCGTGGCCGGGCGCGAGGCCGCTGGCCTGCTCGTCCGCGCGCCGCGAGTTTGCTTCGGCCTGAAACGGGGCTGGGGAGCGTTCGCCCCTCTGTACGCGCTGCATTCGCGGAATTCCCCCGGCGTTGGCACGTTCACCGACCTGTCCCGATTGACCGAATGGGTAGGGAGCATGGGAGGGGGCTTCGTCAGCACGCTGCCGCTGCTCGCCTCGTTTCTAGACGAACCCTTCGAGCCCAGCCCGTACATGCCCGTCAGCCGGTGCTTCTGGAACGAACTCTTCGTGGACCTGCCGTCCGTGCCAGAGTGGTCGCCCGAGTTCGGAGGAGTCGGCGATGCGCCCGCAGGCCGGCATATCGACTATCGGATCCTGATGCGCGGCAAGCGAGTCGCCCTGGAAAAGGCGCTGGCCAGACTAAGCGGACAGCGGCACGAATCGTTCGCCCGGTTCGTGGAACGGCATGCGGAGTTGCGCGCCTACGCTGCCTTTCGAGCCGGACTCGAGCGCGGACTTTGCGAGCCGCCGGAGTTCACGCTGCAGGATCCTGCCTGCGCCTATCATGCGTTTGCCCAGTGGCTTGCTGAAGAGCAACTCAACGCATTGGCCGAGCGGGCCGCGGCACACGGTCACCAGCTGTGCCTTGACCTGCCCTTGGGCGCGCATCCTCGCGGATTCGACAGCCACCGCCACGCGGACATCTTCCCCCAAGGCATCGCCGCAGGCGCTCCCCCCGACCGCTTCTTCAGCAAGGGGCAGAACTGGGGCTTCGCGCCGATCAACCCGCGCTTGGCGAGAGAGCAGGGGCACGCGTACTTCATCGCCTGCATCCGCCACCACATGAGGCTTGCTGGGGTGCTCCGCGTCGATCACTTGATGGGGCTACACCGCTTGTACTGGATTCCGGAAGGCTTCGACGGGGATCAAGGAGTCTATGTCAGGTATCCCGCAGAAGAGCTCTACGCCATCCTGTGCCTGGAATCGCGGCGTTCCAACACAGCGGTCGTTGGAGAGGATCTCGGCACTGTTCCCGGGTACGTGAGGCAGCGCATGGCCGACCATGGCCTAAGGCGCATGTACGTCGCGCAGTTCGAATACCGCGGAGACAGGGACCCGCCCTACGATGCTCCGGCGCGCCAGAGCGTGGCATCGGTGAACACCCATGACACAGCGATGTTCGCTTCGTTCTGGACGGGCCGCGACATAGGCGACCAAGTTGCCCTGGGCCTGTTAGACGATGACCACGCCGACGACGCCCGCACGCGGCGAAGACTACTCAAGCGGGCCCTGCTCAGCCACTTGCGCGAGCTTCGCTTGATAGGGGGAGGGCGGCCGTCCGCGGATGCCGTGCTGCGGGCTTGCCTGACCACCCTCGGCGCGTCCGACGCAGAGTGTGTCATCGTGACGTTAGAGGACCTCTGGGGCGAGACCGATCCGCAGAATACGCCCGGGACCGATCAGGAGCGTCCCAACTGGACGCGCAGGGCGCTGCTCTCGCTTGAGCAGATCCAAGCGGATCAGGGTGTGGTGTCCGCATTGACTGGCATCGCGCGGGCCCGGCGTACCGCTGAGCAGGACTAGCGATGGACCTAATGGCGCAGCCGAAATTCCTCACCGACTGGGACCTCGGATTACTCGCAGCCGGCACGCACTACCGCGGCTTTGAGAGCTTGGGTGCGCATTCCGCGTACACCGGCGAGTCCGCCGGAACCCGGTTTGCAGTCTGGGCGCCTAACGCTGACGCCGTCTCCGTGATCGGCGATTTCAACGATTGGGACCGAAGCCGCCACCCGTTGGTCAACCGGGGCGCGTCCGGCGTGTGGGAGGGATTCGTCCCCGGAGTCGGCGATGGAGATCTGTATAAGTACAGCATCGCTTCGGAGCGCCACGCTTACGAGGCGGAGAAGGCAGACCCGTACGCTTTCGCCTGCGAAGCCGCGCCACGCACAGCCTCCAAGATTTGCGACCTGGAAGCCTACGAATGGTCGGATGCGAAGTGGATGGCCGAGCGGGCGGCGCGGAACCGACACGACGCTCCGCTTGCCATCTATGAGGTGCATCTGGGTTCGTGGATGCGCGTCCCTCAGGAAGGAGACCGCTGGTTGACGTACGCCGAGCTGGCGCCGAGGCTAGCCGACTATGTCGAGGAGATGGGTTTCACCCACGTGGAACTGCTGCCCGTGACGGAGCATCCCTTTGGTGGATCTTGGGGTTATCAGACTACTGGCTATTTCGCCCCGACCAGTCGGTTCGGGGGTCCGCGCGACTTCATGGCCCTGATTGACACGCTGCACCAGCGCGGAATCGGAGTGGTCATTGACTGGGCTCCGGCTCACTTTCCCGACGACCCGCACGGCTTGGCGCGGTTCGACGGGACCCACTTGTACGAGCACATGGATCCGAGGATCGGACGCCATCCCCACTGGGACACGTTGGTCTTCAACTACGGTCGGGCGGAAGTTGCGAATTTCTTGGTGGCGAGCGCCATTTTCTGGTGCGAGAAGTATCACGTGGACGGTATTCGCGTGGATGCGGTCGCCTCGATGCTGTACCGCGACTATGGCAGGCAGGACGGGGAATGGATACCGAATCACGCCGGCGGCAATGAGAACTTCGAGGCAATCCGCTTCCTGCAGACGTTCAACGAGCAGGTCTACGGGCACTTTCCCGATGTCATGACGATGGCCGAGGAATCGACGGCGTGGCCCCAGGTCACGCGCCCTACGTCACATGGCGGCATCGGGTTCGGCTTCAAGTGGAACATGGGCTGGATGCACGACACGCTCGCCTACATGAAATTGGATCCCATCTATCGCAAGCACCATCACAATCGCCTCACCTTCAGCATGCTCTACGCGTTTCGGGAGAACTTCCTGCTCCCCTTCTCGCACGACGAAGTGGTGCACGGCAAGGCGTCTCTGTTGGAGAAGATGCCCGGCGAGGAGGGGCAGAAGTTCGCCAATCTGAGGCTCCTGTATACGTACCTGTACACGCACCCGGGCAAGAAGCTGATGTTCATGGGTGGAGAGTTCGCGCAGCGGGCCGAGTGGAATCATGATCGGAGCCTGGACTGGCACCTGCTGGAGCTCGGCTCGCACCGCGGCGTGCAGCGCCTCGTTGCCGACCTGAACCGGCTCTATCGCGAAAAGGCAGCCCTGCACCAGACCGATCTAGACGATCGGGGTTTCTCGTGGGTGGACTGCCAGGACTGGGAGGCCAGCGTGGTCAGCTTTCTGAGGCTCGGTGCGGTCGCTGCGGAATCACTCTTGGTGGTCTGCAACTTCACGCCGGTCGTGCGCGACAGCTACCGCCTCGGCGTGCCGCGACTTGGGGCGTGGAAGGAGCTGCTGAACAGCGACTCGGAGCACTACGGCGGGTCGAACGTAGGCAATCAAGGACTAGTGGAAGGCGAGCAGATTCCATTTCACGGCCACGCATACTCAGTTCGACTGACGCTGCCGCCCCTTGCCGCTGTCGTCTTCGAATCAGCTGAAGACTCGCCGGAGGCCCAGGCCGACCAGCTTGACTCTCGAGCGGGATAGAGCTGGATCGAGGGTGATTTCGTCCGGTTGCAAGTGCACGTGGCGGATGGCCCCGCCTCACTGAAGAAACTACGTGAGACTTGCGTTCATACAATCTGGTGGGATGCAATACAACGTAATTCAAGATGAAGGAACGTAGTAATGGCTGCTAGTCAACTCGTCCAAGTTCGAATCGACGGGGCTGTAAAGGAAGAAGCGGCAGCGGTGCTGGCCGCGATGGGCCTGACCGTGTCCGACGCTGTGCGATTGTTACTCACGAAAGTTGCGCAGGAGAAGGCTCTTCCTTTCGCGTCACTGATTCCCAATGCTGTCACGATCAAGGCGATGAAGGAAGCCCGCAAAGGCCGCCTGAATCGATTCGGCAGTGTGCAGGAGCTGCTCGACGAGCTGGATGCTGGCGATTGAGCGCACCAAGCAGTTCAAACGCGACTACAAGCGCGAGTCTCGGGGGCTTCATCGAGCATCTCTTGATGAAGTCTTGGTGCCAATCGCTGAGGTGCTGGCCCAAGATGCGCTACTTGAGTACAGACGTCGAGACGATGCGCTAAACGGTGCGTGGGCCGATCATCTCGAATGCGATCTGCGGCCGGACTTGCTGCTGAATTCCCGAAAACTGGATGTCGGCGCTTCGCGCGGTCCGTGTACGGAAACGGTACCTTGATGACGCCACCAAGCTCAAAGTTCCGCATAGGCCCTGGCGTCCGCTTCCGAGTGCCATTCCTCGAAGGAGCGGAACGGATCATCTGCCGTGGCGCCGGTCTGGGCCTTAGTGAGAATCACTTGGCCGTCAATGATTTCGTATAGCAGCTCGTCCCCAGGCTGCAACCCAAGCGCTAAGCGGATTGACTGCGGGATAGTAGTCTGAGCCTCGGAAGTTAGTTTGCTGATGATCAAAACTGTACCTCTGTCCGATCGGGCGTGCTTCCCATCGTAAGGGATTTCTTTGCTTTTGGACTGCGCCCCTGTATCTCGTCGTCTTCGGGAAATCGAGGTCGTTGCGAAGGGTGGTGGCTGAGGCAGGTCGTTCGACGGATGCGACAGCCGTAGACTGAACTGTTGTCTCTACTGCCTGCGAGAAGGACACGCCGTTGTTGTGTTGTGCGGCGGCGACAAAGATAGCCAGCAACGGGACATCGAACGTGCCGGACAGCTGGCTAAGGAATGGAGGGGGACATGACCGAGAGATTCAGCAATTGGGATGCCGCCGAACACCTTCACACGCGTGAGGACACACGGCTCTACATACAGGCATGCGCCGACGAGGATCCAGGTGACGGCAGCCTGATCCGCGCCGCTCTGAACGACGTGGCGCGCTCCCGGAACATGGCTGGTCTCGCGCGCGAAGCGGGCATGAGCCGTGAGGGCCTCTACAAGGCGTTGTCGCCGGACGGAAATCCGACCTTTGCGACCGTCGTGCGGATCGTGCGCGCGCTGGGGCTTCGGCTCCACATCGCGTGACAGAATTTGGGGTGACACGCTACGAGCGCCGATACCACGCGAAATGGAGCTGCAGGCCTAGCTTCCGCTGATACCAGCCTCCTCGGTTTCCAAAGAGTGCACTAGAGCTGCCCACTCACAGGGGCGCACTCCACGGCTAGTTCTCGGTCTTCGCCGTCTCCGAGAGGTTGCTGGCCGTGTTGCACGGCTCATCCTTTGGCTCAGATCTCTTGCTCGAGAGCTGTTTCAGGATCTCTTCAGGGCTAATGTCGCCCTTCATCTCTAGAACAAGGTCGGGATCAACCGGCTCGTCGAATCGTACGGCAGACACACTCTTCAGACCCAGCATCCACGCCTTCGCAACTCGATGCATGCCATCAAGAACTTCAAAACTCAAAATGATCGGAAACGTCGGATCGGAATCCCGAATCTGCTTGGCATGCCTTGCTACTGAACGACATGTAGGCGTGTCAACTCCATAGCCATACCATGGCTCGTCGCTGTCGAATTCAGGCAGGTCATCAATGGGAATTATATACGAAAATAACACGCTCAAAAGTATGCTATTATGACAACAGGTGACGCCATACACCACCTATTCCCTGAGGTGCTCCCTCTCGCCAGCGGGCTACCGGCACCTGGACAAGATCCTTGTCCGCTTGAACTGGCTCTACAACCAGGCGCTGGAGGAGCGCAAGACGGCCTACGCCGAGCGCAAGGAGACACTGCGCCTGTACGACCAGCACAAGTGGCTGACGGGGTTGCGTGCTCGCAATGAGCATGGGCTGGGCGAGATCGCACTCGGTCCCGCGCGCGGGATGCTGAAGCGCTTGGACCAAGCATTCCAGTCGTTCTTCCGGCGCG
>JAPPMG010000051.1 GCA_028819215.1 Bryobacterales bacterium
TCAGAGGGAAACCGATGATCGCAGCGGCTAGCGACGAACAAAAAAATAGCCCTGGTGATTTCCCGGACCGTTGGGGGCGAACCCCCGCGCGTCCGGTAGCACCACGAACGCCGGCAGTTCGTCGGTCAGCGTGCCAAGGCCGTAAGAGATCCAAGCCCCCATGCTGGGAAATCCCGGCAACACGAAGCCGCTGTTTTGCATGAACGTTGCAGGCCCGTGGACGTTGGATTTCGACACCATCGAGGGAAAGAAGGCCATGTGGTCCACGCACCCGGCCAGATGTGGCACCAGGCTGCTCATCCACTTGCCCGATTCACCGTGCTGCTTCCAGTCCCACGGGCTGCGCATCACCGGCCCGGGGCTGCTCTGGAAGAGTTCCACAGTGCCGCCGGGATCGAATTCCTGCCCGTTGCGCTCGATCAGCAGCGGCTTGTAGTCGAACAGGTCGCACTGGCTGGCGGCGCCGGACATGAACAGTTGCACGACCCGCTTGGCTCGTGCCGGGTGGTGCAAGCCGCCGTCGGCAGGCGCCTGAGCGGTGCCGGTCTCGCGGCCGAGCAACTGGGCCAGCGCGATCCAGCCCAGTCCGCCGCCCCAGTGCTGGAGAAACTGTCGCCGGTCGGTCAGCGTTGCTGCGCCTTGATTCGGCATGGGCTTAGTCGACGAACATGAACTCGTTGCCGTTGAACAGCAAGCGGGCGGCGCTCTCCAGGCCGTGCCTGTCGGAGTACTCGGCCAGGGCCGCGACTTCAGAGTCGGAGCCGCTGCGTCCGTAGGCGAGCCGGAAACCGTGCCGGAGGCGCTCCGCCGACTCCGTGGAGACGGCTCTCAGGCGGTCGGCGAAGTGCCGCGCCTGCTCGATCATCAGCGGGTCGTTGAGCAGTGCCAGGGCTTGGATGGCGGTCAGCGTGCTGCTGCGCTTGGGCACCAGCAACGACGGGTCTGCGCAGTCCAAGCTCTCCATGAACGGGTCTTGCACGCTCCTCACCAGGAAGCGGTAGACGCTGCGCCGGCGGGCGGCGGCGCTGCTGAAGTCAAAGCGGGTGTAGTCGTAGACGGGCGAGTGATCGTCCTTGAAGAAAAAGTGCTCCGCCGAAGGCCCGCCCATCTGCAAGTCAATCTGCCCGGCCACCGCCAGCACGCTGTCCCGCACGGCCTCGGCATCGAGGCGGGTGCGGTTCATGCGCCACAGGAATTGATTGCCGGCATCGATCTTGGCTTGGTCCGAACGCTCGGCCGAACTTTGCCGGTAAGTCGCGCTGAGCAGGATCAAGCGGTGAAGGTGCTTGAGAGAGCCGCCGCTGGTGCGCACCTGCGCCGCGAGCCAGTCCAACAGTGCGGGATGCGTGGGCGATGCTCCCATGCGGCCGAAGTCGTTTGGCGTTTCGACCAACCCGCGGCCGAAGTGGTAGTGCCACACCCGGTTGGCTATGGATCGCCAGGTGAGCGGATTGTCGCGATGCGCGAGCCAGGCGGCCAGCGCGGCACGCGCCGCCCCTTCCCCTTGCGCGGAGTCTATGCCGAAGCGCGCCTCCAAGCCGGCCACCGCCGCGACCGCGCCAGGCTGCGCGAGTTGCTGCGGAGACTCGACGCTCCCCTTGGCCAGCAGGTGGACGGGGCGCGGTTCCCAAGCGGGCGTAAAACGTCCGTACGTCTTGAAGTAGTTCGCCGCGCTGTAGACATACCTGGGGTCTGGCAAGGCTCCGAACTCCGCGTTCAAGGCATCGAGTCGTTCGGACAGCTCCGAGTATCGTGCCCGATCCGACGCGGACATCGCGGCCAGAGCGAAAGCCCTCCGCTCGGCATCCAACTGCTTGATCAGGCCGGAGATCTCGTTCCTGCGGGCGATCGACTCGGGCGTGTCGATCTCGCCCACCTTCGGCAGCAGGTCCGCCCTCTCCTGCTTCAGCGCGGATTCCTGCTCGTCAATGCGCCGGATCTCCCCGCTGGTGGCGTCCTCGATCTCGCGGCGGAAGGGCCGCAGCGCGGCCTCGGCCTTGCCGATGGCGAGCCACAGGCGGCGTCCGCGGGAGTGTGTCTCCGGGTCGTGAAAATACGGCTGCTCGGCCCGATCCACCCCCGCGAACACTGCCTGCAGCGCATAGTAGTCTGCCTGCTGGATCGGGTCGAACTTGTGGTCGTGGCAGCGGGCGCAGTGGACCGTGAGGCTCGTGAACGACGACATGGTGGCCGCGACCATGTCGTCGCGGTCAAGCAGGCGCGCCAGCTTCTTGTCCTTCGTGCCCTCGCGCAATTCAGCGTGGCCGACGTAGTCCCACGGGCCGGCCGCCACGAATCCCGTCGCGACCAGGCTGTCCGGCTCGCCGGGCCAGAGGACGTCCCCGGCGATCTGCTCGCGGATAAAGCGGGCGTAGGGCTTGTCCCGGTTGAAGCTCTCGATCACGTAGTCGCGATACGGCCACGAGTTGCGGCGCGCCTTGTCCTTGTCGTAGCCGTGCGACTCGCCATAGTGCGCCACGTCGAGCCAGTGCCGCCCCCAGCGCTCCCCGTAGCGCGGCGAGGCGAGCAGGCGGTCCACCAAGCGCTGATAGGCCTCCGGCGAGCTGTCGTTGACGAACGCGTCGACTTCTTCTGGCGACGGTGGCAGGCCGTGCAGGTTGAAGCTGAGCCTGCGAATGAGCGTGGCGCGGTCCGCCGGCCGCGATGGGCTGAGCCCCTTCTCGGCGAGCCTCTCGGCAACAAAGCGATCGATTGGGTTCGCGCCCCATGCCGACACTGGCCGTGGCACCGGGGGCCGCGCGAGTTTGCGGAACGACCACCAGGTCTGATCCTGCGCCCCATCGTTCTCCGCGCCCAGCCGTGCGCCTGTGGCGATCCAACGCTCCAGCAGAGCGACCTCCGACGGTGTCAGCGGCGCGCCAACCAGCGGCATCGTGGGGCTCTCCCCCGAGACCCGGCGCAGCAGCAGGCTGGCAGAGGGGTCGCCGGGAACGACGGCCGGTCCGCTATTGCCGCCGCGCAGCACGTCCGCGTGGCTGGCTAGGGAAAGACCAGCCTGCCCTCCGCTGGAAGGGTGGCAGGAGATGCACCGGGCCGTCAGCAGGGGCTCGATGCTCGAGGCATAGTCAGGTGCCTCCGAGGGTGCCGCCGTGAGCAACAGCGGCATTGCGATGCAGGCCGGAATCCTCGTTGCGGGACCGTGCCCCGTATGCAGAGCGGCGATGCCTGTCCCGCCCAAACCGCTTACATCTTATCGGAAGCGTTGCCGGCCGCCATGCATGCGCACCATCGCCGCTTGCCGCGCAAGCCCTTGCGAGGGAGGCCTTATCGCTTGTCCGGAACGTGGATCACGACCTCGCCCGGCTTGGACCAGCCGAGGCGCTCCCGTGCGCGCTTTTCGATGCCGAACTGGCCGGGCCCCAAGGCGTCGATGTCCTGCTGCAATTCGGAGTTTTCCTGCTTGAGATCCTCGATCTGGCGCTTCAGCCTGTCCTCGTTGTCCAGCGCCTCGATCAGGGGCTCGACCGGGTTCTGCCCTAGCATGTACAGTCCGACAAACAACGGCAGCATCACGAAGGGCACGCCTACCAGCCAGATCGCCCGTGGCGAGAAATGCAGGCGCGACGGTTTCTCCTCGTCGGCATCACGCGGCCGGCGTCTGCGGGTGGGATCGTCGCTCATGTCCTTGATTGCAGTATAGGTTACTACAAATGACGTGAATATTGTAGCACTGCAACCAAAAAGAACGCTCTTGTCTGGCCCGGATTGCCGATCTGGCCGGCCGTCGCGCTACCCGCGCCTAGCGGCAAGCCAAGTCCGCCCGCTCGGAGCCTGGCGGCGGGCGATGCCGGGCCTTGGGCGCGGCGAAATGCTGGTATAGTTGCTGCACGATGCAAGTGCGATCCCATCCCCACGCCTTGGCCCGCAGGGATTTCCTGCGGACCGTCGCGATCGCTGCCGGTACCGCCCCCCTCGCCGCTGCCGCCGAGAAGCGACGCTTCTTCACAGCGTTCGTGCCCGGCAGCCTGGGCGTCAAGGCCGACCAGGCAAGGGCGATCGCGCTGGCCGCCCAGTACGGGTTCGAATCTGTCCAGCCGTTCCCGGGAGACTTGCTGCGCGACGGAGTCGACGTGCATCTCGAAGCCCTGCAGGGGCACGGTTTGCGCTGGGCTGCAGCGGGCCTGCCGGTGGAATTTCGCAGGGACGACGAGGCTTTCAAGGAGGGCATGGCCGGCCTGCCGCAGGCTGCGGCCGCCTTGCGGCGGGCGGGTGCCGAGCGGGTCGGCACTTGGCTGCGGCCCTCGAGCGACGAGCTGACCTACCTGCAGAACTTCAAACGCACAGCGGCGCGGCTCGGGCAAGTGGCGGAAGTGTTGCAGGACCACGGCTTACGCCTGGGCTTGGAGTATGTCGGCACCAAGCGGAACTGGACCGCCGGACGGCACTCCGCCGTGCATACGATGGCAGGCACCAAGGATTTGATCGCGGAGACCGGGGCGCCGAACGTTGGCTTCGTGCTTGACTCGTGGCACTGGTGGACGTCCCGCGAGACTGCCGACGACATCCGCACCCTCTCTGGCAGCGATGTCATCTCGGCCGACCTCAACGACGCTCCGCGAGGAGTTGAGGTCGATGATCAGTACGACAACCAGCGCGAGCTACCGCTGGCCACGGGCGTGATCAATGTCGGCGATTTCTTGCAGGCGCTAGTCGATATCGGCTACGACGGGCCGATCCGGGCGGAGCCCTTCAACCGGGCCCTGAACGAGATGGCTGACGATGATGCCTGCCGGGTCACGGTCGCAGCGCTCGACAAGGCGTTTGGCCTTGTCGGCTAGCAGCCGCCTTGATGGCATCGTCCCACGTGCGCAGCAGTCTTGGGCAGGCGAATTGGGAACGTTATGGCAAGATAACGATTGCGGGGTTAGGGTGGGAGTGTCCCGTTCATGTGCTCTAGCGGGCACCTTGGTCCTCATTTCTTCCGGTCCGGCGTGGGCGCAGGCTGACGCCGCGCTTACCTGCACCGCCTCGGCAGCGGCGGCGCCAGTCCGAGCGGCAGGCGTGGCCGAAATGCTGCCAGACATCCTGCTGAGCTGCGCTCCGGAGAGTCCGCTGCCGCCGGGACCGCGGGACGATCTGAGCCTGTCGATTGCAGTCACGCTCAACGCCAGCGTGACCAACACGATCAGTTCTGACACGTTCGGTGACATCAGCGACGCGGTGCTGGTCGTAAACGGCAATGACTGCTCGGCGCCCAGTGCGAACGGCTCCACGTATGGGTCCTGCGACGCGCCGCTGGCCACGGTGCAGGATCCGCAGTTCGGACGCCTGACAGGCCCTACCGCGCTCACGTGGACAAACGTAAGCGTGCCGTTTCCCGGGAATCTGCCGTTCGGGGCCTCGACGCTCCAGATTCGGGGCATTCGGGCCAACGCCTCCCAAGTTCGGCTCGGCGGCGGGTCGAGTTCTGGAGCGCCCGTCGCGGCAGCCTTGGAGCTGCGCTCGCCTTCCGGGATTGCATTGCGCAACGCCAGTCTGCGGCTGGCCAACTCCCTAACAGGCATACGACTCGCGGTGGCCGAAACGGAGCCGGCGGCGGCCTGTGGAGGGGATTCTCGCGGGACCGCGACCGTGGTTGTGCAAGAAGGCTTCGCCAGCGCGTTTCGAGCGGGCTCGCAGGACGCCCTGCCGAACGAGCCGACCCGAGTGATGCTCGACATTCAAGACGTGCCGGATGGCGTCGAGCTGAGAGTTCCTTCGTACGTGGCCTGTCATCAGCCCGACTTCGACGCGTCGGCTGGCGCATCTCGTGACTCGCTGGCACTGGCCTTGGTGAGCGGCCACGATGCCGCCGGAGCGGGCGGCTCGGCGTCGGCCTCGGGGACTGGCGTGGACGTGCCGATCCGCCTTTCGGATGGGGTTGGACGCGCGGTCTACGAAGTCGTGGCGGACGACCCCGGCCAGGTCGAGGACTGCCGCATTCCGGTGCTGTTCGAGACCCCTGAGAGTCGCGTCGGCAGCGCCCGGGCGACGTTCGCGGCGAGCTTTGCGCCTCGCAGTGCGGTCCCCGGGGCCAGCTCCAGCGCTCCCTTGCCGCGCTTCGCGCCAGCATTGGCGCTGGCAGACGCCGACGTGAATCTAGGTGCGTGTAGCACGCGGTTGCTGTTCCCGTTTGTTACCAAC
The DNA here is from genome assembly GCA_028819215.1 of Bryobacterales bacterium. Taxonomy (GTDB): domain Bacteria; phylum Acidobacteriota; class Terriglobia; order Bryobacterales; family UBA6623; genus VXMF01. Next base: position 6,145 of record JAPPMG010000051.1, read on the forward strand.
CAAGCTGGATTCGATACGGGATTGGTGATTACGCACGGTTCCTTGCAAGCCTTGACGGATACCGTGGATGAACAGGCCGGATCCTGCGACCTGCATTTCTACGGGGTGGGTGGCGACGGCGAGGACGAGTTGCTCGTTCAGTACACCACGGCGATCGATCCCGGCGAGCAGCTGGTGTTTACGTTTTCGGGCGGCAACACCGCCCGCAACATCATTGGCATGGACCAGTTTCAGGGCTACTTGATTGCGGACTGCGGGTATCCAGGCGCCCGGGGCTACGTATTCATGTCGGATGGCTTTGGCGGCATCGCCGACCTGGCCATGGGCTACTTGGCCCCCGTGATTCCTTTCGACGCCGAGGGTAGGCGTCTTCCTGTTGGCGGAGATGCTCCCTAGGCTCGTGTCCTTTGGCTGGCCGATGCCGAGGTCAGGCCCGGCTCCTCGTTCCCGGCGAATGCGGATCGGAGCCATGTTCGTCGGCGCTGCCCTCTCGAGTGTCGCGTCGGCCCAGCTGAGATCGCCTGTTCCTAGCGCCGAGCTTGGCCAGATCCGCTGCTCGGCGACCGCCCTTGCACCGCTGGTCAGGATCGAGGGAACCAGCGAACTGGTCGGTGATATCGCGATCACTTGCGAGAATCGCGGTCAGGGCCGAGGCTTCGAACCCAGCGGCTTCCTCGTTGTCGATCTCGCGGTGTCCTTGAGCGTCGGGATCGCGAACCAGAGCGGCTTCGGCCTCGGCGCGGATGTCACCGACGCGGTGTTGGTGGTCAACGAAAAGACCTGCCTGGCCTCGACGAGCGAGCGCTTGTTCAGCGATTGCGGTACCAGCGGGCGGACCGTGCAGGATCCGATGCTAGGGCGCCGCCGTTCCGCGAGCCCGGGAGTGCTGATCTGGTCCGGCGTGGCACTCCCCATTCCCGGGGCGGCCATCGGCAGCGATTCCGCGCGGGCGGTCCCGCTGGAGGACTGTCTCGGTCGATACGGAGTGCCGGGCGGGTGTCATCCTTCCACCACGAGCGTGCGCCTGACCAATATCCGGGTGAACGCCGCCGAGGCAGGCGTTGGCGGCGATGCGCGGGCCGGGACGATTCCAATCGAGGCAGCGGTATCTCTGTCGTCGGCTGGGGGGAGCGTTGTCTTGGAAGCCGGCACGCTGCCAGTAGCGCACGCAGCGCCGGGGATCTCTGCGCTGGCAGGCTCCGTGCAAGCGGGACGCCTATGCTCGCAAGGCGAGGCGTTCGGCGAGGTTCGTATCTTCGAAGGTTTTGCCGCTGCCTTCAAGGCGGCCGCCGGGCAGTCGCTAGAGCCGGGCCGGCCCGGATGGAGGGATGACTACTATCCAACTGCTGCCGGCGCCGCTGCCCAGCCGAGTCCGACGCGCGTGAGGATCGCCCTTTCGGCCATACCCGAGGGCGTCTCGATCGCGGCCCCCGCAGCTCCCGTCTGTGCCTCGGAGGGCGGGGCCGCGAGGTTGCGCCTGGGATTGGTCGAAGGGGCGTCGAGGAGTGGCTTGGGCGGTGCGGTCGTGTCGGACGGGTCGGCCCGCGACGTGCCGTTGACGGTGAGCGAGGCCGCCGAGGCCGTTGCGGTCTACCAGGTGCTCTCCGCGGACCCTTCCGTGCAGGAGGATTGCAGGATTCAGTTTCGCCTGACCCCGTCCGCCTCCGACGGCCCCGCCATACGCGGTGGGCGCGTGATGGTCGACGCCAGTCTCGCCCCGCTCGGCCCGACTGCTAGCGGCGGTCCGCTTGGCGCGCGGCCGCGCTTCGTCGCTCCCGAGCGCGAGCCGCGGCCGTCGTTTCCGGTCGACGAGTGCGGCACCACCCTGTTCTTCCCGTTCGTGACCAACCAGACCACGTTCGACACCGCCGTAGTGCTGGTAAACACCTCTGCTGACCCCCTCGGCACGCGATATCAGCCGGGCAGTTGCAGCCTGGATTTCTACGGGGCCGGCTCGGAAGGCGAGCGGTCTCCGACTTTTCGTCGCACGGTCGAAATCGATGCGGGCGAGCAAGTTGCCTTTAGGCTCTCGAGCGGCAACGCGGAACGCGGCGTCGATCCGCTGCCGGATTTCCAAGGCTATCTTGTAGCGCAGTGCAGCTTCCAGTTCGCGCACGGTTTCGCGTTCGTGACCGAGCAGGTGGGGGGCGCCTCGGTGCTGGCCCAGGGTTACTTGGCAGAAGTGGTGTCCCGTGCCTCGGGATCAGCGCGTGCCGACCCTGCTCCATAGCGCGCTCGTATTGCTAAATTGGTCCCTATGGAAGGGGTTGATTCTGCCGTCCGCGAAGCCGCGCCAGACCGCTCTTCGCAATCATCCGACGTAAGGGAGATCGGCCGCAGGGTCGAGGCTGAGGCTCCGGTCTTTGCCGCCGTCCGCCAAGAGCTTGCCCGCGTGATCGTCGGCCAGGAGGGATTGATCGACGGCCTGCTCCTGGCGCTCTTGTGCAACAACCACGTATTGATCGAAGGCGTCCCGGGTCTAGCCAAGACGCTGTCGGTGACGACGTTGGCCAGAACGCTGCAGGCGTCCTTCCAGCGCATTCAGTTCACGCCTGACCTGCTGCCGGCCGATTTGATCGGCACCATGATCTACTCGCCGAGCGACGGCGGTTTCAGCACCAAAAAGGGCCCGATCTTCGCAAACATCGTGCTGGCGGACGAGATCAACCGCGCGCCGGCGAAAGTGCAGAGCGCCTTGCTGGAGGCCATGCAGGAGCGCCAGGTAACGATTGGCTCCGAGAGCTACCCGCTCGAGGACCCCTTCCTGGTTCTGGCCACGCAGAACCCGATCGAGCAGGAGGGCACCTATCCCCTGCCGGAAGCTCAGGTGGATCGCTTCATGCTCAAGCTGCGAGTGAATTACCCGGAGCGCAAGCACGAGCTGCAGATCCTGCGTCGAATGGCTCGTTCAACGGTGGAGCACACGGTCGCGCCCGTGCTGTCTCCCGGGGATGTCGTGCGCCTGCGCGAGCTCGCCGACGCGGTCTACATGGATGCGAAGATCGAGGAGTATATCGTCGACCTGATCGAGGCCACCCGCGATCCGGCCGGGGCGAACCCCGACATTGGGGAGTGGATCCGGCACGGCGCTTCCCCGCGCGCCACGATCTATCTTGCGATGGCCGCACGGGCCCACGCGATGCTGCAGGGCCGGGGCTATGTCATTCCCCAAGACGTCAAGTCGGTCGCGCCGGATGTGCTCAGGCATCGGGTCATGGTGACCTATGAGGCCGAGGCCGAAGAGCTGACTTCCGAGGACATAGTTCAGCGGGTGCTAGATGGCGTGGAGGTGCCGTAGCCTCGCTGGCGCTCTCGGCTCAGCTGAGCTTGGGCCGCGCGGCAAGTGCGCGCTGGGCCCGTCAGCCCCGCTATGCTGGCAACGGCGAAGCAATACCTAGCGTTTCTGGACCAATTGACGGCGACCCAGCCGGGATTTGGTGCCAGGTCTCCGGGCGACCAGGGCAGACGAGTCGAAGCGAAATCGATGGGCCAACTGGTGGTGGCTTTCGATGAATGTAGGTTCTCCTGCCTACTCATACCTCAACGCCACCGCAGGATCCAACCTCGCCGCCTGACGGGCTGGCACCCAAGTGGCGCCTAGGCCGATGCCGGCCAGGACCACGGCGAGGACTACATACGTCGCCGGGTCAGTCGCACTCAATCCGTAGAGAAACGACCTGGCGAACCGCGACGCCCATAGTGCGCTAGGCACGCCCAGGGCAAGGCCAAGCGAAATCAATGCCGCGCCCTCCTTCAGTACCTGCCCGAGCACCTGGGAATAACTTGCGCCTAGGGCGACTCGAATCCCGATCTCGCGCTTTCGGGTCACTACGGCAAATGCGATGACGCTATATAGCCCCACTGCTGCCACGATTACTGACAGGAGACCGAAGAGCAGCGTCAGAAACGCCATCAAGCGATCGAGCATCTTGGTCCGGACGAGTTGCGCCGCCATCGTTGTCGCTTCAGCTACCGGCACGTGCGGAGCAAGAGCGCGGACTTCCCGGAGTAGCGCGGGGATCATGGGCTCCGTCCCATCCGACACGCGAACGTGCAAGACAAAATGCGCTCGCGTGTTCTGGGAGAAGGGGAGATATACGGCGGCCTCAGCGTCTCCTCTAGGAGACTTGCGCTTCACATCCCTGACCATCCCGACGATCTGATGATCTTCGCCCGCTTCCCAGCCAATCATGGCGTGCTTGCCGATCGGGCTCTCGCCAGGCCAAAGATACCTCGCAGCTTGCTCATTTACGATTGCCACCTTGTTCGAAAGGCCGTCATCAGGAGAGAACGCCCTTCCTGCCAGCACGGGTGTGTCGAGCACTCTGAAGTAGTCGGCTCCAATCCAATTCACGTCGAACGAAGGCCGCTCAACTCCGGCGTGCCCAGCAAGGCTAACCCGTGTCAGGGCAATCCCGCCGGTAAGCGGACTGATGAACCCGGCGCTAGCAGCGACCACTCCGGGCATGCCGCGAGCTCGCTCGACCAAGCGTTCCGCAAGCTGATTGCTTGCCGTCGCGGTCATGCCGGAAGTCCCCGGGTCGAGGGTCAGAAGCGATAGATGATCGGGATTCAACCCGAGATCGACTGAATTGAGATTGTGCAACGAGCGCAGAAACAGTCCGGCTCCGACTAGCAGCACCAGCGACAACGCGACTTGCGCGACCACCAATAGCTTGTTGAAGGGAAGCCGCCTTGGGAGGCGCAGACTCGTGCCGCCCTTGAGCGCAGACCCTGGATCGACACGCGCAGATCGCAAGGCTGGCGCGATGCCGCAACAGGTGCTGACCAGCGTCGAGACTGCCAGCGTAAACAGGAACACGCGCCAGTCCGGGCTCACATCGAGGATCAACTCGCCACCCCCGATCTGCCGGGGTGCCAGCGCCAGCAGCGCATTGCCCGTCCAGTAAGCCAGCGCAATTCCAAGGGCCGCTCCGCCAATCGCCAGCACTGTGTTTTCTGCGAGCAGTTGCCCGGCCAGATGCATCCGTCTTGCCCCCAATGCCAGCCGTGTCGCGATCTCCTTCGTACGGGCGGAAGTACGTGCCAGAAGGAGGTTTGTAACGTTGGCGCATACAATCAGCAGCACGATTCCGACCATCCCCATCAGGACCAGAAGCGGCTTCTCGTATTGGGTTCGCAGTGTCGAGAACCCCTGGCCCCCCGGACGAAGCCCAACTTTGAATTCGGAGGGCCTGCCAGAGATAGGGTCGGGTGCGATCTGACGATAGAGAACATCAAGCGAGGCCTGGGCCTGAGATCTGCTCACGTCGCGTTTCAGCCTGCCGAAAGCACGCACCGGGTAAGAGAAATAGTTGGACATTCCCGCCGCCCTGAGGGGGATGCTGATATCCAATCGCGAGTCCTCGGACAAGCCGAGGAACTCCTTTGGCGTGACGCCGACTATGGTGAACGAATGTGTGTTCACTCGAACGCGGCGCCCGATCACACCAGGGTCCTCGCCGAATCGCCGCTGCCATAGTCCGTAACTGATCATGCAGACTGCGGGTGATACGGGAAGGCGATCGTCGTCCGGCGTTAGCACTCGTCCGAGTTCGGCGTCCACGCCCAGCGTTTCGAAGAAGGAGCCCGAAACCAGCATCCCGCTCACGCGTTCGGCGATTCCATCGCTCGACAGCGTTATCGGAGGAAACGTCGCCGCGGCAAAGTCCTCTAGGACAGAATTCCTTTCGCGGATTTGCCTGTAGATCTCCTGCGGAATCATGTAGCGGCTGGAACCGCTCGAATCGGCGACGGCGAAGAGCACCAGCCTATGGGGCTCCGGCACAGGCAGCATTCGCGTCTGCACCGCATTGATGAGGCTGAAAATAGCCGTGTTCGCTCCGATTCCCAGAGCCAGCAAGGCGACCACCGTAATCGTGAACCCCGGGCTCTTGCAAAGGCGCCGTCCCGCAACTTGCAGACCTGCTAGCGCATCTCCAATCAGTGCCACACGCGAATCCATCAAGAGAGCTTACTCCCGGTCAGATATCTGCGCCGGAGCCGTAGCGCACCATACGCAAGATCTTGGTCCGCGGGTTTCGCGGACTCCCCCCTGCGGTGCGATGGAGCTTGACGCGGCTGGCCACGCCGGCTGTCTAGGGGAGGGCTGCGATCGCGGTGTGTCCAATGTCGCATGCCACACACGGCTTGCAGGAGTTCCGACTGGCTGAGGATTCTTACCGCTTCCGGGCACGGGATCCATCGATTAGTCTCAAGACTTGCGGGAGAAACCCTAGGCGATCGAGTATCTTATTGTTCGATGACGCACGGCGCTGACAAGGCCATGTGCTGACGCGCCTCGGGCCATGAACCGGCGATTCCTCAGACATTCCATCGCCTTTCTGGCATTTGGTACCGCTGCTCAGGCCCAGCCTGCGGTGCCGAACCCGTTCGGCCCCGGCGAGGCCTGGGGAAGGCTTCCTGCCGGTCGCAGCTGGGGCTCCACCAGCGCGATCTATCCGCACCGAGACGAGCACGGGCGGTTCACGGGCAGGATTTGGGTGGCCGAGCGCTGCGCAGGAAGCAACTGCCGCAACAGCGAATTGGATCCGGTCCTGCTGTTCGAGCCCGACGGCACGCTGATCCGCAGTTTCGGGTCGGGCATGTTTATCTGGCCGCACGGGATTCATGCCGATCACGAGGGCAATCTCTGGGTGGCCGACGCCGTGCACACCGATTGCAAGACCGGCGGAGAGGATGGCCGCGGCCATCAAGTGCACAAGTTCAGCCCAGACGGCGAACTCCTGCTGAGCCTCGGGACCGCGGGCGTGCCCGGCGAGAGCGAGACTGCGTTCAGCTGCCCCTCCGATGTCGTTGTCGCACGCAACGGGGACATCTTCGTCGGCGACGGGCACAATCACGGCCACGGCGGCAACAACCGCATCGTCAAGTTCCGCAGCGAGGGCACGTTCATCGAGTCTTGGGGTACCGCCGGATCCGGATCAGGACAGTTCAGCGGCATCCACGCCTTGGCCGTCGACTCGCAGGACCGCTTGTTTGTTGGCGACCGCGCGAACCAGCGGATCCAGATCTTCTCGACCGATGGCACGCATCTGGCGACTTGGACACAGTTCGGATCGCCTAGCGGGATCTTCATCGACGAGGACGACACGCTCTATGTGGCCGATTCCGATTCGGGCTTCGATCCCGACCGTTCCGGCCAGCCTAGGAACCCGGGCTTCGCGCGCGGGATCTACATTGGCGACGCCCGCACGGGAGTTGTGCGGGCGTTCATTCCCGATCCGCGCCCGGATCTCAGCAGGGTCACCAGCGGGGCGGAGGGCGTGGCGTTTTCCGGCGGTTCCGTCTTCGGCGCGCAGGTGGGCGGCTCCCGGGGGGTGCTTCGCTATCCCGGCCCGGAGTGATCTCGGGACCTTCCGACGGGCTCCTGCGGCGGGGCCGATCGCCTACAATGCAGGCATGGCGGCGACATCGATGAAGGAGCTAGCCGCCGAGGCAGTCGCTGAGGCGCGCCCTCGGGACCTCTATTTCGAAGATCCTTGGTCATGGTCGCGCGAACAGGTCGCGGCGATGCAGCGGCGCGACTACAGTGCGATCGACTGGGACAATGTCATCGAGGAGATCGGGGACGTGGGGCGGCGCGACGAGAAGGAATGGGCTTCACCCTGCGAGAACGTCGTCTCGCACCTGCTGAAGATCCAGCACGACTCTCAGAGCCCGCACGTTCGGCATTGGCGGGGAGAGGTTTGGGAGTGGCGGCGGCAAATGCACGCGGTGCTTGTCGACAGCCCCGGAGTGAAGGGGAAGCTCTTCGAGTTGCTGGACAAGGCGTGGAGGCGCGGTCGAGGCGCTGCGCTGGACAAGCTAGTCGAGGGCACCGCAGGCGGAAGCGGGAGCGCTGAGAAGGGGGTCCGGCGGGCATTGGAACTGCGATTGCCGGTGGAGCGGCCGCACCATGTCGAGGACATCGCCAGCTACGACCCCTTCGACAAAGACGCCGAACCGAGCCCGGATGTCTGGCCGGCAGCTGTGGCGCGCGTCCTTAACGACACGCTGGGTACGGACTACCCCGTGCGGGAGCGGGGGCTGGAGCGAGGGACTGGCTTCTCCCGCTGACCCTGCGGTGCCGGCCTTGCGGCGGGCGGGCCTAGGCGGCTACGATCGCGGCATGACCCCGGCCGAGTTCGTTCGCGAGCTATGCGAGCCCGGCGATCGCGTCGAAGCCGTCCCGTTCTCGCGCGACGCCGGCCGCGGGCAGGGCGGCGTGGAGCCCGGGCTTGAGCAGCACTCCTGGTCGGTCGCCACTGCCGCTTCGGTCAAGGCCAACCCCCGCGACTACGCCCGGCGCACTATGCTCCGGTCGCGCCCATTCACTGTCGGAAATCTGGCAGCTTCGCGCCCGGATCCGCTCGCGGCTGCCGTCAGCGCAATCCCGAGACTCCCACGCTAGCGCCCGAGCTGTAGCGAATCTCCTGCGAGCCCGAACACGCCCATGGACGTAAAGGAGTTCACCCGCAACGTTGCCAAGAAGATCCGGCTGATCGAGATCCAGACCGACCGGGCCGTCGACGACGTGTTGGCGGGCGAGTACAGCAGCGTCTTCAAGGGCAGCGGGATGGAATTCGACGAGGTGCGCGAGTACACGCCCGGAGACGAGATCCGCAGCATCGACTGGAACGTCACCGCCCGCATGGGCAAGCCGTTCGTGAAGCGCTATGTCGAAGAGCGCGAACTCACCGTATGGCTGGTCGTGGACCTGTCGGCATCGGGCGCGTTCGGCAGCCGCAGCCAGCTCAAGAACGAAGCCGCGGCAGAATTTTGCGCACTGCTCGCCTTCGCCGCCATCCGCAACAACGACAAGGTCGGCCTGATCGTCTTCACGGAATCGGTCGAACTTGCCATACCCCCCAGCAAGGGACGGACGCACGTACTGCGCCTCATCCGGGAGTTGCTGCGCTTCCAGCCGCGTGGCCGAGGCACGGCTCTCTCCGTAGCGCTGGAGTATCTGGGCCGCGTCACGCACAAGCGCGGCATCGTGTTCTTGGTCTCGGACTTCCTTACCGATGGGACGCTAGAGGAGACCAGCGGGAAGCAGTTGCGGATCCTCGCTCGCCGCCACGACTTGGTGGCGGTCGCGGTGTGCGACGAGCGCGAACAGGAACTGCCTGATGTGGGGCTGGTCGAGCTCGAAGATGCGGAAACCGGGGAATCTGTCTTGCTGGATACCTCGAGCCCGCGCGTCCGCCGCGACTACGCCGCGCGCTCGCGGGAGCGCGTCGAGCAGCGGCGCGCATTCTTCCGCACCACCGGCATCGATGAAGTCGAGGTGCAGACCGGACACGACTACGTCCGCGACTTGCGGACGCTGTTTCGCAAGCGCGGGAGGCGGAAGTGACGCCAGCGGGGCGGATTCCGGGCCACCGGCGATGCGCGTGGATCGGCGCATGTCTGGCCGTGGCGCTGGCGTCGGCTTGGTCGTCGTGCGCCAACGGGGGCGGCACCCGGGACCTTGAGCCGGCGATTGTCGAGACCTACGAGGCCGCGGGCGGCCGGCTGGAGCTCACGCTAGACCGCTCCTCTCTCACCAGTGCAGAGAGCGTGGTGCTCAGGCTGGCCGTCGAGGCTGACGAGGGCGCTACCGTGGCCTTCCCGGACTCCGAGGGCGGCTTCGGGGAGTTCGCGGTGGTGCGCGACGAGGAGGTGTCCGAGCGCCTGTTGGACGGTGGCCGTGTGGAACGCACCCGCGAATACGTCCTGCAGCCGTTCCTGCCGGGCGACTACGAGCTCCCGCCGCTGACAGTGACCCTCGACGGTTCCGATTCAATTTCTTCGGAAGCCTTGACGATCCCCGTCGAGAGCGTCTTGCAGGATCCCGAAACGGCTGACTTGCTGGACATCGCTGAGCCGCTCGACATGCCGGCGCCTTGGTGGTGGTGGGCCTTGGGGGCGCTGCTGCTGGCTGTGACGGCGGGCGCGGCCTGGTGGTGGTGGAAGCGCCGCAAGCAAAAGCTGTCGGTGCCGCGAGTGGTGCCGCCCCACGAGATCGCTCTGACTGCCTTGGACGCGCTGCTGTCGGAGGGCCTGCTTGCAGGCGGCGCTGTCGAGCTGTTCTACTTGCGGCTGTCGGACATCGTGCGGCACTACATCGAGGACCAGTTCTCGCTGCGCGCGCCCGAGCAGACTACGGAGGAGTTTCTCGCGGAGATGTCGCGCGGCCCGCACATTCGCCGCGACCACCAAGCGCTGCTGCGCGACTTTCTGCACCGGGCGGACATGGTCAAGTTCGCGAAGTTCGTGCCCGCTGCGGAGGAGACCGGCGGCGCGGTGAAAGCGGCGCGGCTGTTTATCGAACAGTCCGTCCCTACGCCCGTGCTGTCCGCAGAGCCCGGATCTGGCTAGCGGTCCCCGGTCACAGCAGCCTGCGCAAGATCTTGCCGGCTGGCGAGCGCGGGATCGCGGCCACGAATTCGACCTCCCGCACCTGCTTGTATCCGGCGACTTGGGACTTGACGTGCGCCTGCACCCGTTCGCCGCTAAGGGATTTGCTCGGATGCAGCATGACGTATGCCTTCGGGCTCTCGGCGCCGTGTGCATCCCTCACGCCGACAACGGCGACGTCGCGGACCTCGGGCAGTTCCAAGATCACCGACTCCAACTCAGCGGGCAATACCTGGAAACCCTTGTACTTGATCATCTCGCGCTTGCGGTCCACGATATGCACGCGCCCCAAGCTGTCGATGTGGCCGATGTCCCCGGTGTAGAACCAACCGTTGCGCAGGGCGGCGGCGTTCTCTTCGGGTGCAGCATGGTAGCCCTGCATGATGTTCGGGCCGCGCAGTGCGAGCTCTCCCGTTTCCCCGGTTGGCAGCTGGCGCGTCCCGGCCGCTAGATCGAAGATCGCCGCATCCATGCCCGTCACCGGCAAGCCGGCGGTCTCGGCGACGTCAAAGGAAGCCTCTGTCGGGTTTGTCGTTGCGATTCCCGATGTCTCCGTCATGCCATAGCCTTGCCGCACGGTGATTCCCGTAATCTCCACGAAGCGGTGCACGGCGGGCAAGGGAACAGGGGCGGCCCCGATGTTGACCCATTGGAGGGCCGACAGGTCCCTGTGCCGGAGATCCTCTCGCGAGAGCATGCCGAGCAGCACCGGCGGGACCAGCGGCAGGCTGGTGATGCGCTCCCGCTCGATGCTGTCGAGGCAGTCGTCCATGTCAAAGCGCCGGCGCAGGTGCAGGGTGCCGCCGGTGGCAAGCAGGACATTCATCACCACGTTGAAGCCGTAGATGTGATAGAGCGGCAGGAAGACATAGCTGCGCCCCTGCTCCTCGAACATCGCAGCCCGCGAGAACAGCAGTTGCCGGATGGCTGCGGCGAGATTGCCGTGGGTAAGCTCGATCCCCTTGGAGAATCCTGTCGTGCCGCTCGAATACGGCAAGAAGACCACGTCGCGGTCGCGGTCGGTCGCTTGCTCGGGTTCCGAGTCCGGCGCGGTATGCCAGAATCCCGGCTCCAGCTCGATGACCCGGCAGCCTTGGATCCGGTGCTGGCATTCTTGCAGCAGCGGCAGCAGGCTCTTCTCGGCGAAGACCACGGATGCTCCGGAATTGGTGATCTGGTGGACCAGCTCGCGCCGCTTGTAGCTCGAATTGAAGGGCGTGAAGACCGCCCCGCTGGCAAGGATCCCGTACCCGGCGGTGACGAAATCGAACGAGTTCCGGCTGAACACGCCGACCACCGAGCCCTTCCCGATCCCGCGGGCTTGCAGCGCGTTCGCGAAGCGGTTGGCACGGCGATAGTTCTCTTCGAAGGTCAGGATCTGGCCGCCCTCGCCCACGATGAAGGCCTGCTTGCCGTACGCGGTTGCCGCGTCGCGCACGATCGAGGGCACGGTGGCGTCCTCCGTGGCGATCTGCGTAACTGTGGGTGGCTGCCCGTGCATTGCCGACGCCATCCGATCAAGGCCTGCGATAGTCCGGACCCAGCGGCGGGCCGTTCTCTAGCCATGCCTCGAACCAAGACAAGAATGCTTGCCTATCCTGTTCTCGCTCGGTGCTCGCTGGGATTGGGAGGGTTGCCGGGCCGAGCCCCCTGTACTGCGCAGCCCACTTGATGACCCAAGGGTAGGGGCAGCGCAGCAGCTGCTGCAAGAACTGCTCGAAATGCGTCGCGGCGGCAGAGAATGCGCGCTCGTCGCCGAATGTCTCGAACACGGCCCGGATGGCTTCCGGCACTACGCTTGCCGGGCCGGAGATGGCGGCATCGGTCAAGCCCTCGCGCAAGGACTCCGCCAGCCACGCGTCGTGGCCTTGCACCCGCACGCAGGGCATGCCGGCCTCGGTGAGTCGCCGCAGGATCTCTAGGCTCCCGCTCGAGTCCTTGATGCCGATCACGTGCGCCTCCGTGCCGACTAGCTCGGCGGCGATGTCGGCATCGAGCGGGCTGACGAAGCCAGCAAGGTTGTAGAGCATGGTCGGGCCGTCGATCGCCCGGGCCGCGGCGCGAAAGAACACCAACAGGTCGCGCAACTCGTAGCGATAGAAGTGCGGTGGCGGCAGCAGGACCGCATCCGCGCCCGTGTGGAGCGCATGGTGCGCTAAGCCCACCGAATCCCGCAGCGAGCCCGAGCCGACGCCAACCACCAGTTTCGCCTGCGCCTTGGGGACCCAGGCCAACTGTTCGACGATCTCTTTCCGCTGCGCGAGCGTCAGGTCGGAGTACTCGCCAGTCCCGCCGCAGGGAACGACTCCGCTGGCACCTTGTGAAATCACCCAATCTGCATTGCGTTCGAGCGCCGCGAGGTCGACCGAGCCGTCCTCTCGACGGGGCGTGAACAATGCTGCTGCGAATCCGCTCAGGCTTGCCGACATGAACCGAGATTCTATCGCGAACGGGGCTATCTGTTTCGGCCGCCTCATGTGGTCTCCGTATTGCATCTCATGCGTGCAGGTCCGGTGATCGCCCGGTCGCGCTAGTGCCGTGGTCTCGCGTCAGACTATGATCAATATTCAGGGGCGATTCCGCTAATGAGACCATCCCGCCGAGATTGGCTTCGCACGGGCATGCATGCCCTGGCAGCCCCGATCATCATGACTCCCAACGCTCGAGCCTATTCCATTGACGAGATCGAAGAGCGCCTGGCGCGCGGCTCGCAGATCGAGGGCGTCACCAAGCAAGACCTGCCAACGCCATCATTGTTGCTGGACCTTGACGCGTTCGAGGCGAATCTGCGGCATATGACCGAGCATGCCAAGACCGCTGGCGTCGACCTGCGGCCGCACGCCAAGACCCACAAGTGCTCCGAAGTTGCGAAGCGTCAGGTCGGCCAGGGGGCGCTGGGGGTTTGCGTCGCGACAATCCGCGAGGCCGAGGCGATGGCGGCGGCCGGGATCGGCGGCTTGTTGCTGACCTCTGAAGCTGTCGGTCCGAACAAGATTCACCGGGTGGTGCGCCTGGCGGAGCGGAAGCCGGACACGATGGTCGTGATCGACCATCCGGACAACGCGGCGGAACTGGACGAGGCGGCCGGCGCGGCCAAGATCCGTCTCAACGTGCTGGTCGATATCGACCCGCTCGGCAGGCGGACCGGCATTCCGCCAGGACCAGAGGCCGTGCGGCTTGCCGAAACCATTGATCGATTGGCCAACCTGCGCCTGAGAGGGGTTCACGGCTACTGCGGCGCGTCCTCCCACGTGAAGGGATTCCAAGCCCGCGAGGAACATTCGGAGCGCTACATGGGGCCTGTGCTCGAGAGCTTCGCAGCGATGCGGCGCAAGGGGCTGCCCGCCGAGATCATGTCCGGTGCCAGCACGGGAACGTACAACATAGATTCCGCCCTCGAGGGCATGACCGAGCTGCAGGTCGGCTCCTATGCCCTGATGGATGTCGACTATCGAATCATTGGCGGCAAGGGCGGCGAGGTCTACGATGACTTCCACAACGCGCTGCATGTCCTGGCGACGGTCGTCAGCAAGAATCACGACGACATCGCCACGGTGGACGCGGGCCTGAAGGCGTTCGCGACCGACCGCGACTTCGGCCCGGAGGTCGCCAGCCCGGCCGGACTGACCTATGCGTTCCGCGGCGACGAGCACGGTGCGCTGACGCTGGCCGATGCCGAGCGAGAGATCGTGCTGGGAGACAAGATCGAGCTGGTGGTGCCCCACTGCGATCCGAACGTCAACCTCTATGACCGGATGTACTGCGTTCGGGGCGACTCTGTGCGGGAAGTCTGGAAGGTTGATGCCCGAGGCCATATCTGAGCGAGATGCGCAGCCTTTCTCTCCCTCAGGCTGAGCTGCCGGGAGTCCGGCCGTTGTTCGCGGATTTGCTCTCCAGCTTTTCCCGCGTCGGCCAGTTCTACCGCTACCCGCCGTCGCTGGATGCGGTCCAGTCCGCCGCGAGTTCGACGCGTCTGGATCCGGGCCACCGCAAGGCATTGGTCGACGCGCTCGCCAGCCAGAACAGGGATGGTGACGGCGAGACGCAATCCAGCCTGGATCGGCTGGCCCAGCCCGGCACTGTGGTCGTGGCCACGGGCCAGCAAGTGGGCCTGCTGGGCGGCCCGGCTTTTACGCTCTACAAAGCGCTCACCGCGATACGCTGCGCCGAGGAGCTGACGCGCCGCGGCACTCCCGCCGCGCCGGTTTTCTGGCTTGCGACCGAAGACCACGACCTCGCGGAAGTGAACCATGCTTGGGCGCACTCGCCCGCAGGCGGCCCGCAGAGAATCGAGGCGCGCAGTGCCGGGGCGCCCGGCACCGCCGTCGGTTCGGTCAAGATCACCGACCCTCGCTTGAGCGAGTTTGAAGCCAGCTGCGAGGGCTTGCCACACGCAGCCGAGGCGGTCGAGCTGGCCGCGAGCGCCTATGGCGACGGCGCTGGATTCGGGAGGGGATTTCAGCGGCTCTACAGCAAACTGCTGGAGCAGACTGGAATCCTGTTTCTCTCCCCGATGGAGGGAGGGATTCGCCAACTGGCTGTTCCCGTCCTGCGCAACGCGATCAAGCGCGCGCCGGAACTGGCCGATGCGCTTGTCCGCAGGGGTGGCGGGCTGAAGTCCGCCGGCTACCACGAGCAGGTCTACGTCCAAGAATCGACGTCGCTGCTGATGCTCTTTGAGGGTGCCGAGCGCATCGCCCTGAAGCGCAAGAACAGTTCGTTCTTGTCCGAATCCCGGGCTTACAGCGCCGATGATCTAGTGAATCGCCTGGAAGGCTCGCCGCTGAAGGTCTCGCCGAGCGCACTGCTGCGACCGGTCATGCAGGACTTCTTGCTCCCCACCGCGGCGCTGATCGCGGGTCCGTCCGAAGCGGCGTATCTGGCCCAGTCGGCAGTGCTATACGACAGATTGCTGGAACGCATGCCGGTCGTGTTGCCCAGGGCTTCGTTCACACTGCTGGATGCGGCGACTCGGAAGCTCTTGGAGAAATACGGCTTGACGGTGGCCCAGTGTCTGGTTGCCAGGCAGGAATTCGAGGGCTTGATCGCGAATTCGCTCGTGCCGCCGCCGCTGCACGACAAGCTTGCGGCGAGCCGAGCTGCGATCGGAGGCCGGCTCCAAGAAATCGAGTCAGCTCTTCGCGAGTTCGACCCTACGCTCGCGGCGAGCTTCGGGCGGTCGCGAAAGAAGATCGAGTACCAGCTGGAGAGGACCAACGGCAAGGTGGCGCGAGAAGCCTTGCAACGGGCCTCGACGGCACGGCGCCACGCGGCTAGGCTGGCCGACTGGATCTACCCGAACGAGAATTTGCAGGAGCGTGTCCATTGCGTGCTCTCGCTTGTCGCACAGTTCGGATCGCGGTTCGTTGACCAAATCCGTGCCGAGATCGAACCCGGAACTGCAGACCACAAGGTGCTGTTCCTGTAGTCGGCGCTGTCTGGCTCAGCTGGCTAGCTCGCGCAGCGCCCCCGAGACCGCTGCCACGGTGGCTGGCGAAGCGGCCGGCAAGGGTAGCCGCGGGATACCGCCGTAGCAGCTGCGCAGGTCCAAGGCGCACTTCAGAGCCGGTACGCCGTGCGTGTGCAGCAGCGTGTCGAGTTCCAGCGCCCGCGCGACTAGGTCGGCGGCCGCATCTTGCTCGCGCGTGCGGATCGCTTCTTCAATCGACAGGGCGTAGAACGGCAGCGCCGCGGCTATCGCCAGCACTGCCGCGCGCGCACCGTTCGAGAGGCCCGGCACGGTTGCTCCCAAGTCGCGCACGAGAATCGAGAAGTCCGGGCCGCACATCGCCGCGGCGGTCTCGATCTCCTGCTCCGTGCCGCCCTCCACCAGCGCTCCCACAATCGCCGGGTGAGCTGCTAGCGCAGCCAATCGCTGCGCCGTCACGCCAGCGGCGCCGCCCAGCCTTGCCCCGACCACCACGGGCAGGGCTGACTTGTCGGCGACGGCGCGAAAGAACAATTCCCCGGCATCGGCTTGCGGTGCCATCGAACCCACATCCGGGGCATCCAGCACGGCACACGCGCAACCCGCCGCCGCTGCCGCCGCGACGGCTTCGCGGGCCTGTGCAACGCCGCAGCCCGAGATGGCGGCCAGCACTTGCACGTCGGCGCCCGCGAGGGTGGCGACTCGCTGCCAGATCTCCGCCCGTTCTGAGTCAAAGAGCAGCGGCCCTTCCCCCCAGCGGTCGCAAACTAGGAAACCCGACAGCTTGGTCCGCAGGAGTTGTCCGACGTTGTGCTCGACCTTGGACCAGTAGATGTTCCCTCGATGGTCGAACGGAGTGACTAGCGGGGCGTAGATTCCGCGGAACCGCATGCGCGCAAGCAACCTATTTTAGCGTCGGGCAATCAAGAGCCTGTTCGGACGCGCTGCCGGCTGCCCGCGAGAAGACCCTGGTGTGTGGGCAGATTTCGTCAATTTCGCTCGCGGCGAGCCAGCTGTGCGTCGCCATGACCATGAGGCGTGTGCTAGCCTTCATGCAGCAAGTGCCTGCTGAAGGCTGAGTGAGGAGGCGGCGCCATGCGCATTCCTAGATTGATTCCAGTGATAACCCTGGCTCTCGCTACCGCTGTGGCGCTGTCCGGGCAGGGACAGCGCGGCGGCGACACCGGCAATAGCGGCAACACCGGTAGCAGCGGCAACACGGGCGGTGGCCGAGGTGGTTCCGGCCAAACGCAGAACCAAGGCGGCTACAACAACAACACCCAGCAGAACGATCCGTTCGGCAGACAACAGAACGATCCGTTCGGGAACCGGAATCGACCGCTCTACCTCAACGGGAAAGTCGTGACCGACGATGGCTTGCCGCCCACCGAGCCGGTCGTCGTACAGCGGGTCTGCGTCGGCAACACTTACCCCGAGGGCTACACCGACAGCAAGGGAAGGTTCAGCTTCCAAGTGGGCGGCGACCTGTCGATGCTCACGAGCGACGCCAGCGTCTCGGGTGGCCGGATCAGCCAGAGCGGAATGCTCAGCGGAGGCTCCTACACGTCCGATGGCATTCGCGAGATCGGCTTGGGGCGCTTCGACCTCAGCGCGTGCGTATTGCGGGCAGAACTGTCCGGCTATCGCTCCAATGACGTGCAGCTCGGCATGTACAGCACCATGGAAAACAATGACGTCGGCGTTATCGTGCTGACGCGGCTAGACGGCTTGGTCGGCAACGTGGTCAGCGCGCTAACTCTCAAGGCGCCGAAGCCCGCGCAGAAAGCCTACCAGAACGGCCTGCGCGAAATGCGCAAGAAGAAGCCGAATTACAAGAAGGCGGTGACGCAATACACCAAGGCGGTTGGCGAATATCCTGAATTCGCGGCAGCATGGGCTGCCATGGGCGACGCCAAGCTGGCGATGGAGGATGCCGCCGGGGCGAAGGAAGCGTATTCCAAGGCGATAGGCGCCGATCCGAAGTACCTCAGGCCATACGAGCCGCTGATCAAGATGGCGGTGGAGCAAGCCGATTGGATGGGCCTGGAGGCGTGGGGCAGTTCCTATCTTGAGCTGAATCCCAACGCCGGAAACGTTCGCTTCCTGACGGCGGTGGCCGCGCTGAACACGGGAAAGCCCGAGAAGGCCGAGGAAATGGTGCTGGCGATGCAGGCCAGAGAAGACTCCTCGAAGTTCCCGCAGAGCTACCAGATCATGGGCATGATCCACGAGCAGCGCGCGGAGTTCGAGAAGGCGGCCGGTCAGTACCGCTCGTTCATCGGTGCCACGAACGAGCCGGATTCGCAAAACGTTCTGAGCGTCAAGCGCAAGCTGCACGAGTGGCAGATGCTCGGCGTCATCCAAGCTTCCGAATAGCAGCGCCCAGCCGCGCCGCCGCGGCATCGGCCTGTTCGGACCTGTCAGGCGTTGGCCCGCACCCACCCGTGCGCGGCGTTGTCGGGCTCTAGCTGCCGGGCTTGGTAGCTAGCCTTCATCGTGCTCAGCGCGTCGGCGCGGATCGCCTTCTTGGCCAGTGTCGGGTCCACGCCGTAGATCTTGGCGGCATTGAGGCCGAAGATGCGCGCTTTGTCCTGCTTGGTGAGCTTGGCATAGCCGAACTTCTCGCAGATCTCGTCGCTGATCTGGAAGCGCTTGAACGCTTCGATGCACCACTGAGGCGAGCCCCACCAGATGCAATCGGTGCCCCACAGCACCCTGTCGGCTCCGTAGTGCTTGATGTTCTTGCCCATCAGGTGCATGCACATCGCCGGATGGGAGACTGCCAGCGTCGCGAACGCGCTGCCGATCTCGCAGTAGACGTTGTCTAGGCCCGGATTGCGTCGCTTGATGTCCATCAGGATCTCGTGCCAGGCGAAGTCTCCCGTGCTCGGGTCGAAGAACCCCGGTTCCGAGAAGGCCGGCTCGGTCGGGCCGTGCTTGAGAGCGGAGTGGTAGATCACGAACGTGAAGTCCGGGTTCTGCAGCGCTGCCCGCTCGACATCCTTGGGGTTTGCCAGGTGGCCGAAGCGGCGCGATTGGGAAGAGAAGCCCTTGTGTACGCTCACGGTGGTCTGGCCGAGGTCCCGCGCCACCTCGTAGAAGTAGGCCGTGTCGTCGTCGTCGAGCTGGAAGCCGCGGCCAGTCCGCGCCGGGTCGAAATGGCAGTACAGCTTCCATGACGCGCTGCCGTACTCCTGCACCTCGCGGGTCATCTGCTCCTTTAGGGCCACCCGATCCTGGCGGTCCGTGGCGGGGTCCCAATAGTGGTTTGGAGCGCAGTTGCTCTGCGACAGCGCGCGCTGGCCGTCGGCGAGCTGGTTGATGTCGTCGCGGCGCTTGGCCATCAGCCAACTTGGCAGGATGCCTCCCCCGCGCACCAAGAGAGGGTCGACGTGCTCGCCGCTGGCGGCGTTCGCCATCAGCTCCTCCCGTTCCTCGCTCGGGCTCTTCTCGCGGCCGGGCACGCCGGAGATGACCAGCATGTCGGTTTCCGAGTCCAGGAGCATCTCCTTGAAGAAGGTGTTGAAACTGTAGGCCTCGGCATCGCCGGAGAGATCGAAGCCCATGCTGCGCATGAACTCCGACTGGCGGAAGTTCAGCGCGAAGCCGTTGGTGAAGTGGGCCTGCACATCGAACACGAAGTACTCGCCTCGCGGCCACTTCTCCGCATGCGCGGCCAATTCGAACATCTCCTCGGAGTCGACGTCCCAGTAGCGCTGGCCGAAGGCCTCGTTAGCCGCCCAGAACGCGGTGGCAAGGCCCAGCGGGCTGCGCAGGAACGCGCGCCGCTCCATGCCGGTACGCTTGGCGTTGGCAGTGGCCAGCTCGCCGAGGCGGTGCTCCCAGTGCGCTTGGGTCCGGTTCTGCGGCCTGGGCCAGATCTCCTCGTTGGAGACCACTTGGGTCGGGATTGGAGAATCCACGCCCCTGGCGCGGTCACGCTGCCACTTCGGCACCCACATGGGTCGAGGAACCGCCCGGCACCCTTCGCGCAGCCCGGGGACCGAGCGGCGCGCCGGAAGATCCCGGATGCGGTGCAAGTATCATAGTATCTGCGGCTGGGCTTCCTTAGCGTCAACGACTGACGGCATATCCGCGCCACACTTCCCTATGCCTGCCACCATATCCGGCGTTGGCTGCTACGTGCCGCCCAAGGTCCTCAGCAACAAGGATCTCGAGAAGATCGTCAACACCTCGGAAGAGTGGATCCGCACGCGAACCGGGATCGACGAACGCCGCATCGCCGAAGCCGGCGTGGCCACGTCGGACCTGGCCACCAACGCAGCCTTGGAGCTGCTCGCCAAGACCGGCGTGGAGGCGGCCGACATCGACGCCATCATCGTATGCACGGTGACCCCCGACATGCTTTTCCCGGCGACGGCCTGCTTGGTGCAGGATCGCATCGGAGCCAAGGGCGCGTGGGGATTCGACCTGGTAGCGGCGTGCTCGGGCCTGCTGTACGGCCTCTCGACCGGTGCGCAGCTGGTGGCGTCCGGCAGCCACCGGAAAGTGCTGGTGATCGGAGCGGACACGATGTCGCGCATCATCGATTACGAGGACCGCGCGACCTGCGTGCTATTCGGCGATGGTGCCGGCGCCTTTCTGGTCGAGCCTGCACGTGACGGGGAGGGCGGCCTGATCGACTTCATCAACGAGGTTGACGGCTCCGGGGGCAAGTACTTGAGCATGCCCGCGGGCGGCAGCGCGCAGCCCGCGACGCACGAAACGATCGACGCCCGGCTGCATTTCGTGCATCAAGACGGCCGACAGGTCTACCGCTACGCAGTGGGCAAGATGTACGAGCTGTGCGTCAACGTGCTCGAGCGCAACGGATATACCGCCGAGGACGTGGATCTGCTGATCCCGCACCAGGCCAATCGACGCATCATCACTTCCGTGGCCGAGCGCATGGGCTTGCCCCTCGAACGAACGCTGATCAACATTGATCGCTACGGCAACACGACCGGCGGGACCATCCCGCTAGCGACGCGTGACGCGATCGACGCGGGCAAGCTCAAGAAGGGCGATCTGGTCCTCATGGCAGCTGTCGGGGCGGGATTCACGGCCGGCGTCTCGCTGTGGCGCTGGACATACTAGCGCTCTGCATCTCGGCGGGCGCTCCGGGTCGGGTCGGAGCGCGGTCGCGTGTGCCATGCTGAAATACCGTGCTTGACCTGCTGATCCTTGCCGGATTCATGGTGCTGATTCTTGGCAGCGGCGTGTTTGCAACCAACATCTACTGCCAGATCGCCTACAACCGCTGCCCCGCCTGCGGCGCAATGAATGCCAAGCGGCGCAGCGAGTGCCGCAAGTGTTCTGCCCTCATCGCCTGATGCGGCTTCGAACCGGGCCTTAGCCCGAATCCCTAGTAAAATAGTAGGGATTCGCATGGACGTTTCCGTGAAAGGCGAATATGCCCTGCGAGCGGTGTTCGAACTGTCCCGCCAAGGCCGGCCTGAACCGGTCAAGATCGCCAAGATCGCCGAGCGGCAGAAGATCCCGCAGAAGTTCTTGGAAATGATCCTTGCCCAGCTCAAGCAAGGCGGCTACCTCGGCTCGCGCCGCGGCGTGGATGGGGGCTATTTCTTGGCCCGGCCTGCCGATCAGATCACAGTGGGCGACATCCTGCGCCAGATCGACGGCCCGTTCCAGCCTGCCAAGCGTCCGTTCGCGGACGAACCGATGGACTCGCCGTTTCCGGAGATGTGGGATCGCGTCGAGCGCGCGCTGTCGTGCGTGATCGACCGAACGACCTTCGCCGACTTGGTCGAACGCTGGCGGCAGAGGCGAGTCAAGGGCGTTCCCAACTGGCAGATTTAGGCATGGCTCGCATCTACGCTGACAACTCCCTAGCCATCGGCGGCACTCCGCTGGTCCGACTGCGAAGTGTCGTCGGTCAGGCCAAGGCCACCGTGTTAGCCAAGGTCGAAGGCCGCAACCCCGCCTATTCGGTCAAGTGCCGCATCGGGGCGTCCATGATCTGGGACGCAGAACGGACCGGCGCGCTCAAGCCAGGGATGGAACTGGTCGAGGCCACCAGCGGCAACACCGGCATCGCCCTGGCCTTCGTGGCGGCCGCGCGCGGCTACAAGCTGATGATCGCCATGCCGTCAAATTACAGCGCCGAGCGGCGCCGCGTGCTCAAGCTGCTCGGCGCCGATCTGGAGCTGACGCCGGAGGAAGACGGCATGTATGGAGCGGTCGAGCATGCGCGCGCGCTGGTGCGCGACAACCCCGGCCGCTACCTGATGCTGGAGCAGTTCGAGAATCCGGCCAATCCGCGCATCCACTACGAGACGACCGGCCCCGAGATTTGGGACGACACCGATGGCGAAGTGGACGTGCTCGTGTCCGGCGTGGGCACGGGCGGCACGATTAGCGGGATCTCGCGCTACTTCAAGCAGAAACGGAACCGCCCCATCCTCAGCGTCGGGGTGGAGCCCGAGTGCAGCCAGGTCATCCGACAACACCTCTCAGGCGAGTCCCTCGAACCGGGCATCACTGCCATCCAAGGCATTGGTGCCGGGTTCATTCCGAATACGCTAGACCTAGATCTGCTGGACCGTGTCGAGTCAGTCTCCGACGACGAAGCCGTCGAGTATGCCCAGCGCCTGGCCCGCGAGGAGGGCCTGCTCAGCGGCATCTCGTGCGGGGCGGCGGTGGCCGTAGCGTGTCGCTTGGCGAACCAGCCGGAATTCGAAGGCAAGACGATCGTGACGATTCTGCCGGATGCCGGCGAGCGCTATCTCACCAGCGCCCTCTTCAGCGGCGTCTCGTGACCTTGCGGTGGACCTGATCCAGATCGAGCCGGAGCCGGGGCGCGATCGCGTCGGACGCCTTCCGCCTTGGCTGCGCAAGCCCGCGACGGACTTCGGCGCCGTCCATGATCTGAAGGTCGAGCTCCGGCGGCGCGGACTGCACACGGTCTGCGAATCCGCCCGCTGCCCCAACATGCACGAGTGCTTCTCGCGCGGGACCGCGACCTTCATGATCTTGGGCAACACCTG
Organism: Bryobacterales bacterium; assembly: GCA_028819215.1. GTDB lineage: Bacteria > Acidobacteriota > Terriglobia > Bryobacterales > UBA6623 > VXMF01. Next base: position 28,981 of record JAPPMG010000051.1, read on the forward strand.
CACTCGCACGTGCGGGTTCTGCGCGGTGCCGCAAGGCATTCCCGGCGCGCTGGATCCGCGAGAACCCGCGCAGGTCGCAGCCATGGCGCGTGCCATGGATCTGCGCCAAGTCGTGATTACGAGCGTGAATCGCGACGACCTTCCCGATGGCGGTTCGGCCCATTTCGCCAGTACCGTGCGAGCGGTCAAACACGCGCTGCCCGAGGTGCGCGTCGAAGTGCTTGTGCCGGACTTTCTCGGCGACCTAGACGCCGTGGCCAGGGTCTTGGAGTCTGGTTGCGAAGTCTTCAACCACAACATGGAGACTGTTACCCGCCTGTACCGGCGCGTCAGGCCACAGGCTGACTACGCCCGTTCTTTGGAGGTGTTGCACTTCGCCCGGTCGCGCGCGCCGGAAGTGCTGACGAAGTCCGGACTGATGGTTGGTCTGGGAGAGTCTGAGGCGGAGGTCAGGGGCTTGCTCGCCGATCTGCGTTCGGTGGGCACCGACGTGGCCACTATCGGGCAGTACCTGCAGCCGAAACGGCGCAGACTGCCGGTTGTCGAATACGTTCGTCCCGAGGTGTTTGACCGGTATCGGGACTTTGGCACGTCCATTGGGTTCCGCGCGGTCTTCAGCGGGCCTTTCGTTCGCAGTTCGTACATGGCCGAAGCGGTTCACGCGGGGGTTGCTGCGGGGCAATGAGCCGCTTCGCGCAGCCGTCTCGCAGACTGACCATCGCGCTGGCCGCGGCAGCGCTCAGCGGCCTGCTGCAGGTGCTGGTCTTCCCTCGCCTTTCGTGGGACTGGCTTGCCCCGGTGTGCTTCGTGCCGTTGCTGGTGGTGCTCAAGGGCCTTGCCTGGCCCGAGAGGCTTGTCGTCGGCTGGCTCTCCGGCGCCGTTTTTTGGGCCGGCGTCGGCTATTGGATCTACGCGGTGATGCGGGACTACGCCGGCATCACGCCGCTTGTCGCCGGACTGCTGTACGTCGGGTTCTTTCTCGCCATGGCGATCCAACCGGCGGCGTTCGGCGTGCTGGCCGGTCCGTTCCTGGGATCGCCTTGGGCCGTGCCCGCCGTGGCCGCGCTGTGGGTCGCGCTCGAGGGCTCCTACCAGCACTTTTTCTTCACCTGGCTGCAGCTGGGCAACGCCGCAGTCGACTATCCGCTGCCTCACGTGCTGCGCCTCGCGCCCTGGACGGGCGTCTACGGTCCGTCACTGGTCTTTGCTGTCGCGAATGTGGCGGTTGCGGTCGCGCTCTTGCGGCGTTCGGCGCGGCCTCTGCTGGGCCTGCTGCCACTGGCCGGGCTCGTCCTGCTGCCGGCTCTGCCCGCACCCGGTCCGCAGCGGGAAGTCGCGCGCCTGGTCCAGCCGAACGTCCACCCGGATCTGATCAAGACTGGCTGGCTGGCCGAGAACGGCACCGCACACCTGGCCAAGATGCTTGAAATGTCCGGGGCTTCCTCGGGAGGAGCACCGCCCACCCTGCTTGTATGGCCTGAGTACCCGGTGTCGGCGTATTACTTCGACGACGCCGCCTCGAGGGCGTTTCTCGAGCGGGTAGCGCGTGAGTCTGGGGCGGCGTTCATCTTCAACACCATCTCGTTCGAGAACGGCGACCGCGCGCGGCCTCAGAACTCCAGCGTTACGCTGGATCGCAACGGCAAGCTGCTGTCGTCGTACTCCAAGATCCACTTGGTCCCGTTCGGGGAATTCGTGCCATGGCCGTTCCACCTGTTCGTGGAGAAGATCACGATGCAGGCGGGCATGTTCCGTCCGGGCGGTCAGATTTCGGTCGCGAACGTGGGGGCTCACGGGATCGGCACGTTCATTTGCTACGAGTCAGTCTTCGCCAACTCGATTCGCAAGTTCACCCGCGACGGAGCCGAGCTGCTGGTGAACATTTCGAACGACAGCTGGTACGCTCGCAGCGCCGCTCGGGACCAGCACCTGCTGGTGGCTCGCATGCGAGCCGTCGAGAACGGCCGCTGGATTCTGCGCGCCACCAATGACGGGATTACTACTGCGATCGATCCGGCCGGCAGGATCGTCGCAGCCCTGCCTTCCTACGTGCAGGACACGCTCAATGTGGGCTTTGACTATCGGTCGGAGTTGACGGGCTTCGTGCGGCACGGAGAGTGGCTGTGGTGGATCTGCCTGCTGGGCACGGCTGTCAAGCTCGCGGGCGACTACGCCACGGCCCGTCGCAAGCGTCTGCGATAATGCGAGATATCCCTCTGGAACCATGATCCTAGACGAGCTACAGCGCGAGTTTGAAGCCGTGCGCTCCCGCGCGCAGGTTGTCCGGGGGTATCTTTGACGCCGCGGCTGGCCAGCGCGAGCTAGCTGAGATCGAGAAGCGGATCGCGGACCCGGCCTTCTGGACCGACTCGGCCAATAACCAGGGCGTCCTGCGCGATCGCAAGCGCGTGGCCCGCGTCGTGGAGACCGACAAGGAGATCGCGGCTGCGGTCGGAGACCTCGAAGTGTTCTTGGAACTTGCCGGTGAAGGCGAGCCCGTCGAAGAAGAATGCGCCGCAGATTTGAAGTCTCTAGCTGCTCGCTTGGACGAGATCGAGACTGAATCGCTGCTCAGCGGAGAGCACGACGGCTCCAATGCAATCGTCACCCTAAACGCCGGGGCGGGCGGCACCGAGGCCCAGGACTGGGCGCAAATGCTGCAGCGCATGTACCTGCGCTGGGCTGAGCGCAAGGGCTTTGGCTGTGAGATCACTGACGAACAGGCCGGCGAGGAAGCCGGGATCAAGTCGGCTTCGCTGGTCATCAAGGGCGAGAACGCCTATGGACTGATTCGGTCGGAAGTGGGGGTGCATCGCCTGGTGCGGATCTCGCCGTTCGATTCCAACGCGCGCAGGCACACCTCGTTCGCGTCGGTCTCAGCCTACCCCGAAATCGACGACACGATCGAGATTGACATTCGGCCGGACGAGCTGCGCATCGACACCTACCGAGCCAGCGGGGCCGGAGGCCAGCACGTCAACATGACCGATTCCGCCGTGCGCATCACGCACCTGCCGACGAACATCGTCGTGCAGTGCCAGAACGAGCGCTCGCAACACAAGAACAAGGCCACTGCGATGAAGCAGCTTCGGTCGAGGCTGTACGATCTCGAATTGCGCAAGAAGCGCTCGGAGGCGCAGAAAATCGAGGCGGCCAAGTTGGACATCGACTTTGGCAGCCAGATTCGCAACTACGTGCTGGCTCCGTATCGATTGGTCAAGGATCTGCGCAGCCAGATGGAAATGGGCGATGTTGACCGCGTGCTGGACGGAGACCTGGATCGCTTCATGCATGCCTATCTGGTCTACGCCAAGACCGGTCGGACCGCGAACGACGAGACTACGGTTCCCGCATAGGTCGGCGCTCGGCATTCCGCTTAGAACAGCTATCCTTCGCGGCCCGTCTACAAGACCGGAAGCCAGCCGGACGGGAATGCTCGAGCACCGCCGGGCGAAGGTTTGGTGTACACTCCAGGACTATGTATATCAAAATTATTATTTTCGATTTACATCGTAAATTGAGGAATATCCTTGAATATCATAATTAAAACAACTAAAATATCCCTATGGTTCAACGAAGGGTCAATCAGGCGGTCGTGCAGGCACTCCGTCGACAGGCAGCGGTCGCGCTGTTAGGGGCGCGCCAGGTCGGCAAGACAACCCTCGCTCTGGAGATCGCCAGGGGTCGCGCATCCGAGTATCTCGATCTAGGGTCTCGGACGGATCGTCAGAAACTGTCTGACCCGGCCCTGTTTCTCGGCCAGTTGGAGGACCGCCTCGTAATCTTGGACGAGATTCATCGTACACCGGAGGTATTTCGAGACCTACGCGGCCTGATCGACGCGGGCCGCAGGCAGGGACGTCGAACGGGACGCTTCCTCATTCTCGGGTCGGCATCGATGGCACTTCTGAAGCAGTCCAGCGAGAGCTTGGCCGGGAGGATCGAGTACGTCAGCCTGAATCCTTTCGACATCCTCGAAGTCGCGCCGGACGGATCCAGCTTGCGATCGCTTTGGACCCGAGGGGGATTCCCGGACAGCTTTCTGTCCGGGAGCGACGACGACAGCGCCTCCTTCCGCCGGAACCTCGTCCGAACCTACCTTGAACGCGACGTCCCACAGATGGGAGGCCGAGTCTCTCCCGAAACACTTGAGCACTTGTGGATCATGCTGTGTCACAGCCAGGGGGCTTTGTCGAATGTCGCGAAGCTGGCGGCCGGACTTTCTGTCAGCGCCCCGACTGTCACAAGCTACGTCAGCCTGCTTGCCGAATTGTTCTTGGTCCGCCGGTTGCGGCCCTACTTTGCCAATGTAAAGAAGCGTCTGGTCAAGTCTCCGAAAATCTATGTCAGGGACAGTGGGTTGGTTCATTCCCTGCTAGGCATCGAGGGCTACCGAGCGTTGCTCGGTCACCCGGTCGTCGGAGCGAGCTGGGAAGGATTCGTCATCGAAAACCTGCTTTCGGTCGCCCGTCCGGGCACCGGAGCCTATTTCTACCGCACCTCGACAGGGGCGGAGATGGATTTGGTCCTCGAGATCCCTGGCCGGGACGGAGTGTGGGCGGTTGAAATCATGCGAGGCCTGTCTTTCTCCCCGAGCAGGGGCTTCCACAGCGCGTTGGAGGACCTGAGGCCGGAAAAGACCTTTGTGGTGTATTCCGGTGAAGCGCGCTATCCGATTTCGAGAGAAACCGAGGTGATCGGCTTGCGCCAGATGGCGGAGTTGCTGCAATCGACTTGACCGGAAAAAGCCGACGGACCGTCGGCTCTCGTCCCAGCTGCCCTCGACCACTCCGACGGTGGGCGGAACTGCACGCTTGCTGTTCGGTGTAGGGTTTTCTTCTCTAGCGTCCCAAGTGCGCCGCTGGCGGTAATGTAGGAGGATCCCTTGCAGGGGTTCCTCGGGAGCTGTGAACACCTTCGCCGTCATCATCTTGGTCGCCCTCGTCGGCGAGTACCTGCTAGGCGCGGTGTCGGGACTGCTCAGCTCGCGCTCGTTCGGCCCCAAAGTGCCAGCCGAGTTCAACGGCGTGTTCAACGACGAGAAGTACGCCCGGGCGCGCCGCTACACCGCGACACGTACCCGGTTCGGCCTCGTCCGCGGGGCGTTTGGTCTCGTTGTGACACTCGTCTTCTGGTTCGCGGGAGGCTTCGCGTGGCTCGATACCGTGGTTCGCGGACTCGGCAAGGGTCCGGTAGTCACCGGTCTGGCCTTCATTGGGGCCCTCATGCTCGCCAGCACCCTTCTCCAGCTCCCATTCAGGGCGTGGTCGACGTTCGTGATCGAGGGCAGTTATGGGTTCAACCGCACCACGGCACGAACGTTCGGTGCCGACCTGTTGAAAGGCGCGGCCCTCACCATCCTTCTCGGCGGTCCGCTGCTCGCTGTCATCCTCGCGGTGTTCGAGGTAGCGGGACTGCTGGCCTGGCTTTGGTGCTGGATCGCGGTCACCGCGTTCACGCTCGCCGTGCAGTTCATCGCCCCCACGTGGATCATGCCCCTGTTCAACACCTTTACTCCGCTCGATGACGGCGAGCTGCACCACGCCGTTCTGGGATACGCCCGCTCAGCGGGCTTCCCGCTCGAGGGCATTTTTGTTGTCGATGGCTCACGCAGGTCGTCCAAGGCGAACGCATTCTTCACGGGCTTCGGCAAGCACAAGCGCATCGGGCTGTTCGACACCCTTGTCGAAGGGTACTCCGTTGCCGAGGTGGTGGCGGTCGTGGCCCACGAGATCGGCCACTACAAGAAACGCCATGTTTGGTTGCAGACGGCGCTGTCGATCGGCCACATCGGCGCGATGCTGTGGATCCTGTCACTCTTCCTGCGGCAGGAGGGCCTTTATGCGGCGTTCCACGTCTCAGAGCCGTCGGTCTACGCGGGCCTCGTATTCTTCAGTCTCCTTTTCAGGCCTGTCGAGTTGGTCCTGTCGGTCCTCGTGCACGTCTTCTCGCGGCGGCACGAGTTCGAGGCTGACCGTTTCGCAGCAGAGACTACCGGCAGCGGCGCTTCTCTGGTCAGCGCTCTGAAGAAGCTGTCGGCCGACAACCTTAGCAACCTGACGCCGCACCCGATGGACGTCTTCCTGCACTATTCGCACCCGCCCGTACTCAAGCGCATCGGTGCGCTGCAGCGGCTGTCGGTGGGATCAGCGTCGCCGTCAGGGTAACGTCGCGGGGATCTCGAGTCCGGACCGCATCGCCGCCCAGGATTGGATCGGGCGGTGCATGCGGGACGAGCTTGCCACAAGGCACCGTGAGCGGGCTTTATGGGCCGCGACGATGAACATGCGCAATCGACTCGCAGCGTCTCTTCGATCCGTGACGAACCGGCTGAAGTGGCGCTAGCGGCACCAGCTGCCAGGCCCCACGCATTGAACGCTGGATTGGCCGGGTCACGCGTTCCGGTAGAATCTGCGGGAGCGGTAGACACCGCCCAGGGAGGAAAGTCATGCGATTCGCCAGCGTTGCCGCCCCCGCCGTAGCCGCGTTCACCGTCTTGGTCGCGGGTGCTGCTGCACCCGCCGCCGGCCAGTCGTGGACCCCGCCGTCGGCCGATGAGCGCTGTCCGAGCCGGTGGGGAGCCGACGACGAGCGCGGCGCGGCCAACCACATGGGTCCCGAGATAGTGCTCAAAGCAGCGCGCCTGATACGAGAGGGGCGGGTGATCGAGCTCGGACAGGTACTGAGGGGCTCGATGCCGCTCGGTCCGCGCCATTTCGACCTCTACATGAAGCCGACGGGTCCGAGCGCGGGTTCGAACCGGCGTGGCTCGAACGAGGAGCTAGTTGTCGCCGAGATGGGTCAGGTGGGCACGCAGTTCGACGGCTTCACCCACCAGACGATCGGCAGCAGCCTGTACAACTGCGTCGATCAGAACGAGATCATGACGCGAGATGGGTTCACCCGGCTCGGCGTCGAGAACGTCGGCACGCTCATGACCCGGGGCGTGCTCATCGACGTGGCCGCCCTCAAGGGCGTTGAAATGCTCCCCGACACGTATGAGATCACGGTCGACGACCTGCAGCAGGCGCTCAACCGGCAGGGAGTAGCGCTGGAAGCGGGCGACGCGGTGTTGATTCACACCGGTTGGGGCGTGCTCTGGGACACCGACGCGGAGCGCTTCATGGCCACCAACCCGGGGATTGGTGTCGCGGCCGCTCAGTGGCTAGTGGAACAGGATCCAATGCTATTGGGGGCGGACAACCAGCCGGTCGAGGTCTCGCCCAACCCGGATCCGCAAGTGTCGTTGCCGATCCACCAGATCATGCTGGTGGTCAACGGCATCCATCTGGTGGAGCGGATGAGGCTGGACGAACTAGCTGCGGCCGGCATCTACGAGTTCGCCTTCGTCGTCCAGCCTCTCAAGATCCAGGGCGGCACGGGATCCACCGTCGCGCCGGTTGCGATCTACTGATCTCCAGTGCGGGAGGGGTCGCCTTGTGGATGCGGTCGGTTGGCGAGCACAGTGTTTGCACGCCAAAGGCAGTTCCCCGGAAGTCCGCCCGCCGGTCGTCAAGGAGAGGGCAAGCCCCAGCCCCGGGGCGGCGAAGCCGGCCAGGCGACACGCCCAGTCCGGCGGGCGGGAGAGCAGTCGCGAAACGGCTCGTGGTAACTCCCACGCGCTTGGCCGTCATCTGTACCTATAGGTTGAAAGATGCACACATGGCACTGAGCATCAAGAATGTCGAAGCTGAGCGTCTCGCCAGAGAACTCGCGAAGGAACGTGGCACCACCGTGACGGGCGCAATCATCGGCGCTCTCGAAGAAGCTCTACGGCGCACGCGCGGCCGGAACGTGGCGCCTTCGATTCGGGAAGCCATCTTGGAGATCTCGGACCGTTGCGCGGCGCTACCTGATATCGACACGAGACCGGCCGACGAGATTCTCGGATACGACGAACGAGGGGGGTTCCGCTGACGGCCGTCGATTCGTCGGTGGAATGCGACGTTCGAACCAGAACGCGCTTCCCCGCCGTCGGAGTAGTGTACGCAGTTGGCAGGCGGCGGATGGAAGACCCGGGCGCAATGAAGGTGACGCATGCACCAAGATCGGCACGTCCGCTCGCGATGCACGGCTCGCGAGCCGTCCCCCCGCACGAGCTGGTAGCCTTGGCCTAGCGTCTACAGCGTCGACTCGCGGCTCTCGTTCTTGGCGTCTTCGCTGATCGGCGAGATCCGTGAATAAATCCCTCTTTCATGCCATTTATCCTGATTTCATACCTAAAAACGGTGAAAAATATAGGCAATATCGGGTATCCTAGAGACATCAATGGGAGGGAGTTCACGAGGCGCGCCAAGCGGTACGCGAAGAAGGCCGGGCTGGAGTTCCGGTTCGACCGGTCCGAGGGCAAGGGTAGCCATGGCAGGTTGTACATCGAGGGCCGCTGCACTACGGTGAAGCGGGCGGAGATCAGCAGGGGCCTGCTGTAGGCAATGCTGAAGGAGCTGAAGATAGAGAAGGGGGAATTCTAGTCATGAGGTACGCATATCCGTGTCAAATCACCCTCCTCGAGGGGGGCGAGTTCGTGGTGTCCTTCCCGGATGTTCCGGGGGCGCTGACCGGTGCGAACGACCGCGCCGAGGCGCTAGAACTGGCTGTGGACGCGCTGTCGGTCATGTTGGCAGGGTACGTCAAGGACCGCAAGAGCATCCCGGTCCCGAGCCCGGCGCTGGACGGGCAGGAGATCGTGGCGGTCGACCCGGTGACGGCCGCCAAGCTGGAACTGTATTCCGCTATGCGGGAGCAGGGCGTCACCAAGAGCGCCCTGGCGGAGCGGCTCGGGCTGTCCGACACCACCGTAGGCCGCCTGACGGATCCGGGCCGCCGCTCCCATATCGGCTTGGTGGCCCGGGCATTGCAGGCGGTCGGGCGGGGCCTCGTGATCGAGGGCCGAGCGAACGCTGTGCGCTAGCGCGACCGGGTCGCTAGGCGACTAGATCGCGGATAATCTCGCCGCCCACGTCGGTAAGGCGGAACTGACGCCCCTGATATGAGTAGGTCAGCTTCGTGTGGTCGATCCCTAGCTGCTGCAGCAGGGTCGCGTGCAGGTCGTGGACGTGAACTGGCTTGTCGACAACGTTGTAGCAGAAGTCGTCGGTTTCGCCGTAAGTCTGCGCCGGCTTCACGCCCCCTCCGGCAAGCCAAATCGTGAAACAGCGGGGGTGGTGGTCACGGCCATAGCTCTTGTCGGTCATAAGGCCTTGGCAGTAGACCGTGCGCCCGAACTCCCCACCCCACACCACTAGCGTTTCGTCCAGCAGTCCGCGCTGGTCAAGGTCCCTTATCAGCGCCGCCGAGGCTTGGTCGGTATCTGCACACTGCTTGGGGAGTTGTGCCGGCAGTGCGCGGTGCTGATCCCATCCGCGATGAAAGAGTTGCACGAAGCGCACGCCGCGCTCCACCAGCCGCCGTGCGACCAAGCAGTGGCGTGCAAACGTTCCCGGCTCGCGCGCAGCCTCGCCATAGAGATCGAACGTGGATTCCGGCTCGTTCGACAGATCCATCAATTCCGGAACAGACGTCTGCATCCGGTACGCCATCTCATACTGGGCGATGCGCGTCTCGATCTCCGGGTCGGCGAACTGCTCCTGTTGGATTCGGTTGAGGGCCGACAGGTCGTCAAGGAACATCCGTCGCCGATCGCGATTCACGCCTGCCGGGTTCGACAGGTAGAGCACTGGATCTCCCTGAGAGCGGAACTTGACGCCTTGGTAGCGACTTGGAAGGAAACCGCTGCCCCACAGCCTTGTGTAGAGCGCCTGGCCGACTCGCCCCGATCCCCGCGAGGTCATCACGACGAACGCTGGCAGGTCTTCGTTTTCGGTTCCTAGGCCGTACGAGAGCCACGCTCCGATGCTCGGGCGCCCGGCAAGCTGCGCTCCGGTCTGGAAGAACGTCACCGCCGGGTCGTGATTGATCGCCTCGGTATGCATCGTTCGAATGAACGACAACTTGTCGGCGATCTGCGCCGTATAGGGGAGCAACTCGCTGACCCATGCACCGGACTCGCCATGTTGCTTGAACTCATACCAAGTCTCGTGAACCGGAAACGACGTCTGCGAGGCGGTCATGCCGGTCAGCCGCTGACCGCGGCGAACTGAATCCGGCAGTTCTGTGCCGTGAAGCTGCTTCAGCTTTGGCTTGTGATCGAACAAGTCGATCTGAGAAGGCCCGCCGCTCTGGAAGAGATAGATGACTTGCTTGGCCTTGGGCGCGAAATGCGGCAGCCCGGGCAAGCCGTTGCCTGCCCCAGCGTCTCTTCCCATCAAGTGAGCCAGTGCGGCAATGCCTAGGCCGGTCGCGTTCCGCCCAAAGAAGTGGCGCCTTGTCAGATGGGTTGACAAGTCAGGAGGCGTCATTGCTTTGTCACCGTCTCGTCAAGGTTTAGGATCATGCCCGCCGTCATCGCGTAAGCGGCGAGCTCGCCTTGCGTCATGCGCTCGTCTACCGGGCTGTCTCCCTGCGCCAGCAGTTGCTCCGCAGCATTCGGGTCGACCTTGAAGCTCTGTAGCTGATTGGCGAACGCCCGCTCGAGAATCTCCGACTCGCGCGGGCTGGGAGTCCTTCCCGTCGCCATCTCGAAGCCGTGCGCCAGTCGTTCCTCGGTGGATTGACCCCCTTCTAGATAGATGCGCTCGCCGAACTTCCGCGAGGCCTCGACAAACGTCACGTCGTTCATCAAGTTCAGCGCCTGTAGGGGGGTGTTCGTTCGCTCGGTCCGCACTGTGCAAGTCTCTCGCGTAGCCGAGTCGAAGTTGAGCATCGATGGCGGTCCGATCGTTCTGCGCCAGTACGTATAGAGGCTCCTGCGGTAGAGATTCTCGCCCGTGTCACGGGTGTAGCCGCCGCCGGCGGCAATGTCGTACCAAAGTCCATCCGGTTGGTAGGTCTTTACCGAAGGCCCGCCCAAGCGTTCCCGCAACAGTCCCGCCAGTAGCAATGCTTGGTCTCGAACAGCTTCCGCCGACAGTCGGAAACGCGGCCCGCGGGCAAGGAGCCGGTTCGTCGGGTCCTCGTGCATCCCGTCGGCCGCTCGTTTCGATTCTTGTCTGTACGTCGCGCTCATCGCGATCGTCTTCAAGAGCGATTTGACATCCCAGCCGCTTTCGACGAACTCGACTGCCAGCCAATCCAACAGTTCCGGATGCGTCGGCCGCTCACCTTGGGTGCCAAGGTTCTCCGGCGTCCGCACAAGCCCCTCGCCGAACAGCATCTGCCACAGCCGGTTCACCGTCACTCGGGCCATTAGGGGATTCGCCGGATCGACCAGCCACTGCGCTAGGCCTAGCCGATTGTTCGGCGCTGATTCGGGCAATGACGGCAGAGCGGACAGGACACCGGGAGACACTCTGGCCCCCGGTTGGTCGTAGGCGCCGCGCTCGAGGATGAAGGTTTCGCGGGGGGTGTTCATCTCGGCCATGATCATCACGCTTGAGACCCGCTTCATCAGTGCATCTCTCGCGCGCCTCAATCGGTTGAGGTCCGCCCAGCTCGACTTCACCGCCGGGGTGCCGAATGTGTCGGCAAAGGCTCGCTCGAGCTTGTGCCTCTGGCCGTCAGTTCGATCATCGCTCTGGATCCGTGCGACCTCGTTCAGGTCTTCCGCTACGGCGAGCATTGACACTTCGTCGGCTGTCAGCTCTCGGCCGTAAACGGCGACCTCGTCGATGCTGCCGAGCAGTCCGCTGCCCGTGTCGGCGCCCGCGCCGATCCGAAATGGCTCCTTGGTCTTGATTCCGCCATTGGAGTAGTCCAGTTCGGCAACTGTGCCGACCTTGCGCCCGTCGATGTAGAAGGTGATGCCGCCAGCCAAACGCGATCCGTCGTAGGTCGCGGCCACATGCGTCCAGCGATTCAGTGGAAGAGCGCGGCGGGAGCTGACGATGATCCAGTCGTCCATCCTGCCGATCAGCTTGAGCTTCAGCTTCCCTTCCTCAAGTGCGAGGGTGAACCCCCTGCCGGCGTTCTCGTCGTGGGCATTGAACGTCTGCGAGCGGCTCAGGATGACGCCCTCAGGCGACTCTGGCTGAATCCAGGCAGCAAGGCTGAATGAGTCGTTGTAGTCGTAATCCGCCAGTTCCTTCGCTTCGAGATGGCCGGTGTGCCGAAGCCGGAGGGCGCGGCCGACTCGGCCATTGGCATGCTCTATTTCGCCCGACGGCACCGCGTCAAGCTGGTCGCCTTCGAAGTCGAACCGAGCCGCGAGCCCATAGCGGGGAAGCCAATTCAATGGCTCCGCCGATTGGGCTAGCTTCCGCTCCCACCCTTCGAAGTCCTCCGAGGCTGCTTCGCGAATCGCGCTGAATGACTCCTCGGCAAGAGAAATCTCATCTGCAAGCCCCTCGAGCTTGCGAGCTTCCTCCTTGGTGGGCGCTAGAATTCTCGGGGGCGAGTTGAAGGGGCGCAACACCCTGCCACGTTCGGGGACGTTGTTGAAGTACGCGAAGAGCTGGTAGAACTCCTTCTGCGAGATAGGGTCGTACTTGTGGTCGTGGCAGCGGGCGCACCCCACCGTCAGGCCCAGGAAGACCGTTGACATGGTCTCGACGCGGTCGACGACGTACTCGACCCGGTACTCTTCATCAACGATTCCCAGTTCGCTGTTGCTGCGATGGTTCCGATTGAATCCTGTGGCGATCAGCTGGTCGAGGGTGGGATCGCCAAGCATGTCTCCGGCGATCTGCTCGACGGTGAACTCGTCGAAGGGCTTGTTCGAGTTGAACGCTTCGATGACCCAGTCCCGCCAACGCCACATCTGTACGGGAGCGTCGTTCTGATATCCCTGCGTGTCCGCGTAGCGCGCCGCGTCGAGCCAGCGGCTTGCCATTCTTTCGCCGTACCGCGGCGAGTCGAGCAGCCTGTCAACGAGACGTTCGTAGGCGTCCGGGGAGGCATCGTCCAAGAACGCACGCACATCTCCGACGTCGGGCGGAAGGCCCGTTAGGTCCAGACTCAACCTGCGGATCAGCGTCCTGCGATCAGCCTCTGGGGAAGGCTTCAGCCCCGCTTGCTCGAGACGCTTGAACACGAAGCGATCAATCGCGTTGTGTGCGCGCTCTTCCGACCTCACAGACGGCTGTCCGGGACGGGCTGGCGCAACGAATGCCCAGTGCGCGCTCCACGGCGCACCGGCTTCTACCCAGTCTTGAAGAATCGCTATTTCGCCGTCCGGAAGCTGGTCATGCCCCAGGTAGGCGGGGGGCATGCGTGTAGACACATCGTCGCTCGCAACGCGCCTCAGCGCCTCGCTCGCCACCCGGCGCACTTCCTCTTCCACGTCGAGCCTCAGGTTCGCTTGCCTCTTCGAGGCGTCAGGTCCGTGGCATGCGTAGCAGTTATCGGAAAGGATCGGACGGACGTCCCGGTCGAAATCGACCGCACGCACGGGAAGAGCCGCTAGCAGCAGTAGCCAACAGAAGGCGGAGCGCGGCAAACCGACCACAGTATATCGACATATCGGCATGCGCGGCCATCGCGGGGTTGCAGTCTTGGACTCGGCGACTTGTAATGTACCTATGCTTCGCACGATCTCCTTGGCTCTTTTCGGCGCACTGCTGGTGGGCACGCTTCAAGCCCGCGTGGTGAGCGTGGAGGTGACTAGCCGAGAACCGGTTCTGAACGGTCAGCCGTTCGGCTTGGTCGGCCCGTATGAGCGCATCAGAGGCACGATCCGTTTCGCAGCCGACCCGGACAACGCGGCAAACAAGATCATCACCGACATAGCCCTCGCGCCGCGAAACGCCGATGGCGAGGTCGAGTACTCGTCGGAGTTCTTCCTGCTGCGGCCGCGAGACCCGGGCCGCGGCAATGGCGCGCTGCTGTATGAAGTTTCGAATCGCGGTCGCAAGGGCATGCTGGGCTTCTTCAATGGGGCAGCCGGCAGCCTCGATCCCAGCGAGAAACGGCACTTCGGCGACGGGTTCTTGCTCGAAGAGGGCTTCACGTTGCTGTGGCTCGGCTGGCAGTTCGACCCGCCGCGGTCGCCCGGATTGATACGACTCACCACTCCGGTCGCCACCCGCGAGGGGGCGGCCATCCGGGGCTTGGTGCGGAGCGACTTCGTGGTCAAGGACCGACTGCTCTCCCACTCGCTCGCTGACCGCAACCACATTCCCTACGAGGTGGCCGACCCGCAGGCCGCGGAGAACCGCATGACCGTGCGGGACGCCGCCAGCGGCCAGCGCCGGCCAATCCCGCGCGAGCGGTGGCGTTTCGCGCGCATGGAGGGCGGCAAGCCTGTGCCGGACCGCGGCTCGGTCTATCTCGAAGGCGGGTTCGAGCCGGGACGCATCTACGAGGTGGTCTACGTCTCGCACAACCCGCCCTTGGTCGGCTTGGGCCCGGCAGCCGTGCGTGACGCGGTCTCGCGGCTGAAGTACGAGGGCTCGGAGCCGCTCGGGATCACAGTCGACGCTATCGACCGCGCTATAGCCTTCGGCATTTCTCAGAGCGGGCGCTTTCTGCGAACGTTCCTGTACTTCGGCTTCAACCAAGACGAGCAGGGGCGCATGGCGTTTGACGGGATCATGTCGCACGTTGCCGGCGGAGGGCGGGGAAGCTTCAACCACCGCTTCGCCCAGCCGTCCCGCGATGCCCACCCCTATCTCAACTTCTTCTATCCGACCGACATCTATCCGTTCACCGATGTCGCCCAGCACGACCCCGAGACCGGCCGCGAGGACGGCATCCTCGCGCACGCGCTTGACCGGAAGTTCTGGCCCAAGATCTTCTACACCAACTCCTCCTACGAGTACTGGGGGCGTGCGGCCTCCCTGATCCACACCGATCTGGAAGGCTCCAAGGACATCGGCCTGCTGGACAACGTGCGGGTCTTCCTCTTTGCCGGCACGCAACACGGGCCGGCCTCGTTTCCGCCGAGCGTGACGATCGGCCAGCAACCGGCCAACCCGCTGACCTTCCGGTGGCCGATGCGGGCGTTGCTGCTAGCCATGAGCGAGTGGTCCGCAGGCCGCGAATCGCCTCCCGCCAGCCGCTACCCGTTGGTAGCCGAAAAGAGCTTGGTTGCGGCCGAGGATCTGGGTTTTCCGAACATTCCCGGCGTGGAGACTTCCGCTCGCCTCCACCGGGCATACCGGGCGGACTATGGCCCCGACTTCATCGAGCACGGCGTGGTGACGCAAGAGCCGCCGCGGATCGGCAAGGCCTTTCCGACGCTCGTGCCCGCGGTCGATGCCGATGGCAACGAGATTCCAGGGGTGCGCGTCCCGGAGTTGCAGGTCCCGCTCGCCACCTATACCGGGTGGAACCTGTTCAACGCCAAGTCCGGGCCGACCCACGAGATCTCGAGCATGGTCGGTTCGTACATCCCGTTTCCGCGCACCCGCGCCGAGCGCGAGGCGCGCAAGGACCCCCGGCCCTCGATCATGGAGCGGTATGCGGGAAGGGACGAGTATCTCGGCCGAGTGGCGCAGGCTGGCTTAGGCATGATCGAGGACGGCTTGATGCTGCCGCGAGATCTGCCCACCGTCATCGCCAATGCCGCCAAGCATTGGGACTATCTCATGAAGGCGGAGGCTGCGGAGTCCTCCGATCGCTGATCGCGCGGGGCCACCCTACGGAATCGCGGCATTCGCCAGCGTCTCAGTAGCAGCCTGTCCCTCGGCAGGGTCGGGCGCGCACTGCGGGTCAAAGTGAAATGGCGCCGGGTCCGCGGCGAGTAGCTCGTAGGCCGACATCATGGCCTGCAGCAGGCCTCGCTGGCAGTGGTGGGGCTGTTGCTCGAGGAAGTGTACCGCCTCGTGCGCCGCGACTCGCGCCACGGCCCTCCCGATCGCCTCCGCGCTGTTGGGTTCGCCGAGGTAGCGGACCAGGGATCCGTAAAAGACTTGCAGCTGCGGCTCGATGCGGTCGCGCTTCCGGCGAGCCAGGCCCAGCACGCCCTCCAATCCGTTGGGCGGCTCGTCCTTGATCAAGAGATGGATTTTTGGCCCGCCCTTGGCGCACTTGTCGAACGCCAGCCCCGCCCGGTGTCCCCCCATCAGGGAATGGAACTCTCGGGTAACCGCGCCGCGCACGGGAGGAGTCAGCAGCGTTGAGGTGTCGGTCACGCAGACGGTCCACGAGCCGCCGAAGGCCGCCGGGGCCACCAGCAGGGCGATCAAGATTGATCCGCGCTTAACCATTTCTTAATTTTCTTAATGATATTGCAACACTCTGTCGCGCATGTCAAGCGTTTGGGGAAGTCGCTTGGCAGGGGGAGGCCCGCGCTTACCGCTCGGCGCTTGCCGCCTGCGCCCGTAGGGGGACCGTTTGCGCAGCCGGGTGCGGCGGTGCGCTTGTTGTACCGGATGCGAAGTGCGCGAGCGCTCGCGATCCGGAAACCGCTCGGACCCCGAGGCTAGCCAGCGCGCTCGCGAGGTGCCGCGTGGGGCGAGTTCATGGCCCGCCGGCTAGGTGCGGGTCGGTCCGGTCGGCCGCTATTCGCTCGCGAAGCGGTTCCTGCGCTTCCAGACCAGCCAGACCACGCCGGTAGCGATGGCGAGCGGCGGCACTGCCAGCACCCCGATCCCGCGCTGAAGCGCCGTTAACGCCCGGTCCTTCTGCATGGCCGCGGTCTCGCGGCACATCGTGCAGCCTTGGGCCGGGGCTCGGGAGGGCGCCGCAAGGAGCAGCACGGCAGCCAGAATCGCGCATGCAAGCAGGCTTGCTTGCCGCGCCTTCGGGCCGCGAGGTTCGGTCACGGCCTCAGGTCGACGAGACGGAAGCCGTCCGGGAAGAAGTAGCCGCACATGATCAGTATGCAGCCTATGGCCGGGATGACCACGATCAGTGCCAGCAGCTTGTTGTCGAACTGCAGGTGCATGAAGGTCGACATGATCATGCCGCCCTTAATCACCGACAGCAGCAACAGGATCATGAGCATGACCAGCAGTCCCGCGATCTGGACGTATGCCAGTACGACCTCGATGGCCGTCAGGACGAGCAGGCCGATCCAGATCTTGTTGAATAGCGGCAGGTGGGTGTCCGTGTAGGGCGGATCCTCGGGCAGGGCATATGCCGGTGCGCCGGCGGCGCCGCCAGCCAGTGCCGGATAGAATCGCCAGGCTAGGTAGCCGAAGCAGGTCACGCCCATCAGGGCTGCGAACAGCGCGAGGAACAGGTTGTCCAAGGTGGCAATGATGTTGCCGGAGGCCAGCAGCTGGCCGGTCGTGACGAAGCCCCAGACGCCCAAGGCAAGGCAGAAAAGATAGCCGATCAGGGATAGCAGCATGACGATCTCGCTTCCTTCACTCGACGCTCGTGGAGAGCAGGTAGATCAGGGGGAAGACGAACATCCAGACCAAGTCCACGAAGTGCCAGTACAGCCCGGCCACTTCGACGTCTTCCGGCAGCCACTTGCCGCGACGGTAGCCGAGCGCGACGATTCCCAGGTACGCCACGCCAGTGATGACGTGGAACATGTGCAGGCCGGTGATCAGGAAGAAGGTTCCACCGAACAGCGGCGTGCCGTACTCGTTGGCCCACGGGTACATGCCTTCGTCGACCATCAGGTGCATCCACTCGTACCCGTGCAGTACCACGAACGCAGTGCCGAAAAAGGCCGTTGCCCAGATCCATTTCACAGCCTTGCGCCGCGCGCCGTGGTGGGCGGCCGAGACTGCGTAGACCATGGTCAGGCTGCTGGTCAGCAGCACCAACGTCATGATCGTGGAGAAGACGATCGACGGAAAGAAGTGGAACGGCGTGGGCCAGTCGTTGGCCACGCGCACATAGCTATAGGTCAACAGCAGCGCTGAGAACGTCAGCGAGTCCGAGACGATGAACAGCCACATCCCGAGCTTCTTATGGCCGACTGCGACCGGCGAGCCGCCGCCCTGCCATGTCGGTGCCGCCATCGTGGCCGCGTGTCCTTCCGACATCCGCTTACCTCCAAAACATCAGCAGTCCTAGGATGTAGATCCACAGGACATCGAGAAAATGCCAATACAGCGCGGTCGCCTCCACGACCGCCAGGCGCGTCGGCCAGGGCCGGCTCGCACGGATCCGCACCCAGACGTAGCCCATCACCGCGATCCCGCCCAGCAGGTGCACTCCGTGGCCGGCGGTGAGCAGGTAGTAGAACGAGTTAGCCGGATTTGACGCCAAGTACAGGCCCCGTTCCGCCAACTCCTGCCAGCCCAGCAGCTGGCCGGCCAGAAACGCCAGGCCGACACCCGCTGAGCAGTTCATCCAGCGGCGCAGCCCTTCCGTGTTGCCCGCTACGGCTTCGCGGCGAGCTCGCTCGACGGTGAAGCTCGACACCAGCAGCACCAGCGTGCTGACGTACAGCACAGGTGGCACAGCGACGGGCACCCAGTCACCGGACAGGCCCTGCCGGACGATCATCGCGCTGGTCAGGGCGGCGAAGAACATCAGGATGCCGCACATGCCGATCCAGACGCCGAGCTTGTAGCGCTGGACCACTCGATCGCCGCCAGGATTGTGCCAGTCGCCCCCCTGCACTGGCGGCAGGGTCACGAAGTCGCCGCCACCGGTCGAGGTGACCGGCGGCGCTTCGCTTGGACTGAGCGTGGCGGGCATCGTCGTCTATCAATCGCCGGACGTCTGCGGAGCGGGCTCCCCGTATACCGCCTTGTCGTCGTTGCACTGCATCGCGAAGTCGCGTTTAGCGCCCCTCAGGGCGAAGTCGTAAGCCCCCCGGTACACATGCGGCACCTTGCCAGCGAAGTTGTCATGCGGCGGCGGCGAGGGGATGGCCCATTCCAGCGTCGTGGCTTCCCACGGATTCTCCTCGCGGCACTCCTTGCCCGCGAAGATGCTCTTGACGAAGTTGTACAGGAATATGAATTGCGCCAGCACTGTCAGCACCGCCGCGACCGTGATGAACATGTGCAGTTCCGCGGCGCCGGTAGCGCCTAGGTAGTCCACGCTGGTGATCTCGGCGTAGCGGCGCGGGTGCGGCAGCATGCCCAGATAGTGCATCGGGCCGAAGATCGCGTACACGCCGATAAACGTGATCCAGAAGTGGATCTTGTTCAGCGGCTCGTTCATCATCTTGCCGAACATCTTCGGGAACCAGAACGTGAGCCCGGCGAACATGCCGAAGATCGCGGCTACTCCCATGATCAGGTGGAAGTGCGCCACGACGAAGTAGGTGTCGTGGAAGTACAGGTCAATGGTTGGCTGCCCGAGGAAGATTCCCGACAGCCCTCCCGAGACGAACAGCGAGACGAACCCGATCGAGAACAGCATCGGCGAGGTGAAGCGGATCTTGCCTCCCCACATCGTGCCGATCCAGTTGAAGGTCTTGATGGCCGACGGCACCCCGATGCACATCGTCAGCACCGAGAACACGAACGCCGAGTACGGGCTCATTCCGCTGACGAACATGTGGTGCCCCCAGACCACGAAGCCCAGCCCGCCGATGGCGGCGATGGCGTAGACCATGGCACGATAGCCGAACACCGTCTTGCGGGCGAAGGTCGACAGCACGTGCGAGGTGACTCCCATGCCGGGCAGGATCGCGATATAGACCTCGGGGTGGCCGAAGAACCAGAACAGGTGCTGCCACAGGATCGGGGAGCCGCCCGAGTGGTCGATGACCTTGTCGCTGACGACCAGCCCGGCGGGCACGAAGAAGCTCGTGCCGACGTTGCGGTCCATCAGCAGCAGCACGCCCGCTGCCAGCAGCACGCCGAACGCCAGCAGGCCCAGGATCGCGGTCACGAACCAGGTCCAGCACGTCAGCGGCATCCGCATCATGGTCAGGCCCTTGGCGCGCAGGTCGAGCGTGGTGACGATGAAGTTCAGCGCCCCCAGCAGCGAGGCGATGCAAAAGACCGCGATCGATGCCAGCCACAGGTCTTGGCCGATGCCCGGAAGCGTCGCCTCCGGCAGGGCGCTGAGCGGCGGATAGCCTGTCCAGCCGGACATCGGAGCCCCGCCTTCGACTACGAACGCTGCCATCAGCAGCAGGAACGACACGAAGGTCGTCCAGAACGAGAGCATGTTCAGGCGCGGGAAGGCCATGTCCGCAGCGCCGATCTGGATGGGCAGGAAGTAGTTCCCGAAGCCGCCCTGCGGTGCCGTCGTCAGCACCATGAACACCATCACCGTGCCGTGCATGGTCAGCATGGCCAGGTAGAATTCCGGGGTCATCACGCCTTCCGGCGCGCCCACGGGGAAGAACTGGCCCAGCAGCGGGTAGGAGCATTCCGGGCAGACCAACCGCAGCCGCACCAGCAGGCTCAGCGCCATGCCGACGAAGACCGCGACCACCGCCAGCAACAGGTACTGGATGCCGATCACCTTGTGATCGACCGAGAAGATGTACTTCCAGAGAAAGCTCTTCGGCTCGGGGTGCCGATGCACCTCTGTGTATTCGGCGACTTCCTTGGATGGCTGAACTTCGGTCATGACTTGGTTAGTCCCTCAACGCCGCGCCTTCAGGTGACATCAGAACAGGTACGAAGCCTGCTCGGCGATCCACGCGTCGTACTCCTCCTGGCTGACCACGTGCAGGAAACTCCGCATCTTGTAGTGTCCTAGGCCGCATAGCTCCGAGCACACGATCTCGTACTTGCCCTCTTTATTGGCCGTGAAGCGGAGCTTGCCGACCAAGCCGGGGACCGTGTCCAGCTTGATACGCAGTTCCGGGACGAAGAAGTTGTGCAGCACGTCCTTGGACTTGAGCACCACCTCGACCTCCTTGTTCACCGGGACCTGCATTTCCGGCACCATGATGTCGTCGGCACCGCCCGGAGCGCTGCGATCCAAGCCCACCGGATTGCCCGCGGCGTCATCGATCAGGGAGATATCGGTCGGCCCGAACTGGTTGTCCTCCCCGGCGTAGCGCATGTTCCACACGAATTGCTGGCCGGTGACTTCCACGACGAGCCGGTCCGCGGTCGGCTCCATCGACTTCTGCTCGATGAAGCGCGTCTCCGCCCAGACCGAGTAGCCGAAGAACGTCAGGCCCACGAAGATCACCGCCGCGGCCGTTGTCCAGAGGAACTCGAGCTTGTTGTTGCCGTGCGAATCGGAGGCCGGCTTGTCGGTGGGGCGGCTGAATTGCCAGACCGTGTAACCGAGCGCCGCCTGTGCCAGCAGGAAGATGATCCCCGTGCCGACCAAGGTCCAGTTGAAGGCCCGGTCGATCTCGTCGCCCAGCGCGGTGATCGATTCGGGCATCCACCAAGTCTGCGTGACGAATGGAACGGACATTGCGAGCGTGATGGCCCAGACGACGATAGCGATCAGGAGACCCATAGATGGTTCGGTCCTCGAAGTTGGTGGAGCGGAGGTGACTGCATGCGGATTCGCAGAGCTTACATCCGCGATTGCTGCGAACCCCTCTAGAAACCAGTATTGTACCAAGGCCGCGCTGGCGTGACAATTTCGTTCACTGCCCTCGCCGGAACGGATCTCGCGCCCGCTGGAGGCTGTTCAAGAGTGGAGCGTGCAATAGGTCCGGGAATCGCAGTA
The DNA here is from genome assembly GCA_028819215.1 of Bryobacterales bacterium. Taxonomy (GTDB): domain Bacteria; phylum Acidobacteriota; class Terriglobia; order Bryobacterales; family UBA6623; genus VXMF01. Next base: position 50,425 of record JAPPMG010000051.1, read on the forward strand.
TTGGCGAGCAAACAGATAGGCTTTCGGTGCTACCATTCCTGCGTGCGATCCCTTCTACCTCTTCTCCTAGGCGGCGGATTGCTTTGCGCCACTGCCCATTCTTCCGAGCCGGTCCAGTTCCGCACGCATGTCATCGAAGCGGACATCCCAGGTGGCTACGCGGTCATGGTCACCGACATGAACAAGGACGGCCGTCCCGACATCCTCGGCATGACCTCGCGGGTCCGGGAGCTGCCTTGGTATGAGAACCCGACTTGGGACAGGCACGTCTTGGTCCAAGATGTGGCGGGGCTGGTCAACATGGCCGCCCACGACGTCGATGGCGACGGCATCCCCGAGATTTCTATCGAGAACGAATTCAGCATGGTCGCCGCCAAGAGCCGGGGGTTGGTCTGGCTGTTGCAGCATCAAGGGGACCCGCGGAAGCCTTGGAAGTCGATATTCGTCGATGAACTCACGACTTCCCACCATGTCGCATGGGCTGATGTGGACGGTGACGGCACGAAAGAGCTGGTCAACGCGCCGTTGATCGGTGCCGACGCGCTCGCGCCCAAGTATGAGGACAACGTGCCGCTGGTCTACTATCACGTGCCGAAAGACCTGGATGGAAAGTGGGAGCGGCTCCTCATCGACGACCAGCTCAGCGGCGTACTGCACCGCGTGCGGGTGGTTCAGTGGGATGACGACGGGCGCGAGGAGCTGCTGACGGCCGGATTCGATGGGATCACGCTCCACGATCCCGTCGGGGAAGGGGACGCGGTGAGTTGGAAGAACACGCGCCTCTCAAGAGGCCACAAGGAGGAGCCGAAGACCGCAGGAGCGAGCGACGTGGCGGTCGGCAGCCTCGGAGACAGGCGATTCATCACATCGGTCGAGCCATGGCACGGAAACGAGGTTGTCGTTTACACCCAGGATCCCTCAGGAAGTTGGGAGCGCCAGATCATCTATGAGCAGCTCATCGAGGGACACGAGGTATGCGTCGGCGACTTCAACGGCGACGGGCGCGACGACATCGTCGCCGGTGACCGGGCGCGAGGCGAGATAGCCGGATCCCACGTCTTCTACGCCCAAGATGATGCCGGTGCCGCATGGCATCACCAAGATCTCGATCACCTCGGCATGTCGGCTTCAGGTTGCGCGGTGGCCGATATCAACAGCGACGGCCGCCTGGACATCGTTCAGATCGGGGGCGCCACTAAGAACATCAAGTGGTACGAGAACCTAGGCAGATAGTGGGATCGCCGACGGCCCCAAACGCCGATGATCCGGCAACGCCGATTCGTGGTCCTGCCGCACGGGCCGGGTCCGCCGATCATCGCTGATCGGATTGGGTGAATTTCCGTAATTCCTCGGCGATCGCGTCCGCTCCGCGCTCGCGATACAGCTGGCTCAGGCGCTGCTCCTCTGCCGAAACCGGCACAGCCTCGGCCAGGCGCGACACTTCCAGAGTTTCGCGACTCGGTACCCAGACCGCGCCGTCATCGAATTGGGCGCTGCGCAAGTAGGCCAGCATGGCGTCGATGGACGGCTCGCCTCCCGACGCAGGTTGGATCAGGAAGCGACCCTCGCCCGTGGTTTCTTGAGCCTGCGGACCGGCCACGCTGGCCCGCGCGGTGACCGGCGCTGACCCGACTGAATAGAGCGATCCGTCGCCGTCGCGGACGAGCCAGCCGATGTCAAAGTGCCGCACGGCCCGTCCGCCGCGGCTGCGCAGGAGAAACTGCGGGGCGTCAGAGATCGATCCGCGCACGCGAGCAGACCCCGACTCTAGGATCAGCGGGGCGTCGGGCTGGTTCACGACTGCGATCTCCATCTCGCGGATCGGCTCGGAGGCCGCGACCGTGGCAGGCCCTTGGCCCGCCAGGCGAACTTCGAGACGTGGTCGCGCAGCCTGGCGCCGCAGGCTAGCCTGCATGGCCGCGGTCAAAGCCGGCTTGCCCCCGCGCTGCCACAGGGCTAGGAAGTGTTCCCGGTCGCGCCGCGCCTCCATCTCTAGCACTGTCAGCTTGCGAATCGAATCAAGCCGGTCTGGCCCGACGGCGGCCAGCGAGGCAAACAGAACCGCATCGGGCTCGATTCGAACCGCGGGACCTTGGCCCGCCGACAGCGGGCGCACCAAGCGCAGGTTGAACGGCACCTCAAAGCTCTCGCCGCTGGTCGCATGCAAGCTCGGCATCGTCACCGTGGCGCGGCCGCCGAGCGTCTCCTCGCCGGCCGCGACGCGCAAGGCGATTGCGCGTACCGGTTCCGCGCCGTCGTGCCTGAAGTGGAGCGAGCCGGACAGGTGGATCACGATCGCTCCACCCCGCACTTCGAACTCGCTGTCGGAGAAGTCCTGTGCGGCGACCCGCAGTGGCACTCCGTCCGGGATGTCGACCGCGACCTGTGGCACCTGTGCCCGCGCGGATTGGGCTGCCGAGGCGACCGCCAAAGCCGCGAAGGCAAATGCGAGATGGAGCTTCAGGGATTTCATGGTGCGTAGTAGTCGGTGATTGTCAGCGCGCCCGAGCCTGAGTGAAAGGCTTGCACGCGCAAGCTGCCAGTGCTGGTCAGTTGCACATCGTCACCATCCCAAGGGCCCATCTGTTCGGGCACCGTGGGGATCGAAGTGGCGACCAGCGTGGAATCTGCCTCGGAGTCGTCGGAATTCGGAATCAGCACGAGAATTCCAAGGGCCACCGCGGCGAGGCCAGCTCCGGCCGCGGCCCGCCAGCGCCAGCCAGTCTGTGGGCCGCGGATCGGGCGCGATTGCGCGGCGGCGACCCGCACGTTGTGGGCCAGTGCATCGAAATCGATCTCAGGCACCGGGCGCGCCTGTGCAAGCTCGTCCAGCACTCCAGAGTAGTCGCTGACTGCGGCCTTGCACTGCGGGCAGCGCGCCAGATGGCGATCGACTAGCCATCGCCTCAGGCGCCCCAGATCGCCCCCCGCATGCAGGGCCATGGTGTGCTCGTCGAGATGACGCCGAGAATCGCTCATTGCCCAGTTTCCTCCCGGTAGCGCCTGAACTTGACGCGCGCGTTCGCGATGTGAGAGCGCACTGTGGCCGTGGAGCAGCCCATCACTTGGGCAACCTCCGCGGCCGGCATCTGTTCGACATCCCGCAGCAGCAGTGCGGTGCGCTCGCGCTCGGACAACAACTTCAGCCCGGCCTCGATCCACGTCCGCGTCTCAGCCCGCAGGGTCTCTTGCTCCGGGCTCGCCACAGTGGCCGGAGGCGCGGCTTCGATCTCTTCGAAAGCAACGCGACTCCGCTTGCGCACGAAGTCTAGCGCGGTGTTGACCGCGATGCGGTTCAGCCACTGGACCGCCTTGCGGTCGTCCTTGAGCTGCTCGCGGCGTCCGAGCGCCTTGAGCAACGCATCTTGGGTCAGGTCTTGCGCGTCGGGTACGTTGCCGACGATCCGGTAGATCAACCGGAACATCCGCCGCATGTGCGTTTCGAGGGCGTCGCCGCCAGGAGCTGCCTCTGCTTCCGTGCCCGGGGCGAGGCGATCGTGCCGTTCAACCGCCATCAGCCCCGGTCCGAAGCATGGCATGGCTCGCGTGTCCATGGGTTCTCTGGTCCCTCAACATAGGACGCAGTTCTCCGTCAATCCGTGCAGTGCTGCTTTGTCGGCTGCAGTGCTGCCCGAAGCGGCTGGGCAGACCTTTCAGCATGGCACTGATCGCCCCGCGCTGTGCGCGAACGCCAGTGTTCGGGTCCCGTGGGCTGTCGTATCGAGCCTCGGTCGCGCCCCGGGCCCGGTGCCGCCCTTCGCGAATTCCGCCCCCCAACGAATCAAACGCGTGGACAAGTCCCGCTTGGACAGCTTCTGCGCCGCTGAAGACTGTGTGCTGGTGCAGCGGTAGGAGTTGGCCAAGATCGACGGCTTCCATGACCCTGTGATCTAGATGCGTAAGTGTACGGTCCTCGTCACATTCCCAGAGGACTAAGCCTGTTCATACAGCCCCTTGTCTCCAAAGGGCGCATCCCGCAGGCACGTCACTTCGGGAACTCCTGCCGGTGAATCGCGCCTCAACGCCAAGCACCATGCCTTTATTTCCGCGAATGGGTTCATTCGCGGCTCCGCTCGCTCTTGTAGTCGTAGTCGGCCTCCCAATCCAGAGTTCCAAACAATTCGAGTAGCCGCGCTTGACTCCGGCGAGCGATGAACTCTTGCAACGCACGGTTGACCGTAGCTTTCTTGGTCCGTTCGCCCCCGATCGCGAGGTCTCTTTCCAGCAGGTCTGGATCGATGCCGAGGTTGGTTGCCATTGTGTGAATTCTCACACAATGGCCCACACGCTCATATCTCGGCGGCCCCGGCCAACTCAGCCACGCATCAGCGGGAATGCATGGACAGAATGCACACCGTCGCGGCCAACCCGTGTGCCCGACCAGACTTACCCGGTTCGCCTTGGGCAGCACCATGCTGTACGTGACAGCGAGCTTTGGGCACGCGGGCAAGCGCCAGAGAGTGCCGATTTCCACGATAGAGTTTGCCGGGAGACTGCGCCTTGGGTGCCGGTGTCGCGCTGCGTCGGACTCCCGCGCCCCGTTTCCCGACACTTGAGGGGACGGAACAGTAGCTGGTGCAGCCGAACGCTGCTGAGCACCGCCGAGTTGCCGCACGGTGCGCGATCGCAAGCGTTTCGGCCCGGTGGGGTGCTGTGTGCCTACCTCGAGACCCCCGGAAGTGTGCCACTTCCGATGCCCATTGACGACTTGCCTATTGCGGGTTGCCGACTAATCGAACCCTGTGAAATTCCGGCTAGAGATCAGGTCACCGGACGTGAATCGCGAGTTTCGCTCCGGTGATCCCGAGATGGCGATCGGTCGACCAGCACACCCGAGTCTTTCGCGCGTCCATGGCATGCAGGCCGACAGCGTCGACAAGGGTCAGGTCTTGATCCGAGAAACGACGCATCAGTTTGGTCGCTGCTTCGATGTCGCCTGCCTCTGTTGGGATCAGACGTAAGGCGTCGATGGATTCAACCATCGCAAGGAACTGCAGCGCCTTCGCGCGGTCATAGCGCTTCAGGAACCAGCCGTGTCCTTCTGCTACGACAAGCGGACTCGTGATCAGTCGAGGTGGATCCGAAAAAAGCCGCCTGAAGAGCGCGTGCCAAGTGTCCGAGCGATCGGCAAATGCGATCAGCGCAGACGTATCCACGTATGCTTCAGGGCTTTGTGGCATAAACGATTTCGTCAACGCGCTGGCTCGAATCGGGATCTCCTGTCTCGACCATGCCGGCGTAGCGCATCCACGGCTTCGAGTCGTCCGGCGGGATCATTGCGCGCAGCGAGCGACGAAACAGCTCGGCCAATGAAATGCCGAGTCGGGCGGCTTCCTGCTTGGCGGCGTTGTAGTCCTCTACGGAAAGACTGATTTGCGTCCGAATCATGATAACATCCTACAACAGATTGTTATCATCCGTGGCATTCCGCTTACATCGTCGCGACGCTCGAGATCGCCGTGCTCCCTAGACTCGTTGTCCCGGCGTAGAGTCGCCAATCGAGTCAAGTTTCGAGGCCTGAGCGAGCATTGCCGATGGGCGTCGTCGAGGCCGGTGCAACCCGCAGCGGCTGTACAATCATTGGCACGGGACGTGCGCCACGCGCAGCGGGTCCAAATGTCAACCAGCACTACCACAGACACGCCTGTTCCCGCAGCTCCAGCGGCGGATGTCGCCGCCGAGGTGCGGCAGGCCGACGAGGTCGAGTACCCCGAAGGCCAGTGGGTCGCGCAGAGCACCTCTCACGGCGACGCCGTCGAGCAGGCCGCCGGGGCCTTGCGCCAGCACTTCCGGGAGCGCGCGGAGGTGCTGGTGGCGATGGAGCTAAGGGTGTACTACCGGCGTGGCAACAACCAGGTCTGGCTGCAGCCGGATGTGCAGGTGGTGCACGGGGTGGGGGTGCGCCAAGCTA
>JAPPMG010000026.1 GCA_028819215.1 Bryobacterales bacterium
TCGCACTCACTAGGAAAACGCGCCTTTCCACGGCGCACTGAGATATCCGGGCTAGCAATTCCGATCCCGGGCTGGCCACTCTGCCCCCACCAGAGCCGAGGAATCAACGTAGCACTGCAGGCGGCACGGGTCGGACCCTGCGTGCGGGTCGTGCGGGCCTGAGAAGATGGGCTGCGCAAGGAGCTAGTGGTTCCTCGGTGCTACCTGCAAGCTGCCACCCGCACAGCACTGAGGCGCTTGGAGCAGGTGCCCGAGCGCGGCCTTTGGGGGGGCTTGGAACCGGAACTGGACGCGGAGGTTGACCGGTGCTCAGTTCGGGAGTGCATCCAAGCACACGAGCGGCGTCTGAATTGGGTCAACGACGGTCCATACTACCTATTCAAACAGGGTGGCGAGCCGAGCAATCACCTCGTCCACGATGTTCTCAGGTGCAGTGTCGACACACCTCCCATTGCGAGCGGCGAGATCGAGGGCACGAGGTTGGTCGCAACGGACTACACCCTTCGTTCGAATGCCCGCCTCATCGAGCGATACTGCAAATCCATGCCGGCGCGCGAAGCGACCGCCTGTGGTGATCGGCACAACGATCGGAGTTCCGGTCAGCTCGTTGAAAGCGAAAGGGGAAACGACCAAGACCGGGCGGGTGCCCTGCTGTTCATGGCCGGAGATAGGGTCGAGGCTGACGAGCCAGATATCGCCTCGCTCCACTATAGAAGCTCTCTGCCAACCGGCTTAGCCTCAAGCCAGGCGCGATCGTCGGTAGAAGGAGTATCGGTCTCCTCGCGCTGCGCCAGAAGCTCGTCTAGTGTGTACTTTGGTCGCTCTCTGGGCTTCACAATCATGCGACCGCTCTCCACGCCGATGTCCACTTTGGCCCCAACCGCGAGGCTAAGGAGATCCAGAATGGCCGGGGGAACGGCGAGCATGACGGAACCGCCGACCTTACGTAGGGTTGTGGTATGCATAGAATCCTCGGCAGTTATATACAAATATAACAATTGCTGGCGAGCAACGCAAGCCCTGCTTGGATGCATCGCTCGACGAGCACCGGCAGCGTCGGCCGGCTATGCGAGTATTGGTATTCCCCCTGCATGGTGCACGGTTTCACATGGAGAACCACGCTTCAATGAACGTTCGACTCGCTTTGGCGCTCACCGTCGCCACCTTATGCGCAGCGGCAGCACTGCAGGGTGCGGAGATCATCAGGGAATCGTTACAGACCGAGTTAGTCGAGGCGGGCAGTGTCGAATACGCTGTGCTTCTGCCGGACAGTTATGACAGCAACGGCGCCGAGCTACCGCTCTTGCTGATGCTCCATGGCGCCGGAGGAGACCGTGAGCAGATAGCACGGTTCCAACCCCAGATCCAAGCCATGTGGACCGCAAGGGAACTGCCCGAGATGGTCGTAGCCGTGCCATCGGTGGCCACCGGCTCGATCTACATGGACGGCTATGACGGCAAGAACCGCTGGGAGTCGTTCATCATGACCGAGTTCTTGCCGCACCTGCGGGACACATTCCGGGCCAGTACGGCTCGCGAGTCTACGATGGTGACGGGCATCTCGATGGGGGGCTTCGGCAGTCTCCGGCTTGGCTTCAAGTACCCGGAGACGTTCGGGGCTTTGGCCGCCATGGAGCCAGGCGCATGGCCGGGCTTAACTTGGGATGCAGTTCCGGACCGCAACAAGATCCGCACACCCGGTCGCATCGCCGCGCTGTTCGGAGACCCGTTCGATCCCGAACGCTTCCAGCAGGAAAATCTCGCATCGATCGTGCAAAACGCGCCGGAGCAGCTGCGGGACTCGGCAATCTACATCGAAGTGGGAGACGAGGATTTCTTTGGCTTCGCGGAGGGAGTCGATTTCTTGCACCGCCTGCTGTGGCGGCACCGCCTCCGGCACGAATTCCGCCTCGTGCGCTGGGCGGACCATATCGGAGGCACGATCATGGAGCGTTCCCGCAACCGGTTCCGCTTCTTGGCCCGTTTCCTAGCCCAACCCGCAGATCCCGAGCCGTCCGTGACGCGCCAGCGCGAGCGTGCGGCTGCGAGCCACGCCGAGCGTGGCATGGAGCCGTTCGGCTACTGGCCCAATTCGACGCTCCGCGCATACGACACTCCGGACGCTGCCTTGAACTACCGTCGCGCTCTCCGGGACTCGCGGGAAGTGCGCGAAGAGCGGGGCGTCATCCGCATCGCCGACGTTGGCTATGACAGCAAGCCCGGGGTTGATCCTCAGCGCCAAAGCCTGGATCTATACCTTCGGGAAGGATTGACGGGAGCACCCGTGGTCCTCTATGTGCATGGTGGATCGTGGGTGCGCGGCGACAAAGCGCGGGCACTGTTTAAGCCGGCGGCCTTGGTGCCGGAAGGATACCTGTTCGCGTCGATGAACTACCGCTTCCGGCCGACCGCAAGCCTAGCCGAGATGGCGCAGGACGTAGCCACGGCCGCGGCATGGCTCAAGCGCCATGCTGCCAAGTATGGCGGGGATGGTTCGCGCCTTGCGCTGGTCGGCCATTCGGCAGGAGCACACTTGGTATCGGCGGTCGGCACCAACGAGGCATTCATGGAGGCGGCCGGAGCGGCGCTGGCGGATCTGAACAGCATCGTTGCGATCGATACCGCGATGTACAACGTGCCGCTGCAGATGAAGCACGCTCTCAATGCCCACACCAATGCGTTCGGTGCTGACCGCGAAGCATGGATGCCGGTTTCGCCCTGGCATCACGTCGAAGCCGACAAGGACATCCCGCCGTTCCTGTTGCTAGTCTCTTCCGGGCGGCCGACGATGCACGAGCAAGTGCTGCCGTTACAAGCAAGATTCAGCGAAGCCGGGATCGAAGCCGTCGTCCATGAAGGCGAGGGGCGCGCACACTCGCCGCTTGACACCTACCTGGGCGTCCACGGGGACGAGACCACGCGCGTGTTTACCGAATTCCTAGCACGCCACTTCGGCGGGTAGCCGCGCCGGAAGGAACACAGGGCAAACGCATTGCAACGAGCCCCAGGAACGGTCGATGGTGCCTGATCTCGCCCAGTGCACGCCGGGGACCGTCCGCGGCGAATCCGACTACCTGTGCGACGATTGGAGGCTTCGCTGCGTTGTGCAACTCCGCCCGATCCAAACGCGCTGCCAGCAAGCTCCAGCCTGGACTCTGAAGACCTGCACGATTCTTGCCGCCGTCCTAGGCATATGCCCGGCACTAGCCCAGGACCGGCCCACCGAGGTGCCGACCATCGGAGCAGCCCGGGTAGAGCAGGCACCGGAGATCGATGGTCTGGTCGACGACGCGCTGTGGGACACAATCGCTCCCGCCACCGGGTTCATCCAGCAAAACCCTGACGAGGGTGCACCGTCAACCGAACGCACGGAAGTTCGCGTTGCGTTTGACGATTCCAGTCTCTACTTCGGGATCATCTGTTTCGACCGCGAACCAGAGAACATCGTGGTCACGCAGAACCGGCGCGACGGCAGCTTGATCGACACGGACTCCATTCAGATTCTGATCGACGCCTACAACGATGGTCAGAACGCCTTCGTGTTCGGCACCAGCCCGACCGGGATCGAGTTCGATGCCCAAGTGACCAAGGCTGGACAGACCCGAGGCTCGGCCGGGGGGCCAGCCAGAGCCGGCGGAGCCGGCGGGGGAGGCGCTCAGCGAGCTGGGGCGGCAGCTTTCAACCTCAACTGGGATGCCGTCTGGAGAGTCCGTTCGCAAGTGACCGAACGCGGCTGGGAGAGCGAGGTAGCCATTCCCTTCAGGACTCTGCGATACCGTCCCGGAGCGGACCAGACGTGGGGCCTGAACTTCTCGCGCAACATCCGCCGCCGCAACGAACTCTCATTCTGGTCTCCGGTGTCGCGGGCGTTCGAGTTCACGCAGATCGAGATCGCCGGGAAACTGCGTGGGATCGAGGCCAAGTCCCATCGCAACCTCAAGCTCCTGCCCTACGTGATCAGCGGTTTCTCGCAAGACTTCCGCTTGGACGAGGGCCGGACGGAGCGCAAGCTCAATGGCGGCCTCGACCTCAAGTACAGCCTCACGCCGGGCTTGACACTGGATGGCACGCTCAACACGGATTTTGCGCAGGTGGAAGTCGACGACGTGCAGATCAACCTGACCCGCTTCGACCTGTTCTTCCCTGAGAAACGGCCCTTTTTCCTCGAGAACTCCGGCTTCTTCGAGTTCGGCACTCCGCGCGAGGTCGAGATCTTCTTCTCCCGCCGGATCGGACTGGACGAGAACCGCCAGCAGGTGCCGATCGACGCTGGCGCGCGTGTGAGCGGCAAGATGGGCAAGTACCAAGTCGGCCTGCTGAACATGCAGACCCGGGACATCGAGGGCCGCACTCCGGCCAACAACTATGCAGTCGGCCGGGTCAGCCGCGAACTGCCGAACCGCAGTTCCATCGGAATCATCGCGGTGAACCGGCAGACCGCAGGAAGCGTCGAGGGAGTCCGCGCGTACAACCGGACCTTCGGCGCAGACGCCAACATCGGGATCGGCAAGTACGGGAACTGGTTCAACTACGTCGCCGGCACGCAGTCTCCCGGGCTAGAAGGCAGCTCCCATGCCTATTCCAGCCGCTTTGACTACGACGATGCGATACACCGGATCAGTGTCAGCTACTTGGAGGTGGGGGAGAATTTCAATCCCGAGGTCGGATTTGTTCGTCGCGTGAGGTTTCGCAAACCAAGTGCTTCATATCGCTATACTTACTACCCGAAGAAGGGTGCATGGCGCACGATCGAGCCGCATGCGTTCGTCCAGAACTGGTACACGCTGGGAACGAACGAAAAAGAGTCCGGGTTCGAGCACTACCACTTCGACTCGCGGCTCCAGAACGGCGGACGGCTAGGAATTGCCTATAACCGCAACTTCGAGCTGCTGCGGCGGCCGTTCGCCGTGTTCCCCGGCATCAAAGTGCCCGAGGGAGCCTACCAGTTCGGCGAGACGATCGCGAATTTCCAGAGCGACCCCAGCGCGGTCGCTTTCGGCGGCGGCAGCGTCGCGAAGGGCAGCTTTTATTCCGGCGACATCACCGCCTTCAGCCTCACTGGCGGTGTACGCAAGGGGCAGAACCTGACTTGGACGCTAACCTGGGCTCGCAACATGATCGACCTGCCGGTAGGGGCCTTCAACACGGACCTAGCCAGCCTGCGGTTCAACTGGTCGATCACGCCCAAGAGCTACTTCCAGACTCTGAGCCAGTACAGCAATCGGACCAATCAGATGTCGCATAACCTCCGCTTGGGGCTGCTGTCAACTTCCAGCACGGGGCTGTTCGTGGTCTACAACACCGGCATGCTGATGCGCGACTACATCGATCCGCACAGCGTCGAACGGCGGCTTGAGACGCACGCATTCTTCATCAAGTTCAACTATCTCCTCGACTATTGACACGACTGGTTAATAGGTGGGAAATCTATTTTACTCGAATAGATTCCGAATATTATTCAGTCAAATCAGGCATGCTAGAATATCAACTGGACGGTCGTTTATTTCTGACCGCTTGGAAACCCTCATGGAGACGAGCCCGAACGGCGTTCGTGATGATCGGACAGTCAGTTGGGTTGGACTTCGGGTCCGGGCCTCCAAGCACAGTAGGTATCGGTCGCAGCTATCCCTAGAGCTAGATGCCCCCAGACCGGATCCATTGCACACTTCACGCTTGCCATTGCAGTGGGCAATCTGGAGGGGAGGTTATCGTTGCCATTAGGCAAACCGAGTCAGTTCCTGCGACCGCTGCGCGAATTCGCTGCAGCAGTCACCCGGAAGACTGCTCAGATTGTGTCAGGAGAGCCGGAAGATCAACTACGCGCTCCGTTTGAAGCGCTGATTGGCGAGTGCGGCGAGATTATCGGCAGACAGGTCGTCTGCACTGGGGAAGTGGCTCTTCCAGACAGCCTTGGATCCCCCGACTATGCCGTCCATGTGGACGGGCTCTTGGCCGGATACGTCGAACTCAAAGCACCCGGCAAGGGGGCGAATAGCGCGGCATTCCACGGCCATGACCTAAGGCAGTTTAAGCGCTTCGCGGCTGTTCCGAACATCCTCTATACCGACGGCAACGAGTGGGCTCTCTACCGTGACGGGACCCGCCAAGGAACCTTGGTGCGGATTTCGAGAAGTGTGGCGGAGGACGGCCGCAGAGCGGTGTCAGGCCAAGATGCCTCAGCGGTTGAGAGCTTACTGAGGGACTTCCTCGCTTGGGAGCCGGTATTCCCCGCAGACAAGTCCGGCAGGCTTGACCTGAGGACCTTCGCGGAGCAACTCGCCCCGCTCTGCCGCATGCTCCGAGAGGATGTGGCCCAGTCATTGAAGGACGAGCACTCACCGCTCGTGAGGCTGAAGCTCGACTGGCGGCAGCTGCTCTTTCCCGATGCTTCGGACAGCGAGTTCTCCGACGCCTATGCGCAAACTGTGACCTTCGCACTGTTGTTGGGGCGTAGCGAGGGTGCCGATCCCCTAACGCTCAACTCGGCGCAAACCAGCTTGACCACGAGAAACAGCCTCCTCTCGCGCGCCCTGCAAGTGCTGACAGATGTGCTGGACTACCCCGACGCATGCGGGTCGCTGACCGCCTCCCTCAACTTGTTGTTGCGAGTGGTGGGAGTGGTGCCCACGGGTTCGCTGTCGACCGAGGGCGATCCTTGGCTCTACTTCTACGAGGACTTCCTTGCCGCCTACGATCCCAAGTTACGGAAAGACACGGGTGTCTACTACACACCAGTCGAGATCGTCCGCGCCCAGGTCCGACTGGTCGACGATCTGCTAGTCGGAAGACTAGGGAAAAAGATGGGCTTTGCAGCGAAAGATGTATTTACGCTTGATCCCGCAGTGGGGACTGGGACCTACCTGCTAGGAGTCATCTCCCAAACCCTTACAAGGGCGCGAGAGACCCAGGGTCCGGGTGCGGTCCCGGGCGTCGCCGACGTGCTCGCAGAACAGATCTCCGGCTTTGAACTGATGACCGGACCGTACGCGGTCGCCGAGCTAAGGGTGAGCCGAGCACTGGGCGATCAGGGAGCAACGCTGTCCCATGAAGGCGGCCCTCACATCTATCTGAGCGACACGCTGGAAAGCCCGCACGCTAAGCCACTACAGCTGCCGTTGTATCTGCGCCCGATTTCGGACCAGAGAGCCAAGGCTCTCGAAGTCAAGAGTCAGACTCCAGTACTCGTCTGCTTGGGCAACCCGCCCTATGATCGCCACGAAGCCGGATCGGCGACGAACAAGGCCCGCACCGGCGGCTGGGTGCGTTGGGGGGATTCAGGCGATGCGCGCAAGCCAATCCTAGAGGCATTTATTTCGCCGGCGAAGGCGTCCGGGCAAAGCGTTCACATCAAGAACCTATACAACTTGTACGTCTACTTCTGGCGCTGGGCCTTGTGGAAGGTCTTCGAGCACGAATCCTCTGGCGGCCCAGGCGTGGTGAGCTTCATCAGCGCATCAAGCTATCTTTCCGGGCCCGCTTTCTGCGGCATGCGGGAGCACCTGCGGCGTCTTTGCGACAACGTGTGGATCCTAGACTTGGGCGGCGAGGGGCATGCCGAACCGCGCGAGGAGAACGTCTTCGCGATCCGGACGCCGGTTGCGATCGCCGTAGCCGTAAGGACGGGACCTAAGGACACGGCCCGGCCCGCGCGAGTGCTATATGCACGGATTCAGGGATCCCGCGAAGCGAAGTTGGCAGCCCTAGATGGGGTGAAGTGTTTCGATAGCGTGGATTGGGATGTATGTCCGAATGATTGGCAGGCCCCGTTCCGCCCCACGACGGTATCGCAGCATGAATCGGCTCAACAGGGCATCTCACGTGAGCCCTCGTCGGGCATCTACCATCACTGGCCGTTGCTGACCGACTTGATGCCATGGCAACACTCCGGCACACAACTGAAGCGAACCTGGCCAATCGCTCCTGATGAAGACACCTTGCGCCGGCGGTGGCGAGCGCTGCTCGCTGCTGAGGACCGTCGCATAGCATTTCGCGAGACGAATGATCGCAAGATCGACGGCACGTACGAATCCGCGATCGCGCCGGGCCACGATCCGACACCCATCGCTCTTCTAGCCGAAGACTCGATAGTGCCTCGTCTGCAACGATACGCTCACCGGTCATTCGACCGTCAATACATCATTTCGGACGTCCGGCTGATGTCGAGACCGCGTCCAGCCCTTTGGCGCTCTTACGGAGCCCATCAAGTCTACCTCTCGAGTCTGCTTACAGATAAGCTCGCAGGCGGCCCAGCGCTGACCGCCTCCGCCTTCGTTCCAGACTTGCACCATTTTTCCGGGCGCGGAGCAAAGGACACGATTCCCTTGTACCGTTCCGCTGACACCTCCGATCCGAACGTGCTGCCCAGTCTGCTGGAAGAACTCGCTCGAAGGTTCGAGACAGGCGTCACTCCTGAGGACTTCGTTGCCTATCTCTATGGAACCCTAGCACACCCTGCGTACGTTGCAACCTTCTCCAAACAGTTGCTTGCGAGAGAACTCCGAGTGCCAATCACCAAGGATCACAACCTATTCGAAAAGGCCCGACGCGTTGGCGCTCGCTTGCTCTGGCTCCACACGTACGGCGAGCGTTTCGTGCCGACTGGCATGTCACCTCGCCAAGTGCAGCCCGGCTCCTCGAGATGTGTGGTGGCGGTACCGAGTGGGTCGGAATCCTATCCGGACTACTACCGTTACGACCCCGACACCCAGACCCTCCACGTTGGTTCCGGACAATTCCAGCCGGTACCTCCGGAAGTGTTCGAATTCGAGGTTTCCGGCATGCGCGTGGTAAAGTCGTGGATAGGCTACCGAATAAAGAGGAGCGAGCGTCGCAAATCATCTCCCTTGAATGAGATTTGCCCGAATAGTTGGACTTCTGCTTTCACTACTGAGCTCTTGGAATTGCTGTGGGTCCTCGAAGCCACGGTGGCGACCTACCCCAAGCAAAGCGTTCTCTTGGCAGAGATCCTCGCTGGGGACTACTACTTGGCACGAGACCTACCTCCGGTCCCGCCTGAAGCACGTCGGCCCCGTGCCCTGACTATCGCACAGGGATTGGCCTTTGGGGCGCAATAGCTCCCTCGCACCCGCTCGTCCGCCGACACATTCACCACTTGGCTCTCCAGTGCGGCGGGTGCTGCAGGCGCTGGGAGCGAAGCGGGAAACCCCGCCTGGGCCGGCAACAGCCGCAAGCTGATCTTGCTGGGATGACGGCCACTCGTGCCGGCGATTCAGGCGACTACGGCGTCCACCGCGAGTACACCGCCGCATTCGACTCGGACGCGATCACCCAGGCTCACTCGATAGAGTGGCAGCGGCGAGCCTGTCAGCAAGATTTCGCCCTCTCTAGGTTCGATGCCAAAGGCCCCCAGCCGCGTGGCCAGTTCGTGAACAGTCTCCAGTGGATTCACTTCCGCCGTTTCGTCGATGTGATCGCTGATCTTCACCGTCAACTCGACTGGCTCGCCCGATCCGGCCGGCGTCCGTTCTGTTGGCATCACAATCCCGGCCTGCAGAGCATTATTCGCGACGATTTCGGCGGCCGAAGGACTCGGCCCCCGGAAGATGTAGTGGTGGAGTTCGATCACGGGAAACACCGAGCGCACGAACCGCATCGGACCCTCGCGGAACTCTTCGACGTCGTCGATATCGGCGTCCAATATCAGCGCCAACTCGCCCTCAATGGCGAGGCAGCAGAACTCGTCGGCGCTGAGCTTCGCAGGACTGGCACGGATTTCGCTCGCAAACAGGTGCCCGAACACCGCGTGTTCAGTCCCAAGCTGGCGGCGGACAGCCGCACTCACGCAACCGATCTTGTATCCTGCAACGGCCTCTCCTCGCAGTACCCTCATCTGTGCAGTCTCGATCTGCACGCGGTAAGCATCGTCCAGAGCTAAGTGGAAGGCGGGCTCGGCGAACGCCATGCCTGGCTTCCTTGCGTCGTAGTCATGCAGTTGTCGCCGGGCCAAAGCCTGGACTTCGGAATTCGTCATGATGCTGTGGGTGGTCATGCCCATCTGATTCTAGGGATCTGCGTGCCCAACTCGATCGCGGTCTCGACAACGTCTGGCCGAGAATCCTGCGCCGTTGCTGCACTCGTAGAATACTGTTTGGCCTGCGAGCCGGCGTTCTCAATGGAGCGTCTGGGCGGCAGGGGATGGTGAATCCATGAAGGCTCTTTCGCGATCATTGCGGCAACTTATTGAACCGCTCGGGTTTGCAGCCAAGCTGGCATGGGAGTACGTAGAATCTGGCAGCGGCTTCAACCCGACCTCGGCGCAGATGCAGATTGACCCGTATGGGTTTTACGAAAGGATGCGCACGAGAGATCCGGTGCATCGCACGCGGATCATCGACGGCTGGCTTGTCACGCGCTATCGCGACGTCGATTCGGTGTTGCGCGACCACGGGACGTTCTCGAACCGCACACGGGTGTTGGACGAGCGGCTAGAAAGCCTGCTCGATTGCGACCCGCCCGACCACACGAGGCTGCGCGGGCTAGTTTCCCAGGCGTTCACGCCCGCCGCTGTGGCGAATCTCCGCCCAAGGGTCGAGCGCTTGGTGGCAAGACTCCTTGACTCACTCGCCGGCCAGGAACGCTTCGACTTGATCGGCCAGTTCGCTTACCCACTGCCCATCACGGTCATTGCTGAGATGCTGGGCGTCCCACCAGAGGACATGGACCGCTTCGAAGAGTGGTCGAACGGAATCGCGCTGAGCGTTGAGCCGGTCCTTACTGCAAAGCAGATCAAGTTCATGCGGCACAACACCGTAGCATTGCAGGACTACTTCGAGGAAATCATAGAGTTGCGCCGCCGCAAGCCTCAAGACGACATGATCAGCGCCCTCATCGCGGCTGAGGAAGAAGGTGAGAAGCTGACCCACAGGGAACTGATCAACACGCTCACCTTGTTGCTGGTGGCGGGCAACGAGACCACGCGCAACCTGATCGGCAACGGTACCCTCGCCTTGCTGCGGCATCCCGACCAGATGCGGCGCCTGCGAGACCATCCGGATATGCTCGACTCAGCCGTCCAGGAGTTCCTGCGTTACGACGCCCCGGTACAACTAGACGGGCGGCTGTGCCTCAGCCCGGTCGAGATCGGAGGGCGCGAAATCCGACCCGGACACATCGTCATCAGCGCGATCGGAGCGGCGAACCGGGATCCCGAAGCGTTCCCGGATCCCGATCGCTTCGACATCGGACGGCAACGCACAAGCCACCTCTCTTTTGGGCGCGGAATCCACTATTGCCTCGGCGCTCCGCTAGCTGTCATGGAAGCTAAGATCGCGTTCTCAACCCTGCTAGAGCGGTATTCTTCGATGCGCTTGGTCGCAGAGCCGAGGGCCCGGAAGCAAGCAGTGCTGCGAGGGCCCGAGCAGGTAATGGTCGAGGCCGAGCCGGTGAGATAGCAGGCCCGGCACCGACACACCGGTGGCGCGATGACTGCTTTGGGGAATAGCATGGGTTTTGGTTGCGGCAGCGGCAGCAGCCGGGATCGCAAGATCCGGGTGCTGGAATGGACCGCAGCCAGAGATCGGTTTCCAGCATTGGAAGGATCGCTTGTGTCACGCTCTCCTGCACTAGCCTCGCCTGCATGTCTGACCAGATGGCGACGCGCCTGCCAGGTGCCGTAATCGTTCAGCAATGACAACACCCCGCATCTGCGTCACAACGGCCGCTCTTATCGCGCTCGCGAGCTGCTCCATTCCCGACCAAGCCGACCAGTCGGCCCTGGGAACCAAGCCCAACATCCTGCTCATAGTCTCCGAAGACAACGGGCCTGAAATCGGCGCGTACGGCGAACCGTACGTGTCGACGCCGAACCTCGACGCGCTGGCAGCGAGCGGAGTGCTCTTCCAGAACGCCTACGTGCCACAGGCGGGCTGCAGCCAGTCGCGGGCGGCCTTTCTGACTGGGCTGTATCCCCACCAGAACGGCCAGATCGGGCTAGCCACGTGGAAGTTCGGCCTGTACCGCAGAGACACGCCCAACATCGTGCGCAGCCTGAAGGAAGCCGGTTACCGCACCGGTATCATCGGCAAGCTGCACATCAATCCTGCCGAGGCGTTCCCATTCGATTTCTCCAGGATCCCCTCAGCCAACTTCCAGCGCGAGGGCATGGGGCGCTACGCTGCGTTCGCGGCCGAGTTCATGGAACAGGCGGAGCAGCCCTTCTTTCTGTCCGTCAACTACCCTGACGCCCACCGGCCGTTCCTGCGCCAGGTCGACGGCATCCCAGAGCAGCCGCTGCGGGCGGCGGATGTCGAGCCCCTGGAGTACATGGGGCTCGATTCGCCCGAGCTGCGCGAGCAAACGGCCAACTACTACAACTCCATCAACAGACTGGACAGGTATATCGGGGACCTGCTGCAGGTCTTGATCGATTCGGGAAAGCGCGAAAACACCCTCGTCGTCTATCTCGGCGATCACGGCGCGGACCTGCTGCGCGGCAAGCGGACCTCCTACGAGGGCGGCGTGCGCGTTCCGCTGATCGTGCGCTGGCCGGGCCTGCAGCAGGCTGGCCAAGTCCGCGAGGAACTGGTCTCGACGCTCGACCTGATGCCAACGTTCCTAGAGGCGTCTGCTGGCGGAGAGGTCGCGGGGCTGGCAGGCCGCTCGCTGAGTCCACTGGTTGCCGGAGGCACCCCTCCGTGGCGGGAGTATCTTTTTACCGAATTCCACCTGCACTCGAACCACAACTACTTCCCGCAGCGCACGGTCCGGGACCAACAGTACAAGTTGATCCGCAACCTGATGCCGAACACGGTCAACCCCGGCCATGCCTTCACGCTCGGCAGATTCTTCAGCGAGGCGGAGCTGAGCCAAGCGACCAGCCGCGCCCCGCAGCGAGTGCGCATGGCATACCACGCCATGGGCAGACCGCCGGAGTACGAGTTGTACGACCTCACCGCCGACCCGCACGAGTTCAGCAACCTAGCATCGGACCCCGCGCACGACGACGCGTTCGAGCGCCTGAAGGCTAGACTCCAGCAATGGCGCGTGGAAACCGAGGATCCGTTTCTCGACCCGGCCAACACCGCCCGCCTGAAGGCCGAGATCGAGTCCACGCGCAAGAACGGCGAATACGTGCGGCCCGAGGGTTGGAACTACACAGCATATCTCGCGCCAAGTAAGCCGGCATCGGCAGCTAGCGGACGCATTCTTCGAGAGGAGCCTTGATTGAGGCGGCCTCGTGGCGCATGGTCCCACTTCCACGCCTTGCGGAGTCGCAGGGCGCGGCTCGGAGGGGCGGTCGCGACAGAATCGGCAGGCACCGAGCATCGTCGTCGGGATTCGCCGCATTTTTCCTAGCCGTCACCATTGCTTCCGGCATCTCCCGGTGCCTCCCTGCTGCCAACTAGTCCTCGGCAAAGCCGGGCAGAGTCTTGCGCCGCCGAGGGCGGGCCGCAGAGTGATGTCCAGGACGGGATTCGAAACAGGCTTTTGCCACTGTGAGCCCAGGCTCCCCCGCCTCCCGGTTGAACGGTAGAATATCTGAAACTCTCGGAGTATGTGCCGGACCCGAAGGGCGGTGAAGTCTCTTTCTGGCTAGCCGAAGGTGTCGCTGAGGCAGCGCGAAGGAGCAGGAACCAAGAACGTGAGCAGTATCGACCAGTTGACGCCAGCCGTTTCTCGCGGACTGGGCTTCCTCGAAGATCATCAGCACTCGGACGGACATTGGCAGGACTTTAGCGTTCCCTTCGAGAGCGACATGTGGGTGACTGCATATGTGGGCACCATGGTGTCGGAGATATCGCTCGGCAACACTCGTCCGATGGCCGAGCGGAGCCACGCTTGGCTCCAGCAGGCTGCCAATCGCGGTCGATGGGCTTTCGCGGACGTCGCAGCACTCGACGCCGACTCCACCATCTGGGCCTCCCGGCTCGGAGAGCAACTGGGATTCGGAATCTCGTCAGAGACCTTGGAATTCCTGCACAAACACGTGTGTGAGGACGGTCACATCGCGATGTACATACACGAGGACTTTCTCGAGAGATACGGGGAGGACTATGAGATGCAGAGTCCCGGCTGGTACTGCGGCCACCCTTGCGTCACGAGCGCAGCGAGTTCGCTTATCGGCCTGCCTTGGCGGGACAGAGTAGTCCGCGCGCTAAGCCTCGCTCAACAGTCAACGGGTTCTTGGCAAGGATACTGGTGCATCGATCCCGAATACGCTACGGCGCTCAGCATTGAGGGCCTCCATGGCTCCGCAGAATATGCGAAGAACGTGGAGGCCGCAGCGCAATGGTTGTCCCGCCGAGCGCGAGACGGCGCGGTGAGCACGGCTCACTTTCCCCAAGGATCAGCCTTCGCGACTGGCTTTGCCCTGCGAGGGCTAGTGATGGCCGGCGAGTTGGGCCCCGTTCAGGAGCGTATCGGCACCTGGCTGGCAAGTGCACAGAGACCTGACGGGAGCTGGAGTTCTTCCGCCGCGCTGCTGATGCCGAATCCTCACATGATGCGTCTCAACCCGCTCTTGTGGCTTCCAGGGAACCGGAAGCGAACCCATTGGGAAACAATCTTTCTGGACCAGTACCGGCTCCATACAACTGCTACCGTGATCAACGCCCTCTGGCGCCTATTGGCAGCAATGGAACAGAAAGGGGACGCTGACCCCAGTGCCGAGGGTGCAGAGCATCAGGGAATCCGACAATGACAAGACTGAGCCAAGGGCTCGGACCGTAAGCTAGGCCGATTGGCGGCGGACAAGGTCTTGAAACGGGCCCTCTGTTGCCTCCAGTTCTGCGAACGACCCTTGCTGAACCACTCTTCCTGCACTCATCACATAGATCCGATCCGCCTGGCGCAAGGTGGAGAGCCGGTGTGCAATGACAATCCGCGTGGCGGTGAGGCCTGCGAGATTGTTCATGACCTCGGCCTGACTCTCGTTGTCTAGCCAGTTCGTGGCTTCGTCCAGAAACAAGATACGCGGATTCCGAATCAGAGCATGGGCGACAACGATTCGCTGGCTTTCACCGCCCGACATGACGCTGGCCCTAGCGCCAACGTTCGTCATCATGCTCATAGGCATGGCCGAGATCACGCGATCCACGGCCGCAATCTGGGCTGCATTCCATACTTCTGCTGAAGTTGCGTCTTCGTAGTCGCCGACGATGTTGTCCCACACGTCTTCAGGATGCAGCTGCACATCTTGCGGAACCACGCCGACTTTGCGACGCAATTGTTTGATATTGAGATGTTTGAGATCGCGGCCGTCGTAGTAAACCGCTCCAGACGATGGCTGGTGCAGGCCCAACGCGAGCTTGAAAAGCGTACTCTTGCCCGAACCCGACTCGCCCGTGATGGCGACGAACTCGCCGGGATCTGCTCGCATGGACACATCGTCGAGCAATAGCGGACCGTCAGGATCGTATCGAAAGCTGACATGATCGAACGCGACCTCGCCTCCCAAATGGTCGACCGACTCTCCGTCGACGTCTACTTCCGGAGACTCGGAAAGGAGCGGCTGCAACTGATTGAAGGCCGGGACACTAGCGGCAACGGCGCTGAAGGATGAGCTAAGGCTGGTCACCGCCGACTCGAACAGCAGCAATAGGGTGAAGACGACCAGAAAGTCTCCGACCGAGAACCCTTCTCGGTCCGTAAACGTAGCCGCTAGGATCAGTACGGCACCGGCAAGGAAGGGCAATGCCTCCCCGAACGCCCGCAGATGCTGTTCGAAGGTGCCAACTCGCAGCTCCGCGTGCTTCTGCTCGCGATAGTCTCGAGCCCAAGCTGCGAACGCCGAGCCCTCCGCTCCGGCGACTCGCAATTGGGTAATACCGTTGATGAGCTGGAACAACCGACCCGACAGGCGCTGGACAGTGCGGATCACGCGACCATGGGGCGCGATCTGACACATGCCTACCGCCACAGCCACTGCCAGGGACAGCAGACCGAATGCGACGGTTACGCTACCCAGCACTGCGTCGTAGAAAACGGTGACCAATAGCGCGGGGGACAGGAACGCAACCGAAAGAACAGAGTTGCCGACGAGACCGTGCACGGCATCGCGGAGATTCTGGAACGTCATGCCCCGCATTGCAAGGTCGCCTGCGGCATAGCGGTGCAGGAAGGCCGGCGAGAGCCCGAGCATGCGGTCCCAGAAAGCGGCTTCCATTCTCGACACCGCCCGTCCGTCCAGGCGCATCAACGAAGTACCTCTGAAAACGTGCAAGAGTGCCCCGAGGACCGCGAACGCCGCCAGTGCAGCCGTCATCGGGTACAACAGATCGGTCTCGCCACTCGGAATCATCTCGTCCGCGACGATGCCGACAGCTATTGCTGGCAACAGCATGACCAATCCGCCCGCCAGCCCGCTCGCCACAAGTCGCGCGAGATCGGCGGAGACACCGTTGCGCGCAATGCGCAAAAGATCCCTCGGCGCGGCGCTACCGGAGGTTAGGGGCGTGTAGAAAACCCACGCTTCGGTACGCAACGATTCGGACACACTGGCCGTCACCCTTGTCTTGCGCTTCTGGTTGGGATCGACCTGTTGGTAGCGTCCGAAGGATCTCGGCAGGAGAGCAACGGGCTGGCCGTCGACAGCCCGGAACGCCAGCATCGGACCGCTGTCGCCGGTCCACCATCGATCCTCGGAGTCAAGCCGCACTCGTCGCGCACGCACCCCCGACGCGGCAAGCACCTCGGCGAGGACTCGGGTCGCATCGGATGCGGTCGCTCGCGCGGGCCACTTGAATTCAATGCCCTGATGCCGACCAATGATCCGCAGAGCCTCTTTCAGTGGAGAATCGCCCTCGCCTTCAGTGCCGTCGACCGGAAGATCATAGAGATTGAACAGGCCGCGCCGGGCGCTATCTTCGTCGACTCGGCGACTGGTGGCCCGCGCCCAGTCCAGGTTCGCTTGATCGACAACCGCCAGCCTGCGATTGAGGCGTTCCAAGGAAAAGCCCATGGCGTGGAAGCTTGCCAAAGCAGCGAGCAAGAGGCCCTTGTCGGCGAGAGCTTCGGAAGACTGGGCCGAGACTGCCACCTTGTCTGTAACTGTCAGCCAGAGGCTTGGTGTGAGCGGAATCGCGCCGTAGCCGGAATCCCGCTCTGGCAAGTCCTGCCCGACGTCAAGCAGCCCCATGAACGATGCCGAGCCCGGCGGTAGCTCCGACACCCACGCCACGCCGCGCCGCGCCGAGAGCGTGCCTGCCTGCGCCGCCAGAGTCTTCCCTGGCTCAACCAGCAGATCCGGACGCGGCCGGTCGACGACGTCCCGTGACAGGACGGCCGAAACGTCCGCAAGCCAAGCGTCGACTTGCTCCGCCAATTCTTCATTTCGGACAGCGCCCAAACTGGCGGCCGGAATGCGCCGGAGCACTGTGCCGGGCAGTCCCTTTGCAATAAGCCCGAGAGTCGTGCCTTCAACCTGCGGTTCCACTCCGAGTAGCAGGCGTCCGGCGTCGGTGCGCATCAGGTGCTGCGGTGCAGACTGCTCCACCCCGTCGTGCAACTCGGTCAGAAATAGGTCGACCGCGCCTTCCTGAATGAACCACGAGGATTGCGGATCGGCCATGTCCAGCGGCAGGTTGCCGGCACACGGAACCCGTTCGCCCAACTCTAGGGCAAGGTCGGCAAGAGAGCGGGATTGCGGGTGTGCCATTGGACTAGCCTGCGCTGACGAGCCGGTAGTATGCACCGTCCGTGTCCTGCATCAATTCGTCATGCGCGCCTCGCTGAACTTCCGCACCTTGCTCGAGCACGATGATCTCGTCGCAGTCTCGGACCGTGCTCAACCTGTGCGCTACGATCAGGCAGCTGCAGCCGCGACGACGCAACGCATCGTCTACACGCTCTTCCGTGGCGGCGTCAAGAGCGCTCGTCGCCTCATCGAGTATCAGGACCGTCGGGTTGCCTGCCAGAGCACGCGCGATCTCCAGCCGCTGCTTCTGCCCTCCGCTGAAGTTCCCGCCGCCTTCGTCTACCTGCGTCGCATAGCCAAGGGGCCTGCCGAGAATCTCGTCGTGGATGCTGGCGTCCCTTGCCGCAGCAACCAAGACCTCGTCGGGCACCGTCGGGTTCCAAAGCGTAATGTTCTCGCGCACGCTGGCTGAAAAGAGGGCAAGATGCTGATCCACCATCGACACCGAGCGCGACAGCACCTCTTCCGGCACCTCGGACCGCCTGTGGCCGTCGAAGAGTATTTCGCCGGACCAAGGCTGATAGACGCCGGCGACCAAGCGCGAAAGAGTTGATTTTCCGGAGCCGCTCGGACCGACAACCGCGACCCTCTGACCCGGCTCGATTCTCAGACTGAAATCCTTGATCAGCGGCGGGTGGCTCCGATTGTAGCCGAACGTAACGTTCCGCAATTCGACCCGGCCGGAGAGACGCAGCCGGCCATCGAGCGTAGCGATTGCCTCCGAGTCCTGGCCTCTCCGGGCCAAGCCCAGATCCTCCTCGGTCTCAGTGATGTCTTCCAGTCTCTGCGTGTCGCTCTCGAGAGCCTGGCGCTCTCCGAAGAACTCCACGAACCGTCCGACAGGCGCAAGGAACATTGAGGCCACGATGTAAAACCCCACCAGCGTGCCCAGGGAAATCTCTCCAGCCACGACTTGTGTGGCCCCAAGGGCCAAGACCGTCGCGTTGCCAACAACCGTGAAGAAGGCCGGCAGGGCCGCGTTGCAATGGCCGAGCTCAGTGAATCGTTGGTGAGCGGCCAGCTCGCGAGCCTGATGCCCACCCCAGCGTGAAAAGAAGCGGTCGTCCGAGGCTGTCACGCGGAGGATGTCGGTCCGCTCCAGCATCAACATGCCGACGCCGACCAGCAGTCCCCGCTCGCGCCTCAGCGCATGGCTGCTCTCGGAGCGAAATCTCGTAACCGCCCGCGCAGCGACCGCGTTCAGCGCGGCAAGAGCCAGGACGACTAGCGCCAGCGCCGGATCGTACACCAGCATGACCGCCAAGAACACTGCGCTCATCGCGATCTCGATCAACAAGTCGAGAAAATGCTCCGACAGGCCCGCGGCAACCTTGTCGATGGAAAGGACGCGAGCGGTTAGGTCGCCGACAAGGCGATGGCTAAAGTACTCGACCGGCAACCGGAGCAGCCGTGAAACACACCGATTCGCGGCGATCACCGAAGCCCGCACCGACAGACGCCGCAGCCACCGTTGCTTCAATAAAGCCAAGCCATAAACGAGGATCGCCGTGCCACCCATGATCGCGGCGATGACGCCGCCCCAAGGCTCGCGGTCCTCTAGAACGCGATCCACGAAGATACCGAGCATTGCTGGTGTAACGAGCGACAGCACGGCTAGGAGCAACCCGCACACGACGACGTATGGCAACGCGCCTGCATGACCACCAAACCAGCTCCGGAACTGCTGGAGGGTGCTGGTCCGGACGCCTCCGCGCCTGAAGTCCGGCCCGGGAGCGAATTCCAGCGTGATCCCGGTAAAGCCCTTTCGGAATTCTTCCTCTCGGACCTTGCGACGTCCGGCAGCCGGGTCGTTGAGATAGAAGTGCCCCTGATCGTAGCCCTCCAAGGTGACGAAGTGATTGAATTCCCAGAACAGCACCAGTGGCAGCGGCATTTTTCGGAGAACCCGAACAGATACACTCCGGCCGGTGCACTTCAGGCCGTAATGCCTTGCGGCGCGCGCGATGCCAGCGGCAGTGGAGCCGTCTCGGCCGACTTCACACTGCACCCGCAGCTCAGCGAGGGGCACCCAGAGCCCGAAGTGCGCAAGTACGCTACCAAGACACGCAGCACCGCATTCCGTTGCATGCATCTGCAAGAGCAGCGGGGTGCTAATGCGTCGCCGCTCACGGGGAATTTGGCGCTTCTGGCTCAATGTCGCTTGTCTCTATGGCTGGACCGAACTCGTTCCGATCAGCCGAGGGCGTAACAAGGCTATCGGCCGGTACGGTCCCAGCACAACGCGGATTCGGCAAGCCGCACCGTCGAGGTCGAGCATGTCCGGCTGCGGATCGAGGGCGACGTTAACTCGGTGTACTTTACCCACGACCGGAACACGCTCTGCCGCCAGCCACTTTGGGAGGGAACCTGGGGTCACGAGAGCCACGTCTGCATTCAGTCGACGGATCCCACCACTAGGCACGGCGACCTCGATTGACGCCTTCATCCCGGATCGGATGCTTCCCGCAAGCCTCGAACCGACTTGCGTCACTGCTTGGACGGTATCGTCTTCGGCCGTCCGAATCTGAGCGACGGCGGTGCCGGGCGAAAGGTAGTCTCCCGGGGTCAGCCCCAACGCCATCACTTCGCCCTCGACATGGCTCGCGAGAACTTCTCTTGCCGAACGGCGCGCTTCAAGCTGGAGCATCGCCGAGCGGGCCGAGGCTAGGCGCGAGCGCAAGGCCGCGCTGCCCCCTGCCGAGTCCCGGATTTCCTCTTGCAAGAGATTCGCGCGGTCTCGCAGAAGCTGCCTTTCGCGGTCCAGCTCGGGCACACTCTGTCGGGCAACCGGATCTCCGGGCGCGACTTGATCGCCGACATCGACCAGATATTCTACGAGATGGCCGGGCTCGCTTGAGACTACGTCGTGGCGATCTCCGGGCTTGATCAGTACGCCGTCGATTGCCACTGTCTGGACAATGCTACCGAACAGTGCCCATGCTACGAGTGCAAGCACCAACGCGCCAATGCCAGCTAGCACGGCGCGTTCGTGAGGTGCCGCAACACGCAAGAGATGGTCGAGTTGTTGGCGCTCGTCCCTGCTGGCGGCAGCTTCTTCCAGAAACGGACTGTTGAACACTGGCCCGATGCCCCTCAGTTACGGCTGGGATCCCGCCACACAATCGTAGCCGATTCACCGGAGTCCCGGCCATCTCGGATCCCGCCGGCGCCAAGCGCTGGGGGACTTTCGGGCTGTTCTTGAATGTGCGATGAAGAGGTGCTCTTCCCGGCCAAGGTCGCCTCGGCCGGGGAGCCTCGCCTGGACATGTCCAAGCGCAAAGAGGCTCCCTGACCCCCTTCGCGCACCCGATGAACTGGAACGCTACGCGCAGCAGCAGCAGCGACCGGCCGAGATCGCTTCCAGCTGCTCCTCGGCTAGTTCGGTCGCAGGCAACGCTACATGCACGGTCTGCATGTCGTTCTCGTGCACCTTGATCGCAATCCCGTCAGGAACTTCTACCCCCAGTTCCTCGTGGACTGCGGCTTTGGGATCCGACAGCAGCCTGCTGCGGAAGTCGCCATCAACGCTGGCCCTCTCTGTGAGTCGGGCGCTGAGTTCAATTGCAGAGTTCATTTTTGTTCCTCCTGTCTCTTCTTGCCCTAAACGACTAGGACTTGGCGCCGATTATCAAACCACATAAAAGCGAAAGGGGTCAAGTTCCACATCAGGCACGTCGAACAAACACGCCCGGCCAGCAGTTCGAGCCACATTCGCAGAGATGTACCAAGCGAAGATCCGCGAACCGGCGTCGTATCCTCGACATAAGGTGCGTTTCCCCTTGGCGATCACACATCGTACCGTAGGGGCCGTCCGATGATGCACTCGCCAACCGTACCCTCAACGTGCGGGTTCAAACCGGTGATGCGGGCGAACAAGGCGGAATCGCCAGTACCGATTCCGCATGCGGAGAGTCCAAGTTCGGTCGCTGCCAGATAGAAGGTCTGATACAAGGCGCCGGTGTTACGGAGGATGTTCCCATATCCGATTGACCTGTACTTCCACATGACCCGCGCAAATCTGGCCGCGATAGCAAGGATGATCTGAGGATTGGCCTCATCGCCTGACGCCCGTTTTGCGTCCGCAACGACCCGGGATACGTCGGCATCGCTGGCGGATATGCGCACCAGCGAATGATGAGAAGCATCGTAGTGGTACACGCCGCGCGCAAGATCGGCACACCGGGCAACCACCGGGTAGATCTCGAGCTCGTGGCATGCTCCGGCACTCGGATACGGGCGTTTGGTGATCTCAAAGAGAGCCGATTGCCCAGAAGGACTTGCGATCTGGACGACGCGGGCAGACCGTATCCGGGCCGACCGATCGAGCAGCGCTCCCAGCTCCTGCACCGAAATCGGACGACTATCGTCGAATCGACGCACGGTGCGACGCCGCTCGAGCACGGAGGCGAACGCTTCCCTGCCAGAGTCTACAGCAGCCCGGGGGAGCGCGATGCGTTCGCCCGGCCAACTTGGGCGCTCTGCTGGAGGAGGATCGATTTCACCGACGAAAGGGAAGTGGGCCCCCAGCATGTCGCGATGCCAGCCCCGCCGCTGATGCGTGTGGAATAGGAGATCCTGGAATTCCCATAGCTTCAAAGCCTCTTGGCGGGAATCGTTCTCCGCCCGCGCGTCTTGCAGGAACCCGGCGGAGGCAAGGGCACGCCGGACAAGAGGCGCGTCCAGCGCAATCAAGTCTCCTAGAACGAGCCTCGCCCCGCACAATGGCGACTCGACCAGCCAGGCGTTGCCGGACCGGCGCAGACAGGCGAACTGTTGGAGTCGGTCCTCTGCTGGAGGTGTTCGCGCAGCAAGCGAAGGGACGAAGGAAGCCCATTGGGGCACTATGAGGGCGTACTGAGTGCCATTTTCCACAAGGGGGTACTCGACGAATCCCGTGCGGCAAAGCACTCGCAGCTGTTCAAGGAACGCAATCGCATTCCATTCGCCGCCGGAGGAGGCGACCAAGTCGCGGAGCGCGGAGAGCGGCGCGCCGACGGCGATGCGCTCAACAGCCGCATCGTAGTGCGAGACGTAATCCGACAGGCGGACGGTGCGTCCGTCCTCGGTCTCGAGAATCAGCGAGCGCCGATCCGCGGACCTTCCCAGAGTGCATCCTGGGCGGATGCGGAGTCGTATCGCCGACTCGTTCAGCAACTCCTCTAGGCTCACGGCGGACATCCCCTCTTCGTGTTGGAACGTCGTGCGCTTTGCCGTCTCACAACAGAGCCATAGGGCGTCCGGCTCCGTATCGTCGGGCACCCTCCGGCCAAGCGCGGGTTCGCCGCTCCTTGCTGGGTCTAGCACCAATCAAGGAGACATTCATCCAAGAGGGCACGATGACAAGTGACGTGACCCATCTTCGCACACTGCCGGAGCGACTCAACAAGAGAATCAAGCACCGGACCAACCCGCACGAGCTCGGCGAGAGTCGTTCCGAGCAAGGCGGCCCCTGGCAGTTCGATTGAGCGCTTGTGCCCGGCGGGACAACGAGTGGGCGGCACGCAGGTCCGGTCACATCACATTGGACACGTGCCCACCAGCGGAGATAGTGAATGCTTCGAGTTCCTTCCGGCGGGGGGATCTCAGTTGCTGCCGATCATGTTGGCAAGATCCACTGACTCAATGCACCCTTCGCTGAGCTGCTGCGCCTGACAAGCGGCATCGAAATCGTGTAATGATATTGGCATAGCGACATTTCTTGATTCGAACAGGAGGGACAAAAGATGAACTCTGCAATTGAACTAGGCGCCCGACTCACAGAGAGGGCCAGCGTTGACGCCGACTTCCGCAACAGGTTGCTGTCAGATCCCAAAGCCGCAGTCCACGAGGAACTGGGGGTAGAAGTTCCTGACGGGATTGCGATCAAGGTGCACGAGAACGACATGCAGACCGTGCATGTAGCGTTGCCTGCGACCGAACTAGCCGAGGAGCAGCTGGAAGCGATCTCGGCCGGTCGCTGCTGCTGCTGCGCGTAGCGTTCCAGTTCATCGGGTGCGCGAAGGGGGTCAGGGAGCCTCTTTGCGCTTGGACATGTCCAGGCGAGGCTCCCCGGCCGAGGCGACCTTGGCCGGGAAGAGCACCTCTTCATCGCACATTCAAGAACAGCCCGAAAGTCCCCCAGCGCTTGGCGCCGGCGGGATCCGAGATGGCCGGGACTCCGGTGAATCGGCTACGATTGTGTGGCGGGATCCCTGCTGTAGCTGAGGGGCATGGGGCCGGTGTTCAAGAGTCCGTTTCTGGAAGAAGCAGCCGCCGGCAGGAACGAGCACCAACGGCTCGACGATCGGTTGCGGGTGGCAACGCGATCAGCACAGACTACCTCCGTTGGCACGCACCGGAAAGCCCCCTTCTCAAGTTGCATGACCCTGCCGCGTGCGCATGAGTTCTTCAATCCTGTGTCCGATCAGCAGCTTAGTGCCGGAGAACGCGTGGGACCGTGGCGGACTCGCTATCTGAGCCGGTCCGGTGGTCTGCTATATCTGCGCGCACGGAGCATGGAAGCTTGACGAACACCCTCGCGGCCGACCGCGGAGTCGTCGAAGTGCCGGTGTTGGCACCGCACCTTGAGTTTCGCCTCATGGGCCAACGGGAAGTTCTCATCGTCTCCGAGGCGAGGAACGCGCTGATCCACGGGGAGATCTACGCTTCGTTGCTGCCACTCCTTGACGGGCGACGATCGCAACGAGAAATCGCTGCCGCCCTTGCAGGCGCACATTCGGAATCCGATGTCCGGTCAGCCGTCGCTGCTCTGTCGTCACGAGGGTATGTCGTGTCGGGCGAATACGCCATGGAGCATGGACGGGCTGCTTTCTGGTCGTCATTGGGCGCGTCACCCAGATGGGCAGAGGAACGGCTGCGAACAGCGAGCGTTGAGGTCGCTGCTGAGGACAGTCGCTTGGTTCGCCAGCTCGGCGCTATGGGCGTGACAGTCGTCACGGACAATCCGACCCTCTCTATCGTTGTCTGTGACGATTATCTCGACGAACGGCTCGCTGAAGTCAATCAACTCCACATTGCCTCCGGAGTGCCGTGGACGTTGGCCGTTCCCAAGGGCATGCGTCCCTTATTGGGCCCGATCTTTCGGCCGGCAGAGCAGGGACCGTGTTGGAGCTGTCTTGCCTATAGGCTGCGCGGCCACCAAGAGGTCCATAACTTCCTGAGAAACATCGGCGGCGCCGATTCCGCGTTCGTGCCATCCGCAGGGGAACCCGGCGTCTTGGACATTATGAGCGGACTCGTCGCGGTGGAGGTCGCCAAGTGGCTCGTGCTCGGAGAAGCGGCACCGCTTCACAGCAACGCCATCTCGCTGGACCTTGCGGACCTTGAATGCGAGCACCATCCCACGCAGCGTCGCCCGCAGTGCTTCGAGTGCGGAGACGAGGCGTTGTATCGCGCCGATCGACCGCCAGTGCCGATTCGCTTGCAGCCGAGCCCCAAGACCGTTCGCAACAGTGGCGGTTTGCGCTCGCTGTCCCCGGAGCAGACGCTTTCGAAGTACCGCCACTTAGTTAGCCCAGTCAGCGGGGTGGTGACATGGCTGCGACGCACGACGGACGAGACGGACAGCTGGCTGCATGTCCATTCGGCCGGCAGCAATTTCGCGCTCAGAAGCAAGGCTCTGAGCACCCTGAGACGCAGCCTCCGGGCGAAGAGCGCCGGCAAGGGCAGCACTTCCCAGCAGTCCAAGGCAAGCGCAATGTGCGAGGCGATCGAGCGTTACTGCTGCGCCTTCCATGGCGACGAGATCCGACGGCGCCTGAGCTACTCCGAGTTCGCAAGGTCCGGCCGCGCGGACGCGATTCACCCAAACGAAGTGCAACTCTTCAGCGACCGGCAGCTCGATCACTCCAAGGAGATCAACGCGCGGGGCCACCCGTTGAACCATGTCCCGTCGCGCCTAGACGTGAATGCTGAGATTGACTGGTCGCCCGTTTGGTCGCTCACGCAGCAGCGGCACCGGTACCTGCCGACTTCGATGCTCTACGCTGCTCCGCCGGAACTGCGCGAAGGAGCCGACCTGAAGGCGGATACGAATGGCTGTGCTGCCGGCAATACTCTCGAGGAGGCCATTCTGCAGGGCTTCTACGAGCTGGTAGAGCGAGATGCGTTTGCGATCTGGTGGTACAACCGCCTGTCCCTGCCCAAGGTAGACCTGGCGAGTTTCGACGACAGCTACCTTGCTGACGCGCCGGAATACTATGCAAGGCTCGGCCGCGAGTTGTGGGTGCTGGACGCAACCAGCGATCTGGGCGTTCCCACTTTCGTAGCGGTTTCGCGGCGCATCGACAAGGAAGAGGAGGACATCATCTACGGGGCAGGAGCGCACGCAGACCCGCGCATTGCGGCATTGCGGGCAGTTTGCGAAATGAACCAGTTCCTAGATTGGGTCCAGTTCTCCGGGGCACCCGGCAGTGAAATCGAAGATCCGATGTCCCTAGAGTGGTGGAAGAACGCGAGGATAGAGGACAATCCGTGGCTCGTCCCCGATTGTTGCCGCGCGACCAGCGCCTCGGACTACTCTATTCCCGAGACCGCTGACCTCAGGGAAGACGTGGAGCGGTCTCAGCTGCTGGTAGAGGCCAAGGGCATGGAATTCCTGGTTCTTGACCAGACACGGCCCGATATCGGAATGCCCGTGGCCAGAGTCATCGTGCCCGGCCTGCGGCACTTTTGGGAGCGCTTCGCGCCGGGTCGCCTCTTCGACGTGCCTGTCGAGATGGGCCTGCGCAAAGAACCCATTGCAGAGGCGGACCTCAATCCTGCGCCGGTGACCATATGAGCGGTTTCTGGCGGCGTTGCGATCGTACCCGACCCAAGTGAGAATGCCTATCGAAGATCGGTGGATGGACACCGAAGAGCGCTTGTTCAGCGAGGCCTCCTCATTGGGCGATTTGCTGGAACAGCTACGGAGTCGCATATCCCACGCCCTCGTCGGAGGAGCGAGTTGGGAAGCCCTGTTGAAGTGCGCCAGCGACTTGCCGTCCACATTGGCAGCTTTTCCCTTCGGGTTCGAAGTGCCGCTACACGAACAGCGGCCGCACGCAGATTTTGGCGTCTCCGTGGTCTCGGGCAGTCAATCGGCGAGACACTTCCAGAATCTGGGAAACGGCAATGATACCGACCCAGTCTTGGCTGGACTTGCCCGGCTGGTGAGAGAGAAAGGCCGCGAGGACTCGCTCCTGCACCGCATCACGGGGAGAAAGATGTTGCTGGAATACGACATCGACCCGAGCGGAGACGGCCTGCATCCCGCCCCAGGTGCCTTCCTCTATCCGACCGAGAAACCGCTCTATGGCCGCGACGCCAGTCGGCGCCTTGAGGACCTCGGCGTCGTGCTCGACGGAGTCGCCGCAACTGGCTGGGACTGGGACGCCCGCGAGAGACGCCAGGTCGAGCGCCTGTACCTAGCCCTCCAGCCGGAAGCACGCATCCTGTCTCTGGGGGCCTTTCCATGCCGTACGAGAGGGATTCGCCTGGCCGTTACGGGGTTCCAGACCTCTGGTGAGGTCATGACGTTCCTCGAGCGCGCAGGATGGCCATGGCCGCCCACTTCTGTGGAAGCCACCCTCGCGCACCTGGAAGCCCGCGACGGCTTCGGCACTATCGCGGTCCACCTTGACGTTCGATCGGGTGGCCTCGGCCCCAAGCTGGGGCTGGGCTTGTACGCTCGGGACATGTCCTGGCTGCAGGGAGGGCGGTACTGGTTGGACACCCCGAGCAATTGGACTGCCTTCATCGAGAGCATGCGCGAGGGCCGGCTAGCCGTTCCCGACAAGCTCGCGGCCTTGGAGAACTGGTCGTCCGGGGCCGAACTGCTGTTTGGAAGGTCGGGCCGGTTCGTGCTAGTGCGGGGCGTTCACCACGTCAAGCTCGTCGCGACGGAAGATCGCGTCGACCAAGTCAAGGCCTATGTGTTTCTGCTGATGTGCTCGCCAGAGCAAGCCGGGCCGACATCCGCCGAGCTCCTCTGATTGGTTTCACAACAATGCACACTCGCTGGGGGTCGTTGGCTGAGACCCAGATCATCGTCCCGTGTCAAACACCATGCGCCGTCGAGACCGCACGGCCGCAGAAGCGCCTAGACGTATAGAATGATGGTCCGAGGCGTTGCATACGGCACAACAGCGCCGACGAGACGTCAAGATCTCTCGAGCGTCGCTGTTGGGCATTTCCGAGACAGAGTGCTGGGCGTGTGGGCCCTGGAACAGCGTGGCTTTCGACGAGCGGTCCTCGAGGCGCGGACTGGCTGACGAAGGGGCCATTCCCTATGGGTGCGGACGATGAAGCTTACGGGAGGCAGCGATGACTGAGGTTTCGGCGGCCCATAGCAGCGCCAGCGCCAAGACCCTAGGAAGCGTTGAGCCGTCAATCCGCCATGCGCTTCCGTACTTCACGCCTGTCCTAGTTCTCTTGCTCGTCGCAAACGCAGCGATTCGAGGCTCTTGGTGGATGGCGACTCCGCTGGTCTTCTTTATGCTCGCGGAACTACTGGACAAGCTGTTCGGCACAGAAGAGCGGAACATGGATCCGACCAAGAGGTTCGAGAAAAAGTTGCTCTGGTACCAAGTGGCGATGTGGACATGCGTGGCGATGTGGCCGCCAACGCTCGTCTTCGCGCTTTGGCAGATCCTCGTAGTCGGTCACCTCGCGATCTGGGAGGTGCTCGTGATGGCGGTCGTGCTCGGCAATGTGGCCACGATCATCCTCGTTGTGGGCCACGAAGTCGTCCACGAGCGCACTGTTTGGCAACGCCGCGTGGGCGAGTTCATACTGGGCTCGATCGGCTGCGCGCAGTACGCATCGGAGCATGTCTATGTGCATCACGCGCTAGTTGCCACCCCCCACGACCCGATGTCGGCCCGCAAGGGGCAGGGATTCTGGCAGTATCTCCCCTGGGCGGTCGCAGGCAGCATCCTTGCGTCCTGGCGTACTGTGCGCGACCGGCTAGCACTCCGTCGCCGATCCATGTGGCACTACACGAATCCGTTCTGGCGCTATGCGCTGTTCAACGGAGGATGGTTTGCTCTGGCGTGCTGGATGGGGGGTGCGCTGGGGAGCTTGGTCTTCTTGATCCAGTGCACATTCGCAGTGTTCCTGCTTCGCCTCGGCGACTATGTCGAACACTACGGATTGACGCGCATGTACCTGCCGAGCGGTCGGTTCGAGCGGTTTCGCCCCTGGCACTCCTGGAACGCCGTGTCGAAGTTCTCCAATTGGCTCTACTACAACACGCAGCGCCACTCCGACCACCATGGCAAGCCCACGCGCTTCTACCCCCTATTGCAGAACCAGGGAGAGGATCTCGCACCGCGCATGCCCGGAGGCTATGCCAAGGTCTTCAATCTGGCGCTGTCGTCCAAGCGGTGGTTCGAGACCATGGACCCGCTCGTCGAGGAGTGGCGCGCGCACTTCTATCCGAAGGTACGAGACTGGAGCGTTTACGATAGCGCCGCCTTCGCCGCGCGCCCGGATGCCTTCAATGCGATCGCCGAGATTCATTCCTCGGCGCCGCGACTTGCCAATTGGATCGACAGATTCCCGGAGTTGCTCGACTGCCTTCGACTCAAGGAGTTTACAGATCTCGAACTTCCAAGTGGTATTGAAACGGATCCGGAATTCGACCGGATCGCCCGCAGTGGCTTGGCACGCCTCTACTGGACCCACGAATTTGGCGTATCGGAGATGATCGAGCGCATCGCTGACATCCCCGTCGAGGGCGTCCGGGAGGCAGTGGAGGTGATACGGAACTGGTCGAACGAGAAGGCATTCCAGATTGGCATGCATACGATACGCGGCAGCCTTTCTCCTCTGGAGGCGGGCAAGGCGCTTTCCAACGCCGCCGAAGCGTCGGTTGTCGGAGCCCTCGCCGCTGTCGAGAAGAACTTCGCCGGTCGACCTACCGAAGGTGGTGTTGCGGCGGTGCTCGGCGGGGACCTGGCCGCCGGGGACGCCACTCCGAATGCGGAACTGCGTATCGAGTTCGTCTGCGATGGCAGGTCCCTCGAACGCCACCAATCGCTCTGCCGCAAGTTCCGCGATGCGCTCGACACGCTTTCGCGCGACAACATGCTGTTCGCTCCAGCTTCACTGAGCGGGGACCGGACCGCCGTGCACTCGCTTGCCGACTTCACTGAGCTCTTCAGCAACAGCGGCACTTCAGAGCGGCTTGACCTAACCCGCTCCCGCTGCGTCTTCACGGCGGGAGATCCTGCGGTCGCGGCGAGACTTAGGCGCGCCAAGAGCGAAATCCTCGCTGATCGTGCCCTCAGGGACGGCTTGGCGGAGATGTTGAGCGAACGGCCTGCTGGCAGAGCCCGCCCCGGGTCGCTCTCATTCGACGAGACTCCGGGCGGTCTCAGGGACGTCGAGCACGCCGCCCGAGTGCTGCAGGTCGCCCACCCAATCCTTGCAAAGGAGGAGGCGCCGACCGCGGCATCTGTCTTTCTGACCGCCTGCGAGCAACGCTTGATCGCCGAGGACACGGGCCGGCACCTTGCCGCGGCAGCCGAGACCTGGCGGAGCGTCCACG
Source organism: Bryobacterales bacterium (assembly GCA_028819215.1). Lineage (GTDB taxonomy): Bacteria > Acidobacteriota > Terriglobia > Bryobacterales > UBA6623 > VXMF01. Next base: position 30,183 of record JAPPMG010000026.1, read on the forward strand.
GAACTCTGGGACTGCTCCTAGAGCCAGGCGTCGCCGCGGAATCGGCCCCGGATTCGGTCAAGGATGTCATCGCGCGGTCTTGTGGCGCAGACGACTTTGATTCTCTGAGCACCCGTTGCGAAGAGACAGCGATCCGCGCGGCTGCCGAGATCGGCTCCCTGGACGTTTTCGTGCGTCCAGCCCCACAATAGCCAAGAGCTCGGCGGTGCCGGCTTGCGAACGCGCAAGTCGGAGCACGGCGGCAGGGCGAACATTGGGCACTATCCCTACGAGCCCTACGTGGGCAATCACCCCTGGGAGCGGCACTCACCTCCATCGCGTCTATGAGAACCGACAGATGGGCTGGGACGACGGCATGCGCCGGGCGAGCATCGAGGAGGTCGTTGCCAACGACCGGTTTGGAACGTTGACCGCTAGGTTGAGTACACTCACGATGCGGCCGCGGCTAGCGCGGCTCGATCAGAGACTGCGGATCATGCTGAGATTTCAGATCACCACTCTTGGACTTGTCTTGGCCCTGACAGCATGCTCGGAGCCGTCCCCGGCACCACCCAACGTGCTCTTCTTGAGTGTCGACGACATGAACGACTGGGTCGGCGCTCTCGGGTACGAGGCCGCGAAGACACCCCACATCGACCGGCTCAGCGAGCGGGGGACGCTATTCACGAACGCCCACGCCCCGGCACCGAAATGCAACCCGTCCCGCACCGCGATCCTGTCGGGCTTGCGGCCGTCGACGACGGGCGTCTACGTCAACAGCGAGTGGTGGAAGCCAAACCTGCCCGACGTCGCCATGCTGCCGCGCTACTTCAAGGACAACGGCTACTACGCAGCCGGCGGCGGAAAGATCTTCCACCACACGCCCGGCTTCAACCCTCCCGACTCCTGGGACGAGTACTTCGACCTTGTCACCGACCTGAAGACCGATGGCTTCCTAGTCCCCTATCGCCTCCCCCGCCACATCAGCAGCTTCGATTGGGGCCCGTTGGACAAGACTGACATGGAGATGGGAGACGGCGCCACGGTGCGCTGGGCCGAGGAGTTCCTATCTCGGGATCACGACCGTCCGTTCTTCATGGCGGTCGGACTGTTTCAGCCACACCTGCCGTTCTACGCCCCGCAAGCTTGGTACGAGTCGGTGGGCCCGGACGAAGCGCCCGTCCCGCTAGACAAGCCGGGGGATCTGGATGACGTGCCCGAAGCCGGTCGCGAGTTGGCCGCATCCCGCGTAGCCGATCTGGAGCTAATCGTGGAGCACGGTGACATGGATGAAGTCGTGCGCAGCTACACAGCTGGCATCCGACACGCCGACGCGCTGGTCGGCCGCGTGCTCGACGCGCTCGACGCAAGTGCTTACGCACGGAACACGATTGTCATGTTCTGGTCCGACCACGGCTATCACTTCGGCGAAAAGCACCACTTTGCGAAGGACACGCTCTGGGAGCGATCGTCGCGCGTGCCGCTGGCAATCATTGCCCCGGGCGTCAGCACGCCGGGCGGGCGGTGCAGCCGGCCCGTGAGCCTGATCAACTTGTATCCGACCCTAGTAGATCTCTGTGGCCTGCCGGCACGGGACGATCTTGAAGGAGTGAGCCTGCGACCGCTGCTCGAGGACCCGGGGTCGGAATGGGAGCGCCCGGCGGTAATGACCTTCCGCCGCAACAATCACGCCGTCCGCTCGGAGCGCTACCGCTATGTTCGCTACGCTTCCGGAGCAGAGGAGCTTTATGACCACAGCACGGATCCCGAGGAGTGGACGAATCTGGCGGGAGACCCAGCCAGCGCGGACGTGATGGCGCAGCATGCGCAGTGGCTGCCCAAGGTAAACGTTCCGCAGGCTGCCACCAAGGGGGCCTTCATCTTCGACCCCGAGGCATACACGTGGCAGCGCCGCGCAGCGGAGACATCCCAGTGATCGATCGTCGCGACTTCCTTACGGCCGCCATCGCATCAGGCCTGAGCGGACAATCCGCAAAGGCCGCCGGCAACGGACTCAACGTGCTGTTCCTGGCGGTGGACGACCTGCGGCCCGAGTTGGGCTGCTACGGCAACGACCTCGTCCAAGCGCCGAACCTGGATAGGCTGGCCTCCAGCAGCCTAGTGTTCCAGCGCGCCTACTGCCAGTCGGCAGTTTGCGGTCCGTCGAGGGCGTCCCTGCTCACGGGACTCAGGCCCGACACTACCAGGGTCTGGGGCAACCGCATGCACTTCCGCGAGACGATGCCCGATCTGGTCACGCTGCCGCAGCGCTTCAAGCAGTCCGGATATTACACCCAAGCAATCGGCAAGGTGCTGCACGGCAACAAAGCCGACCGGCCGTCATGGAGCGTGCCGGCGTGGCCGGCAGGCGGACGGCAGGCGGGCATGCAGTACGTCGACGAGGAACGCTTCGCAGCGATGCGCAGGGAGAGCCCCGACCATACGTGGTCAGGCACCGAGATCCCGACCTTGGAGTGGAAGAAGCAAGCCTCTTGGCAGTCGCCCGAGGTGCCCGACAATGCCCTGCAAGACGGCCAAGTGGCAGATCGAGCGGTAAGCGCGCTGCGCCGCTTGCGCGATGACCGGTTCTTCCTGTCTGTCGGGTTTCAGAAGCCACACCTGCCCTTCACGGCGCCAAGGAAATACTTCGACCTGTATGATCCGGCCCAGCTGCCGCTGCCTGAAGATGCCCAGCGCCCGGCCGGCACACCGGCAGTGGCCTTCACCCGTTCGCAAGAGTTGCGCGGCTACACGGACATCCCTGACGAGGGTCCGGTACCGCCGGCCAAAGTCCGAGAACTGATCCACGGGTACTTCGCCGCCACCAGCTACATGGACGCGCAGGTTGGCCGAGTGTTGGGGGAGCTCGACAGCCTCGGCCTAGCCGACACGACCGTAGTGATCTTGTTCGGCGACCACGGCTGGCACCTGGGCGAGCAGAGGACGTGGGCCAAGACCACGAACTTCGAACTCGCCGCCCGTGCTCCGATGATGCTGCGGGTCCCGGGAATGGCCACGGGCGGGAGGAATTGTGACGGGCTGGTAGAGTTCGTCGACATGTACCCGACGCTGTGCGCAGCGTGCGGCATTGATGCGCCCGAAGAATTGGAGGGGATCTCGATGCTGCCGCTGCTGGAAGACCCTGACCGTCCGTGGAAGAAGGCAGCCTTCAGTCAAATCCCGCGCCCCTATCTGGCGGACCAGGACTGGGTTCACATGGGCTACAGCATGCGCACGCAGCGATTTCGCTTCACCGAGTGGGTAGACCGTGATCGGAGAGTGGTGGCGCGTGAGCTCTACGATCTCGAGAAGTCCGCATCCGAAACGGTCAATATCGCCGACCAGCCCGAGAATGCAGCAGTGGTAGGCGCGCTCTCAGCTCAGCTTCGGGACGGATGGCGCGGGGCCCTTCCGTAGGAGCCGCAGGGGCTGGACCGGCCGCGCGACGCATCGTCAGGCGCTTCCTACCAAGTGTCGACATACGGTCGCTTCTTGCCTGCCCGGGTGGCCGGGGCAGGCGCGGACATGAGGGCTCCCATGATGCACCGGCGGGTGTCCGCCGGATCGATCACGTCATCAAAGGCGAAGGCCACACCTGCATTGAGGGCCTTGCCTCGTTCGTAGGCGGCCGCCACCAGCTCGGCATACCTCGCAGCCCGCGCCTCGGGATCCTCGATCGCCGCAAGCTCGTTGCGAAATCCGAGCTTCATCTGTCCCTCCAAGCCCATGCCGCCGTGCTCGGCAGTTGGCCACGCCACGGTCAGCATGGGGCGTTTCGTGTGCCCGCCCGCCATCGCCTGAGCTCCGAGCCCGTACGCCTTGCGCAGAACGATCGTGACCAGCGGCACGCTGAGATTGGCGCCGGTGACGAACATGCGGCTGCAATGCCGCACCAGGGCGGTGCGCTCGATCTCCGGTCCGACCATCATGCCGGGGGTGTCGCAGAGCACGATCACCGGCAGGTCGAAACAGTCGCACAGCTGCATGAACCGGGCGGCCTTGTCCGAACCATCGCTGTCAATCGCGCCAGAAAGGAACTGCGGGTTGTTGGCGAGAATTCCCACGGGCCGGCCCTCGATCCGGGCCAACGTGGTGATCATGCCGAGGCCGAAGTCGGGCCGCAACTCCAACACCGAATCCGTATCCGCCAAGAGCCCGATCAGTTCGCGAACGCTGTAGACTCGCAGGCGGTTCTCGGGGATGACCCGGCGCAGGAGTCGCTGGTCCGGGCAGGTCCAATCCGCAAGCGATCCTTGGAAATAGCTCATGTAGCGCTTGGCCACCGCGACCGCTTCCGCCTCGTCCTTGACCGCCAAGTCAACGACTCCGTTGGGCACTTGGACCTCCATCGGCCCGACCTCTTCCGGACGGAACACCCCCAAGCCGCCGCCCTCGATCAAGGCCGGCCCGCCCATCCCAATGCTGGAGTCCTCGGTCGCGATGATCACATCACAGCAGCCCAGCAGGGATGCGTTCCCAGCGAAGCAGAAGCGCGAAGTGATCCCAACCAGCGGCACCAGCCCGCTCAAACTGCCCAGCGTGGCGAACGAGGGCGTGTCGAGAGGTCGGTACATGTCGTCCGAGCGTCCCTGGCCGGCCGCGGTCGTGGCGGCACCGCCCTTGCGCTTGCCGCCCGTGCCGGCCCTGCCGCCGCCGCCCTCCGAAAAGAGGACCACCGGCCGCCGCCACTTGGCCGCAAGCTCGAGCATGCGGTCCGTCTTGACGTGGTTGAGAACGCCTTGCGTGCCGGCCAGCACGGTGTAGTCGTAGGCCAGAACCACGCACCTTGAGCGTTCCCCCGGGAAATCGGCGCCGTTCACGCTGCCGATGCCGGTGATCATCCCGTCCGTGGGGAACTTGCGGATGATCTCGTCCCTGGGAAGGCCAGTTCCGGGTGTGAGCGCCAGTTGTCCGTATTCGACGAATGTGCCCTCGTCGCACAGGTCGTCTACGTTCTCGCGCGCAGTTCGCTGGCCGGTCTTGCGGCGCTTCGCCACCGCATCGGGACGGGCCGCGTCCAGCGTCGCGTCATGGCGTGCGTGAACCTCAGCCAAGTCAGGTCGGACGGAATCGAGATCCACCTCTAACGCGTCTTGGTCAACAGCACCATCAACATCGTGCTCTTCGATCACTGCCAAGGGATGGCCTTGATAGACCGTATCTCCCACTGCGACAGTGACTTCCCGCAAGATTCCACTCTCGCCGGCCCGGATCTCGTGCTCCATCTTCATCGATTCCATGACCAGCACAATGTCGTCGGCCCGGATCGTGGAGCCGACTTCGGCCTCCACGCTGACGATGGTGCCCAGCATTGCGGCACGGAGCCGTTTGGCACCGTCCAGCAAAGCGTCCGAACTCGGAGCGCCGGGCGTCGAAGTCGCTGCGCGCTTGCCGTACGAGAGCACCGCCAGGGGGTCGTTCGGATCGACCTTCGCACCTGCCATGCCGCTCCGCGGCGCGGCACTTGAGCGGAGCGGGAAGAAGCGCCCTTCCCCACTCTGCCCGGCTACCAGTTCCTCCATGTGCTCGTCAACGAACCGCGTGTGGACGTTCCAAGCGCAAACCTCCGGGTGGGCAAGCAGTGCTTTGAGGAAGGGGATATTGGTTTCGATTCCACTAATCCTGAAGTCGCTCAATGCCCGGGCGGTGCGCTGCATCGCAGCTGCCAAGCCACCCTCCGAGGCATGGCCGACGACCTTTGCCAGCAGCGAGTCGAAGTTAGAGCTCGGCCGCAATCCGGCATAGCCGGACGTGTCGACGCGAACGCCCTTCCCGGAAGGCAGGTCGAAGGCTTCGAGCGTGCCGGCGCTGGGCCTGGCCGAGCCGTCGGCTTGCATGGTCTCCATGTTCACGCGAGCTTGCACGGCTGCATTCTGCGCGGAGTCGGACTTGGCTCGCCGGACCCCGGCCGACTGGATCGATCGCCCTTGGGACAGCCGCAACTGGATCTGCACTAGATCCAGCCCGCTGGTCTCCTCCGTGACCGTGTGCTCGACCTGAAGCCGAGCGTTGGCCTCGATGAAGAAGTACTCGTCGCCATCGACCAAGAACTCGAACGTGCCAAGGTTGCGATAGCCGGCTGCTTCGGCGAGTAGCGCTGAAGCGTCGGCGATTCCGCTTCGGACGGCCTCGGGCAGTCCGGGAGCGGGCGCAACCTCGACGAGCTTCTGGTGGCGCCGTTGCAGCGAGCAATCTCGATCGCCGATGCAGGCAACCTGGCCATCGTGGTCAACGGCTATCTGGGTCTCGACATGCCGCGCGCCCGCCACGAACCGCTCGACAAAGACGTCCGGCACACCGAACGCCGCGCCTGCCTCCGATTGGGCTCTCGCCATGGCGTTCTCGATCTCTGCTGCCTCGCTGACGATTCGTATGCCCCGCCCTCCTCCGCCAGCCACGGCCTTGATGAGCATGGTTGACCCGCCGGGCAGAGACTCGAAGAATGCCCCCGCCTGCGCAAGCGTCGTCGGCCCAGAAACCCCCGGGACCACGGGCACTCCCAGTTCTTCAGCGAGCGCCCGGGCCCGAGCCTTGTCACCGAACAGGGCCAACGCCTCAGGCGGCGGGCCCACCAACGTCAGGCCCGAAGCCAGGCACTCGCGGGCGAATTCGGCGCTCTCGCTGAGAAAGCCGTACCCCGGATGAACCGCGTCACACCCACTGTCGGCCGCAGCCCGGATGAGTTGCGCCGCGTCCAGGTAGGCGCCCGCGCCGGATCCGGACAGAGCGACTGCGCGGTCTGCCTTGCGGATGTGTAGCGCCCTGTCGTCGTCTTCGGAGTAGACAGCGACCGATTCGATGCCAAGGTCAGCGGCGGCCAGCGCAATGCGGATCGCGATCTCCCCACGATTGGCGATCAGCAGCTTCATCCACCAACGGCTCCGGGCAAGCGCGGACGATTGCCAATGATACCGTCCCGCTCGAGGTCAGCCAGTTCTGTGTCCGGCAGTCCCAGCAAACCCCCGAGTATCTCGCGGTTGTGCTGGCCCAAGGTCGGGGCGGGCCATTCGATTCCGAGAGGACCGTCTTGGAGCCGGTACGGCGCGACACCGTTAGGATGCTTGCCGATGTATGCGCGGTCCAGCATCTTCCAGAAGCGGCGGACCCGCAAGTGCGGATTCTCCAAGAGCTCCTTGGAAGCGGCCACCCCTGCGGCAGGCACGCCAGCGGCTTGCAGAGAGTCCATGGCATCGGCCGCCGGCCGGCGAGCACACCATTCGACGATCGCCGCGTCGAGTTCGTCGGACCGCTCCAAGCGATCATCCAAGTCGCCGAAACCTGCGATATTGCTTCCAAGGACGCCGCGCAGAGACCCCCACTGTCGCTCGCTCTGAACTTGGATTACGAGCCAGCGGCCGTCGCCGCACGGGTAAACGCCATGCGGTGCGCAATGTCGGGAGCGATTCCCAAGTCTGGGTGGGGGCGCGCCCGTCAAGGACTGCTCGGCTATGCCGTGCGCCGCAAGGGGCAGAAGGCATTCCGAATGCGATAGGTCGGCGAACTGCCCTTTCCCAGTGCGCTTGAGGTGGCGGAGCGCCACCAGCATCGCGGAGGCGCCGTTTAAGCCCGCCACGGCATCGCCCAGCGCGATATGGACCATGGTCGGCGGGTGCTCGGGGTGCCCGGTCAGATGCGGCAGGCCGGCGGCCTGTTCGGTCGTCGAGCCGTAGGCGCGATACTTGCTCCACGGCCCGGTGCTGCCAAAGCCCGGCATCGAGACCATGACGATCTCCGGCTTGACGGCCTTGAAGACCTCGAAGCCCAGGTTTAGCTTCGGCAGCACATCGCCGGCAAAGTTCTCGATGATGGCGTCCGAAACGGCGACCAGGCGTAGCAGCAGGTCGCGGCCGCGACGCGTGGAGAGATCGAGCGTGACGTCGAACTTGTTGCGATTCAATGCGTTGAACGGCTCGTGCTTCTCCGCTTCGTTGTCATCGATCCAGCGCTGGCTGGACTCCCAGCCGCGAAACCAGTCGAACCGCGCGCAGGATTCGACCTTGATGATCTCGGCACCCATGTCAGCCAAGTGCCGGGTTGCCAATGGCCCGGCCCATCCCATCGAGAGGTCGACGATGCGACAGCCCCGCAAGAAAGCCGGCCGGCTCACGATGCGCACCCCGCTTGATGCAAGGCAGCTTCGGTATCGGTGCCTAGTCGAGCGACTTGGCCGCCCGAAGCGGCTGGCATCGCATGCAGGCGGAACGGGCTCGTCGGCAGGCGCAACGCGCCTAGATCCGGGTGAGTGACGTCGGCAAAGGCCCCGCGCTCAACGAACTGGTCGACATCGAAGAGCTGATCCATTGTCGGGACGATCGTCAGCGGTATGCGCAGTGCCTGACCGCGCTTTGCCAGATCGCCAGCCGATTCCCGAGCGACCCGGCGTTGGATGCGCGCATCCAACTTGTCCGCATCTTGGAGCCGCTCCAAGCTCCGCTGGTAGCGCCCGACCGCAGCGAGGTCTTCAAAGCCGAGCAACTCGCAGAACGCGTTCCACTGCGATGGCGTCAGCACGGTCACACCGAGCCAGCCATCGCGACACGGATAGATGCCAAGCGGATACGTCGCGCGGAATCGGTTCACCCCGAGGCGCTCGCGCGTGGGCTTGCCGGCAAACCCTCGCAAGGCTTCGATCTCCGAAAAGCACAGATTCGACTCCAAGACCGACACGTCTAGGTGACCGGGACCGGAGACATTGCCCAGCTCGCGCGCCAAGATCTGTCCCATCGACGCGACGAAAGCCGTCATGCCCGCGATGATCTGGGCTTGGTATCCGCCAGGAATTACCGGAGGACCATTCGGGTCTCCCAGACAATCGATCTGGCTCGTGAGGGCCTGGCACACGCCGTCGCTTCCGGCATAGTCACGGTACGGGCCGCTCTGTCCGAACCACGTGATCGAGAGCAGCACGCCGTCTGGCGAACAGCTCTCCAATTGGTCCAAGGTCAGCGGGTGGTCGCGGCCCGGGCGGTCATCGATGACCAACGCGGCCCCCGACGCCAGCGCCATCAGGGCCGCACGGTCCGGACAAACCACGCTGCGCTTGTTGGCGCTCAAGTAGGCGTGCATCCCGCTGGCTTCGGGAGCACAAGTGCCTGGGGCAAACGGTGGCAGCCTACGAGTCGGACATCCCTCCGTCGGCTCGACCAACAGGACGTCCGCCCCGTGATCGGCGAAGAGCTTGCCGCAGTAGCCGGTCGCGACGGTTCCGGCCAGGTCGATCACCTTAATCCCGTGCAGCGCACCGGGTCGATCTTCGCGCGGGCTCAAGCTACGTAGTCTGACGGCCCCGAGCCGGGAATTTCAACTATGATGGATTGCCTCTCGGCGGGCGGCTGCCGTCGCGCCGCCCCCTCAATGCCTCTGGCCCCGTCCCCAAAGAGCGGTGCATCCCGCCCGCGCACTCCATGGGCGCTGCTCGCGGTCCTGCTGGCCGCTACGACGACCAGCTACATCGACCGCATCGCAATCTCCGTGCTCGCACCAACGCTGCGGGACGAGTTCGGCATGTCCAACAGCGAGTACGCCTTGGTCGTGAACTGCTTCATGGTGACGTACATGCTCATGTACAGCGTCGGCGGCCGGCTGGCCGACCTGCTCGGCTTCCGCAAGGCGCTGACGCTCTATATCGTCTGGTGGTCGCTCACCGGAGCTCTGCATGCGGCCGCCGCTGGCTTCCGCTCGCTAGCGTTCTACAGGTTCTTGCTGGCGGTCGGCGAGGGCGGAGTCTGGCCAGCAGGCATGAAAACCGTTGCGCATGAAGTGCTCGGCCCGCTGCGCTCGCTGGGGGTGGGGATTGTCAACTTCGGCAGCAGCCTTGGGTCGGCCCTGACGGTTCCCTTGGTGGGCTGGCTAACGGTAGTGTGGGGCTGGCGGGTTGCGTTTCTCGTCACCGGCCTGATGGGATTCGGCCTGTTACCGTTCTGGCTGGCTGTGACCCGCAAGTCCGCACCGCCGGCCACTCCCACCTCCAGCGAGGGCGTCCGGCAGGTCTCCTGGCTGCGCGTGATCCGGTACCGCCAGGCATGGGCCGGCTTCCTAGCGCGGTTCGTGAGTGCCGGTGCCTGGGGCTTCTACGCATTCTGGATTCCGGAATACCTTGCTCGTGAACGAGGCTTGGACATCGCTGCAATCGGCCTCGTGGCCTGGTTGCCGTTCGTAGCCTCCGGCCTCGGCGACCTGAGTGGCTCGGGCGTCACAGCGTGGCTGATTGCACGGGGCTGGTCGGTCAACCGGGCCCGCAAGACTGTGCTGTGCGTTGCCGCGGCCGCTGCGACCGCCGGCGTTGGGGCGGCGTACGCGCCGAACGTGTCCCTGGCGATCGCGAGCATCTGCGTCGGCGCGCTCGGCTTCAAGATCGCGTCGGTGAACTTCCTCAGCCTCCCAAGCGACTTCTTTCCAGCAACCCACGTCGGCACGGCCTTCGGGTTCTCCGGCACGGGTGGGAGTGCGGGAATCGTGTTGACGAACGCGGCGATCGGCCTTGTCTTGGATGCGACCGGCAGCTATTCCATCGTGCTGTTGGGGGTAGCCTTGCTCACGCCTACTGCAGTAGCGGTAACCTTCTTGGTGGCAGGTCGCATCGAGCCGGTGAGGGAACTGGTCGAACTGGAAGAGTTTACCGATCAAATTAAAGTTTAAATTATTCAAAGGATAGTATTTTTGGCGAGAATGGGCCTGATGAGCGGCTGTTTCCAGCTAGAGTTGAGCCCAAGCGGACTGCTTGCGCCGCGTGGAGACGATTCGGGGGATCGTCATCTACTTCGATTGCGTCCGATCGAACGGGTACGAGCGACGTCTCGCGATGATTCTCCCTGCCCCTATAAGCCAGGGGCTTCATGCACGAGTCTGCTGTCTTCGAGACAACAGCGAGAGTGGATAGACCCGCCGGGAACCACGGCTACTGCCAGCTCGCGCTATCACGGTGCTGGGCGACCGAGCGAGAGCGGAACGTCGGCTGCTACCGAGACGGGGGAACGGAGCCGAATTCGCAGTATCACTTCGTGCCGCTCAGTAGTCTTCCGGCGTCGTCTTGGACTCTGTCGCCGCGCCTCACAACTCGAACCGCACGACAAGTCACACTCTTGGTATGAGATTTGCCGTCTCGATTCCAAGCGACCTGTTCAACAGGGTCGAGCGACTGCGGCACCAGGAACGAAGTTCTCGGAGCAAATTGGTCGCGGTGGCATTGACCGAATACATTGCCCGTCATGCCGGAGATGAGGTGACCGAGGCGATGAATCGTGTTTGCGAAGATGTCAACACCGAATCCGACAATTTCACGAGAACTGCGAGCCGAAGAGTCTTGGAGCGATCCGAGTGGTGATGGGGCAGGGGGAAGTCTGGTGGGCTGATTTGGAAGCGCCGAAAGGGTCCGGGCCGGACTATCGCAGACCAGTCGTTGTAGTTCAGGGCGACAATCTCAATCGAAGTCGGGTTGGAACAATAGTTTGCATCCCAGTGACAAGCAATCTTCGCTGGGCCGACGCACCGGGCAACGTTCGCCTCTTATCACGTCTCACAGGACTCCCGAAGGACTCAGTTGCGAATGTATCTCAGATTGTGGCCCTCGACAAGAGCGTCCTCACAGATCGAGTCGGAAAGCTCCCGCAAGCCAAGCTGGAACTGCTGTTGGCGGTATCGACATTGTCGTTGGTCGAGTCTCCAGATTGAGCGGATGACGAAGCGGTCCTAATGCCGTACGCCGGTTGGGCTGTCGGCTCCCGAGTCCAGACCGCTCTCCACATTTCCGTATGATCTGAGCAACCGCGCGCAGCCTGCAGCATCCGCAGTCATCCTGCCCTTGACGATCCCAGCGGGTTTCTTGGGATCAAGCACCCGAAGTTGCCGCGGCTCCGGAACGCGCAGCATTGGCCGCGTGCTGCTGGATCGTGCGCAGCATGGCGTGGAGCCCGTTTCCCCGTGTCGGGCTGAGATGCTCCGTGAAGCCGATCTCGTCGATGAATCCGTGGCCGGCGCCCAAGATGGTCTTCGGCGCAAAGCCGGAGTACGCTCTCAGCAAGATCGCGACCAAGCCGCAGACAATCGCGGCATCGCTGGTGGCCTGGAAGTGCAGCAGGCCATCGCGCAGTTCCGAGCGCAGCCAAACTTGCGCTTGGCAGCCCTTGACCTTGTATTCGTCTGCCTGGAATTCCTCCGGGAAGCTTGGGAGCCTGCGCCCAAGGTCAATGATGTGCTGGTAGCGGTCCATCCAGTCATCGAGGAATTCGAACTCGTCGACGATCTCTCGATGTATGGCTTGGATTGACCGGCTATTCAACTCGCCACCCCAACTTCGAATTCTACCCGCATCCGCCGAGATGGGACCGTCCGGACTGTAGCATTCCCCTCGTATCGCATCTCAGTTCAACGTCATCTGCTAGGCAACGTTCCCTCCGTTCGACTGCGCTGGCAAGAAAGGACTTGACCTTGCGAAAGCGCTGCGTTGCCGCATATTGGCGTTTGTCGTCACCTGGGAGCAGTGGGAAACATCATCGCGAACGGCGATGAAACGCTGTAGCAGGTTGTTGAGAAGTCCGCCTTGGATGCGGAATTCAGCCAACTGCTTCTGGCATAGCCATGCGACCTTGATGGCGGCGTTGTTCGATACTTGTCATAGGTGATCACCGAGTCTGGCATCGTGGGTCGCCGCATCGAAATCCAAGAAGCGTTTAGGATGCGCAGGGCGCAAGTGACGAGGAATGGAATGTTGTATGGCCCTGCACGCCGTTCGCAAATCCCCGCTAGGAGAGGTGGAGAGTGAAGGGCGTCATCGGCTGGTTTGCGCGCAACGGTGTAGCGGCAAACCTCATGCTGCTGGTCATCGTGGCCAGCGGTGCCATCGTGCTGATGGATCTGAAGCAGGAGATTTTCCCGGAACTCTCTCTCGACGTAATCATGATCGAGACCCGCTACCGCGGGGCGGGTCCGGAAGAGGTGGAAGACGCGATCTGCCGGCGGGTAGAGGAAGCCCTGCAGGGCATCGACGGCATCAAGAAGATGACGTCCACCGCCAACGAGGGCGCAGGGCTGGTCACGCTAGAACTCCTCCTCGGCTATGACATCCGCAAAGTTCTTGACGACGTGAAGGCCGGCGTCGATGCGATCGACACGTTTCCGGAGGAAGTCGAGAAGCCGGTTGTTCACGAGCTTACCTCCCGGTTCCAAGTCGTCAATGTCGCGGTAGCAGGCGAGACCGATCTCGCGACCCTGAAGCGACTCGGGGAGCAGGTTCGGGACGGGCTCACGGCGCTCCCTGAGATCTCACAGGCGCTACTGCTGAACGTGCCGCCTTACGAGATCTCGATCGAGGTGTCGGAGGAGGCCTTGCTCCGGTGGGGACTCACCTTTGACCGCGTGGCGGAGGCGGTGCGCCAGTTCTCTGTTGACCTTCCCGGCGGCTCGGTGAAGACCGACAACGGGGAGATCCTGTTTCGCACCAAGGGGCAGGCCTACTCCGGCGACGAATACAAGAACCTTCCCCTGCTGACGCGACCTGACGGGACGCGCATCTATCTCCGGGATGTAGCGACAGTGATCGATGGGTTCGAGGATCTTGCAGTATCCGCCCGCTTCGACGGGAAACCCGCGGTGATGGTCAAGGTTTTTCGGGTCGGGGACCAGAATGCGATTTCGATCTCCGAAGCCGTCAGGGCCTACGTTGAGCGCGCCTCGGCCAGCGCACCGCACGGAATCGAGATCTTCACATGGCACAACAGTGCCCGTTACCTAGAGAGCCGCATTGATCTCCTCGTAAAGAACGCCCTCACGGGACTCTTGCTGGTCTTCGTCGTGCTGGCCCTGTTCTTGCGGCTGCGGCTGGCGTTCTGGATCACGCTTGGCATCCCGATATCGTTCCTCGGGGCCATCGCTTTGATGCCGACCTTCGGTGTCTCCATCAACATGGTTTCCCTGTTCTCTTTCATCCTCGTGCTCGGCATCGTGGTCGATGACGCGATCGTGGTCGGAGAGAACATCCACACCACGCAGGTGCGGACAGGGAAGGGGCCCAGCGCGGCCATCCGCGGGACCTACGAGGTGCTGGTCCCGGTCACGTTCGGCGTGTTGACCACGATGGCGGCCTTCTCGCCCATGCTCTTCGTACCGGGGGTCACGGGCAAGTTCATGGCGGTCTTCCCCCTGATCATCCTGCCGACGCTGTTCTTCTCGCTCGTCGAGTCCAATTTGATCCTTCCCAGCCACCTCGCACACTACACCAAGCCCGCGTCCGCGCAGAAGCCGAACCCAATAGCTCGTTTGTGGAACGGATTCTTCGACCTCTTCTCGAATGGTCTCGACTGGGGCATTCAGCACGCCTATCGACCTCTACTGCGCGTGGCGTTGGACTGGCGCTACTTGACCCTTTCACTGGCGCTATTCGCGGTGCTTCTTACCGTTGGTCTGATCGGCTCCGGCGCCGTGCGGCTCGTCCTCTTCCCTGTAGCCGAATCCGACAACGTAGTCGCCTTTCTGACCATGCCTCGCGATGCCCCCGTGCAATCGACCCGCGCAGGGGTAGCATCGCTGGAGCGGACCGCAGCTGAAGTCAGGAGGCGAATCGTTGCAGAAGAAGGGTCGGACCCGGTCTTGCACATGCTCAGCTCAATCGGCGAACACCCATACCGGGTCATACAGGGAGGCCCGATGGGAAGCGGCGCATCGGCGCAGGGAGACTATCTCGGAGAGGTCGATCTCGAACTACTGCCGTCCGAGCGGCGCACGGTGAGTGCCGAACAAATCGCTATTCGTTGGCGGGAACTTGCCGGGCAGATCCCCGGGGCAGTCGAGCTCTCGATCGAACACGACTTGGTGGGTGCGAGAAAGGCGATTGATCTCCAGCTCAGCGGCGCCGACCTAGGAAGGGTACGGGAAGTCGCCGAGACCGTGAAGTCAAGGCTGGCCGAGTACGCTGGCGTATTCGATGTTTCCGACACCTACCGGGCTGGCAAGCCCGAGATTGAACTCGCGCTGACAACGGAGGGCGAGGCACTCGGACTGACGCTGCAAGGGCTGGGCAGACAGGTCCGGCAGGGCTTCTTCGGCGAAGAAGCGCAGCGGATCCAGCGAGATCGCGACGACTTGCGAGTCATGGTCCGCTACCCGCTGGCGTACCGCCGCTCTCTCGGTGACCTCGAGCGCATGCGTGTCCGAACACCGGAGGGCGACGAGGTCCCGTTTTCGACGGTGGCGACCGGATCGTACGGACGTGGGCCAGCGTCGATCACAAGGATCGACCGCCAGCGGTCGATCAACGTCCAAGCGGAGATCGACGGAACCGTTACAACCACGGGAGAGGTCACGGCCGCCCTAGAGACGCAGTTTCTCCCGAACCTGATGGCGCGCTACCCTGACGTTTCTTATTCCTTTGAGGGCGATGAAGCAGAATTCGCCGAGTCCGTGGAGGGGTTAGCGAAGGGATTCGGCGTGATCATGTTCGTCATGTACGGGATGCTGGCGATTCCTCTGAAGAGCTACTGGAAGCCAGCAATCATCTTGAGTGCGATTCCCTTCGGGATGATCGGCGCGATCTGGGGCCACGCGATCCTAGGCCTGGAAGTGAGCTTCCTGTCCATGTGCGGAATGGTGGCACTGGCTGGCGTGGTCGTCAACGACGCCTTGGTGATGGTTGCGTTTATCAACAGGAACGCGCGGCGGAGGGCCTCGCTGAAGAACGCTGTCCGACAGGCGGGAGAGGCGAGGTTCCGAGCGATTCTACTGACCTCCCTGACTACCGCAGCTGGAGTGACCCCATTGATACTCGAGGAGAGTCTGCAGGCCCAGTTCTTGATTCCGATGGCGGTGGCCTTGGCCGCAGGCGTCCTGTTTGCCACCGCCGTGACGCTCGTCTTGGTCCCAGCGTTGTACCTCATCATGGACGACATCCGGTCGGCGGCTCGATGGATGCTCCACGGCACCTGGGTCCCCGCCCGCTAGTTTCCACTCGCTACCCGAGGGCCCTTGGAGCTAATAGCGTTTCGGCTCGGAAATACGCTCGCAGCGATGCTCGGGAGATTCCAGAATCGCCTCGGCGGGCCGGTGCCGCATGAGCGGCTTGGGAGCAATGGTTGATGCGTTTGAGAGCGCTCGCGAGCCCGAGCGTGGATCAGCAGGATTCGACCTACGATGGATGGCGCGGCAGCTTCTCGGGCAGCTAACTCAGGTTTCGCTTTCCATGGCGTCCGTGGCTGGCACACAACTGCTGAGATGCCGCAGTTGGCGCATCTTGCGTCGCCGTGGACATAGTGCCAAAGTAACAGGATGCGCTCGACAGGCGGACTCTTGGCATTCGCGTTGCTCGCGCAACTCTCAGCAACGGAACTCGAGCGTGTTCGCTACAACAGTCCGGGGCTCGAGGTGGATCTCGGAGTCGGATTGTGGGCATGGCCCCTCCCGCTGGACTACGACCAGGACGGCGACCTAGATCTGGTCGTCTCAAGCGGCGGCTTGCCCTACGAGGGAACCTACTTCTTCGAGAACCCGGGCCATCCAGACAGCGGTCCAACGATGCCGCAGTTTCTGCCCGGCGTGCGCATCGGCGAATACCGCACCAACGCTCAGATCTCCCACAACCCTGGCCACCCAGCTCTGATCACCACGCCGGGCGAACTGCATCCGACTTTCCGCAAAGACGCCTACGCTAAGCCCGTAGACCTGGCCGTCAACACGGAGCGAGTCTACGCCTCCAACGGCAGGTTGCGGGCGAAACAATGGAAGCTGGCCGACTGGGAGGGAGACGGTGACCTCGACCTCATCATTGGCGTGGGCGACTGGGGCGATTACGGTTGGGACGACGCGTTCGACCGCTCCGGCAAGTGGACTAACGGCCCGCTTCACGGCTACGTCTACCTGGCCCTGCGCCAGGCGGACGGAGGGTTTGGCGACCCCGAGAAACTCGAGGCCGGAGGGGCGCCCGTCGACGTGTTCGGCATGCCGAGCCCGAATCTGGCCGACTTCGACTCCGACGGTGACCTCGACCTGCTGTGCGGAGAGTTCTTGGACGGATTCACCTACTTCGAGAACATCGGCTCGCGGGAACAGCCGCGGCTAGCCGAGGGCCGTCGCTTGCACAGCGACGGCGAGCGCCTTGCGCTGGACCTGCAAATGATCACCCCGACGGCGGTGGATTGGGATGGAGACGGCGATGTCGACTTGATCGTAGGAGACGAAGACGGCCGGGTGGCCCTCGTCGAACATACGGGCCGCATAGAGACTGGCCTGCCCGTGTTCGCCCAGCCGCGTTACTTTCGCCAACGCGCCGAGTTCGTCAAGTTCGGCGCGCTGGTCACTCCGCAGGGCGTCGATCTCGATTCCGATGGCGACGAAGACATCGTGGCCGGCAACACTGCCGGCTACATCGGGTGGATCGAGAACTTGGGTGGCTACCCGCCCCGCTTCGCCGAACCAGCTCTGCTGCAGGCCGACGGCAAGACGATTCGCATTCAAGCCGGACCGAACGGCTCGATTCAGGGCCCGTGCGAGGCGAAGTGGGGCTACACCACGATTGGCGTGGCCGACTGGGACGGCGACGGCCTCCTGGACATCTTGACGAACTCGATTTGGGGGCGTGTCCTTTGGTACCGCAACTCCGGCGGACCTCACAGCCCTCGCTTCGAAGGCGGGCGCCCTGTGCGCGTGGACTGGCAGGCCGCGCCACCCAAGCCAGCTTGGAATTGGTGGAATCCGGGAAAGCACGAGCTGGTCAGCCAGTGGCGCACGCGGCCGGTGCCGGTCGACTGGAATGCGGACGGCCTGATGGATCTTGTGATGCTCGACCACGAGGGCTACTTGGCATGGTTTCGTCGAATCCGGAATGGCAACGAGGCCGTGCTGCTACCTGGCCAACGGATCTTCCGGTCGCAACCGGCTTCCGAATATGACAGACAGCACAGAAGCCTCAACGACCAGCCCGGCCCTCTCAGGCTGAACTCGGGCTGGGCCGGAAAGAGCGGCCGCCGCAAGATCGACGTGGTGGACTGGGACGGGGACGGCAAGTTAGACATCATCGTGAACAGCACCAGCGCGAATTGGATGCGCAACCTAGGGCCCGACAACGGCGAGGTTCGCCTGACTGACATGGGGCCGCTTTCCGAGGCGAAGCTGGCCGGGCATACGTCGAGCCCGACCACCGTCGACTGGAATGGCGACGGGCGGCGCGAACTGCTTGTGGGAGCCGAGGACGGATTCCTCTACTGGTCTAAGCCGTAAAAGGACGGGCTCGCTACCTGAAGGCCAATGCGAACTGCGCGTTTGACAAGCCTAGATTAGATAGGGTCTGCGAGAATGCTGTTTCTTGAGCGCCTGCGCCTCAACTGCCTGAAGCACGGGCCGAAGACGGCGATCGAGTTTCGCAGCGAGCACGGAACGGAGAGGATCAGCTACGACGCGCTGTGGCACCGTGTCACGGCGGCCGCTGCCTGGCTGGCTGAGCAGGGCATCTCCCCGGGGGACCGCGTGGGCGTATGCTTGCCGAAAAGCTTGGCTGCGATCGAGTTGCACCTCGCAGCGTGCGGCATCGGCGCTGTGTCCATGCCGCTCAATCCAGCCTATTCGGCTTCCGAACTGCGGTACCTGCTTGAGGACTCCGGGGCGAAACTCCTAATCGCGCCGCGACAGGGCCCAGACGCCGCGGCGGCAGGCGGATTGGCAATCGATGCTCCAACTCGTATATTTGCCGTGGGCCCAGAGGGCTTGAGCCAGAGCCTGCCTACCAATACGGACTACCTTAATAAATTTAAACTTTCTCGTAAGACTCCGGCTTTGATGCTCTATACCAGCGGAACGACAGGGCGTCCTAAGGGGGCCGTCATGTCGCACGGCAGCTTGACGGCAAACATCGACATGCTCGGCAAGGCTTGGCAGTGGTCTGCAGGCGATGTCCTGCTCCACGTGCTGCCCTTGTTCCATGTGCACGGGCTGCTGGTGGCTTTGCACGGAGCGCTGAACGCGGGCGCAAGCGCCGTCGTGCGTCCATCGTTTGAGGCGAACACGGTGCTGCGCGACCTTGAGGGCAAGGACTGCAGCGTGTTCATGGCGGTGCCAACCATGTACCGCCGCCTATTGGCGGCGCTGGGCGACAGCAAGCTCGAATTGGGGCACATGCGGCTGCTGACGTCCGGCTCGGACCGCTTGCCCGTCGAAGTCTTCGATGCAATCGAGCAGCGCCTGGGGCACCGCGTGGTCGAACGCTACGGGATGACCGAGACAGGCATCATGCTGTCTAACCCCGTGGACGGAGCGCGGGTTCCGGGCCAAGTGGGAGTTCCGCTACCGGGCGTGGACATGCGCATCGTGAACGAAGACACTGGCAAGCCCTGCGAGCTAGGGGAGGTCGGCGAATTGCAGACCCGGGGACCGCACGTGTTCACGGGCTACTGGAACGATCCCGACAAAACCGACCGGTCGTTTACCAACGACGGCTGGTTCCGGACTGGCGACCTAGGGCTGCGCGACTCGCAGGGACGCTTCGAGCTTAAGGGGCGCATGACGGACTTGATCATCACGGGCGGCTTCAACGTCTACCCGACAGAGGTCGAGCACGTGCTTGCCCGACACCCCGGCGTCTTGCAGTGTGCGGTGGTGGGCGTTCCCGATGCAGACTGGGGCGAGGCCGTAACAGCGTTCGTTGTCCGAGCGAACACCTCGACGACCGACGAAGAACTGGTCCTACACAGTCGGTCCTCACTCACCGCCTACAAGTCTCCCAAGCGTGTCGTGTTCGTGGACGCGCTTCCCCGCAACGCCATGGGAAAGGTGCAGAAGAAGGCGCTCGTAGCAGATCTACCCAGCGAGAGCCCGAAATCAGCGTGATGGTGGTGCGCCGCGCGCGCTCACTCGGTCTCGACGAAGATCGGAGACGACCACGCCACCTCTCCTTCCCGAGTCGGCTCGTCTTCGCTGAAACTCTGGATCACACGCAGATAGTAGAAGCTCTCGCGTGGATTCGGTCTCGGGCGAATGCCGGTCTCGGGACGGGACCAGTCCGTGATCGCCACCGTCGGCCCCATCGAAGTGTCGTTGAAATCCGCGTCCTTGTACTCGAACTCAACCTCAACACTACCCTGCCCCTTGTGCGTGTAGACCGCCCTGTTGTTCTTGACCACCTCGACGCTCAAGATCGGCTCGGTGCCACGCACTCTGACGTGGAAGACAGGGGACTGTGGAGCAGCAATGACCGACCCTTGGTGCTCGCCGGCGGCATGGAAGTCAAGGGCGATGTTGTCCGTGGAAGCGTAGGTTCTCCGCTCGCGAAACGCTTGCAAGAGGTCCTCCCTAGTGGTCACGCCGTCCGGGACGATCAGGTTCGCGTAGGAGATGTGGGTCGAGTAGTGATCGCTAGAGGCGATGAAGCCCATGCGGTAGCCAACACCCAAGGCGTTCTGGACCAAGCCCTTCTGATGGGGCGGAGCGCCGGCCCGGCCCGGACCCGGCGAGTCGGGCAGGGCCGCGCGCGGGCCACCTTGTGTCTCGTAAGAGTTGCGGTCGCCCTGGTAGATCTCGGTTACAGGGATGACGTCATCGTTGCGGCGCTTCCAGTCCGTTCCCATCGTCGTGGCAGGCGTGTGCGGGATGCCGATACCGCCGGTGCGACGCAAGTAAGCCCACAGATTCAACGGGTCTGAATCGAGCAATTCGGGACGCTCCCGCACATGGAGGCGCGGCACGCGCAGGCTAAACACGCCACGCTGGGCATGAAAGACGTTGCGATGGCCCAGCGGGAAGTTCGGAGTGCGCTCGTAGCCGTACAGCGGCGTGAAGCGTCCCGGCACATGGAAAAGATCGGCCGACTTCTGTGTCCGCCAGAACTGGAACTCATTGTCGGACTGCGGGTCTTCGGGCTCGTCGGTATCCAGCCACTGGCCGTAGTTGTGGTCGCTGACGCCGAGGAAGTCCAGTTGCGCCGCATTGAGCGCATAGCGGTAGGCGTCGTACAAGGTCCCGTCCACGGCGCCGTCCATCGAAGTCTCTGTGTGGCGGTGCAAATCGCCGCGGACGACCTTCCACGTCTTGCCGCCGATCTCGACGCGATGGCCTCGAATGCGCGCGATGTCCCCGCTCTCATCCGCATGGGTCGGTCGGTAGCCTGGCGCAGCGCTTGGTTCAAACGGCTCTAGCTCCACCGCGTCCCCTGCAGAAGGCACCTTTGTTCCATCAATTCGGACAACCGCTACTTCGTGTCGGCGCGGCAGCCCTACCGGCATGCGGCGGCCATCGCCGACTACGGCCGCTACAAGGGAACCGCCCTCTCCCGCTGCGGTACTGACAACCGTGTCCTGGCGGCTGGTGCTACCTGACAGCAGGACTGGAGAGATCCAATCCTGGCCACTCCAAGTCGTGGCGTAGAAGTCGAAGAAATGGCCTCCCCAGCGACCAGAGCCCCGCCACTGATGCCGAAGCAGTACCCACGCCTTTCCGGATCCATCGACCGCCAGTCTCGGGTTTTGGAACAGGGCCGGGTTCAGGTACTCCGGCGCAGCCCCGGTGACCGGCTGGCTCGGCTGGCTCCACTTGCCATCCGCAAAGATCGCAACCCGCGGACGGCGTCCCGCGCGCGGGTCGTACAATCGCGAGCCCTGCTTAAGGTTGATGCGGTGCTCAGGATTCTCATAGCCGTAGTCCTTGCCCCAGTTCGGAGAGCCTTCCTCCCATGCGACCCATACGCGGTCGGCCGCATCCACGGCCACGTCCGCCTTCATTTCCGCGAACGGACTGGCCGAGACTTCGACCGTGTCCCCGACACCATCGGCAGCAACCTTGCGCAGTAGCAAGTCGTACCCCATCTCGCGGTACGAATCCCATGCCACCCACGCGTTCCCCGCCGAATCTACGGCTACCGCCGGCTCCCAGTCGTCTTGGGCGGATTGGGTTAGATTCGAGGCTTCACCCCACGAGTTGCCATCGAACCGCCGCAAGATGATGTCGCTTTGAGGAACGCCACCGGACGGTGAGTCGCGGAACCCTGCCCAGACCACGTAGAAGCTCCCGTCAGGCGCCGAGGCCACATCGTGAAACGCATCGGGCCGCGGATCCTCGCTAAGGCGAACCGCTTCCGACCAGGCGCTGCCATTCCAACTCTTGGCGAAGATATCGAAGTTTCCCGTGCCCATCTCCTGTTGCATTCCGTACACGCACCAGACCCTGCCTTGTCCGTCTTCCGCTAGCGCGACCCGGAAGTGATCACCCGGTGCCGTGACGGATGCGGGCTTGGACCAAATGCGACCGTCGGCGCTGCGCGAGACCAAGACCTGATCGGCACCGTCCAAGTAGTAACCCTCGCGGCGCAGCGTACGATACGACACCCATGCCAGCCAGTACTCGCCGGACTTGGTGCGCAACAGGGCGGGGTCGTCGTCTTCGGACTCACTGGACGAAACAACCAGCGGATCCGGCACGCGTTCGATGGCCACGGAATTGCCCAAGTCCGGTGGGAAATACGTCACCCCATATGGCAGCTCGGACGGCACGAACGTCGTGTCCCCTTGGCGCGTGAAGAAGCGGAACGGCACACTCTCTGGCCCGTTCAGTGAGAGGATCAGGCCAGGGGCGGCCACGTCTCCGCCAACGGACTGGGTCAGGATGTCCCAGCGGTTGGGTGGCCGCAGACGGTCGTCATCGTGAAGATGCCAGCCAAGCATGCTGCGCAGGCGCTCGGCATCCTCCACGCCGCCGTTCCAGACCCTGCCGTGCGTGCGGCGCTCGGCGGAAAAGGTAATTTTGAACGCTGATTCCGCCCACGCGGAAACTGCAAAGCAACCGAGTAGGAGTATGACCAACAGCCATCGGAGGCTGCTGAAGGCGGACTTGCATTGCCCTGCACTGCTGTTCATTTCGGAGAGTCCCATTGGCTGGTCGCGGTAGGTGTTACACGCGCACCGTAAGAAATGGTCGCACAGGTTCCTTGTTGCCTGCCGCACGACCCAGTGGTGCCCTCTCACTGCGCTGCCGGGGCAATGGCTCCAGCGAATCGATCAGGTTGCGGCTTGTGTGGACACTGCTATCGGACTACTGCGTGCGCCACGGGCTAACGCGGTCAGCATCTTCGCTGTGGGGTCCGATCGACTTGGCTGTGTCGATCCGGGACTCCCGTCGAACCACGTAACCTATCCTCCGAGTTGCACGGTCTAAGAGACCCACGTGCGTAGATGTCTAGCGCGGATATCTCACCAACTTTGCGACAAGCCGAAAATCATGGCCGGACAGC
>JAPPMG010000071.1:0-38990 GCA_028819215.1 Bryobacterales bacterium
CAGCGACTTTCAGTCGCACTCGAACCCACCGACTTTCAGTCGGTGGTCGTTCAGTCTCCGTAATTGGAGCTGACGCCCCAGTTGCCGAAGGGAGCCGAGTGGATGTCGTAGCCGCATTCGACATTGACGGCACCGTCGGTCAGACGGTTGCGGTTCTGGCCGACGACCTTGACTTCGCAGGCTTCCTGTGCGCCTTGTGGACTGGCGATGTCTGCGCATAGCAGACCGAGAAGAATGAGTGCTGATACGTATTTCATAGCAGGTTCACCGTGATGCTTGCTTCCTCACCGGCCTTGACGGTGGATTCTGCCTCGGCTGAGCTGTCGGCCGACTTGACGGTCACGAGGATGGTTCCGGGCGGTATGCCGCTGAACTGTATGGTTCCGCCTGAAGACGTACGGCCGAGGGCACAACCCGTACGGCTTCTGCGCTTGGCTAGCTGGAGGCGGAGTCCGTGGGGGAATGACCTTCGGCGAGCTTGACGACTTCGGATTTCGAGCGGTTTCTGACAAGGTTTACGTACACGACCTGCATGCGACGATCCTGCATCTGCTCGGCCTCGACCACGAGCGCCTCACGTATCCGTACAGCGGCCGCGAGTTCCGCTTGACGGACGTCTACGGGCGCGTCGTCAACGAAGTCCTCGTCTGATAGCGCCAGCCCCCGGTTCTCGCGCTCTCGCGTAGAACCTCTATTGCAGCGCCCCAAGGGCCTGCTGCTGGCCTAAAACTCGCGCTCGCTTGGTCGGTTGCGGATATGCGGCCGGATTCGAGGTCTTGAATTAACATGAGGCGATGTTGCGACGGGTCTGTCTCGTAGCCGCGAAGATTGCATGCGGGTGGTTGCTGACCGGTGCCGCCTTCGCCGAGGACGCAAGGGACTTGCTGAAGCAAGGAGCAAGCCTCGCGGCTGAGGAGGTCACGGCGCTCGAGGGCCAGCTGGAAAAGGATCCTCTGGACATGTCCGCTCGCGCGCAATTGCTCGGCTATTACGGTGATGTCTCGCGCTACCGGCAGCCAGTTGCAAAGTCCCGCTCGCGTGCCCTTGTCCTTTGGCTAATCAAGAACGAGCCGAAGTCCGGCCTGCTGGCTGCCTTGTCCCCGCACGTTAGAGAGCCGCCCTTCGATGATCCCGAGTGGTATGTGGACGGCAAGCGTGCGTATCTCGCACACCTCGAAGAGGAGCCGAACAATCTGGCACTGTTGGGTCTAGCGGCAGACTTCCTGAGCCACGGCGATCGTGCCTTGACCATTGAATTGCTTCAACGGGCTCAGTCTCTAGATGAGTCCAATGCGCTTTGGGCTCGAAGGCTAGGTTTGCGCCACTATTTCAATTCCCTCAGAGGGTCTGAGGAGTCACGGGTCGAATCAGCCAAGAAATCGGTCGAGCAATACGTACGTATGCTTGAGTTGACTGAAGGAAACCCGTATGGAGGCAGCCTCCAGTATGGTTCGAAGGCAGCATTGGTTGCGAGAGATTACGAAAGGGCGAGAGATTTTGCCGAAGTGATGCTACGGCAAGAACCTTCAGGATGGGACTACGCTAGCAACATTCATTACGGAAACATCACCCTAGGCAGGGTTGCGCTCTCCGAAGGGAATGTCAAACAGGCTCGATCTTTTTTGCTAAGAGCGGGTGCAGCCCTCGAATCGCCCAAGCTGAGGCTCATCGCACCGGACACGATCCTTGCCAAGGAGCTTCTCGAACGAGGGGAGCGGAAGGTTGTGCTCCGATACCTCGATCAGTGCGCGACGTTCTGGGAAAGGGGGCGGGACGTTCTGGAAGAGTGGAAGGTCTTGGTTCGAGCGGGTAGGACTCCGGTTTCGTCGTCGTTCAGGTTCGGGAGATGATTCTGTATTCCCCGAGTAGCGGGCCAAGGCCGGCACGGAGGCGTTGCTCGAGACTTCGCTCGTCGGCGTAGTCGTGCTCCGCGGCACCACTGCTAGGCTGGTCTCGTTCAACCCGGCGGCCAGCTTGGCCGAGTTCCGGATCGCGCAGCAGCTAAGCGACGCCGAGACGGTGCGCGCTAAGTAGATCACGCTCTGGGTCCCTGACAGGCGAGGCCGGCCAGCCCGGCCCCGTGTCGAAGTGCATAGCTAGGGCCGTCGCCCTGCCGCACATGAGCTATGCCTCTTTCAGCCCACCGTCCTGATCGACTGTCACAGGTCGCACCGGCCTCAAAGGAATCGTGAGGTGATAGCGCGCGTGACGACGTTCGCCGGTTCGCCGCAGCGCACCTTTGGCGACCATGTCGACAAGGTCTCTCGTCGCCGTTGCGGGCGGAGCTCCCGTGATGGTCATGTAGTTTCCGGCGCTGAGTCCGCCGGCGAACCCTTCCGGTCCTTCCCGCAACATCCTTAACAGCGCTTTCTCCTGTCGGTCATTGAGCCTGTCGCGGAGGCGGTCGAGCAACTTCGTCTTGTCGAATACGAATTCAACACGGGCTAGCGTGCGACGCTGGGCTTCGATCGTGATCCCGGCAAACCACGCGATCCAAGATGTTACGGCGTTGCCCGTACTGGCCCCTTGCAAGGCCGTGTAGTAAGCCTTGCGCCGCAGCAGCATCGTTGCGGCCAAGGCTGCTAGTGTCGGTTGTCCTACGCATTGCGACAGAGCTTTCTCGCAGATCGCCCGGCCGATCCGGCCGTTGCCGTCTTCAAAAGGATGAATCGACTCGAAGTACAGGTGCGCGATCGCAGCCCGCGTCAATCCGGTGAGTGCACCAGAGCCATCGGGAGCAGTCCGGTTGAACCAAGCGATGAACCTCTCCATCTGTTCGGGCACCTCTGCAGAGGGCGGCGCCTCGAAGTGCACCTTCGGAAGATGAATTGGGCCCGAAACGATCTGCATGGCTTCACTGCTCGTTCGATAGCGGCCGATATCGCTCAGACCGCGCCTGCCGCCAAGCAGAACCCCGTGCCAGCGCAAGAGCATCTCGTGCGAAAGAGGTTGTGCGAACGAGCGATACAGATCCACCATCATCTCGGCGATACCCCGCTCCGCGGGCGTCGTCCGCAACTCGTCGGTTGCCAGGCCGAGCTGTTTCTGGATGGATGACCGAACGCTTGCCCGGTCCAAGATCTCCCCCTCGATCTCGGATGTGGTTAGGGCTTCGGAGCTGATTGCCTCGATCGTGAGCAGTTCACGGTCAGCCTCGTCCAAGTGCGTGAGCATGCCCTGAAGCACGCCGCTACCGACGAGAAATACCTCCTCCGCCTTCTTGAAACGATCCTGATCCCAAGAAAACCTAGGCCAGTCCGGCCGTTGCCAGTTCCAAGTCATGAGCGAAAGAAATACACCCTATCGATCACAATATACCAATATTTGATTAATAGGGGCTGGGGCTATCAATCAAGAGGCTGTTGCAGCTTTGCACGCTTGACCAATCAGGGGCCCGCGGCGCAGATGCTCTCGAGAAACTGTCGAGGCTGGGCGCCAGGTAGGCAAGATTCGGCTCCAAGCCGCGATGTCTCGCGCGGCGTAGCCAGCTGCAGAATCGGACTCGCCAGTCCGCGGCCACACTCTGACCTAGATCCCCCCGTGCTCGTCAAGCTGGCAGTTGGGGCGATTCGTTCGTCATCAGGAGCGGAAACCGTCGGATAGAAAGACCGGATCCGTCCCGGCGAATCGATTCCCCAGGCTGGGAGCGTCCTTCGCATGCAGAAGTTCTTGGAACGCGCGGGGAGAGTGCGTGCGGACGTGACAGGAACGGAACGCACCGATCTCGGAGGCCTTCAACGACTTGATCGCGGCCATACTGGCGACAGGAGCTTCGTGCTGGGAGCACGGGATGAGCACGACTCCATAAGAAGGAGGACTGAGAGGGAGGGCTACCGCCAGGCCGGCCACTCGAGGAGGCGACGCTCCGACCAGTACAGGTCGTGGTAGGGAACATCCTCTGCGGGAATCCCGGGGTTGCGGATCGTTTCGGCAATTCGTCTGGCAATGGCTGTGGCGTCCGCCTCGTTCGCGACGCGAAGGTCGAGCCATAGCTCTTGGTTCGCGTCATCCACGCGGTTCACCCAAACCGGCGGGTCGCCCTCTCGCAGGCAGTTCGCAAGGGCGCGCGCCGGCAGGTCCGTCCCCATGGGAATCGACACGATTGCGGTGCAGACGTCCGGGCCCGGACGGACCTTCAAAGCTTGCGAGAGGATTCCGGCGAGGGCCCGGCAGCGGCGATCTTGGCTGCGCGGGTCTCTCCCATACCAAGTTTTCGTCGCGACCATGCAACCGACAATGCCCTCCTTGCCGACCTTCATCGCCCGACCGATGCCGTAGTTCTGGAGGTAGCACGCACGGACCAGGTCGAGCTTCCCGCAAATCATCCCGGAGGTCGGCGCGCCCATCTGCTTGTGAGCACTGGTTATCGCTAGGTCCGCACCGGCCTTGACGAACGGACGCACGTCCGATCCGGCGGCGGTGTCGACCACAACCGGAATGTTCTTCGAACCCGCGATCTCGACGCATTCTTCCAGCGACAGGAACGAGCCTGCCGGGTTCACGTCGCCGGAATCGACGTAGAACACCGCGGCAACCGTTTCGTCCAAGGCCCCCTTCAGGTGATACCCGTCGCAATGGCTCGCCGTTCCGATCCGAACGACGTTCGCGCCGCTGATGCGAATCATCTGAGAGACCGGTGCCCCGAAGTTCACGTCGTGGGCCGCAGGAAGGACAACCTGATCCGGCATGCCGCTGGTATCCGGAAGTCGTCCAATCGCACTGAGGTCGGATCCCGTCATGGCAGCGGCGGCGGAAATCGCAAGCGCGGCCGAACACGAGGACGTGACGCAGCCCGCCTCGGCGCCAGTGTGCCTGCTGATAACGCGGCAGGCTGCGGCCTGCAGTTCGTCGATCTCGACGCTGACCTGCATGATGCTGTCTACGGCCGACCGGACGTTTTCCGAAACGGTGTTCGCGCCGAGAATCGTGGGTACGCCCATGGCGTTGAGCACACGCTTGACACCCAAGCGCCGGCAGAGATCGGCTCCATCGTTCATGTCGTCGGGTCCAGTCTGCGGAAATGGCTGCAGTCGGGCGGACTACGTGAGATCGGTGGCAGTTGTCAGGTCGTTGCCAACGATCGAGGGGCACCAGTACCGTTCGATGTGCTCGATCACGAGCTCAGTACCGCGCTCGTGACTCACGTACGGCGGATCCCGTGGGTCGTACATCGAGTCCGTGAGATCCCGCGCAAGGACGACGTTGTTGCCCAGCCGGACCTGCTGGCGAATCCCGAAGGGACGGCCCAGGACGCAGAGATTTGTGTGGACGCCCATCAGCACCACGTTTGCGATCCCATGCTGGGCGAAGTAGTTGAAAATCTCTTGGCCGTCGTCGCTGATGCCGTCTTCGTCTGCCATGGCGAGGCCGGGGTGCTGACGATGCCAAGCGCGCTTGCGCTCGCCAGGGGATTCGTCGTCGCAGGGGTGTTCGTCATGGATTGGAAAAGCGCCTTCCGACTCCGGGTCGAGGTGGCACCACTTGGCAATCGGGACCGGTGGTTCGGCGTGCGGCGCAGCCTGCATGCGCTCGCGCTGGCGAGTTCCGGCATAGAAGTCCATCGTTCCGCTGGGGGCGTGGACGATCGCCACGCCGAGTTCGCGGGCACTTCGCACGACGCGATTCATTTCCGGGATCATGGCTTCGAGCCGAGATACTGAGTTATTGCAGTAATGGTCGTCCCACATGTCGCAGATGACGATCGCCGATTCGGCCGCCTTCCAGAGCACCGGCTTCTCCAGTGACTCGACCACGCCCTCGCGCTCAACCCGAGAGCGGGCGTTGAGCCGTAGCGTTGCATCCCGCTCGGAGGGCCTGCGCGCGAGTCTCTGGGCCGCGGCGATCACCGCAACGCCGCCCGCGCCTGCCAGAAGAGCTTGTCGACGTGTCATGTCCGTCCTCCAGTCGCGGCCCCATTCTATCGCCGCATCCCGGGCGCCGGTCGCTCGGGCCGTGGTCGGAGTTCGCTGATCTTCCGGCCGGAACAGATTCGAGCGGCCGTCTCGTCCCTTTCCGGCTGGTGCGTTCCATTGCAGTCTGCGCGCCTCTTGCGGGACCGAGCCCAGTCAGGCGCACTCACTCGGCGGCCAGTGACACGCACACGATCTCTTTGTCGTTCCGCGCAAAGACGCTCCTGTCGGCGTAGGCCGGATGGGACCAGTTCACAGCCCGAGTTCCCGGCGGGCACCTGGCGTCGATGTCGGCCGGATCAGAACCGCCCTGCTGATCTCGGAGTAGCCGGACGGAGTGATGCGAGCGATGATCAGCTCGCCGCGGTCGTCATTGATGAAATACCGGTCGTCGTTGCGGACCATGAACGCCGACGCGTTGCGAGTCTTCTCGCGCGTCACGGCCTGGGTCTCCCAGACACGCTCGCCGGCGGAGAGGCGCAGGCATCGCAGCTGTCCGTAGCTGCAGATGCCGTAGATGTAGTCGCCTTCAATCATCGGGGAGTTCATCCAGGCGTGCAGGCCGTCCGTTTCGACACCACTGTCGCTGCCACCCTGCCGTAGCAGATCTGCATCCGCCCCTGCTAATTGGAAGAGGCGGGAACCGTTGAAGAACGCGGAAACGAGCGAATGCGGCCTGCGCCAAACGGGAGTCGGGCCTGCCTGCATGTCGCTCAAGTCCTGCTCGAAGTCCCCACCCCTCATTCCGTGGCCGACTATGTTGGCCAATGTAAGCACACGCGTACGGGCACGGCTGATCACCGTGTTTCGAAAGGCCTCGAAGTTCCTCCATCCCGCGCAACCGGCATCGACAACGGTCGTGACACCAGAGCGAAACGTGTAACCGTCCGAGTAGACGCTTTGTTATCGCCCGCGTACGAGCGAACCTCGTTCGTGCCCGCGAAGAGGTGCACGTGCAGGTCAACCAGCCCGGGCGTCACGTAGAGTCCCCGGCAATTCACGGCCTTGAAGGCCCGGCCGGCGTCAATCGCATCCTCGACGGAGACTACTTTGCCGCCTCTCACTGCGATGTCGCGGAGCGCGCTCAACCCGTTCTTCGGGTCGATCACGTGACCGCCCCGCAAGAGCAGGTCGAACTCGGGCTCGCCCGCGGACCGACCTGAGCACCCGAGTGAAACCGCCGCAGCTCCAGCCAGCAACTCACGGTGGGAATACCTCCGGTGCAACTTGATCGTGTGGCTCCATCCATTGCGGTGATCCGATTCGATTCGGCGAATGGGCCGCTGGGCAATGGCGCGCTCCAGCACCGAGGACCTTGCCGTGAACCTCCTTTGATTGTCGAAGCTGGGCCTCAAATGGACAAGATTCGGCTCGAAACCGCGATGTCTCGCATCGGCCTCGCTAGTCTGCGGCCACGCTCCGATCTAGGCTCAGCCCGTGATCGTCCAGCTGGTAGTGCGCCGCCAGCAGGTCCCGTCCGAAGTCCCCTTTGAATTCGCGCCAGACCGTGTGGCTGTGGTTGTTGCCGTTCTGCACGTTGTCGTACTCGATCAGGAATTCCGGGGACTGGATGCGGTAGTAGTCCCCGCCGCCGGGCTCGATCGAGCCGGCCCACGCGAAGAACAGCTGATCCCTTGGCGTTTCCCGCACTCTCTTCATCCGCGCTTCGGCCTGCTCCGCAGGCAGCGAGACCGCATACTGATCGGCTGTCGCCAGCAACATTTCGTACTGTTCCTGGCTGAGCTCGGACGCCGCCAAGCCTTGGGGTTCGTTCTCTAGCTCGGCCCGGGTGTCGGCGGTTGTCAGGATGTCCCGATAAGCCTTTTCCGCCACCAATGCCTTCTTCTTGAGGGCATCGCCCAGGGACGTCATGAGCTTGCGGGCGGTGTCCTCCCGCGCTCCCAGCGGGCGGACTCCCTTGCGCGGACCATCCTTGACCACGTGCGGGTTCGCGCCGAGGAACTCCGGCGCGGTCGAGACCAGCTTGCCATCCTGCATGAGAAAGTGCAGCGAGACATGGTGGCCCTCGAAGCGCCAAGCCCAGTTGCCATCCTTCGATGGCTCGCCGAAGACGCTGACGTGATATATGTTCACATCGCGGCGACCGGTGTTGTCGTTCTCCCGGATCCTCAGGACTTCTTCCAGGCTCATGATCGTCTTCACAGATACGAACCCCGCCCGTGACAGCGACGCCGCCAGCAGCGCATCGGCCAGCGAGCGCTGTTCTGGGCTCATGTCCTTGTAAGTCACGCCATTGCGCCCGTAGCCGCGCTGGCCGACGAAGCTGTTGTCCGGCACGTAGTGCCAGCGCTCGTAGTCAGGATTGTCGAGCTTGAACTTGGCTGACGCAATCTGGTTGCTATTCAGCGAGGCAAGCCACGCCTTGGCGGCTGACACCATCAGATCTTCGGTGGTTGCGTGATAGGCGATAGCGGCCAGCCCTAGGCCAAGGGTCAGGGCGGCAGCACGGAAGCAAACGGCGCGGCGCATGAGATGTCTCCTTAGGGGCGGTTGCTGTCAAGGTCGACTTGCAACTGCCCGGCACATTATAGCGACGATGAGCCCCGGAATAGACAACTGCTGTTCGCGGACTTCAATCGCGCGGCGACACGACCCCTGCCGCGATGTGGCCCGAATTCGGCCGTTGCCGCACCGCTCGTCGGGATCAGGGCCTCCGGATTGACACTCGCGCTCCAGTCCCTTCAAAATAGAGTCAGAGTCGGTTGATTGGAAGAGGGCTAGGACCCTCCTCACGGCTCGACCGTTTGTGATCCCCGTATCGCTCCTTTCTTGAGCTCTTGTCCATGATTCAGGTTGAAGGCGTCACCAAGCGCTACGGACCCAAGACCGCAGTCTCGAACATCAGTTTCGAAGTCGAGCGCGGCGAGATCGTCGGCTTTCTCGGCCCGAACGGGGCCGGAAAGACCACGACCATGCGCATCTTGACGGGCTTTCTCCCGCCGACGCAAGGAACGGCGAGCGTCGCGGGCTTCGATGTCGGCAAGAGCCCGATCGAAGTGAAGCGGCGCATCGGGTACCTGCCCGAGTCTCCCCCGCTGTATCCCGAGATGGAGGTTGGCGACTACCTGCGCTTCGTGGCGGCCATCAAGCGCATCCCCAAGAAGGAGATTCCCCGGCGCGTCGACGCGGTCTTGGAGCGGACCGCCACCGGCGCGGTCCGCGACCTTCTCGTGGGCAAGCTGTCCAAGGGCTATCGGCAGCGCGTCGGTCTGGCGCAGGCGCTGATCCACGGACCAGAAGTCTTGGTGCTCGACGAGCCGACATCAGGCCTGGACCCCAAGCAGATTATCGAGGTGCGGGGCTTGATTCGATCTCTGGCCGGCGAGCACACGATCCTGCTCAGCACGCACATCCTGCCGGAAGTCGCCGGCACCTGCGGGCGAGTGATCATCATCAACGAAGGTCGGATCGAAGCCAGCGATACTCCCGAGAACCTCACATCGCAACTACAGGGCGCCAATTCCCTGTTGCTGGATATCGACGGTCCTGTTGAGGAGGTCCGGGAGCGGCTCGAACTCGACCTAGCCGTGCGCAAGGTGGTCGAGCACGAGGCCCGCGACGGCCGTATGGTGTGGCGCGTCGAGGCCGACAAGGACGAGAACCTTACCCGGCGGCTGGCGGAAGCGGTGGTCACCTCTGGCTGGGGGCTGTACGAGATGCAGTCGCTCGGGCTGAGCTTGGAGGACATCTTCCTCAAGCTGACCAGTGACGAATCGGCTGCCGTGCAAGCCGAGGAAGAGATGCCCGAGCCTGAGGCAGCTGAGTCGGACACGTCCGCCGGCGAGGGCTCTGAGAGCGGGGAGGGCGAGGACGAATGAGAAACATCTGGACTATCGCGATGCGCGAGTTCAAGGTGTACTTCACGTCACCGATCGCGTACATCGTGCTCGCCATGTTCTCCGTGGTGTTCGGCTACTTCTTCACCTCCGGCCTTGCGTTCTTCATGGACTACAGCGCCAGCGTGCAGGCTCAGGGCGGGGCCGGCGCTCCGCCGCTGAACGTCAACCAGTTCGTCATCGAGCCGTCGCTGGGGAACATGAGCATCGTGCTGCTGTTCTTGATGCCAATGATCACGATGCGCCTGTTCGCCGAAGAACAGCGCAGCGGCACGATCGAGCTGTTGCTGACCTCCCCCCTGCAGGACTACCACATCATCTGCGGCAAGTGGCTCGGGGCATTGTTGCTGTACGCCTGCCTCTTGCTGGTGGCAGTGCTGAACATCTCGGTTCTGTTCCTATACACGACGCCGGACTGGAAGCCGCTGCTGGTCTCTCTCTTCGGGCTGCTGCTGATGGGCGGCTCGATGATCGCGATCGGCACGTTCATCTCGACGCTGACGCGCAACCAGATCGTAGCCGGCGCGCTGACGTTCGGCGTCCTGCTGTTGCTCTGGGTCCTGAACTGGATCAGTTCGTACGAGACTTCCACGTTCAGCCGGCTCTGCGAGTACCTCGCCATCTCGCCGCACTTCGAACAGTTCTCCAGGGGTGTCGTCGAACTCAAGGACCTGCTCTACTACATCAGCGCGATTTCCCTCGGACTCTTCCTCAGCAAGCGCTCTCTCGAAGCGCTGCGCTGGAAGGCTTAAGGAGTGCTCGGCAATGGACTGGTTGCGTTCCAGACAGTTTAGATCGGGCGGCTATGCCGCCGTCTACACCTTGGTGTTCGTGGCTATCCTGGCGATGGCGAACTGGCTCGGGGTCCAGTACAACGAGACGTACGACGCGACCGAGCGCAAGCTCTACAGCCTGTCGGACCAGACGCACAAGATCCTTGACAACCTCGAGCGCGACGTGACCATTTCCTACTTCGACCGCACGTCGCAGTTCACAGCTGCCCAAGACATGCTGCGTCGCTACGAGAATGCGTCGAGCCGTGTGTCTGTCGAGTACGTCGATCCCGACGAAGATCCGATCAAGACCGAGGCCATGAACGTCCGCACCTACGGGACGCTGATCTTGAACATTGACGGCGTGCGGCACGAGGCCTCTTCGCTGAGCGAGCAGGACATCACCAACGCCATCATCACGGCCATCAAGGGCCAGGAGAAGACGGCCTGCGTCGTCACCGGCCACGGGGAGTCTTCCGGCGACGACATGGATCGCAACGGGCTTGCCAACGCCGTGTCGCGCATGGAGGACGCCAACTACGATCACCAACAGGCCAGCCTCACCGAAGGCGCGGTTCCCGAAGACTGCACCATCTTGGTCGTCGCGGGTCCCAGCACGGCCTATTTCGATCCTGAAGTTGCTGCAATTCGCGATTTCGTGGAAGGCGGCGGCAGGGCGCTGTTGCTACTCGGGCCGGTATTGCCCGACGAGCGCGGCCGTCGCGAGGAGCACAATCCGAAGCTGGTGGATCTGCTCGCGAGCTGGGGGATCGAGGCGAAGAACGACGTCGTCATCGACCAGTCTGCGATCGGCCAGCTGTTCGGGGGCGGCCCTTTCACGCCGCTCGTCAGCGAATATCAGTTCCATCCAATTGTCGAGCCCTTGGAGAACGTGGCGACCCTTTTCCCACGCGCCCGCAGCGTCGGGCAAGCGTCGGAGGTGCCTGACGGCTGGACGGTCGACGTGTTGTTCGAGAGCTCGGAGACGAGCTTTGCGACGTCGACACTGACGGCAGAGGCAGCCGGCTTCGCGCTGGGCCCGGAATCGAGCCAGACCGACGGTCCAATCGCTCTGGCCGTGGCGGCGACATACGATGTGCCTGAGGCCGGCCAAGAGGAGTCCGAACCGGCCGAGGCGGCCGGTGACTCCATCGAGCCAGCCGAGGACGAAGCCGAGCCGGAAGGTCGTGTCGTAGCAGTCGGCTCAGCCGGCTTCGCCAGCAACTACGGGCTGGCCCTGGGCGGCAACGACGACCTGCTGCTCAACATGCTGAACTGGCTGAGCTCGGACGAGGACCTGATTTCGGTCCGGCCCAAGGACCCGGAATCGACCGTGATCGAGATGACCGCCGCGGAGATGAGCCGCATCTTTTATGCCAGCTTGCTGCTGCTGCCTCTCATCATCATCGTGACGGGCGTCTGGACATGGTGGGGCCGCCGTTAGAGGAGAACTGCGAACTGTCTCAGCGTCGCTAGCGCCACGCGCATCGTAGCCATGAAAGCGAACCCCCTTCTCGTAGCTGCTGTATTGCTGGCCCTGCTCGGCGGGGCGGTCTGGTACACGCGGGAGAATCCGCCCGCGGACGAGGATGCCGCGCCGAAAGTCGTCGATCTCGAAGAGGCCGAGATCCGCGAAGTCAGCCTGCTGCGCAAGGGCCAGGATGTCATCACGGTGGTGCGCGGGGCAGACGACGAATGGGAATTCGGCGGCGGCCTGGAGATTCCGGCCGACCAGTCCGCGGTAGGCCAGCTCGTTTCCAGTCTGGCAAGCCTGAACGCGGAGAGAGTGGTCTCGGAGAGCGTGGTGGACTGGGGGCCCTACGAGCTGGCCGAGCCCGAACTGGCCGTGAGCTTCAAGCTCGCCGAGGGCGGCGGCGCGGTGCAATTCGGGCGAGACACCCCGACGGGCTCGGGCGTATTCGCCCGGCTGGAAGGCGACCCGCGTCTGTTCACCCTGTACAGCTACAACAAGACAACGTTCGAGAAGTCGCGATTCGACCTGCGCGACAAGCGCTTGCTGGACCTAGATGAGGATTCGATTTCCAGCGTCGCGGTTGCCGCAGGCGGACGCAAGTTGCGGTTCGAACGCGCCGACGGGAACTGGTCGATTGTCCTGCCATACCGGCTCAGGGCCGACGACTTCACGGTCAGCGATCTCGTGCGAGCGGTGAGGACGGCCGAAATGACCGAGGTCTTGAGCGATTCCGCCGAGGGTGCCGACTATTCGTTCCGCGCGCCGCTTGCGACAGTGTCTGTCACGGACGACAGCGGCGAGCACGAGCTCACGGTGGCCAAGGACGGCGACACATACTATGCCGCGAGCAGCTCTCACAGCGGTGTGTTCGGCGTGAGCGCGACACTGTCCGAGAGCCTCGACAAGCCGCTCGAGGACTTCCGAAACAAGAAGTTGTTCGATTTCGGCTTCGCCGACCCGGAGCGGGTCGAGGTGCGGGCTGGCGACAAGAACGTAGCCCTCGTGCGAGGCGAAGATGGCTGGTTGCTGGAATCGGACGGCAATCGCCAAGTGGATGGCGAACAGGCGCAGACTCTCTTGGACCGCCTGCGAAACCTGACGGCCACCGAGTTCCCCTCCGACGATGCGGATCGGCAGAGAGCCTTCGGGCTGGACTCGCCGGCGATCACAGCCTCGGTAACGGCGGCGGGCGAGGACGGCGCGGCCGAGACCGTGCTGGTCTCGAACACGGACCAGACATTGGTCTATGCGGCGCGGGCTGGCGAGCCGTCCACCTACCGGGTCGAACAATCCGCCGGGCAGGACATCGAGCGCGCCGTGGAGGACATTCTGGCACCCCCGGAAGCGGAAGAGGCATCTCCCGAGGCGGATGCAGAGGCCGAGGAGTCCGAGAGCTAGCAGACCACGCGGCGCGCCGGCGTCACGGGCCGGCTTGGTGCCTGCCCGCTACCATGGGATTACGCATGGACGAACTGCGTTCACTCATTCGCCAAGTGCCGGACTTTCCCAAGCCGGGCATCCTCTTCTACGACATCACTACGGCGTTGAAGGATCCCAAGGGCTTGGCCATGGTGGCTGACCAGCTCTGCAGATCCGCGGCCGGCCTCGCAGTCGATCTGGTCGCCGGTATCGAGTCCCGCGGATTCCTTTTCGGCCCGCAGCTTGCGCAGCGTCTCGGGACTGGATTCGCCCTGATGCGCAAACCCGGCAAGCTGCCGGCCGCCACCTCCAAGGTGAGCTACGCACTGGAATACGGCACCAACACGCTCGAAATCCACTCGGATGCCATTCAGCGCGGGCAGCGGGTGCTGATCGTGGACGACCTGCTCGCCACCGGCGGCACGGCCGAGGCCGCGATCCAACTCGTGGAGGAGCTTGGCGGGACGGTGGCCGGCCTGTCGTTCGTCATCGAGCTGGACTTCCTCAACGGGCGTGACAAGCTCCGGGGGTACGAGGTTTCGTCCCTGCTGCACTACGACAGCTAGGAAGTGCGCTCCGGCCGCATGGTGGACCCCACAGGCCTCCGACCGCAAGCATTGCGACTACGGGCCTACGCCAAGGTCAATCTGTTCTTGCGGGTACTCGGCAAGCGCCCGGACGGATTCCACGACATCCGGACACTGTTCCAGACCGTGAGCTTGAGCGATTCGCTCGGCGTGCGCCTGACGCCGGGCGGCCAGCCAGCGGTCAAGTTGACGTGCAGCCGGGAGGATCTGCAAGGCGAGGACAATCTGGCTTGGCGCGCCGCCGACCTGATGCTCAGGCGGACCGGCCTGGCGGCACAGATCGAGATCACACTTGACAAGGCCATACCGTCTGGCGCTGGCTTGGGAGGCGGCTCCAGCGATGCGGCGGCCGTGATTCGCGCGGTCGCCTCCATGCTGCCTGCGCGACCGGGCGCTCAGGCTCTGCTCGAGGTCGCGGCCGAGCTCGGCAGCGACGTGCCGTTCTTCCTGCTCGGAGGCTCCGCCATCGGCACCGGTCGCGGCACCGAGCTGAAACCCTTGTCCGACTTGCGGCCGACAGCTCTGGCGATCGCGCAGCCCGGGGTTGAGGTCTCCACGGCGTGGGCGTACCGGGCCCTGGAGGAGCACCGCGCTGCATTGACACCAGACTCGGATACGGGTAAGATCGAAGGGTCCGACTTGAGTTGCAACACGCCCTCTGGCGGCCCGCTGCCGGGCAGCAGTGACGGCATGGTGAATGACTTCGAGTCGGTAGTATTCCGGCGGTACCCGCTGATCGCCGCTCTCAAGGAGCGGCTGCAGGCCTTGGGGGCGCAGCCAGCTCTGATGTCAGGCAGCGGATCCGCAGTTTTCGGGGTCTTTGAGTCTTATCAGTCTGCGAGACTAGTAGCGCGCACGCTGCGGGCCGAAGGGTTTGCGGCGTGGCCGGCGGAGTATGTGGACCGGGCAGCGAGCCGCGTGCCAGGCACACCCGACTTCGACTCCGCAAGGGGCTAGGCGGCGGCTAGCGCACGGCTCGAGAACACACATCGGTTGGGAGTTCGCACAGTGCCTACGGAATCGAGGTTGAAGGTCTTCGCCGGATCCGCCAACCAGGAATTGGCGGGCAACATCTGCGAGTGCCTAGGCATCCGTCCGGGCCAGTTGGCGCTGTCGCGCTTCACCGATGGCGAGATCCATGTCCAGATCGAAGAAAACGTCCGGGGCATGGATGTCTTCGTCGTTCAACCCACCTGCACCCCGGTGGACGAGCACTTGATGGAATTGCTGCTCTTGCTGGACGCCTTGCGGCGAGCTTCCGCCAAGCGGATAACGGCAGTGCTGCCGTACTACGGCTACTCGCGCCAGGACCGCAAGGACCGCCCGCGAGTGCCCATATCGGCGAAGGTGGTGGCCAACCTGCTTGTCGCCGCCGGCGCGGACCGCCTGTTGACCCTGGACCTGCACGCAGCCCAGATCCAGGGCTTCTTCGACGTGCCGGTCGATCATCTCTACGGGCGGCCGGTGATCGTGGAATATTTGCGACAGCTGCACCTGCCGAGGCTCGCGGTGGTGTCCCCGGATGCGGGCGGAGTGGAGCGAGCGCGGGCGCTGGCTAAGCGCCTGACCGCGCCGTTGGCCATCATCGACAAGCGTAGGGACAAGCCGGGCGTCTCCGAGGTCATGCATGTGATCGGGGATGTGCGGGATCGCACCTGCGTGATCGTCGATGACCTTGTCGACACTGCCGGAACGCTGGTCAATGGCGTCAATGCCTTGCTGGACCAGGGTGCGGCCCAGGTGTACGCCGTCACGACGCATGCCGTGCTTTCCGGGCCAGCAGTGGATAGAATTAAGGAGTCGAAGCTTAAGGAACTGGCGGTCACCAACTCGATTCCCCTATCCGAGGAAGCCAAGGCGAGCGGCAGAATCCGGCAGTTGAACGTAGCGCCGCTGCTTGCGGCGGGCATCAACTCGATCCATAGCGAGTCTTCGATCAGCATGTTGTTCGGCTAGGGAATGACTGCGGGCTCTTGCGAGGCCCGCCCAGAATGTGGCCGCTGCCAAGGCGGCTAGGGAGCAGACGCGATGCAGCAGCAGATTGAAATGGAAGTGGCGGTGCGCGAGGAGCGCGGCAAGAACGCGGCGCGGCGGCTGCGCTTGACGGGCAACGTGCCCGCGACGGTGTACGGGCTGGGCAAGGCCCCCCGGGCGATCTCGGTCAACACCAAGGCGATGACCTCCGTGCTGAAGGAGCCGTCTGGCCACAACCGTGTCTTCAATATCACGTGCGACGGCGTGCAGGAGCATGCCATGGCCGTCGACTACCAGATCGATCCCGTGAAGCACTCGCTGCTACATGTCGACCTGCTGCGCGTGGACGTCAACAAGCCGGTCACTGTGTCTGTCCCGATCAAGGCTGTCGGCACGGCTTTCGGCGTCAAGACCGAGGGCGGCTTTGAGGAGATGGTCAGTCGGGAGGTCCGCATCGAGTGCCTGCCGCTGGACATTCCGGAGAGCCTTGACGTCGACGTCACCGACCTGCACGTCGGCGAGGCGATCCGAGCCAAGGATCTGCCGGCCAGCGACAAGTGGACCCTGGCGGATTTCGAGCAGAAGGTGCTCGTGCATATCATGGCCTCGCGCGCCACCGGCGAACTGGAGGAGGAAGAGGCCGAGGAGGAAGAGACCGAGGCCGAGGAGCAGGCGGAGTAGCCGAGTGCCCTGCGGCCGCCGGTTGATCCCTTGAGTTGCGGCAGAAGCCATGTTCTGGAGGCGCGCGGTGCCGGAGGACGCCGATTGGCTGATCGTCGGGCTAGGCAATCCCGGCGAGGAGTATCGGCAGACGCCGCACAACTTGGGGTTTTTGACGGTCGAGCGCCTGTCGGAGGATGCGGGGGTCCGCGTCACGCGACCGGAAGAGGACGCGCTGGTGGGATGCGGACAGATCGGAGGCAAGCAGGCATTGCTCGCCAAGCCGCTCTCGTTCGTCAACCGCAGCGGCGGGCCCGTCAAGCGCCTCCTGAGGCGCTATCGCTTGACGCCGCACCGGCTGCTCGTCGTCTACGACGAGTTGGATCTGGCTTGGGGCAGGTTGCGCCTCAAGCAGAAGGGGTCGGCTGCGGGTCATAATGGTATGCAGTCCATCATTGATGCGCTGGGGACGTCAGAGTTCCCGCGGCTGCGCATCGGGATTCACCCGGGGCACCCCGTCTCCAACGGAGCGAGGTACGTCCTGCGCCCGTTCACCCGGGACGAGATCGAGGAAGTTGAGGAAATCGTCGGACGCGCGGCGGAGGTCGTGCGGCATGCCCTTGCCGAGGGCACGGAGAAGGCCATGGCGCGGAGCAACCGGCGCTTGGCGGAGTCACAGGAATAGAGAGTCATGAGAGTTTACGAATTGGGGTTCATCCTCAAGCCGGATCTGCCGGAGCAGGAAGCGCAGGAGTCCCTCGAGAGCGTCAAGCGGGTTCTGGCGTCAGGCGGTGCCAGCGTGGACAAGGTGGATGACTGGGGCAAGCGGCCGCTGGCGTACCGCGTGCGCGGGTTCTGGAGCGGCCACTACATCTTCATCCAGTACTCGATGAACGGGGATCGCTCGCTGAATCGCGAGCTGGAGCGCCGCTTGCGCGTCTCCGATCACGTCATCAAGTACATGGTGATCCGCATCGATGAAGATCTGAAACGGTTGGCGAAGGCTCAGGCGCGCCGCGCGAAGCGGCAGCCGGTGTTGGATGCCAAGGCCGCGGCGCGTGCGGCCGAAGCCGAGAAGGCCAAAGCGAAGGCGCCGGGCAAGCCCGAACCGGAGCTGCCGTCGTCACCGCCGCCCGGCGAGCCTGAGCCGGCTGAGACAGCTGCTCCCGAAGAGAGCAGCGCCGAACCGGCGGCTGCCGAGGCGAGCGCCCCGGCCGCCGAGGAGTGATGCGAGGCATCGAGAGGAATCGACAAATGGCTGAGAACGAAGAGACACGACCGGCACCCTCTCGCGAGGCCGGGAGCGGCCCGCGCCGCGACCGAGGCGGTCCGGAGGGCCGCGGCCGCTCCGGAGGCAAGCGCTTCTTCCGGCGGCGCAAGGTGGACTACTTCAGCGTCAATCGGATCGACCACATCGACTACAAGGACGTCGAGACGCTGAAACAGTTCGTCGGCGACCGCGGCAAGATCAACCCGCGCCGCCACACAGGGCTGAGCGCAAAGCACCAGCGCCAGCTGCGGCGGGCAATCAAGCGAGCCCGGAATCTGGCCCTGCTGCCGTTCGTCGGCGTAATCGAGAAGCCGCAGCGCGACAGGGATCGCTTGCGGGACAGAGAGAGGGGTGGCTCCGATGCATGAGGTGATTCTCAAGAAGGACATCTACAAGCTGGGAGAGCGCGGCGATGTGGTCAAGGTCAAGGACGGCTACGCCCGCAACTACCTGTTCCCGCAGAAGCTGGCGATCCCTGCTGACAAGGGCAGCCTAAAGCAGCTCGAGCAGATGCGGGCGGCGGCGGCCAAGGAGGCCGTGAAGCTCCACGGTGACGCGAGCAAGCAGATGGAAGCGCTCGAGGGAGTGGTGGTGCGGATGGTTGTTCGCGCCAGCCTGAACAACCAGCTCTACGGCTCGGTCACGGCGCGCGACATCGCCGCCAAGCTGAACGAGCAGGGGTTCGGCATCGAGCGCCAGCGCATCCAGCTCACGACTCCGATCCGGACTCTGGGAGACTACGAAATCCCGGTTCATCTCTACAAGGACCTGTCAACGACCATCAAGGTCGAGGTCCGCGCCGAGGGGCGCGAAGACGAGCCCCTGACGCGCACCGTGCAGGCGTCAGCTGAGTTCGAGTTCGCGCCGCCGGCCGAATCCGAGCAGTCCGGCGAGGGGGCTGAGCCCGCCGAGGCCCCTAGCGAAGATGGCGCGCCTGAAGCCGAAGCGGCTTCCGGGGCGGACGGAGACGAGTCGGGCTCGGAGGGGGACGAGACGGCCGTGGAGGCCGCCCCGCCGTCCGGCGACGACGCTTCCGAAGCGGTTGATGCCGATGCCTCAGGAGCGGTCGATCCCGACGGCTCCGAAGTAGTCGATCCCGATGGCGCATAGCTTCTTCGATCTCAGCGGGCAGACCGCCCTGGTCACCGGCGCGGCGCGTGGCATCGGCGCTGGCATCGCTGCCCGCCTCGCACGGGCGGGCGCTACAGTCGCCATCGCGGACCTGAACGCCGAAGCCGCTGCGGATCAGGCCGGAAAGCTCCGCGCGGAGGGGCTGGCGGCGTTTTCCGAGGGGCTCGAAGTGACGGATCCGTCGTCCGTCCGGGCCGTGGTCGATTCCGTGCTGGCCCGCCAGGGCCGCATCCACGTGCTGGTTTGCTGCGCGGGCATCGCGGGCAGGGCACTGCCCACGTGGCAGCAGTCCGATGCCGACTGGCAGAGTGTCATCGACATCAACCTCAGCGGCGTGTTTAGCTGCTGCCGGGCGGTGTTGCCCACGATGGTCGAGCACGATTACGGCCGGATCGTCAATATCGC
The DNA here is from genome assembly GCA_028819215.1 of Bryobacterales bacterium. Classification (GTDB taxonomy): domain Bacteria; phylum Acidobacteriota; class Terriglobia; order Bryobacterales; family UBA6623; genus VXMF01. The sequence goes on from JAPPMG010000071.1 coordinate 19,460, forward strand.
CTCCTTGGCCGGCAAGGAGGGGAATCCGAACATGGTGGCCTACTCGGCCTCAAAGGCGGGCGTGATTGCGGCCTGCAAGTCGATGGCGAAGGAAACAGCGCTCAACAACATCTGCGTTAACGCGATCAGCCCGACCGTGATCCGCACGCCCATTCTCGACCAATTGACCGAAGAGCAGGTCAACTACATGACCTCCAAGATCCCGCGCGCCCGCACCGGAACCGTCGAAGAAGTGGCCGCCGTGGCGCATTTCCTAGCCAGCCCGGACTGCTCGTTCGTGACGGGCCAGTGCTACGATGTCAGTGGCGGGCGGGCGACCTACTAGGCGCTGCCACCGCTCACACCAGTCTCCAAGGAGTGCCTTTGCGCCGCTTGAGCCTTCTTGCAGCCGCGCTCGCGATGGGCGCGGTATCCGTGATCGCCGCCGTGACTGTTGAAAAGATCCCCTACGCGGGTTGGCCGAACTGCTATCGGCTGTCTAACGGCGAAGTCGAACTGATCGTCACGTCCGATGTCGGGCCCCGGATCATCCGGTACGGCTTCCAGGGCGGCCAGAACTTCTTTGTCGAGCTGGAAGAGGATCTGGGCAAGACCGGCGGCGACAACTGGCGGCTGTATGGCGGGAGCCGGCTCTGGGTGGGCCCGGAGGATCCGGTCTACAGCTACGGAGCCGACAACGATCAGGTGCAGGTCGAGATCTCGGGGAGCAGGCTTACGGCCCAGGCGCCCGTCGAGCATACGGGAGTGCAGAAGGCGATCGCGGTCGAGCTGGCCGACGAAGGCAGCGCGGTCAGGGTGGTCTACACCCTCGCCAATCGCACGATCTGGCCGTTGCGCGTAGCGACGTGGGTGCTGACGATGATGGCCCCGGGTGGCGCCGGAATCACGACGCTGCCCCCGCGCGGCACCCATCCGGAGGTCTTGGCCCCGACCAATCCGCTGGTCGTGTTCGCCTTCACCAACATGGCCGATCCGCGCTGGACCTGGCTGGAGAAGTACATCGTTTTGCGACAGGACCCCCAGAATGCCGATCCGGAGAAGATCGGGCTTTTCAATCCGGCGACGCGCGGTGCGTACTTGCTCAACGGCGAGTTGTTCGTCAAGAAGTTCGCGGCGTCTCCCGAAGAAGAGTATCCGGACATGGGGGCTTCCTACGAAACGTTCACCAACGAGCGGTTCTTGGAGATCGAGACGCTCGGCCCGCTGCGCACGCTGCAGCCCGGCGAATCGATCGACCACGTGGAAGAGTGGTCCCTGCATCGCCCGGTAGCAGTCGGCAGCTGGGATGACGCAGAATTGGACCGAGTCCTCGCACCGTACTTGGAGTAGTGTTTCGGACGGTTGCAGGCCGGTTGCTCCGCCGTGGCCGCGTGGGCCTGCTGCCGGGTACGTACAATCCTCCGACGATGGCGCATATAGCGCTCGGCGAGGCGGCGCAGCGGCGCTTCGACTTGGATCAGGTAGTGCAGGTCATTCCCCGATTGCTGCCGCACAAGCAAATCGCGAGGCCGACCGTGGAGCGTCGCTTGGAATGGATCGCAGAGCTAGCTCGGCTTCGAAAGGGCTGGGCCGCCTGCGCGTGCGAGGCCGGCTTGGTCGTGGACATGGTCGACGCGCTGCGGCGGGAAATCGGCGATGCATGCGAGCTGTTCGTGATCGCCGGGCGCGACGCCGCCGAGCGCTTCGCGACATGGGACTATGGCGACCGCGAAGCGTTCAGCGACCAGCTCAACCGGTTCACGCTATTGGTCGGCGGGCGTGGCGGGTCCTATCTGGTCGCACCCGAGCACAAGGGGCGAATCTTGCCCTTCGAGATAGCCCCGGCGCATGCCGAGACCTCGTCTTCGGCGGTGCGGTCCGCCATCGCTCGCGGCGAGGATTGGGACCACTTGGTGCCCGCGGAGATCCACCATGTGGTGGCTGCGGCCTATGCAGGGAGTGCCGCGTGAACACGGCCTTGGTCCGATACCACCCTGCGATGAGCGGCGCTCTGTTTCGCCTGCGGGGAATGCTAGTCGACCTGGAGAGGACAGTCCGCGGCCTCGAGCGCGAATACGCCTCGGATGTGGACAAGTTGCGCCAGTTCGAACGCCGCTTCCGTCCGGCTGTCGGTGACCGGTATGACGAGCTAGAACATCTCCGCGAACGCATCAATCGAGGCTGGCGGGCACTGGGCGAAGCGCAGGAGAACCAGGCGACCGGGACCGCGCAGGCCCGAGACGAGGATCATGGGGAGGCCGCGTGCTCGCCGCCTCCGGAAGAGGGAGCGCGCCGACTGTTCTTGGCGCTGGCTCGGCAGATTCATCCCGACCTTGCCGCTGACGAGGAGGAGCGTCGCAGGCGCCACGAGCTGATGGCGGAAGCGACGCTTGCCTACCGCGACAGCGATGAGCGCCGCTTGCAATGGCTGCTCGAGCACTGGCAGGCGGAAAGCGAGCCGATCCTAGGCTGCGGGCTCGGAGCGTCGTGGGCGAGGGCCAACCGTCAGATCGCCTGGGCGCGCTATCGGATGCGCGAGCTGCAGCATGCCTTGGGCCAATTGCATGCTTCGCCGATCGCGCGACTGATGGACGAACACGATCGCGCTCGTTCTGTTGGGCGCAACTTCATCTTGGAGATGCGGCGGACGTTGCAGGCCGAGCTCGAGGAAGCGTATAGCGAGTTGGACCGCTTGGAAGCTGCGGTGGACGATCTCGACCCGGATTCGGTCGAGGCGGTTCGATCCGCGTTCAGCGCGTGAGCCCTCGTGAACCGCTGCATTGCACGAGACCGCCCGGCTCTGCGATATCGTAGTCTGCGGCGATGCCAATCCAAGACTTGACGGTGCAGTGCAAGTGACTCGTCGCGAACTCCTCCTAGCCGGCCTAGCGGCGCAATCTCTCGGAGCCCAAATGCCTACCCCTCGACTCGGCCTAGACCTCTTCAGCCTGCGATCCCAAGGCTGGACCGCATTCCAACTGCTGGATTTTGCGCACGCGCACGGCGCATCGGTGGTGAACTTTTCGGAGCCGCGCTTCCTCGGCGGCACCACGTCCGACCGCCTCAAGCGGGTGCGCGAGCACGCCGATTCGCTTGGCATCCAGATCGAGGTTGGGTTTGGCTCGATCTGTCCCACGTCAACGCGCTTCCTCAAGGAGGACGGCACCGCGCGCGAACAGCTGCTGAGAATGTTCGCGATCGCGCGGATCCTCGGATCGCCCTTCGTCCGGTGCTATCTCGGCAGCGCTGACGAGCGCAAGGGCGAGCTTCCGCTGGACGCCCACATCGAGAACACGATCGCGGCCTGCAGGTCGGTCCGGGACGACGACGGCCGCCACGGAATCAAGATCGCGATCGAGAATCATGCCGGCGATCTCCAGGCGCTCCAGCTGCGCTCCTTGGTCGAAGAGGCCGGCACCGATTATGTCGGCACGCTGCTGGATGCCGGCAACGCGACTTGGACCTTGGAGGATCCGCTACACACCCTCGAGGTGCTGGCGCCGCTGGCGCTGACAACGGGGATCCGCGACTCGCGGATCTGGATCGAGGATGGTCAAGTGCACGTGATGTGGGTGCCTCTAGGCCAAGGCAATATCGGAATCGACCGGTGGACTGCTCGATTCCGCGAGCTGCGTCCGGATCTTGCGTTCTCCTTGGAGATGATCAACTTGCGTTCCGCCCGCAAGTTTGCGGTGCGCGACGCGACATTCTGGGACGGGTACCGCGACGTTCCGGCGTGGGTCTACGAGGGCTTCATGAAGTTGGCGCGACAGGGCAAGCCTTATGTCGCGCCAGAAGGGGAGCCGGTCGCGCTCGAACGCGAGGAAGTAGCCGCCGACCTAGCCTACAGCCGTCGTCTGCTAGGCCTGGTCTAGCCGCAGCGCTTGCAGGCGCACCTGCGCAGTCCTATAGGCGGAGAGCGCAGAGGATGGCACCGGCAGAAATTGCCGGTCCGCTTCCTTCTCTGGCGGCTGCCCTCCCTAGCAAGGCCTAGGTCAGGCTATACGTCTTTTGTCCGCCTGTCGGCCAGGCTGAACTTCTGGTGCCACTCCGAGTCGGCCCCGCCGCCGTACCGGGCAGTCTCGACGTCGACCACGTATGGCCGCCCTTCGCGGGTCGCTTCCGCGCCCCTCTTCAGAGCAGCCTCCAACTCCGAGGACTCGTTGACCTTTTCTCCGCTGACGCCCTGGCTCTTGGCCAGCTCGACGAAGCTGATGTCCGGATCGCCCAGATACATTCCGGTATATCGGTCCGTCTCCGCCATCTTCCCGCCGTAGCGATAGTAGGCGCCGCGGACGGTCTGGTAGTTGCGATTGTTCGAAACCACGGTGAGCACGGGGATCTCGTAGCGCGCCTGGGTCCAGAAACCCGCAGCGCTGTACATCACCGAACCGTCTCCGATAGAGCAGATGACCTGACGGTCAGGCTCGGCCAGCTTCGCGCCCGCGGCCGCGCCAATGCCCCATCCAAGACCATTGCCGGTGTTGGCGACGCGCATCTTCTCGCCGTCGCGGTGGCCGAAGTTGAACGCACCGAACCTGGCGGTGAGATTCTCGGGAACAATGATCGCGTTGTCATCGGCCACGCTCGCGATTCGCGCGCCAAGTTCGTCAGGGTGCACCGGACCTTGGCCGAAGTTCTTCCGGGCCGCGGCCTCGGCCTTGGCCCGCGATTCCTTCGTGTACGCCGCAAGGGCTTGCGCACGCGGCTTGGCGATCTGCCTGCGGCGATTCGCGGTGGTGATCGAGTCGATCGCTTCGTTGAGATCCCGCAGCCCCTCCCTCGGCGTGCCTGCCAGCACGAGGTCAGTCGGGTAGTTGCGGCTGATCACGTCAGCGTTTGCCGTGAGGCGGATGAACTTCGCTGCCAGCGGCGCCTCGGGCCCGCGCGGTATGACCCTGCCGCCGAAATCTGGCGCGCCAACGCTCAGAACCAGGTCCGTCCCGGCTAGCATCTTGTGGTTCTGGTTGAAGCGTCCCAGGTTCTGGGAGTGATGGGCCGGAAAGTTGTCGTATCCCTGTCCTTGGTTGGTGACCGGTATCCCCAGCTTCTCGGCAAGCTTCAGCAAGTCGTCGCACCCGCCGGTCTTCCAGACTTCGTCGCCGGCCACCAGCACGGGGCGCTGCGCCTCGACCAGTGCCTTGGCGGCACGCTCCACCGCGTCCTTCGCGGGGCGCATCCTGGATTCCGGCGTGAAACGCTCGCCCGGCAGGATGAGCGCTTCGACGCTCTTCGCTTCCAGCGCATGGTGCGCCATCGCCAGATAGGTCGGCCCGCCGGGCGGCGCGGTCGCCACCTTGAACGCCCGGCGCAGCATCAGCGCAAGGTTCCGCGGTTCGCGCGATTCCCATGAGATCTTCGTGAACTGGCGGTTGATTTCCTTCTGGTCAAACCCCGGGCGCGGCGCCAGTCCCGCGTCGTCGCTCCAGAGCTCGTTGTCGTTCAGCCCGGCGGTGACCACGAGTGCCGAGCCGTCCTTGGAGGCGTTGTACATCTGCCCGGCGGCCTGGGCGGTGCCGGCGATCACGTGAATGTTGACGAAACCCGGCTTGCCCGAGGTTCGGTAGTAGCCGTCCGCCAGCGAGATTACGATTCCCTCGTGCAGGCCCATGATCAGTTGGGTGTGGTCCTGGCCGAGGAATGCGTCGAAGAACCCCACCTCGAAAGACCCGGGGTTGGTAAAGAGGTACTCGACGCCCGCAGCCTTCATCTGCGCGACGACGAGTTCCCCGCCCGTGCCGGTCATCTTGGTGGCTCCCTGGCCGCTCTCCGAGGCCTCGAGCGGCGCGACAAGAGACTGCGCGGCCGCTGCGGTGAACCCCAATCCGGCAAGAGCTTCGAAGAGCCCGCGACGCGAGATGGAACTGTCCAAGTAGCTGGCGATCAAGTGGCGCATGGTTTCCTCCTAACGAGTGTCCACATAGATCGTAGACGAGATCGACCGCGCAATGATAGGCCAATTCAGAGATCCGGCCCTCTCAGCAGCGGTTCGGAAGCAGCTCTGCTATTGAGAGCTCCGTGCGCTGCCGCCGGGCCGGCGTCGACGGTCGGTAGACGTGGCCGCGCATCTGCTCGGCGCGTCAGCGTTTGGTCAGCGTTGAGCGCTACAGGATCGAGCACGTAGTCACGAGGTGACGGCAATTCGGTCGAGCCGCGGGAGGACGAAGTGAATCCCTCAGGGGGTGTGGTCCGGCGCTTGACGGATTGGGTCTGTGTCGGGCGAACGGCCCCAAATCGCCCCGTCCCACCGTTCTCAGCCGAGAACGGGTCTGAGTGCGGATATGCCCAATCGCCTCAGGGGCTGAAGACTTCCGTCGTGGCTAGTTCCGGTCCCCCGCCGCGACCTCCGCTCCCGGTGGCAAAGTAGATCGCGCCGTCCAAGAGCGCAGCGCCGCCGCCATGGCGCCCGCGGACCAACGGCGCAACCAAGGACCATTCGCCCGTGTCCAAGTCCAAGCGCTGTGTCTCTGCATGGGCCAGATCCTGAGCTGTCTCGCCGCCGAAGTAGTAGATCGCGCGATCCATCGCGATCAGGCCGCCCGCAGCCGTGCCGATCGGTAGCTTGGCTGCCAACGTGGACCATCGCTCGGTTGCGAAATCGTACACATCTACCTCGGGAACCACACGCCCGAAGAAGGCGGTGAAGTTGTCGGGCTCGTGGTAGCTCGTGTTGCGACCGCCGATCAGATACAGGCGGTCGTCGCTGACCACAGCAGAAAAGTGGTCTCGCGCATGCGGCGCGTCGGGAAGTTGCTGCCACTCTCCGGTTCGCGGGTCGAACTCGTCAAACCAAGCGACGGTGCCGCTCGTGTGGCCATCGATGATCCCGCACGCCAAGTAGATCTTTCCGCCGTAGACAACCGTGCCGGCCCCACCCCTTCTGCGGCTGGGCGGAATCTCGGGACCTCGCTCCCAAGTGTCTGCCGCTGGATCGTAAACATAGAGCGTTTCGAGCGGAGTTTCCTTGGGATACTTCCCAGTCATCGCCGTCATCACGAAGATCCGCCCGTCGTAGGCGACCGGCTGGAAGTGATGCATCTCGATCGGCGTAGGCCCGAGCTCGCGCCATGTCCTTGCGACGGGATCGAATTCTTCGACCGGCTTCACGCCACGTCCGCCCATCAGGTACGCCTTGCCGCCGATCGCCACCATCGCCGTTTCATGGCGGGGGGTGGGGGCCTCGGCGACTTGGACAGTCGACCAGCCGGCAGGAGCCGACGCTTCTTCAGCCACTTGAGCGCAACTTGGGAGCAGGAGGGTGGCGCTGGCCGCGATGCAAGCTACGACTCGGTCCATGTGTTCAATCGTTTGGGTTCAGAGATCTCCGCCCCCGAGCACTCGTGCTTCTTCGGGACGATGCCTTTCGCGAACTTCGCCGGAGCGGCTGCTGAGCCCTTTCCAGTTCCAGCATAGCGATGAGCAGAGTGGCTCCGTTGATGGGCACATGCCTTGGCCCGCACTCAGCGTTGCCGGTGAGGGAGGCCCTGCCCGCATCGCTATAATTCGCAATGCGTTCGCCGTGGCGGCGGGCGCAGAGGTTATCCGATGCTCCTTAGAATCTTTCTTCTCGCAATAAGCCTGCTGGCGGGCGCTGTAGGGGCGGAACTGCCCAGGGCTGCACCGGCGGACGTCGGGCTTTCGCAGGAAAGGCTGGACCGGATCACGCGAGCCCTGGAGAGCAGCGTTGATCAAGGCCACGTCGCCGGGGCGATAGGCGTCGTGGCCCGCAAGGGCAAGGTCGCGTATTGGGAGAAAGTTGGCATGGCCGACCGCGAGGCCGGCACTGCAATGGCTGACGACACGATCTTCCGCATCTACTCGATGACCAAGCCCATCGTCAGCGTCGCTCTGATGATTCTCTATGAAGAGGGCAGATTCTCCCTCAAGGACGAGGTCGGGCAGCACATACCGGAGCTTGGCGGCCTCAAGGTTTGGGTGGCTGGCAAAGAGGTGGCTCCGGACCGCGAGATGACGGTGCAGGACTTGATGCGGCACACCTCGGGCATGACCTACGGCCTCTTCGGCGACAGCCGCGTGGACGAGATGTACAACGACGCGGGTGTCTTGTCGGAGAATCAGTCGGTCGCGCAGTTCGTCGAGAAGCTCTCGAAGCTGCCGCTCAAGCACCAGCCCGGCACGCAGTGGGACTACAGCGTGTCGGTGGACGTCCAGGGCCGCCTGATTGAGGTGCTCTCGGGAAAAGACCTGGCTACGTACATGAGGGAGCGGGTATTCGAGCCGCTGGATATGCGCGACACCGCGTTCAGGATGACCGACGAGAAGAGCGGGCGCTTCGCTCAGGCCTACAAGAAGACGGAGGACGAGAAAGGGATCGAGCCGGCGGGCGACGGTCGCACCGAGCGGTACTACGAGAAGACACAGTGGTACTCAGGCGGTGGCGGACTTGTCTCTACGACGCGAGACTACTTGCGGTTCTGCCAGATGCTGCTCAACGGCGGGATTCTCGACGGGACGCGCATCCTGAGCCGCAAGACGGTAGAACTGATGACCATCGATCACGTCAGCGAGATTTCGCGCGCTTCGTCCATCCTGGCGGCGGGATATGGCTTCGGCCTCAACTTTGCCGTCCACGTCGATCCAGCCAAGAGCGGTCTCAACGGGTCGGTCGGTGAATACAACTGGGGCGGCCTGGCTGGGACGAGCTTCTGGATCGATCCCGCAGAGGAACTGATCGGGATCTACATGATCCAGATGATGCCGCCCCGCTATGCGAACGGAGCCGGCCAGTTCAAGCGGCTGGTCTATCAGTCGATCACGGACTAGTCCCGGTCGCCGCTCTGCTGATGCCGAGTTCCGACATCGTTGAATCCCAAGAGTCGCGAAGCATCTCACTGGATGTCGCAGCTGCCCCGCTTGTAAGGGCGCCAGGGCGGTTCGGCCTGCGAGATTGGTCCCAGCGCCTGTTCTGCTAATCTCTCCGTTGCATGAGACGGGTAGCGATTCCAACCCTTGTTTTCCTTCTGCTGGCGCTGAGCTGCAGTTCTGGGCCCGATTCCTCTGACCAGACGGCGGGAGAAATCCCTAGGACCGATCCTGCTCAGGTCGGGCTTTCCCAGGAACGGCTTGACCGGATAACAGCTGCCCTACACTCGGATGTCGATCGCGGTCACCTAGCCGGTGCCATCGGCGTGGTGGCACGCCGGGGCAAGATCGCCTATTGGGAGACCGTTGGCATGGCGGATCGGGAGAACGGCCGCGCCATGTCCGACGACACGATCTTCCGCATCTACTCCATGACCAAACCCATCGTCGGCGTCGCCTTGATGACGCTCTACGAAGAAGGCAAGTTCGGCTTGCGGGACCCGGTTAAGAACTACATCCCAGAGCTAGGCGGACTTGAAGTGCTCGATGGCGGCGGTACGACCAAGGCCCGCCGCGAGATGACGGTGCAGGATCTGATGCGGCACACCGCCGGCATGGGCTACGGGGGCGGCGAGACCGCCGCAGACGAGAAGTTCCGCGACCTCAACGTGCTGGGAGACAACCGCTCGATTGACGACTTCATCCAGAAGCTGAAGCAGATTCCGCTCAAGCATCACCCCGGATCGGCTTGGGAATACAGTGTCTCCGTCGATGTGCAGGGCCGCCTGATCGAAGTCCTGTCCGGCCAAGACTTGGCGACGTTTATGGGCGAGCGGATCTTCGGACCGCTAGACATGCGCGACACGGGCTTCACCGTGCCCGAGGAAGAGAAGGGTCGGTTCGTGCAGATGTACGCCAAGACCGAGGACGGCGAGGGGATCGAACCTGCGTCGGCCGACAGATCTTCGGGCTACTACGACTACGAGAGCAAGTGGTTCTCGGGCGGGGGCGGGCTGGTATCTACCACGCGGGACTATCTGCGGTTCTGCCAGATGCTGCTCAACGGCGGGACGCTGGGCGGGGAGCGTATCCTCAGCCGCAAGACGATCGAGCTAATGACCCGCGATCATGTCGCCGGGACTCGCCGCGCCTCGCAGGTGCTTTCGGACGGCTACGGCTTCGGGCTGGATTTTGCAGTCCACGTGGACAGGGCTGCGAGCGGGATCAATGGCTCGCTGGGCGAGTACAACTGGGGAGGGCTGGCCGGCACGATCTTCTGGATCGACCCGACCGAGGAGATGATCGGCCTGTACATGATCCAGCTCTTGCCGCCACGCTTCAGCGATGGTCGAACGCAGTTCAAGCGACTCGCCTACCAAGCGATCGCAGACTGACCGGGACCGCTCGGAATTAGGCTTGCGGGGCTAGCGCCAGGACGCCTCGGGCGATGTTCCCGGCTTCCATGTCGTCGAAGGCTAGCTCAAGCTCGTCTAGGGGGTAGCGCTTCGAGATCAGGTCGTCTAGGGGGAGTCGGCCGCCTTGGTAGAGCCCAAGAAGTTTGGGCAGGTCCAACCGTGGCCGGATCGAGCCGGCGAAGGAACCCAGCAGCCGCTTGTTCTGCAGCACCAATGCGCCGGCAGGGATTTCCACCTGCTGCTTCGCGGCGTGCAGGCCCACGATCGTGGCCGCGCCCCCGGGGCGCACCGCGTTGACGGCGAGGGCGATCGTCGACCCTGACCCCACGCTGTCGAAGACGTACTCGGGCCCGCCGCCGGTAATACCGCGAAGCTCCTTGGCCGGTTTGTCGACGGTGCTCGAATTCAACGTTTGATCGGCTCCCAGCGCCTTGGCGAATTCCAGCTTCGAGTCCAGCACGTCAACGGCGACAATCGGGTTGCAGCCCGCCAGCTTGCAGCCCAGCAGTGCGCTGAGGCCGACACCGCCGCAGCCGATCACCGCCGCCGGTACTCCCGGCAGCGCCTTGGCCGTGTTGACGACCGCGCCCACCCCGGTCGCCACGGCGCAGCCAATCACCGCGGCGATTACGAACGGCACACCGTCTGGAATCGGAACGATGCCGGCTTCGTCGACCACCGCATGCTCGGCCATCGTTGCCGCGCTGAGCATGTGCTTCAGGGGCATGCCCTCGGCGGTGGAGAGCCGGGTCGTCCCGTCAATCAGCAACGCCTTGAACGTCGTCGAGGCGAGCCGCTCGCAGAGGTTGTGGCGACCGTTGAGACAGGTCGGGCAGCACTCGCAGGCGGGCAGCCAGTTGATCACGACCCGATCGCCTGGCTTGCAGCGGGTGACGGAAGATCCCACTGCCTCCACCACGCCCGCACCCTCGTGCCCGAGCACCAACGGCGGCTCGGCGCGCAGTTCGCCGCGCAGAGTGTGAAGATCCGAGTGGCAGACACCAGCGGCATGCACGCGTACCAAGACCTCGCTCTGCTTGGGCGGCGCGAGCTGGACTTCCTCGATGGTCAGCTGGCCAACCTCTCTCACAACTGCCGCTCGGGTGCGCATGGAGTTCCTGGGTCGCTCCTATTGTGGGCCGCGCCGCCGGATACGGGGCGCGCACCTCGATTCTAGCGAACATTGACCCGCCGCCAGCTGTCGTAACAATGGCACGCTATGACCCGCCTAATTAACTAGCCGATGGTGCGGATAATGCCTAGACTACGGTACGCTGAGCCAGCGATGGTTGGTGGTAGATTGCTCGCAACTTGGATGGCTCTGGTCGTGCTCGCTACTCCCGCGCTGGGCCAGTCGGCACCTAGCGAAGCCCGGGCGAGCGGTTCAGAGGTCGCGGAAGAGCTCTCTGAAGCGCTCGATGAGGAAGGGCCCGAAAGCGAAGCTGGCGCGGTCTCCACGTCGGATTCTGCGGATCGAACACGGCTCAACCTGCTCGGCGAGGTGAACTCGGAGCAGGGAGAGGGGCGCCGCAACGAAAACGTCAGCCTGGCCTTGATCGACAATAACGTCCTCAAGGAGCTCAACGAACGGCTCGGCATTTCGGCCACTGCCGTCAAGAACCTTCAAGTCGATCGTTCGTATTGGGCCACCGAGTTCGGCGGCCCGCCCGGGCGTCCCGTCCACGCCGCTCCGGCGCCGGCTTCACGTGTCAACGGCAGCGTGTTCCTGACCCATACCAACAGTGCCGTCAGTGCCCGCTCGTTCTTCCAGGTCGGCGCGGTGCAGCCGGCTCGCAGCAACAACTACGGCGTCACTGTGGGGATGCCGGCGTGGAAGGGAGCCGCGCTCACGCTGAACGGCAGCCAGACACGCAACAAGGGGCAGGTCAACGGCAACGTCCTTGTTCCAACGATCGAGGAGCGTACGCCACTCGCCACCGATCCCGCCACGCGGGCATTCGTGCAGCGGATCATGGATGCCTACCCCATTGCCGCCCCGAACCGGCCGGACATCAATCCACGCGCCCTCAACACGAATGCGCCGCAGGACATTGCCAACGACCGGGTCTCGGCAACGCTGGACCAAGCGACCGGAGATAGCGGGCGCATCACGATGCGCTATGGCCTCGTGCTGCAAAACGTGGACGCGTTTCAGTTGGTCGGCGGCCAGAACCCGAACACGACGACGCGCAACCACCAATCTCGCATTACCTGGAATCGCAGCTGGACGCCCCGCCTGACCGGTGACTTCACTGCTGGCTTTGATCGGGTTGGCTCGCTGCTGATTCCCGATGAGAGCTCCATCGGGCCTTGGATCCGCGTCGGCCGCGAACTGGACTCGATCGGCCCGCCCGGTCGCTTTCCCGTGGATCGGGCTGGCAATAACTTCCGCTACGGAGCCCGCCTGCGCTATCGCCGCGGCGACCATAATCTCACCTTCGGCGGCGAGCTGCACCGCAGCCACATCAATGGCCGCGAGTTGCAGGATCACCGGGGGCGCTTCATCTTCCGGCAGAACTTCGGCAACGACGGCATAACCAACCTGCGCCTAGGCTTGGCGAGCAATTATTCGGTTGCCATCGGCGACGTGCATCGGGGCTTCCGGCAGTGGATGTCGCAACTCTACTTCGGCGACGAGTGGAAAGCGAGCGGCAACCTCACGTTGAGCCTGGGCCTGCGCTGGGAGCCGGTCGCCAGGCCTACGGAGGTCAACGACCTGACACGGATTCCGTACTCGTCGGACCTGAACAACCTCGCGCCGCGCTTCGGCTTTGCCTACAGGCTGCCGGGCAAGGGTGGGGTGATGCGCGCATCCTATGGCCTGCACTACGGAGAGATCTTCACGGCTACCTACATCCAGTCGCGCATCAATCCGCCGCAGAACGTGACGGTGGTGGTCCAGACGCCCGATCTGGTTGATCCGCTGCAGGCGGTGCGACCGATCAAGCTCGATCCCAACGCGCGGTCGGTGAGATTCGACATTGCCCCCGACCTGGCCATCCCATACACGCACAACTACAGCTATTCGTGGGAGTTCGAGATCGCGCGAGACTGGCAGTTGGATCTGGCCTACATTGGCAGCCGCTCCCACAAGCTCCTGTCGATGTACTTCCTCAACCGGGCGCGGGTGGTAGAGGGCATCCCACAGACCACGCGCACTGTCAACGCACGGCGTCCGGATCAGCGCTATTTCAACGTGTTCCACGTGAACAACGGCTCCCGCGGCTTTTTCGATGCTGGCCGTGCTACGTTGCGCATTCCGCGCTGGGCCGGCGTCAGCCTGGAGGCCTCGTATTGGTGGAGCAAGGCGATCGACTTGGGCGGAAGCTACCTCAACACGGCTTCCAACGCAAACCGGAGGCAGACTGAGAGTCCTTCGGAGTTCGACCTCCACCACGAGTTGCGCGGCGTCAGCAACTTCGACCAGCCGCATGCCGCGCTGTTCAATTTCAGCTACCAGACACCGGCGCTGCGTACCAGCGCCGGGCTGATTCGGAGCCTGTTCGGCGCGTGGCAGCTGAGCTCGGTCGTGCTGCTCAAGTCCGGCACGCCGTTCTCGGTGCAGGCCGGCTCGGACGCGCCCGGCTTCGGCAACGTGGATGGATCCCACAGCGACACGCCCATCCTCGAAGACGTGTCCGTGCTAGGACGCTCGATCGACGATCCCGACACTTCGGCCCAGCGAATGCCTGCCAGCGCTTTCTCGTTCATCAAGCCCACCGATCAACGAGGCAACCTGGGCCGCAATACGTTTCGCAGGGACGGCATTGCGAATGTCAACGTTGCCTTGTCCAAGGCCTGGCCGGTCGGCGAGAACAGACTGCTCTTGCGAGCCGAGTCTCTCAATTTCACGAACCATCCGCAGTTCCAAGATCCCGGTTCGAGCTTGGCGCAAGGCAATTTCGGAAAGATCACCAACACGCTCAACGACGGCCGGACCTTCCGGTTCACCTTGCGCTTCACGTTCTGACGGGCGGCGTCTTGCAGTCCCGGATGAGCGAACTTGCCCGGCTGTCTGAGTGCCTGCCGGCAGTGCCGCGGCTGGGCATTGCAACGCGGGGCAACACGAGCCTGTCCGGCGACGATGTTGACTGCGCCCTCTCGCGGGGCGTGCGCTATTTCAATTGGTGTGGCAAGCCCGATGGTCTCTCGCGTGCTGTCGCCGGACTGGGGGCACGGCGCAAGGAAATCGTGCTTGCCGCGCAGTTCAAGGCGCGCTCTGCCGAGCAGGCAGACCGGGAAATGGAATGGATACTCGCGCAGACGCGCAGCGAGCGCTTGGAGGTCGCGACCCTGTACTACGTGGAGTCGCAAGCAGAATGGAAGGCGATCACGGCCTCCGGAGGGGCTTGGGAAGTGCTCGACCGCTACCGGAGCGAGGGTCGCATCGGCATGCTTGGGCTGACCAGCCACCAGCGCTCACTAGCCGCCGTCTGGGCTGGAGAGGTTGCTCCGAACGGCCGGCGGAGGCTCGACATGCTGATGATCCGCTACAACGCCGCTCACACCGGAGCTGAGCGGGACGTGTTCCCCGCCACGTCCGAACTGGGAATGCCGGTTGTGACGTTTACCGGGCTCCGCTGGCGCGATCTGTTGAGATCCACGCCCGACGATCCGCCCGGCCAGCCGCCCCCCAGTGCGGAGGAGTGCTATCGCTTCTGCATGATGCATCCGGCAGTGAGCGTTGCTCTGGCTGCCCCGAATGGTCGAGCCGAACTTGACGAGGCGTTGCGGGCGCTCGATGGACGGAATGACTGCGACGAAGCTTGGGTGGAGCGCATGCGAGCGCACGGCAGGCGAGTCCACCGCCATGCTCGCGAGTTCTGGTAAGGGGCGCAATCGCCACCGCGCGGGACGCAGGCAGAGCCGCTGTGTCGGGAACGCTCGTGCGCCAAGAGCCGACGACTGATGCGAGCAGGGCTACCTGCCCGGGCTCCGATGTTGCAACCTGGCCTGATTGCCGGGCATCGTTCGAGGGGACTCCCTATCTTTCGCCCCAGCGCATCTTGCTGCGCAAGACATCGAAGAAGGGCACGTCATTGGTTTGCACGATATCGACGGTGTGGCTGGCCTGCCACAGGCGCAGCCGGTCCTGCGGTTCCAAGTGGCGGCCAACCTGGCCATCTATGCTCAGGAAGTTCCCCTCCTCGCCATCTAGGATGCGCACTTCAACCTCGGCAGTTGCAGGCAAGACGACGGCTCGGTTGGAAAGCGTGTGCGGGCAGATCGGCGTGAGTGTCAGGGCCGCCACGTCCGGTGCCATCACCGGCCCTCCGGCCGATAGCGAGTATGCGGTCGATCCCGTCGGCGTCGAAACGATCAAGCCGTCGGAGCGGTAGCCGCAGACGAACTCCCCATCGCAGTAGGCCTCGAGATGCAGCAGTCTCGCGACGGCGCTGTTCGCGACGACGATGTCATTGAGCGCGAAGAAGCGGTCAACCACCCTTCCGTCCCGTTCCAAATCGGCTTTGAGCACCATGCGCGAGTCGAGCTTGAATGCCGAGCGCGCCACGCCCTCCAAGGCGGCCGGAAGCTCGTCGGGGCCGATCGTCATCATGAACCCCAGCCCGCCGAGGTTTACAGCCAGCAGAGGCGTCTGCCGCGGTCCGACCGCCCGGGCGGCCGACAGCAACGTCCCGTCGCCGCCGAGAACTGCGATCAGGTCGCACTCTTCCGGCAGGCGAACGCGATCCATGCCGTCATCGCGGTGCAAGTAGTCCGCCGTGGACGCATCGATCTTGACGCGTATGTCGTGCTCGGCCGCCCACTCCAAGATGTAGCGGAGCAGCGCGGGAATGTCGTCGCGCTCCGGCTTGCTGACTATGCCGACTGTGCGGATCACGCGACCCCCTTGGTTGAGGGCGCGCACCAAGTCGTTCCGTGCAGCAAGAACTCGCGGTTTCCAGAGGCACCCAGCAGCGGGCTTTCCATCCAGTCCACGCGATCGAATCCGCATTCCATCATGGCCCCGCGCACAGACTCCACCACTGCCATGTGCTTTTCATGGTCGCGCACTACGCCGCCCTTGCCCACCTCCCCCTTGCCGACCTCGAACTGCGGCTTCGCAAGCACGACGGCCTCGCTACCGGGAGCGAGCAAGTCTTCGAATCGCGGCAGGATCTTGGTCACCGAAATAAAGCTGACATCGCAACATGCGAAGGACACCCGCTCGCCCAGGTGGGCCTGTGTGAGGTATCTGGCGTTGCACTGCTCGAGCACATGCACGCGCCCGTCGTTGCGCAGGGCCCAGTGCAACTGGTTGGTTCCGACATCGACAGCGTGTACGCGGGCAGCACCGAGCTGCAGCAGGCAGTCAGTGAATCCTCCGGTCGAAGCCCCGATGTCTAGGCAGACCGCACCTGCGACGCCAATTTCGAAGTGGGCCATGGCTGCGGCAAGCTTCTCGCCGCCACGGCTGACAAACCCGGCCTGCTGTTGCAGAAGGCGGATCGAAGCGTCGCGTGCGATCAAGCGGCCGGGTTTGTCGGCTTTCTGTTCGTTGACCAAGACTTCGCCGGCCATCACCATGGCCTGCGCTTGTTGGCGGGAGGCAACCAGACCGCGTTCGACGATCAACTGATCTACCCTGATGCGCCGCAAACCGAAGGTAAGCTGCATTGTCTCACGGCAACCGTAGCAGGGAGACGGCGATACTCCCGCCGAAGCATACGTCGACATCCCGGCCCGGGCTGCGCGGGCGCTGGCTGTACACTCCGCGATAGGAGTAGTGCTCGCCGTCCACGGCGTAGGCCAGATGCACCGGATTCGTATCTACGGCACATTCGACTACGGCCGGGTCGGCAGATCCGGGAGCCGGGCAGGGCAGATTGACATTCCAATACTCCCCCTTCTGGAGCGGATTGGCGAGCAGACCGGGCAGCAGTTTCCGAACCCAAGCAGTGGCGCGCTGCCAGTCGGCAGCGCTCAGCACCCTGTCGCGGTAGTGCGAGACCGCGATCGCAGGGACGCCTAGCAGGGCGGCCTCGCGCACGGCAGCGACCGTCCCTGAGTAGTAGATGTCCGCCCCGAGGTTAGCCCCGTGATTGATTCCGGCGAGCACCCAGTCGAAGCTGTCGCGAAGCTCATGCAAGCCGATGCGGACGCAGTCCGCGGGCAGCGAATCGACGGCGATATGGCGCCGGTCGAGGCGGGACGCGCGAATCGGCCGGGCCGTGGTGACTTGGTGGCTGCAGGCGGAATGCTCCGCAAACGGAGCGACGATCGTTGAAACGGACCCTGCGGGCAGAGCCGCCTCCAAGGCTGCCAGCCCGGGAGCGGCGATGCCGTCGTCGTTCGTCAGCAGGAATCGCGGTGACTCGGGCGAGGGCATAAGAGAACCATTCTGACAGCGAGATTGGCCCGAGCTATTCTGGCCCCGTCGAGCCTCCTCAGCTCCGCCCCTCCATGTGCCGCCGCACACCGACTCGGCGGACCCTGCCAGCCGGAACTGCACTGCGGACAACCGAGTGTCGTCCCATGTGCTCATGCTCGCGCCGGGACACAGTCATGGGCGGAGCGGTGCCGAGGGCGTGTGGTTATACTGGGCAGAGAAGTGTGGTGAGGTGCGAGAGTGGTTGAATCGGGCGGTCTCGAAAACCGTTGAGCCTTCATGGGTTCCGTGGGTTCGAATCCCACCCTCACCGCCATAGTTCGAGTCTAAATAATTGATATAGAAGGACTTACTGGGAAGGCTAGATGTCAGTCCCACCTTTTTGTCCACCTTTTGGTTGCCGATCACTAGGCTCAGGGCATTCAGCTACGATATTAGGATCGAGTTTCAGCTCAAGGTGGTTTTCCGATTAGAGACAGACTGTGATCCGACCACGGATTGGATGAATACTGAAGGAGTTCTCTGTGACGGGCGTGCCATCTCGGGAGTCACGGGGGCAATGTTGCGGCTGTACTGCATGCACCAAGGATATGCCAGAGTGGAACCGGATTCGACGGAACGCTGAAGCCGCTGGACCGGCTCCGGCCTCTGGACATGCTGCCTGCGGGCCCGTAGGCCGAGGGAGTGTTGATTCCCAGTTTCCGCGTGACGGACACAGTCGACTCTACGGCCGGCTTTTGCTCCAGCGAAATCATTGCCGCGCTCGCGCCGGGTCTTGCGACCTACATCGCTGGTTCTGAGAACACTTTCCGCCTTATCGCCAGCCCCTTGCTTCGGCCTAAAGTTCTGAAGGGCGAACGATCGACCACCGTGTTCCCCAGCCAGATCAGGAGGGGGCGTACTACTACCCTCGGTGACCCTTTCCGCGCGTGACACCTCCGGTAGCAGGCTCAACCGTATCGGATTCGCCCTTCCCAACGAGTCGTCTGATTCCCGCGGTTACCGCGCTACTCTTCGCCCGCTTCGGCGAACGGTTCCGGCAGACTTGCGACGATCCGCACCGTCTCTACGCTCAGGTGGACGACTCGTTTGAACGCCCTAACTAGGTCCAGGGGATCCTCGAACCATCCGTTCGGATCGTTGACGATCCCACTATTCGTGTCCGTGGTAACACGGTAGCGATCGATTAACCATTCGAGAGGTGTGCGCCCGTTGACGACATAGTCGTGGGCTTCGGAAGGGATCTTCGCGAGAGTCAGTCGGTCGCTGATCTTCAAGCCCGACTTGCCATTCAGCCAACGCATCTTGCTGTGACCGATTCGGCAATGCTCGGGGCCCAGTTTCTCGCCAGAGGGAACCTGCACCTCCAATGGATACTCCGGGCCGGACTCGTAGTCAACGTGCAGTTCGGCAAGCTCCCGGCCAGCCTTGGCAAAGGCGTCGAATTCAGGCGCCAGTGGGATGCGCGGCAATGCCTTGGAAAGGTCGTTGGCGAAACGGTCTCGGTAGGCTGGCGCATGGAGTACACCGTAGACGTAATCGAAGATCGCGTCTTTCGTGATTTCATCGTCGCCGTAGCGCTCCCGGAAGGCCCGCAGAGCGGTGTCGGTGATGTTGTCGACGCGCTCCAATTCCGTATCGAAGAGTTCGGCGTCGTCAAAGATACCCCCGGGGACGGGGATAGACCCAGCGGGGGAAGCACTGTCCGAACTCGAGGAAGTGGAGGTCGGGCATCCGGTCGGCGATGAGGATCGAGAACGGCTTGGTGGCTCCCACTCCCGGGACGCAGATGGCGCGATTCTCCGCTCGTACCGGTACCGCGGCAAGCACTGGCCCTTCGACACCAGCTCCAGGTCCGGCATCGTGTCGGCCATGAGAGCCGAGAAGGGCTTGGTCGAGCCGATGCCCGGGACGCAGATGGCGAGATTCGTCGTGTCGTGTCGTGTCGTGTCGTGTCGTGTCGTGTCGTGTCGTGTCGTGTCGT
>JAPPMG010000071.1:39090-53229 GCA_028819215.1 Bryobacterales bacterium
GTCGTGTCGTGTCGTGTCGTGTCGTGTCGTGTCGTGTCGTGTCGTGTCGTGTCGTCAATACCCTACGTGCATTTGCCAAAGATAATGGGAATATGCAGTCCTGCTGGTACTTGCGGGCAGCCAGCGTGTAGTCCACATAGCAGTGTTGCTTGACGAATGGCCGGTACTGCGTCGCCCAAACATGGTCGAGCGAATAGGCTATCGTCTTCCCCCTCCGCGCGTTGTCTCTCAAGTTCTGATCCCATCGAACATGTGATGAATGGCGACTGGTGATCTGATCGACAGAAGCATCGGCACTGTCGCTTGATTCTATGTCGCGCAGTGCAGCCATATAGTCGCCCACCATCTTCCGCGCGGTCTCTGCACAGGCGTCGTGTGAGTAGTTGTACATGTAGGCGTCGCGGTTCGTTGCGAATCCCAGCGAGTATAGCTGGAAGATCGCCTCGTCCGGTCTTCCGGCCTTCGCCGCCTTCGATCCAAGTGCGTAGAGTTCCTGGTACGCCTTGTTCCTTTGGCCAATCCAGTCGTGGTGCTCGTCGGGCGTAATCTCGCGCCAGTCGTCGAAGCCGGCGATGGTGCCCGCGTTCCGAAGGATTTTCAGCTTTTCCTCGCGCTTCAGGTAGTCGCCGATATCCCGGTAGAGGATTCGGCAACCTTGGTGTGACGAATTCGGGTTGCGCACGAGGAGCGTGATTGCCACTGGCGCGCGGGAGCCCGAGCCGAACACCTTGCCGCCCTCCTTCTTTGACCGCTCACCTTGTGTACGCTGATTCCCCCTCAAGTTCAGCACCCAGATGCTGCTGAACTCCTCCACCAGGCAGGCCCTGACACCTGCGTCCTCATTTCCGTCGATCCACGAACCGTTTGAGACGAAGGCAATGACGCCCTTGTCCCCGATCCGGTCCGACGCCCACCGGATCGCCATTTTGTATGTGTCGTAGAGTCGGCGCTTGAGCGTCGCCCTCGACCGCTTCGCATACGTCTCGGCTACGCGCTTTGCCATGTTGGGGTACTTCACGTTGGGGTTGTCGTCCGCCGCACTTCGCTGCCCGGCCGACCATGGCGGATTGCCGACGATCACCTGGATCGGCAGCTCCTGCTGGCGCTCTGCTCGCTCACTGTTCTCTGGTAGCCAGTCCCTCGGAAACCCTGCCCGGTCCGTGTGCAGGTTGAACGTGTCGGTCAGGACGATGCCGTCGAACGCCTCGTATCCGCTACCTCCACGCCGGCCATGGAACGCTTCCTCTACGAGGATGGCGGCGATGTAGTAGGCGAGCAGCACGATCTCGTTCGCGTGTAGTTCTTGTCCGTACTTGCGCCGTAGGTCCTCGTCGCGAATCAGGCCTGATTGGAGAAGGCGGGCCGGGAAGACACCCGTCCCGGTGAAGGGATCAAGGACATGCACCCCCTCATCGCTGAGCGACGTTCCGAACTCGGCTCTCAGCACTTGATCGGCGCTCGCCAAGATAAAATCCACCACTTCGGGCGGGGTGTAGACGATCCCGAGCCGTTCTGCGTCCTTGGCCATCGCGGTCGCGAAAAACGTCTGGTAAAGTTCCAGCAGCACTTTCTGGCGGGCTTCCGCGTTGTCTAGGCCTCGAGCTCGCCGCTGAACATTCTCGTAGAACGACTTGAGATCACGGGTTTCGTTCTCAAGTCCAAACTCGCCAAAATCCTCAGTCAGCGCGTTCAGTGCCCGCGCGACGGGGTTTCCCGCGGTGAAGTTGTAGCTGTCGAACAACGCCTCGAACACCGGCCGAGTCAGGATGTGCTGCGCCATCATCTCGACGGCGCTCTCCCCGGTGATTGTTTCGTTGATCGACGCTTTCAGCTCTCTGTGGAAGTCAGCGAACCACTCGTGCAAGGCTTCATTCTTCTGGTCGTCAAGCAGTCCGTCGATCCGCTCGACTAATCGGGCAAAGATATCTGCAATATCCTCCGCCCAATGCGCCCAATACTGGCGGTCGCCACACTTGTCGACGATCTTGGCGTACAGAGCATCAGGCGGCAAGTCAAGCGGTGGGAAGGGCAGCGTTGGCTGGTCGATGGCCGGGTCGGAATCGGAGTCCGATCCCTTGAAGATGACACGCGGAGTCTTGGTCCTGTTCAGGTCGATCTGATTGATCTCGGCATCGAATCGGTCGTCGTGCGAGCGCAACGCCCTCAGCACGCCCCATACGGCGGCGAAGCGCTTGTTATCGTTCAGCGCCTCCACGGGGTCTGTGTTGGGCGGAATCGCCACTGGCAGGACGATGTAGCCGTATTGCTTGTCTTCGGTCTTCCGCATGGCGCGGCCGACCGCTTGCACGATATCGACCAAGCTGGTGCGCGGTTCCATAAAGAGGACCGCATCCAGTGCAGGCACGTCGATTCCTTCCGACAGGCAACGTGCATTGGAGAGAATCCGGCACCCGCCCTCGGATTTGCCCTTCAGCCAGTCGATCCGCGCCCGGCGGTCGAGGGCGTTATGCTGGCCATCGACATGTTTGACCTCAAGCTGGAGGGCCGTCTCCCTGTCCGCTACGGGAAGCTGCTCAACCGCCTCATCGATGATGCCGGCTGCGTGTTCCGCCATGCGCTTCGATGAATCGATCCTGCTAGTGAATGCGATAGCGCGCCCGAGAGAATGCGCGGCTCGTTCGATCGTGCTCTCATGCTCCGGATCCTGTAAGGCCCGCCAGCACCCGACGATCTTCGCTGCGTCCGTAAGGGAAACCTCCTTCTTGTTCCTGTCGATGTAAGCTTGGAGCGCACCGGTTGCTCCCTCCTCGGAAGCGGCCAGGATCACCACTCTGTAGTCCGCGAGCAGGTCCTCCTCGACAGCCCGGGAGAACGGTAAGCGGTGGAATTCCGGTCCGTAAATCGCCTCGTCGTCCATCGAGAAAACCCCGATATCCTTGCCCTTGGCCTTGCGCTTCGCTCCTTCCGCATACAGGCGCGGTGTCGCGGTCATGTAGAGCCGCTTCGATGCCTGTATCCGATCCCTGTCATGAATCCGCACAAACGGCGACGTGCTGTCGCCGGGACGCTCGATGCCCGTGGTTCGGTGCGCCTCGTCGCACAGCACCAGGTCGAATTTCGGAGCACCCGCTTCCTGCGCTTTCTCGACCAACTCAATGGACTGGTAGGTGCTGAACACCACCGTCAGGACGTCCGCGGACGCGGACTTCAGCGCCCCCGAGACCCTCTCGGGATCCGTAGTGACGGGGATTTCCAGCTCTTGGAGCGAGGCATCCTCATCGGTCTTTCCGGCTCGTGTGTCCGAGCAAATGCCGATATACCGATGCGGCACTCTCCGCTGCTCGGCCCATTCGCGCATCGACTGCTGCAGCAGCGAGATCGACGGAACAAGATACAGCACTCGGCCGCCAACACCAGCCTCGGACTCCGCGATCCGGAGGGCAGTGAAAGTCTTGCCGGTGCCGCACGCCATGACCAGCTTCCCGCGGTCGCCATTCTCGAACCCCTTCCTCACTTCGTCGAACGCAGTCTGCTGGTGCGGCCGCAGGGAGAAAGGTTCGGCCCGGACGGCCAAATCTTCCGGTTCCTGCTTCGCGAGGTCGGGCCAGCGGATCGGACGGCTGGCGAGGTCGGCGAAGTGCAGCACTTGGCAGGTCGGCTTCAGATGCTCGATGGTCTTCTTGGCGGTGTTGCCCCATTCCGCACCGGTATCGACGATCAGCCGCGCTGTGAAGGGGTCTCGGGCCGACGCCGCCACAAAGGATTGAATGTGCGATTTCTGGATCCGCGTGGCAGGTGCGTAGCACTTGCATTGGATGGCGCAGAATCCTCCGCCGCGTTCCGCCGCCACAAGATCGATGCCCGTGTCCTGCGCGTCGAAATCGTGTCTCGTCCGGGCCCATTCTCCGTACAGCCAGACATCAGCGAATCGGTCCGCATAAAGCGGGTCCTCGACGAAGTACCGATTCATCAGCCGTTCGAAGAGCCTGCCTTGGGAGAACTGGGTCGCGGCTTCGTTCCTGATGTGGTCCAGTGCTCCCTGAAATCCGTCGTTCATTGATTTCGAGTTTGACACCCTCCGGAGGGGAACTGATCAACTGCTCTGACCGGGAGCGTTCGGGCCGAACCCCGTAGTCTACTAGAATCCCGAGTCTGGGCTGTCCGGCTCCGATCGAGGAACGATCGAAACGGTTCCCTGACTGCCCCCCAGTCGAGTGCAATCAAGCCAACGCCTCGATCCTTACCGGGCCGTCCTCAACCACATCAACGCTCAGGCTGTGATTCCTGAGCAGCTCCATTCCCACGAGCGGGTCAGTGTCGGCCTCGTCGACTTCTACCATACGGACTTGCCCGTTCCATGTCAGAGTGCCGATGTACACGTCGAACACATGAAGGCTACCGTCCGCCAGCAGAGCATGGCCACGACTTAACCAAGGCAAGGCCATGGCTTCGATCAATTCAAGCGGGAGAGTCAGATGACCCGTGAAACCGGTATCGACGATGGCCTCAATGCCATGTTCTTCCCCAGAACTGCTGTGAAGGATCAAGCTGATCGTCACCTCGAGACTCTCATTCACCGTACCCTCGATCATGTTGCGCTCCGCGCATGAGTATGGCCAAAGCGTTGAACCGCACGGTGCCCGATACGCACCACCCACGGCTGTGCACTTGGACACCTTGCCAAGAGCTGACCGGAGGCGGAAAGCGTATCCTCTCCCATCTCGAACTCTCCGGTCTCAATGTCTATTGCTACGATCCTGCCTCTGTTTCCTTCTTCCACCTGCTGCCTTACCCGCTTTTCGTAGATCTCCTGACCACGTTGAGCGAATTCTTCCTTGCTGTAACGCGGCCGTCTAACTCCCATGATGTAATTCCTTTCTTGGGTTTCGATCGCCTGTCCGGGCTGTTCAGCGCTGCAGGGCTACGGCCTCAATTGTCGACAATTCGCTTCTGCAGTGTCGGTTTGCGACTGAGTCACCTCTCGAGTGACGGAAGCGGAGATCGTTTATTCGGAGGGCTGTCATTTCGTGGCGAGGAATTTGCCAAACGGGTCTCGCACACACAGGGCGAGGTCTTGCGCTGCGGAGTCGAGCTCCTCAGGGTGCCAGCGTTGATCCCGCAACGTGCAGGCTTTCCCTAATTCATTGTCACGCACTTGTCGGCTTCAGGCAATTGGTTGGCCGCTGGCTGACCGACATCTGAATTCGAGACATCGCTTACTACGATCGATATCTTCAACCGCTCGTCAGGCCCCAAGCCGTCTCGAAGCTTCTCTCGTAGCTCGAAAGCGCTTTGGGGACGGGGCCCGCTCGGAAGTATCGGAACGTCCTGAACACCGAACCAAGAACCATTCAGACTCCTTAGCCCTCCGATCCTGGATCTCGGGTGTTGCTTCCTGACCAGCTGATTCCGTGTCGCCAACCAGACCTCACGATGTATGCTCTTCTTGATTTCGATGGGGATATCGAAGCCTCCGAAGGAAACTCGGATGTCCGCCCGCTAGTCGTCGGCATACCGGCCTTCCGGTTGCGACTCGACACCGACCCGATTGAGGCCGCGATCCCTCAGGAACTGATGCAGCAAATCGCGACAACGGTCTTGGTGTTTGGGGATCGTTGGGACACCGGACTGTCCACGTTCCAGAATTGTCGCCAAAGAGATGCGTCTCCATCCCTCAATTCCCGTGCGACCCCCCAAGAACGTCAGCTGTGAGAGTCGCGAGATCTGTTGTGCCTGCAGGTCTGCAGTTGGCAAGTGTTTCGCGTACTTGCTCTATGGACGGATAGATGAATGAGACGTTCCGGCGAATCTCTGGCTGGCGGCGCTGCCAGTGTAGGAGAAGAGGGGGCAAGGGCTCGAGACGGGGTGCCCGTAAGAGCCGCTCTAAACACCCGTAACCTCCGTCGACGGGTTATTCCCGAGCTGTTCGGTGAGGCCTTGGAGCATGGCCGAAGCCCGGACCGCCTGAGTGTACTGACTGAGCGTCCTGTAGAGGATGCCTCCACGCGCAATGAGCGCTTCAACCGACTGAACGTCAAGTGACTGGATGGAAAGCGAGCAATCCGAATTCGACGAATCCCCCGCCATGAAGTCCATAAGGTGCCTGATCAGCTCTTCGAGCCTTTTGAAACATACTGCTGAAGGCGCTGCCGATACCGATGGGGGTCAAGGAAGAGACCGGGCGCGAGCCAATACAGCCTTTGCCCGACAGTCATGGTGCTTCGCCCTAGCTTCTCCCGGACCAATGCCTGCAATTCCTTCTTTTCGCAGTACAGCAATGCAGCGTTCAGGACCTGTTCAATCCCGGCGAGTTGGGTTGCCGTGGCTGGATGCGCGTGGGCTCTTCCAAGTCTTGCAGTGACTCACTTTCGCGCCACGTAGACGACGAGCCGGCGCCGACGGTACCTCGCAGGGTCCCTTGCCGTTCCTAAGGCGTGCGCCTGATCCTTGATACGTACGCATTGCTGCGTGAATGGGCAGGAAACGCGGTTCTACTCGTCCCTCCGGCGATCAGCTTGCCGTTCGAGTCGCAGCGATCGTTCTCTCAACATCCCGTAACCCGTTGATGAATGAATTGAAATGTGGCAACGGCCCGAGAACGTGCTGTCTGCTTCCATATCGCACTAGGAGTTCGCCAGCTTCGTTACCGTCCCGAGGGACCCAAGTGATTTCAGGATTGTCTCCTTCGGGAAGCAAACCCAAGAGGGCGCGGACGACTTGGTAAACAACCATAGTTGCCATCTCCTCCGTAATGATTTCGCCCCGTGTCACATACTTCGCAGCCTGGACCAGTGCATGATCCACGGCAGCACCATCGGTGACTGCACGCCCAGTCTTCCGCTCAAGCTCCTTCCGAACGACCTCAACCGCTTGCCAATTCTTGACGCGCACAAGCCGCCCTCTGCGGTCTTCTGGTTTCCTTGCCTGCCTCGCCACGTAACTGATACCTGCCTTAACTGTAACTTTGGGTTGCCAAATGCGTCAAGGTGAAGAAAGACTCGTAAGAGGCAACCTAATTCGTCCTCCGATAGTCTGCCTCACGGAGACCCTGTCACATCGAGAACAGATTGATGGCGTCCTCAAAGCCGTTCAAATCAAAGCTTCTTGTCGGGAGCGACAGCCTACTGAGCGGTATCCGTCATGTACTCGGAGCCTGCTCGGTCTCGTGACTCAAGCCAGCTATCAACTTCGCCGCGGTGCCACCCCACGCAGCGTTCGCCGAGCTTGATCGGGCGAGGGAAGCCATCCCTGTTGAGTAGCCTGTAGATGGTGGCCTTCGAAATCCGAGTAATCGTCACCACCTCGGGTAGGCGAAGAATCTGCGGCGTGATTGTCGATGTCATTTTGTAACCTCCGGTAACCATACCTTCATGGTAACCCATGGTTACAATCCTGTCAAGCGGAAACGAGATAATCTGCCCAATCGTTCATGAGTTCCCGCCACCTGTGAAATAAGTCCGAGTGCATGTCCCCCGCTCTAGCTTCGCTCTTCGAAGTGCGAGCGAGCGCTACCTCCACGACCGTATACGGTACGTTCGCCTGTTCCATCGCCCAGGCCCGGAAGCTCGACCGGAACCCATTCGGCACAGCTTGAATGTTGAGTTCACGACACAACTCGCTTAACCTCGAGTCGGCTAGCGGTCGCCCGGTTGGGGAAGGGAAGACAAGACCCGACGTATCGGAGTTCTCGCGCGCCTCCCTCAAGACCTCCATTGCGCGGGTGGACAGCGGCACCCGCCAGTTCTGATTGGCTGCAAGCCTCATGTCAGGAATTGACCATTCCGCACCCTCGAAGTTGAATTCATCCCACCGGGCGGGTCGAACTTCTCCCAAATTCCGCGCCGTCAGAACCAAGAATTCGAACGCAAGCTTGATTGGCCTCGCGGCAGCCGAGCACCGCACAGACTGGATTGCGTCGGCGACTTCTGCATAGGGCAGCGCCGGGCGGCGACGAGGAGTGCCGTCATGCCTCGGAAGCACCGAATCCATGGCTTCCCCGGCAGGATTGTCCTGTCTGTGTCCTCGCCCGACGGACCACTTCATTACTGTGCCTATCCTCTGACGAACCCGTCGAGCTGTCTGATTCTTTTCGTGCCAAATGGGCATCAGAACAGCCGCAACGTCCGAAGTGCCAATTTGGTCAACCCGCTTTCCACCGATCTGCGGAAACACGTACCGGTGAAGAGTTGCCTCCCACTCCGCGGCGTGCTTGGCGCTGCTCCAGCTAGGCCGTCGAATTTCGATCACCTTGTCGGCGGCTTCCTGAAATGTTGGAATGCCCGAGCGGTTCGCAGCGAAGGGGTCTCCGCCTCCCCTGGCGATTCTCCGATTATTGAATGCAGCCTTTCTAGCTTCGGCAAGTGAAACAAGGGGATAGCCACCCAAGCCTAGTTCGCGGCGTCGACCATGGACGGCTATCCGTTGGACCCACTGCTTGGAGCCAGACGGCATCACGCGTAGCATCAACCCATGGGCATCTCGATACTTGCCAGGAACTGTCACGGTGCGGGCGAATTCCTCAGTGAGTTTCTCGCGATGGTGAGTCATTCGTTGCGTCTTGTCCCTGCTCGATGCCGATTGGACGTATCTCGATGAGTGTCATCAAACCTGCTGAGTTTTTGGCAACCTTAGCAAACCTTCAGGTGGCAGACCGCCCCAGTGAGAATCTCTCGCAGTTGTCAGACGAGATTCCTTCAGCTCTTTCGGCAGGGGCAAGGGGTCGCCTAGTGGCCCGTGGAGAGAGTCGATTGAACTAAGCCGATACCGCGGTTTAGTTCAGTCGACCAATCGGCCCACCTGAAGTTTCGGCTAGACAGTCGGGCGCGGATCGGTGTGGCGACTTGATCGATGCACTGAGGGAGCCTCCCATCAGACGCCGTTGGCAGCGCGGATTTCGTCAAGAAAGCGCGCGCCGTAGCGCTCCAATTTGCGGGGACCAACACCATGGCATTCCGCCAAAGTACCCGGCGTGTGCGGCAACAGAACCGTCATTTCCATCGAGGTACGGTCCGGAAATACCGCGAGCGGCGACATGTCTTCCGTTTGGGCAATTTCAAGCCGAAGTGCCTTGAGCTTGGAAAACAGTCCCGCATCATGTCTGCAAGAACGATCAGATTTCGATCAGGTCGTACAATTCCGGGTCGTGCGTGTCGTCGGAAGTCGCTGGATCGCTCCTTGCCGTGTTGAGCACGGCCAGGAAGCGTCAGCAGTAGCGCTCAAGCTTCTCTGCGTCGACGCCGTAGCACTCTGCCATCGACTCAAGCGTCTGCGGTTGATTCACTGCCATCTCCTGCAGGCTGAACTCATGGAACACGGCATGCGGCGGTATATCCTCCGCTCGGGCGATATCATGCCGCAAAGCTCTGAGCCGATGGAATAACCTCGCATCGAAGTTGCCCGCGAGAACCGGTTTCGCTGCCGGTCTTCCCGGTTCCGCATTACGGGCGATCTACGCTGATGGCTTGATTTCCGCGGCATCTTTGAGCGCCGCGAGAAACCGCTCGCCATAGCGCTCTAGTTTCAAGGCGCCTACTCCGTGGCAGCCGGCGAGCTGTTCGAGGTTTTGAGGCTGGCTGGCGGCCATTTCGAGAAGGCTGCGATCGTGGAATACAACGAAGGCCGGCACGCCCTCTGCATTTGCGATCTCAAGCCTGACTTGCTTCAGCCGCGCAAACAGCGCCGGGTCGACATTTGCCTGCGGGCTCAGCGCTGCCTTTCTGCGCCGCTTGGGCTGCCTGGCGGCCTCACCGTGCAGCGCCACGCTCTCGGCCCCTTTCAGCACGGCCCGCCCCCGGCCGCCGAGTTGCAGAGCGCCGTAGCCGCCGATGTCGATCTTCAGGACGTCCGCCGCCACGAGCTGGCGCAGATAGGAGCGCCAGAGCGGCTCGCTGATATCGGCGCCGACGCCGAAGATCGGCAGCCGGTCGTAGCGGAACTGGAGCACTTTCTTCGTCTCCTCGCCGCGCAGCACGTCGACCAGATGCTGGGCACCGAAGCGCTCGCCGGTGCGCAGGGCGGCCGACAGCGCCTTTTGGGCGATCACCGTGCCGTCGATCGTCTCGACGGGCGCTAGGCAGCGGTCGCAATTTCCGCAGGGTTTGCAGGGATCGCCGAAATAGCCAAGCAGCGTCTGGCGTCGGCAACCGGCAGCCTCGCACAGAGTTAGCAGTGCGTTGAGCCGCTGATGCTCGACCCGCTTCGCCTCCTCCGGCCGGCCGGAGTCGTCGATCATTAAGCGGCGGATCCGGATATCGTCCATGCCGTAGAGCATGAGGGTTTCCGCCGGCAGTCCGTCACGCCCGGCTCGGCCGATCTCCTGATAGTAGGCCTCCACGGTAGACGGGATGTTGGCGTGGACGACAAAGCGTACGTCTGGCTTGTCAATGCCCATGCCGAAGGCAATAGTTGCCACCATGACGACGCCGTCTTCGGTCAGAAATCGGTCTTGGTTCCGGTCTCGGACGGCCTGGTCCATTCCGGCGTGATACGGCAGTGCTGTGCGCTCGGGCGACGACAGGCGCTGCGCCGTCCGTTCTGCTTCCTTGCGTGAGAGGGTGTAGACGATGCCGGACCGCCTAGGGTGTCGGTCCAGCAGAGCTTCGATCTGCCGCGGCGCGGAGTTCCGGGGGGCAATGCCGATTTGCAAGTTTGGACGGTCGAAGCCGGCGACGAAAACCCTCGCCCGACCGCCGAACAGCCGTTCGATGATGTCCTGCCGCGTAACGGTATCGGCCGTTGCCGTGAAGGCGCTGAGCCGGGCGTTTGGGAAATGCTCCGGCAGTTCGGCGAGGCGTCGGTAGTCCGGCCGGAAGTCGTGGCCCCATTGCGAGATGCAATGCGCCTCGTCAATGGCGAATCTCGCCGGACCAAGCCGGGCGAGGCCATCCAGTACGTCCGGCTGCATGAGCCGTTCCGGAGAGATGTACAGCAGGCGCAGTCGACCATCGCGAAGCTGGCGGTGTGTCTCGGCAGCATCCGCCCGAGGCGTCGCAGAATTGAGTGCGCCGGCCGCCACACCGTTGAGGCGCAACGCGGTTACCTGATCACGCATCAAGGCGATAAGCGGAGATACCACCACGGACAGGCTTTCGGTCGCGAGAGCCGGAAGCTGGTAGCACATCGACTTGCCCGATCCGGTTGGCATCACCGCCAGGACATTCTCACCTGCCAGCAGTGCCGCGACGATTTCCGCCTGCCCGGGCCGGAACCGGTCGTAGCCGAAGGTGCTCTTCAGAATCGTGAGGGTAACGTCGAGAGTTGGCAATTGTCATTGCTCCGATTGGCGCCGGCTCGGGAAACCCTGGGAACTGATGGTCAACCGGCAGAGTCGGCAGGGAGTTTGTCCATGGTCGGAGATGGCTTACGCGACAGGAACAGTTGAGGCACGACGACTTCCCAGGTCTCGGAACGCAGCATCCGTTTGCGTTCTTCGTCTTCCTCGTCGTCGGCCCAGCGGGTGAAGATTCCCTGCACCGAGGCGCGAGCGATGGCCATGCCGTGCGGCAGCGTCCAACTCTTCGCCATGCAACCGACTTGGCGTCCCGCCTGATCGAGGATTTGCGACTGACCGTCCTCACGCGAAATGGACAACGGGTCCCCGGGCGAAAGCGCGGCAATGGCGCGGTGGCAGTCGCTTTGCGCCCCTTTCCAACCGGCGAATGACAGGACGACATCCCCCATGGTGCACTCGGCGATCCGGATGTCCAGTCGCGGGTCGGAGATGTCGGGACGGGGAGCCTCGCGTTCCAGCACCGACTGAGTGTTCCCGAGCGGTTGCAGCAGTGACTCGGCGCGTTCGTCCTGTTTCGCCGGGAGCGGCTCGTCCCGGACATCCGTGCGTCCGGCATCTTCGAGCTGCACCAGCGCAAGGGTCTCGCGGGCACGCGTCATCGACACATAGTACAGACGTCGTGAGGCATCGAGATCCTCTGCGTCGCTCGCAGCCTTCCATCGCCCGTCGAGGATGACGACGTGATCGAACTCCAGGCCCTTGGCCCGATGGGCGCTGGTGAGGAGCAGCCCCTGTTGCCTGCGCCGTACTTCCCCGCTCCATTCACCGAGCCAATTTCGCACGTACGCGATCGGCAGCACCGCCGCATGGCCTTCCTCGAGGAGAAGCTCGTCGAGTGCCTGAGCGAGCAGCTCGGCCCAGGGACCTCCGCCCACATTTGTGCGATGGCGCCGAATCTCCTTTGTCTCGATAGTTGTCGAATCGCCGGATTCAAGAGCGCGTAGAAGCCGCTGGGTCTCACGGGCGCGCCAGAACGACGAAAGCTCCTCGCGTGCGCTCTGAACCGGTATACCGTGGCCCATACAGGCGCTCCTTGCCGGATGGAGGTCGGCCCAGTGCCTCGCGACGATGGCGCATCGGCTCCATTGCCAGCCGGGGTCGAGCGCGGCGAGGCGCCTGAGTTCCTCGACCGCGGCTACGGCCTGCGAGAGTTGGCCGCCCCTGAGGCGGAGGATCTGGACCCTGCCTCGTGCGACCTCGTCGCGTGCGGCCCAATCTCCACCCGGCGGTTCCGCGTGCCGGCGGGCGTCGATGCGCAGCCTGTGGTCCCGCTTGAGACGCTCCGCCGCGACGTCGATACACCGGCTCGCCGCGTCGATAATGAACCGGCTCGAGCGGTAGTTCTCGACGAGATACTCTTCCTTCGCGTGGTATTCCCGCGCGAAGCGGCGGATGAAGCGCACCGACGCGCCCTTCCACGCGTAGATGTTCTGGTCGTCGTCTCCTACCGCGAACAGGTTCAGCCTCGCGTCGTCCTCGGCAAGGGTCTTTCCGGCGAGCGCAGCGATCAGCTCGTACTCGGGCTTGCCGATGTCCTGGTACTCGTCGACCAGAATCCAGTTGAGGCGCCCGAGCATCTGCTCCCGGGTGACGAAGGCTTTCGCCTCGTCGCTCTTCAGGAGCCGGGCGGCGTCGCGAAGAATCGCGTGGAACGTTTCGTCGCTAGGGTTCTCGGCGGCCTGCGCGAAGGAGATACCCAGGATTCGCATCGCGAGCGCGTGGCAGGTCATCATGTTGACGCCGCGCGCGTCCGTCCCGATCAGCTCGTCGAGACGCCGCCGCGCCTCGACCGCCGCGTGGCGGTTGTAGGTGAGCGCCAAGATGCTCCGCGGGTTCTCGCGCCGCACGCGGATGAGGTAGGCGATGCGGTGCACCAGCACACGTGTCTTGCCCGACCCAGGACCCGCGAGCACCAGAACGTTGGTGCGCTCCCGACCGTCGGCGACGATTCGCTCCTGGGTCCGGTTATCGAGCTTCCTGACGATAGCCTCATAGTGGTCGGGAAGGGTGTCGCGCCCGAGGGTCATCTCCTTGCCCTTGAACCACTTGCGGACAAACGCTTGGCTTTCGAGCTTGAAGTAGTCCACCGCAAGGCGTAGCGCGAGGTGGATGTCATCCACGCCCAGCTTCGCGTACTGGGCGACGACGTGAATCTGTGCAGTCTGCTCGGCGTAGTGCTCTTGCAGCGGCTTGAAGTCCGCGATCGTGAAGGTCCTTCCGTCCCGTGTGACCTTCAAGGTCATCGCCGGACGGAACACGGTGAGGCCGCGATTGAGCGTGACGACCTCCTGCTCGTGCATCCAGAGCAGCGCACGGTCGACGAGTGGCTGGGTCGCCTGGTTCTTCAACTCCGATTTCAGCACCAAGTCGTTCTTGATGGCCTGCTCCAACGCCCCGTAGGTCGTTTCCACCAGCAAATCCACCCCGCGGACACCATCCGGTACTCTGCCGAGGAGATGTTCGAGAAGCCGGGCCGCGCCGTCCCGGCGAAGCCGCGCTATGCGATCGATGGAGGCCCAGTTCCTGCGCAGGCGCACTCCGATGGTATCCATGTCGCGGGCACGGATCTCGATGCTGCGCTTGGCATCGGGCTCGTCCCGGCCGTCGGCGGAGATGCTCCGAAGGAGCCGTACCAGCCGTTCGGGGAGCGGGCTCTCGATGTCCTTCTGGCGAAGGCTCTGGGCGAGAGGGCGAAGCTCGAGGCGGGTCCAGGTGTCGATTTCCTGGTCGGGTGCCTCCTCGCGAAGCTCCGCGATCAGGGCCTCTTCCAGCTCCCGGGCCAGCGTCAGGCGCCGGGACGAGGCGTTCTCCACGCCGGCATGGACATAGACCGTGATGCGCATGTCGTTCGACGCGACCCCGATCTCCTCGAGCGTGCTGAACACCTT
>JAPPMG010000089.1 GCA_028819215.1 Bryobacterales bacterium
CGCACTCACTAGGAAAACGCGCCTTTCCACGGCGCACTGAGATATCCGGGCTAGGTCTAGCCATCCGCTCATGGCGGCCTCCAGAGCATTTCGTCGTCTGCCCGTCGGCACGATAGCAACGCTATAGAGGAGTTTCGCTTCGCTCACCGCTGTCAGATACAGTTCCTCAGCGTTGCGGTTCGAGATCCACGCCGCGACTGTGGGCGTCGGCTCGGGTCGCATGAGTTCGGACGCGACATCCGTGTCTAAGGCGAGCACGGGAGGCTGCTCAGAAAAAAACCGGGAGCTCATGCATCGGGCCACTCGGGGGAAGCTCGAGTTCGACGCCGCCGAAAGACGCGAAGCATTCGCGGGTGAACTTCGCCAGATCCCGAGGTGCTGCCCGTCCTCCATTCACAGTGTCGCGCAGGATGATTCTAACCTCCTCTTCCATGGAAGAGCTCGGCGTCGGGGTCGGCTCCTGACCGAAGCAGATCCCGTACGACCGCCGAATCACCGTGCTCGATGGCGGCATCCAACGCTATGTCCAGATCCGCCTCAAGCAGTTACCGAAGAGGATTCTCTTCGTCCCCTTCCATGAGGTGGTCGGCGACTCTACGTCGACTGGACGCGGATCGTCTTCCGGGCAATTCGCTCTCTTGCATCCGAACCGAGCTTGGAACGGTAGCATCCCAGTCCGAATTGAGGCCGCCCCCCGGCCGGACTCAAGACATCAGCGCATTCAGCAACGAGCCTCCGGCCGACGCGTCAACCATGATTCGCGAGCGTGTGAGCGTCGCGCGTCGGCCAGAGTAGCCGGCCAGATTCCCACGGAAACGGATCACACATCCCTCACGCCGCGGCCTGCAGTGCGGGGCTTCCGCCCCCAACTTCAGCCGCTTGTTCTCCCGACACGGGCGGTCCAAACATCCGGTCTCTACGGACAAGTGCGCAGTCCAAGGAGACCTCCGCTCGATTCCAAACGCTGAGACATCGGACTGAGCGTTTGAGTCGATTCCGCGCGCACGCGGGCGGTGCAACCACCCACACGCCTGCTTATTCCGCCTTTGACTACAGGGAAACTACCTGCAGGTCGCGCTAGAGTGCGGCCCCAGCGCAAGGGAGCACGGCCAGCCAGAGTCTCGAATCAGTAGGCAATTCAGTCAACATAATTGTTGACAACGTTTTTGTTGACCGCTATCGCTAGGGCTAGGGAAGGGAACGGATGGGTAATGAAATCATCCACTGGCCGCTGGGTTACCGGCGATGACTTCTTCGGTCGAGACCGCGAATTGCGCGTCTTGGAGGCGCGGGTTCGTGACCGCAATCACGTGCTGCTGACGGGACAGCGACGTATGGGCAAGACCAGCATCGCGCGGGAACTCGGTCGACGGCTCGAGTGCAAGGACTGGGTCTTTCTCTTTACTGATATCGAAGGGGCGACGTGCGCAGAGGATGTGGTCGCGAGCATCGCCCGGGCGGTACACCCGGTTCGGCCGATCTCGTCAAGGGTCGCGACTGGAATGCGCCGCTGGGTCGTCGAAAACGTCGACGAGGTCAGCGCGCTCGACTTCGGATTGAAGATCCGCGCTGGGCTCGATTCGGGAAGCTGGCGGAGCTTCGGGGAGAAACTACTGGGCGAATGCGCAGTGCAAGAAAGACCAGTTCTTCTGGTTCTTGACGAGCTGCCGATCTTCCTCAAGCGAATGCTGCGCGATCCGGAAGGCGCGCGTCGGATCGATGAGTTTCTCAGCTGGCTGCGCGGAGCGCTGCAAGCTGTCGGTGACGGGTCTCTGAGCCTGATCGTCTCGGGCAGCATCGGCCTTCGGCCTTTCGTTCATCGGCTGGGAATACCCGACCGAATCAACTACCTCGATTCCGTGCGCATCGGTCCGTGGGATCGAGAAACCAGCGTCGGGTGCTTCCTGCGACTAGCCCGGAGCCACGACTTGCGCGTGGAGGATGGCGTGGCCGAAGCGGTCTACGATGCCCTCGGCATCGGCATCCCCATCATGTGCAGTCCTGCTTCGCGCGCCTAAGGGACTTCGCCATCATGCACGGGCGCGGCCCGGTGACCCTCGGGGATGTGGGCGAGGTTTACAGAAATGAACTGCTAGGGCCCAAGGGCCAGAGCGACCTCGTGCACTACGAGACGCGCCTCCGGGACGGATTGGAGGATGAGAATTACTCCATTGCGATGGAGATTCTTGCCGAGGCAGCAACGCAGGGCGTGTTCGCTCCGACCGCCAGAAGCCGCCTCGAACAGCTGTACTCCGCAGTCCTCGACGACGTGCCCGGCCGGATCAGTGACACGTTCGAAGTCCTCGTTCATGACGGCTATCTCGAACCCAGCGAAGGTGGGTTCCGGTTTCCATCACTCCTGCTTAAGGACTGGTGGTGCGCACGGTTTCGGGACCACCACGCACCGCTTCGAGATCGGTCTGCAGACGAGAGAGGGGAGGGTTCGCCGCGATGAGCGAGACTGTTACCCGCCCGATTCGCAAATTCAATCCCGGTACGTTCCAGTCCGACGAGGAGGTGATCGACCAGTTCGTGGTCAGACAGCACCAACTTGACAGGATGCTCGAGGTCGTGCGGGGGAACATGGACTCGCCATCCTGCCAGCATGTCCTGATTGTCGCGCCTCGCGGCCGCGGGAAGACCATGCTGCTGGCACGGGTCGCGGCGGAATTGCGCGGCGATCGGGAGCTGTCCGAGCACCTGCTGCCCGTGCGATTCATGGAGGAGAGCCCGGAGATCTTCGACATGGCCGATTTCTGGCTCGAAACGCTCTTCCATTTGGCTAGGGAGATCGCTGGCAAGGATCCGCAGCTCACCCAAGAACTGCGGGCAAGTCACACAGCGCTGACTGCTCGCTGGCGAGACGAGGCAATCGAGGAGAGCGCCCGCGCCGTCGTTCTGAGTGCTGCCGACCGGCTGGACAAGAAGCTCGTGCTCATCGTTGAGAACCTGCAGTCGCTGGTGGAGAACGCCGACAAGGACCTCGGCTGGAAGCTGCGAGCGGTGCTCCAGTCGAAACCCCAGGTCATGCTGCTCGCCTCTTCCACCAGTCGGTTCGAGGTCCTAGACGACGCCAGCCAACCGTTCTTCGAGCTGTTCCGAACGGTGGATCTTGAGCCATTGAACGCCGCGGAGTGCGCGCGGTTGTGGACGGTCGTGAGCGGAGAGCGGATCAGCGGGCGCGAGATTCGGCCGCTACAGATCCTGACCGGCGGAAGCCCCCGCCTGCTGGTCATCGTTGCTGGCTTCAGCCGACACCGGTCGTTGCGAAAACTGATGGAAGAGCTGGTGGAACTCATCGACGAGCACACGGAGTACTTCCGCGGTCACCTGGAAGCCCTGGGAAAGACCGAGCGGCGCGTCTATATTGCGGTGATTGACCTCTGGCAGCTGTCGTGGCCCGGGGAAATCGCGGCCCGGGCCCGCATGGACATCCGAATCGTGTCGACCATGCTCGGGCGGCTTGTAAAGCGAGGCGCGGTGCTAGTCGAAGGGCACGGCAGGAAGCGGCAGTACGCTGCGACAGAGCGTCTGTACAGCATTTACTACAAGCTCCGACGCGAGCGTGACGAAGCGGCGGTGGTGCGGAACTTGATTCACTTCATGACCGTGTTCTACAGCGACGCTGAACTCGCGGGCATGTCCAGCGGGCTGATTGCGGAAGCGACGGGGTCGCCGGCGATTCGGGAGGGCATTCAGCGGGCGGCCGACGAGTTGCCCCGCCTGCGCGACGTGTGTCCCGAGATCACGCGACCGGGCGAGAGCGAGCCTCCGGGTGGGACCTCGCCGAGCGAGTGGGGCCGTGCAGGTCGATTCCTTCGCGAGATCACCGAGGCTGTCGAAGCACGTGCGTTCGAGAGGGTCGTTGAGATCGCCGACCAAGCGTTTGCTCCCGGAAGCGCGGACTGGTCTGTCGTGCCGGATCTGAACAAGGCTCAGGCGCTGTGCGCGAGAGCGTCAGCACATCGTTATCTGGACAACTGCGAAGCGGCGGTCGGCGCCTTCGACGACGTGATAGCTACCTATGGAGCCACGCGGCTGCCGGCGCTGCAGAGGATCGTCGCACAGGCGATCCTCGACCGGGGGAACTCGCGATTCTTGCTTGGCGACCAAGACGCGTCTCGGGCGGCTCACGAGGAGGTCATCGAGCGATACAGCAGCAGCGAGGCAGCAGAACTCCAGCCCGTGGTGGCCGAGGCGCTATTCGGGGCCGGAGTCGAGCTCGCGGCGAAGGGCGATAGCGAGAAAGCGATCGCAGCGTTGGATGAGGTGGTCGAGCGCTACCTTGACAGCGAAGACCCCGAGATACAGCAAACGGTTGCGTTTGCCCTGCTCACGCGGGGCGGGCAGCGCGGAGAGCGAGGCGATTTCGAAGCGGAGATCGCCGACTGCGACATGTTGATCGACCGGTTTGGCGGCCTCCAAGCGGCCAAGTTTCCGACACTCGTCATCATGGCGATGGAGCACAAGAGCATCAGGCTCGCCGCGGTCGGCCGCGCCGAGGAAGCACTGATCACTTGCGACGAGGTGGAAGCGAGAGTCGAAGCTCTCGACGAGGTGTTGCGCTTGGTTCTCGGTTGGAGAACTCGAAGGGTGCGAACCGTATCGCATCTCATGCAAGGCAACCTTGCGGCTGCCGTTGACACGTTTCGGTCCGCCTACGCGGCATATCGACGCGGCAACCTGCCGGCGATGCCTTGGATTCTGGAGATCGCGGTTGACTTGAGCGGCGCCGGTCTCCCGGCACCCGCAATTCTTGAAATCATGGCAGGCGACAAGGCGAAGTCGGACGAGTTTGCACCACTGGTTGTGGCCTTGCGGCAACTGGGGGGTGAGGAGGTTCGCGCTTCGCCAGAAGTCCTCGAAGTCGCTGCCGATGTTCGCCAGCGCATCGAATCGAGATTTGCCAGCAATCCGCCCGCGGATTCCCAACTTCCTTCGACGGCCGGTATAAGTCCTCAGTAGGTCTTCTTCGGCAAGGACGGAATCTGGGACCAGAAGCGAGCGTCGAGCCGCCGAGAGCCGCCCGCCATCCTCTTCGTCACGGCACTCACTCGTACGCGGTCCCGAACACCCCGGCCCGTCTGTACGTCAATCCGTCGGTCCATCCGGCGAACCTGCCGCCGGCCCTTCTGCGCCTGCCCCACACCCTCGGCCCGAACGGCTCCGAATACCACGAGGGCGAATCCATCGCCAGCATACTCGGGCTGGAATGAATGGCAAGGAGGCACGTTAAGGCCCCAGCCCCTCGTGGGAAATGCAGCTTCCATTGCGGATCGCGACGCCTCCTGCCCACCAGACGTCCCCGCTCCGTTCGATCTCCAAGGGTCGGGAGCCGGGGACTGGGATAACCTGCTTCTGAGATTCGAACGGCACGACTGCGACCTGTACCCGCAAACCGGGAAAGCACGGGACTTGCGTCGGCTGGTCCGTCGCGTGCCCGGCACCGAATGCGAACCTCGATTGTCTCAACGGGCTTTCCGGGCTTCGTGCGGTCCCCTAGCGCGAGGGCCCGGGCATGGATGGACTCTCCGGACGCGTGCTAGCCGGATACCTTGCTTGAGCGGTTGTGGAAAGGATCGCTCCGGCGTCCGGCGCGGCGGCCGTGAGCTAGGCTCGAAGGGTGCGGGAAATTGTGGTGCGTCAGGGTAAGCCCTGGCAGGGAGGATGCGAATGAGCTGAAACCTTGCA
>JAPPMG010000102.1:0-153634 GCA_028819215.1 Bryobacterales bacterium
GATCGTGCCCACGTTCACGTGCGGCTTCGAGCGATCAAACTTTTCCTTTGCCATGTCTCTGGGTCCTCTTACGCTGCGATCCGAAACGCGAATTCAAGGCCGCCCACAAGCGCTGGTGGACGGGGAAGGATTCGAACCTTCGTAGGGCGTAGCCCGACAGATTTACAGTCTGTTGCCTTTGACCGCTCGGCCACCCGTCCGCAAAAGGTGCCTTGCTCCGCGTCCCTCGTGGATTTGTGTGAACACCGTTCCTGCGTCCGCAGAAGCGCTGCGCCGCGTCACGGTATGCGATAGGCCAGCCGCCGGTTCCCGGAACAGCCGGTGCTGTTATTCTAGCCTATTCCGGGTCCCGGTGCAATGCTTGCTATGCGGGCGCGAATCCCGGCGCGAGACCGCTGGCGCTCCCCCAGGAATGGACCTGTGGTCCGCGCGGGATCACGCCGACAGCTGCCGCCTCACAACCTCTTCGTTGAGCTCGATCCCTAGGCCGGGCCCGGTCGGCGGAGTGATGAAGCCGTTGCTGAAGTTGATCGGCTCCCGCAAGATCTCGCTGTGGAGGGAATTGGAGTTGAACTCCTGGATCAGCAAATTCGGCGAGCACGTGTCCAGTTGCACCGCCGCTGCGGCAGCAACGGGACCGCAGTACATGTGCGGCGCGATCATCGCGTAGTGCGCCTCGGCCATGCCGGCGATCTTCTTGGACTCGAGAATCCCACCGCACTGGCCGACATCCAGCTGGATGATCTGTGCGGCTTGCTTTTCGAGCACCTGCGAGAACTCGAATTTCGTGACCAAGCGCTCGCCGGTGGCGATCGGGATGCTTGTGTGGGCCGCCACGCGGGCCATCTCGTCTACATTTTCCGGAGGAACCGGCTCTTCGAACCAGAACGGGTCGAACTCTTCGAGAATGCTGGCCACCCGGATCGCTCCCGCCGTGCTGAACTGGCCGTGCGTGCCGATGCCGATCTCAAGATCGGCGCCGACCGCATCGCGGATTGCGCGGAAGATCTTGGCCACGTGCCGGATCGTCTTGAGGGAATAGTCGCGCGGCGGGCCGGTGATCGGCCGAAACGGATCCAGCTTGCAAGCGGTGTTCCCTGCCCTGACCAGTTCCTCGGCCCGCTTGCCGGCGAGTTCGGGGTCTTCCCAGACCCCTTGTGTATTCATGTAGGCGTAGGCGCGCAGCCGGTCGTGGTACTGGCCGCCCAGCAAGTTGTAGACGGGCTGGCCGGTAGCCTTGCCAACCAAGTCCCAGCAGGCCATTTCGATGGCGGAGAGCGCCGGGACGAAGTAAAGGCTTGGGTGGCGGTAGTCGTGCGAGCTGGTGTACATGTCCTGCCAGATCCGCTCCACATTGAAGGGGCTCTGGCCTATGACAAACCGCTCGCCCAGATCGTGCAGCAGGTCGATCTGCGACTTCAGGTTGGTGACGCCGCCAGTCGGCCGCTCGCCCAGGCCGACAAGACCTTCGTCCGTGGTCAGCTGGACGAACAGCCACTTTCGATGGCCGATGTAAGGCTGGACGTTGTCCAGCAGGATCGATTTCACACCCGTGACTTTCATGTTTCCCGCCTTCGAGCTAGCTGCAAGGTCGGCCGCCGCTGGTAGCGCGGCCATGCCCGTCGTGCCGAGGCTCGCCGCGAGTGCGCCGGAGCCCTGCAGAAAACTGCGCCGCTGCATGCTTGCCCGCCTTGAGCGCGGCTGCCAGGGAACCGGCCCTCAGGTATGTGGAGCCGGCGAATCGCTGGCCGCCGCGCAATATTCTACGGCATTGAGGGCCGTGTCGGAACAGGCTGGCGTGCCGCGGCCGGAATTCGTAGATCGGGTCGGCCGCAACAACCTACGGCATCGTCGGCTCGGGCAGGGACTCGAGCATTTCGAGCAGGAGGTCGTCTTCGGTCCGCCCGTCAGCGTGAGCGTCGAAGTTCAGGATGATCCGATGGCGCAGGGCCGGAAGAGCCAGCTCCCGAACATCGTCCGTGCTGACGTGCAGCCGCCCCTGCATCAGCGCCCTGACGCGGCCGCACAGCACAAGCGCTTGCGCTCCGCGAGGCGAGCTGCCGTAGCGGACGTACTTGCGCGCCAAGGCGTACTCCCTGCCTGGGCGAGGCTGCGTGGCGAGGACCAGGCTGATAGCGTAGTCGCGGACATGGGGCGCGACCAGGGTCTGGGACGCGGCGCGGCGCAGTTCGAGAATCTGATCGCGGTCCAAGATCGCGTCGACCTCTAGCGGCGTGGTATCCGCCGTGCGATCCACGATGGCGGTGAGGTCTTCGCGCTCGGGATACTCCACCAGCAGTTTGAGCAAGAAGCGATCCAACTGGGCCTCGGGCAATGGGTAGGTCCCTTCCATCTCGAGCGGATTTTGCGTAGCCATCACCAAGAACGGCTCGTCAAGCAAGTGCGTTGTCGTGCCGCTGGTGACGGTCTTCTCTTGCATGGCCTCCAGCAGCGCCGACTGCGTGCGCGGCGTTGCCCGGTTGATTTCGTCGGCGAGCACGAGATGCGCGAAGACAGGGCCCCGCTCGAACCGGAGCGCCTTGGCGCCGAGCTCGTTAGTGTCCATCACGACACTGCCGAGGATGTCCGCCGGCATCAGGTCGGGCGTGAACTGGATCCGCGAGTAGTCCAAGTGCAGCGCGCGCCCGAGCGTCCTCAGCAAGGTTGTCTTGCCGAGGCCCGGAACGCCCTCGAGCAATACGTGTCCCCCAGACAGCAGAGCGTTCAGCACGCCGTCGACCACGCGCTCGTGGCCGACGATCACCCGCTGGATCTGCGAGCGAACAGCGTCGATCTGCTCCGTTGCGCTATGCAGCGTCGCGTCTTGGGCCAGCATCTACTCGGCGTTCCTTCTCAACGTGTCGAAATAGTTCTGAATGTAGGTGCGGTAGGGCGCGGGGATCTCATCCCGGCTTACGGACCCACCGCCGTCACCGTGGGAGGTCGAACGCTGATTGTACGGCACAGAGGCTGACTGCTCGGCTAGGCGAGTCTCGATTGTTACCTCGCCCCTCATGTTCTCGGCGCGTTCCATATAGAGTTCCTCCAGAGCGCCGAGCACCTCCAACTGCTCCGCTTCGGCCAGCTCCTTGTCACCGTCGCTCGTGCCGGCGGCCGAGGCGTTCTCCCCACCGCTCTGCTCGCCCGTGCTGTCCTCGCCGCTAGTGGTCCCGGCGGATGCAGACTCGCCAGCCTCGGGCCCGGCCTCACCGCCCTCCATCGACGCGTCAGCCGCCTGGGCCGACGGATCCTGCTCTGCCTCGCCCGAGTCGGCGGGATTTCCCGACGATGCGGCTTCCTCGGTGCTGCCGCTGCCTTGTTCCTGCCCTTGCTCTGAACTTGAAGACTCGCTGGATGCCATGTCCAGAGTCTGCAGCATGTTGTCGAACGCCTGCTTGAGCTTGTCGAACAAGCTCTGGGCCTCCTCGTCCCAGAGGTCGCTGCCGGAGTCAGACGGCAGGTTGTTGTCTTGGCCATCCGGCGAAAACTCCGAATCTTCGGCTTGCAGGGTCGAGTCCTCGAGCAGGCCCTCGGGGCCTTGCTCCTCCAATGGGACTGTAATCAGCCCTTCCACGTCTGGCATCTGGACTGCCTCGCTGGGCGGCTCCTCATGGGCTTCGCGAG
The DNA here is from genome assembly GCA_028819215.1 of Bryobacterales bacterium. GTDB lineage: Bacteria > Acidobacteriota > Terriglobia > Bryobacterales > UBA6623 > VXMF01. Next base: position 3,625 of record JAPPMG010000102.1, read on the forward strand.
GCAGTTCAGACCCGGGAGAGTCTTGTTCGGATGCAGGGCGTTCGAAGAATTCATCGTCCCCCGCGGGGAGCTGGTCCGTCTCCGGCCGCTCGATCGCCGCCGCTCGCTGCTGCTCGTCGGCGTTCGGAGCGGGCCGCTGGCCGAAGATGGCCGTCAGGATCAGCGATGCCAAGGGAGGCTCGAACGAGATGGTCGCCTGCAGCCCTACGCGCAGCCCGAAGAGGACGAGAGCAGACGCCAGCAACCAGACGCTCGCGCGCTGGGCCGACGATACGACGCGCGGGAACGCCTGCCGGGGGTCTACGTGGGCGGCGAGTCTAGAAGCGGACTCGTACTGAGCGGCCGCAATCCTGCCTTGCTGCCTGTCCATCCCTGCTGTCTTGAAGTGATACGCCGTAGACAGGGCGTCTTGGAGGCCCGAACGCAAGTCCACCAACTGCGCTACCGCGTACCTAGTGGGCAATTGAGCGCCGAGTCGCTGGGCGGCGATCCAGATCCCAAGCCCGGCTATCAAAGGAAGCGTGACGAACGGAACGTAGCGCGTGCCGAGCACAAGCAGGCCGCAGAAGCCGACTAAGCAGACTGCGAGTGCTAGGCAGCCCTCCCGCGTGCGAAGCTGCCCGGCGACTCGCTTGCGGCAGGTCTCGACTAGCCCCTCAACGAGACCTAGGTTCAATTCGGAAGCGGGCATAGGCCGGTTGGCCGGAACAGAACACGATTATAGGAGAGAGCGGGCGTTCTCCGTCACGTCAGGCGCTAGACTGCTGAGTGTTCGAGGCTCCGGTCAGTTGTCCAGATTCTTCCTCGCTGTCGTCGTTGTGCCGCTGCTCGCCTGCGGATGCCGAGCGGGCGCCCAGGAAGAAGGGCGCCTGCTTCAGGATGCCATTGCATCGTTGCGCTCCGGGGATGCAGCCCGGGCCGCTGAACTGGCCAGCGGGCAGATTGAGGCCTCTCCGGAGCCGGATCCCACGGCGTTCTGGATTCGGGCGCAGGCCCGGTCGCATCTTGAAGACTACGCCGGATCCGCCGAAGACTACGAGCGGTTAGCCGAGATCGAGCCCGGCAGCGCCCGGATCAGCCTGGAACTGGGTGCGGCGAGGTTCCGCAACGGCGACATGGCGGGATCGGTGGCCGCCTTCGAGCGCGTAGCCGAGCTAGAAGCGCACTCAAGGGCGCAGCTTTGGCAACTCGGGATCTCGCAATACTATGCGGGAGACTTCGCAGGCTGCGCTGCCCTGTTCGAACTTCACCGCACGGTCAACCCGCAGGACGTGGAGAACTCTGTCTGGCACTTCCTGTGTGTGGCCTCGATCCGAGGCTTCGATGCCGCGCGTGCGGGACTGATTCCGATTGACAGGGACGGCAGGGTGCCCATGATGGAAGTGTTCGCTCTCTTTGGTGGCAGCGCCGGCGTGCAAGACGTGTTGGACGCGGCTAACAGAGCGGCCGGTCCCGGCAGCGGGACGGGCCCAGAGTTCTACGCTCACCTGTATCTGGGCCTGTACTACGAGGCCATGCGAGATTCGGACAACTCACGGATGCACATTGCGAAGGCCGTTCAGCTAGAGCAATCCGGCAACTACATGTGGCAGGTTGCCAGGGTGCACCAAGAGCTTCGCAAAGGTTCTGAAGATCTCCCTTGACCGAACTAGGACGTGTGATCTGCAGGGATCAGCCTGATCCCAGTGACGCGCGCCGCATGAGATTCGCCACGAGCCAAGACACTAGACGGACCCGTCATCGCGGCCGTAGTCCGTGGCGATCCAGCGCGGCTCGAGCGGCCGCTAGGCAACCAACTCGCGGATCAGCTCGCCCCCGGTTTGGCTCAGCTGCTTCTCGCGACCTTGAGCAAAGTACGTCAACTTCGCATCATCGAGTCCCAACAGGTGTAGCAGCGTCACGTGGAAATCCTTGATCGGGTGGACGACCTCGACCGCGGAGTCGCCGACCTCGTCCGTGGCGCCGACAATCCGCCCGCGCGGTGCGTCGCCGCCCGCAAGCCACAGCGGCATCGCCTTGGCGTTGTGATCGCGGCCCCAAGCCTTGTCTCCGCCGCGGAGGCCGTTGTCGGGCGAGCGGCCGAATTCCCCCGCCCACACGACCAGAGTCTCTTCGAGCAGGCCGGTTCGCCGGAGATCCGTCAGCAGGCCGGCCATCGGCTTGTCGATTGCCGTGATGCGGGTTCCGTGTGCGCTCTCGATATAGTCGTGGGAATCCCAGCCGCCGACGATCACCTGCACGAAGCGGACGCCGGCCTCGACCATCCGTCTCGCTAGGAGGCAGCGCTTGGCGATCGCGTCCACCTCGGGGTTGGGGTCGCCGACGCCATAGAGCTCGAGCGTCGAGGCCGGCTCGTTGGCGAGGTCGACGACGCTCGGCATCTCGGCTTGCATCCGAAAAGCCAGTTCGTAGCTCTCGATGCGCGCTTCCAGTTCGTCGTGGTCCGGGTGGCGCTGTCTGTGGATCGCGTTCAAGCTTCCCAGCAAGTCGAGGTTCTTGCGCTGATGCTCGGGCGTGACGCCGGACGGAGGATTCATATCCAACACCGGGGCTCCTTGCGCCCTGAGCGCCGTGCCTTGGTAGTGCGCAGGCAGAAAGCCGTTGGACCAGTTCGCCGCACCGCCCTGCGGATAGGCGACATCAGGCAAGACGACGAACGCCGGCAGGTTCTCGTTCTCCGTCCCCAGCCCATAGGAGACCCACGACCCGATCCCTGGGTCTCCGCCGAAGCGGTTCCCCGTGTTGAGGTGGTAGAGCGCGGTCGGATGGTTGACGCTTTCGGCCTGTAGTCCGCGATAGAAGCAGATGTCGTCGACGGCTCCGGCGAAATGCGGGAAGCGCGCGTTGATCTCTATGCCTAGCTCGCCTGCGTGCCGGAACTTGAACGGGCTCTTGACGTAGTGGCGCTTGCCGGTGTTCATCGCCGCGGCGAACTTCGTGCGTTCCTTGGCGAACTCCGTCATGTGGAGTTCGGTCAGCTTTGGTTTGGGGTCGAACGTGTCGATGTGAGAGGGGCCGCCCTCCATCAGCAGAAAGATGCAACTCTTGGCTTTGGCCTTGTGGTGGGGATTTCGTGCGGACAGCGGCCCTGCCTCTGCCAGCAGAGCCGACAAAGCGACGGAGCCAAGTCCCAGCCCGGAGCGATAGAGGAACTCGCGCCTTGTCCGGCTCAGATCGGCTTCAGTAGACATAAGCAAACTCGTTCGAGTTGAAGAGCACCAGCGCCAAGTCCGCCAGAGCCCGCGTCTCGGGCTCCACCTGGCTTGCGTGAAGGTTCTCCTCGTACTCCCATGGCGGCAGATCTTCGGTGAATTGGAACGTCTCCCCCGAGAGCTGGCTCGGCAGCGCCCGCACCAATGCCTTGCGCTGCCGGCGCGGTGCCGGCGGGTGGTCGCGATGGTAGGCGGTCATCTCTTCGATATGTCGCTCGGCGAGCGCCCTCTCTTCCTCGCTCGGAGAGCGGCCGTAGGCGAGTTCGAATGCCCGATCGACTACCCGCTCGGCCTCGTTTCGGAGCCGATTCGCGAAAGCCAGCGCCAAGTCGTAGCTCAACTCACCGTTGAACAGGGCGAACGCCTGTGTGGGGACAGTCGTCGAGTCGCGCCGCTCGCAGGATAAGTCAACCGAGGCCCCGTTGAGGACCTCAATCATCGGATCGATCAGGCTGCGCTGCTGGAAGCTGTAGACCGAGCGCCGGTTTCGATCTTCTCGGCGGCCCTCTTCGTAGTAGGGAGGCCGCAAGCCGCCTTGTGTGAATCTAGGCTGCTCGGCAGCGTCCCGACTGATTTGGGGGTTCGTGCCCGGACCTCCCGTCGCGAGGCTCAGCTCGCCCGCCACAGCCAGCATGCTGTCTCGCAGGACCTCGGCCTCGACTCGCCGGGGCGTGAAATACGAGAGCAGGCTATTCCCCGGGTCGCGCTCGGCCGCCCCGTCGGGCGGGTCGCTCGAGCGCTGGTATGCCTCGGAGGCCATGATGATCCGGTGGAGCGCCTTTACGCTCCAACCCTCCTCGACAAAGCGACTCGCCAGCCAATCCAGCAGCGCGGGGTGCGTCGGCTTGGCGCCCATCTTGCCAAGGTTGTTCGCGTTGCTGGCCAGGCCTCGTCCAAAGTGATATTGCCAGACACGGTTGGCCATCACGCGCGCCGTGAGCGGATTGAGCGGATCCACGATCCACTCGGCCAGCGTCGCCCGGCGTCCCGCGGTCGTTTCGGCGAATTCCGGGGCTTGAAGGCCGCTGTAGCGCTCGACCGCGCTCAGCACCCCCGGAGCGACACGCTCTCCCGGGGATTCGAGGCTGCCGCCCACAAGCACGTGCATCTCGACTTGCTCGTAGTCGGGCTTCTTCATGTAGCTGCCGGCGCCGCCGGGGCCGACGTCGTTCCAGTCTTCCACGAGCCCGCTCGTGACCGAGAACGCCAGCGGCCGGTAGCGCTTGATCGACTCAGCGTGGTGGCTCAGGTGCTTGTTGACGATTCGCCGCGCCCACATCTGCTCGTCGGTCAGCCCGGCGTCTTGCTTGCGATTCACCTCCGGCACGTCTTCGAATCGGCTGACACCGAACTTCTCCATCAGATAGCGCCTGCTGATCTCGGCGTAGCGGCCACGCTTCTGCTCCAGCTGCGCGATCAGACCCTCGACGCGCTTCTTGCCCTCAGCAAAGCCGCTCGTGTCTTCCGCCGGCAAGAACGCCAAGGGACGCCTCGCGAATGCGGTGGTAGCGAATGCCGATTGCACGCGGTAGTAATCCTTCGTCGGGATAGGGTCGAACTTGTGGTCGTGGCACTTGGCGCATCCGAGTGTGAGCCCAAGGAAGGCCGTCGCCGTCGCATGCGTCACGTCATCGAGCCATTGTTGCCGCGTGACGGCCGTTACCGACATGCCGGTGTGTTCCCACGGGCCCATTCTCAAAAAGCCCGTTGCGAGGATGGCCTCCGGGTCGTCGGGGAACAACTCATCGCCGGCGACCTGCTCGAGCACGAAGCGGTCGTAGGGCTTGTCGTTGTTGAATGAGCGGATGACATAGTCGCGATAGCGCCAGGCGTTGGGCCGCTCGTAATCGTTCGAGAAGCCCGCTGTATCGGCGTATCGCGTCACATCGAGCCAGTGACGCCCCCAGCGCTCGCCGTAGCGCGGAGAGTCCAAGAGACGGTCCACCACTCTCCCGAACGCGGCCTTGTCGCTGGCGGGATCCGTTCCGAACGCCTCGACCTGCTCCGGCGTCGGCGGCAGGCCGGTCAGGTCAATCGTCGCGCGACGAATCAGGGTCCGTCGGTCGGCGCGCGGCGCGGGGTTGATCTCAGCTTCAGCCAGCTTGCGGCGGAGCAGCGAATCAATGCCGCCGGGCGCCTCGGTCTTCTTGACCGCTCGAAACGCCCACAGGTCCTCTTCCTTGAACGCGCCCCAATCAAGGCTCGCCTTCTCCGGGCGTTCAGCAAAGGCAGCGCCGCCATCGATCCAATCGCGGACTGCCGCGACCGCTTCATCAGGCAGCGGTCCCGCGGGCGGCATTTTGAGCTCGCCGGAGTGTTCGAGCGCGCGGTAAAGCAGGCTAGCGCTTGCATCTCCCGGAACGATTGCCGGGCCCCGCGACCCGCCCTTCACCAGTCCCTCGCGGCTGCGCAGGTCGAGCTTGCCGAAGAGCTCGCCTTCGCCGTGGCAGCCCAAGCAGTGCTGCTTCAAGGTCGGCTGGATCGTCTCTCGAAACAGGTCTTCGGCGGGCGTGGCCGCACACAAGGCGGACGCACCACACCAAACGTTCAGAGCAAGCTTGATCCGCCAGCCGTGAACCACGCTTAGATTCTACAGCCAACGGCAGCTTCAATAGGTCCGGTTGACGCCAACAGCGGATACGCTGCCCGTATTGTCCGTTTCCACTAACTGTCGGGCATTTCCCTTTGGTCCATGCGCTTACACCCTAGTCCGGGCGTGACCCAGCACCACTCGGTCTCGCTCACATACCCTGCCCTGCCGCTGACAAGTGCGCCGAGTCTCGCGCCGCCTGGAGCGCAGCGACAGATCCAACACCTCCGACGTCGGGTTGCCTACACTACAATCTGCGTTCGTATGGCGCTTGGTGCTGGGGATTCAGGAGTTTCGAAGGTGACAGCGTCGATTCCCGATCCGGCCCGGCAGGCTGGCGCCCCTGATCGCTTAGATGGCGGGGAAGTCGTCTTCGAGGCGAAGGATGTCACCAAGCGCTACGACATGGGCGAGGTGGCCGTCAATGCCCTGCGCGGCGTGAATCTGAGCCTTCGTGCATCCGAGTTCATCGTCCTGCTCGGGCCATCTGGCAGCGGCAAGTCGACTCTGCTGAACATCTTGGGCGGCCTGGACGTGCCCACCTCTGGGGCGGTCACCTATCGCGGCCGCGATCTAAGCGGAGCAGACGACGCGACGCGGACCGCATACCGCCGAAACAACGTGGGCTTTGTGTTCCAGTTCTACAACCTGATTCCGAGCCTGACGGCTAGGGAGAACGTGGCGCTGGTGACGGAGATCGTGCGCGATCCCATGCCGCCGCAGGAAGCGCTACGAATCGTTGGGCTCGGCGACCGCATGAACCACTTCCCGGCGCAGCTCTCGGGCGGCGAACAGCAGCGCGTAGCGATCGCGCGGGCGATTTCTAAACGGCCCGAGGTGTTGCTGTGCGACGAGCCTACAGGCGCGCTGGACATCTCGACCGGAGTAGTGGTGTTAGAGGCCATCGAGCGCATCAACCGTGAACTGGGCACCGCCACCGCGGTGATCACCCATAACGCCGCTGTGGCCTCGATCGCAGACCGCGTCGTGCAGCTCTCAGACGGCCTGATCGTGGCGGATCGCAGCAATCCCGTCAAGACCGCAGCACGAGACCTCACGTGGTAGGCCATGCAGGCGCTTGACCGCAAGCTCTTCCGCGATTTGTGGCGGATCAAGGGCCAAGCGCTCGCGATCAGCATGGTCATCGCGGTCGGCGTGCTGATGCTGATTGCCTACCGCAGCAATTTCGACTCCCTGCAGTCCACCCGGGACGTCTACTACGAACGCCAGCGCTTCGGACACGTCTTCGCGACCCTGAAACGCGCGCCTCTCGTGCTTGGGAACCGCATCTCCGCGATCCCGGGCGTGGCGCAGGCTGAGACACGGGTCGTTTTTGATGTGGCCTTGGACGTGGAAGGGCTTGCCGAGCCGGCGACAGGTCGCCTGGTGTCCATTCCCGAGCGCCAGCGAGAGATCGTGAACGATGTCGTGCTGGTACACGGCCGCTATATCGAGCCCGGGCGTTCCGACGAGGTGATCCTCTCCAAGGGATTTGCGGACGCCAACCGGCTCAGGCCTGGGGACACGGTAGGCGCAATTCTCAACGGTCGGCGGCGAGATCTCGAGATCGTCGGCGTGGGACTGTCGCCAGAGTACGTTTACACGATTCGAGCCGGCGAGATGATTCCCGACAACACCCGCTTCGGGGTGTTCTGGATGGGACGCCGGGCGCTCGCCGCTGCGTTCGACATGGAAGGCGGATTCAACGATGTCTCCTTGCTCTTGCGCCCCGGCGCTCAGGAAGAAAGGGTGATCCAAGAGCTCGACGATCTCTTGCGGCCTTACGGAGGGTGGGGCGCGATCCCCCGCGACCTGCAGCTGTCTCACTGGTCGGTCCAGAACGAGCTCAACGGCATCCGGGTGGCTGGCGTGATCATCCCTATGGTGTTTCTGGGGGTGGCAGCCTTCCTGCTGCATGTCGTGCTGCATCGCATCGTCTCCGTGCAGCGCGAGCAGATCGCAACCCTCAAGGCTCTCGGCTATCCGCAACTCTCGATTGCCCTGCACTACACGTACTGGGCCTTGGCGATCAGCCTTACGGGCACCGTGATTGGAACGGTTTGCGGCGCCCTCCTAGGTCGCGGGATGCTGTCGATGTACAACGACTTCTTCCGCTTCCCGGTTCTCGACTACCGCCTGGATCCCGTTGTAGTGGCTGGGGCCGTTGTGCTGGGAATCTTTGCCGCAGTGTTCGGCGCGCGCGCGTCCGTTCGCCGGGCAGTCCGCCTGCAGCCCGCCGAGGCCATGCGACCGGAGCCGCCGGCGAGGTACTCGGCAAGCCTTGTGGAGCGCCTCGGCCTGCGGCGCCTGCTGTCACAGCCAGCTCGCATCATCCTCCGCAACATCGAACGCCAGCCGGTCCGCTCGGCGATTACGATCGGCGGCATCGCGCTGTCTTTGGCCGTTCTGATCGTGGGAATGTTCGCGGTGGACTCGCTCGACCTCATGATGGACATGCAGTTCCGCGTCGCCCAGAGGCAAGACCTGCAGCTCACCTTCACCGAGCCCATCTCGCCAGATGGGATCTACTCCTTGGAGCGACTGCCCGGAGTGATGCTAGCTGAACCCGTGCTGTCGGTCCCGGTCCGGCTGAGGTCCGGGCAGCGATCCCGCCAACTGTCAATCACTGGCCTGCCAAATTCCCCGCAGCTTTTCCGGGTCATCGATGTCGAAACGCTCAGTCCGGCTGACCTCTCGCATGATGGGGTCGTGCTGGCGGAGCGGCTGGCAGATGTGCTAGACGTCCGGCCCGGCGACTCGATCACAGCCGAGGTGCTGATTGGCAACAGAAGCGTGCGCGAAATTGCAGTCGCAAGCACCGTGCGCCAGCACATGGGTCTCGCCGCGTATATGAATATTGACTCGGTCCGGCGCCTGCTGCACCACGACAAGACGCTATCGGGCGGCTACCTGACGGTCGACTCACAAGCGCTTCCAGAACTGTTCAAAGCCATCAAGGAGACTCCCGCGATCGCGGGCAGCGGACTGAAGGCGGCAGCGCTGAAGTCCTTTCAGGAAACTTTCGCGGCCAACTTGGGCATCATGATCTTCTTCAACGTGCTGTTTGCATCAATCATCGCGTTTGGCGTGGTCTACAACGCTGCCCGGGTCTCGTTGGCCGAGCGGAGCCGGGAACTGGCGAGCCTGCGCGTGATGGGCTTCACGCGGCAGGAGATTTCCGCGATTCTGCTGGGAGAGCTTGGGATTCTAGCGTTGCTTGCGCTACCGTTGGGGTTACTTCTCGGCTACGTGATGACGTCCCAACTCATCAAGGCCATGGAAACGGAGCTCTATGCTCTTCCCTTTTCGGTCGTGCCGTCGACGTACGCGCTGTGCGCACTGACCGTTTTAGGGGCCACGGTGGTCTCGGGCCTGATCGTGCGCCGGAAGCTCGACCACTTGGACCTGCTGGAAGTCCTGAAGGCGAAGGAGTAGCAGATGAGGAGGTTGAGCCCGACCCGAGTTCTTGTCTGGCTGCTGCTTGCCGCTGTCGCCGCCGCCTTCGTGTGGGCATTCATGCCCAAGCCGCTAGAGGTGACCACCGCGGCGGTCGAGCGTGGGTTTCTGCGGATCACGCTGGACGAGGAAGGCCAGACCCGCGTGCGGGACCGCTACGTGGTATCGGCCCCTGTGGACGGCAAGGTGCTGCGGATCGAGCACGAGCCCGGCGACTCCGTTCAGGCTGGCTCCACGATCCTCGCCCGGTTTCAGCCGTCACGACCTGGGTTCCTGGACTCCAGAACGCGGGCGGAGGCACAAGCCAAGGTCGCACGGAGCGAGGCGCAAGTCGAGCGCGCTCGGGTCGATTTGGACCGGGCCAGAGCCGAACACGACCACGCACAGGCGGAGCTGGCGAGGCACGAGCAGCTGCATGCCGAAGGCCTCATGGCCGACAATCGCCTCGAGTCGGCGCGCTTGCGTGCCGTGACGACCAGCGAGGCCGTGCGGGGCGCCGAGTCTGCCATCGTGGTGGTGCAGCTGGAACTCGAGCGCGCTCGCACGAGTCTGATCGAGGCCGGTGCAGTCGGCGCCGATCAAGGCGATGTGATCATCTTGCGGTCACCGATCACTGGCGTCGTCCTGCGGCGGCTGCGCGAGAGCGAGTCCGTCGTCCCGTCGGGCGAGCCTCTCATCGAGATCGGCGATCCCGAGGATCTCGAGATCGTTTCGGACATGCTGTCAATGGACGCCGTGCAAATCGACCCGGGCGACCCGGTCCTGATCGAGCAGTGGGGCGGCGACGCAACCCTGCGGGGCGTCGTGCGCCAGGTGGAGCCGTTCGGATTCACGAAGATCTCGGCTCTTGGCGTCGAGGAGCAGCGGGTCAACGTCATCGTCGATTTCGAGGATCCGCGAGCTGCTTGGGAGGCGCTTGGGGATGGCTACCGCGTGGAGATTCGGGTCGTCGTCTGGGAGACGGACGATGCCCTGAAGGTGCCCTCGAGCAGCCTTTTCCGCAATGGGGACGACTGGGCGGTGTATGTAATCGACGAACTCTCGCTGGCCCGGCTGCGAGGAGTCCAGATCGGCAGGCGCAACGCGCTCGAGGCCGAAGTGCTGGCTGGGTTACACCAGGGCGATCAGGTGATCGCCTATCCCGGCGATTCGATCGAGGACGGGATGGAAGTTCTGGCTGCCGGCTCGTGAGCCGGACCAGGCCGCAACCGGGCAGGCCCGAGTCGCGAGTCGCGCGCCGGACCCTACGCTAGACTACGAAGTGGAGCGGGCCGTCAGGCAGTCTCTCCGAACTCGGCTGCGGGCGTCCGAATCATCCTAGAAGTAACGATCAAGAGCGAGTTTGGCGGGCGACAGCCTCACCGCCGAACCCCGACGCGATCCACCCACATTCAGCTCAGGATTCCCGCCCGGCCATCAATCGATCCGCCCATGTACGTCCGCAAGAGTCGCTTGCTCACCCCTGGGCCCACGCCGCTGCTTCCAGCGGCCGTGCGCGCGATGGGGGCAGCAGACTTGCATCACCGCACGGCGGAATTCCGAGCGGCGTATAGCGGCGTCATCGCCGACCTGCACTACTTCATGGGCACGGACAACGGTATCGCGCTGTTCGCTTCTTCCGGGAGCGGTGCCATGGAAGCGGCGGTCTCTAACCTGTTCTCGCCTCGGGACAAGGTGGTTGTCTGCGCCGCAGGCAAGTTCGGCGAGCGTTGGGTGCAGATGGCGCAGGCATTCAAGTTGCAGACGGTCGTTCTGTCCAAGCCGTATGGGGAATCGGTGCTCCCGGAGGAACTGGAAGCGATCCTGCGCCAGCATCCCGACGTACAAGGCGTATTCGTCCAAGCGACCGAGTCGTCGACCGGCGTTTCGCACGATGTGCAGGCCATGGGGCGTCTGGTAGCCGCCACGGATGCGATTTTCGTGGTTGACGCGATCACTGGACTCGGCAGCAGCGTCCTGGAGATCGACGACTGGGCGCTGGATGTCGTGATCGGCGGGTCCCAGAAGTCCCTCATGATTCCGCCCGGACTGGCGTACTGCTCTGTTAGCGAGAAAGCACTCCAACGCGCGGAATCCGCCACCAACCCTAACTTTTACTTTAATTTGCGCAGGCATATTGAAGCGGGCCCCAAGGGCGATTCCCCGTGGACCCCCGCATCTTCGCTGCTTCTGGGAATGGCAGAGGTTCTGCGCTACATCCGCGAGCTCGGCCGCGACCGGCTGATCCGCAACGCGCAGCTGCTCGCCCGGGCCACCCGCGAGTCCGCAAGGGCTCTCGGGTTGGAGCTATTCGCCCGGAACGCGATTCCCGCCGGAGCGGTCACAGCCATCCGGGCCCCCGACGGATTGGATTCGGGCCAAATCGTGCGCGCCTACAAGGACCGCTTCGAGGCCGTCATCGCCAATGGCCAGGGCTCGATGAAGGGCCAGATCTTTCGCGTCGCCCATCTGGGCTATTTCGATTTCCACGACTTGTTCGCGACCGTCGCCGAACTGGAGATCATCCTCCACAAGCTCGGCCGCGAGGTGGAGTTCGGCAGCGGCGTGCAGGCGGCGCAAGCGGTGTACCTCGATGCGCTGGGAGCCGAGGACGGAGGCCCGCGATGAGGGTCCTTGTCGCCGATGCAGTGGACACCGCGGCGATCGAGACGCTTCGAGCGGAAGAGGCGTTTGATGTCGTTGTCTCGAGTCCGGCCGAGTACGAGTCGCACTTGGAAGGTGCGGAGGCGCTGATCGTGCGCAGCGCTGTCAAGGTCACGGCGGCAGTTATGGACCGAGCGCCCCGCCTGCGGGTGATCGGCCGCGCTGGAGTGGGCGTTGACAACATTGACCGTGACGAGGCTACCAAGCGCGGCATCGTAGTGATGAACACCCCGGGCGGCAATGCGACCGCGGTCGCCGAGCATACATTGGCACTAATGCTTTCGCTGGCCCGATCCGTGCCAGCAGCCAACGCATCGACCAAGGCCGGTCGTTGGGAGCGCAAGAAGTTCCAGGGAAACGAGGTCTTTGGCAAGACGCTGGGGATTATCGGATTCGGGGGCATCGGCAGGCAGGTTGCGGAGCGCGCCCGTCCCTTCGGCATGGAGGTGATCGCATACGACCCGTTCGTGTCGAGCGACGCCGCGAAGGGTTCCGGGGTGGAATTGCTCGAGCTCGATCCGCTGCTGGCCCGTGCCGACTACCTGAGCTTGCACCTCTCTCTCACTCCGGAGACTGCAGGGATCGTGAATGCTGAGCTGATCAGCAAGATGAAGGACGGCGTGCGGATCATCAACTGCGCCCGTGGCGAGCTGATCGATTCGGCGGCCTTGGACGCGGCCATCGAAGCCGGCAAGGTCGGCGGCGCGGCATTGGACGTCTACGACCCCGAGCCGCCCGAGGACACTTCCCTGCTTTCGCACGAGCAGGTCGTGGCCACGCCTCACATCGGCGGCTCGACGGCCGAAGCGCAAGCCAAGGTCGGGCTCAACATAGCGCTCCAAGTGCGCGATTTCCTCAAGTCCGGCGTAGTCGTAAATGCCGTGAATATGCCCTCTGTGAGCGCCGAGCAATACGGCAGGCTTGCACCTTACCTGAAGCTGGCGGAGCGATTGGGCTCGCTAGTGGCGCAGACTTCCAGGGGCCGACCCGTGCGTGTCAAGCTGACGTACTTGGGCGAATTCGGTGAGACCGACACGGCGATGATCCGCAATGCCGCCCTAAGCGGCATCCTGAACTGCTTCCTGTCGCGCAAAGCCAACCTAATCAACGCGTCCCAGATCGCGCGCGACCGCGCGCTGGGCGTCTCCGAAGTCCGTCGCGGGAAGGCGCACTTCAGTGACTCGCTGAAGCTTGATCTCAAGACAGAGGACATTCACCGCGCCGTGGAAGGGGCTGTCTTTCCAGACGGCTCCCCTCGGCTGCTGAGCATCGACGGGATCTATGTCGAAGCGCTTCTCAGCGGGTCGCTGCTGTATGTGCGCAATCAGGATGTGCCGGGAGTGATCGGACGCATCGGCACAGCGCTGGGCGAACAGGGCATCAACATCTCCGATTTCGCGCTCGGGCGTCGCGAGCCGGCATCGAGCGATAAGCCGGCGGAGGCCGTGGCACTGGTGCGCACGGACCAATCTCTGACGGCGTCTGTGCTGGAGGGTCTCTACCGGATGAACGCAGTTACTTTCGCCAAGGCGATCGAACTGTAAGACAAACTCGCAGGCGAGCCCGGACAACGACGGTTCGGGCGGTTGTGCTGGCGACTGTCTAGCAAACAGCGGCTAGAACTTTACGCCGCGCTTCTTCAACTCGTCCAAGACACGGTCGACGCCGCGGCGATTGATGACCTTGATGCCCTTAGCGCTGGTCCGCAACTTAACCCAGCGCTTGCGGCGTGGAGACCAGAAGCGCTTGTCCTGAATGTTGGGCAGGAAACGCCGCTTCGTCTTGTTGTGCGCATGCGAAACCCTGTTGCCCGTCCGAGGGCGTTTGCCAGTTACTACGCAAATTCGTGACATGGTTTGACCCTAGCGGGCAGTGGTCTGAAAGCTTATCCTTGCGCCGGCTGGGCGGCATCCTAGCCCAAGAGGCGACAGAAGCGAAGAACAAAACGCCTTAAGCCAAGCATAGCACAAGCAATGCGACCGCTGTTGATCGTGTCTTTCGTTCACAAACCCTCGCAAACGATCCCGTCACTGTCTGTGTCTCGCAACGAACCGTACAGCGGCTCACTCCGCAGGATCGGGTCCACATCTGGGCAGTAGCGCCTGAGGTTATCGCAGTTCGTACGATAGCCACCGGCGTTCAAAGTAGCGATACAAGCGGTCTGAGCGGCCTTCTGCCCGGCTCTCTGATCAGCGGGGATACAGGCGACGTTGGAAAGGTGGGTTGACACGACCATTGCGGAGGAACGGAGAGCCGCCGGGTCCTCGACCGTTTCGTAACACGCAGCGACTTCGGATTCTCCCGTCAGAACGTCAACGAACTCCGGGCGGAACGTCCAATCCGCACCTTGGGACAGCCTTGGGCGGAATACGTGCTCGTCCGCACAGCCGGTCAGAACGGAGCTTAGCGCTGCCTTCTCGTCGGAGTCCACGCTCAGCCTGTGCTTGGACTTGACGCGGACGGTCTGGGCCGCCCACCAGCAAAGCGCGTGGTCAGTCAGGCTGTCGCGAAACAGAGAACTCTCGGCAGATTGCACATCGTGGAGGTCCCTGTCACCCTTCGACGCGTTCAGTGATCCGGGCGCGAGCGTGAGGTTCAAGATGTCCGCGGCGAAGTTAGTTCTCGCGGTCTCACCCATGTCGCACAGGCCGGACTCGTCCGCCTCCTTGCGGGCAACGATGTGCTCTATCTGGACGTAGTGGTAGTTCGGGAATACGAGCCCGTCATACGGTGAGAGCCTCCCGCCATGAAGCTCTGCGATGGAGTCCTGCGTCCCCGCCCATGCGGAAGACCCTATCGCATCGACGGAACATTCGGATTCGACAGAGACTTGTAGCGCGCTCAAAGCCGACAGGATCCGTGATCGGTTCCATTCTTCTTCCGAGGACTGCCCGGTCAAGGCCGGACACAGGAAGAGGGCTCCTGCGAGCGTCCCGAGCGTGCAACGCAACTTGGTCATGTGGTATCGACACGACATGGTGCTGGGTCTTGTCACATCCAGCGAGAATACGGAGATCCTGATTGTTCGCCCCGCTGCCGGCGCCTATTCCGCCTTCGCGACCGGGCTGTTGAATTTGGCGAGAGACCCGACGAATGGAAGGTCTCGCTGATGCCACCGTTGGAGTGTAACAGACGACATTCTCGTATGATCCTGATCTAGAGCACCGCGTGAGAGTCGAGCCTGCATCTGAACCTCCGGTAGAGACCGCTCAATTCTTTGAGCTACCCAGGCTCCGCTCACCTTTGTCAGTTCTGGCCGCAGAAGTCTCTGGTCGTGGTGGACAGGAGTGCTGCTGCACACCGCACCGAGTGTGGACGTGCTCTTGTCGACTATGCCACTGTGCGGCTAGGCCTAGGCCCGCGCATCGGGGACCGGTCATGGGGGCCGATCAGCTCGGACGAGTCGCCGACAGCTTCGACTGGGCCGGGCGAGGGAGCGCGAGAAGGATCGGAAGCCCGAGGATCGGCAGCGCCGTAAAGCCCCACAGCACCAGGTCGAGGCCGACGAGGTCAGCAATCAGGCCTGCAACTGGAACGAATGCAATCCCAGCCAGTCCCCAGCCGAAACCCATCATGAGGGCGGCCGCCGTGCCGGCCTGTGACGGCACCAGTTCCCTTGCCATGACGATGTTGACTGGGATCGTAGACAGCAGCGCCGTGCCGCCGGCGAACAACGCGAGCAACGACAGCCAGCCGTCCGATGCCAGGAAGCATGCCAAGAGGGGCCCGGAGGCCAGGCAGGACCCAATTATGACCTTGCGGCCCCCGATTCGGTCTGCCAGCGATCCGCCGAGGAATGAACCAGCCGAAGTGCTCGCGAAGAATACCGCCAGCGCCACACTCGCAGACTTGAAGTCCGTGCCCCGGACTTGCACCATATAGAGCGCCAAGTACTGCGCCATCCCGACCTGCACGATCGAGCGCAGGACCACGAATGCGTAGTGCGCAAGCAGCGGCCGCCGCTGCTGCCGAAGCACTGCCCAGTCCACACCGCGCCGTCTAGCTTGAGGATCTACCGCAGCTTGGGGCACCCGCCACAACAGCAGCGGGCTGGCCACTGCTACGGGAAGCGCGGCCACCCAGAGGTTTTCGTAGCCGAAACGGTCGATCACCTCGGCCAAGTAGAGTGGCCCCGCACCCAGGCCAGCCGTGCCGGCCGTGATGAATACGGCGGTGGCGATGCCCCGCCGCTGGCCTCCCAAGTGACCGGCTTGGCTTGTACTGTGCGGATGGAATGCTGCCACTCCCATGCCGCCGAGCAGTAAGAGCACGACCACCCCGGAAAGCCCTGTGGCCATCGAAGTGGCTGTCAGAAAGGCCGCCGCGGCGAGCGGGCTGAGAACCGTGAACAGGCGGCTGTGCAAGCGGTCGCTGAGTAGCCCGAACGGCAGTTGCATGACCGATGACGCGAACATCCAGAATCCGCCCAACAGCCCTGCGTGCATTAGCGTCAGCTCGAGGCGGGACGCAAGGATCGGCTGGATCGTCGGCAGGGTCGAGGAAAAGCAGTCGACCGTGAAGTGGGTGAATAGCAGGAGCAGGAACGCTTCGCGCGTCCTCTCCGCAGATCTCGCGGGCAGCGCTGCGGCGGGGGCGGCCTCGCCGGAGTACGTGCCGCCAAGTTCAGTTGCAACTGGGTTGTGCTTGATCACAGCTTTCGCTCGCAGGCTTTGAGATCGCCGCGAATCGCACGCCACAGGCGCGGCGACGGCGGCCCAGCTAGAAGTTCGACCAGCGCGGTAGCCTACTGCGACGGGCTGGATGAGTACCGCGATGGCGGATTACTGGGCGAGCTTGTCCCAGATCCCCGTGCGAAGCTCGCCCAAGCGGTGCTCTGCAGCGTCGCGCACGTAAAGGTACTGGTCCTCCTTCGCGACGCGCTCGAGTTCGGTCACGTCGGTCATGATCTTTACCGTCTTGCGGCGAATCTCCTCGTCATTCGATTCGCGCATCAGGCGGGCATAGTGGCCTTGATCCGGCTCGAGCGAGCGCAGCTTGGCGAATGCCTCGTGGCGCACGAACCACTCGCCGTCGGCCACGACGATGTCCGCTAGCGTTCCCGGGTCCGAAATGTCCCCGATTGCCTCAAGCCGCACGTCGGCGTCGGAATGCTTCCACTTCGGGCGGAATAGGTTCAGCAATCCCATGCTGGCGGTCCAAGCACGTCAACGCTGCGGCTATTCGCCGTAGCTGATGCGCCAGATCTTGCGGCCGCCGTCGTCGCTGACCAACATCGAGCCGTCCTTGAGTTGCAGCAGTCCGACGGGGCGGCCCCAAACCTCCCTTTGGTCCTCGCCGAGCATCCACCCGCCGAGGAAGTCCTGCGGCCCTGACTGTGGTCGCCCGTCCTTGAACGGGATGAAGGTCACGCTGTAGCCCGTGCGGACCGAGCGGTTCCACGATCCGTGGAAGGCCAGAAACAGCCCGCCCCGATACTTCTCCGGAAACTGGGTGCCGGTGTAGAAGAGGATGTCGAGCACCGCGACATGCGCGCCAAGCAGCACATCGGGGTATAGCGTCTTGGCCACCATGTCGGCACCCGCGCCGTCGTGGCGCGGCTCGGCGTGCGGCCCGTTGTATGCGTAGGGCCACCCGTAGAACTCGCCCTGTTTGACGTTGACCAAGAAGTCCTCGGCCAAATCATCGCCGAGGCCGTCACGCTCTTGCACGGCGGCCCAGATTTCCGAGGATCCGGGATGCCACCTGAGGCCGATGATGTTGCGCAGACCTTCCGCGAACGTCTCGTGGCCGCTGCCGTCAGGGTTGTAGCGGTGCAGGGCCGCACGGACCGGATCCTCGCCCAGGGAAATGTTGGAACCCGAACCGACCGTCACGTACAGCTTGGAGTGGTCGTCGTTGAAGAGCAGCGAGCGCGTCCAGTGGCCCCTGCCATGGCCCTCGTAGGAAATGATTTCTTCGCCATCCGCCGCGGTCATGGCATCGGCGTCATAGACGAAGCGCTTCACTGACGTCGGCTCCGCTACGTACAGCCATTTCTCATGGAACGCAAGGCCGTAGGGCCGATCTAGGTTCTCGATCAACTTGCGTGTCGTGCCATCGTGATGCACGTAGACCGTGCCATCGGCGACATTGCGCGAGCCCGAGTCGCTGAATACCAGCTCGTCACTCGGACCAAGCAGCATGAAGCGCGGGCGCATGAAGTCGCCGGTTATGTATTCCTCGACGTTGAAGCCTTCGGGAACCACCAGACTGGCACCAGAAGGCCGTTCGATCACGTTCGGGCGGTTAGTGGCCGACTCGGTGTGGAAGGGCTCCGGCAGGCCCTCCCAGTTGACCGGCTTGTTCGGCTCCGCAGCGGCGAGCGCCGCCAGCAATACGGCAGAAATGCAGAGAGTGAACCAGATGCGCATGCCTTATAGCGTAGCCGATTCTCGGTCGGCCGGCTCGCAAGTGCGAGTCTCGGCTTGCTCTAGTCAGCGCGGTACCGCCACTTCGTTCGTGCGACGGTCGCTCGGCTGTTCCGGCCGCTCTGGCGCATTCGTTGCGGGCAGCCAAGCGGCCATGTCCCGCTTCACCTCGGCGTAGAGTTCGTCGTCGGCTAGGTTGGTCCACTCCATCGGATCTACCCGGTGATCGTAGAGTTCCTCACTGCCGTCGGCGTAATGGATGTAGCGGAATTCCTCTGATCGGACAGCGTGGTTCAGCCGGCCATGGGTCATGACAGCTGGTCTCCAAGGCAACTCAGGGTTCCGCAACAGCGGGACCAAGCTCCGCCCGTCCAGCTCTCCGGCGGCGTCCAAGCCGGCCAACTCGAGCAGCGTCGGATAAAGATCCAGAAGACTCACCGGTCTCGGAGAGACAGCGCCGTTGCGAGTGCCCTCCGGCAGCCCCGGCGCTCCCGGCGGCACGGAAATCATCAGAGGCACTCGGGTGGCCTCTTCCCACAAGGCGAACTTGCGCCAATGGTGCTTCTCGCCCAAGTGCCACCCGTGGTCGCCCCACAGCACGATGATGGTGTTGTCCGCATAGCCGCTCTCGTCGAGCGCGTCCAACACCCTTCCGAGCATGTCGTCGGCGAAGCTCATCGATGCCAGATACGCTTGCACGGCGCGCTTCCACTGCCCGTGCTCGACCACACTGGCGTGATCGCGCTCGGGCCGGGCCATGCGCAAGCCGGCCTGCGGAACGTCAGCCAAGTCCGAGTTGAACACCAGCGGCAGTTCAATACGTTCCAGCGGAAAGCGTCGGAAATAGTTGCCGGGGACATACCATGGCAGGTGCGGACGAAAGATGCCGCACGCGAGGAAGAACGGCTTGGCGTGCGTTTCGCCTAGCTTGGCCGCCACCCATGCGGCCACCTTGGCATCGGACATCTCGCCAGTCGCTGCTTCCAGCGGCCCCCAGTCGAAATTGCCGGTGCCGGAAATCCCGTTTGCCGGCCGCTTCGGAGGCAATGGATCGGCTTCCCGCTGCAAACTCTTCGAAGGCCAGTATTCGTGCCACGAGGCCGGATCGGGATACACGCCGTGGTAGATCTTCCCCGAGCCTCCCGCCCAGTATCCGTTCCGCATGAAGGCCTGCGGAAGGGTCTCCACGTCGGGCATGGCCGGACGCCAAGCTTGGTCGTTCTGGTAGACTCCCGACCGGTACGGAGCGACTCCGGTCATCAATGCTGCTCGGGACGGGTTGCAGGCTGGCGCCGCGGTGTAGGCGCGGCTGAACAGCGTTGAGCGTCGCGCCAAGCGCGCGAAATTGGGCGTGTTGGCCTGCGGATGGCCGCCCATCGGCTCGATCCAATCATTGAGGTCGTCGACCGCGATGAACAAAACGTTGGGAGCTTCCGCCCTGGCCGCGACTGCAGCAACGAGGAGCGCAAAGAGTAGGGCGAGTTGTCGCATCAGATCCTTCCTTCGGGCGTCGCATCGCTACGCGCGACCCCCGCACCGCCACCGGGGGCGGAAATGAACAAGGCTGCCAGTATGGTAGCCAAGCAGCCGAGCGGGTTCAGCCAGAGGAATGCCAAGCCCGGAAACGCGAGCTTGGTCAGCCAGACTGCGAGGAGCCCGAACGCCGTGCCCCAGAACGCACCGTTCGCCGTGACGCGCCTGAACAGGAAGGCAACGGCGAAGACCCCCAGCATCGGCCCGTAGAACAGCGATCCCACGAAGTTCACGGCCTCGATCAGAGAGCCCAGCCTGCCCCCGAAACTCGCGAAGACCGCTGCGTAAGCAGCCCACCCCATTGTTGCCCAGCGCAGGGCCCGGCGCGTGCCTCGCTCGCCCGCATTCGGCCGGACGTAGCGGGCGTAGTGGTCCACGATTGTGGATGTCGCCAAGGAGTTCAGTTCCGACGAGATGGTCGACATGGCAGCCGCGAAAACGCCGGCCATGATCAAGCCGATCAGTCCCGTGGGCAAGTAGCCGAGAACGAAGGTGAGGAAGACGTAGTTGGTGTCGTTGTAAGTGCCTGGCCCGCCCTGTTCTTCGGCGAGCGAGATGGCCTCGGCGCGAACGTCCTGCAGGCGCTGGTTGGCCGCGGCGAACGCATCGCGCTCGGCCGGAGCTCCTCCGCTGGCAACGAAACGGTCTGCGCTGCTGCGGCGCTGCTGGAATGCCTGCTCGTAACGGGCGTCCACTTGGAGAAGTTGCTCCGAATGTGTCTGTTCGAGTCGCGCTCGTTCGGCCGGATGAAACAGCAGCGGCGGCGGCTCGTACAGGAAGAACGCGAAGACCAAGACGCCTGTCAGCAAGATGAACGCTTGCAGAGGAACTTTAAGCATTGCATTGAATAACAAGCTGATCCTGCTGTGATACAACGACTTTGCAGTGAGATACCGCTGGACCTGAGACTGGTCTGTTCCGAAGTACGCCAAGGACAAGAAGGTGGCTCCTATCAGCCCGGACCATAGTGTGTAGCGGCTGTTCCAATCGAACGTAGTGTCCACCGCCTCGAGCTTGCCCACAGTGCCCGCGAGCGCTAGCGCGTCACGAAACGACACAGACGACGGCAGGCCGGTCCACGCGAAGCAGAAGGCGATGGCGATGCCGGCGAACATCACGCCCATCTGGACCGCGTCTGCCCACATCACGGCGCGGATCCCCCCCAACACGGTATAGGTCGCCACCACCACGACAGTGATCAGGATGGTCGGCGCCTCCGGGATGCCGAGGATGACCGATAGAGCCACCGCCGGGGCGTAGAGTGCCAAGCCAACACCCAATCCGCGCTGGACTAGGAAGACCGCGCTGGTTAGCCTGCGGGTCTTGGCGTCGAAGCGACGCTCCAGGTATTCGTAAGCAGTCTGCACCCCGCTGCGATGGAACGCGGGTGCGGCGAATGCTGCGATCAGCACCATCGCAATCGGCAGTCCGAAGTAGAACTGCACGAAGCGCATGCCGTCCGTGTACCCCTGGCTGGTGGTGCCGATGAAGGTGATCGCACTGGCCTGGGTCGCCATGATTGACAGGCCGATCACCCACCAGCGCATCTGTTTGCCGGCGGAGACGTATGCGTGGACAGACTGGTCGCCGCGCGAGCGTCTCAGGCTGAAGACCAGGATTGCCGCCAGAGAGGCGATTAAGACCGACCAGTCGAGCCCGCTCATGAGGCTTGACCCAGGAATCGGGTGACGGCCCAGAGGCCCACGATCCAGAGCGCCAGGTGGGCTAGCACGAGGATGTAGATCCGGTTCCAGTTGCGAGCGCCTGCCGGCGCGCTCGCAGCCTCAGACTCGCGCGGGTGCGAGGTATCTTGCAAGCGTCCTATCTTACCTGTCGTGTGAACCGGATATCGCGCACGCCCGTCGTCAACCCGACGGCTACGATCCCCTAGAGCGGAACTGTCCGCAGCTGAGCAACGCGGCGAGTAGCACAGCTGCGATGTGCCCCGCTGCTAGATCGACGCCTCAGGTCAGGCCTGAAGTCGGCGCGGAAACCTGCTCGTATCCCGGGGCTTATGGTGTGCTCTGACTGCCAGCCGAAGCTATGGTCTCCGGAAACGCGACCCTCTGGAACTCCGGAATCTCATGCATCGCCTTGAACGCGGGGTCGGATGCCACCTTGCGAGGCCCGCCGAAACCTTCCTCAAGTGCCTTGCGGATGTACAGGATCGACCTATCCCAAAGCTCTGCGCCGGCGTAGGCCTTGGCCATGAAGTAGTAGTACTTGCCTCGATTGCCCACAGAGCGCTCCTGGAGCATCGTTCCGAACGTCCCTTTCGTTTCGAAGACATTCGGGTCTAGTTCCAGGGCCTTCAAGTACGACTGCGAAGCGAGCTTGAACTTCCGCCTCGCAAAGTACGACGTGCCGAGGTTGCTATGAATCGAGGCCGAATACGGCGAGACCTTTAGCGCTCGCTTGTAGGCGCGGGTGGCCTTGCCGTAGTTTCCCTGCGCGTGATGGACCGTGCCGAGGTTGTTGAGTGCTTGGCTGTAGGTCTTGTCCACACGCCAGGCACGCTCGTATTGCCGCCGCGCACTGCCGAGCATGAGGAGCTGATGGTAGGAAATGCCGAGCTTGTTGATGAGTTTGGCCGAGTCCGGCTCGAACTGGAGCGCCTCTTTGTAGGTATCGCCGGCCTCGCGATACATCTTGCGCGCCATGTAGATATCGCCGCGCCGCTCTGGGCTGAGTTCCCTAGACGCTGGGTTGATTTCGGGACGTTCTTTGGTACGGTCGATCAGCTGCGCCTGCCCGGAAGCGGCAAGCAAAGCGACGCCTAGAGCTAGCGCCCGCGACCGCATTCTGCCCGACATCGGTCTACCGAAACTTTATTGAAGCACATCAGCGTCGGATTGCAAGGCGAAACTGGGAGAATTGCGCCGACCACCCCTCATGGGCCTTCAAGTCTCGCCCACATCTCCCTTAGCTCGGTGAGCGAGAGCTGCTGCGCCCGCATTCCCGCGCACGGATCGGCGTTCAAGCGCCGGGGCGGATAGTGCGCCGTCAAGTTGTTCTTCAGCATCTTGCGGGGATGCCGAAAGCAAGCGCTCAAGAAAGACAGCAGGCCTGCTGGCGGCGGCTCGCCGGCAATGTCGAAGCGCACGACGGCGGAGTGGACGGCAGGCGGCGGCTCGAATGCACCCGGCGGAACGCGGAAGAGCTTCTCCGGGCCGCTCTGCAGCTGGCAAAGGCAGCTCAGAAAGCCGAAAGAGCGGCTGCCGGCGCTTGCTACCACGCGGTCCGCCACTTCATCCTGCATCAGGAACGTCGCCGAGCGGAACCGATCCCGCGCGGCGAGCACCTTCCGCAGGATCGGAGAGGTGATGTAGTAGGGCAGGTTCCCCACGACGACAGTCTGTCCGGGCAATGACTCCGACAGGATGTCTGGCAAGCTCACCTTGAGGATGTCGGCAGCGATTACGGTGAGCCCTTGTGGGGCGCCGCATCGCCGCGGCAGTGCCTCGGCCAGCTCATCGTCGAGCTCTATCGCCACGACGCGGCCTGCGATTCCAAGCAGGTGCCTAGTGAGCGCTCCCCTGCCGGGGCCAATCTCGATCACGGTGTCGTCCGGCGCAACTGCGGCAGAGGCGATACGGGCGAGAAGGCCCTCGTCTCGAAGGAAGTGCTGGCCGAGATTGGCCCCGCCTCGCATCGGTTCGAGTGTAGCGAGGCCGCAGCGACTCTCCGAACCGCCACAGGGCTCTGCTGTAGACTGGAGGTACACGCGGGGCCTTCCATGTGCCGCCGCCGATAGGTGAAGTAGGTCTTGGAAAGCGGAGCTGAGCAGAAGGATCCCTGCGCGCGCACCGTGACTGTCGAGATCCCTTGGGACGTAGTCGAAAAGGAGCGCAGGGACTACGTAAAGGGAGCCCGGCAGTCCGTAACCGTCCCGGGTTTTCGCAAGGGCCGAGTACCGGAGGTCGTGCTGTATCGGTTCTTCGAGAAAGAGATCTCGGTTGTCCTGACAGAGCGCCTGGCGCCCGAGTTTCTCAGCAAGAAGATCGGCTCCATGGACCATAAGCTCGCCGCCGGTCCGTACATCACTGACTTTCGATTCGTCGAGGGCAAGCCGTTCGAAGTTGATGCCCAGTATGAAGTCTTCCCTCGCTTCGAGCTTGGAGAGTACAGGGACCTGAAGGTCGTCCACCCTGTGGAAGCCGTAACGGACGAACGCGTGGGCGAAGAACTGGAGCGGCTTCGCGGACACTACGCATCTGTCCGGACGCTGGACCCTCGGCCGGTCGCGGACGAGGACGTTGTTCGGGTCACGTTCAAAGCGGTGGAAGGTGGGCCGGAACTGCCGTTCTTCGGCCAGGAAATGACATGCGATCTCGCCCGCGAGCAATCGCCGAGCGGCCTGCCGTTCACCCGCGAACTCCCGGGACTCGAGCCCGGAGTGGAGACCGAGATTTCCTGCCAGTGCCCTGACGATTACCCTGATCCCGACATCGCCGGCAAGACCGTCGAGTGCAAGGCGACGGTACATTCGATCCTCGAAGTGGATCTTCCGGAGCTTGACGACGAGTTCGCCAAGGATGTCAACGGGAACCACGAGACGTTGGACGACCTCAAGGTGGCGGTCCGCAAGGAGCTTGAGACGCGAGCCGATCTCCAAGCGCGCGGGGCCACTGAGTTCGCAGTCATGAACACGCTTGCAACCTCGCATCAGATCGACGTGCCGAGACAGCACTTACGCGAGCGGCTCCAACGACTTGCCGAAAGGATGGAGGGCCGCGAAGACAACCCCCAGCAGCCGGGACTGACGCCACTCACCATCGCGCAAGAGGCGATGGCCGTGTGCGCCGAACAAGTGCTCGACCGCATCGCAGACGTTGAGGAGATCACCATCAGCCAGCAAGAGCTTCAAGAGTTCGTCAATCGATGGGCGGAATCAGAGCAGCTGACTCCTGAACGCGCTCGACAGAAGATGGAGGAGTCGGGCATTCTAGCCTCGATGTGCACTCGCGGACGTCGTTCCAAGGCGATGCAATTGGTGATCGACTCCGGCGCACCCTTCGAGGAGCCAGAGCCGCAGGAGTCCGACGAGCCTGCGGAGAAGCCCGGGCCGGATGCGGAAGCTT
Organism: Bryobacterales bacterium; assembly: GCA_028819215.1. Taxonomy (GTDB): domain Bacteria; phylum Acidobacteriota; class Terriglobia; order Bryobacterales; family UBA6623; genus VXMF01. The sequence continues at coordinate 28,508 of JAPPMG010000102.1, forward strand.
CCGGGGAGGAGTAGGGAGCGTTCATGTCAGAAGTTGTCGAACCGAGAGCGAATCTCGTCCCGATGGTGGTCGAGCAGACCAGCCGCGGCGAGCGTGCCTACGACATCTTCTCGCGCCTGCTGCGGGACAACATCATCTTCGTCGGGTATCCGATAGACGACGCGATCGCCAACCTGATCACCGCACAGCTGCTGTTCTTGGAGGCCGAGAACCCCGAGCGAGACATCTGGCTCTACATCAATTCTCCCGGCGGCTCGATCACCGCCGGAATGGCCATTTACGACACGATGCAGTTCGTCAAGCCCGACATCACCACGGTGTGCATCGGCCAGGCCGCATCCATGGCGGCGGTCCTGATGGCGGCCGGGGAGAAGGGCAAGCGGTTCGCCTTGCCCAACTCGCGCTTCCTGCTGCACCAGCCGTCCCTCTCTGGACTGGCCGGCCAAGCTACCGATATCGATATCCACGCGCGCGAAATCCTGCGCATGCGGAAGAGCCTCAACGCACTGCTGGCCGGTCACACGGGCCAGGAAATCGAGCAGATCGAGCGGGACGTAGAGCGGGACTTCATCCTAGACGCCGAACAGGCCAAGAAGTACGGCCTGGTCGACCAGATCATCGCCAAGAAGTAACGGATAGAGGCGGTCGGAGCCGCGCTACGGCCGCCGCCAGTCGCCGTCCTGTCTTCTGATACCCTACAAGCGCATGAGGGTGTGGCAGGTCACGCACTACGGCGAGCCGGAAGAGATGGTTCTGGCCGAAGTGGATGCGCCGATCCCATCGGCTGGGCAGGTTCGCATCCGCAACCATGCTTGCGGATTTAACTTCTTCGACCTGCTTCAGTGCCAGGGCAAGTACCAGTCTAAGCCGGCGTTTCCGTTCACGATCGGCGCCGAAGTGTCTGGCATCGTCGACGCCGTCGGTGATGACGTCGAGCGCGTCACGGTCGGCGATCGCGTGCTTTCCCTGCCTCGCGGCGGCGGCTTCGCCGAATGCACGGTTGTCGACGAATCGCGCGCTTATCCGATCCCTGCCAGCATGTCATTCGCGCAGGCGGCGGCGATGCCGGTCGTGTACCAGACTTCGCTCTTCGCCCTTGACCATCGCGCCAAGCTGCAGTCCGGGGAATGGCTGCTGGTGCATGCCGGCGCCAGCGGTGTAGGCGTCGCGGCGATCCAGCTCGGCGTCGCCATGGGCGCGCGGGTCATCGCGACGGCCGGCAGCAAGCAGAAGCTTGAGTTCTGCAGGCAGCAAGGCGCCGAACACGCCTTGAACTACCGGGATGACAGCTGGGTCGACCAAGTGAAGCAGATCGCAGGCAAGTTCGGCGCGGATGTGATCTACGATCCGGTCGGAGGGGACGTGTTCGACCTCTCCACCAAGGTCATCGCTCCGGACGGGCGGCTGTTGGTGGTGGGCTTTACCAGCGGGCGCATCCCGTCGCTGGCCGCTAACCGCGCTCTGCTGAAGAACATGTCGCTCGTCGGCGTGTTCTGGGGGCGGCACTGCGACGAGCACCCCGGCTACATGCGATCACTGCATGACCAGCTCTGCGGCATGTTCCAGGCGGGCAAGATCGATCCCCCGGTGGGGGCGGCGTATCCGCTGGAGGCCGTGCCGCAGGGCATCCGTGACCTGGCCAACCGCAAGGTGCGCGGCAAGGCAGTCGTCAAGATCGCCTGACCTGGGAGACCTATTGGCCAAGGCTAATCGGCACCGGCACGAAGCAGAGCGCGAAGACGACCAGCAGCAGCGCGGCAATGCGCTGCCTGCCGCGACCGATGGGCACTGAATCATCCATGGTGGGCACGTGGCGGATTCCCGTGACGAACAACAGGACCAGCAGCAGTGCGTAGGCCGCCCGCGTTGCCATGCTGATCGCCACGAGCGCCAAGAACGAGGCTATCGCGACCTTGAAGCTGCGCTTCGCAAACACCGCGTAGCAGATGTGTCCGCCATCGAGCTGCCCGACAGGTATGAGATTCAGCGCAGTGATAAACAGCCCGACCCAGCCGGCGAACGCAACGTCGTGCAGGACGAGCGTCAAGCCTTCTTCGGCGCTGCCGAACCAAGTCCACTCAAAGAACTTGAATAACAGCGGTTCCCCGAGCACCAAGCCCGCAGACTCATCGATCGGGAGACGCGAGGAGAGCGTCACTCCGACCCACGAGATCGGGATCGCGAGCACCACGCCGGCGATGGGCCCTGCCGCCGAGATATCGAACAGCGCCTTGCGGTTGGGGATGAACGGGGACATGCGGATGACCGCGCCCATCGTGCCGAACAACACCGGAGCGGGCAGGAAGTAAGGCAGCGTAGCCGGCACGCGGTAGTACCGGGCGGCCAGATAGTGCCCGAACTCATGAGCCGTAAGTATCGCCAGCACACACACCGAGTAGGTCGGCGAGACGATGTAGCTGGTCGATGCGACCGTGAGCAAGAACAGCGTGGCGCTGAGGAAGACCCGCTGCTTGGGCTGCGCCAGATTCGGCGGCCGCTCCGGCAAGCCCTCTTCGATCCATTGCTCCGGCCCGCGGCGCAGCGGCGCGATGCCGCCGCTAGGTCGCAGTGTCACGCCAAGATGGCGGTCAGAGCTGCGGCCTGGGCCAGATCCGTCCGGGTCGGGCGAGGCGCCGCGCGGTTCTTCAGGCAAGCGCAACCCCGATCTAGGCCGCGGCCGAACTGCGCGCGTCCAAGATGCTGAGCCAGCCGTAGCGGTCTTCCTTCGCGCCTGACGTGATGCCCAAGAACTCGGACTGGATGTGTTCGGTGACCGGCCCGCGCCGCCCCTCGGCGACCTTGATTCTGTCGACTGAGCGAATGGGCGTCACCTCGGCCGCCGTGCCGGTGAAGAACAGCTCGTCAGCGATATAGAGCCACTCGCGCGGAATCGCCTGCTCACGCAGCGGGTAGTTGAGGTCAAGGGCGATTTGGATGATCGAGTCGCGCGTGATGCCTGGCAGCACGGACGTGCCCAGCGGCGGCGTGTAGATCACGCCGTCGCGGATCAGGAAGATGTTCTCCCCGCTTCCCTCGGAAACGTAACCGGCGGCGTCGAGAGCGATTCCCTCCGTGTAACCGTGCTGGTTGGCCTCCATCAGAATCAGTTGGGAGTTCATGTAGTTGGCGGCCACCTTGGCAATGGCCGGCAGGGTGTTGGGCGCTATCCGCGTCCACGAGGAGACGCATACGTCCACTCCCTCTTCGAGGGCCTCGGCACCGAGGTAACGGCCCCATTCCCAGCAGGCGATGTAGCACTCGATCGGATTGTTGAGCGAGCGCACGCCCACATCCCCGAAGCCGCGGAAGACAACCGGGCGAATGTAGCAAGAGGAGAGGCCGTTGACCTGCGTCACATCCTTGCAAGCCTGCGCGAACTCCTCGCGGGAGAAGCCTAGGTCCTCCATGCGATAGATCTTGGCCGAGTCGAACATCCGCCGCACATGCTCCTCGAGCCGGAACAGGGCCGGGCCGTTCTCCGTGTCGTAGCACCGGATGCCCTCGAACACACTGGTGCCGTAGTGCAGCGCGTGGGTCAGGACGTGGACCTTCGCCTCGTCCCAGTCAATGAAAGTGCCGTTGTACCAGATCTTCGCCGTGGGCTTGATCATGTCTCCTCTCCACCAATGAACCCTGTCTTTCTAGTATTGCACTCATCCTAGGGCCGCGCCCCGCGGCCTGAAGCCGAGGTTTGCCTGCCCGATTGCTTACACTAGGTCGCTCATGAGCCTCGCCGCGTCGCGCATCTTTCTGGTGGACACCTTCGGGCTGATCTTCCGCGCCTACTACGGCCGAGCGCGGTCGTCCGTGGGCTCGCTGCGGACCTCCGCCGGCATGCCGACCGAGGCGATCTATGTCTTCAACAACATGCTCAAGGCCATGCTCGAAGAGCAGCAGCCGGAATACATCGCCGCGGTATGGGAGGGACATGGCCCCACCTTTCGCGAGAAGATCTTCCCCGAGTACAAGGCCAATCGCGACGCGATGCCGGAAGACCTCAAGCTACAGCTGCCCTATATCGAACGGATCCTCAAGGCGTGGAATGTGGCGGTGCTGTCGGAGGACGGCTACGAGGCCGACGACACGATCGCGCTGCTTGCCCAGCAGGCGTCCGCGCAGGGCGTCGAAGTCGTGATCGTCTCGTCGGACAAGGATCTGATGCAGCTGGTGGGGGAAGGCGTCTCGCAGTGGAACCCGGCCAAGGGAATGCTCTACAGGCCGTCGGACGTGCAAGAGTTCCTCGGCGTCAAGCCCGACCAAGTGACGGACTTTCTGGCCCTGAAGGGCGATTCCGTGGACAACATTCCCGGTGCCCCGGGCATCGGAGACAAGGGCGCACAGCAGCTGATCGCCGAGTACGGCGACATCGAGGGAGTCATCGGCCACGCTGGCGAGGTGAAGCGCAAGACCTACCGGGAGAGCCTGCAGAACCACGCGGATCAAGTCCGGCTCAGCAAGCGGTTGGCCACGCTGGATGCCTCCGGCAGCCTGAGGCTTGAGTTGGAGTCCGTCCGGCTCCAGGCCGGGAACACCGACGAGTTGCTGAGCTGCTATCGCGAGTTGGAGTTCAGCACGCTGGCGAGCCAGCTTGAGAGCGGGACCGGTGGTGCGGCTGCCGAGGTGAAGTCGCAGCCTTTTGCGTCGGCCGAGCAATTCGAAACATGGCTGGCCTCCGAAAGCGGCCCGATCGCAATGGCAGTGCTGACCGACCCAGCGAGCGACCCGTCTGGGATTCCGCAGACACGCATCGGGTTCGCGGCGCAGGAGGAGCAAGCGTGGAGCGTTCCCCCCGAGTTGCTCCCGCGCGCTCGGGCCGTGATCGAGTCCGGGCAGCGCGATATCTGGGTTCACGACTGGAAGTCCGCGATCCACGCGTTCGGAGCGCTAGAAGTCGGCTTTCCACGGGCCGCCGATGACACGATGCTGATGGCTTTCCTGGCCGACTCGAGCCGGACCAACTATGAGTTCAAGAAATCTGTCGAGCGGCGTCTGGGAACCTCCGGCAGCGACGATGCGGGAGTGGCAGCCAATCAAACGCTCGCCCTTCGCAACACCCTCCAAGGCGAAATCGACCGGATGGATCTGCGCACGGTTTATGAAGAGATCGAATTGCCGCTAATCCCGGTCTTGGCGGCCATGGAAGCGAAGGGTGTGATGCTGGACTCTGGGTCCCTGGCCGAATTCTCCGTGCGACTGGGGCACCGAATCGACGAATTGAGCCGGGAGGTCATAGAACTCGCCGGCCGAGATTTCAACATCGGCTCGCCCAAGCAATTGGGTGACATCCTGTACGTTCACCTCGGCCTGCCGCAGCCGCAGAAGCGCGGCAAGACCAAGGCCCCCTCGACCGCCTCGGACGTTCTCGAAGGCCTGAAGGACAAGCATGCGATCGTCAACAAGATCTTGGACTGGCGTCAGCACACCAAGCTGAAGAGCACGTATGTCGATGCCCTGCCCCAGCTGGTCGCGCCCGACGGACGCCTGCACACGACGTTCAACCCAACCGGATCCGCGACCGGCCGGCTGTCGTCGCTCAACCCGAACCTTCAGAACATTCCCGCCCGGACCTCGCTCGGACGAGAGATCCGCAAAGCACTGGTAGCCCCGCCGGGATGGCGCTTCGTTTCGGGGGACTATTCCCAGGTGGAGTTGCGCGTGATGGCGCACCTGTCGGGCGATCCCCGCTTGATCGCAGCCTTTCGCAGCGGCGAGGACTTGCACCAGAGCACGGCATCCGAAGTGCTCGGCATCCCGCCGATGCTAGTGGGCCCGGAAGAGCGCGCCCGCGCCAAGGCGGTCAATTTCGGCATCATCTACGGTCTGAGCGCCTTTGGTCTGGCCAGACAGCTCAATATTCCTCAGGGCGATGCCCGAGACTACATCAAGCGCTACTTCGAACGCTACAGCGGCGTCAAGCAGTTCAAGGACGACACCATAGAGCAGACCAAGCAGAGGGGCTTCAGCCGGACCCTGTTCGGGCGCCGCCGGCCCGTGCCGGACTTGGACAGCAAGAATCACACCGCTCGCAGCATGGCCGAGCGCATCGCTATCAACTCGCCCATCCAGGGCACTGCCGCCGACCTGATCAAGAAGGCGATGCTGGCCACCGATGCGGCGCTCAAGCAGGAGCGGCTGCGTGCGCGGATGGTGCTGCAGATCCATGACTCGCTGCTCGTCGAGACTCCGGAGGAGGAAGTCGAAGCCGTCAGCGGTCTGCTGAAGGCCGAGATGGAGGCCGTAGCCAGCTTGAACGTGCCATTGGTGGTGGACATCAAGACAGGCCCGAATATGCGGGATCTCGAAGGCCCGTAAGTTGGTCCGCTCAGAATCGGTTACTTGTAGGCTCGAGTGACCCATTCAGCAACCACGCAGGGCTTGGTTGCGCCTTCGATCTCCACGGTTACGTTCCAAATCGTCTGAACACCCCACGAATGCTCCTCGACGGCGTGCGGCGAGATGTGTCCTCGAATGCGGCTGCCAGCTGGCACGGGTGCGGGAAAACGCACGCGATTGAGGCCGTAGTTGATGCCGTGCTTGAACTCGCCCGCCACCTTGACAGTGCCCATCATGATCGGGGCCAGCATCGATAGGCTGAGGAAACCGTGTCCGATCGTGGTCTTGAACGGCGACTCGGTCGCCGCGCGCTCAGTGTCAACGTGAATCCACTGGTGGTCCTCGGTCGTGTCCGCGAAGCTGTCGATGCGGTCCTGCGTGATCTCGAACCAATCGCTAACGGCGATTTCCTTGCCAATGTTCTCCTGGAGTTCCTCGACGGGTACTTGGCGTGCCATGGCGTTGATTGTATCCGACGGCGCTCGCAGGGCCAGACCGCCTAGAGCTTGTTCACAACGTTGCCGCTGAGCATGTACAGCAACGAGACCAAGAGCAAGATCGCACCGTTGATGCCGAGCACGCTGCGCGCGCCGATCTTGTCGGCCGCGAAACCGCAGCTGAGGTTGCTGAGCGGCATCACGCCACGGAATGCGGTGTTGTAGACGCTCATGATCCGACCGCGCAGTTCCTCCGTGAGGTTGAGCTGAACCAGCGAGCTGACCAACGTGAAGACACCGAGGATCGCGCCTCCCGAGAAGAACAGCAAGGGCATGCCGAACCAGAGCGTGCTGGACAGTGCGAATCCGATCGTCGCAAGGCCCAGCAATGCCTGCATCGTCAAGGCTTTGTTTCCCTTTCTGGGAGCGTCTCCCAAACTCGCGACGAACAGGGCACCCAGCACCGCGCCCACTGCCAGAACGGAGCCCATTAGGCCGAATCCACCGGCGTCAAGGCTATAGACATCGCTTGCGAATACGGGGAGCAGCAGGTTGATCGGCACGCCGCAGAACGCCGAGACTACCGCAAGTGCCATCAGCGAGCGCAGGGCGAGGCTGGCATGGATCGAACGGAATCCTTCCAAGAGGCTACGGAAAATATTCTTGTGGCCGGGTTTAGGCGTGAAGGGAATTCTGAGGGTCAGCAACGACCCAATGACCGCCAAGAAGCTCAAGCCATTGACCAAGAAGCACATGGCCGGACCGAGAAACTTGAACACAGCGCCGCCGATCGGCTTGCCGACAGTCCCCGCTAGGTTGAACTGGATCGAGATCAGCGCGATTGCGTTCGACAGGTGCTTCTTCGGCACCAGCGACGGGATCAGGGCCTGATAGGCGGGGCCTCCGAACGCTTGGCCGAGTCCCGCCAAGAACGCGGCCGCCAAGATGTGCCAGACTTCGACGCGATCTGCAAAGAACAGGGCCGCCAGAGCTAGCGAGGCCGTCATCTGCAGGATCTGCGAGCAGATCAGGAGATAGCGCCTGTCCATTCGGTCGGCCAGCACGCCCCCCAGCACCGAGAACAGCAAGATGGGCAAGCCGTTCAGGAAGGCCGTCAGGCCAAGCAGGCTCTCGGATCCGGTTTGCTCGTAGATGTACCAGCTCTCGGCTACGTTTGCGACGAAGAAGCCGGTTGTCGATGTGAACGCTCCGAACCAGAGCCAGCGGAAGTTGCGGTAGCGGAACGAGCGAAACGTGCGGGCCGGCAGCCCGCGCGCTCGCTTTCGACGGGGTGAGTCCATTGGCTGGCCCGGCGACCCGCCCCGAGCGGGCACGGCCACCGGCCGCCGACACATTATCTTGGCACAGAATTCGGCCGACGTCGCCGCGAACAGTGATTCGCGACACCGGATCGACGCGCAGTCCGATCTTCGCAACGCGCCCGCTCGGCCTCGGGGCTCTGTCGTGACGCGCTGCTACACTTACACGGAACCGCTACAGGGCTAGCTCGCGCTCTCTTCGCGCAGAAATCCGACCCCGTAGATCTCCTTGCAATGGACTCTCCTCAGTCCCCCATCCAAGCCAAGCACCCGCGGGGGCTGTATGTCCTCTTCGCGTCGGAAGCATGGGAGCGATTCAGCTTCTATTCCATGCTTTCTCTTTTCACGCTTTACCTTAGAGATGATGTGGAAGGCTTTGGATGGAGCGAGATTGAAGCGATCAGCCTCTATTCCTGGTATCTGACGTTCGTCTATGCCAGCCCGTTCGTTGGAGGCCTTCTGGCCGATCGCTATCTGGGCTATCTCCGCACCACGTTGATCGGCGCCGTCTTTTTCGTTGCCGGACACCTGCTGCTGTCCTTCCATTCGATCACGATCGTCTACGTCGCACTGGTCTGCCTGGTCATCGGCAACGGGCTCTTCAAGCCCAACGTGTCGACGATGGTGGGAAACCTGTACCCAGACGGCAGTCCTCTCAAGGACCGAGCGTTCATCATCTTCTACTTCGGAATCAACGTCGGGGCCTTCGTCGCGCCGGTCACGATGGAGTTCATAAAGCAGCAGGCGGGCTATCACCCCGCCTTCGCCGTCGCAGGTATCGGCATGGTCGTGTCGCTGGCAACCCTGTACTTCCTGCGGCGCCACGTCGAAATGGTCGACGCCCCGGTCGCAGCGCCGGCGAGCAGCCAGGTCGAAGCCACCGAACTCGCGAAGGTGCCCGAATCGCGCCGCATCGTCGCGCTGCTGGTGATATTCCTGATCGTGATCGTCTTTTGGATGGCGTTCCACCAGAGCGGTTCCACGCTCACATACTTTGCGAACGACAACACCCGCGGGAATTTCTCGGGCACGATCTTCAATGCGATCAACCCGCTCTGGATCCTCATTCTTTCATTCCCGCTGGTGAAGTTCTGGGGCTGGTTGAACAAACGTGGCAAGGAGCCGTCGACCCCGGCAAAGATGTCGATCGGCATGCTCCTGACGGGACTGTCCTACTTCGTGCTCTATACGGCGGCATCGATCGGCGAGGCCTCTGTGACCGGAACCGACATATACGACTACCGGCTGTCGCCGATCTGGCTGATTTCGTCGTATGGAGTGGTCACGCTCGGCGAGCTGCTGCTGTCACCGATGGGCCTCTCGCTGGTGTCCAAGGTTGCGCCATTCCGACTCCGGGGGATGATGATGGGCGGCTGGTTCGTGGCTACGGCGATAGGCAACAAGCTGACCGCGATTGGCGTGTACTGGACACGCTGGCCGCATTCGGTGTTCTTCGCAGTGCTGGGAATCATGTGCTTCGCGGTCGGCGCCCTACTGACTGGGCTGCTGAAGCCCCTGAAGAAGGCGATGCCCGGAGTCTGACGGGCTGCATTCCTCCGCTACTGCTAGGCGCGGTACCGCTTGGCCGCTATGGCCCCTTGCCAATTGATGCACGAAGTGGACTCGGTGGATGGCTCTGGACGATACTGCACCGCAGACCAACGTTGCGCATAGTGGATTGGGCTTTGGGCGAGGAACTCCTCTGAGCCCCCAATGGCCGCAAGGGCATATAGTCATTCAGGAGAACAGTCCAATGAAACCTGCTCGTTTTGGCACCGCAGCTTTGATCGTCGGGATGGCGTGCACGTTCGCCTCCTGCACCGGCCCGACCGCGAAAGGCCCGATTCCGGGCTACGACGCCCAGACGTTCTTCGAGACCACCGCAATCACTGGTAATTCCTTCTCGCACGACGAGGAACGAGTCTTGATCTCGACCGATGCCACCGGAGTCTTCAACGCCTACAGCCAGCCATTTGACGGGGGGCCTCCCCAACAGCTGACCCATTCGGAGAGCGACTCGATATTCGCTGTCAGCTGGTTTCCGAACGATGACCGATTTCTCTATACGGCCGACCAGGGTGGAAACGAACTGAATCACGTTTATGTGCGCGAGACCGACGGTTCCGTCCGGGACCTGACCCCTGGCGATCAGCTAAAGGCAATGTTTGCCGGTTGGAGCGGTGATCGGACTTCCTTCTGGGTGCTCACTAACGAGCGTGACCGTCGCTATTTCGATCTGTACCGGTACGAGGTCTACGGCTATGAGCGAGAGCTTGTCATGAAAAACGAGGAAGGCTGGATGCCGGGCGGCGTCAGCCGCGACGGGCGATGGGTCTCTCTCGACAAGCCCCGGACAAACGCCGATAGCGACATCTACATTTGGGACGCTCAGGCTCCCCAGGCCCGCCCGGTCCACGTAACCGCGCACGAGGGAAACGTGCAGCATTCATCGGTAGCGTTTTCTCCGGACAGCGCCAAGTTTTACTATTCGACCAACGGTCGCGGCGAATTCCGGCAGATCTGGTCGTATGACCTCGAAACCCAAGAGCACGCAGCTGTGGTGCAGGCTGACTGGGATGTCAGTTTCTTGTCATTCTCCGAGACGGGCCGCTATCGGGTAACAGGAATCAATCAGGATGCCCGGACTCTCGTCACCATTCTCGACACTGAGACCGGGGAGGATCTGCAGATCCCAGGCCTCCCGCCGGGCGACGTCGGCAGGGTTCGCTTTTCTCGAAGCGAATCCAGGATGGCCTTCTATCTGAGCAGCGACGCCTCTCCGCCAAACCTGCATGTCCTGGAACTCGAAGACCTTCAGGCGCGCCGATTGACTGACAGCCTCAACCCGGCGATCGCCCCCGAGCACCTCGTGGAGTCGGAGGTGGTTCGCTACCAGAGCTATGACGGCCTGGAGATCCCGGCCCTCCTCTACAAGCCGAAATCCGCTTCCGGATCCAGCCCGGCGCCTGCCCTGGTCTGGGTCCACGGCGGACCCGGCGGGCAAAGTCGCAAGGGGTACTCCCCTACTCTCCAGCACTTGGTCAATCACGGATACGCCGTCCTTGCCGTAAACAATCGAGGCTCTTCTGGCTACGGCAAGACCTTCCACCACATGGATGACCGGAAACATGGCGATGTGGACTTGAAGGACTGCGTCTGGGCACGGAGATTCTTGGAGTCGTTGGATTGGGTGGACTCTTCCAAGATCGGCATCATCGGAGGCAGTTACGGCGGGTATATGGTCGCGGCAGCGCTCGCATTCGAGCCTGATGTCTTTGATGTCGGCATCAATATCTTTGGTGTGACCAACTGGCTGCGGACGATCAAGAGTATTCCTCCGTGGTGGGAAGCGCAGAAGGAGTCGCTGTACGCCGAGATGGGTGATCCGGCTACGGATGAACAGCGGCTACACGCCATATCTCCCCTGTTCCACGCCAGCAATATCACGAAACCGCTCTTGGTCGTTCAGGGCGCTAACGATCCGCGGGTCTTGCAGGCGGAAAGCGACGAGCTTGTCGAGGCAGTTCGCAAGACCGGCGTGCCCGTCGAGTACGTCCTCTTCCCCGATGAGGGTCACGGTTTCCGCAAGAAGGCCAACCGCATTACCGCGTCCAACGCCTACGTCGAGTTCCTAAGCTCACATCTGCGAGCGGATCCGGCGGTTCAGTGACCGCGGATTCGGATTCCCGCGCGCGCCTAGGATCAGTGCGCGATCCGGACGCTGATGCTCGCCTGGCTTAGAGAGCTTCGATTCATCCGGTCTAGGCGGATGCTTTGACCTCCTCCGAGAAAGCCATGGAATGCTCGTCCGCAATTCTCAATGCGATGTTGCGTAAGGTATTGGGGTAATGAGCAGACCGTTCACCCTTCTCACGGTGATTCTTGGACTGGCCGCCTTTTCCTGCGCGGATCACGTCGCCGAACAGCCCAATATCATCCTCATGATGGCTGATGACATGGGGATGGGCGATACCAGCGCGTACCAGGACTTCACAGGCAACGCGGACGAGGTCCAGCTTCATACCCCGCACATGGAGCGCTTGGCGCACATGGGCGTCCGCTTCACCAACGCCCACACTCCATCGTCCCGGTGTTCGCCGACCCGCTACAGCCTCCTTACGGGCCGTTACGCATGGCGGAACCGGTTGAAGCACTGGGTGCTGTACGGAGCCCAAGGCGATCCGATGATCGAGCCTGACCGGCCAACGATCGCTTCCATGCTGCGCGACCACGGGTACGTGACGGCCATGTACGGCAAGTGGCACGTTGGCCTCCGATACAGGCGTGCGGACGGTTCGCCGGCTGCTGGCTGGGACGACGCAGACCTGACCAAGCCGCTGCACACCTCGCCGCTTGACCATGGCTTCGATCATGCGCGGTTCACCTCGCGCTCGCACGGCACTTCGGGCCCGAACGCGCCCGAAGAGTCGAGCGGCAGGGGTCCCGGCCACGTCCATGGCCGGACGGTGGTCGCCGCCACCGAAGACGGCAAGCGACTCACCGTCACCGGGAGCGACGCATACGTGTTGGACCGACTAGGCAGCCGTCATTCCGACAACGCGATGGGATTCCTGTCCAGCCATATCAGCGAAGCAACGACTAGGTCCAGGCCATTCTTCCTGTACTATCCGGCCAACGCCAACCACGGCCCCTACACGCCTGACGAGACAATCGGCGGCGTGGCGGTGGCCGGTGCCGCCCGCACGAAGTCCGGCCAGGCAATGGACGCGCGACACGACTACATCTTCGAAAACGACGTCGCCCTCGGTCGGATGCTCGATTGGCTGGAAAACACCGCCGATCCGCGACGTCCGGACTCTCGGCTAATCGAGACAACTCTCGTGATCTTCACGTCGGACAACGGGGCCGAGAAGGACAGCGATATCGCGACCGGCCCGTTTCGCTCGAACAAGGGATCGGCTTACGAAGGCGGGCACCGCGTGCCGTTCATCGTCTCGTGGCCCCAAGGCGGCGTTGGCGACGGCGATTCGTCCGATCCCGGCGAGAGCAGTCCGTCACCAATCAGCTTGACGGACATGTACGCCACGTTTGCCGAGATCGTCGGTGCGGAACTGCCGGACGTTAGGACCGGGCAGAAGGGCGGCGAGGACAGCTTCAGCGTATTGAGCGCGTTCCGAGGAGACACTCTGAAATATCGCCCTGCGCTCATCTTCAACGACCACAAAGAGGCGCAAGAGGACCCTGCTGCGGCAAGCATTCGTGTCGACTCGCCGCGCGTTGACGGAACCGTCATTCCGGGCCAGTGGAAGCTCTTCTTCGACGCGTCGCTGTTGCGGGCTGGCGAGGCCAACGCGTACGAGCTGTTCAACCTAGCCGAGGATCCGCGGGAACAGTCCAACCTCATCTCGACCCCCGGCCTGAGGCCGTTGCTCAAGCATATGACCGAATTGGCCGTGCTCCACCGCAATGCTGGCGGACACCGTTTGGCTGAGATCGCTTCGCACCGAAGCGAAAGGATTGATTGGACCCACGGCCAGCCCCCTCTTATTGATGGGCTGGAGTTTTCTGTTTCCCCCGTTGGCGGTGACGTCACGTTCAGCGACAACGGTTTGGGGATATCCGGCGGACAATCGGATGCCGTGGACGGGGGCGAGGCGATCTTGGTCAGCTTCAATCAGGACGTTGTTGTCGAATCGGCGGCAATCGCAGCGGGCGACGGTGCAGTCGGCGGCTACTATCGCGTCGGATCGCGTGCACCACTGGCGATCTACTGTGTCGACGGCGATATTGACTCCCTAGATCAGAGCGGAATCCTCAGCGACATCGGATTGCTCAAGAGGGGTGAGGAACTCCGCTTCGACAGCGGCCCACACTACGGCAACGAGTCCTCTGGTGATTGGCGACTCCAGAAGCTGACCGTGCGTCTGTTGCAATAACACCGCGACGCGGTTCGATCTCTCGCCCTGAATCATGTTAAAGAGAAGGTCAAACACAAACGAGCTGACCAAGCCAGATTGAGCGATCGCCGCATCCTGACAGTGGCCTGGCGAAGAGCGGCTAGAAGGCTCCCAAGTTCCATGCCCAATATCGCCCAGTCGTGCAACGCATCCAAGAACTGACGGACCCGAATGCTATGGCCGCCTGGCGAAAAATCCTTGATTCGCACCGATAGCCCCCCTGCATGAATGGCGAGACGCCGCCCTGCAGTCTTCCATCTGGGCCAAGCACCCGTACCCGGCCGGCCGGTCAAGAGTGGGCCGCAAGGGAATGCTCAATATGGTATGATTTGAACAATTGAGGTGGCGGTATGTCGGTCCGCGCCTCTCCCTGCGCGGGGGCGTAGTTCAGTTGGTTAGAACGCCGGCCTGTCACGCCGGAGGCCGCGAGTTCGAGTCTCGTCGCTCCCGCCACTCCTCTTCGACATTCCAACTGCAAGCGGGGCGTACCTCGCATACGCGCGTTTGCCGGATACTCCCATGAAGCAAAACAAGATCAAGGCAACCCTGCAGGCTGGAGGCTCCGTTCTCGGGACCTGTGTCTCAGACTGCTTCAACCCTGAGATCGTGGTTGCGATCCAGGCAGCGGGCCTCGATTTCTTCTTCATCGACAGCGAGCATGCGCGCACGAGCTTTGACGACGTGCAGGCCTTTGTACGGGTTGCCAAGTCTACGGACGTCGTGCCTCTCGTTCGTGTCCCCCAGTCGGAGTATTTCTTCTTGGCCCGTATGTTGGATGTCGGAGCGATGGGGATTATCAATCCGCGCACCGAGTCGGTGGAAGAGGTCCGGAAGATCGTCGGTGCGATGAAATTCCCTCCCCTGGGGCGGCGTGGCTACGGCCTGCGCAGCATCGTAACGGACCTAGATTTCAAAGGGGCCGCGGCCGAGATGGAATCAGCGAACTGCGAATCCATGGTCATCATCCAGATGGAGACGCAATCGTGCGTGGACAACATCGAGGAGATGGTCGCGGTAGACGGGGTGGATGCCACGATGGTCGGGCCGTTCGACCTCTCCGTGTCGCTGGGAATTCCGGGAGAATTCGAGCATCCGAAGTTCTGGGCGGCCTTTGACCGAATGGTCAAGGCCTGCAATGAAGTCGGAGTCGCTCCGGGCGTCCACTTTGGCAACACCAAGATGCTGCAACGCGCCCGGAATCACGGGGCAAGATTCCTAGTTTGCGGCACGGACATGTCAGTGCTGCTCAACGGATTCCGGTCGATTCGAACCGAGATGGAAGCCTCTGTGCCGCACGCCGCCGGTAAGGCTGGCGGGTACATGTAGTGCCCTCACGCCCGCCGCGCTCATTCCCTCCCGATCCCGAGGTGCAGAAGTGAAGCCTGTTCGCTGGGGGATCCTCAGTACGGCTAGGATCGGCACCCAAAAGGTGATCCCGGCCATGCAACGGGCAGACCACTGCGAGATCGTTGCTATCGCGTCACGAGACCTGAACAAGGCGCGCGAAGTGGCGGCCACCTTGGGGATTCCCAAGGCCTACGGTTCGTACGAAGAGCTGCTGGCCGACCCCGAGATCGAGGCCGTCTACAATCCCCTGCCCAACCATTTGCACGTGCCGCTGTCCGTACAAGCAGCGCGGGCAGGCAAGCACGTGCTGTGCGAAAAGCCCTTGGCCTTGACCGCGAGCGAGGCCGGCGAGCTAATCCAGGCTCGAGATGCAGCTGGAGTGTTGGTCCAAGAGGCCTTCATGGTGCGCTACCACCCACAATGGCTGCGGGCCCGCGACTTGGTTCGCTCCGGGAAGATCGGGGACCTGCGCTCGGTCCAGGGATTCTTCAGCTACAACAACCGGGATCCGCACAACATCCGCAACATCGCCGACATTGGTGGGGGCGGCCTGTATGACATCGGCTGTTATCCGATCACCGGTGCGCGCTTTCTCTTCGAAACCGAGCCGAGCCGTGTGGTTAGCCTTATCGAGCGGGATCCGGAATGGGGCATCGACCGGCTGACCTCAGCAATCTTGGAGTTCCCCGGTGGACACGCCACGTTCACGTGTGCCACCCAGCTCACGCCGTATCAGCGCATGCAAATCCTGGGCACCGAAGGGCGGATCGAGATCGAGATTCCGTTCAATGCGCCGGTAGACGTCCCCTGCCGGATCTTTGTCGACGACGGCAGCGTCCTCGGAAACAGAGGCGTCACGGTCGAGGAACTGCCCGTGACCGATCAATACACAGCCCAGGGCGAGGTAATCTCGCGAGCGATTCGAAGCGGAGAGCCCTTGGAGTTTCCGCTCGAGAACGCCATTTGGAGCATGCGCATCATTGACGCAGTGTTCCGCTCGGCCGAATCCGGCGTCTGGGAATCTGTATAGCGCGTTTGCGGTGCTGGCTCACCAGATCAACACGACCTCGGCAGGCCACGGTCGAGAGCGACGGAAGAGTGTCCCGGTTTCGGGAGTAGCCAAATCCCCTGCCCCGAGCCGACACCTGGAATCTCCTTGGCTCAACCTCGCCGCAGTCGGCGAAGAGACGGTGTCGTCCGTGCCGGCGCTGATCGACCGAGTGTTCGTATAGCTGCGTTTCGTCCAGCCTCATTGGCGCACTCCAGGTAAATTGTCACCAGTTATTTTCAAGTGGTAACATTTTATTTGGGACCACCATGCAAGAACACGCCGAAGCGATCTTTCGTAAACACGGTGGCCAGCTTCGTATGACCGAAGCCCTCGACCACGGGATCACCCCCTACAAGCTCTATGCGCTGAGGGATCGAGGTGTCGTCGAGCCGGTCAGCCGAGGCATCTACCGGCTGGTGGACCTGCCGCCGCTCAGCGATCCGGATCTGGTGACGGTGAGCCTCCGCTATCCCAACGCCGTCATCTGTCTCATCTCGGCGCTGTCCTTTCACGACATCACAACCCAGATCCCGCATGAAGTGTCCGTAGCAGTGCCGCGAGACTCGCGCCTACCCTCGCTCGACCGCCCTCCCGTGCGGGCACACCGCTTCTCCAAGGCGAGTTACGAAGCCGGCATCGAAACCCATCGAATCGACGGCGCGGCGGTCAAGGTCTATGGCCGCGAGAAGACCCTGGCCGATTGCTTCAAGTTCCGCAACCGGATCGGCATGGACATCGTACTGGAGGCACTGCGGCTCCACCGAGAACGCAATGGACTCAAACCGGGCGTGCTGCTCGGCTACGCCCGGGCGTGCCGAGTGGAGAATGTGATGCGCCCCTATCTGGAGGCCAGCCTGTGAAGTCCGCCCGAAATCTGCCCGCGTCCGTCCGGCAGCGCATCCTTAACCGGGCTAGGAGCAGCCGGCGGCCCTTCAGCGAGTTGCTGCAGTATTTCGCCATGGAGCGGTTCCTGTATCGGCTGTCGATGTCCAAACACTCCGATCGGTTCATCCTCAAGGGCGCGTTGATGCTACAGGTGTGGCGTTCGCCAGAGATCCGCCCAACCATGGATATCGACCTCTTAGGCAGGACGGACAACGCGGAAATGGGCATCGTTGCACAGATCCGGGACATTCTCGGCGTAGACGTACAACCGGACGGTCTGACCTTCGATCCGGCTTCCATCCGGACCGATCGCATTGCCGGAGATGCCGAGTACGAGGGGATCAGGATTCGGTTCCAAGGGGCGCTCGGCACAGCACGAGTCCACATGCAGATCGATATCGGCTTCGGCGACGCCGTGTTTCCCGAGGCGGAAGCAGCGGATCTTCCCGCGATGCTGGATTTCCCTGCGCCGCGGATACTTTGCTACAGCCGCGAGAGCACTGTCGCTGAGAAACTGGAAGCGATGGTCCAGCTAGGCATACTGAACAGCCGCATGAAGGACTTCTACGACATCTGGCTGCTGTCCCGCCAGTTCGACTTCGACGGCCCCGATCTGTCGCACGCCGTCAGGCTCACCTTCGAACACCGAGGCACGGCGCTACCCGCCGTCGTCGAGGCATTCAACAGGTCGTTCGCCGACGACAAGCAAGTCCAGTGGTCGGCATTTCGGAACAGGCTTCAGCAGGAGCACGTACCTGCCTCGTTTGAGGAAATCGTGGTCGCGATAGATGAGTTCCTATCGCCTGTCGTCGCGGCGCTCGGCTCTGACGACGCTAGTCCTACGCACTGGACAGCATCCGGTCCCTGGACCTGAGCCGACTCTTTCCGTTTTGGATTCCCTATCGCAGTCTCGGAGAAGTCGTCAAGAATAGTCCCCGCAATCTGGCCGGTGTTGGTGAAGGCGGGCTGTACAGCATCGGCCGTTATCTCAATCACGTGAGCGCGCTTGCGACGTGAATCAGCGGATCAGGACGATCTCTGCTAGGTCGCGGTCGAGATGGACACAGAACCCGCCCTGTTTCGGGTGTAGCCAAATCCCCTGTTCCGGGCCAACGTTTGGAATGTCCTCCACCCTGCCAACGAGCGTGCCGTTGACATCCTCCACCTCGGGGCTGAGGGGGCCGATGTGCAGGTGAGCGTGACACTGCGTGCGGAAGAAATGGCTGTTTTGCGCTAGCCCCCACCGGCCAGGATATAGCTCTGCCCCGCGGGCCACCGCTTTCCGCCAAAGCTCAGCGCGCAGTTCCGGGCTGAGGTCCGCGGTTGATTGGTATCCGGCCGCATGCGCCTTGGGCAGAGCCAGATAGCGATTAGGCTTGTGGGGATTGATGTCTTTGAGGAAATATACTTCGTCCGTCGCGCGCTCGGCCGTTCCGCAAAGACTGCAAACACGGCTCTCCATGCTCCCCGGCTTGGCGTGATCACAGGGACAGTCCACCACGGGCATCGGCACAAGCGGCACCAAGCCGAAGAACACCAGCAGCAACACCTGGGCTATCCGGCCCCCACGGAACCTAGCCCCGCGCTTGCTCGAGCGGCTCATGCTCCCCGCCTCCGAGGTGCTGCTTGTGGCACTTAATTAGGAACTCGTCTGTCATGCCGGCGATGTAGTCGCACACAAGTTTGTGCAAGGGTTCGCTGGCGAGTTGCTCCACGTAGCTGCTTGGCAGCGCTTCCGGGTGCTTGAGATAGTGCTGGAACAGCTCCTTGAGTCGGCTGGAGTATCCGCGCTCCTGGCTGATCCGAGCACTGTCTTTGTAGTAGGTGCTGGAGAGCAGGGAGCGCAACTGCCGCATGGTAGAGGCTGTTTCCTCGGCGGGGACAGCGATGCGCGAGGACAGGTGGCGGACGTCTTGACAGCTGTCGACACGCGCCGCCTCAGCGGCGCAACGCGTGCCCTCAATCAGGCCCCGCACGAACATTGCCATCAGCCGACGTTGGGACTCGTTGAGGATGCGCCGTTCCGGAGCGCTGGGGTACTTCGCCTGCACGTCAGCATGCAGGTCTGCAAATGCCGGCACTGCCGAGCAGATGTCGGAGACGGTCAGGAACTTGTCGGTGACGGCATCCTCTAGATCTGCACTCAAGTAGGCGATCTCGTCGGCACCGTCGAGGAGCTGTGCCTCGAGTGTGGGGCGTAACTGGGGCAAGTACTCCTGATGCGATGGCTCTGCTGGGTCCAGTTCGCGCGAGTGCTTGAGCAAGCCTTCGCGCACTTCGAAGGTGAGGTTCAGCCCGCGAAAAGCCGCATATCGGCGTTCAAAGTGCTCCACGATGCGCAGTGCGTGGAAGTTGTGGTCAAAAGACGAGCCTTTGAGACGCATTTGCTCGTCCAGCGCTGACTCCCCAGCATGGCCAAAAGCGGGATGGCCGAGATCGTGGGCCAGGGCAAGCACCTCGACCAAGTCCACGTTCAGTCGGAGTGCCGTCGCGACCGTGCGTGCAACTTGGGAGACCTCGATGGTGTGTGTCAGCCGGGTCCGGCTATGGTTGGAGTTCGGCAGAGTCGCGACCTGCGTCTTGCCGGCCAGGCGTCTGAACGCCCGCGAATGAATCACGCGGTCGCGGTCATGTTGGAACAGCCCGCGATAGGAGTCCGGATCTGGAGGCTCCGCGTGCTTGCGCAACAGCGACTGCTCTTCCGGGAACCGGAGTCGGGAAAGCATCGCGCTCCGTGAGGTCAGCTTCCCTCGCCAAGTGTATCCATCAGATCCGCTGCCAAGGGGCTGGCGGGACTGTTCGCAGCTTGAATCTCGGAGAGTATGTCCCGGGCCCGTTGCGGGTCGCTCTGCACCAGCGTCCGCGCGACCTCAATGGATGCGCGGTCCTTAGGGACCGCCCGCGTGGGGTTGTCGACGATCGCCTGGAACTGCTCTCGGGCCGCTTCAAGATCGCCCTCGGCGAATAGCATCCCGCCCAAGGCTAACCGAGCCAGCGCAGGGTATTCGCCGCCCTTGCCTCGCGCAGCCGTTTCAAAGTGCGCCTTGGCTTCGATCGCGTTGCCCTGCTCGCGATCCAAGAGCCCGGAATAGTAGGCCGCCCCGGTCGCTGCCGCCGTGCCGGCGTAGTCCAAGGTGACCTTGTCCAGGGCGCGGGTGACCTCCTCGACCCGTTCAGCCTCGGTAGCGAACGTCTTGAGTCCGGGAACGCTCTCGGTGGTTACGACCCCGCCGTACAAGGTAGTAGCTTTCAGAAGGGCGGCTTGCGAGTTGATTCCCCTTTGCCGCGCGTAACCGCCGTATCCCACGCCTCCAACGAGCAAGACCAGAGCGGCTACGCCGCCTCCAACGAACTGCTTACGGTGTGCCGAGAAGTACTCGACCCGTTCGCCGACTTCTTCGACGAACCGGTCACGCTTGAGGTCTTTACGACGGAATCTTTGCAATGCATCCCCCTAGAGCAGGTGCCGCAAAGCGGCTCTCATTTCGGCACCGCCCTCGTCTCTATCTTAGCTTGAGCCGCCAACACCCGTAGTCCTTCGCTGATACAGCTAGCGGCCGGCTCGACATTGCCACGGGAGCTGCCTGGCAATAGGCTTGCCGAGGCGTGGACGTCCGTTCTCGGGCGGTGGCGCCGAAGGCGAGAAATCGTTGGTGCGCGTTAGGCAGACTGCCTTAGCCTGTGCTGGCCAGCGCTCCGCCCGGTCATTCGATTCCTCCTCGCAGCTAATGTCGTTGCCAATTCACTGCCCACTTGAAACCGCGCGCTAGAAGATCCCGAAACGTCGGGTCATCCCATGTAGCGGGCCCGTGTCCGAGGGTGGTTCCGAAAACCCGCGCGCCACGGTAATCGTTCGTCCAGACCAACGGGTGCTCGTGGCCGCTCTCCGGATCGACAGCGGACGCCAACGACTTGGCGCCCGGCCACAGCTTGTCGATCACATAGAGTTCGTCCATCGGGGTCACCCAGTCCAGGGGGAATCCCTTCATGACCGGGTGATTTGCGTCCTTCACTTGAACCGCGATCCGGTGTTGCCGCGTGTGGCGTCGGGTGGTCACTCCCAGGAACTCGCGCCACTCGTCGGACTCGAGCGCCCGATACGAATGCATTGAGCAATGGATCACGACGGCAGGCAGGCCGCCATCGTGTCCAGCGACGATCTTGCGAACGAACTCGGCGTCATCGACATTGGCAAAGCACTCGTTGTGGACCACGATGTCGTACCCTTCGGACCAATTGGGTTGGTTGTAGAGACGGAGCTTAGTCGTGGTCCAAGTGGACCTGCCCTCAGTCTCCAACACCACCGTCCAATCGACGGGCGCCTCGGACGCCATCATGTCCATCAGGATCTTCGTTTCACCGGCATAGTCGTGGCAGCACCCGCCGGTGATGACAAGCGCGCGAATACGCTTCTGGCCGGCGAAGGGATCGGGCGGCCTGCGACGCCTCCGCCCCGAATCAGCCTGCGCGGCTAACTCTCGCTCGGCTGCCTGAGACCCGCCTGAGGGAGCCTGCGGCAGTGCTTCGGGCAGCAGCAGCCCCATTGCCAAGATCGCAGGACAGATTCGCGTCAAATTCGTGCTCACTCTGGCAGATGCAATCAGCTTGTGATTGCCGGATGAGGTTCAGGTCAGGCGATCAGATCCTGGACGACGTGGCCATGCACATCCGTCAGTCGGAAGTCGCGCCCGGCATAGCGGAACGTGAACCGCTCATGGTCAAAGCCCAGCAGATGTAGCAGCGTGGCATGCAAGTC
This sequence comes from Bryobacterales bacterium, assembly GCA_028819215.1. Classification (GTDB taxonomy): domain Bacteria; phylum Acidobacteriota; class Terriglobia; order Bryobacterales; family UBA6623; genus VXMF01. Next base: position 50,554 of record JAPPMG010000102.1, read on the forward strand.
GTGGACGTGGACCTTGTCCTGCTCCGCCCGGAATCCGAATTCGTCAGTCGCTCCATGGACGTAGCCGCGCTTAGCGCCGCCCCCGGCAAGCCACATTGAAAAGCCGTAAGAGTTGTGGTCCCGGCCGTTCTTGCCGTGATTCGACCCAAACGCGCTGAGCTCTACGACTGGCGTACGCCCAAACTCGCCTCCCCAGATCACGAGGGTGTCGTCCAGCATGCCGCGCTGTTTCAGATCGGTAAGCAGCGCCGCGATCGGCTGGTCGCATTCCCCGGCTAGCTTGCGGTGGTTCGACTCAATCTCGGCGTGGGAATCCCAGGGTTGCCCCGCCCCGTGCCAGACTTGAACGAACCGGACGCCCTTCTCAAGCAGTCGGCGGGCGATCAGCATTTGCCTGCCGTGCAGCGTGTCACCGTACATCTTGCGGGTGGCAAGAGTCTCCTTGCCGATATCGAAGACGTCTGCAGCCTCCATCTGCATGCGGAAGGCGAGCTCGAAGGATTGCGTTCTTGCTTCAAGCAGGGTATCTGCCTCGCGCTCACGGGCATGAGACGCGTTGAGCTTGGCAAGCAGGTCCAACTGCTGCCGTTGGGCATCTTGGGATGCGAAGGGGCTTCTGACGTTGGCGATCAGTTTGTCGGGAGTGGTGTACTTGGTGTCAATGTGCGTGCCCTGGTAGGCTCCGGGCAGAAAGGCCGCGCGCCAGTTCTTCGCTCCCCAGATCGGGTAGCCGCCAGGGCACAGCACGACAAACCCAGGGAGGTTGCGGTTCTCGCTTCCCAAGCCATATGTCAGCCAAGATCCGAAGCTCGGGCGCGACTGCTGCGTTGTGCCCGTATTCATCATCATCAGCGAAGGCCCGTGATTGGGCACTTCGGTGTGCATCGAGCGGATCACGCACAGATCGTCCACGTGCGCCGCCACCTGCGGGAAGATCTCGCTGACCTCGATGCCGCTCTGGCCGTGCCGGTCGAACTGGAACGGCGAAGGGAACGCGGCACCGGTTCGTCGCTCCGTCCGGAGATGGATGGGAAGTGGCTGTCCGCCGTACTTCTTCAACGCGGGCTTGGGGTCGAATGTGTCGACCTGCGAGGGCCCGCCATTCATGAAGATATGGATGACGCGTTTCGCTTTCGCAGCCAGTGGAGGCGCCTTCGGGGCCAACGGGTCAGTCGGGTCGTAGCTCGATCCCGCAACGGCGCGCTCGGATGCGAGCATGGCACCCAACGCGCACGACCCGATGCCCATCGTGGCATCGCGCAAGATCTCGCGCCGTGTCGAACCAGATCGCATCTTCATCGATCAATACGCTCGTAAGGCGGGTCGGAGCACCCCGCCTCCTGCACCAATTCTAGCCGCATAAGCAGCCACGTGAGCGACAATTCACCCGGATCCTGCGAATTCCCTGGCCGCGGTCGAGCCGGGTCAATAGATCTGTTGCGTTATCCCCGTGACGTTTTCGGGCGGCGCCACGCCCCGGGCGAGCATCACCTGTTGGAGGGCCTCGATAGTGACGGCGGAGGGCTTGAAGTTTCCGAACCTGTAGCCCATCGCGATCGTCAGAGGCGTCCAACCAAACCGGTTCTCGCGATTCCATGTCTCGATGTCCGCGCCCTTGGCATCGAGGAACGCGACTACTTCGGGCAGGTTCTTGTAGGCTGCTCCATGCATCACGGTTTCGCCGTTGGCATCGACAGCGTTGATGTCTGCGCCAAGCTCGAGCAACGCCTCCAGGGCCTCCAAGACCTCCGGCTCGGTTCCGGCATCTTCGCCAGGAGAGCGCGTGCCTAGCCCAGCAGCGGCCATCAACGGAGTGCTCCCATCGGTATTCCCGATGGTAGTGTCGGCACCGAGCCTCGCTAGCGTCCGTATCAATTCCGCGTCAGCACTCTGGGCCGCGAGAAAGAAGGGCGTCGCACCACGCTTGCTGAGCCGCGTATTGCCAAGGTTCACGTGCTTGGTCATCTTCTTGTTCAGGTCCGCGCCGTGCTGGGCGATCCATTCCACGAACTGAAGGCTGGTCATCTTCCCGGAGCCCTGCGGAGGAGGGTCGTTGTCACCATGGCCAGGCTTGCGAACCCTAGCGATCGCATGGAGAGCTGCGTATCCCGTTACTGCGCCGTTCGGGTCTGCTCCGGATTCCACGAGCTTGGCGGCGAGTTCGTAGTGGGCGTTCTCGACAGCGAGCAGCAATGCACTCGCGCCGAACGGCGGCGCTCCGTGGTATCCGCGCGCTCGGCTGGGCTCGTCTGCGGGAGGGCGGATCATGTCGTTGGGGTCAGCACCGGCATTCAAGAGGACCCGGGCAACTTCGATGTGACCCTCGCGTACGGCGAACAGCAGCGGCGTGAAGCCCGATGCCAGTCGCAGGTCAATGTCGGATCCCTTGTCCAGAAGTTCTTGGACAACCTCCGCATGGCCCTCTGCCGCGGCCCACATCAGTGCGGACTGGCCGTTGATGTCCTCTCGGATCCCGACTTCGGCCCCATGAGCGAGCAATGCCTTAACGGTATCGACGTCGCCTGTCCGCGCAGCAGTCATCAGCACGGTTTCGCCGCCGCGCAGTGTCACGTTTGGATCCGCGCCGGACTTCAACAGCAACGTCGCCATGGCGGCGTTGCCGTTCTGGCAAGCCAGGACCAAGGGCGTAATCCCGTAGCGGTTCGCGATCTCTGCTTGTGCCCCGGCCTCGAGCAACAGTTTCGCCAGTGCCATGTCATCGTCATGCGCTGCCCAGTGCAACGCCGTCATGCCATCGGCTTGACCGGCGTTCGGATCGGCCCCCTGTTGCAAGAGGGCTCGGACAGCGTCTTGCTGACCTGCCTCAGCCGCGTTCGCAAGTGCAGGTAACGTGCTGGCCGCCGGCAATGAAATCGCAAGCAAGACCAGACCTCCGAAAAGGCCGCTGACCCGCTTCGCCAGTTCGCGCACTTCCTGTGACTCCGTCGTCCCTCGGCTCAGATACTTAGCGGCTCCAAGAGCTCGTCGATCGTCCCCTGGCTGTCACCGAAACTGTCGAGATGAATTCCAACCTTCTCGAGCAGCGTCAGGTGGAGGTTCGCCAGTGGCGTCGGCTCGTCGTACTTGATGTGGCGCCCGCCCTGCATGCTGCCCGCCGCCCCGCCGGCCACCAAGATCGGCAAGTTGGTGTGGTCGTGGACGTTCGGATTCCCCATGCCGCTGCCGTACAGGTAGAGCGTGTGGTCCAGCAGCGAGCCGTCGCCGTCGGGCGTGGACTTGAGCTTTTCGAGGAAGCCGGCGAACAGCGAGACGTGAAAGGCGTTGATCTTGGCCACCTTGGCGATCTTCTCGGGGTTGTTGCCGTGGTGGGTCAGCGGGTGGTGCGGCTCGGGCACCCCCACTTCCGGATAGGTGCGCGTGCTCGTCTCGCGGGCAAGCTGGAACGTGATCACCCGCGTGATGTCCGCCTGCATCGCAAGCACCTGCAGGTCGAACATTAGCTTGGCGTGGTCGGAGTAAGCGACCGGCACGCCGGCCGGGCGATCCAGATCAGGCAGTTCGCTGGTCTCGGTCTCGGCCTCGGCCTTCTGGATCCTGCGCTCGACCTCGCGAATGGAGTCTAGGTACTGGTCGACCTTGGCCCGGTCCTCCGACCCAAGCTCGGCTTGCAGGCGCGCCGTGTCGTCCATGACCCAGTCGAGCAGGCTGGCCTTGCGGCGCAACGCCTCGCGGCGCTCCGCGGAGGTCCCGCCCTCTCCGAATAGGCGCTCGAATACCAGTCGAGGATGGGCTTCGGCTGGCAGCGGCGTGGTCGGCGAGGACCACGAGAGGTTGTTCTGATAGACGCACGCGAATCCGTTGTCGCATTGTCCGACCATCGACATCAGGTCCATGGCCATCTCCAGAGACGGCAGGCGGGTCTGCTGGCCGATTTGCTTGGCTGCGATCTGGTCGACCGTCGTGCCGAGGTGATAGTCCGTGCTCTCGGTCCACTTCGCCTTCGCCGCGCTGAGGAATCCCGCATTGGATGTCGCGTGGGTGCCGGGATAGGAGTTCTTCAACTCCATGTTTGTGAGGACGGTCAGATGGTCGGATACCGGAGTCAGCGAGGACAGGGTGGACGAGAGCTCGCCCAGCTTGCCGCTCTCACCAGGAGGCGTCCAGCGGCTGATATCGCTGCCCATCGGCATGTAGACGAAGCCGAGTCGCCGCACAGGCTTGGCCGGCGTCTTGGCCAGCGCCGTCATGGACGGAACCATCGCGTCTAAGAGAGGCAGCGACAGCGTCACTCCGGTGCTCCGCAGGAAAGTGCGACGCGGAAGCGCCTTCTTGGTAACGATCATCGCGACCTCCTCATCTGGAACGGCGTGCTCGAAGCTATCCCTAGGATAAGCGAAGAAAAGCGGAAATGGTCCTCGCGCGCAGTGCGTACGATCTGCCGGATCGCCGGTGCGTCATGGTGCTCGACTCCCCTTCCGAGGGCAAAAGTCAGCAGTTTTTCCGTGAGTGCACTGGCGAAGAGCTCGGGGCGATCCAGCAGAGCCTGCTCCAGATCGGCCGCACCAGCCACACGCGTGCCATCGGCAAGCTCTCCCGATGGGTCAATCGGCTCGCCGCCATCGTCCGTGCGCCAGCGACCGACTGCATCGTAGTTCTCTAGCGCGAAGCCTAGGGGGTCCATCGGGTTGTGACAGCTGGCACATGCCGGGTTGGCACGGTGCTCTGCCAGCCGCTCCCGCACCGAGAGCTTGCCGGAGACCGTGGTGTCCTTCAGTTCTGGCACGTCTGCTGGCGGTGGTGGCGGTGGCATGCCAAGGATGTTTTGCAAGATCCACTTGCCGCGAATCACGGGCGATGTGCGCGTCGCATAAGAGGTCACGGTCAGGATGCTGCCGTGGCGCAGAAGCCCGCCTCTGACACTGTCGGGAGCGAGGTCGACCCGTCGGAAGTGGCTGCCGTAAACATGCGGGATTCCGTAGTGCTTCGCCAATCGTTCGTTGACGAACGTGTGCTTGGAGCGCAACAGGTCGAGCACGCTCCGATTCTGTCGTATGACATCCTCCAACAGCAGTTCGGTCTCTCGCCGGAATGCCTGCCGGAGATTGTCGTCAAAGTCCGGGAAGATGCGCATGTCAGGCCGGACCGAGGCAAGGTTGCGGAGGTGCAGCCACTGAGAAGAGAAGTTGTCGATCAGAGAGTCAGACCGCCGGTCCGCCAGCATGCGGCGCACGTGGCCGTCCAGTACGGCTGGATCGCGCAATCGGCCTTGGACTGCGCTGTCGCGCAAGGGGGCATCGGGCAAGCTGCTCCAAAGGAAGAAGGAGAGCCTGGAGGCCAGTTCCAGGTCAGAAATCTGATAGGCGGTCCCGGATTGTATGCCCGCTGGGTCGCGCTCGATGCGGAACAGGAAATTGGGGCTCACCAACACAGCTGCAAGGGCACGCTCGATGGCTGCATCGAAGCCTTCCGCGCCATCCGTTTCGGAGCGGGCCTGCCGGTAGAACCCCAATGGGCCGCTGACCTCGGAGGCCGAGACAGGGCGGCGATAGGCAGTAGTGGCGAGGTTGCGGACGATCTTTTCAGCGCAGGCGTCTTCTGCGCCCGCCGATGCCGGACGGCAGACGAATATCCGATCGCGACTGGGAGTCTCGCCCGGACCGCTGGAGGCGTAGGGCCCGGTGATCGTGATGGAGAAGATCGCGGGCTGCACGCGCCGGTGCCTGTAGAAGTTGAACCGCGCCTGGTAGGGCTTGCGCTGCGTTTCGACCAGGAATGAGGAGTCCTTCAGGAACGTGGCGCCGATATCGTGCGGCCCGGCCTTGAGATTGAAGCGTGCCCTGAGGTGCCTATCCGTGTTGCGGTGGTCGTCGCCCCTGGGCGGCGGTTTGACCTCCAACAGTGCTAGCCGCTCTCGGTCCACCAGCAATTCCAACTGGTGTGGCCTGCTCAAGCCCTCGATGTCTTCGTTCCGGTCGCGCGCCAAGCGCACGGAGATCTCGTACTCTCCGTCCACGGGGAACGTGTGCGGCACCAAGGCGCCGCCTCGCGTGCCGATCGGCAGACCCGGTATGTGCTGTTCCTGAGTGAGGTCGGGCGGCAGCCGGATCGTGACAGCGTCGGGCAGCCGCCCTACGCGGCCCACCGCCAAGCGAGAGATCTTCTCCGCCGCGGACACATAGCGTTCCAATAACAGCGGTGGCAAGTCGCTGACGGTAATGTTGTCGAATCCGTGGCTGGCTTCGTCGCTTGGCAGGAGATCGTCAACGTTCACTTGCAAGGCGAGCAAGTCGCGGATCGCGTTGCGGTATTCGGTGCGATTCAGGCGCCGGAACGTCGGTATGCGCCCGGGGCTGGGGTCAGAGGATGCGAGGACATCCAATTCGCCGGTCAGCGATTCAAGCGCTGTCCGGTATTCGCTTTCCTCCGGCTTGGGCATGCCGACCGGCGGCATTTGGCGACCGCGCAGCTTGCGCACAACGCCTTCCCACGTGTCGGTATCGTGCGAGACAGCGGCCGCAGCCAAGCTCTCAATGTCAAGACCCGCCGTCTTGGCGGCGGAGCTGTGGCAGCCTAGGCAGTATTGCGCAACCGTCTTCCGAAAGGGAGCAGTCTCGCTATCCGATTGGGACTGTGCCGCGCCTGGGATCCCTACGAGCAGGCCGCAAACTGCGGCGAGCGCACACTTGACACGGTGATCCTGCCATCCCTGCATGGGACATCGCCCAAGATGATCGTAGCAAGGCGCGGGTACCGACGCTTCGCCCGAATTCAATCCCGGAAGGCAAACTCGTTAGTCATCATCAGCACTTGCGCGTAGCGCTCGGTCACCGTGAGCGGCAGCTCGTGGCGTCGCGGAAAGCCCTCTTCAGCACTCCAAGACTGTGGCTCCATTCCAGACTCGCGCTGCTCCGCTGCGAGCACCTCCTCGATTCGCGGCGACCAACTGAAGGAATCGGACTCGTAGTCTCCCAGGGAATCCACCACGAAATCGATGTGCTCGCCTTCGACTACATCTAAGGCCTTGATGACTGTCTCGACTTCGAATCCGCGCACGACCCAACTCGCGAGCACACCCCGGTCGGAGGAAACCAGCCAGCCCCGGATCCCGTTCGACCAGTTGAACCGCCGCCCTTGGGAGCCCAGCACGTGGGAAAGCGTTCCTTCGATGGTGACGTCGAGGGTGCGTGGCGCTGTCCAGCGCCTCGCTACAGCGCTATCCAAGCCATCACCCGGATGTCCGCCAGTCGGCGTCAGGCTCGCCCGTCCCGCTCTCGGCTCGGGGTACATCGGTGCCGGCTGCACGCGCTCGCCAACCAAGTGCTCCATGCGCTTGAACCGCTTGACCGCACCTGCGTCTATGTCGAGCTGTGCCGTGCCATGCAGCCATGCTGACGTGCCGGGCTCTTGATGCCGCAACTCAGGCTGAGAATTGCCCGAATCGGCTAGAAAGGCCAAGCCGTCTTGGCGTTCTTGGTCCGTTGGCGGGCGGCCAAGGATCTTGCGGTGCAGCACATCCACACATTTCGCGGGTTCGCCGCAGGCAGCGGCCGTGGCGCGAGCCTGATCAGCTAGGAACGGGCTGTTCATCAGGAACAGCGCCTGCTGTGGAACAGTGGTCAGTTGACGCCTGGGCGTGTGCTCCTCCGGATTGGAAAAGTCGAAGGCCCGCATGAGCGCGGATGGCTCTTCGCGCGACACGTACGCGTAGATCGTGCGGCGCGGAGAGGCTGGATGGGCACTGAGCTCGAACGGAGCCCCGCCCACCGTGGTGTCCAACCTGCCCGCCACCGAAAGCATCGTGTCGCGCAGTGCTTCGAAGCTGAGCCGCGTGCGGTTCTGTCGCCACAGCAAGCGGTTGGACGGATCCTCGGCAGCGCCCTCAGCCTTGCTGTCACTGGTCTGGCGATAGGCCTTCGACAGGACGATACGGCGGATCAAATTCTTGGTGGACCAGCCATCCTCAGCGAATTCAGTTGCGAGGTAGTCCAGAAGCTTGGGGTGGGTGGGCGGATCCCCCCGCCTGCCGAAGTCACTGGGCGTGCGCACCAAGCCTTCCCCGAACAAGTGCCCCCAGACGCGGTTGACGAACACTCTCGCAGCGAGCGGGTTCTCGGCGCTGCCTATCAGGCGCGCCAGCTCGAGCCGCCCGCTGCCCGAGCGGAATTCTGGCGGCCCCGACAGCGCGGAGAGGAACTTCGGCTTGACCTCCGCGCCCTTGTCGTGTTGGTTGCCGCGAACGAAGACATACGTTGGCTGGGGAACGCGCGCATCGCTGGTCACCATGGCATGGCGAGGCCCGCCTCGATGGCTCCAGTCCCGCATCACGGCATCGTATTGCCACTTCAGGGCTTTCATGACGTTTGAATCGCCTTCGTTCTGGACCCACCAGAAATCCTCGACCGGGATGTCGGTCGGGGATCCGTTCCCTCGCAGGGCTAGCCGGAGAGCCTCGCGTTCCGGGTCGGGCCAGCGATAGTCGCTGTCGGCGTCTGCGATCCGTTGAGCCAATTCGGCCGCCCCGCCCGGTGTGTCCAGCGCGGCAAACGCTTGGACCGATGGCCCCACTAGCCCGTTGAGGTACTCGCGCCAGCGCTTGAGCACGTATAGATTGAGATCCTTCTCCTTCGAGAGCGCCTCGACTTCGCGGTTACCTTGCGCGCGAGAGGACCAGGCCGCATCGAGATAGCGAGCCAATTCCTCCGGCTGGCGAAATTCCCGCACGTGGTCTTGCAGCCGTTCCTCGCGGTAGGTGTCAAGCCACTTGCGGCGCTCGGCAAGCTTCTCGCGGAAGAACTCCGTCTGGTGGTCCGAGCCGAACGCTTCGAGTGGCACCGGCTCAAGAACGTTTGGAGAGTTCAGAAATACGCTGTACAGCGAATAGTAGTCCTGCTGCGAGATCTGGTCGAACTTGTGGTCGTGGCAGCGGGCACAGGCTACCGACAGGCCTAGAAATCCCCGGCTAACGACATCGATTCGGTCGTCGAGGTTCTCCGGCACATCGGTCGGCCGAGGCAGGTTGATGCCCAAGGTCAGCATCCCCATCGCGGCCAAGTGCCGCTTGTCGGGTGCGTCCAGGTCCGCAGCCAGCTGGTACCGGACGAACTCGTCGTAGGGCAGGTCGTCATTGAAGGCGTCCACGACCCAGTCCCGATAGGGCCAAGCAATCGCGAATGGACGTGCTTGGAATCCTTCGTCCGAATAGCGAACCACATCAAGCCAGTGACGCGCCCAGCGCTCTCCGAAACGCTCGGATGCCAGTAGTGATTCCACCACGGCCTCGTACGCTTCGGGAGTCGGCGACCCCGCGAATGCATCCGCTTCCTCGGCTGTGGGCGGCAGCCCCGTCAAGTCGAAAAAGACTCGCCGGATCAAAGTCCTGGGATCAGCTTCCGCAGAGGCGTGCAATCCTGCCTCGACTAGTCGCGCTTCAACGAAGCGGTCGATGGGAGTCTCGGCCCAACCTGTCGCGGAAACGGGCGGATCGCTTGTGCGAGGCGGGACAAACGCCCAGTGCGTCGATGCCGCGTCGATAGCGCTCCCCTCTGCGGCGGCCTCGGGAAACGGGGCGCCCATCGAGATCCAAGTCGCAATACGCTCGATTTGGGTCTCGTCCAGCTTGCCTGTCGGAGGCATGCGCACGCCTTCGTCGCTACGCAGCACTTGCAGTAGCCGGCTCCCATCAGGATTGCCGGGTTCAATCGCCGGGCCGCTCTTCCCTCCCTTGAGCAGCGACGCGCGCGAATCGACCCTCAGCTCCGCTTGCAGAACTGGACTTGCAGTGCTGTGGCAGGCGTAGCACTGCTCCGCCAGTAGCGGGCGCACGTAACGCTCGAAGTAGTCGAGGCTTTCGGTGTCAGCACCGCTGGCTGTGACCACGCCCGTCAACAAGGCCAGTACTAGCCCTGCCGGCGCGATCCGGAACGATTTGTCCACGCTGACCGCAAGTGTACCAACCCACCACCTATCTCGTGGGCACCCCAACGCTCGCGTTGGAGCGGTATCGGTCTACTTCCCGAGAATCTCCTCAACAAAGGGATCAATGTCTCGGCTTCGAATCTCGACTGGAGTCTGGTGCCCCAGATCCGGATAGATGATTGCGCGCGCGTTGCCCCCTTGCCGGTTGATTTCGTCAGCGAGCTGGCGGGCTTGGTCCGCGTCTGTGCGAGCGTCTGTTCCGCCGTTCAAGATCAGAGTCGGCGCCTTGATGTCGCCCGCAAATGACATCACAGAACGCACTCTGAGAGCTTCATCTCCTCCCCCGGTCTCCGCAACGACAGCATCCAGCACGGTCCGCTTCATCCCGTTAGCACTAGCTCCTTCCACAAGATCACGCAGATCAAACAAACCGGAAATGAGCACAACACCAGAAACGGAACTGTCCTGCGCCGCTACCAGCCCTGCCACCAATGCTCCCCGGCTCGTTCCGACGATCACAAGCTTCTTCGGTGAGACGTATCCGTCTGCGCGCAGCTTGGAGATGACCGCCATGACGGCCTGCTGTGTAAAGGGCCCGCAGAAATCCGCCTTTCCAGTAGATCGTCCGTAGCTTGGTTGCGAGACAGCCACGGCGAGATATCCTCGCTCGGCGGCCTGATTGAGCACACCCCATTGAACGAAAACGCCACCGCCCATCCGAGGATCCTCTTGATGCCCATGCAGGAAGATCAGGGTCGGCCACGGCCCCTCGCCAATCGGCCTCCGTACGAAGTACTCCACTTGCTTGGACCCGTCCTCGGGGTGCGGAATGAGCAGGCTTGGCGAATGTGCGCTCGACGTACTCGCCTGCGTCAAGAAGCCAAGTGCGAGTATCAAGAAGAGTCTCGGCGCGAGAACGGCTGATGCTCCTTTTCCCATGGCCACTTCGTTACAAGACGCTTGTCCATTCACTATAGGTTTGACCCGAGGTGCCATACAGCGCCGACCCTGATGCGAAGCCAATGCCTCATGCTAGAGTGACCAAAATGCTGAAAATGTGCTCTGCTATGCCGAAGCTACTGGCCTGTTTGATCATTTTCAGTACTTCGCTTGCAGGTGACGCTGACGCAAAGGCTGCGGCTGGGACAGCCGCACTTGAATGGTTGGCTCTCGTTGATTCCAAGCAATATGCCGAGAGCTGGGACGAGGCTGGATCTCTGTTCAAGAGCAACGTCTCACGCATGCAATGGCTAACTGCAATGCGGTCCGCGCGAACACCGCTTGGCGCGGTGCAGTCGAGGTCATTCGTTGAAGCGGAATATAAGACCGAGCTCCCAGGCGTGCCCGATGGGAAATACGTCGTCATTCAGTATCGAACGTCGTTTGAGAACAAGGCGGACGCCGTCGAAACGATCACGCCCATGCTCGACACAGACGGACTCTGGCGCGTGTCCGGCTACTTCATTCGCTAGGGCCAACGGGCAACCATGGCCTCGGCCCATTGCTTCAGTTCAAGCTCGCGGAACGAAACCTCTTCCGTGATACCGTCCAAGGCGACAGCATCGGCCCTAGCCGTTTCCTGAAGTCGAACGCTGTCTTCGTGTCTTGCCTCGACACGAAGCTCCGCACACGCTCATAGGCCTTTCCATCCCTTCGGCCTCGAGGACGGATCAGGGAGATTTCCGCTTCAGGCAGGTGGTTCAGGACCACCACATTGAGATCGGATTCACTTCCGGCGGTGCCGCGCCCTAGCTCGGACTGACCTTCGCACCGAATGTCGCCTAGCGCAGGTTCTTCGCGAAGAAGTCCAGCGAGCGCTGCCAGGCTAGGCCGGCGGCTTCCTCATCGAAGCGCGGCGTCGAGTCGTTGTGAAACCCGTGGTTCGCGCCTGCGTACATGTGCGCTTCGTAGGTCTTGCCGTTGGCCTTTAACGCACTCTCAAAGTCCGGCCAACCTTGGTTGATCCGGCGGTCGAGTTCGCCGTAGTGCAGCATCAGCGGCGCGGCGATCTTGGGGACAGCATCAGTGGGCGGTTGCCGGCCGTAGAACGATACGCCGGCGGCAAGATTGGGATTGCGGACCGCGATGGCGTTCACGACGAATCCACCGAAGCAGAAACCGACAATGCCCACCTTTCCGGTGCAATCGGCATGTCCCCGCAAGTGCTCGACGGCAGCAGCGAAGTCCTCGACCAACTTGTCACGGTCCAACTCGGCCTGCAACCTGCGCCCGTCATCGTCATTGCCGGGATAACCGCCCTTCGGCGTCAGGCCATCAGGCGCCAGGGCGAGATATCCAGCAGCCCCCAAGCGGCGAGCGACATCTTCGATATAGGGATTCAATCCGCGGTTTTCGTGGACAACCACCACGCCCGGGAGCTTGCCCTGCCCTGCGCTCGGGCGCACTTGGTAGGCCCGGATTGATCCGTGCCCGCGCGGCGAGTCGTATTCCACTCGCTCCGTCCGGATGCTGGCATCGTCCTCCGGCACTTGCTGCGCCAGGGCATAGTTCGGACTCAGGCTGACCAAGACCGCGGCCGCGCTGGTGCCGGCCGTGAACGGGCCCGCCTTGTCGATAAAGGCACGGCGACTTATGCCGCCATGCACATAGGCGTCGAACAGACGCAAGATCTCGGGGTGGAAGTCGCTTGCCGTTTGTCGCTGCATGGGTGCTCTTCTCTGCTGAGCTAAGGCGCGGTGCCAACCGCCGCAGTTACGTCCGGTGCCTTGGGGTGAAGTCTTCCTTGGCGTGGAAGTGCCCCTTTGTGATTTCGGTGCCCGACTCCAGGTAGCTGTCAATCTTGGCCCCGAGTTCTGCCACGACGTCGGGATGCTGGTCGGCTACGTTGGTTAGCTCGTCTGGATCGTCGGCCCGGTTGTAGAGCTGTGGATCGTAGTCGTAGCCGAGCCTGCCGCGGTCGACGACCTTGGAGAACTGCCACTCCGCGGTGCGGATCGCACCGATCCAGCCGTACTCTTGCACTAGGCCGTCATGCGGGCTGGCCTCGCCGTTGACCAAGCCCCATAGGTTCTTGCCCGTCGCGCGCGGCGGCGGATCCAGTTCCAGCAGGCTGAACAGCGTGGGCATCACGTCCGGGTGATGGACGAAGCCGGAGGCGCGCGTTCCAGCCTTCTCCTTGCCGGGCAGGCGCACCAAGAACGGATTGTGGGTGACTTGCCTGCGAATGCGCGTAGGGCCCTTGAGGAACTCGCCCTGCTCTCCCAGCAGCGCGCCGTGGTCGGAGAAGAACACAACCACCGAGTTGTCGAACAGGCCTAATTCCTCCACCGTGTTCAGGATCTCTCCAATCCAGTAGTCGACACACATCGATTCGCCGGCATAGTTGGCCCGCAACCTGTCAATGCCAGCTTGAGGCACTTCGATGTTGGAGTACGGAGGTTCCCACCAAGTCGGACCCGTGGCGTCGGGCATGTACTCGTCGAGGAACCGCTTGGGCGGATCCCACGGCTCGTGCGGGTCGAACGCTTCCAGGTGCAGGAAGAACGGCGTCTTGTCGTGGTTGCGGCGCAGCCAGTCAATGACTCTCTTGGCGGTGACTTCAATGATGGCCTCGCATTCCGTCTCGTAGCGCTTGCGGTTTGCCAAGAACTGCCGCATGAAGTCCGGACGTCCCGGGTCCAGTTCCAGCCAACGGTCCCAGTATTCTCTCGGATAGTGCTCCGGCACGATGTCGTCATCGGACAGTTCCGCCGGGGCCTGCTCGTAGGAGTCGACCTCGTGGCCCCGGGCCCACTCGTAGTAGCTGTAGCCGCGGTGGAAGTTCTTTCCGGGCCTCTGAAGGTGCGGAATGTCAGCGATGAAGGCCGTGTGGTAGCCGGCCTCGAGCAAGGTCTCGGAGACGGTCTGGTCTTCGTAGTAGAGCTCGTGCCAGCCTGGGGTCTGGACGGGTTCGTGCTGGTGGAAGTAGTGGTACGGCACGATCCGCCGGCCGGTCATCAGCACGCGGCGGATCGGAATCGTCGGCATCCCTTCCGGATAGCAGTCTTCGAAGACCACGCAGTCCTCGGCGAACTTGTCCAGACGCGGACATCTGACCAAGCCATTGCCCCCGTAGGCCTGGAGGTTGTCCGCGCGGAACGTGTCAGTGTTGAGGAAGATCAGATTCTGCCGGTTGCCCTTGTCCCGTTGGTTGGGAGGGCGCTCCCAGATCCCACCCGAGAGTCCAGCTTCAGTCGGTGCCGCGCAGCCGCTCAGGCCCGCTGCCGTGCCTGCCGCTGCAGCAGTGGTTCCCTGGGCTAGGAACCCACGCCTTGAGAGGTTGCCAGTTCTGGATTTCGCCATTTCTGCGCAAGCCTAGCACAAACGCCTATAGCGACCAGAAGGGCGTAGGCCACCCGCACCATCTAGGCGGGTAGAAACGTGAAGCAGACCGCTCCGAACCCGACCCAGAGGACTACCCACACGTAGTTGTAGCCAATGTACGTGCGGAAATCCATGCGGGCGATCCCGGCGGCGATGACCGCCCAGAACGGCGAGACGAGGTTGCCCACGTGGTCGCCGACGCTGAGCGCCAGCAGGCCGCGCTGAGCTGTGACGCCGACTGCGACCGAGGCTTTGGTCGTGATGAACCCCTGGATCACCCACTGGCCGCCGCTGGATGGGACGAATATAGATACGACGGCGGCCGATACCAAGGTCAGCAGCGGGAACGTGTACTCGTTAGAAACCGACGCGAGGTAGTTGGCAAAGTCCGTGCCGATCGAGGTGTTCTCCAGCAGTCCCGCCACTCCCGCGTACAGGTGGTACAGCACGATCACCGGCCAAGCCGTCGATACGGCACGCGGCAACGACCGGGCAAAGCTCAGCACGGTGCCGTGTAGCAGCAACCCCAGCGCCAGCAGCGCTGTGATTAGGGAATTGAGCTGCAACCCGCCATCCTTGACGAACACGTGGTACAGCAGCCAGCCAAACAACGTAGCGGTCAAGATTGAGCAAGGCCACTTGCTGGCTTCCAGGCGCTCGGCGAAGCGATCGGAGCGCGGTTCCTCTTCTGGGGGCTTGGCTGCCGCGTCGAGGGTCAGATCGCCGAGCTTGGCGGATTCCGGGAAGAGGGAGATAGGTCGAGCCTTCTTGGGCATCAGAATGCGGGCCAAGACGAAGACACAGCTCAGGTAGATCGCTAGGTATATCAGCGTGGCCGGTGCCCAGATCGTGGTCGACAGCGGCATCAGGCCGGTTTCGTCTTCAAGGAAGTGGCCCGGCGTGTTCATCAACAGAGGCGCGCTTGCCGAAAGGCCGAACTGCCAGATCGCACCGGCCGCGGCATTGCACGACAGCAGGAAGGGGAAATCGACCGGGTGGCCTTTGCGCTCGGACTGGCGGGCATAGCTGACCGCCACTAGCGGCGCCAGCGCTAGGCTCAGCCCCCAGAAACAATACGCCAGACAGCAGGTGGTGATCATCGAGAGCGCGATCGTCTGCCCTTCGCTTCCGGGGAGTCTGGACAGTGTCAGGATCATGCGCCGAAAGAAGCGGGTCGAAGCTAGAGCCGACCCCAGCACGAGTATCAGAGTCATCTGCATCGTGAACGGCAGCAGCATCCACAGGCCTATGTAGTAGGCATCCATGACCTTTAGAAACGGATCGCCGTTCAGGACTGCGCCGATGCCGAGGACGACCATCAGCAGGATTGCCATGGTCATCGCATCGGGAATCAGGGCCCCGATGATGTTCGCCATGCGTTGCAGGCGGTCAGGGGATGGCGCTTGCGGTGTCGTTGGTTTCGTCTCGTCTGGCATTCTGCCGCCTAGATCACGCTGGCGAGAGTATACACAGGTTGGATGAGTGTGCTCGGCAATCTCTCTGTGAGCATTAAGGTGCTGACCTACTCGGGAGCCGATCCAGCGCTCTTGGCTGCCATCCATCACTCGCCTCGGTACCGACTGTCACGCTGAGCGCGCGAGCACCTCGGTCCCGCGACCTCGGTCGTGGCGCCATTGGTCACGTTCCCGGCGTACCAGGGCGTGCTCAAACGAGCCGGAAAAGAAGACACGGGCGCGACGTACTGCTACTGCGACAGGGTGCCAGAGCGCCGGCGCTTAATACGGTCAAGTCAACACGTGCTACAGATGGATCGAGTATATATAGAATTTATTATATGTATATAAATACTTTTGACTATTGAGTATACTTTTTGTAGAGTTAATACATGATTCAAGATGCCAGTGCAAAGCTCATGCTCTCATTCACAATCGTCTTCAAGGACCTGCTGCGGGGCTTCGTGAACGAGGCCTGGCTCGAGCATGTCGACCTGTCCAGCGTCGAACCGCTCAGCACGGAGTACACCAACGACAGATACGTCCGTCGCTTGAGCGACATGGTCTGGAAGCTGCGCAAGCGTGACGGCAGCGCGCTCTACGTGGTCGTCATGATGGAGTTCCAGTCCACCGTCGAACACTTCATGGCAGAGCGGATGAACATGTACGTGGGCCTGCTCTTCGACTCCCTCGTTCGCTCGGGCCATATCAAGGGCCGCAAGCTGCCTCAGGTGGTGCCGCTGGTGCTCTACGGCGGTGAGCGGGCGTGGAACGCACCGCTGGAGCTGGCAGAACTGATCGACGACCGCTTGCCCGGGATGGAGCGCTATGCCAATCGGTTCAGCTACCGCGTGGTGTCAATTCACCACTGCCGGGAACTCGACCCTGAGCGACGGAATGTAGCGGACGCATGGTTTCGGGCATTCCGGGCAAAGGACTATGAGGGGGCCGACGCCGCTCTGCAACAGCTGATTGTAGTGCTGGAGGGGCCTGAGCATGATAGGCTGAGGGCAGCGATCACAAAGTGGCTTCTTGAAGTGGTGCTGGCGGCGTACCTGCCCGAGGAGGAACTGAGCCAGTTGCAGGGTGTGCGGGGGCTAGCGGAGGTGAAGGAGAACATGGTGAAGTGGTCTGACAAAGCAATGGCCAAGGGTGAGGCTCGGGGTGAGGCTCGGGGTGAGGCTCGGGGTGAGGCTCGGGGTGAGGCCAAAGGTCAGCGCCAAATCTTGGTGCGGCTTGCGCAAGCCCGCTTCGGTGCGGGCACCGCTGCCGCGCTTTCTGATCAATTGGAACGGGTCAGCTCGTCTGAGAAGCTCGGTGCCATAGGCGAGTGGTTGCTCACCTGCGCGAGTGGCGAAGCGCTCTTGGCTAAGGTTCGCCAAGCCTGACCGATCATCCTCGCTCTCGGGATCTTCACTGGCGGCTAATGCGCTCGCACTCTAACTTGAGCTGGCCGCAGAGGAAGTACCAGCAGGTAGCTCGACATCGCTGGTCTGTTGGGTTGACAGACCTGATCCAGGACCGCTTGTCCGGGATGCAGCGCTATACCAATCGGTTCAGTTACCGCGCGGTGTCAATCCACCACTGCGGTAAGCTCGACTCTGCACGGAGGAACTGATCCAGTTGCAGGGTGTGCAGGAGCTAGCGGCGGTGAAGAAAAACATGGTGAGGTGGTCTGACAAAGCGATCGCCAAGGGTCAACGCCGAATCCTAGTGCAGCAAGCGCGAGCCCGCTTCGGTGCGGACACTGCTGCCGAGCTATCTGATCAATTGGAGCGAGTCAGTTCGTCCGAGAGGCTCGGTGCCATTGGCGAGTGGCTGCTCACTTGCGCGAGTGGCGAAGCGCTCTTGGCTAAGATTCGCCAAGCTTGACCGCTGCCTTCGCTTGCTGTATCGCTACGATTTGCTTGTCCTGTTCGGCTGACTTTTATCAAGGTCCGGGAGGCGGCCCCGTTGACGTAGTCGAGTTCCCCGATAGACTGTGGCCATGAAGTCATGTCCGTTGGCCTGTCTTGCCTTTCTAGCATGGTCCGGGTGCTCCTCAGCCCCGGAGCATGTCAAGCCCAACTTCGTCGTAATCCTAGCCGACGACTTGGGCTACGGAGACATCGCCGCTTTCGGTAGCGTCCGCAACACCACGCCGCATCTCGACCGCATGGCCCGCGAAGGCCTGCGCTTCAGTGACTTTCATTCCAACGGCCCGATGTGTACGCCTACGCGGGCATCCCTGCTAACCGGGCTTTATCCGCAACGCTTCGGCCAGCAGTTCGAAAGCGCGCTGTCGGGCATCGAAGACTATGACATCGGACTTCCACACGAGGCCGTGACTATACCCGAGACACTCGCTAGCGCGGGCTATGTCTCAGGCATGTACGGCAAGTGGCACTTGGGCTACCACCCACCCTACATGCCGTTGGATCAAGGCTTCGATGAATTTCGGGGGCTGGCCAGCGGCGATGGCGATCACCACTCCCACATCGACAGGTCAGGTCGACCGGACTGGTGGCTCAACCAAGAACTCGTTCCTGAGGAGGGCTATGGCGTCGATCTGATCACGCAGCACAGCATCGACTTCATCAAGCGCCACCGGGACGGGCCGTTCTTCCTGTACGTGGCGCATCTGGCCATCCATTTCCCTTGGCAAGGACCGGACGACAGGGCCTACCGTGTCGAAGGCGGAAACTATCACAATCTGTCGAAACTCGGCGAATTGGAAAGCCTCGACGTGTCTTCGTACGTCAACAAGATGATCGAAGCTGTCGATGGGAGTGTTGGCTCAATCCTCGAGACGTTGCGGGAGCAGGGTCTCGAGGAAAATACGCTGGTCATATTCACCTCCGACAACGGCGGCTACCTTACATATCAGGGCGGCTATCACAACATCTCCGAGAACGGCCCTCTGCGGGGTCAGAAGACCGACGTCTACGAGGGCGGCCAGCGCGTGCCCGCCATCGCTTGGTGGCCCGGCACGATCACTCCGGGTGTTTCCCACGACCTCGCTGCGACGTTCGACATCATGCCAACGCTGCTCGAACTTGCCGGTGTTGCTAGCCCTCACGCGTTGGACGGCGTCAGCCTGACGCGCTTGCTGGTTGACCAGGAACCGCTTCCGTCCCGCACGCTGTTTTGGCGGATTCGTTCTGAAACGGCGGTCCGCAAGGGGAAATGGAAATTCGTTCAGATTGGCAACAATCCTTCGGAACTCTATGATTTGGAAGAAGATCTAGGCGAGAGTCAGGATCTCTCTGATGTGCGTCCCGATACAGTGCAAGCCCTTGAGCAGGAACTCAGTGCATGGACAGCAGCGGTTCAGGCGGAAGACTGAATGCGGTCTGGCTAGGCAAAGTCGGCTGCGGTGACGATCCGTCGCTCGTCGATGCTGATCCATGCGCCATAGGCCAGTTTGCTGGCCTCTATCGCGAAGTCCGCGTGCAGTGCTGGCCGCGAGCGCTCGCGAACGGCGCGAAAGAAGTCGCGATACATGTCCTGCTCCAGTTGCCCCCTAGGCGATTCGATCTCGGAAAGCCGCAAGTCCTTGGCCTCTTGGCCGAACGATCGAATCGTGGCCTCCCTGAAGTCGTACTGCAATGACCCTTTGCTTCCAGTCGCGGTGAGTTGCCATCGCGCTCCCGGCGCGGAGCCGGAGTAAGTGTGCTGCAAGCGCACATCACCGAACTCTGCGATCACGGAGATGTTGTCCTCTGTGGTGCGCTCCGGCCAGTGCATCGCCCCGCCCGTGGCGGCGCAGAAGGAGAGAGGCTGGCCGATCATCTCGTGCAGGAAAGCATACGAATGCACCGAAAACTCCAGCAGGCTGGATCCGGCTAATTCTCGTAAGTGCCGCCAAGGAGTGGTCTTTCCGCTATGGGGGTCCGTCCAGCCCCAAGTGCGAGGATTCCAGTCGCCGCGGTACTCATTGAGAGCGAACAAGTACGGCTTTCCGATTTCGCCAGAAGTGACAGCCTCGATGATCTTGCGGTAGACGGGGTTGAAATGGCGCTGCATGCCGACGGCCAAAATCTGGCCGGTCTCGGCCGCAGCCGCGGCGACACGCAAGGCTTCTTGGTAGGTGATGCCGATCGGCTTCTCCACCAGCACGTCCTTCCCTGCCCTCAGCGCGGCAATGGCCATCTCGGCGTGAAGGTAGTTCGGAGCGGTGATCACGACCGCCTGCACCCGCTTGTCAGCAATAAGCTCGCGGTAGTCGGTGTATAGCTCGGCCGCCGCCGCAGGACCCGACTTGGCCGCCCGCATACGGTCGGCTTCGATGTCGCTGAGCGCAATGACCTCAACGCCCCCCAGCGCCTCGAACGCCGCCAAGTGCGCTCGGCTACGGTTTCCGAGCCCTATCAAGCCGATCCGTGGTGCTGCGGTGACTTGAGCAGTAGCGGTGCTGGCTGCGGCGGCAGCGACAAGGCCGCCGGTCATTACCGAGCGTCTCGATGGATTCTGATTCATTCCAAGCGATTGTATCTTGCCGTGCCGTCGAGCAAGAGCTTGCAAGCCGCTGCCCCCCGTGAGTGACGCAGCACGAGAGTGGCTTCAATCCGTCGGTCCATCGCCCCGCAGGATGGCATACAGGAACTGGTCCTGCACCGTGCCTGCCTTGATGGCACTCCGGCGCATGCGGCCTTCAAGCCGGTATCCTGCCTTTTGCAACACGCGGCAGGACGCGGAATTCGAAGCGAAAGGCACGGCATACAGTCGTTCCAGATCGTAGGCGGCAAATGCAAAGCGCGTGAAGCCGGTTAATGCGCGAGTCGCGACACCGCGACCACAGTACGGCTCGCCGAGCCAGTAACCGACCTCCCCGGAGCAATGCTCCACATCGTCTCGGAGGACTACACCAATCGAGCCAACCGACGCATCGTTGAGCGTGACTGCGAACATCGTCTCGGGAGTTTCCCCGAGCGCAAGCGCGATGAACTTCCGTGCGTCATCGAGCGAGTAAGGATGCGGGAACCTGTCCCGCAATTGCAGCCACACTTTCCGATTGTTGGCCAGCCGGGCCAGTTCGGGAGCGTCCGAGTCGCGGAATGACCGCACGCCGCAACAGCCTAGGTCGAGTTGCATCTCCGGCCCCGATGATCTGCAGTTGCCCATTATCCGTTACTTCATCGGGGGCACCCCACGTTCCTTGATCCCCGGATAAGGTACTCAGCCGCGGGGCCAAACGTCTTTGCAGTTAGATGGTTTGGCGGCGCGTTACAACGGCCAGTGGCGGTATTGGCTGCACTCGGGCAGGCGTTTGATCCGGGCCGAGCGAGAACCGCCGGGAGCAGCGGTCAGCGGAGGTGCTCCTAGGCAGGGGATGCGGCGGCGGACTGGGCGCGCCGTGCGGGTCGGAAACGACTCCGACTATGGAGCCAGCAGCTCGAACGCGGGATTTGGCGCACCTGACAAGCCGACGCCCCGTGCCGAGCGGCCGAAAGATCGGAGACTCCTCGCGGCGGCTCGCATAGCCGGGGATCTGGGAATGGACCGCGGCCTCGGAGCTGTGAGTGATACAGTGGAGTTCTGGGGGACAGCCAAGCGCGTCCCTTTGCACCGCTGGGTTTGAGCGAAGCGCTTGGATTCGCTGAGTATCTACGGTAGGCGATGCCGACCACCCAACCAGTGCCGGACGACCAAGGCACCACTTCGGAAGACCAAGCCTTGCGGCCGCGGCTAGTGGCGGAGGCTACCTCCCGAGAGACCTTCGTCGTCAGCCTCGAGCAATACGAAGGGCCTCTCGACGCTCTGCTCGAGCTGATCAAGGAACAGCAGATAGACATTCTGGATATCCCCGTTGCCCGACTGACCGAGCAGTACTTGGAGTCACTCCGTCGGGCGGAATCGCTGAATGTCGAGCTCAATGCGGAATTCGTGCTGATGGCTGCCACGCTCGTCCACATCAAGTCGAAGATGCTCCTGCCGACTCCGCCGAAGGTGGACGAGGATGCCCCGGCAGATCCGCGCGACGACCTAGTAAAGCTCCTGCTCGAGCGAGAGAAGTTCGTGCAGGCTGCACAGATGCTTGGCGAGAAACGGGTGATCGAAGAAAACGTCTGGACGACGGCAGCCGCGGATGCCCTCGCCGAAGAGGACGGCGACGCGGAGCTGCAAGTCAGCTTGTTTGACCTAGTCCAGACCTTTGGCGAAGTCTTGGAGCGACTCGAGAACCAACCTGTGGTCGAGATGCCTGAAGAGTCGGTCTCAGTGGCGAGCCGGATCCTATTCCTGAAGAACCTCCTGCAGAGCGACGACCAGCCGGTTCGGCTGCGCGACGTCTTGCTGCGCCAGCGGGTGCCGCGGGCGGTCATCGCTACGTTCCTGGCGCTGCTGGAGATGGTCAAGGCCCAAGCGATCGAGATCCGTCAGAACAAACTATTCGGGGAAGTCGTGATTCGGAAGCACGCTAACTTCGACCAAGCATTCCGCAGCGGGGAGCTGCTGCCCGCCTCGGACAGCGAACTGGAGTATTCGGCATGACTGAAGCGATCATGACCTTTCCTGCTCCGGAGGAGCCCGGCCACGCCGGGCCAGTCGCAGAGGAACTTTCCCTCCAGCGGCGCCTCAGCCTGCTGGAAGCCGTGATCTTCGCTGCCGACGATCCGCCGACGGCGGATCAGCTGGCTGCGGGGTTGGGATTGCCGAAGGAGCAGTTGGAAAGCGACTTGAGCGCTCTTTGCGAGTCGTACCGATCAGATCTGCGGGGGGTCGAAATCCGAGCTGTAGGCGGCGGCTACCGAATGTCCACCAAGGCCGAGCACCACGAGGCCGTCAGGGCGTTCGTGAAGACAGTGCGGCCCAAGCTGCGTCTGTCGAAGGCCGCACTCGAGACCTTGGCGGTGGTGGCGTACCGCCAGCCCGTGACATTGCCGGAGATTCAAGCCATTCGGGGCGTGGTCAATGCGAGCGGCGTGGTTCACACGCTGCTGAGCCACAAGCTGATCACTACCGCCGGACGCAAGAAGATCATCGGACGGCCAATGCGCTACAAGACCACTCCGGACTTCTTGCTGCAATTCGGGCTCAGCGACTTGAAGGAATTGCCCACCCTCAAAGAAATGGAGGCGCTGAGTCGTGCCGCGCTGGACGAGGACCAACAGGTTGCCGAGGGCGGCGACGGGGAGCAAGAAGCCTAAGCTGACGGGGACTCCGATCGCCGTCCAGACGGCCGCTCCCGAAGCCAGAAGCTTCCCCTTCAAGGGGAGATACGTGTCATGTCTGAACGATTGCAGAAGATTATTGCGCGGGCGGGAATCGCATCGCGCCGCAAGGCCGAAGAGCTGATCCTGGCTGGCCGCGTCACGGTCAACGGCGAGGTCGCCACACAACTGGGCTCGAGGGCAGACGCTGCCGAAGACACCGTGCGCGTCGACGGCAAGGTCCTGCGCGATAGCGGCACGAGACGCTATCTGGCAATGCACAAGCCCAAGGGCTGTGTCACCACAACTGATGATCCCGAAGGGCGGCCTACCGTCATGGACTTGCTAGGGGCGGGAGCCGCCAAGGGACTACACCCAGTCGGACGGTTAGATTTCAACACCGAGGGGCTGCTGATTCTGACGGACGACGGTGATTTTTCCAATGAACTTCTCTCGGCAAAGAACAGGATTCCAAAGACTTATGCGGTTAAGATCAGCGGATTTCCGCCCGAGGAAGCAATCCAAAAGCTACGCCAGGGAATCCGGCTAGACGGCCGTCTGGCCCGTCCTGAATCCATTCGGCTGGCCCGCACGGCCGAGAACCCGTGGTTTGAGGTTACGTTAACCCAGGGTCGCAACCGGCAGATCCACCGCATGTTCGAACGGATTGGCTTCCTGGTGGAAAAGATTCGGCGCGTTCGCATCGGCAGCCTAACGCTCAAAGGTCTCGAGCCACGCCAAGTTCGCGAGTTGCTTCCGAAAGAGGTAGAGCGCCTACGCAACTACGAGCCCAGCGCCGAACGCGACCGGGAATATTCCGAGCCAGAGGCAGAACGGAGGCCGCGCGGGGCGGTCCGGCGAAGCGCCAATCTGCCGGGAGAAAAGCGATACGGGAGAGGGCGTGCGGCCCGGCCCAGCGCCGGTGGTCGTGACGATCGGAGGACACCACGCGGATCGACGTCGGGGCGTCCGGCGGAGGCCCGATCCTTCCGCTCGGACAGCAGGCGGCCGCGGCCTGAGTATGATGATCGGTCCGATGGGCGGGAAGCTCGCAGGGGCAGCTCGCGAACGAACCGACTCAGGCGAGAAGCGCGACCCCAGCAACGACCAGCGCGGCGCCGGCCCAGCGGCGCAAGCTCACCTGCTCGTGCAAGAACAAGCGGGCGAGCAGGGTCTCCAGGGCGTAGCCCAATGCGGTCGCGGGGACCGCGAAACTCACGTCCCGGATCGAGAGCAAGGCCATAAAGCCGAAGAATGAGATCGCATACGCTACCAGTGCCAGCAAGAACCAGGCATTGCGGATGGTCGCTATGCCGAATCTGGCCAGCGCGGTGGGCCCCAGTGTCGGCGGAGCGCCTTGCAGGCGCATTCCGTGGGCCTTGAGCAGGTCCCCGACTACCCCGCCCCCTACAACTAGCATCAGCAGGAAGGCTGTCACGGACGTCCCTCGGATGTCGATGCGGGAGTAGAAGCCACGAGTGCTACCCCGCACGAAACCAGCGCGATCCCACACCATCGGAGCGGAGAGATCGACTCGTCGAGGATGATCGCGCCGAGCGCAGCAACGAGCGCATAGCCACAAGACGTGACGAGCAACACGTAGCTGAGGTCGGCCCAGGTCAGCAACAGCGTGTGGGCTGCGAAGAACAGCACAAGCAAGGTCGTGCCGAGCAACACCCACGGATTCGCAAAGGCCGCTATTGCCGAGGAAACCAGGCTGGCCGGCGAGTACGAGCTGATATCACCGACCGCTCGCATGCCGTAGCTGAGTACAACGTTGCCAATGGAGTTGGAAACAATGACGATCGCTAGCAGGATTTTTGTCTTTCCGGCCAATGCCGAGTCTATCACCGGGATTCTGACTGCAATCTTCACTGGGACGCGCATGGCGACGGGTGCGGCAATGCTGTTCCTCAACCGGCGACACGCATGCCGCTGATCCACGACCTACGGACCGGGTAGTAATGACCGTCCCAGCAGTCGTGGAAGTCAAGACGCTAGGGTCGGCATCATGTCGAGTGTCGCGTCAGCGAATCGCCGGAAGGCAATGTCATCGAACAGCACGAAGGTCACGCGCTCAACTCTTGTCTCATCTCCACTTAGCTTGGTCGCGACCGCGCTCACCGCAACCTTCGCTGCTAGATCCATCGGGTAGCCATATACCCCCGTACTGATGGCGGGTAGCGTAAGGGTGCGAGCGCCGAGTTCGTCCGAAAGCTCAACACAACGCTCGTAACACGATCGGAGAGCCAATGGTTCACCACTCCGCCCGTCCCCGTAGACGGGACCAACTGCGTGGATTACCCACTGAGCTGGCAGCCTACCGGCATGAGTGGCGACTGCATCTCCGGCCGGACATTGGCCGATCCGGGCTCGGATCTGGTCCAGCTCTTGCATGATCGCCGGCCCACCGGCGCGGTGGATCGCACCATCGACTCCGCCGCCACCCGCGAGCCTAGAGTTAGCCGCGTTCCCGATGGCATCCGCAGGGATCTTCGTGATATCGCCGACTACGAGGGAGAGCTCCCGGTCCTTGATGCAAAGCTTGAGCTCGGCCTCCAACATGACGGCATTGTACTTGGGGGCAGGAACCATCGGTGTAAGGTCCCTCCGCCATGCTTCCGAGAAGCAAGACCTGAGCGCGAGCAATTTCGTCTACTGGCGTGTATACTGCGAACAGCCACCTGCAAGTTGAAGGTGGCTAGAGGGGGGCGTAAAGGATTCGACGAGATCGCAGTCGCTGCTTAGAGGCATGCCGGGTTCCGAGCACCCGTTAAACGATCGGAACAAAAGAACTGCCAACGACATGCAGTTTGCACACGCTGCCTAAGCTTAGGTAGCCGTCTTCGCCGTTGGGCTCGCACATCGGTACAAGACGTCATCTTGCGAGATAGGTCTCGAGACTTCCGCCTGGAGTCTAGTGACCGAGATCAATCAGGCTGGGCCGCAGGTAGCTTGTTCATTCACAGCCTGCAGTTGAGATCTTGGAATGAACTAAGCATGTAGGCTTTTTGCAGTGGCCTTTCTCGGACGCGGGTTCGATTCCCGCCGCCTCCACCACGCATCCCAAGTGGAGATTCACCTAGCCGGTGAGGTTCCAGCCCGAATCGTAGACCGAGCATCAACCTCGACACTCGAAAAGGCGTCGGCCGCGCCTCTTACACACCCTCCCATGGGCTAGAGATTTCTATCCCCCTCTCCTGGAAGTCCCGAATGTTGCGCGTCGCCACCGCCATGTCACATGACCGAGCGGTTGCTGCAATCTGGCAATCGGCTGCTGCCACGGGCCGGCCTAGCCGGCGTCGTGTGGCCGCAATCTCGGCATAGGCACAAGCCGCGCTGCTATCAAACAGTAGGACGCGATTTGCAAAGCCCAGTTCCAGCATCCGTTCAAGGGCTGCCGCAAGGCGGGCTCGGCGTTTGCCATTGGCATGACAGCAAGACCAAAGCGCAATTCGGCCTCGGTCACAGCTGTCAGAAACAAGCTCGACGTAGTACGTTTTTCAACCCAGGACGCAACAACGGGATCGGGCGCCCGACGCATCAGTTCGGATACTACGTTGGTGTCGAGAACGAACATTCATGAGCCTCAACTGAAATCAGGAGGCTCGCGCATTGGCCCCCGTGGCGGTAGTTCCAGTTCCACACCGCCGAAGGGCTCAAAACACTCACGGATGAAACTGGCGAGGTTCTCCGGTTCGTCTTTCCGAGCGACCGCATCGCGAAGGATAATCCGCGCCTCCTCTTCCATCGAATGAACGTTGGCGGAGGCACGAATCCGAAGTCGGGTCTTTACGTCGTCGTCGAGATGGCGGATTGTGATGCTTGCCATTGTCCCACCTTCCCGTTAGGAATAAGCTTATCCCCCGATTGCGCTGCAATCAAGTGCTACGCATCAGGGTCCCTAAGGCTCGTGAGCCGATCAAACACGTCGTTGAAAATAAGGTCGCGGTTGCAATTGTTCGCGACCCGGATGTCGTGTCGGCCGGATACGGTCTTCCAGCGCATGTCATCGGTCAACACGGGGCTTGACACGATTTCCGAGGGGACCCAGGCGGGGTTGTTCAGCCATGCGATCGCCGAAATGTCCCAGATGACCTTGGAATACGGAAATCCGGTGTTTCGTCCCTTGGTTCTTACAGCCTGGTACTGGAGAAACTGGCCATACAGGTAATCGCCTATCCGCGAGCGCCCGCCCAGGAATTGCTCCAACTCGGACGCCGTCGTCTTCAGATGCTCCGAAACGTTCTTGGTCGGGATCTGGACCAATGGGACTCCGCTGTCGAACAACACTTGCGAGGCAATCACATCTTGCTGCAGGTTGAACTCCCTTGCTGAAGGCCAATAATGCGTGGTGCCTCCGAGCCAGACGACAACCATCCTGTCCTTGATCCTCGGCTCCATCAGAATGGCTGACGATACATTCACAGGGCAGCCGATGGTCAGAACATAGAGAGGCTCGTCGCTGGATTTCAGCGCCTTCTCGATTAAGTCGCCCGCGGCATCACTCTCGACTGGCTGGCCCTTCCCTTTCATGAACTGGCTTGAGCCACGAAACACATTGCCAGGGTCAGCATCGGCGAAGAAGCTGAGCAGCCGCAGGATCTCCTCGTAGCTCTTCTCCATTCCTACAGCAGCGGATGGCGAGCGATCGTTGACGAATGGCGCGGCGTAGATCGCCTCAATCGACAATCGCTCCGGCGACAGCAAGCTGTAGGCAACCGCATATTGGTCATCAATCTCGTTGTAGGTGTCCGTATCCAGTACAGTTCTCACTCGACCAGGGCCAGGAATGGCTAGCAGACGGTCGAGGTCGTCGCTTTGAGCTTGGGCGGAAGCGGCCAGCGTGCCGACGGTGGCCTGCATGAACCTGCGTCGAGATGTCATGGCGATCGCAGCGATAGTATCACGGACGAGGAAGACTCAGCGGGCCGAGTCATTTCTCCTTTCGCGGCCGACCTGAATATGAGGATCCGGTCCGGTCGCGCGACCTCGACTATCCACCCGATAATTTCGTCAACAGTGCGCGGGGCGAGAGTTGAACCACTGCGAGGCTGCTTCTAGCTTCCGGAGCCTGTACGGCTAGCACCCTCTTCTCGGGGCGGTTGTTTGCTAGCCATGGGCATGTCGTGCATTGGCATTGATCGCAGGATGCCTGATTCTGCTCACCCGTCCAGCACCCCAGCGGCGTAATGGCGTTGAGTGCTGTGGTACTGCGCCTTCCCAGCCTCGTGGAGCCGGTCGGTCTAGACGGTGGCTTCAGCCTTTGCCCAGTCGGAGCGTCCTCGTCCCGTCAGCGGCCCAACTCATCTTGGACGATTGACGGTCGTTTATCAATTAACGCAAGTAGAACGCGAGCCGGCCCCTCCGGCCGGCGACGACCCTGCTCCCAATTCTTCAGTGTTCCGAGCGGGATACCGATGCTCTGAGCGAAGGCCGGTTGCGACAGCCCCGTCTTGCTCCTTATTGCGACCACATCGGGGTCGGGCACCTCGACTTGGTGCACAGTGAATCCAGCACGTTCGCCGTTCAGGTACGCCTGTGCCTCATCTAGCCCGGCCATGATCTTGTCGAACGCTTTGGTCATGAAGCTCTCCTATAGTCCGCAATAACAGACTTCGCGGCTTGGATCAACGCCCTACGTTCCTCCACGCTGAGACTTGCTTTCTCGTTCTTGGCGAAGACGGTAAGCAAGAACACCGGTAGCTTGTCGCCTGCGAACAGGAACACCACTCGTGCGCCGCCGCGCTTGCCGCGTCCGGGAAGGGCGATCCGGACCTTTCGGATGCCGCCACCGAGCGGCACGCCCGCCTCGGGGTTCTCGGCCACCATGTTGACGATCGTGGCACGGAGATCTTCGGATAGAACGCCACGGGCAGCCGCGAGATACGCTGGAGTCTCCACAACGGTTTGCAGGGCCACACCAGTCATTAGCATAGGCGTCATTGGCGTCGGCGTCAATGGCGGCGGGAGTGGCCAAGGCGCATGGGTTCATCAGCTTGGCGCGCCACAGTGTAGGGTAGGCCATCTCCCAAAGAGCACTGCACTTGAGTCCCCAATGGCCACAAGATTCGTGGATTCGCAGGGGCAGCGGCGCTCTTAGTCACAACCACGCGGAGGCACAGCTGGGCTGGCGTGGAACCCCCAATTCCATATAACCTTACTCCGGTCGGCTAGAGCGAATGTGTTGCACTCGGCGGAGGGCTAAGCCCTGACCTGCGACCTCGGCACGGATACAGCGATACGAATCTCCGTGACCGAATGCTCTTGGAACTCGTACCCGAACCCGGGGCCGGGAATCGAAAATTCCGACCTGCGACTCGAGACGAGGTTCGGTTCCCAAAAATGTGTTCGCTGTCTCGAGCGTCGCTGCCGTTACTGCTGTCGTTGTGCCCTTGTTTCCCAGCTGCCCCTCGATCCCGTGACCCAGAGTCGGAGAGATTCGTCGCAGGTTCCGTCTGCCTAGAGCGGTCGACGCCCCCTTCGTGCCAGGGGGGCCTTGAGTGCCAAGTCCGGAAGACGCGGCAAGTTCAGTTGAAAGCTGCCTAGTCCTTCAGTCTGACTTGAGCTTCCGGCGAATCAACTCTGCGGTGTTTCCGGCCAGCAGTGCCGAGGAATCCTTCGAGAAATGTACGTTGTCAGGCCGCACGTGCGGGACGTTGCGGCCCTTAATAAATGAGTTCATGTCATCGACTTCAACACCATGACGCTCAATCACTTTCCTTGCAGCGCCGTTGTACTTGGCCAAGTCCGCTGGCACCCGCCCTTGGGCTCCCTCAGGCACCGGAGTGGTGGGACGCCAGATCAGTGTTGCGCCGGTCTGACTCAGCCGCTGGAGCAGTTTCTCCAAATTCGCCGCATACTCGCCCACGGTGCTCACCTGCTTGCCTTTGGGCGGGAGCGCGAGCTTACCCTCTTCATCCACATACTTGAGGTCATGTAGGCCCCAGTTGAAGTGGATTAGGTCCCACTTCCCCTCCCCGAGCCAGCGGTCGATTGATTCGAGCCCCTTCCACGTGTGCGCGCAGTTCTCCGGAGGACGATGCACGTTGGCAATTCCATCTAGCGCGGCCCGCAATGGCAGGGTGTAGCCGATCGAAATGGAATCCCCGATGATCAGCACCCTGGGAAGCATCGGATCGTCGACCACCGGCGCGAATTCGGCTCGCGGGGTAGGTTGGCCGACCGCGGCTGCAGCGAACAGAGCCGTCGCTAGCGCAATGCGGCAGACGCACGATCCTAGCCTCGGGCCAAATCTCCCGCAGTCAGTAGTTTGGAAGAATATGTTCATCTCGATTGTCTCCGTTTCACTGGGCCTGATCGCCAGCCGCAGAGTATAGTTCCCCGCCACCTTCGCTGACGCCAGGCAGCGCGGCTTTCCATCCGTTCCGAAGGACCGCGGCAAGGCGGTCCATAGTGGACTGGTGCTCTGGATCGCCAGCTAGGTTGTCGTACTCCTTGGGATCGCTGTCCAGATCGTATAGCTCGAATTGCGGGTCACCATCACCCTTAAGCGGCGTCCACTCCGTAAAGCGATAGCGCGCAGTCCGCACTGATCGTCCATGCGCGCCACGCCGCTGCGCTTCCGAGAAAATCGCGCTCTTCCAAGGAACGTCCGGGTCTTCAAGAACGGGCCGGAAACTGATGCCCTCCATGCCTTCGGGAGACGGCAGTCCGCAGAGATCGGCCAAGGTTGGGTAGAGGTCAACGAGCTCGACCAACGCGCTCGTGGTCCGGCCGGACACTCCGCCAGGTATTCGCACGATCAATGGAACTCTCGTCGATTCCTCGAATTGCGTGTGCTTGCGCCAGAGCCCGCCGTGCTCTCCGAGATGGAAGCCGTGGTCGCTGACGAAGACCACAATGGTGGAGCTTTCCAATTCAAGTTCAGCCAGCGCCTCCATCAGCAGACCGACTTGGACATCCATCAGCGTGACCGTCGCGTGGTAGGCGGCGATCGCTTGGCGCACCTGCTCCTCGCTGTGTTCCTTGTCTTCCGGATAGTTGCCTAGCGCTGGGGCCGGAATGTCGGCAGTGTCGTCGCTGGCTCGTCGGGCGCGACGACTTCTGAGATCGGGTGCTGCTCGAAGAACTCCTTGGGCGCTACCCAAGGCTGGTGCGGTTTGTGGAAGCCAGCCGCTATAAAGAACGGCCCGTCCCGATTCTCCCGCAACAGTTCAATGACACGCCGCGTAGTCTGGCCATCGGGGGTCTCGGCTTCGGTCTCGTCGGTGGCCCGCCAACTCAACGGCATCCCGGTAGGACGGTCTAGGTACCCCAAGATTTCCGCCCGCGACAGGCCATCGTCCGAACCCTCGATCCACGTGTTGTCACGGACCTCGGAGTGGTCCACTCCCGGAAGGTAGTGCTCCCGCCGGGCTGCATTCTCGGAGATGTCCCATTTCACGGCAGCCTCGTACCTGCCGTGGGCTACCTTCCCCACCCTTGCGGTGAAGTATCCGTGCTCGTTGAAGTACTCGGGCAGCATCACGACGTCGCCGAGGTGACTGCGCGGCTCTACGAAGTTTCCGTAGACGTTCGTGGTAGCAGGCCGGCGGCCGCTGAGGAAGGACGTCCGAGACGGGTTGCAGACCGGATCCTGTGCGTAGGCCCTGTCGAATTGCACCCCCTCAGATGCAAACCGGTCGAGGTTGGGGGTCTTGGCTGTCGGATAGTCCTGATACGTGCCCAGTGCAACGTTCAGATCGTCTACGACGATGAACAGCACATTGGGTTGTTCCGGCAGTGCGGACGTCTCGGACGAAGAGCATGCCCCAAATAGGAGCGACAGGCAGGCCACTGCCAGCACCGTCACCTGCGATTGCGAAAATAGGTGGGAGATTCGGCTCTGATGCATGGTTGCTTGAGGGCTATCCGGTGCTGTCCGAACCGGAGCACGGCCCGAACCTATGATAGATTCGCCGGCTGTCCCCGAACTCCGTGAATTCCGTTTCTGTGGATATTGCGCTCCCGAATCTGTAAGTCATGGCCCGCAAGCTGCAATCCATCTTTCTCATAGGCCCAGCGGGGCGGCTCGAGGCACTTCTCGAAGAACCCGAGCCTCCCAATCGAATCGAGCGTGCCCTCGTGGTCTGCCACCCCCACCCCCAGTACGGCGGGACGATGCACAACAAGGTCGCCTTCCGCATTGCCAAGGCTGGCCGCAGCATCGGGGCGGCCGTGCTGCGATTCAACTTCCGCGGCGTTGGAGCAAGTTCGGGCACTTATGATGCCGGCCGGGGCGAACAGGACGACCTCAGAGCGGCGATGCAATACATGCAGGAACGCTATGCGGGCGTCCCCCTGACTGTTGGCGGGTTCTCGTTTGGGTCGAGAGTCAGCTTGCCTGTCTGCTGTGGTCACCCGTCCGTGGAGCGAGTCGTCGCCGTTGGAACTCCCGTCAATCGGGACGACGACATGAGTTTTCTAGAGGGATGCGGGTGCCCCAAGCACTTCGTGCACAGCACTCAGGACGAGTTCGGTTCCCGTAGCAACATGGAGCGCGTCTTCGACATGGCGGGCGAGCCCAAGCAGCTGACCTGGGTTGAGGCCAGCGATCACTTCTTCTCCGATGCCCTAGACGCATTGGAGGATGCCGTGCGCAAGGCGCTGGGCTAGGCTACGCACGGTGAAGTTCGCGATCTACGGTGCCGGCGCGGTCGGTGGCTTCTTGGGCGCCCGTTTGCTAGAAGGCGGGCATGATGTCCACTTCATCGCACGCGGAGCAAACCTGGACGCCCAGCGCGAGCAAGGCCTATTGATTCGCAGCGAGGTGTTCGGCGAGAAGCGCTACGGGGTGCATGCAACCTCATCTGCGACCGAGGTCGGTCCATCGGACTTCGTAATCTTGGCTGTTAAGGCCAGCTCGCTGACGCACATTGCACCACTCGTCGAGCCCCTGAAGGGTGCCGGCACGACCTTCGTCTCGACGCAGAACGGCCTGCCGTGGTGGTACTTCTACGGTGTGCCTAGTGACGACACGCCCATCGAGTGTGTCGACCCCGGAGGCGTGGTCGCGAAGCATATCCCTGCACCGCTCGTGCTAGGAGCGATCGTCTACTTTTCGTGCTCCATGGCCGGCCCCGGCATCGTTACCCACAGTTCCGGTGCGCGCTTGCCCCTGGGAGAGCCCTCCGGGGAGCGTAGCGAGCGCATACGCCTACTTTCGTCGGCACTGCGGGACGTCGGCATCAAGGCACCGCTGCGCAACGACATCCGCCATGAACTCTGGGTCAAGCTCATGGGCAATGCAGCGTTCAATCCTCTCTGCGCCTTGACCCGCACGACACTGGCCGAACTGACCGATTCCCCCCAAGGCTTACGCCTGATAGAGGCGATCATGGACGAAGTGCGACAGGTTGCCTCAGCAGTTGGCGTCCAGATCGCGCTCTCCAACGAACGCCGCATCGCCGGGGCGCGCGCGGCGGGAAATCATAAACCATCCATGCTCCAAGACTTGGAACAGGGGCGTGTCGCGGAGTTGGATGCGCTAATGGGCGCTGTGCTGGAGCTCGCCGACAGATACCATGTTTCTGCACCGACACTTAGAGTGATCGATACAGCCTCCAGACTGCTCTTCCAGCAAGCGTCCGAGCGAGTGACCTGAAGTCCCGGATACGCCAAGGCTAGTCAGAACGTCAGACCATGCTGCATTGGGATCATCCACAGGTTCGAGAGCTCATCCGGCTCGCGGTGGCCGAGGATGTTGGTGCCGGCGACGTAACTACCGAGGCCTGTGTGCCCGTAGACTCGCAGAGCGTAGGCTATTTCTTGCCTAAGCAAGACTTAACGTTGGCTGGCACTGAGCTCCTGCGAATCATCTTTCAGGAAGAGACGGTCGAGATCTTGGAGGACGATGGCACACGTTTGTGTGCGGGCCAAGTCTTCGCCAAGGTCGCCGGAGCGACCCGGAGACTCTTGACCATGGAGAGGACGGCCCTAAACTTCCTCCAACGGGCTTGCGGCGTTGCCACCTTGACGAGTCGGTTCGTAGAAGCGATTGAAGGAACAGGCTGCACCCTTCTGGACACACGCAAGACAAGCCCCGGCATGCGCGTGATCAACAAGCTGTCCGTCCGTGCCGGCGGTGGCACGAATCACCGCTTGGGACTCTTTGACGCGGTGCTGATCAAGAACAATCACGTTGATGCCGCAGGCGGCCTCACACAAGCTGTTGAGAACTGTCGGCCTACGGGTCGCGCCATCGAGGTCGAGGTTCGTGACCGGGCGGAGTTGGACGAGGCGCTTCGCTGCGGAATCCGCCATGTCCTGCTGGACAACTTCTCCCCTCAACAAGTTGCAGAGGCAGTAGAGCACGTTGCGGGCCGGGCGAAGTTGGAGGTATCCGGCAACGTCGGCCTAGCAACCATCCGAGGCTATGCTGAAGCTGGCGTCGACTATATTTCTGTTGGGGCGCTGACCCACTCCGCACCGGCGGCCGACATCAGCTTCAGGCTGGAGTGAAATCAGTCGACGGTCCCGATGCATCCCACGCACTAGTGAGCTGGGGGTGCTGTTGATCACTTGAGTGCCTGCAAGCGGCGCTCGGCCTGAACCGACCGTGAGTCATTCAGCTTCAATTCGGTAATGACAATCACCTCGCGCGATCCCGACTGCGAGAAGTAGGCCCAACCCAACGAGTACCAGAACAGCGGCACCGTGAACCAGTAGACTACATAGCCCTTCTCATACCATTCGAGGGTTTGAAATACAGCGCATACAAGCCCTAGGAGGAGTACAACCTTCTCGGACGTCTTCTTGCGGCTCCATGGAGCCAGCCACCAAGATACTTCGGGCTCAATCCTATGCTCCATTGCAGAATGCTAGCACTAGATCAGCTGAACGCCTTGTAACGATCGCGGTAGATGCCTCATCCCTCGTGGAGTACTTCGACAGGGTCAAGGCGAGATCCGATCCGGGCCGGATACAGCCCCGCGATGACGCTCGCGACAAGGATCAGGGTGGTAGCACCCAGCAATAGGCCCGACGGCCAGTGAAACTGTATCGTCCAACCGAAAGATTGCTTGTTGATTACCTTGATCAGAATCACTGAGAGCGCTCCGCCCAAGACGAGACCGATCATGTTCGAGAGCAGCCCAAGTAGACCCGCTTGGGCCAGCACGAGCTGGCGGACCTGGATCTTCGTGGCGCCTAGGATCCGCAATACGCCTAGGTCAGTCCTGCGGTCTATGACCAAGGTCAGCAACGCACCTGCCATGCCCAGAATCGCCACTAGGATTGCCACCGCCTCCAGCGCATATGTGATGGCAAAGGTTCGGTCGAACACCTCGTTCGCCCGTTCGCGCAGCTCGCGGTTGCGCGCGACCCGTACACGGCGGCCGGCCACAGTCTCAATGATCTTGGACCTAGCCGCTTCGAGATCGGAACCATCGGCGAGATACACAGCCGCGCTAGTCAGCTGTGGGTCAGGCAAGTAGTCCATCAGCACGCCTCGATGCCCGATGACGTAGCCTTGCTCGGCGGAATAGTCGTAGTAGACCGCCGCGACTTCGAATTCTTCCGCGCCGTCGCCGATCGGCAGAGCCAAAGTGCTGCCGACCTTGAGGCCATGCTTGTTGCTAAATGGCTCGCTGATGATCACGCTCTTGCTAGAGACCAACTGCCGGCACATCGTCGGTATGTCCGGTCCGTGCAAGATCTGCATCTGAGATCGGCCGGGATGCACACGGAAGTCTGCGAGTGCAAGGTTTGCAGGCAGGCCGCCGTAGCTGATCGAGTACCGACGGAACCGGTCCACCGCGTCGACTTCCGGCAACGCCTCGACCAGGCCCGCAACCTCCTCCGAGAACGTGGCGGAGTCCTCGGTACCGAGAGACTCCCCAGACCGAATGTACAAGTCGGCTTGCAGCTGGTTGCCCATCCACACAGACAATGTGTCGCGCAAGCTGCCAACCATGATCCCGACGCTGGCCATCATGGCGGTCGCAACTGCCATTGCTGCAACGATTACGGACGTACGCTTGAGAGATTGAGACAGGATTTGCACTCCCAGCATCGGAGCCACGCCGAACAAGCGCAGCACCGGGCCTGTCATTCGTCTCAGGCAGAATCCAGCGACGAATGGCACGAGCATCGCAGCCGCCCCAATCAGGCACACAGCTGCTGCGAATCCTCCGTAGGGGAGCCGGTCCCAAGCTGGCGCGAAGCACAGTGACGTGGCTAGGCCGCCAAGCACTGCCGCCCGGATCGCCCACACGGTTCGCGTGGCTGCGACCGCATACTCTTCCCTGCCCTTCGCCATCGCTTCGACCGGTGCCACAGACGAGGCTTCCCGTGCAGGCCGCCAGGCCGCCAGCATCGAGACTCCGACGCCTGCAAGGCTGGCAACCAGGAAAGACTCCGGTCGGAACGCAATCTCTCCCGGCTGGCTGCCGACATAGAGCGTCGACACGGTGCGCCCCATCAACTCGACCGCTCCCACCGCCAGCGCTCGTCCTAGGACCAGTCCAGCCAGAGTGCCCACCAGCCCAAAGAGTCCGGCCTCGAGAAGAAATCCCCACTGGATCGTTCGCGCCGGCATGCCAAGTGCCCGCGCCGCCCCGATCTGGCTTCTCCGCCGCACGACCGACACTGAGATCGTGTTGTAGATCAGGAACGCGCCAACGATTAGCGCGATATAACTCAACACTCGAAGATTCCACCGGAACGAATTGAGAAGCTTGCGGTTCTGATGTGTCCTAGTGCCTGATGCACTTACAGCTGCCGCGGCCGGGACATGCTCCTTGAGAAGTGCCTCCCAGTCCGTTGGATCGTCGCGCGGAACATGGACATAGATGCGGTCAAGGAATCCGATCCGGTCCAGTAACCGCTGCGCCAAGGCGATATCCAGCACGACCATGCTGGCGACAGCCTTTCCACTGTCATCCGTGGCTCCGAGCAGACCCAGCACGGTGAAGGACTCGACCCGGTCGTTGATGGCTAGATCGATTCGCTCCCCTACTTGCGCCCCGACTGACTCCGAGATCCAGACCACGCGCTCGTCATCGAAGTCGCTAACGCTGGGATTGGACAGGTCAATGCTGCCCAGCATGGTCTGGTCGCCAATCAGGTCCACTCCAAACAGCGGCAGACGCTCTCCTGTCGCCTCTACCGCGGCATATCCTTCGATGCGGGGTGAGAACCGCTGCGGCCCTGGCAGCCGGACCAACCCGCCGAACACGGATTCGGGGATGCCCCCCACTTGGGAGATCTCGTAGTCGGCGGTGCCTTGGAGCGATTCCAGCGAGGATTCGAAGGAACCAACAGATGCCTCGCCGGCCAAATCGATCGCTACGACGACAGCCACACCCAATGCCACACACGCGGCGGTCAGCGCAGTGCGGAACGGCTCCCGAATCAAGGGCCTGCAAATCAACCGATACAGCAGCCGCAGTCGATTCATGGAGCCAGCCTTTGGGAACACCGAGAATGCCGCGCCCGTCCCTACAGCAGAAGTCTGCCGTTCCCTGAAAGGAATCGGCTCAGGGTTGAGTCGTTTACAGATGTCGGCAATGTGGCGCGGGCGATGGACACCCACTATGTCATACGCCCCTAGCTGCGGTGGCCGACCTGTGCTCAGACTAACATTCGCCTATAGTGGAGCGAGACTTGCCCCGCTTCGCGGCAGGACCGTCATTCGCTGCCGGGCACCTCTCCACGACAATGCTACGCGTTGCCCGCTTGATTCGACCCGCGCACCGCAGCGCCAGCGTGATAGCGTTCGCATCGCTGCTGGCAATGGCCGCTCCGTGCGCCGAGGTCTCGTTAGACTTCGCGGTCGATCTATACCCCCGCCTCGAGGCGAAGAACTGCCGCGCTTGCCACAGCAGCTCCGGCGTGGCATCGGGCACGAGGCTTCAGTTTCCGGAGACCGGTGCCCCCGAAGAGGTACTCCAGCGGTTCGGCTTGGGACTGCATCGTCTCGTGAACCGGACGGAAATCGGCCAGTCCCTGCTGTTGCTAAAGCCCACCAACAGGATCCCGCATACGGGCGGCCCGCTCATCTCCGTCGATAGCGAGGACGAGCGCTTGCTGCGCCGTTGGGTCGAGTATCTGGCTTCCCTAGACCCCGAGAATCGATCCATCGAAGCCGCCCCGCAGGAAAGTCGCTCCGAACCCATCCGCAGGCTCACGCACTTCCAATACGACAACACCGTGCGGGACCTGCTTGGTGACGACAGCGGGCCGTCTCGCAACTTTCCCTCGGAAGACTACGTCAACGGCTACACCAACCAAGCCTCCGCGCAGGCAATCACGCCGTCTCTGGCCGAGTTGTACGGCCAAGTTGCGGAGCGGCTGGGACGAAACGCCTTTCGGTTCGGCGATGAGCAGGGACTTCTTCCGTGCGAGCCCAGCGGCCCCACCGACCGTGGCTGTGCCGAAGCGTTCGTGAGCGAATTCGGTGCCAAGGCATTTCGCCGCCCTCTGACCGAAACCGAACGCGAGGCCCATGTAGAGCTGCTTCTCCTGTGGGCAGGGCAAGGCAACAGCTTTCTGTCCGGTGCGTCCGCCGTCATCGAGGCCATGCTGCAGTCGCCGCATTTCTTGTTCTTGGTGCCCAGCGCAGGCGATGGCCACTCCAAGCCTTTCGCGAT
Organism: Bryobacterales bacterium; assembly: GCA_028819215.1. Taxonomy (GTDB): domain Bacteria; phylum Acidobacteriota; class Terriglobia; order Bryobacterales; family UBA6623; genus VXMF01. The sequence continues at coordinate 88,930 of JAPPMG010000102.1, forward strand.
CGCCTCACGGCTCGCTTACGCGTTGTGGAATGCTCCGCCCGACCGAGCGTTGCTTGCCGCTGCGGCCGCCGGCGAACTCGATGCCCGCTCGTCAGTCGAAGCGCATGCCAAGCGGATGCTGGCAAGTGGCCGTGCCCGTGAGACATTCGATCACTTCCTCTCGGAGTGGATGCGCTTTGATCGCCTGCTGAACTCGGTCAAGGATCGCAACCGGTTCCGTGACTTCGGCCGGGAAGTCACCGAGAGCATGACTGAGGAGACTCGTCGACTCTTCCGGCACCTAGCCTGGGGCGACCTCGACTTCCGGGCGTTCTACACCGCCGACTACACATTCGTCGACGACTTCCTGACTAACGTCTACGGCATGCCAGATCCCAGCGTTCCGTTCGGCAAGACTGCCTACCCGGCGGACTCGACGCGCAGCGGCGTCCTCGGACACGGCACGTTTCTGGCGCAGACAGGCAAGCCGATCCATACGTCGCCGACCGAGCGCGGACTGTTCGTCCGCGAGCACTTCCTCTGCCAGGCCATCCCCCCTCCACCGCCCGGTGTGGACACGTCTCTTCCTCCGCTGACTCTAGGCGAGCGCCCCATGACGGTCCGCGAGACGATGGAAAAATTGCACGCTTCGCAGCCGGTCTGCGCGTCCTGTCACAAGCTGGTGGACCCGATTGGCTACGGATTCGAGCACTTCGACACTGTAGGGGCATATCGCGAGCTCGAGCCGGTACGCATCGAGCCCACTCCCCAGCAGGAGCGCGAAGGCGCCAAGCCGACCGACCATTCGCTACCGATCGATTCGACCGGGTTCATTGCGGGCATCGCCGATTCAGAATTCCAGACGCCGCGAGACGTCGGCCGCATACTGGCGCAGTCGCCGATCTGCCAGAAATGCGTTGTCAGACAGCTTTTCCGCTATTTGTTCGGGCGATCTGAGGCAGCCCGTGATGCGCGCGTCATCGAACGCGCCTATAATCGATTCGTACAATCGGGTTTCGTCTTCCGGGAACTGGTCTTGGGACTGGTGGTCTCGGAAGAGTTCCTCGCAACCGACTGGAGCGATTGAGCATGCCGAGACGCGCCCTCCCACGCCGTGCGTTCCTAAAGGGGCTGGCCGCGAGTGGAACCGCCGTCCAAGTGGGCCTTCCGCCGCTGGCCTGCATGTTCAACTCATCGGGCACGGCCTACGCCGCCCGGAGCGGCGCGGGCCCCGACGGCAAGCCCGAGACGCGCTTTGTCTTGTGGTTCAACGGGAACGGTATCCCGGAGCGCTACTGGATTCCCCGCGACGAAGGGCCCGGCTATTCGCTCACACCGTGCCTCGCACCCTTGGCGCGCTTGCAGAACGACGTCCAGATCCTTTCGGGCTTAGACAACCCTAACGGGCAGACGAGCGGGGTCGGCAACGGCCACCAGAGGTCCATGAGCGCCTTGGTCTCGGGCTCGAAGTACACCGGGATGGGTGCAGGTTCGGCCTCGATCGACCAAGTCATCGCCGGCAAGATCGGCACGGAGTCTCGTTTCCCGTCTCTGCAGATCGGGGTCTGCCGGGAGTCGTTTGGCTCCAGCATGCAGCGAAACATGAGCTGGAGCGCCAAGAACCGGGCACTGCCACCTGAGCTGGTGCCGCAGAGGCTCTTCGACCGCCTCTTCGGCAAGCTGGACGAGGGCTGGGTTCGCCGCAAGCGAAGCGTCTTGGACGTAGTGCGCGATCAAGCGCAGAGCCTCAGCGGTAGCCTGGGACAGGAGGACTCGCGGCGGGTCGACGAGTATCTCACCTCGATATTCGACATCGAGCGCGCCATCGCGAAATTCCCGGAGGAATACGCCGGGCAAGTCGACGAGCCCGAAGCAGGCGGCGACCCCCGCGATTACCCGCGCATCGCCAAGCTGCAAAGCGACTTGCTGGTGCACGCATTCGCATCGGGCCAGACACGGGTGGCGTCGTACATGCTGACGAAGTGTCAGAGCCTGGCGCGGTTTCCGTGGCTGGGACTGTCCTTTGCGCGCCACCACGAATATTCGCATCTAGGAGGCTCCCACCGCCAGCGCCAGCAGGAGGTAATGCGCGACATCTGCCGCTGGCACGTCGAGGAATTCGCTTACCTCGTCGCGCGCCTTAAGAGCGTTCCGGAGGGATCGGGCACGCTACTGGACAGCAGCGCCCTGCTCTTCGTACACGAGCACGCCGAGGCGAACTCTCACAAGAACAGTGGCGGCGCGGTGATCTTGGCGGGGCATGCCGGCCGACTCAATCCCGGCCACCACACCCGCGTCACCGGTACATTCGGCGATCTCTACCGCACTGTGGCCAGCGAAGTCGGAGCGCCACTCGATCACTTCCCGACCTCGTACGGCACCGTGCCAGCCGCCACGGCATAGCCTGCGATCCGCGGAGCCGCTAGCGGATCACTTCACGCGCTGGGTTTGCCGCTGTGAATTCCGAGGCGGCCGCCTCGGTCACGGCCGTGCCGACCGCAATCAATCGCCGCAGGCTGGGATGCTCGCGCAAGGCCGCGATGCTGCTGTCACCGAATGCGGTGAAGGAAACGTCCACCACTTGCAGCGAAGGCAGGGATGCCAGGGCCGTTCCGGCCGAATCGTCCAGGGAACGCGAGTGCGATAGCACCACCTCTTCCAGATCGTCTAGGCCCCGCAGATTCTGAATGCCCTCGGAGGTCAGCAATGACCGTGACAGATTCAGTTTGCGCAGCTTGCTGAGAGCTGCCAATTGCTTGGCTCCGAAGTCGGTGATCCGGATCGCCCCGCGCAGCCGCGGAACCCCGGTGCTAATTGCCTCTACGTATTCAGGGCTGGGCGCTGCTAAGTTGAGCGATTCGAGCCTCTGCAGTCCTGCGATCTCGTCGAGGTTCAAGTCAGTGACCGTCACCGCCCAGACTCCGCTGTCGGTGACCTGTGCGCCGCTGAGATCGAGATGTTGCAACTGCCTCAGCGATCTCAGGCTCGTTATGCCGGGTTCGCCGATCTTGTTGCCGCCAATCGCCAGCCCCTCGAGGTTGGGCAACGCTTCAAGCAGGCCGACGGACGCATCGCTGATTTCCGTGATCCCGATGTCGAGGACTTCCAAGGTCTTGATCTCGGTCAAGAACCTCACGCCAGAGTCGCTGATCTTCGTTCCGCGAAGGTTGAGCCGCTCCAACAGCGACGCCTGGCGCAGGAGCGAAGCACCTGCGTCGGTGATGTGCTCGCAGAAAAACAGGTCCAATTCGCGGAGTGCGGGCAGCGATGCGACAACTTCGAGGACGCTGTCGCTGACGTGCGTCTGAGCCAGCTTCAGACTGGCTAAGCTCGCGGCCCCTTCCAGGCTTCGCAAGTCGGCGTCGGTAACCCAGCTCCGGCTCAGGTCGATGGTCTGCAGATCGCCCGCGGAATTCCGTTCCACGGCACCGCCCATGTCCAGCACCCAGGCTTCGATGTCTGCGTGCGGAAGGGATTCCGCGGACAGAATGCAGCCCGGGAGAGCGGCAAGGATGCACAAGCGGAGACGCATGGGCTCTACCTGCGACGGGTGGGCTGGGCTGAGTCGCGTTCCCATGCGATCGTGCAGTCCGGCAATGCGCTCCGCAGAGACTGCATGCCGCTCTCGCTCACCAAGGTGTGATAAAGATTGAGCGCGGTCAGATCCGCAAAGCCGCTCAACGTCTCGATGGCCGCGTCGTCGACATCCGTGTTGTCGAGGCTCAGCACTCGTAGATTGGCACTCGACGCCAGCGATGCTAGGCCGTCGGAAGACACCTTGGCGTAGTCAAGGCTGAGCCTTCGGAGCGTGCGTAGAGGTGCCAGTGCATCCGCGCCGGCATCGTCGACGCGAGTGTTCGCCAGATCAAGGTCTGAGAGTCCCTCAAGTTCAGCCAAGTGCCCGACCCCCTCGCTGGTGACATTCGTGAAGGCCAGCGAGAGCAGTCGCAGCCGCGGCAGGGACGCGATCGAGCGCACGCCCTCGTCCCCTACCCGCGTGCCTGTCAGCCTGAGCTCAGTCAGGCTTTCCAGAGAGGCAATGCTTGCGGCTCCAGGATCGCTCACTTGGGTGTAGTCCAGATTCAACGCCTCGAGTCGAGACAGCCCCGCGATCGATTCGAGGTCGGCGTCGCCGATCGCCGTTCCAGCGAGCGAAAGCCTGCGCAGGTTGTGTGAGGAAGTCAAGCTCGAGAGCCCCCTGCCTTCGACCAGAGTCTGATCCAAGACGAGCTCTTGGAGTGATCTCAGCTTTTCGAGATGGACTAGTCCGGAATCTGTAATGCGTGTGTTTGCAATCTTTAGAACACGTAAGCTCGGAAGCGAGGCTAAAGCTTGCAATCCGAGATCACTCACCTCGGTCGCGCTCAGGTCAAGATACGTCACGGCTGGAAATCTGGCGATGGGCCCCAGCACCCCGTCAGTGGCAGAGGTCGCCCTGAGGGAGATTGAGACCGTCCCATCAGCCATGAGTTCGGCATCGCCGCCCATCGAACGCGCCCACTCCAGCAAGCCGTCCAGATCGCCAACAGATGGTGCGCTCGACGTGACGGGCGCACCGGACGGCACACTATCGACGAACCGGATCTCCATTTCCGGCCGGGCCGAGCGCAGGTCAGCGATTCCCGCCGAAGTCGTACGAGAGTAACGCAGGTCGATGCTCCTCAACTTGGGCAGGGCCGCCAACTGCGGCACGCCGGCATTCGTGATTGGCGTTCGATAGAGGCTCAACTCAACCAGCTCATGCATTCCGCTTAAGTGTCCGAGCCCCGCATCAGAGATCTTGGCTCCGCGCAGGTTCAGCATTCTCAGCCCGGTCAGCCCGGCGAGGTGGGCGACGCCTTCATCGGACAGTTCCAAGTCGGCAAGGTCCAACTCGACCAAACCGGAAAGATCGGCAAGGTCCGCCAGACCGCTATCGGTGATGTACGTGCTCCGCAAGCGCAGGGTCTTGAGGCGAGGTAACCGGGCAATATTGGCCAAGCCTTCGTCGTTCACATCGGTCTGCGTCAAATCCAACCGCTCGAGATTCTTGAATGCATCGAGGTGCGCCCCGGTCACTCGGGTCGATTTCAGCTGCAAGGAACGCAGCCGCTCTAGGGTCGTGATCTTCTCGATCGCATGATCGAACACTCTGATTCCCTTGAAGACGCTCATGAAGTGATGGCTGAGGTGCAGCGACTCCAACGACTCCATCCCAGCCAGCGCGGCGATCAGATCACTGTCGTCGACGTTGCCCAGCGTTCCGCAGCAGACGGGATTCCACATCGTGCCAGGCAGAGTCAGGCTGCGGAGTCCCTTCAATGCGCTGATTCGTTGCAAGTCCCGCGGATGCACTAGCGTGCCTGTGAGGACTGCTTCGCGGACGGACAGAGGCCCGCGCGGCAGATCCGCAGCCGAGCGGATCTCCTCTCGGCTGCCCTCCAGTCTGACCTTCCCACCTTGGGCTAGGATCCAGACCGCAGCCTGCCTTTCATCCAAGGGCCGCTGAGCGGCGGAAGGCTGCCCGATCAGCAGGAATCCTGCCAAGAGAACGAGGAACGGGCCTGTCATTCCATGTCGTCGGCGGTGTAGATCGAGCGCCGCGCGCTCGGCCTCCTCCGCCCCGTCCAGAGCTATTGTAGCGGGCACATCAGGATCATTGGGCGGGATCTGCTCTGCCGCCCGATGTCCCAGCGTTCGGAGCTTGACTCCAATCGGTCCGGCCTGTGAGATCACACGAGCTCGTGGCCTGTACCGCACACGAACACTTCGATTCCTAATCTGCGGAATGCCGCGATCTTTCCGCTCAGCGCCAGGCGGGCTGCCGACAGATCTGGCGCATAAGCCACTTGGATGTGGTTCGACTTGTGCCTGCCCATCATCCTGTCGCGGCTCACACCCCTTGTGATCGCGTGCATGATGGGCCACTGCGGAGTGGTGATGTTCCAGCGCCGCTCGGTCTCTTCCTGCGGCAACTCGACCACCTCGGCGAGGCCCACATCGGCCTTCAAGCGGTTGTCTTCGACGAAAATGCGACTCCAGACCACTTCACCCGGCTTGCTGATGCCCTTGATTGTGCCGCCGCCCAGCGGGAAGTACATCGGCGGTTGGCGTTCGCTGACGGTGCCCGCATACCCACCGATCAGGTGGTTGGGCGGGACGGATCCCGAAATCTCGAACACCCAGACGAACTCTTCCCGGCCGCGCACGGTGTAGGGCTCGCCATAGCGCAGATCGTGCAATGTGGTTTCAGGATCGTAGCCGAGCCTGTTCCACACGCGGTTCGTGACCAAAGCATCCAGGCCGGCACACTCGTCGACCTCGTTGAAGTGCGGCATGGCCTGGCCCTCGAACAGCACACGACCGTCCGCGCTCATTGCCGGGGGCCGGTCTACGTTGTTGAGCAGGCCCTCGACCAAGTCGGAGGCCGGGCAAATATCCTTCAGCCCCTGTTGGTACTGGATACCGATGGTGTCGCAGCCAAACTCGTCGGCAATGCGCAGCGCCGCGATGTACATCTTGCACTGCAACAGGATCTGGGCATCCGTCAGGTCCGTCTCCTCGTTGGGGCCAGTCTCGAACCGCATGCCCTTCGCATCCAGCCAGTCCCGCACTTGCTGGGCTTCTTCGTCGCCCACCTGCCGCATGGCCGCCCACAGCGCGGACTGGCTGAGGCGTTCCTTGAACACGCCCGTCGGGTTGAGCAGGTGGTCGGGAATGATGGCGTTGTACATTCCCATGCAACCCTCGTCAAAGACACCCAAGATCGCGCGCTTGGACTTCAGCTCGTCGGCAACCTCGGTCCCGGCCAACATGGCCTTATGGGGCAAGATCAGGTCCTCTGCGGCATGCACGTGCGGTGAGCGATGCACCACCGGATCGCCTTGAATCCAACCACTCAGGGCGCCCATGAAGAAGTCGTCGCTGAAGTCCTCGCTCCACAGCGTCGAATAATCCACGCCCGCCTTCGTCAAGCTGCCATTGAGGTTGAGCATCCCGACCAGACCAGGCCACTGGCCGCTCCAGTTCGCCACCGTCAGAATTGGCCCCTGATGGTTCATCAGGCCGGCCAAAATGTGCTGCGAATACTGCCAGACCGCCTCGGCGACAACCAGCGGCGCCTTGCGGTTAATGGAGCGGAACACTTCTAGACCGCGCTTCTGGCTGTCAATGAATCCGTGCTGCTTGGTGGCGTCGTACTCGTGTGCCCGGCGGACGCTCCCGCCAGCACTCTCGATCGCCGCCGTCAACTTGGCTTCCATCTCCTGCTGCGCAGGCCAGCACATGCGGTTGGCGGACAGCCGGAGGTCGCCATTCGCAACCAACAGAATCTCGTTTGCCATAGCCTACGATTGTCTCAAAGTCCTCTAAGATCGTTCCCGCACGGCAGGTGGGGATGCCCCAGAACGTCCCTGCTACTCGAACACCGCCGCAGCCGCCTCACCCGTCCGAACACGAGGTCTGCCGGCACTCCCTCCTGCAGTAGCGAATCTACGTGAGAATCCTCCGCGTCAACGGCAAGAAGGCTCTGAGATTTCCCTAGCGAATCAATGTGGGATACAGAGCGCCCGCTGGGCCGGCTCGCGGTTCCCTACTGAGTGTCGATTTGGACCAAGCCAGCAGACTTTGCCGCCGTCATCCGCGCGCCGGCGGCGGCCGTACGACGCGCCAGCTCGTCAATCTCCAACTCCTCAGCGCCTTTCACGTCAGAGCGAAGGATGTTCGCGATGGGCTCGGTCCACTTCTCGGCGATCGCCCCCGCCCCGAGGATGACTCCCATCACGGGCCCTACATCGCCCGCATTTGTGTCCGTGTCCCAGGCAGACATGACAGCGATTCCGATCGTCTTGTCGAAGTCGCCCTCGCCATAGAGCAGCGCCAAGGCGATCACCGCGTTGTTCGGAAACACCCGGCGGTTCTTGGCACCTTCGGGCTCCCATTTGAGATCGATCTGCTCATGAGCCTTTTCCCAGTCGTCTGGCCACTGCTCGTGCCACTGCATCACGTCCCGGATGCAACGGGCGTAGTCGCTGTCCGCGGGGACTACCGCGAGTCCTGCCTCCAAGAGCTTGGTGGGGTCGGACTCAAAGAAAGCTTCGGCTGTCAGGGCCGCCATGAACATCTCGCCGTAAACGCCGGCGGTATGAAAGGCAACCTCGGCGTCAATCCGCCCGTACTCGGCCGCCGCTTCCGGATTCCCGGGCAGCAAGAAGCCCCAGAGTTCCCCCTTCATCTGGCCCCCCATGAACTCGCCCGCTTCATGCTGGCCCGACTCCGGAGGCCTCACTCCCTGCTTCAGGAGTCTCTCCGCCACCCTCACGGCGCGACCGCAGTTCTGGGCCTCGAACACCGAAAAAGTCGCGAGCCACTGGTCAGCGGTGTCCTGGCTGGTGATCTCGGGCCCCTTCTCCTCGATCAACAGGAGATTCGCGACTTGGAAGAGCGTGTCGTCGTCGGGACCGAACCCAGCCGGACCCCAATGATCCACCGTGTGCCACTGCTCGCGGTCTGGATCCAGCTCAGGCCTCAGTGTCTTGATGTAGTCGGTAAGCGGCCACTGCCCCAAATCGGTGAGGAACGGCTTGAGGTCCCGCTTGTGCATCCTCTGAACGCTCATCCCCAGAGCGCTCCCGACCGCCCCGCCGAGCCAACCGCCGTGAATCTTCTCAAGATAGTCGGCAGCGCTCAGCGAGCGGACCGACAGGCTATCCTCGCCGGTCTGAGGAGCCTGTGCCCCGCCTCCGCATGCGGAGAGCATGGCGATGGTCAGGCACGTGGCTGGGATTGCGTTCACTAAGTTCATGGGTTCCTCCTGCTGACATCTGCCGCCGCTCGTAGTCTGGGCATCGTACTACGGTTGGAGACGGTGATCCATGAGTCCGACACCGACAATGCCCGCGCGCGGAGAGATCTAGCTACAGATGTGGGTGCCTGTCGGAAGGGGCTATCGTCAGGCCAGTGCGTGACGGCGTGAAGGACGTCGAACGGTCAGCCGCACTTGTTGTTGTCGCATGGCCGCGTGCAAACTACCTTGTATTCGGGAGTCAGCCCGCAACCGACCGCGTTGGGATCGCTTGTCCCGCAGCGGAACCGGCACGGTGGCTCTTCGCCCCCAGCCGATGGCCTGGCGGGCGGTGGCCCCCCGGGACCGCGTCGGCGCGCCGGCAGGTCTAGAGCCTCTCGCAACGCGCCGAGTTCGACTCCTAGCGCCCGCGCCGAAGCGGCAAAGTTCATCGGATCGACACGTCCATCGGTCAGGCGCAGTGCCTTTGCCAGAGACTCAGTGTCGATGCCAAGGCGCTCGGCTGCTACGGCAACTTGTTCGGCGTTGGGAGGCTGGTCGGGCGGCGGAGGCCCCCTGCGCGGTCCGCCTTGAGAGACAGCAGGTGCTGCTTCGCGACCGGCGTCAGGCGAGGGTGTGCCCGAGAAGCAGCCCACAATATACGGCCAGCTCTCGGTGACGTGATAGTGATACGCCCCGCCGTGGTCGTCTCCGCTATGCCCATTGCAGCGATCCAAGTACTCGGGCCCCTGCCGGGGTTCGTAACGAAACGCATCCCACGCGTCGATCTCGGGATCCCGCAGTTTCTTCCAACTGCTCTCGAACTTAACAACGCTTGAGCAATCTTCGTCAGCACAGCCATACGGACCGTAGACGGCGAAACCGTCAGCGGCGTAGGCGAGAATCGGCGATGGCTCGCCGGGCTTGATGCCGGCCGCAAGGCATGCTTGGACGAGCGCGTGGTAGTGGTACTCCCTTGCGGTGTGGCCCATGCAGGCATCCATGATGGAGTTGTAGATTGGGTCCCCGAAGCCCGGATAGGGCACGCCGCCCTCGTTCGGTCCGAAGAACGGGATGCCATTGATCGCGACGCCAACCGTGCCGAGCAGAGGGATAGGAGTCGGAGTCTCTGCCAGTTCCGGCCTGATCGGGAAGCGGTATTCGCGATTGGTCTCCAGCAGCGGGTTCGGGGTTATTTGGATGAACTCGTAGTGCGGGATCCCGTTGCTCCGGACCACCAGCGTATCTTCCTCGCACTCGACTTCGATGCGGGGTTTGGGGTAGTCGTCCCCGGCGCCTGGGAACCGCCCTACGTCCAAGAAGACATCTGCCGGGCACGGAGATTCCTGAGCGACAAGCGGAACGGCCAAAGCTGCAAGTAGGAGTATCCAGAGTGACTTCATTGCTCGCGCTCCTCCTGTGTGGCCCACGCACCGGTCTCAACGGACGGTGTCACCTCGACTCCAAGTGTTCCCCAAGGAACGCTACAGTGGCCGCCCACGCTGATTCGGAGGCCTTCAGATTGGCACCTTCCCTGCCCGACTGCTGGCGCAGGAAGCCGTGTCCAGCGCCTTCGTAGATGTGATTCTCGAACGGCAAGCCCAGCCGCTGCATCTCCGCCTCGGCCGCCGGAATCGTGGAGTTCACGCGCATATCTTCCGAGCCGTAGAATCCCGCCACCGGTGCCGTGATACGCGATATCGCGCGCTTGTCGGGAGATGTTCCGTAGTAGACCACTGCGGCTGCAAGGTTCGGCTCGTAGCCTGCGTACGCAAAGGCCGTGCCGCCGCCCCAACAGAACCCGATCACCCCGAACTTGCCGTTCGACGCCGGCAGCCCCGCCCCGAACCGCCCAACCGCAGTCAGACGGCGCGCGACATCTTCGATCCTCAATCCCCGAATCAGCTGGACCGCTTCCTGCCGCTCGCTGGGTGTCTGACCATCGGGGCCTAAGCCAGTGAGTAGATCTGGCGCGATCGCGATGTAGCCAGCCCCAGCCAGCTGATCGGCAACTCCTCGTACCCAGTCAGTCAAGCCGAAAATCTCGTGAATGACGATCACGACAGGGGCTCGCGTTGCCCGTTCCGGGTAGGAGATCCACGCCCGCACCCTGTCATGCCACCCGCCACTAGCACCCTGACCCTCGCTGATCTCGACCCATTCGCCGTGGCGAGGGGTGGCTGCCAGCCGATCCTCTGCGGACTCCGCATCCGCAGGCAGCGCCGCTTCGTCGCGAATCGGGGCTGTCCACGCCAGAGCGAGCGCCACAGTCAGGCCAAATGCCAGCTTGCGGACCACCAGCACTGCTCCAGAGCTCTGACTTGCCTCAATCGCGCAGTGCAGTGTCGATCCACGGCTCACGCGTCTCGTTGGGCCATCCGGCCACCGGGTCTCGCCCGCCGCGCCCGCCACGGCCCTTCTTCGCCTTGGGCGCCCCCTTCGCTGGCGCGCCCGGCCCTAGGCCGCGTGGCTGGATATCCTGGCTTACAGACGGCGGTCGTGGTATCGAGCGAATTCGTGCCAGCAACTCAGCCGCTAGATCTGGTTTGACCTCGATCAGATCGTGCTCTTCGCTGGGGTCGTCCTCGATCCTGTAAAGATGCATCGTCGTTTGATCTGAATTGCGGGGAGTAAATTCGACCAGTTTCCAGCCGTCCAGAAAGATGGCGTAGTTGCCGTCCACGCCGATTACGGTCTCACCGCGGTCAGCTGCCGTTCCGTCCTTCAGCGCCGGCCACATGTCCACTCCATCGAACGGCTTGACGTTCTGGGGCTTGACCCCGACTGCCGACGTGAGCGTCTGGAACCAGTCGTGCGCGCTGAACTGCTGCTCGAGCTTGCTTCCGGCGGTCAGGACGCCATTCCACCGAACCGTTCCGGGAACTCGGATGCCCCCTTCGAACGTGCTGCCCTTGCCGCCCCGGAACGGGTCATTGCTGGCTCCGGCGCGGATACCGCCGCCGTTGTCGCTGACCCAGACCACCAGCGTGTCGTCGGCGATGCCCTCCGTCTCCAAAGCCGCCAGGATCTTTCCCACGCCATCGTCCATGGCGCTCACCATCGCTGCGAACAGCTTCCTGTTGCCGTCAACATTGGGATAACGCTTCAAGTAGGTTTCTGTGGCCTGCAGTGGAGTGTGTGGGGCGTTGAACGCCACGTACAGGAACATCGGCTTCGACTTGTCGCGGGTCCGTAGCTGGTCAAGCGCTTCAGACGTGATCAGTTCCGTCGAGTACCCCTCTTCGCGCAGCACGTTCCCGTCGCGGTGCCAGTCGAGACCACCAAGCCAGTTGTGAGCAAAGTAGTCAACAGCGGCCCCAAGGTGCCCATAGGACCGGTCGAATCCTCGACGATACGGATGGGATGCGATCCTCTCGATCCCCAAGTGCCACTTGCCGGCCATGAACGTCTGGTACCCGGCAGCACGCAATGTCTGCGGCAAGAGGTGCTCGTCAAGAGGCAAGCCGCCATTGGGGCCAATGGGACTGTCGACACCCTGGCGGATAGGGGAACGCCCCGTCATGAGCGCCACCCGAGTCGGACTGCAGAGAGGGAACGCATAGTACCGATCCAACTCGACGCCTTGCTTGACCAGCGCATCGATGTTCGGCGTCTTGATCTCGCTGCCGTGATAGCCAACATCGTTCCAGCCGAGGTCGTCCGCCATCATGAAGACGATATTTGGCGCTGCGCTCGCGAGAGCGGGCAATAGCAGCAAAAAAACGGTTCGGGCAAACATGGGAGTCTCGCAGGGCTGCGGGTTACGATCGCCCAGGCGCCGGGCGGAGAGCTTAACCAGCATAGAACGTCAAGCGACTGTAGCACTGAACGGAAATCGCGACCGCTACCGTATCGGCCTCGCAAGCGCGAGTGTCAGACGCCAGCTGTCCGCGGCTAGGACCGGGATGGCAAGCTGGAATCGCCTGAGCAGGTCTTGGCTCATCCTGACCGGGAACGAGCATCCCACCCGGCTGTGATGCCTCGCCGAATCAGTCGCGCGATGCTCGTTCCGCGAACGGCGGCCTCCTCTCGGGTGCCTGTGATGGGTGTGGGTTTCCAGGCAAGCCGTTTCCGGGAGGCGGCCTGCGCCGGCCATCGGGCAACCGCTCGTCGGCGGGAGCCGGGCCGCTGATGTTCTCGCCAATCGAGAAGCCGTCCAGAGTCGCCGCGAGGCGCTCGAAGGCTGCCGGCTCGCTCACCGCGAGGTCGCGGCTTTCACTCGGATCATCGAATATCCGATACAGTGTCCGCTCGCTGCGCCCCTCCGGGAGCGGGCGGTGGACAAGTTTCCACGGGCCATTGAAGACCGCAAACCATCCGGTGGCGCCGATCACCACTGCGCGCTCGCCTAGCGGTTCACGATCCCGGATCGTCGACCATACGCTCCTCCCATAGAAGGGCTTCTCGTTCCGTCCTTGAATGCCTGTGGCTTCCAACATTGTCGGAAACCAGTCATGCACCGTGATCAGGTCGTCGATCACTGCCCCGCCTTCTACCACGCCAGGCCAGTGAACTGCCGCGGGAGTCCGAATACCCCCCTCCCAAGTCTGGGTCTTCTCGCCTTTGAGCGGACTGTTGTCGGCCCCGCCATCCGTTGCGAGCAGACCGCCGTTGTCACTGATGAAGACTATGATCGTGTCCCGCGCGATACCTTCGGACTCGATCGTGCCGAGGATTCGGCCGATTGCCGTGTCCATGCAGTCGACCATCGCCGCGAACACCCGGCGGCTCTCTTTTTCGATTTGCGCGTATTTCTTGACATACTCCGGCGGCGCTTGCAATGGCGTGTGCGGGGCGTTGAACGCCACCCAGAGCAAGAACGGCCGCTCAGGATCGCGGTCTAGGATTGCCCGGATTGCTTCATTGCCAATGAGGGAAGTCGTATAGCCTTCGTCCCGCGCGGATTTTCCATTCCGCTGCCAGTCGTACGAGCCAGCAATGGTGTGCCGGAAATAATCGAGCCCGGGACCTGTGTGGCCATAGAACGTGTCGAAGCCGCGACTGTGCGGGAAGTACTTCACATGCGCATTGCCCAGATGCCACTTGCCCGTAGCGAACGTTTGGTAGCCTGCGGCGGCGAACGATTGGGGCATAAGATGCTCGTCTGTCGGCAGTCCGCGGGGGTGATTCGGGTTGAAGGGGCCGTGAACACCGATCTCCAGTGGTGAACGGCCTGTCAGCAGCGCAGCGCGCGTCGGAGAACACCACGGATAGGAGTAGTGGCGATCCAATCGCACTCCCGACGCTGCAATGGCGTCAATGTTCGGCGTCTGGATTTCGCTGCCGTGGTAGCCGACGTCGTTCCAGCCGAGATCATCGGCGACGAGGAAAACGACGTTGGGACTGGCGCTGGCCAAGACGGTAAGCACCAACAAGAGAGCGATTCGAATGGACATTGAGAAGCTGTAGCCGGGATTGTTACCGCCGGCAGGTCGGGCTCTGAAGTCCAAAGGATACCGTGAAGCGCCCATTGGCCAGCGATGGCCACGAGCGAATGGTGTGCCAGCAACGTTTTCGGCATCTCAGTGCCGTCGAACGGAACCGGTGCGCGTACCGATTCGCGATCCGCTCTCTGGCACCCCTCTAACATAAAAGGCGAAGTGGATCCCATTGCTGACAGACCTCGGACACGAGGACTTCGCTCTAGACTGCACCGCATCATCTTCGGTGTGGGTACGCCTGCCGGTAGGGCCTTTGACGTTGCGCTCTTGGTGGCGATCCTCCTGAGCGTCACCTGCGTAGTGCTCGAGAGTGTCCCGGAGATCAACGCAGAGTACGGCTTGCCTCTTCGGATAGCCGAGTGGTGCTTCACAATCCTCTTCACGATCGAATATGTGCTCAGACTGTGGACGGTCGCTCATGCGCGCTCATACGCCCTCAGCTTTCTCGGCATCGTCGACCTGCTCGCGATCCTGCCAACCTACTTGAGCGCGTTCTTCTCCGGACCCCAGTCCCTGGCGGTCGTGCGCGGAATCCGCCTCCTGCGGGTGTTTCGCGTGTTAAAGCTGATGCGCTTTGTCCGGGAGGGATCGGAGCTTGCCTCCGCGCTCTACTCCAGCCGCCGGAAGATCACTGTCTTTGTTTCCGGCGTGATTTGCATCGCCGTGGTCTTCGGCACTGTGATGTACCTGATCGAAGACGACGAGTCGGGCTTTACGAGTATTCCGACCAGCATCTATTGGGCCATCGTGACCCTGACTACGGTCGGCTACGGAGACGTGGCGCCCAGCACCGCCTTGGGCCGTCTGCTATCCGGAATTCTCATGATCCTTGGGTATTCGATGATCGTGGTCCCTACAGGGATCGTGTCTGCCGAGATGGCTCGTGCTGACAACCCCTCTAGGCCCGGGCGCGTCTGCAACGGCTGTCAAGCCACCCGGCACGCCCGCGATGCAAAGTACTGTCGGGTTTGCGGCGAGGAGCTCTAGCTGGCGAAAGTCCGGCCGGCACCATCAAATGCTTGGGTGTCAAGGAATCGTGGCGCACAAGCCCAGGTGCCGGCAGGGGCCGTCCACGAAGCCTTCGTTGACAGGGCAACGCCGTCGCTTCATCGCACGGCACGTGGGCAAGCTACCGAACTTGTCGCGCCCCGGTCACGGTGACAACCGGCTTGCGGCTTAGCAGCGGCTCAAGTCTGCGCAAATGGCCAGCGCGCTCGATCATGAAGCGCGTTCTACTGTGAAAATTCGAAGTCTGCCTTCGAGATTCCTTGGTAAACGTGACGAATCTTGCGGAAGCAAGCGATTTCGAGACGATTGCGACACCGGTGGGCGCAGCAGTAGAGTGCATTCGTAGTACGTCAGGCTCGTCGGATACACCAGCGCCGCCCATGCACCGCTCAGAGCTGGGCAAACAGATGTACTGCAGACTCGCCTGTGGCTATCATTGCTTAGGTGCCCGCGGCGACGCGGCCGGGTGCCGACGACGAATGCTAGTGCGCTACCTAAAGACCATATCCCCCCGGGCGGGTCTCGTTTTGACCGCAATGTTCGCGCTAGCGACAAGCAGCTTCAGCGCCGAACACAAGTTCCCGCAGTCTTCCCCGCCACGCAATGACATTCGCGTCGAGAACCGCGTCCCGATTCCGATGCGTGACGGGGTCGTGCTCTACGCAGACGTCTATCGACCCGTGGGCGAGGGCAAGCACCCCGTGATCGTCTCGCGAACTCCCTACTCGACCGAGCGGGCGCCTTCCGCCTATGCGGCCGCGGTCTACTTTTCCCGGCGCGGGTATGCGTACGTGTTTCAGGATGTGCGTGGCAGGCACGAGTCCGAAGGCCTCTGGGAGCCGTTCCGGGACGATTTCAACGACGGCTACGACACCATCGAGTGGGCCGCGGTCCAGCCGTGGTCGAACGGCAAGGTGGGCATGGAGGGCGGGTCCTATCTCGGCCACGTGCAGTGGCGGGCGGCGCACGCGAGACCGCCGCACCTGGTGACGATCTTTCCGCGGGTTGCCTCAACAAGCATCTACCACGACTGGATCACCGTCAACGGCGGCTGGCGGCTGGCATTCAACTTCGGCTGGGGGCCGGTCCGTCAAGAATCCCGGATCATGCAGAATCCCGGGCCGCACACCATGGCGGGCGGCCCCGACGCGATTTCGTACGACGACGTCGTATGGCATCTGCCGCTGACCGAAATGCAAGGGCTGGTGGGCCGCGACGCCCAGTTCTACAAAGACTGGCTAGCCCACCCAGACTACGACGACTACTGGCGGAGCCTTAGCGTCGAGGAGCACTTCGACCAGATCGAGGTGCCAGTCCACACCATGGGAGGGTTCTTCGACATCTTCGCGCAGGGCACGTTGCGCGGGTACGCAGGCGTCAGCGCCGAGGGCGCTACCACCGAAGCACGCACAGGCAGCAACATGGTAATCGGACCTTGGGAGCACGGAGTCTCCCAAACGGTGGGCGACATGGACTGGGGCGAAGCGGCTGTGGTGGACACCAACGCGCTTGCACTGCGTTGGTTCGACTACTGGCTCAAGGGTGTGGACAACGGTTTGGCAGACGAACCGCCTGTCAAGGTCTTCGTAATGGGGAGCAATCAGTGGCGCTACGAGTCTGAGTACCCGCTGAAGCGGACCAAGTACACGCCGCTGTACCTCAATAGCAGCGGCAATGCTAACGGATCCCACGGGGACGGCGTCCTGTCTTGGAGCAAACCAGCCGGAGGGTCATCGGCCGACAGCTATCGTTACGATCCGGCGAATCCCGTGCCCAGCCTAGGGGGCGCGAACTGCTGCGGAGTAGCCACGACGTCGGGGGCACGAGACCAGCGTCCGATCGAGCACCGCCCCGACGTGCTGGTCTACACCTCAAAGATCCTCGCAAGCCCGGTAGAGGTATTAGGGCCGTTGAAGCTAGTGCTCTTCGCATCCTCCAGCACCGTCGACACGGATTTCGTAGCCAAGTTGGTAGACGTGTACCCAGACGGTCGATCGATTAACGTGGCGGAGGGAATCCTGCGTGCCCGCCACAGAGAGGGTCCGACCAAGCAGGTCCTGATGAAGCCAGGGGAGATCTACCAGCTCGAGTTGGACATGATCGGGACCGCAAACCTCTTCCAGCGTGGGCACCGCATCCGCGTCCACGTCACGAGCAGCCATTTCCCGCAGTTCGCGCGGAATTTGAACAACGGCCAGCCTTACGGCACCAGCGTTGAAGCGGTTGTGGCAGACCAGACGATCTACCACTCCAGCAGCCGGGCGTCACACATCTTGCTCCCCGTAATCGAAGAGTAGAGCCCTTGGGTCCCTTTGCTGGGACTCGGGCCCCGACACCGGATCACCCGGTATCGCGCATAGCTGCGACCGCTTGCCAAGCGCACCGGCGCATCAGAGCGCACCGCCGGAGTCGTGAACGAGCTTGCCGCCGAGATACGTCCGCTCGACCTGAATCTGCTTCACCTCTTCCATCGGGCACTCGAGTATGTCCCGGTCCAGAACAATCAGGTCCGCCAGCTTGCCGACTTCCAAGGATCCCTTCTCGTCCTCTGCGAAGGTGATGTACGCGTTGTTCGTCGTGTATAGCCGGATCGCGTCTTGACGGGTAATCCTCTGCTCCGGCTGGAGGACGGCGTCGGTCCAACGCGGCTGCCTAGTGAGTGCAATCCACATGCCGAAGAACGGGTTGTAGGGATTGATCGACCGCATGTCACCGATCTTCTGCATGTGGTCCGATCCTCCGCCCACGATCACCCCAGAGTCACGAAGGCTCTTGTAGGGCTGAAAGTAGCGCAGCCGGGCCTCTCCAAACTGCTTGAGCAAAGTGGCGCCATCGCGTTCAAGCCAAGCAGGTTGCAAGTCGGCAACTATGCCAATTTCGGCCATCCGGCGGACGGCCTCCGGGCTCATGAAGTTCGCGTGCGTGATGCAGGGCCGCATGTCGCGTACTCGGAATTCATCGTCGATCTCGGCGTAGGCGTCAATCAATGCATGCACGGCTCCGTCGCCGACCGAATGCGCGGTGGGTTGCAAGCCGTGCCGGAGCGCCAGGCGCACGATGGCATAGGTCTTGCCGGGAGGAACGAAGCGCAGGCCGCGATAGTTCGGATCGGTGATCGAGTACACATCGCTAACGCCCCACGGCTCGCGCATGTAGGCACTGCCTGTCAACATGCCCCCGTCTAGGAAGAACTTGATGCCACGCAGCCAGAGCATCGGGCTGTAGCGGTGTCTAGGGTGACGCGCCAGCTTGGCTATCGAGGCCTCGATGTCTTCCAGCGGAGCTTGGGCATTGATGGCCGAACTCACGAATACCCTAGTGGTTAGCTCGCCTTGTTGCAGTAGTTCTTCGTATAGTTCAACGGCCTCAAGGCTGGCGTTGCGATCCGCGATGCTGGTCAGGCCCACTCGGTTGTATGCCGCCATCAACGCTTTGAGACGATTGCGCTGGTCTTCGCGAGTTGGCGCCCGCTGGCTCTCTTCAAACTTGATCAGATGGGCCCCGCTGCGAACGATGCCTGTGGGTTCGCCGTCGGCGTCGCGTTCGACGAGCCCGAGCTCTCCTTGGGGTATGCGGAAGTCCTTGTCAATGCCGCTTAGCTCTAGCGCCAGCGAGTTCAACGAAGCATCCGGTCCGGTGCGAAAGTAGGCGGCGTGCTTCGGCGCGGCTTCATCAAGCTCGGCCCGTGTCGGGTAGCGCTGTTCGCGCAAGCGGGTGATAAATACCTGTTGGAGCCGAATCCAGTCCCCCTCTGGTACGACCTCCGCCCGCTGCCGGAAGTAGTCCAGCACGTCTGCGACAGTCTCCATGTCGGGCACGGTGTGATCGAATTCGTAAAGCGCAGCACCCAGTGGATGGGTGTGCGTGTCGATCAGGCCCGGCAGAACCGTCTTGCCCTTCAAGTCGACCAGCTGGGTCGTTGCCGTCGCCAGTGCCCGTACTTCGGAATTCGTGCCGACCGCTATGATGCGGTCGCTTTGGACGGCCAGCGCCTCCGCAATCGAAAACTCCTGGTCTACAGTTACGACCTTGCCGTTGTGGAGGATCAAGTCCGGCTGCGCGATAGCCAGATCGGATGCCGGCCCTGCCAGCAACAGACACAGCAACGCCGCTGAAAATCGACCGGCGCCCGTCTTGGTTCGAGACTTCGTCATGATGCTGGGCAAAGTCCGCAGCACCAAGCTTTCCGCGCATGCAGCATGGACCGTATCGTCGCATACCATGCGGAGCGTTGAGCGGGCCCGGCAGGAGCGCTGTCGGCACACTGCCTCCAAACATGGCATCCTTGACATGCCTTGCAAGATCATTCGACCGTGAGACAGCTTGATCGGAGGACGCCAGATCGGATGGCGGCGGAGGCCGCAGATGTCCACCGGCAGCATTGGCTGATGCGTAGCCTGACCAGGCCCTTCCCGACGCGGGCACTTCGAGAGCCGGTGACGAAGCTCTTGGCCATGCTGGTCGTTTCAGCGCTCTATTCGGCGGGCGCCGTCGCCGATTCCGGAATTCCCAAGACCGAGGTCGACATACCAGCCATTCACGTCAGCCATCCCCGGGCCGCGCCGCCTTGGGCGCTGATGCAGCGCCATTTGATCGAAACCATGGATCGCGCGGGCGAAGCCTTCTACAACACCTACGTCAAGCCTGACGGAACGCTGCGTTGGAAGGAACGCTACGAAGGCGGCATGAATTCCTCCGACGATGCCTACGAGGGATTTCGAGGATTCTCCCTGCATCACGTGCTCGGCGGGGCAAAGCGACTCGACACACTGCACCGCCAAGTCTGGGAGGGCATTACCCGCCAGTTTTCGCGCTACGGCCAGATCTACCGCGAATTCGACAGCAACTGGGACTGGATGCATCACGGCGAAGGCTATGTATCGTTCTACCCGCTGGGCATGGCAGATCCGTACGACCAGCGCTTCCGCGAGCGCTCTGTGCGGTTCGCCGCTATGTACATAGGGGAAGACCCCGAAGCCCCCAACTACGACCCGGACCTGAAACTGATGCGAGCTTCGATGACGGGAAGTCGCGGCCCCAAGATGCAGTGGAGCAAGCGCGACTGGATTCCGACGAATGCGAACCTGGTCTACTACCACCTGCCATTCGACGACATACCTGGCGTGCCATCTGCCACAGGCTGGATCAACGACCACCCTTCGGACGACCAGTTCGGGCGGATCGTGAAGACCATGAGCGATCGGATGGCGCGCGGCGACGTACCGATCAATCTCACTGCCGCGCCGCTGATCGCTGACGCGTTCCTCTACACCGCTGAAGACAAGTACCGGCGTTGGGTCGTCGACTACTTGACCAAGTGGATGCAGCTGACCGAGCAGAACGACGGCATCACGCCAGACAATGTCGGCATTAGCGGCGAGATCGGCGAACATACCGGCGGCCGTTGGTGGGGAGGCTACTACGGCTGGAAGTGGCCGCGCGGCGGCACCGATATCGTGCTGGCATCCCTAACCGCAGCCAAGGTGGCAGTCCTGCTCACGGGCGAAAGCGGCTGGCTGGAACTGCCGCGAAGCCAGATGGGCGTGCTGCGCGAGCGCGGCGAGCTCCGGGAAGGCGTGTCCACCGTGCCGATCCGCTATGACGACAGGAATCAGTGGCATCACTTCGTGCCTGAGCCAGCACACCCGTACGTGCATCTCTGGCACACCTCCCAGAGCTCTGAGGATTGGGAGAACATCGAACGCCTGGGTGATCTTGCCCTCAGGGCCGGAAGGCTCGGCGATCCAGACCTAGGCTGGGCGTACTTTGTGCAGGGCCGAAATCCGAACTTCCCGATCGAGGCGCTCCAAGCGGACCTTCAGTTCGTGCAGCGAAAGCTCAAGCGCGTGCTCAACGAGCGCGGCGACCCGGAGACTTGGTTCGACGCACACTGGCTCAGCCTGGAGCCGATGCCGACAGACAATCTGGTGCGCCTGACAATCGGCGGCCTGCCGGTGCACAAGCGGGGCGAGATGCTGCACTCCTACTTGCGCTACTTCGATCTCGACGCAGGCAAGCCTGGCCTGCCCCAAGGGGTGGCTGCATTGGTGACATCCGTTTCACCTGACAAAGTGGAACTCGATATCGTCAACACCAACCTCTTCGAGAGCCGCTCCATGATCGTCCAAGGCGGCGCCTATGGCGAGCACGTCGTCACGAATGTGACCTATCTGGCCCCAGGAGCCTTCCGTGGCCCGGGCTCGCCGCCAAGTGGAACCCCCGAGCCCGCCGAGCAAACGGTCAGCGTTGACGGGAGATACTTCCGCGTAGACCTCGAGCCGGGTGCGGGCGCCTCCCTCAAAATCGGCCTCCGCCGCTTCTCGTCGCAGCCAAGCTATGCCTTTCCATGGCGAGTGGACAGATAGATGCGCACTCTGTGGTTCGTTCTTGTCGCGTTCTTAGCCCCGGCTGTCGGACCCGGCCAGATGGGTTCACCCGGAGGTGGTGAGACACAGGCGATCGCCCTGCACCCCACTGACACCCAGATCATCTACGTTGGGGCTGCCAAAGGACTGTGCAAGACCACACGGGGCGGTGCGGACGGTTGGCCGTCAACCGGACTGGAGGCGCTCTCGCCGCGCGTCATCGCCCTCGATCCGGCGAGTCCCGATGTTCTTTATGTCGGGACTTACGAATCAGGCATCTACAAGACTACCGACGCGGCCGCGTCGTGGCGCCAAGCCAACACCGGACTTACGAACCTCAAGGTGCGCGGCATAGTGGTCGATTGGGACAACAGCGAGCGGATTTACGCCGCAACCGATGGCGGGGGCGTTTTCAAGAGCGCGGACGGGGGAGCAAGCTGGCACGAAGCGAATCGGGGATTGGTCGACAAGACACTTCGCTGTTTGGTGCAAGCCCCGGACGAGTCTGGCACCCTTTATGCCTGCACGTGGCATGGCGTGTACAAGACTACCGATGGCGCGGCCTCTTGGAGCGCGAATCCAAGCGGCCTTTTTGATATCGATGTGGCGGCCATCGCAGTCGATCCGACAGACCCCGACGTGATCTATGCGGGGACCAACCCTGGTGGTGTCCACCGGTCAACCGACGGAGGGCAAAGCTGGTCTGCCGGGCGAGAGCCGCTGACACAGCGCATCATGACGCTCGCCGTCGATCCGGCCAATCCCGGACACGTATACGTTGGCACCACTAAGGGCGTCTTCCGCAGCGTGGATGCCGGCCGGAGTTTCGAGCCGGCCGGCCTGCAGTGGTCGAATCGAACATGGACCTTGGTATTTGACGCCAAGACCGCTCCGCCATCCCTGTACTACGGCGGGGAAGGCGGTGTGCTAAAGACCGCCAATGGCGGCCGCTGGTGGGACGTCACCGGCCCTCAGAGACGCTAGGCGGGGTACTCAATCGGCGTCTATGGTTGGACCGGAACTGCCTTGAGATAGTCGAAGACCGCATCCGCGATGCGCCGACGCTCACCTTCGGACAGGCGATCAGAGAGCGCCGGCATGGTCGCGCCGGTCCGCTCCGACGCTGGCGTCAGGACCAAGCGCAAGAAGGCCGCCTCCTCGTAGTGCTTGACGATCTCCGCGAGGTTGCCATCGAACTTCGCGCCCCCGAAACCGTTAACCTCGTGACAGCTCAGGCAATGCGTCCTGACGAGTTCAGCCCCCTCGTGAAAACGGGCGTCTAGACCCGTCGGCACCAGCGCTTCGTCAGACAGGGTGACGAGGCGCATTTCCCTCACCTGATAAGGCCAGTTGCGTGTACCTTCCAGCACCAGCGCTGGGCTGGAGATGTTGTCCCAAGCGAGATAGTAGGGACCCAGCGGCACGCCCATCTGATTCTGGTGGACATTGTCAACCGTGAATGGCGCTCCGTCCTCGCGGGCAAAGACAAGGTACGCGCTCTCCTCGGTAAAGCGGCTGACGTCGATGCGAGACACGTAACCGTCCAGGGCGCGGAACTCGATCGTGCTGCCTTGGCCTTGCCAGTCCTCGCCAAACAGACGCGCCATCACATCGTTGGCTTGATAGCCGACGTATTCGACCGAGACGTGACTGTCGCCTACGCTCAAATGCGGCTCGTAAACCCGCACCGTCTGGGCTGTAGACCCCAACAGTCGTTGCAACTCTCCCAACGGAGGCAACTCTGCCGCTTGCGCCGTTCCCACAATTGGCGCAATGAGAACCGCAAGCGAACTGAGGCCGCAAAACGAAACCCTCATATCCCTGCCCCCGCGACAAGCCCCTTGCGAGCAGTCCGATTCGCCTGAATCAGAGGCCCGAGACCCCGACGGTGCCGGCGCGTAGACGGTTCTGGCATGAGCCCATGACGCTGATTGCATCCAGTGAGACAGGTGCAGCATCCACGGCCGCCGCCACTTAGGATACAGGCGACCGCAAAGGAAGATCGCTAGACGACGCTTGTTGCTGTACTCCTCCCTCTTCAAGCCAACCAGCCGGCATCCGGCCGTTCTTCAACACGTAGCAGGAGGTGTTCATCACTTGTGGCGGCAGGACTTTCAACAGCGGGCAGGAAATCCAATTTTTGTATACTATACTATATATATGGCGCTAGGAACGCGAAAAAGATTGAACCAGGCTCTCTTGATCAGCACAACAGAGCTACCAACGGCACCGAAACTGCCCTTCTATGACCAACTCGAGGATCTGCTGGACAATATCGATTTCGATCACCATGTGGAGTTGGCGTGCCGCCCGTACTATAAATCGCCGCTGGGACGACCGTCGATACCGCCCAGCGTATACTTCCGGCTCTTGCTTCTCAGTTGCTTGATTGGCGTCGGCTCCGAGCGCGCCCTGGCCTTTTACGCTCGTGACAGCCTAAGCGTCCGACGGTTTCTTGGGTACGCTCTCCACGAGCCGGTCCCAGCCGCATCTACGCTCTCGCGCACTCGACGCAGGATTCCGCTCGGCACCCAACAGGAGGTACTTCGATGGGCCCTGCGACACCTCCGCGAACAAGGATGGGACGGACGCCTAGCGCGTCGTTCGGATTGGGCGGCCTCACCGACTGCCCGTGCACATCGTCCGCAATCCGTACCGACCTATCGGAAGTTCGTCGCGAGCTTAGCAGAACACGCCAATCGTGACGCGGTGGCCGACGAACTCGAATGACCGCTCGTTCTGGTTTCGTCGGCCCACCGACCTGTCTCGCAACCCTGAGTCTCGTTACCGCGCCTGCATGTGAACGAGGCCAGCGCCGTGGCTCCCAACGAACTCGCACAGTGGAACGACGATTGGCCTGTAGGTCGTAGACTCGACTGCCGCGACGAATCGCTTGTCAGCTGTAACCACCTTGGTTCCGATCAGTAACGCAAGCGCCAAATACATGCAATCGTATGCGGGATGGCCGATTTCGACAGCAATCCGCACCGCTTCAACACATGTCCGTTCGTCGTCTCTCCACTGCAAGGGCATGTCAACCAAGGCGGCAGCCAAGCGAGCAGCTTCGTAGTCGTCGATTGAGCCATTGCGGGCCTTGCGCCAAAGCATGTTGCCGATCTCTGACGCCAGTAAGCGTGGCGCGTGGAGGTCGAAAGACCCGTCCAAGAGCACCGCAGCTATCTCTGAATCAGGCTCCGCGATCAGCCATTTGGCCGCTACGCTCGCATCCACGACCAACACCATCGTCAACTCCGGTGGTCGCGGTCTCGGTCCTCCCGAATGAGATCCGCGCTCGACTTCTCCGAGCGATTCGGGATTTCCTTCCGCAGTCGTTCGGATAGAACCACGAATGCCCTTCTCTTCGCCTCCATGTCGTTGTCGACAGCGGCACCGAGAATCTGCCGGACTTCCCCCTCAAGAGACCTGCCGTTGATCTCGGCACGAGCTTTCAATCTCCGCATCACCGAGTCGTCGAGTCGGCGTACCGTTATCGTAGCCACGAGCGCATCCCCCATCGGATGCTAGCACAATAGCAGCAAGATGGAAGCATATTGCTTGCACTTTGAGCGATCAACGAGTCCTTTCGGACATGGCTTTCCGCAGCGCGGCTAGCTGAGATCGGCTCTGCTCGGGCGCAGCTTTGCGAAGTCGGCACCGGAAATCACGTAGTACCAGTCCGCGAAACGCGTGCGCAGTTCATCGGCCAATTCCCCGCCCTGTTCCTTGTCGCCCTCGTAGCTCTCCGCTCGACCTTCGCTGTAGTCCACGCTGACCATCAGATAGCGGCGCTCGCCCTCGCCCTCGCTGCCCGATTCGTCTTGATCGCTGCTCGGCTCCGCTCCGCCCCTGGCCACTTCACCGAAACGCAGCGTATAGCGCAGACCATTCTTGGAATCGACCACGATCTCGCCTTCGTTGGACAGGATCTGACCGGTGTAGGGGTTTGGGAAGAAGCCCTTGCCTTGCAACGAGCGGAAGTTCTCCATGGTCGGCTGGATGCCCTCGCGCGCCTTTAGGTCCGCGCTCAGCCCCTGCGGTTTCGGCTGCACGTCGACGATGCGCAGATTGTCCAATGCCGTGGTGAGCGCACTCATCGTGTCAGAGTTCGGCTCGCGCCCGCCCAGCTGCCACTTGCTGTCCTGTTGGGTCAGCGTCGTCTGCTGGCGGTTTTCGATGCGTCCCAGTCGCTCGTTGATCGTGTAGCTGTTGATCTGGATGCGACGCAGATCGAACGGGGAGACCTTCAGCAGATCCGTCTCGATCCAGTCCTGGAACCTAGCCGAGACGTCCGCCTCGGTCTTGACCTCGTACGTGCGCTTCTGGCCCGGGACCCGCATGTAGCGATAGCCGCGCTTGTCCTTGACTTCTTTGCCGACGATGAAGTCCGCAAGCACGTTCGAGTCGCCGTCGAGGATCTTGACCCGCTTGCCCCTGCCGGCCAGCGAGGTCGCTTGGTCGTCCAGGGGGTCGACCACCGAATATTCCGTGTGATCCTGAGCCAGGTCCGATACGACGCGATCCTTGCGCAGTTCGATCAGTGCCGCGGCGGTCGTCGCCAATCTCTCCTCGGCATCGGCCGGATAGCTGTGATGTGACGGGATCACCCACTTGTTTTCAGTGAACTCGACCTTGAGGGGCGTGGCCGTGGCGGTTGCCTCGTCGTAGTCGATCACCTCGATGGACTTCGGTGCTTGAGGGTCGGTGAACTCAGCGAAGAACAGCTCCCCCACGTCGTCGAAGATGTCGGGCGTCGACTTGCTGGGGTCAACGACCACTGCGGCGGCGGCCATCACGACCGCAGCCATGACGAAATACAGGGTCTTGGTTGTCTCGTTCATTGCTTGCTGGTCTCCACCAGGCGATGCTGGGCAACACCGATCTGCTCGCGCTCGCGCCGCTTCACCGATACGAACAAGAACAGCAGGACCGCCGGCACTGGCGAGAGCATCACGGCCAAGAGCTTGTAGAAGTTCTGAATGCTCCGGACCGCAGCTTCCATGTCTCCCCTCGCAGCCTCGATCAACCGCTCCTTCTCGTCTTCGATATTGCTGCGCGCGACGGTGAGGCGGCGGTTCTCGATGCGCTCTTGGTTCGAGATCATGATGCGCTTTGTCTGCGCGTCCAAGTCGGTCCGATCCTGCAGCGCCTGCACGGCCGCGTCCAAGCGCTCCTGGGCTGCGTTGAGCTTCTCTTCCGCTTCCTGCTCGGCAACGCGGGTCTCCTCAAGTCGATCCTCTTCGTAGCTGCGCGTCTGGGCCTCCACTCGCTCCAGCGTGCGGTGCGCACGGCGCCGCTTGCGCAGCTCAATGAAGGAATCGTCGCCGGCCAGCCGGTCCACGGCATTGAGCAGGAACGTGACGTTGTCGAAGTTCAGGTCTTCCACGCCCTGGCGGCGCAGTTCAAAGAACTGCTCGCCGAGCATGTCGGCGTCGGCAACGACGATCGCGCGCACCGGATCGTCATCGCCCTTGCCAGAGAGGCGCGCGGCCACGATGTGGCTCTCTTCGTCGGGATCGTGCGGCAGGTTCGTGGCGAGCTGGGTGCCGAACATCGACTGCTGCACCAAGCGGAACCACGAAGTGGTGCCAGAATCCGCCCCCGTCCGCAACAGGGGGACGAAATCGGTATTGGCTTCGCTGTCTTCGGCAGGCTCGAGGACCCCTGCGTACAGCAGCACGATCTCCTGCAGTCCCGATGTGACCGAATCGTCTTGGTTGAAGGTGCCGTCGTATTCGTTGCCCTCGCCCAAGAAGACCACCTCTTCGGGCAGCGTGCGGAACGTCGGGTGCGGATTGTACTTGTCCCACGCGATGCTGTCTGTCAGCCACTGCACGCCCAGCGCGTCCATGAGCGGCTTCGTGTCGGTGGGCACCCGCTGGGGTTGCCCCTGTTGGAACGGGCTCTGCGGGACTTGGTGCGGGGAGGACGCGATATCGAACGCCGGAAGTGGATCGACGACTACCAGCGCCGGATTGCCAGCTTTGACCCACTCGGCAAGGCGATCCATCCCGTCGGATTGCAAGGTGTTCGGAAGTACCGCGATCAGAACATCCAGATCGTCGGGATAGTCCGCTTCAGCGGGGACTTGCACCACGTCGTACTGTTTTTCGAGTTCTGAGACGATGGACCAGCCGCGGGTTTGCTGACGCGTCTGGAAGTCGAAGCCGCCGAACAGGTCGACGCCCGTGCGCAGCACGCCGACCTTCTTACGCTCGGCATCGGCAACCACGCGGACCGAACGCATCAATTCGTACTCGACCGGCAAACCCGGGTCGAAGAACGGGATTACGAACTCCTCGGCCCCTGCGCTGAAGACAAGCCCGAAGAAAATCTCGTCTGGACTGCCCTGCGTCTGATACATCGGCGGCACCGGTCGGGCCCGGATGCTGAAGCGCTCGCGCGCCTCCCGCGCTTCCGGCGTGAACGGCTCGGTCGCGATGATGTTGGCGTGGATCTTGCTGCCCCCGCGTGAATCGAACTGGCGGAGCAACGAGATTATGTTGCTGCGGGCCTGCACGTATCGGCGCGGCACCTCGGGGCTGAGATAGGCCTGGATGAAAACGGGACGATCCTCGTCGAGGCTCGCGATCAACTCGCGGGTGTCCGGGGAAAGCGAGTGCAGGCGCTCCGCCGTGGCATCCAGCCTGCCACCTAGTCGACCGACCAAGACCGTCAGGCCTGCGACCGCGACCAACAGCGCGACTCCGCGCGCGGCGTAGTGCCAGCCCAGTCTGGGCGCACCGTCGCCGGTGGCCCAGTGGCGCCTGCCCAAGGCGGCGATGTTGAGGTACACCAGCGTGGCCGCGAAGCCCGCGAAGTAGAGAATCCCGTATAGCGGGATCACTCCATCGGAGAAGTCGCGGAATTGTTCAATGAACGACAGGCTTTCCAGCAATCGCCGCAAGCCACCGCCAATGATGTTGCCCGCGTGCTCGATGAAGACCGGCACAGCGCACAGCAGCGCGCCGAGGATGTAGGCCACGGTCAGGTTCGAGCTCAACTGCGAGGCCAGCATGCCCAGCCCGAGCAGGGCGGCGCCCATCAGCCAGTAGCCGACATACGTCGCGAACAGCAGGCCTAGATCCGGACTGCCCAGAAACAACAGCACGACCACATGGCTGAGGGAAAACACCAAAGCGACCGAATACACGACCAAATACGCCGCATACTTGCCAAGCACGATCTCCAGGTCTGTTGCCGGCAGGGTCAGCAGCAGTTCGTCAGTGCCGTGCAGCCGCTCCTCGGCCCACGCCGCCATCGTCAGCGCAGGGACCAGGAAGATCAGCAGGTAGGGGAAATAGACATTCAGGGTCTCGAGGTTCGCCAGGTTGCTGGCAAAGAACGCTTCTTGCCAGAACGCCGCAACGGCGCTGAGGAACACGAACAGCGACAGGAAGACATAACCTGTCGGACTGCTGAAATACGACGTGAGCTCGCGGCGCAGGACCGCTCTCGAGACATGCCAGGACTGGTTCACTGCACACCCCCTTGAGCATCGCTTTCAGCGTCCGCCTCTTCCTCGAGCTGCTGTGCATCTGCCTCGCCGGCAGTTCCGCCTTCCGCGTGCTGCCCTGCCGCGCCTTGTGTCAGCCGTTGGAATGCCGCCTCCAGCCCGCTGCCGTCGGCCATTTCGCCGGGAGTTCCATCGAAGACGATTCGGCCCTCGTGGATGATCACGACGTGGTCTGCCACGGCTTCGACCTCTTGCAGGATGTGTGTCGAAATGAGCACCGTCTTCGATTCGCTGAGCTCGCGGATCAAACTGCGCACCTCGCGGATCTGATTGGGGTCGAGCCCGGCAGTGGGCTCGTCCATGATCAAGATATCGGGCTCGTGCAGCAGCGCCTGGGCCATGCCGACGCGCTGTCGGTAGCCCTTCGAGAGCTTGTGAATCGCTTTCTCGAGCACAGCCTGGAGGTTGCACTGCTCAACCACCGCGTCTACCCGTGACGCCAGGCGCTCCGGCACAAGTCCCCGGGCCTCGCCAAAGAAGCGCAATAGCTCAAGCGGCGTCATCTGCGGATAGAGCGGCCCGTTTTCGGGCAGGTAGCCGATCTTGGAAGCCGCTTCGATGCGGTGTGTGGCGATGTCCAAGCCTGCGATCCGAGCGCTGCCCTTGGTCGCTTGCAAGAATCCGGTCAGAATCTTGAGCGTGGTTGATTTGCCGGCACCGTTGGGCCCCAGAAACGCCGCGACCTGTCCACGCGGCACTTCAAACGACACGTCTTGGATCGCAGCGAAGTTCCCATAGAACTTGCTGAGTTGGACGGCTTGGATCGCAGGAGAGTCCTCTCTGGCGGTCATGGTCAGTTAGTCGGTAGCTATCACACGCGCAGCTAGCGCGGAACCAGTGCCCGATCAGGCGCGCATTCGAGCGGCCCGGCAACCGGCGAACTCCCCCAACATAACGAATCGCGCAAAGGCAATTCAAGCCGCTCGGAGAGCCGTGCCCAATCGACTAGACGCACGGCTCGGTCATTTCGTGACACCGATTCTTGTGACGCCGGCGAAACTGCGCACGAGTACTGCGCGACGCGCGCCAGCGTGGCCCGAGGCGCCCTAAATGTATACTTGTGTGACCGCTGAATGGCATCCTCGCGCGTTGCCTGTGACAGCAGCCTCTGCTCGGAAGCTGCACTGCCCGTCGCGACAGCAGCGTTGCTGCAGCAATTCGCCGTGGAAGCTCGGACAGCTGGAGGTGAAAGGTGGCACTGACTCGCAGGATCTTCCTAGGCACTGGGGCCGGCGTGCTGGCCCAAGCGCAGACCGTCGCTCCCAGCGACCGGATCAGCGTCGGCATGATTGCAGTCGGCTCGCGTTCGCACGAACTGCTGGAAGCGATCAAGCGGGTGGACGGCACCGAGATCGTCGGTGTCTGCGACGCTTACACGGGACGCGTGGAGAGAGCGATTGAGCGGACTGAAGGAAGAGCCAAGAAGTACTCCAGCTACAAAGACATCTTGGCTGACCCTTCTATCGACGCCGTGACCATTGGAACGCCGGATCACTGGCACCGGCAAATGGTGATCGAAGCCTTGCAGGCGGGTAAGGACGTCTATTGCGAGAAACCGCTCACGTTCACCATCGACGAGGGCTTGGAAATCGCGGCCGCGGCCGAGCGAGCAGGCAAGATCCTGCAGGTCGGCAGCCAAGGCATTAGCAGCGACACCACCAAAGCGCTGCGCTCGTGGGTCCAGGAGGGCAAGCTCGGCCAGATCACGATGATTCGCGCGGCGTACAACCGCAACAGCCCTGGAGGGGCTTGGATCTACCCAATTCCATCTGACGCTTCGCCGGAAACGGTTGATTGGGATGCCTTTCTGGGCCCAGCTCCGAAACGCGACTTCGACCTGGAGAGATTCTTCCGCTGGCGCTGCTACAAGGAGTATTCCGGAGGGATCGCGACGGACTTGTTCGTGCATCTCTGCACCACGATCCACTTCGTGACCGGGGCGGTGATGCCGGCCGACGTCGTCGCCATGGGGGACCTCTACCGCTGGACGAAAAGCCGCGACGTGCCCGACACTCTCAACGCCCTGCTGCGCTACCAGGAAGGCTTCACCGTCAATCTCAGCTCGACCTTCAACAGCCGGGCGGATGGCGGCTACCTGTTCCAGATCCTAGGCACGGAGGGTGCCGCGCAACTGGCCGGCCGCACCTTGACGCTTTATCCTGATCCGGCCTACGACAATAACGGCTGGATCGTGGGTGCCTGGCCGAAGCAGCTGGAAGAGGCATACTACGCCACCCCGCAAGGGCGCGCCGAATTGCGTCGTCCGCGGGCGACCGAAGAGGTCTACCAAGACACGGGGCCGGATGCGACCGTCGCGCACTTCGCAGACTTCTTCCACGCAGTCCGCAACCGCGGCGGCAACGTCGAGGATGCTTGGGTCGGGCATCACGCCGCCTCCTGCGCCCACCTCATCAACGCTTCGGTGGAGACCGGGGCCATGAAGCACTGGGATTTCGCTCGGCACCGTGCTTCGGCTTGATCTGCATATTTTCCTGAGAACTTCAAGCAGTTTCTGGAAATTGCACAACACAAAGGAGTTATCACCATGAACCAAGCGGGCTACGGCTGGCTGATCTTCGCCTTGATGACCGTTTCGTGCTGGGGCCTGTACGGCGTCTTCCTGCACAGCGGCCAGCTTGGCATGGCCGATCCGGTGAACGGCCGCTACAAGGCGTTCCTGTTCGTCGGCATTGCCTACTTCTTGGTTGCTGTGCTGGCTCCGCTCGCGATCCTGATCGTTTCGGGGGCGGATTGGCACTACCCCGCAGGTGGGATGACCATGTCCCTGATCGCTGGCACGGTCGGCGCCGTCGGGGCGTTCGGGGTACTGCTGGCGTTCGGCGCCAAGGGAACGCCAGCCGTGGTGATGTCGATCATTTTTGCCGGTGCTCCTATCGTGAACGCCATAGTCTCGATGGCGCTCCATCCGCCAGCTGGCGGAGTGGGTGGAATCCGGTGGCAGTTCTTCGCCGGGATCGCTTGTGCTGCCCTGGGCGGGTGCCTGGTCACGCTCTACAAGCCCAACCCCGCCCCGCCCAAGCCACCCGCTGCTCAGTCAGCCGCCGTAACGGCATCCGCAGCCCCTGCAAGCGCTGAAACCGGCCGATAGCCCGCGTAGGCGCGCGAGCCGCGGCCGATTCGTTCCGCCGCCCTCTCAGCCCCTGTCCTGACCATGCCAGAACGCCCGGTACAGCCACCGAGAGTACCGCTTCTCCGAGCGCTGGCGGGGGGATCGCTGATGGGCTTGGCGAACCTTGTCCCCGGCGTGTCCGGCGGGACGATGCTCTTGGCGACCGGAATCTACCCCCAGTGCATCGACGCGATCGCCAAACTCGCCACGCTGCGTCTAGACCGCGGCTCAATCACCCTTGTCGCGGCGGTCGCAGCAGCCGCCGCCGCGATGGTCCTGCTCGTCGCGGGAACGATGCGCGACCTCGTTCTCATGCACCGCTGGATGACCTACAGCATGTTCCTCGGAGCGACGCTTGGCGGGGTGCCGGTTCTGTGGAAACTGATCGGTCGGCCCGGTGCCAAGACCTGGATCGGTGTTGCCGTGGGTCTAGCCGGGATGTCCGCCACGCTATTCTTCCCGGCCGCTTCGGCGTCTGGCACAGGTTCGTCGCCTGCAGCGCTCTTCGTAGCCGGCCTAGCCGCGTTCGCTGCGATGCTCCTGCCCGGACTGTCGGGAAGCTATCTGCTCTTGCTTAGCGGGCAGTACGTGCCCGTACTCGATGCCGTTGACGGGCTCAAGCTCGCGCTCTCTGCAGGCTCGGACCTGCACTGGCAGGCGCTTGCGGCTCCAGCCAAGGTGTTGGCACCATTCGCTGCCGGCACGCTGGCAGCGCTCGTTGGCATGAGCAGCCTGCTGCGCTTGCTGCTCGATCGTCAGCGAGCATTGATGCTCGGATTCTTACTCGGCCTACTCATCGGCGCAGTCTTGGGCCTCTGGCCCTTCCAGACCGACACCTCGGCGCTGGGCGCGGCAACTCCCATGCAAGCGCTCGGCGCCACGGCCTTGGCTGTGCTCGGCTGCAGCTTGACATATGCGATCGGACGCCGGAGCTGAGCGGAACCGTGTTAACTATGATGGTTCCTGAGTCCGCGCGGCCACGCTGCTCGCGCGCCGCTTTCTTCAACCGATGAACGCACTGCAGCTAGTCGCCCCGCAAAGGCTCGAGATGGGCATACTGCCCGACCCACCCGATCCGGGACCAATGGAGGTCTTGGTGCGCCTGCGGGCCAGCGGTGTTTGCGGCAGCGACATGCATACCTTCAGCGAGGGCGAAATCGCCGGCACGAAGGCAAACTACCCGTGCGTGCTGGGCCACGAACCGAGCGGCGAAGTAGCTGCAGTCGGGCCGGGCGTAACCGACCTCTCGCCCGGCGCAATGGTTGCGGTCGAACCGATGGTCGTGCGGGCGGAGTGCGAATTCACCCGTACGGGGCGCCAGAACCTGGCGCTGAACCATGCGTTCTTGGGACGCGAGCTAGCCGGTGCCCTGCGCGAATACGCCGTGTTGCCGAGGCGCAACCTAATGCCAATACCCGAGGGCATGACATTCGGGGACGCGGCTTTTGTCGAGCCCCTCGCGGTGCTGCTGCACTCCTACGAACTTGCCGAACTGCGCATGGGAGAAACGGTTGCAGTTCTGGGCACGGGGCCGATCGGCCTCATCGCCGTAGCGCTGGCAAAGCTGGCCGGGGCATCTGTGATCGTGGCTGCAGACAGGATCGAGCACCGCTTGGAGCGGGCGCGCAAGCTCGGCGCGGACGTGGCAGTGAACGTCGACCGGGAGTCGCCGGTCGATGCAGTCATGGACCTGACCGGTTGCGGGGCTCACGTCGTCATCGATGGCGCCGGCAAGAGAGAGTCCATCAACAACGCCATCGCCTGTTTGCGACCCGGCGGGCGCATGGTAGTGATCGGCATCCCTTCCGAGCCCGCCGTCCCGCTTGACCTCTGGACCGCCCTCGACCGCGAGGCGAGGATCCACGTCCAGAAGCGCTCCAACGGCAATGACCACGACGCTCTGGACCTGCTCAAGCGCGGTCTGATCCGTTCGGAGGACATTATCAGCCACCGCTTTCCTCTGGAACGGGGGCAAGAAGCGTTCGAGACGATGGCGGAGTATCGGGAGGGCGTGATCAAGCCCTTGATCCAGTGGTAGCGCCAGCTACCCCGCCCGCTTCTCTACCCTGCAGCGCTCGCGCCCCGAATCCCAACAGCTGTTCGGCAATCGCATAAACTGGAGTCAATCATGTCTACCCCGATTTCTCGTCGACTCTTCGCGGCGTCTGTCGCGGCAGCGCCCGGCATCCTGAGCGCTCAATCCGCTGGCAGCAAAGTGCGGACGGCCTGGGTGGGCCTCGGCAATCGCGGCGGCAAGCACATCCGCACCATGATGAAGGTGTCCAAGGACGACGCGGTTGTCAAGGCCATCTGCGACACCTTCTCGCCGCGGCTCGCCAAGACCAAGGATGACGTCATCAGCGACCAGGGCACCGCGCCAGACACCTATAACGACTACTACAAGATGCTGGCTGACCCGGACATCGACGCGGTCTTCATCATGACTCCGGAGCACCTGCACCGCGACATGGCCATCGCCGCGCTCGAGGCCGGCAAGCATGTCTACTGCGAGAAACCTCTTTCGCACACCATCGAGGAAGGCTTCGAGATCCTCAAGGCTGTAGAAGCCAGCGACAGGCTCTTCCAGGTCGGCACACAGCGGCGCAGTTCCAGACTTTACGCCAAGGCCCGCGAGATCTACGAAAGTGGCGTGCTGGGCAAGACGGTCTACGCCCGGGCGTTCTGGTACCGCAACAGTCCCCTGACCCGCCCCGCTTGGCGCTACGACATCCCGGCCGACTCCGAACCCACCAACACAGACTATGCGAAGTTCCTGGGCCCGGCGCGTGCTACGGCCTTCAACAAGCAGCGCTACTTCCAGTGGCGCCTCTATTGGGACTACTCAGGCGGCATCTCGACCGACTTGCTGGTGCACCAGACCGACGCCATCCACATGATCACCGGACGGCACTACTGCGACTCGGTGGTGTGCAACGGCGGCATCCACTACTGGACCCAAGACGACCGCGAGGTGCCCGACACAGTCACGGCCGGCTTTGAGTACGACGACCACTTCCACGTCAGCTACACCGCTGCGTTCAGCAACGCCCACTACGGCTACGGAGAGCAACTCTGCGGCAGCGAGGGCACGATGGAGATCATGAACCTGCGCTATCTCAACGTCTACCCCGAGCAGGGCCGCGGCCTCCCGGAATCGGTCACCTCCCGCCCGGAGATGCACTTCGACGCCCGCGAGGACTTCAACGAGAGCAACTCCACCAACGACCACATCAAGAACTTCATCGATGCAATCGCGCACGGAGCCGAGTTGAACTGCCCGGCCCAGCTCGGTCACGAGGCCGCAGTGACGGGACACCTCGCCACCATGTCGCTGCGGAAGAACAAGAAGGTCTACTGGAACCAAGCCGAAGGCACCTATCACTTCGGCTAGGCCGCGTGCCGCCGCCCGGTAGCGACCGGCCTGCGGCGGCGGGCTTTGCCGCTTCCGGCGACACCCCTGCCCCGTGCCGTGCCTATGGCTAGACTAGGGACATGATCCACCTGCCCGCGCTGCGCTGGGGAGAGCCCTACGAGAGTCTAGACACCGTCGAGACTGTGCATTTCGACACCGGCGAGCCGGTGGCGAAGGTCAGCCAGGTCTTGCCGGCCATGGTCAAGCGCGACCTCAAGCTTGCCCCGCGAGCGCAGGCCGCCCTGCGCTCGGAGTCCCCCGCTCGGATCATCGAGCGCATCGAGCGCGCCGGCGAGCTGTTCGAAAGCGCAGAACTGCCACTGGGATCCGGCAGCCAGACTCCGGCAGAGTTCATCCACCAGCAATCGTCGACGACCGGCCTGCCAGAGGCCATGTGCCGCGCCAACATGGCCAAGCTGGTCGGCGTCTGCCGCGAGATGGGAGCGATCATGGACTCGCTCACGCGCGGCCTGGACTTCGAGATCCTCGCCCGAGGCTACGGTTTCGACAGCGCCGGCCGCATGTTGAGCTACCACGCCAACACCGACGTGCTGGG
The DNA here is from genome assembly GCA_028819215.1 of Bryobacterales bacterium. Taxonomy (GTDB): domain Bacteria; phylum Acidobacteriota; class Terriglobia; order Bryobacterales; family UBA6623; genus VXMF01. Next base: position 125,095 of record JAPPMG010000102.1, read on the forward strand.
CGCGGTGCTGCCGAGCAACTCCCCGGGCGTTCACACGCTGTGGATCCCCGCGGTACCGCTGCAGGTCGGGCTCTGCCTCAAGACGGGCTCCCAGGAGCCTTGGGCTCCCTATCGGATGGCAGTTGCCATGATCCAGGCCGGCATCCCGAAGGAAGCCGTCGCCGTCTACCACGGCCATGCCGTGGGCCAGACCGTCGTGGAATGCTGCGGGCGCACGATGGTCTTCGGCGGCCAGCAGACCATCGACCTGTACAAGGCCAATCCCGGCGTTCAGGTTCACGGCCCGGGATACAGCAAGATCATCATCGGTGACGACGCGGTCGACGACTGGCGCAGTTATCTCGACATGATGGTCGACAGTGTGTTCCTCAACAGCGGCCGCAGTTGCATCAACGCCTCGTCGATCTGGGTGTCACGCCACGGCCAGGAGATCGCGCAGGCGATTGCCGAGCGCTTGTGCGACGTGCGCCCGCTAGATCCGCAGGACCCTGAAGCGTCTTTGGCGGCGTTTACAGTCGCAGGGGTGGCCGAGGCCATCTCCGGCATGATCGATGGAGAGCTGGCCCAAGGCGGCGCCACGGACGTCACGGCGAAGCTGCGTGACTGCGACCGCGCTGTCACCCGCGATCACTGCTCCTACCTGCTGCCGACAGTGGTGCAGTGCGAGTCCGCGGACCACCCGCTGGCCAACCGCGAGTTCATGTTCCCATTCGTCAGCGTCGTGGAATGCCCCGAAGACGAGATGCTCGGGCGCATTGGTCCGACGCTGGTGTGCAGCGGGATTACCGAAAACGAGTCCTTGCGGCGCAAGCTGGTGACCTGCCCGACGATTGACCGGCTCAACATCGGGCCGATCCCGACTGTCCGGCTGAACTGGCTCCAGCCGCACGAAGGCAACATCGTGGAATGGCTGTACCAGCCGCGCGCATTCCAGTTGGCGTCCTAGGCGGTTGCAGCGGGACGCGGACTCGCAGCATCGACCCTGGACGGACTGTGTAGTCGTGGCGAATTCGGCCCGGAAGAGTGCGTTGGTAAGGCTCTGGGAGTATGGTGCGGCCGCCAAGTTGTTGTTTTTCTTGCGCTGGCTGCCGCAGCGCCTCGCCCTACCACTAGCTGAACTGGCCGGACTCCTCTGCGGCACGGCGGTCTCCAGATGGCACGATGTCGCGGAGAGCAACCTCCGGCAGGCCCTGCCCGAACTGGACGCAGCCGCCCGTCGCCGTGTTCGACGGGGCGTGTATCGCAATCTCGGCCGTGTGGCGCTGGCACTGGCGAAACTGCCGGTCTGGTCCGAGCAGACGGTCCGACGCCACGTCGACTTTGCAGGGCTCGAGCATTTCCTCGCGGCGGAGGCCAAGGGAAGCGGCGTGCTGCTGCTGACTGGACATTTGGGCAACTGGGAACTCGGAGCACTGGCTCACGGCGCCGCAGTCGGGCCCGTCAGCGTGATGGTGCGACCGATCGCCAACCCCCTCGTAGACCGCATGGTGGAAGCGCGGCGGTCGGCGCACGGCAACCGAGTCATTGCCAAGCGCAATTCAGCTCGCGAGGTGCTAAGGACTCTCTCCGCTGGCGGCACGGTGGGCATCCTGGCGGACCAGAACGCCCTCCCCGAGGACGCCGTATTCGTGGAGTTTTTCGGCATGCCGGCGGCCGCACACAAGGGCTTCGCGCAGTTGGCACTAAGGTCAGGAGCCGCCGTGGTGCCCGCCTTCGCGCTCTGGAACCCCTCGTCCAGACGTCACGTCGTCGAGTACGGCCCCGAGATCGAGATCGTCCGCAGCGGCGCAGCCGAACGCGACATCGAGATCAACACCCAGCGCTTCCAGCAGGTGCTGGAGGGCCAGATCCGAGCCAATCCCGAGCAATGGCTCTGGATTCACCGCCGCTGGAAGACTCAACCGACAGCGAAATCGGTCTGACGGCTAGTCAGAGACCGAGCAATCGCTATAATACTCGCAGCGAATGCCTATTAGGTATTGGATTCCCTCCCGCAATTTCTCCTTGCGCGGGGCTTTCGAGGCATGTGGGTACTTGGCATTGCTTGCGGCACTGCTGTGTCTACCCCTCCCGCTTCGTGCCGCTGACGAGGGTGAAAGCGGCTCGGACCGCGGCGAATCGTACTACCACTTCGCTCTCGGCCACCTTTACCACCAGTTCGCACAGCAATTCGGGCGGTCGGAATACGTCGATCGAGCGGCGAAGGAATACCAGTCCGCTCTGGACGGGGATCCGGACTCGGCGGTAATCCGGATGGAGATGATCAACCTGTTCGCCGCCACGAACAGGCTGGGACGTGCCGTGGCCCTGGCGGACGAGATCATTGCCCGCGACCCCCAGAACGCTGAAGTGCGGCAGCTGCTGGGCGAGATCTACCGCTCCTACTACGCCAAGCAACGTCAAGACCCCAACCGCGAGGAGCCGAACCTCGAGTTCCTGCGGAAGGCGATCGAGCAGTTCAAGTTGCTGGTGGAGCTTGAGCCGGACGAGGCTGCCCACCACTTGGAGCTGGGCCGCATGCAGGCTTTGGCGGGGGAGCCGGAGCTGGGCCAGCAGGCGCTCCAAAAGGCCATCGAACTAGAGCCCGGCAACTCCGACGCGCGGGTGAGCCTGGCGTACATCCTGCTGGAAGCTGGCGAGATCGACGATGCCATCACACAACTCGAGCAAGTCGTCAGTGACGGCCCGTCGGACAGGCAGCATATCAACACGCTGGCCGGGGCCTACGAACAGGCCGGGCGGGCGGAAGACGCAGCGCGGCTCTACGAGCGCCTGCTCCAGGAGGGCGGCAACACCCTGCAGGCTCGCCAGCGCCTCGCTGAGAACCTGTTCCGCTCGGGCGCGTTTCGGAAAGCGCTGGAGCAATACCGGATTCTGGCGGAACTGGATTCCGGCGAAGCTGAGTACCTCTTGCGCATAGCTGCTCTCCAAGGCGAACTGAAGGAATACGACGGCGCTTGGCAGGCGCTGGAAAAGGCCCGGGAAATCGATCCCGACTCGCTGCAGGTCCAGTTCGCCGCTATCAATCTGCTGGAAGCCCAAGGCCGCCAAGAGCAGGCTATTGCGGAGCTGACAAAGCTGCTGGATGCCACGCGCCGCGACGAGTACCCCCGCAGCGAGCAGAGGCGACGCTTGATGCTGCTCGAACGCCTAGGCATTCTCCAGCGCGAGCAGGGCCAGCCCGAATCGGCGGTCAAGACCTTCCGCGAGATCACGGCACTCCAGCCAGACCTGAAGCCGCGAATTCTGGCCCAGATCGTCCAGACTTGGCTCCAGGGCCGGGACTTCGCCCGCGCCGAGCAGGAAGCGCGCCGTGCCACCGGCGAATTCAAGGATGACCCCGCACTGGCCAACCTGCTGGCCATCACCCTGTCCGACCGTGGCAAGACCAAGGAAGCGATCAAGGTCATCCAGCGCATGGGAGCGACCGGGCAGGCGGAAATCGACACCGCCTTGGCGATGGCCCGGGTCTACGAAAAGGCTCGTCAGTTCGACAAGGCCGAGCAACAGATCGACCGTGCCAGCGAGCTGGCCGACTCCGAGGAGGCGCGGATCGCCGTGCTGTTCGCGTACGGCTCGATGTACGAACGCGCCAAGCGCTACGAGCAGGCCGAAGCCAAGTTTCGGGAACTGCTCGATATCGCGCCCGACAACTCGACGGCCCTGAACTACCTAGGCTACATGTTCGCCGACCGCGGCATGCATCTGGAGGAGGCGCACGACCTGATCCAGCGCGCCCTAGACCTAGAGCCCAACAATGGCGCCTACCTCGACAGCCTCGGATGGGTGTACTTCCGCCAGAACAAGCTGGACCTGGCCGCCAAGTTCCTCGAGCGCTCGCTCGAGCAGTACAAGGACGACCCGGTCGTGCATACGCACTTGGGCGACGTCTACTACAAGCAAGGCAGGGTCGCCGATGCCAAGCGCCATTGGAACCGCGGCTTGGAGGAGTGGAATCGATCCGCTCCCGCGGACCGCGATGCGAGCGAGGTCGAGAGCCTGCGACGCAAGTTGGCCGAGCTGGAAGTCTCGATGGCAGGCGGCGACGAGCGCGACGCCAAGGACAACACCGGAGTGAAGCGCTAGCGGCGGCCAGCCGCTGGCCCGAGCGTTGGTCGATTCCGGCCAGCAGGCGCACAAGGAGCACCCAATGAGGATCTTCATCGACAGCGCGAACCTAGAGGAAATCCGCACGGCGGCCTCTTACGGCATCGTGGACGGAGTCACGACGAATCCCTCCCTGATCGCCAAGGAGGGCCACGACCACCACGACCAGATCCGGGCGATCTGCGGAATTCTCGATGGCGACATCAGCGCGGAGGTGGTAGCCACCGAAGTCGACGCGATGGTTGCCGAAGGGCGCGAGCTAGCGAAGATCCATGATTCCGTCGTGGTCAAGATCCCACTGATACGCGACGGCATCAAGGCTGTCAGCCGGCTGACGGCCGAAGGGATCCGCACCAACGTGACGCTGTGCTTCTCTGCGATGCAGGCGCTGCTCGCGGCCAAGGCGGGGGCCTATCTGATCAGCCCTTTCATCGGGCGCTTGGACGACATCTCGCACGATGGAATCGCCCTGATCCAGGAGATCGTCGAAATCTATGACAACTACGGCTACCCCACCCAAGTTCTGGCCGCCTCAGCGCGAGGACCGCTGCATGTCAAGCAGGCGGCCTTGGCAGGTGCCCACGTCAGCACTCTGCCGTACAAGGTTTTCGACCAGCTATTCAACCACCCGCTGACGGACATCGGCTTGGAAAAGTTCCTGGCCGACTATCGCAAGACCCTAGTCGCGGTATAGCGTCCAGCACGGCAGGAGAGACCCTTGAGCGGCGATCCCCAGGTCGGCAACCAGCCGGCGCCCAGCAACGTTCGCCGCACGGTGATGCTCGGACTGTTCCTGCTGTCTGTGGTCACTTACCTTGATCGCGTTTGCATCAATTCGGCCGCGCCCGAGATGCAGCGGGACCTCGGCCTGTCCAATGCCCAGTGGGGCATGGTGGTGGCCGCGTTCCTGGCCGCATACGGCCTGTTCGAGGTGCCGGGGGGCTGGCTGGGAGACCGCTTTGGGCCGCGCCTCATCCTGACTCGCATCGTCGTCTGGTGGTCGGGCTTCACGGCTCTTACCGGCGTTGTGCGCAGCTACTCTCAACTGCTGGTTGTCCGGGCCATGTTCGGGGCTGGCGAGGCGGGCGCCTATCCGAACGCTTCGTGCGTGGTGTCGCGCTGGTTCCCTCCCCAACAGCGAGCCCGGGCTCAAGGCATCGTTTTCATGGCGAGCCGGCTTGGCGGCGCGCTGTCGCCGCTGCTGGTGCTGCCTTTGATCGCCAACTGGGGCTGGCGCAGCGTATTCTTCGTATTCAGTGGGCTCGGGATCGTCTGGGCGGCTTGGTGGTGGAAGTTTTTCCGCGACTACCCCTCTCAGAAGTCAGGGGTCAACGCCGGGGAGATTGCCATCATCGGCGCGTTGCCGGCCGAACGCGTGCATGTGCCACTGGGAGGACTGCTGCGCAGCGGCAACTTCTGGGCGATCCTCGCCGTGTACCACTTTTTCTGCTACGCGTCCAACTGGTACCTGTTCTGGACGGCCAGCTACCTCTCTTCCGAGAAGGGCTGGCAGAGTTCAGAGCTTGCGGCGTACACCGCCCTGCCGTTCCTGCTTGCCGGCTGCGCCGACTGGCTGAGCGGTTCGCTCAGCGACCGGCTGGTCAACCGGATCGGGCTGACTTGGGGCCGTCGGATCGTGGGCATGGCAGGGATCGGCACCGCGGGCGCCCTGATTCTGCTCTCGCTCGTGATCGAAGACCGCATCGCCGCCAGCTTGGTGCTGGCCTTGGGCTTCGCCGCCTCCGATGTCATGCTGCCAGTCGCGTGGGCCGTTTGCGTCGATGTGGGCCGCGAGGCGGCAGGCAGCGTTAGTGGCGCGATGAACACCGCCGGCCAGATCGGTGGTGTCGTGATGAGCGTCGGGTACGGCGCGCTGGTGGACTCATACGGCTGGAATTTGCCTCTCGGATTGATCGCCTGCTCGTGTTTCGTGTCGATGCTGCTGTGGCTGAAGGTCGATCCCTCCAAGCCATTGCTGCGGGCACGCAGCTGACCCAAGTCGGGTCATTGGGCCGGCCCAGGGCTATGCAACGATAGTCGCGATGTTCAAGACCGTCAAAGATGACGTCTGGGCCTACGACGCAGAGTGGGTGCCCGACGCCAACGCCGGGCGCTTGCTCTACGACCTGCCTGAAGACACGCCCGAGGCGGCAGTCATCAAGCACATGTGGTGCCAGAACGGCGCGAGCGAGGAGACCCCGCAGCCGTTTCTCAAGCTCGTGCTTTGCCGGGTGGTCTCGATCGCCTTTGTTCGGCGCAAGCGTGATCGGTACGGTGAAATCACCCTTGATCTCCGCTCTCGCCCCAAGACTCCGGCCAGCGTGGAAGACTGCGACGAAGCGGCAATCGTCGGCGGTTTTCTAGACAGCGTCGGAAAAGTCCGGCCGCAACTGGTCGGGTTCAACTCTGTAGCGTCGGACCTGCGGATCTTCATTCAGCGCGGTATCGTCCGCGGGATCCGGGCTGATAAGTTCTGCCAACGTCCCGACAAGCCGTGGGAGGGCGTGGACTACTTCGCAAGGGACAGCGAGTGGAACGTCGACTTGATTAACGCCATTGGCGGCTGGGGCAAGGCGCAGCCAAGCCTGAACGAACTCGCCCGCCAGTCCGGCATCCCCTGCAAGATCGGCGGCGCGGACGGCGGCAGCACCGCCACGCTGTGGCTGGCCGGCGATATAGACGGAATCGTGAAGTACAACGAGCAAGATGCTCTGAGCACGTTCCTGCTCTGGCTGCGAACCGCCTTCTTCGCCGGGCATCTGACCGCGCAACAATACCAAGACGAGCAGAAACTGTTGCGCAAGATGGTCGAAGAGCGCGCCGGCGCGGCCGACAACGAACACCTAGCCGAGTACCTGGAAGAGTGGGATCGCCTGCGGCGCCGAGCGACGAACCCGTAGCCGAACCGAGTCAGCCTTCCAGCACCACGGGGACAATCAGCGGCTGGCTCTGACGCGAGGTCTTGCGGGCCAGATAGCGCCGGAACTCGCCCCGGATCTTGTCCTCCATCAGCGCCACATCCAGCCGTTCTTCCGAGCTGCTGGACCGCACAGCGTCGCTGATGATCGCCTGTGCTCCGCCCAGCATCGCCTCGGACCCCTCCGAGACGACAAATCCGCGATCCAAGATCTCGATGTCCACAGCCTTGCCGGTCCTTTCGTCGATAGTGACCACCGGGACGATCACGCCGAACTCGGACAGGCGCCGCCTGTCGCGCAGCGCGCCGTCATGGATGACCTCGCTGCGCGTGCCGGTGTCGATCAGCCGGTGGCCCACCGGCACCTTTTCCGGCAGCACGCGAGCCCCGAACTCGTCCAGTTGCAGCACGTTGCCGTTCCCGAGGATGAACGAGTCCTGCAGGTCGTCGCCCCGAACCTGCATCGCCAGTGAACGGTGCTGCGCCAGTTGCCTGTATTCTCCGTGAATCGGCACGAAGTATCGCGGGCGAACGAGATTGAGGATCAGCTTCAGCTCCTCGCGGCAGGGGTGGCCGGAAACATGCAAGCCCGGGCAGACGTCCCCGTAGAGCACCTTCGCGCCGCGGCGGTACAGGTGATCGATCACCTTGAAGATCGCGCTCTCGTTGCCGGGAATCATCTTGGCGCTGAACGCCACGATGTCGCCGTCTTCGATGTCGACCAAATTGTGCTGGCCGACGGCGGCGCGGGTCAGCGAAGAACGTGGCTCGCCCTGCGATCCGGCGATGATGGTGGCGCGGTCGTGTCGCGGGTGGAGCTCAAGGTCAGATGGATCGAGCAACGTTCCCGGCGGAATCCGCAGGATGCCGAGGTCCATGGCGATGTTGCAGGCGCTATCGAGGCTCCTGCCGACCAGCGCGACCTTGCGGCGGTGCTCCACCGCTCGATCCACGATCTGCTGCACCCGGTGGATCGCCGAGGAAAAGCACGTGAAGAACAGGGCCTGCTCGGCCTTGAGGAAGATGTCGTCAAGCACCGGGCCGACCGCTTGTTCCGACGCGCTGAAGCCCGGCACGTCGGCGTTAGTCGAGTCAGCCAGCAGCAGCAACACGCCGCGCTTGCCGTACTCGGCGAACTGCTCGAAGTCAAAGACGCGCCCGTCGAGCGGAGTTTGGTCAATCTTGAAGTCGCCGGTATGTAGCAGCAAGCCCTGCGGCGTGGAGATCGCCAGCGCGAGGCATTGCGCGGTGCTGTGGGTTACGTGAACGCCTTCGATCGTGAAGCAGCCCAGCCGGATCTCTTCCCCTGCGGCGATCGTCGTCAAGCTGGGCGGCGTGAGCAAGGTAAATTCGGAGATCTGCTTGCGCACCAGGCCCAGCGTGAACGCGGTGCCGTAGATCGGCACATCGTCGATTTGCTCGAGCAAGTAGGGCACGCCCCCGATGTGGTCCAAGTGACCGTGGGTAAGCACCAGCCCCCGCAGTTTGTCGCGCTGGTCAAGTACGTACGTCAGGTCGGGGACGATCGCGTCGATTCCGTGGTGCTCCGCACTCGGGAAAAGCACGCCAGTGTCGATCAGGATCATGTCGTCGCCGGACTCCACGGCGAGCATGTTCATGCCGAACTCGCCGAGGCCGCCCAGCGGGATGATTCTTACTTCTTCGCTCAAGTCAAATCCTGCGCTTCAACCCACGCTATCACAGCGTCCCGTGTCGAACTGGACGGCTCAGAGTTCGTCCGAAGACACGTCTACTTCCATCCTCAGCAAAGCGGCCCCCAGTGTCTTGCCTTGCGCGTCCACCCGCAACGAGAGCGTGCCACCGCCGCCCAGAGCTCCATGCAGGAGAAAGTTCAATGCGCCGATATTGGGCAGTTCGAAGCGCTCGACCGGGCCAGTGCAGCGGCTTCCAAAATGCCGTTTCACCCGATCGGCCGTCACCTCGCGCAGCAGCACTGCATAATGTTCCGGCTTGCGAGCGATCAGCCCCACGTTGGCCGTATCGCCCTTGTCGCCGGACCGCGCGTGGGCGATCTCGATCAAGCGGACTCTCACCACCCGATTCTACCGGGCGGGACAGTCCGCCGGACAACCGAACGCGTCATGCCGCCAGCATCCGAAAGCCGGCCGTGCCCTCCCCGAACTGTCTGCCCGCCCCCTCGACCCGCAATCGAATCGCGGATAGGACCCGGGCTTGAAAGTCGGGCCTGTGCCATAGCTCGTACCCATTCGCCACGCTGACTCGCAGCCCTTCGGGCCTTGTGGTCGCTCCCCGCGGCTTGCCTTCCCGGTTGTGCAGGGGATCTGCGATCACTCCATGGCTGGTGACTTCCAAGGCCGACTCGGCCAGAGCGACCGGATCGCACGGCAGCAGGGGGGCCAGAGTGCAGTACACCGCGATTCCCGCCTTGGAGAGCCGGCTGATAACACGCAGCCTCTCTTGAATCGAGTCGCAGTGCGGTTCGTAGAGCCGGCGCACCTCGTCGCGGTCGGTTGTGACGGAGAAACTTACCCGAAGTCTCGTGCGCCGGGACAGTTCTTTCAGCAGTTCGAGATCGCGAAGGACCAGCGAGCCTCGCGTCTGTAGAGCGAAGACGGCTGGCGGCTGGCGGCACAGGCACTCCAAGATGTCCGGCATGAGCCGTGCCTGCGCCTCGGCCGGTTGGTACGGATCCACGAGCGGCGAGCAGTATATCCGTTGCGATGGGCTGAGCTGTCGCCCCAGCAATTCAGCAGCATTCGTCTTGAAAGTCGTATGGCGGCCCCAGTGCAGCCAGTCAGCCGGCTTGAGCCCGCCGAAGATGCGCAGCGTCGGCACGTAGCAGTAGCTGCAGCCGAAGAGGCAGTTCCGGGCGGGTGTGAGGGAGTGCGTGAAACCGGCCGCCGCTATGAATCCACTCGTTGGGCTCAAGATGCTACTCGCTCGCAGCGAGTGGACAGGCCGGCCGGCCCATAGAGCGTCGTTGTGGCTGATTTGCTGCATCTTGACGGCAACAGCAGCGGAGCGGCTCATCCGGAGGCCCGCATTGATTCGACATTGCTACCACGCAAGGGTAACAATAGAAATGGTCGGTTGTTCCCCGCATGCCCGAAGTCGACAGCCCCCGTACGGACTCTCAAGGGCCGGCCGCGCCACCTTCCCACGAAGCCCTGGAAGCCTTGGCGCACAGTTCTGACCGCGAATCGCTAAAGCAAATCCTGACCAAGCCCCTCACGCTGGTCGCGCTGGGCCTCGGACTGGCAGTCATAGGCTTGGTGTTCTTCCTCCAGCAGGCTCCCAGCGTGCTGACTCTGGAAATACCCGAAGTGCGCTTCGAACTCTTGCCGAATGAAGGGGTTACAGAAGGTGTCCCGATCGCCATCCGCATGGGGCAGCTGATGCTCTTCCAAATCAGCGACCCTGTCGCCGGTGCTGCGGGAGCCGCTCGGGCCAAGCAAGTCGTCGCGAGCCTAAACCAAGCTCTAGACGAGTTGGTTGCCAATCCGCCGCGGGTCATTACGATCCAGACGGGCAGCAGCGAGGGCCTTCCGACGATCGTCCAGAAAGAGTTCACCGACTCGCCAGAATCTCTCGAGATCATCAGCGTAACCGCCGACGACATGACGCTGGCCAAGACCGACGACGCGAAGCTGCTTGCCCGTATCTGGGCAGAGCGGCTCACCGACGCCATGCGGCTGCTGATCTTTGGCGAGCCGCCGGAGTTTTCCCGCGACTCGTCCTTCGGCCGCGCGCTGGACACGCTATACGTCAACGCTGCCGCCGAAGCGGGCGCGTTGACCACTGACGCATTGAACGAGGCGTTCGAAGAGCTGCCGGTCAACCTGCAAAAGGCCCTGACCGAAGACCCGCCCGAGCCCCCTGCAGTCGATGCCCTGCAGGAAGTAGTTTCGGAAGGCGGGAGCTAGCCGCTCGGCTTGGCGCGCCGAGCCAAGCGGGCCATGATCGCGCTACGGGCCAACTCCAATTCCGGCACACGCAGCAATCCGCAGAGCCAATAGATCAGCCCCACTCCGACAGGCACCGTTACGAGCAGCGCCGCCAAGCGGCCCGCGAAGGTGCCCGGCCCCAAGGCGGCTTCGACGAAGCGCGCGCAAATCCAGCAGCACGCTCCCATGACTGCAGAAGCCGAGCTGATCTTGATTCCCCCGCGCAACAGCCGCCTCCCTTGGACTCCGCCGATCTGCGATCGCATGAATGCAAACAGCAGGATCGAATTCAGCGTCGCCACCAGTGACGTCGACAGAGCCAGTGCCCAGTGCCCCCAGCCGAGGACTTCGATGTACACGAAGTTCAAGGTGTAATTCAGGGCGATGGAGAACAGCGAGACCATCATCGGAATCCGCACGTTGTCCATGGCGTAGAAAGCGGGGGCGAGCACCTTGGTGGACGCGTAACCTACCAGGCCTAGGCAATAGAAAGCTAAGGCCAGTGCCGTTTGCTCGGTATCGGACGCGGTGAACCGTCCGCGCTCGTAAACTACTCCGATCAAGGGCTGGCTCAACACTAGCAGGCCAACCGTGGAGGGAATCGTCAACAGGAACACCAACCCTAGAGAGCGGGAGAGCGTGTCCCGGAACTCGTCGATGCGGCCCGCCCCAGCTTCGCGGGAGATGATCGGCAGGGTGGCGGACGCGACGGCAACGCCGAACAAGCCCAGCGGGAGCTGCATGAAGCGAAAAGCGTAAGCCAGCCAAGAAACCGGCTTGTCCATCACAACTCCAGACGCATCCGCGAGGCCCGAAGCAAAGACAGAGTTCACCATGACATTGATCTGTACCGCGGCGGCCCCGATAGTGGCGGGCCCCATCAAGCGCAGCACTTGGCGCACTCCGGGATCCCGCAGTGCCACGTCTAGGCGGAAGCGCAGGCCGGTCAGGCGCAGGCTCGGAACTTGGCAACCGTATTGCACCGCACCTCCCAGCAGTGTGCCGAGCGCCATGCCCACGATCGGCTCGAATCCGATTTCCGGGCCCAGCACGAACCCAAGGAGCAGCCCGATCCCCACGGAGGTCAGGTTGGAGAGTGTTGAGGCCAGCGCGGGGATCCCGAACTTGCCGTGCGAGTTCAGCACGCCCATGGCCTTGGCCGCTAGGACGACGAACAGCAGGAACGGCATCATGATGCGCGTCAGCAACACGGTCAGCTCGAACTTGCCCTCGATCTCCAAGTAACCCGGGAAGAGGCGCTGCACGATGCTCGGGGCGAACACGGCACCGGCCACACAGACCACGGCCACCGCCGGGACCAGCAGCGTGGCGAGGCGGTTAGACAGCGAGTTGGCCTGCTTGGCGCCCTCTTCGGACAGCGCCTGTGAATACGTTGTTACGAAAGCGGAGGAGAGGGCTCCTTCAGCCAGCAGGTCGCGCAGCAGGTTCGGGATCCGGTAGGCCGCGACGAACGCGTCGTAGACCATGCCGGCGCCAAACAGGCCCGCGAACGTGATTTCCCGTACCAAGCCGGTGATCCGGCTGAGAAACACGGCCAGGCTGACCACGCCCGCCTTGCGTACGACTTGAGCGTGGCCGGACTCGGAATCGGGCACAGAACTACAGCAACCACGCGCAGGCCCGGAGCCGCGCCCGCGGGCGCGAGGTCGGCGGAGAAAGCACTAGCCTATCACCGCCGAACAACCCCGCCCGGTCAGACTTGGGCAAAGATGAAGCTCCAAATGTCGGCCCACTCGTCCACGATCTTATGCAACGGCTTGCCGCGCCCATGCCCGGCGGACTCCTCGTAGCGCAGCAGGATGGGCGCCTTCCCTGAAGTGGCCCCTTGCAGGCGGGCCACCATCTTCCGCGCGTGCATCGGGTCGACCCGCGAGTCTGAATCCGCGGTGTAAATCAATGTCGCGGGATAGGCCTCCCCTTGTTCTACGCGATGGTACGGGGAGTACGCATGCAGCCACTGGAAGTCCTCGGCGTTCTCGGCGCTGCCATACTCGGAGACCCATAGCTTGGCCATGCGGAATCGGTCATAGCGCAGCATGTCCAGCAAAGGCACGCCTGACACTGCGGCCCGCCAGAGGTCGGGGCGCTGCGTCAACGCTGCGCCTACCAGCAACCCGCCATTACTGCGGCCGTGGATGACCAAGCGCTCGGGGTCCACAAAGCCTTCGGCCTTGAGATATTCGCCGGCAGCGATGAAGTCGTCGAAGACATTCTGCTTGTTGCCCAGCATGCCCGCCTTGTGCCACTCTTCCCCGTACTCGCTGCCTCCGCGCAAGTTTGCGATGGCCAACAGGTTTCCGGCTTCGATCCAAGGGAAGATCCACGTCGAATAGCTCGGCGTCAGTGCGATGTTGAACCCGCCATAGCCATACAGCAACCCCGGCACGCTGCCATCGGCCGGGGTGCCGCGCTTGGCAATCAAGTACATCGGGATCTCGGTGCCGTCCTTGCTCGGGTAGAACACCTGCCGGACGTCGAAGGCGTCCGAGTCGACCGGTGAATCGACCTGTTCCCAAACCTCGGGCTCGGTCGCTTCGGACGCGATGCGGTAGATCGTGGGGGCATGGACGTACGAGCTGAACGAGAAGAACGCTTCGTCGCTGGACGGCTTGGAAGTGAACCCGCTGACCGTCCCCAATCCAGGTAGCTGGATTCGGCGCTCGTCCGTCCCGTCGAGTCGATACGAGTGCAACTCGGAGTGCGCGTCTCGCATCCGCCCAACGAACAACCTGCCGGCGGCGATGCTTGAGAACTCGATCACAGCATCGCTCTCGGGAATAACGGTCGTCCAATGTTCAGGCTCGGGACGGCGCAGATCGACCATTACGACCCGGTAGCGCGGCGCGTCCCGGTTCGTGAGCAGATAGAGCTTGTCGCGCAGGATCTCGCCGAAGTAGCTGAAGTCGCCGTCTTCGGCGATGGTGACTGTGCGGTTCGTGCGCAGATCGCGCACGTAGAGGTGGTTGCGCCCCCAGCCCAAGAATGTGTCGAGCATCAAGTAGCGCTCGTCATCGCTCAAGATCCCGTCCGGTATGTGGGCCTTCTCGAGTCCTTCGCCGAAAACCACGGGGTCATCGGCATAGCCGCGGCCAAGCTTGTGCAAGAAGACGCGGCGGTCGTACAACTCCTCGCCCGGGCCGATCGACTCAACGTCCACCGGTCGCGAGTAATAGAACCCCGAGCCATCCTTGAGCCACTGAGGGTTGGCGAAGCGTACCTTGGGGAAAACGTCCTCCAGTTCACTGCCCGTCTCGAGATCCAAGATGTACATCGTGCTGGTTTCGGTGCCTTCCGCCGACTTGCCGTATGTCAGCAGCTTGCCGTCCTTGGACGGCACGTACCAGTCGACTGTCGTGGTGCCGTCATCGCTCATGGCGTTGGGGTCCAGCAACTCGCGGTCTTCGCCGTCGAGCCCTTCGCGCATGTAGACGACGGGCTGGTCCTGGTCGCCATGGCGCCGCGAGTAGAAGTAACGCCCCCCAGCCTCGACCGGCGTGGAGACTGAGCCGGACGCAAGGATCTCAGCCATCCGCTCGCGAACGGCCTCTCGCATTGGCAAGCTGTCCAAGTAACTCCGCCCGTAAGAGGACTGTGCCGCAATCCACTGGCGCGTCTCCGAGGAGTCGCCCTCTTCGAGCCAGCGGTAGGGATCTGCGACCGTAACGCCGTGCATGCTCTCCTCTACCATGCGCACTTCCGATTCCGGGGGTGGGCCGATACTGCGATCTCCGCAGCCGAATAGCCCGAATGCTACGAGCGCCAGTAGCGCGATCATGCCAATCGTACGAGACATGTTCCTATGCTAGACAGGCCGGAGCCGCTGCGCTGACCAGCGACCCGCTTAAGCAAGCCACGAGACCCCACTGTCCGGCAATTGACCAACTGGATTCCGGGTCGCCACCAGCCGGTGCAACGGAGTTGGTGATATTCGTCAGGTTCTGGCACGGGCCTCTGGAAGGCCGATCACGGGTGGGCGTGTCTTTTCTTGCCGACCAGAGGAGTCTCGAGATCAGCCTCCGCTTCATTGTTGCGTTCCGAGATCTCCGGGATTCCGTTGGCGGCGTCAACGACGGCCCGGAACCTTCCGCGAGGCGATTTCGGAACGAAGGGGAAACCGACGCGGACGGTGGCCGGAAGCAGCGCGCCCGGTGCCTCGACGCCAGGCACGACTTGCCTGCCGACGACCCGATCTGCCTCATACAGGGCAACCTCGAGCGATCGCGCCGGAATCGCGCCGATGTTGTGCACGGTTACGTCGACACGGCGGTACTCGGGAACGAATTGAATGTCGCCCGTCGACACGGCCAGATCGGCTGCCAGCGAACGGTTCGGCTCCCCGGATTCCCATCGCACCCGGACGACTCTGCCCTGCCCTGGCGGCAGTTCCACGGCAAAGCCCAGGCCGCGGTGAGCCAGTTGGCGAGAGTGCGCGGAGGTGATCGATTCGAAGTGGCCGTCAGCGTCTTCGTCCGGCCCGACTTCAATCTTGTAGAGCGGCCCGACATCCAAGAGCCAAGGCACTATCTTCACCGTCTCGGTATGGCGGGAGAAGCTATACAGCGCGATACGGAGAGACCTTGCATCGGCCGACAGCAGGGCGGCGGCGAACTTCCGGCCCAGTCCGGCGTAAGTGACCAAGGGCCGGTTCCCAAGTGTGCCCAGGCCGGTCAATACGCGTACCGCGTTGCCCAAGCCAGGAAAGTACACCCTGTCCGTCGCGATCATCTCGGTGGTCACGTGCGGCCACCTCCGCCTCGCGAACTCGTTTTCCTCCGCGACCAGCCGAGCCGCCTCTGCAATCGTTCGAAGGGTGGTTTCAGACGAGTCTCCCCGAGGGAACAGGACATCCTGCATTCGGTCCCAAGCTCCTGGCCAAGAGGCGAGCTTCGCGGCCACCCAACCCGAACTGCCTTCTGTCAGGCCCTTCCAAAGGTCAGGATGCGGCGGACCCGGGCGGCTTAACAGCGGTGACGCCCTCAGTGCCTCAGGGAGATGCCGGCGTACGAATTCCGCCTCAAGCTCCATCGGCTGCAAGTACTTTCGGTCTGAAGTGGCGCGAAAAGCCGTGAGCAGCAAGTCAACAATCGAGCCGTGATAGGAGCCGACCCCTCCCCAGTCGTAGTTGACAGTGCCGGGCGGACGAGCGGCACGGAACCACGACGGCGAATCAACGCCTCCGATCATGCCGTCGGCAAAGGAGATTTCTTGCGGAATCACCCCGCGAGGCTTGCCCCTGTCCGTGGACATCGACGCAGCCAGCCACGCATCGGCCCATCCAACGAACAAACGCTCGACTGCCGGCAGCGAGTTGTATCGCAAGACGGCCAGCGCGGGCATCGCCGGGCGGTAATTGATTCGCGAGTCATTGGCCGTGCCTCCGCTCCCGACGCCGGAAGCGCCAAGGAAATTGGAGCGCATTAGAAACCAACCTCGCGAATTGACGTCCATCCACAGGTCCCGCATTAGCTTGGCCGTCTTGAGCGCCCTTTCGATGTAGACCGGGTTGCCGTAGTCGGATTGGATCATGGCGGAAAGCGTGTCGGCCGTCCATTCGCCGGAATGCTCCGTGTCCCCTACCTCGGCGAAATACCCCCCTTCGGTGTCGACGGAGCCGCTGAACCAGGCACCGTCAGCCAGCGCGCGGATTCCATCCATTACCAGCGGGCTCGCATCGGGACTCGCCCCAACGAAGGCGGCGAAGCTTCGCAGGATCTCCACGTCGTCACCCCACCCTCCCCCTAGCGAGCCATCGCCCTGCTGGCGATTCCTGATCCACCATTCCGCCAAGTCGAGTTCTCGGTTGTAGGCTTCGAACACTTCGGCCGCCCAGGCCGGCGCGCCCTCGCGCGAGCTCCGGTAGTCGGCGAATCGCCAGTCAGGAAACTCGTCCGACCACTCTTCGTGGAGGTACCAGTCGGTGTAGCGGCTGCGCTCCCCTCGAGACTCGAGATCCGCGAGAATTTGCCTTCCGACGTGCGAAGCGAACGCCCAGCGGTGCGGATCTATCATCATCAGCGCGCGCCCCGCGTAGGTCTTTCCCTTCGCGTACAACGGATCGCCGGGCTCGAACGAGTCAACCTCCCCGGTAATCAGCAACAGTTCGGTGTAGACCCGTTGGCGCTCGCTGGCGTGATCGAAGCGGTGAATGGCCGTCGAGAGCCGGAGCGCCTGCTCAAGAAATTCCCCGATCCAAGGGTCCGGCGCCGGCCGCCGGGCCAATTCCTCGAGCAGCCCGACCGCGTCGGGCAACAGTCGACGCTCTTGCTCGTGCTCGGCGGCGCCAGCCAGCCAGAGGAGGCCGAGTGCCCGGGCAAAGTCATCATCCACCAGCCGAAAAGCAGCTTCGGCTTCGCTGAATCGCCGAGCCCGGAAGAGCTCCGCGCCAGACCGGAGGTTGGGGTCTTCAAGGTTGGCCCTCAAGCGTCCATCCGCCACATCCAACGGCGGACTACGGTATCGGTGGATCTGGACCGCCGCCAGCGCGTTCTCGGTAAACGGACAGCCAATGTCCGCATAGACCCACACACCCCCTCCCGGAGTGCCGCGTCGAGGGTCGAGCCGCCCCCAAGCGTCCAGATCAGGGCTAGCGGGCTTGCGGTTGCGAGTGGGTACACCGACCAAGTAGCTGACCGGGGCCGGCCGTTCGAACTCTCGCAGAAACCTCTCGCGAAATCCCGAATCGTCACCGCGGACCCGGATGCGCAGGAAACCCCCACGCACCTCAACGTTTCGACGGACCACGCGAGGGAAGCCGTACAGGAAATCCGGCACGCCGCGGACAGCGAAGTGCCTTGCATGAACGTCGCTGGCCACAGGCGTGCCATTGAACTCGACTTGCATCGAGCAGGCGGGCCGATCCAGCCTGCCGAGAACCAGGGTGACGCGGTAGACGCCGTCAGGAAGGTCGGCGCGAAAGACGAGATCGTCAGTTGACGCAATACCGTCCCTTGTCAGGTCGTTATGTTCCTTATGGGCGACGTAGTCTCCGGGAACGAGCTGCCCACTTGGGCCGAGCCAAGCCGGATTACTTGGTGGCCGCACCACATCGAACGCGTCCTGGTGAGAACTCTCCCAGCCATAGCCCTGATCGGCCGAGTAAGCCTCGCCGGCACTAAGTCGCACGTGCCCATCCGCGACTACGGAGTTGCTAGGTCCAAAGTCGACACGCAGGACGGGATCTTCCGCACCGGGCACCGCCAAGGGCGTCCAAACGCACTGTGCAAGAAGCACGAGAGCCGTGGGGACCCACCTTGCGTTCGATGCATAGTTGGGTCGCTTTTCGATAGGGGGTCGCACTTGCCGCCACAATGAGGATCGCCCAAATCCGCGAGCAAGGCAAAGGAAATTCATCCTGCAATCGGCTCTACCGCGAGCTGAACGGAGGATATTGATCAGTGACGAGAAGGAACGCATAGGCTTGGACTCGCAACCCCCAGCGCCAGGCCCCGACGACGAAGTCGAAAAGGGACCTCGGGTATCGCCCCGTAAGCAGAATGGAAAACCAAGCCACGACGACGGATACGAAGGCGAAGACACCAAGAACCGCGAGTACCACCAGGTGCGGGAAGACTAGCAGCCACTTGATCAATGGCAGCCACCGATTGAGGTCGTGTTCGGCATCTGGGTAGTCAATTTCCAGGTGCACGCCTTGTTCGTCAACCGTCGAAGGGTAGCGGTCCGTGAGGAGCGCCAAATAAGCGAGCACACGTCCGTGGAATCGCGTCAGCTCCCGCAGGAAGTCGAACCACCAGCGCGGGTACCGCTTTCGGAACAGTATCATCAACGCCGTTGCCAATATGATGGATCCAACGGTCGAGCCGGCCACCGTGACGGTCTCGCCGCTTGCATCCTCGAAGACCTCGGCACCGCTCGCCGATAGAAGTGCTGCAATAAACACGATCGGAAGGGCCCAGATGATGCGGAACAGAGTCGTAAGCCGGTCGAGCCGTTCGGGGTAGTCAACCTCCAATCGAGCTGCGTATTCACTGGCTGCCTGCGTCATCGGCCAGCCATCCTAGCAAAGCACCTGGCCCGTGCTCGCTGTGGATCGGCGCAGACCACCCTTCCAGCGGATGTGCCGGGCCGAGACCTGGGGCTGCTGGCCGCAGGCCATGATCGCGCCCTGGCCCGCCCCGATCGAGTCCGGGGCTCGTTCCTACGTTGCGTCGACCCGAGTCGCGAACTCGACCTTCGTCGTATTGAGTGCGCTTGGCCGGCTAGCGCCAACGCGGGCGGGCTGCGGTCCTTGAAGCTGCGCCGCGCTCCGGCGGAATCCGCTCTCCTGCGGACGGCATAGAATCGAGCGCAGACTGCAGCTTGTCCCGCACGGAATTCAATCCCGGCACGGCATCACCGAGCGGGGAGATCTCGTCCGGATCGGCGCGCAGGTCGAACAGCTCCCCGCTGCGATAGAGTTTGTAGCGTTTGTCCCGCACGTAGACCACTTCGGGATTCGTGTACGGCGACACGAACTCCTCCGCAAATGGTCTGGGGAAATAGTACGTGTAGAGCCACTCCCTAGGCTGGCCGGGCTGTCCCAGCAGGCGCGGCCAGAAGCTCACGCCATCCGGTTCGATCGTCTCGGGCAGCCCGAGCCCCGCTGCCTCAGCGAACGTCGGCAGAAAGTCCGCGAAATCGATGAGGTCATCCAGAACGCGGCCTCCCTTGATCAGCCCCGGCGCGTTGACGACCAACGGTACGTGCGTGCCCGCATCCGTCGGAGCACCCTTGTCGCCCAAGATGCTCGCGCCGCCCAGCTGGGAAGCCAGCGTGTGGTGCGTGCCGTTGTCGGAAGTGAAGACGAATACGGTGTTCCGCAACAGGCCGAGGGATTCCAAACGATCCTGCAGGCGTCCCACGATGAAGTCGGTGTAGGCCACCATATCCTCGAAGTTGCGCTGCTCGTCCTTAGACGAGCGGTCGCTCGAGTGCGGGGTTGGCAGGAAGGGCGAATGCACGAGTGCCATCGGGTAGTAGGCGAAGAAGGCCTGGTCCTGCTTCGCTTCGATGAACTCGAGCAGGAAGTCGGTGAAGATGTCCGGGCCGTAGTCGTCTTCGCTGACGTCGATGATCTTGCCGTCGCATTCTATCGACGGGTTCCAGAAGCGCCGCCGCTCCGTGTTCCCCGTGTTCCACAGGCAATACGAGTCGAAGCCGTCGCCGGCAGGCACCCCGGGCGCGTTCTGACTACCTTGCAGCTGCCACTTGCCCGCAACAGCCGTGGCGTAGCCGGCCTCGCGGAACAGGTCGGCGATGGTGTACTGGTCCGGCAGCAAGACCCCGAAGTCGGCGTAGTTGCGGGCGTTGCTCATGCCCGTCATCAAGGCCACGCGGCTGGGAGTGCAGAGCGGTGTCGAAAAGCAGTTCGTGAATCGGACGCCGCCGTCGGCAAGCTTGTTGATCCTAGGAGTGGCGTACTGGCGGCTCCCGTACGCGCCGAAACACTCGTAGCCGACGTCATCTGCCATCACCAGCACGAGATTCGGCGGCCGCTCCGCACCTAGCGAAGTGATTGCGGGAACCAAGGCCAGCAGGCCTACAAGCAGCACACGCATGAATGGTGCCGAGTATAGCGGCCGCGGCCGAGGCGCTCCGGTGCGCAAAGCGAGAGGCGGGCTATTGTTGGGGTTCGGGTTCGTCCTCTGGCAAGGGCTCGAGACTATCGATCTCTTCGAAAGTGATCGTTGCCTCCGCAGTGAACTTGCGATACAGCCGGAATTCCAGATCGTTTCGCGTCAGCAAGCGTCCGCTCCGCACGAACGCCTGGGCCTTCAGCGGCAGCAGGAAGGCCTCGCCGCTGAGGTCGATGAAGTCGAAGTCCAGTCGCGAGCGAGCTTCCTGCATCGGGAACCCGCGAGGAATGCCCTGCGCCTCCATCACGATGCGCAGAACCCGCCCGGACTCCTTGCCGATGTAGACCAGCCCCGTGTATCCCGAACGGATCGCGCGCAGCTCCTCCCCCCCGTTTCCCCCGGTTGTGAGCGTCCAACTCGACCGATACTTGGGCACCTCCAAGTGGAAGACATAGACTGGATGGCCGCGCAGGAGCGAATGCCTGGCCCAGCGGAACTGGGCATCCGTGTCTGAGTCGAAGAGGCTGTCGAGAATCGTTCCGAACTCGCCGGTGCTGGTGGTCCCGCCAAGTTCGGAGAAGCCCTTCGTGGTGATCACGTCGTTGACGGCGAGCGTTTCGTAGTCCTCTCTTCCGTCGACATAGCTGACGCGCATCTTGATCTCGTCGTGCTTGAGCCAGTCCATCTCCATGCCGGTCGGATCGAAGTATCGCCGAGTGACCTGGAGGCAGACGTAATTGGGTAGCTCTTCCGTGTAGGCCTGGGCCAAGCCTCGGGCCTGCTCGATGATCTGTCGCTGCTCTTCCTCGGAAGGCGGCGGGGGCTGTCGCGGGACGGCCTTGGCCTCAGACTCTGCGGGGACAGGCGCTGGCATGCCCGCCGTAGAGACTTGCAGGGCCTCCAGCGCTTTGAGAGTTCGCGGGCCGATCCCCCAACCCACGAACTCCTCGATCAAGCGATCCGAGATCTCGAAGCGGACGACCTGGCGCTTCAGGTAGTTCGCCACGTCCTTGTCCTTGAGCTTCTGTTCGACTGAGGACTGGACGAACTGGCGCAGCTGGCTGTAGCTGAGGCCCGACTGGGCAGCCGCAATGGCCGCTGCCAACATCAGCGGGAGAATCTTCGCGCTGAGGCCCATGGGGTCATTCTAGCCTCTATACGGGCCGACTTGGTGCCATACGGACGCAGTCAACGACACGAGAAGGTCGCGGGCCTCGCATGCTGGGGTGTGGCACTCTGAAAACTCTCATGCAGTATGAAATCGAAGGCGACAACCTTGAGATCGTGCGAGTCCGACTGGATTCGAACGATAACGTCTACGCCGAAGCCGGCAAGATGGTTTACAAGACGCCCAACGTCCAATGGCGGTCCGCCATGCGCGGCAAGGGCATCGCGGGCAAGCTGATTGGTGGCCTTAAGAGCAAGCTCAGCGGTGAGTCGCTGTTCTTCACCCACTTCGAGTGCCCGGCCGGAGGTGGCGAAGTCGGATTCGCAGGCGACTTCCCGGGGCGCGTGCGCCCGCTGGATCTGCAGCCGGGGCAGTCAGTCTTGGTGCAGAGGGACGGCTTCGTCGCTGCCGAGTCAGGCGTCAAATTGGACATTGCCTTCACGAAGAAGATCGGAGCCGGCCTCTTCGGCGGCGAGGGTTTTATCCTGCAGCGATTGAGCGGTCACGGAACGGCCTTCATTCACGCAGGCGGGGATTTCGTGGAGTTCGAGCTCGCAGATGGCGAGAGCCTGCAGGCAGACACCGGCTCGCTCGTCTCCTTCGATGACACCGTGAGCTACGGGATCGAAATGGCCGGCGGAATCGCGGTGTCGCTCTTTGGCGGAGAGGGCCTCTTCCTAGCGACCCTGACTGGTCCAGGCAAGGTCGTGCTGCAGACCCTCACGCTTGAGAAGCTGCGCCGCGAAATGCAAGTCGGCATGTCGACGTAGCTCCTCCAGGCGTGGCTGGAAGCGCTTAGAAGCTCAGCGAAATACTGGAGAAGCCGACTTGGGCGCGGTACCCGCGAGTGCCCGAGAACCTCTCTGCATATCCGTAGTACTGCCAGCCCGCGTTCCACAGCAGACCGTCGCGGAGGCGGACCGACAGGCGCGCTTGCGGTGATTGATAGGTCATCGGCAAGCCCGAAAACAAGTCAGAACCATCACGTGCCAGCCCCTCGTGTCCCCCGGCCGTGTCCTTGGTGAGCGAATACCTGAGCGAGAGGGTGAGCCGATCCGTGGGCAGGACCCTCAGCCCAAACGTCAACACATGAATGCTGCTGGCGTAGACGCTACGGCCGCGGTCGGGGAGGCTTGGCAGATCGAAAAGGTTCAAGATGCCGGTCGAAACGTCCATCTTCAAGAGGCTGTAGGCAGCGTCAAGCACCGTGCCGCTTTCCGGCGCGACCCAAGTGGCATGCGCGCCCTGGGACCGGCTCTTGGAGCTGTATGCCAGCAACTCGGTGGGATTGTCGTTGACCCTGTTCCGGTAGAATCCGCCGACCGCTAAGTCGCCGCGCCTCCAGCGAATCCGGGCAGACTCGTTGTGGAAGCGGCGCTCGCTGGTCGCCGCGAGCGGTTGGTCGGCCCGGCCGACCTCGAAATCGACCGAGGCGCGAATGCCGGGAGCGGGCAGCCAGCGGAACCCGCCAGCCGCGGTACGCACGCGGTTGTCTTGGGACTCGAGATCCCTGCCGAATTCGAAGTCGGGGTAGCGCGTGGCCTCGCGCGTGCGTACCCGCCGGTCTGAGAGGCGATGAGCGCCGAAGACGCTGATCTGCTTGCTGGGCCGAAACGTCGCTTCGCTCGCATTGGAAAGCCGGCGGATGCCTAGGTGGTCAAAGCGAATGAACTCGTCCCGGAATAGACCAGTCTCCAGAAACGCGGCTTGCCCATCGATGCGGGTGTTGTGAAACGAAGTGGTGTTGGTCAGCGCTAGGCGCGAGCTCGCCAAGAAGGTCACGGTGACCTCGCCCGAGCCCTGGTTGCGATTTGCGTCGCCCACAACGAACGTGTCGCGGACGGTAGCTGCGCTAGCAGCCGGGTCTGGCACCGCGAGGTTCTGCATCAGCGTCGAGTTGCGGTAGCCTCCGGAATGGACGAAGCGAGCCGCGATGCCCAAGCGCCCGCTTTCGCGGCTGCGCAACGCTACGGTAGTGATCGGCGTCCGGCCGTGGAAAGGAGCGGAGCGACTCAGAGACTCGACCGGGTGTATGTTCGGGGCTAACGAGGGGCCCAGGGAAGCGTCAACCGATTCGCCACTCTCTTCGTACAAGTCCACCGCCTGGATGACTGTCAGCGCCAGCCCGAAAAAACGGGCCGAGATGCCGGCGCGGTACTGGCGGCCGCTCTGCGCTAGGTCTGAACGATACCGGAGGAAGTTGCGGGCATCGAAGCCGCCGTCTCGGTGCGGGATCGCCTCCGAGGAAAAGCCCGGGCCGGTACGACGGTTGAGCTCCAGGCCCAGAATGCCCTCTAAGCGCGCCCCGGGCCGGAGCACGACCTCGTGCGACTGCATGGTGCGGCTGCTCCGCAGCCCGTGCTCGCCA
This sequence comes from Bryobacterales bacterium, assembly GCA_028819215.1. GTDB lineage: Bacteria > Acidobacteriota > Terriglobia > Bryobacterales > UBA6623 > VXMF01. The sequence continues at coordinate 149,174 of JAPPMG010000102.1, forward strand.
CGCCAGAGCGTCGGCAAGCGGTTGTGGTAGCGCATCGTGCGGTGCTGCAAGTCGTAGCGGAACACACCGTTTCTCTGGGCCCGGACGGTGTGGAACTGATAGGGATCCGCCAGCCCTCCCGTCGAGACCAGCGAAAGCTCATCCAGCGGGCCCTGACGGTCCAAAGAAGTGGCCCGGAAGCGGCCGTTGAACAAGCGCATGCCGTTGCCGTAGTTCACGCCGGCCCGGTACAGGTCGTGATCTCCTCCAACTCGCGCGAAGCGATAGCCGGCCTCCAGCAGGTTCGAGACCTCGTAGGAGCCGATCTGCCGCGAGCGGGCCTGCTCATCCGCAAGCGGCGCCACCGGTTGCTGCGCGACCGCCAGTGTCGGCACCAGGAGTGCGAACGGACCGAATCTCATCGCCGGAACAGGGGGTCGGCATTCGAGCCGTGGATGCGCGAATGGCAAAGCACGCACTCGCGGAAGGCAGGATCGGCTAGGTTGTGGAAGCCCTTCCAAGGGCTGACGATGCCCTGGCCGGTCGTCCCGAAGCCTTCGATGGAGTTGTGGCACTCAAGGCAGAGTGTGAACGCGACAGGCCGGGCTAGCAGCCGAGGCGTCGTGCTGCCGTGCGGTTCGTGACAGCTGCCGCAGCCCTCGACCCGCACGGGTGGGTGCTCGTAGACGAACGGCCCGCGCTTGTCGGTGTGGCAGCTGACGCAGGGCAGATCGTTTCCGAACGAGGGCGAGACCATGCGCGAAGAATGTGCAGGCGCCCAAGACACTACGGGAGCGCCGTGAGGATTGTGGCAATCGGTGCATTCCATCGCCCCCTCGTTAACGCGGTGCTTGAACGGCATTTCGAAGCGGGCGCGGATGTCCTGGTGGCAGCCGTAGCACAGGTCCCGCTGCCGCTGCGCCAAGAGCGCCCCGGTTTCGTGCGCATCATGAATCGAATGACAGCTGGTGCAGCCGACCTCTCCGGTCGCGTGCGCGGACGTGCGGACGTGCATCTTGCCGAGGTCGCCGCTATGGCACGCCAAGCAGTTCTCCTGAGCTTGGGCCGGAGTGAGTGCCGGAAAGCGCACGATCTTTTCCGGATCTGCCGAGATAGCGTGCTCGAACCCAGGCCCGTGGCATCCTTCGCAGCCCGTGCGCTCGGGCGGCAGCTTGCCGGACGCGACGGAATTGAAGTGGGGGTTGCGGCGAAAGGAATCGGCTAGGTCCGCATGGCAGCCCTGGCAAACTTGGCCTCCCACGAACTGCTGTTGGGAGGGCGCCTGCCCTTGGGCGCAAAGGGAACCCGCCCCGAGCACGACGAGCCAGCCGAGCGATGCCCAAGCAGCGATCCGCTGCTTGCCGGTCGATCGCAACGGGGGACGCATGCGGGTCGTTCCCCGACCATAGCACGCCCCGAAATCGCTCGCTGCCGGCCGAAGCCACGCGGCCATTGCCGGCAAGCGGCCCGCAAACAATTGTGCTACGATAGGTTCAAGCCAAGCAGAGATTGGAAGAAGCAAGGAGACCTGAAATCGAGCATGCCACTCGCACCTCAGGCGAAGCAAGAACTCGTCAAGACCTTCGGGAGTCACCCAAACGATGTCGGTTCCTCCCAAGTTCAGATCGCGGCTCTTACGCATCGCATCTTGGAACTCACTGAACACTTGAAGATTCACCGCAAGGACTTTTCGTCCCGACGCGGGCTCCTCAAGCTAGTCAGCAGGCGACGCAGCCTGCTGCGCTATTTGAGCAGAAAGAATCCTGCGGAGTATGTGAAGGTCGTGGAGTCCCTAGGCCTGCGCGGTTAGCGCAGCGGAACTCCAGCAGGCCATGCAGCATGTTGCTGGCAGAACACGTCAGCTGGATATCACTGTCCCTGCGTCCGCAGGGAATGCCACCAGACAATGCACGGGGTCTCGGGCGGCCGCGATGGCGCGAACCGCTCTGACAGTGTCCGTGCATCTCTCCTAGCCACTGTCTCTGCGAGGCCGGGAATGAACTTCCGCTGAACGCAGCGGAAGTCGCACAAGGAAAAAGCAGAAATCATGAAACACACAGTAGAGTTCGAGCTCGACGGCAAGACCGTCTCGCTCGAGAGCGGCCGCTTAGCCAAGCAGGCAGGCGGCTCCGTCGTCGTTCGTTGCGGAGACACGCAGGTGCTCGTCGCAGCCACCTCGGCCGCCGAGCCCCGCGAGGGCATCGACTTCTTCCCGCTGACGGTCGACTACCGCGAGTACACCTACTCCGCGGGCCGCTTCCCGGGCGGATACATCAAGCGGGAGGCACGCCCGACGGAAAAGGAGACCGTGACTTGCCGGCTGATCGACAGGCCTCTGAGACCCCTCTTTCCCGACGGCTACCGAAACGAAACGCAGATCATCGGTATGGTGACCTCGTCTGACCCGACCCACGATCCCAGCGTGTACGCCATGGTGGGGGCATCTGCGGCGGTCGCCGTGTCAGACATCCCCATCGTCCACACCACGGGATCCGTGCGGGTGGCTCGCCTAGGCGAGGACGAGTGGGTCCTGAACCCAACCTACGAGCAATTGGCCGATGCCAATGTGAACATCACCGTCGCAGCCGCGAAAGACGGCATCGTGATGGTCGAAGCGGACGCCACTGAAGCTGATGAGGACGCAATGATCGAGGCGATCCGGCGCGGCCACGAGGGCTGCAAGCAGATCATCGCGGCGATCGAGGAATTGGCCGCCAAAGCGGGCAAGCCCAAACGCGACTTTACCTCACCAGCCTTCGACCAAGCGGTGCGCGACGAAATCGAGGCGAAGTGGGGCGAGCAGGCCGAGGCTGCCTTGGACACCAGCAATAAGGACAAGCTGGCCAGCTACGCCGAGTTCCGGGCCATCAAGCAAGAGATCAAGCAGGCCTATGCCGATGATTCCGAAAAGCAGACCGAAGCGTCCGCCTTCATGGATCCATGGCAGGAGAAGCTCTTCCGCAAGCAGGTGTTCGATCTCAAGCGCCGGCCCGACCACCGCGCCCCGGACCAGATCCGTCCGATCACCTGCGAAGTCAGCGAGCTAGCGCGCGCCCACGGCTCTGCCGTGTTCACCCGCGGCGAGACACAGGCCCTTGTGTCGGCCACGCTCGGCACCAAGGTCGACGGCCAGCGGCAGGAGCGGATCGAGGACGCCAACTACGAAAAGACCTTCATGGTCCACTACAACTTCCCGCCGTTCAGCGTCGGTGAGACCGGCTTCATGCGCGGGCCTGGCCGGCGAGAGATCGGCCACGGGCTGCTCGCCGAGCGTGCTCTAACGCCGATGATCCCTGATCAAGAGAAATTTCCATACACGATCCGGGTGGTCAGCGACATTCTCGAATCCAACGGCTCCAGTTCGATGGCAACCGTGTGCGGAGGCACCTTGGCGCTGATGGACGCCGGGGTTCCGATCAAGGCTCCCGTAGCAGGCATCGCCATGGGACTGGTAACGCAAGACGACGACTTCGTGGTGTTGACCGACATCGCAGGAGCCGAGGACCACTACGGGGACATGGATTTCAAGGTCGCCGGCACCAAAGACGGCATCACCGCCTTGCAGATGGACATCAAGCAGCCGAAGGTCAGCCTAGAGGTGCTGAAGCAGGCGCTGGCGCAGGCGCGCGAGGCGCGCCTCGAGATCTTGGAAACGATGGGGGCCACGCTGGAGGCTCCGCGCGAGCAGCTGGCGGAGCACGCTCCGCAGATCGTCCAGATCACGATTCCCGAGGCAAAGATCCGCGACCTGATCGGACCGGGCGGCAAGACCATCAAGGGACTGGTCGAAGAAACCGGTGCAAAGATCGACGTCAGCGACGACGGCACGGTCAGCGTGGCTTCGTCGGACCGCGCCAAGGGCCAGGAGGCCATCGAGAAGATCAAGGCCCTGACTGCTTCCCCGGAAGTCGGCAAGGAGTATCTCGGCAGGGTCACCAAGATCGCCGCTTTCGGAGCGTTCGTGGAGATCTTCCCGGGCACCGAGGGCCTGTTGCACATCAGCGAGATCTCCGACCAGCACGTGCGCGAAGTCAGCGACGAGTTGAACGAAGGAGACCAGGTGCTGGTGAAGTGCCTCGCCCTGGACGGCAATCGAATCAGGCTGAGCCGACGCGCCATTCTGCAGGAGCGTAACGGCGGTGAGGACGGCGATCGGCCGGATCAGTCGGACCGTTCCGACTGGGGCCGCAGACGCGGCGGACGCCCGGGCGGACGGGGCCGTCCCGGACGCGATCGGGGAGATGACCGCGGCGACCGGCGGGACCGCTCTGGGCGCGACCGTCCGTTCCGCGGGCGGCGCGCCTCTCGGGGACCGCGCGACGGCGACCGGCAGGACTGAGCGCCGGCCCCGAAGCTAGCAGGGAGCAATGCTTAGCGGCGGCCACCCAAGACGCGCATGGGGCCGCCAAATATACAAACCCAAAATGGGGGGGGCCCCCGGGGCCCACGACCAAAAACGCGGCCGCGGGGGAGGCAACCGGG
>JAPPMG010000102.1:153644-188645 GCA_028819215.1 Bryobacterales bacterium
GGCGCCGCGCGGGCCCCGGGCGCCGGCCACGGGCTGTACGCCCCGCCGGCCCCTAAGCTCCCAGGCCCAATGGTTTTGGGGGGGCCCCAATCCCCGCTTTGGTGGCCGCCAATTCTCCATCCCTACATGGGGGCGTCCCCCGGGCTCCATCGACGATCACGGCGACCGCGGCTCAGCAACCGGAGCAGTGCCGCCGCACTGCGGGGTAGGGTCGAGGGGGCGAAGCCCCTCGACAGCCCGATGCGGAACGTCGGGTAAGTTGGCTCCGGACCCTTAGCGGTATCAGGGGCCAGCATACAACGTGCACCGCAATCGAGGTATCGTGCACAGTACCTAGCCAGCCCTGTACGCTCCACTCTTGGGGAGGACTGGTCCATGCGAACCACGTCCAAGACGAACGCATCTTAACGCTCGACCGGCGGAGAACATCTCAGATGCGACGCTATCAACCCACGACTACTGGATTGTTCTACACGGACACCGGCGGCGATGGACCCGTCGTGGTGCTGCTGCACGGAGTGTTGATGAGCGGGAGTCTGTGGGACGGGGTCGTCGATGGCTTGCGAGATCGCTACCGCTGCATTGTCCCGGAGCTACCGTTCGGCGGACACCACAAGCCGATGCCCGATGATGCTGATCTCTCCCTCGAATCGATAGCGACCATGATCGCCAAGTTCCTCGTGGAACTCGACTTGCACAACGTCACACTCGTCTGCAACGACTGGGGTGGCGCGCAGCTAGTCATCAGCCCTGGAGGCTCCGATCGTGTCGCGAGCCTCGTGCTCATCTCCTGCGAAGCCTTCGACAACTACCCACCCGGCCTGCCGGGCCGCCTGCTGTGCGCCAATGCTGCCCTGCCGGGCGGCACCTTCATGTCGGTCCAATTGTTGCGGCCCTCTTGGATCCGACATCTTCCCTTAACCTTTGGCAGCATGTCGAAGAAGCGGGTTCCTAACGAGCTCTTCATGACCTGGATCCAGCCCGCGCTCGACAATCCCAAGGTTCGTCGTGACTTGAACAAGTACCTTCGGAACGTGCCGAAGAAGAAGCTGTTGATCCAGTGGGCCGAGCAACAGCGCTCGTTCCTCGGACCGGTCCTCATAATCTGGGCACGGGAGGACAAGCTGATGCCGCTCGCCCACGCAAAACGACTGGCCGAGCACTTCGAGAACTCGCAGCTGGTGTGGGTCGACGAGAGCCGGACACTGATCCCGATCGATCAACCGGCGATTTTGACGGACCATCTCCGCAGGTTCTTGGCTACTCAGATATCCTGACCCCGCGGGCGGCGACTGCCACGAGCGGAGAGAGGGCTGGAGGTACAACCAGAACACAGGAATCACCAAGGCTCCGGAATCGACGCCTCGATACTCTAGTGTGCGTTGGGGGCCAAGAGCATGATCGTGGTAGAGCGCGTCCCGCGACACAAGGCGATGATTTTGATGGCCGGACGGTCGTCGAGTGAGGTTTCCGGCTCCTAGACGCTGTCAAATAGCAATCAGGACCGCGACGGCAGGAAAAACAGGTAGCTGCATCGGGCAGACCGCCCGTTGGGTCTAATATTGACATTTGGGCCTAAAGTGCTATATTTGGATCTAGAGGCTCGAATGGACCTGATTGAAGATCTAGTCAAGGAACGGTTCGGAACGGCCGTTGCCCGTGAGCTATCCCGGAAGCCTGGTCTGTTCGAGCATGGCAAGCTCTATCCACGCAGTCACATCACTGAGACACTGCGTGACGAGTTTGTTAGGCGCGGCGGTGACGACGACACGCGGAAGGATGCCGTAGCCCGTGTGCTGAAGAAGTGGTTGTCTGGTCCGAGCTGCCCTTTTCGGAAGGAAATGCGTGGGCGGTATCGATTCCTGGGCTTCGACGCAACGATCGGGCAAGCCCTTGGCATTGCACGCCCAGATAGTGCTAAGGGAGAGGCTCCCAGAACTGGCGCGCCTAGTCCTGTGCAAGAGATCGGCGCAGGCTCGTATGAGGTATACGCGTGGTATCTGCCGAGGTATCAGGCGACTTCCGAAAATCGCTGGCCGATCAAGATCGGCAAGGCAGGACCTGACGGATTGAGTAGAAGGCTAAGTGACTTTCATGAAAACCTTCCCGAAGAGCCGTGCTACCTGCTACGGATTCGATGTGCCAATGATCGCGAGGCGCGGGATCGAGAGGCTCTCCTGCATGCCTGGTTTAGGAGCCGGGGACAGGAGTTGAACGACCTGCCGGGCAAAGAGTGGTTCCTGACCAATCCGAGGGAGATTGCCGACGCAGTCGGAAATATCATCGGCGCAAATGCTCTGCCAGGTAGTGCCCGCGATCTCGAGATAGAGGACGTGATCAACGACGCATTCAAGGATGTCACAGCTGACGATTGGGCCCGACTTCCCGCGGACCTGACCGATCGCCTCGACGACTACCTCTACGGGAGAGATCGCACGTGATCAGCGTATTCGCAGACACCGTCTACTGGATCGCTACGGCTCGTCAGGATGATCAGTGGCGGACAGCAGCCATCGAAGCGCGGCGACGACTCGGACGCGTCGAGCTTGTGACTACTGACGAAGTGCTCACCGAATTTCTCGCGGCTCTCTCCAAGGGTGGACCGCAGGTCCGCTCGGCTGCAACACGGACGGTACGCGCGATCTTGTCGGGTTCGAATGTGCGCGTGATACCCCAGTCGAGGTCGTCTTTTGCGAAGGCACTGGATCGTTACGAGGCCCGTAACGACAAGGGATACAGCCTCCAAGACTGCGCATCCATGAACGTAATGGATGCTGAATCTATCAAGCAGGTCCTGACTAACGACCACCATTTCGAGCAAGAAGGATTCACGGTGCTCATGAAACGGTAGGGCGCGTAGCTTCGCCCCGATGAGGTGCGATCGATACAGAGGCCATACCGAGAGCCTCGGCACACGTAGCGGCTTCTCAAGCGCCGCCTACGCATTCCTCCAAGATCATCCCGTCATGAAACCCGACGATCCGCAATCGGCTCGGATCCGCGCCTAGAGCCGCACGGGGCGCCAGGCCGACCAATTCGGAGGCCACCACTTCCACGCCAAGGCCTGTTGCGAGGCGCGACACTTCATCGAAGACCAGCGGCAGCGGCGTCAGGTCCGGCTGCGTGATATTCATCGAAACTTGGGCGACCTGGGCCGATTCCAAGTACATGCCCAGCGCTTTCACCCCCGGAAAGCCACCCGATGCTGCACGGATCCGGCTGGCGATCACCTTCGCCGGCCGGGCGTCGCAGCAGCCTAGCAACACGTTGTAGGCTACCAGCGGACCCCGGACTCCTACGCAGCATGCCCCGGCCGAAGGGTGCAGGCGGGGGCCTCCAATGTCTGGAAGGTATTGCCCGCTTTCGACGAGTTCAGCAAGCCTCTCGAACCCCAGCTTACGTACAGTCTCCAAGGGTCTTCGCTCCTCGCGGACGGCGGCGCGGCCGTAAAAATACACCGGCAGACCCAATTCGCTCCAAAAACGCTCGCCAATCGACCGGGCGACGTCCACGCATGCAGCCCAAGGCGTATCGTGCAAAGGCACGATCGGAACGACATCAATGGCGCCGACCCTCGGGTGAGTGCCGTCGTGGCCGTTCAGGTCTATGCTCTTCACCGCCTCGCCAGCCGCCGCCATGACGGCCGTGTAGATCACTCCGAGATCTGCTGCGAAAGTCAACACAGAGCGATGGTGATCGTGATCGCTGTGCCGGTCCAGCAACCTCGCCCCAGACACCCGAATTACGTGCTCGAGTCGATCCAGTGTCGTCGGGTCTCGGCCCTCTGAGAAATTCGGAACACATTCGGCGAGTTGCGTCATAGTGCCCTACTGCAATTGTCGCCCGACGGCTCTTGCGGCCGCCTCGTCCCTCTGCTTGCTGCTCGGGTACACTCAAGCATGGTGGCTGCTAGCTTGCGACCGGCTGTCCCCACAGCGCTGGCCTCGACCACGGCGGCGGCACTGCTCGCATCCATCTACCTGATTTTCATCTGGGTGCCGATGGAGGCCAGCATGGGGCCGGTCCAGCGCATCTTTTATTTCCACGTCTCCTCCGCCGCCATTGCTTTTGTCGGCTTTTTCATCGGCGGCGGGGCAGCGATCGCGTACTTGAGCAATCGTGCCAGCCGACTAGACGATCTTTCGGTGGCTTGCAACGAAGTCGGATTGCTGTTCGCGATCGTCAATTTGATCACCGGCTCCTTGTGGGCGAAGCCAATTTGGGGTGTGTACTGGGCTTGGGACGCACGCTTGACAGCGATGCTCCTGCTCGCCCTAATCTATGCCGCGTACCTGATCCTGCGCCAATCCATCGCCGAGCCCAGCCAGCGCGCGACCGTTTGTGCGGTTGTATCCATCTTCGGCATGGTCGACGTACCCATCGTGTACATGGCGAATCGCTGGTGGCGCACGCAGCACCCGGCTCCCGTGCTCGGTGGTGACGGGTCGCTAGACCCTCGGATGACCTTCGTGCTGTTCGCAACGATGGCTTCGCTGGGCCTACTATTCTGGTGCTTGGTTCGTCAAAGGCGCAGGCTCGAGGCTCTGGGGCGCAAGACCGACGCACTCAGGCGTGAGGTACAGTCGCTGGCCTGACAGACAAAGGAGTCAACGGTTTGGAACCCAATTTCAAATGGCTTTGGGCCGCTTTCAGCATCGCTTGGGCGCTCCACGTCGGATACGTGCTGCTGCTGTCCGGCCGAACGCGCAAACTCGAGCGCCAAATCAGCGACCTACAAGAACAACTCAGGCAGGGCAGCAGACAGGACTAGTAGATCCGCTCCCAAGTGACATAACAACGGCCAGGCCCAAGTCAGCAATATCGGCGTCCCGGTCGTGACGATGATGCTGACCTCGGGCAAGGCGCTGAACGGGATTGCGAACGGCGCCTGAACGGCCCCCCGTGAGAATGAGCGGAGCGAAGCTGCAATGGTGGCCGGCGATGTCAGCACGGCCGGCGAGAAACGCCGCTTGGCCCCCCGATGAGGTGCTATTCGACGACCAGAATATCGTCGCCAGCCACCCCGCTTAGCCTGCAGAAGCCTAAGAACCACGCGGCACTGGCCGCGTCGTTCTCACACGTAGCGGCCAACGACGACACTGCTCAGGCCGAACGGAATCGTAGCAGTCACTCTAAACGGCTTGACGATTCCAACCCAAAAGGCCTCAGTTGCTGCGATTTTGTTACGAAATACCGTCGAAACGTGTGTTTTTCGTTTGACTACGGGCAGTTCTAGGCGTAAGACAAAGCCGGGTCAAGTTTACCCGCGAGAGGAGGTCGAAAATGCACTCTCGAGCTTTCTTCATATTCTTGGCAATTCTGCCCCTGACAGTGCCGTTGATCGCCCAGATCAACACCGGAACGATTGTCGGCACCGTGCGGGATCCCCAAGGCGCGGTCATCCCCGGCGCCGATGTCACGGTCACGCTGACCAGCCTGGGCGATTCCATCGTTCTGAGCACCAACGAAGCCGGCGTCTACGTGGCGACTGGCCTGCGCCCCGGCATCTACCGGGTCCGAGCCGAGACGGACGGTTTCAAGACGGCTGTCCGGGACGAGATCCGACTCGCCATCCAGCAGCGTCTCGAGGTCGGTTTCACATTGGAGGTCGGTGACGTCACCGAACAGGTGGAGGTCGTCGCCCCGGTCGTGGGCTTGGAGGCGGAAAGCGGCCAGCTTGGCACCGTGATCGAATCCGCCGAGATCGAGGACCTTCCGCTCGACGGGCGGCGATACTCCGATCTGATTCTGCTCAGTCCCGGCGCGGTCCCCGCGCCAGGGGCGCGGTCCAATCCCCGGGAGGCGAGAATCAACGTCGACGGCAATTTCTCGCTCCAGAACTACTTCGCCCTCAACGGCGTGGACAACAACACGTTCACGACCAACGGGCAGGAGCGGAGCCCCCAGGCCGTTCAGCCGCCTCCCGACGCGCTCCAGTCCTTCAAGATCCAGACAAGGACCTACGACGCCGAGTTCGGCTGGAGCCAAGGAGCGGTCATCAACGCCGAGATCAAGTCGGGAGCGAACGAGTTTCACGGTTCCGGCTGGTACTTCCTTCGCAACGACAAGCTCAACGCCAACAACTTCTTCAACAATGCAGCGGGCATTGAGCGAGGGGCCGAGAACCGCAACCAGTACGGGCTGACGTTCGGCGGCCCGGTCGCGAGGAACAAGACGTTCTTCTTCGCTGACTACCAGCGCACGGACGCCAGCAAGGCCGGTGGCGCGAACGGAACGGTTCCGACCGCACAAATGAAGCAGGGCATCTTCACGGGGGATCGCGATCTGGTGATCGACCGGGATGCAGACGGCACCCCTTTCTATCCCGAGATCGTGCCTTGCGTGGACGAAGTCAATGACATCCTCAATCTAGGGGCGAGCCGAACCGACGGGCGGCCTTGCGGCGACCCGGCGGGCATGGCTCTGGGCGCGCTGTATCCGGATCCGAACTCCGGGAAGTTCGGTTTCCAATCGGCCCTCGATGTTCCGCTGGACCAGAACTCTTTCGACGTTAGGATCGACCATAGCCTGACGGACAAGGACACCCTCTATGGGTCCTACAGCTTTCTACAAACCGACACCATCGTCGAGCAGGGCCCGTTCCCGAACCCACTGGCCACCGGCGGGTTCACGGCCAACAGCTATGTTCGCGGCCAGTTGCTGGCCCTGACTTGGAACCGCATCTTCAGCCCGTCCGTGTTCAACAGCCTCCGGTTCGGATTCAACCGGATCTATTCGACGTCCGACCCCATCGCGCCCGAAGGCGACGCCGGGCCGGAGTTCGGCCTGAGCTCCCTTCCCGGCACGTTTGCCTACGGCCTGCCGCCGATCCGCGTGTCCGGCTACACGCTCCTCGGAACGTCGGAATGGAGGCCGCAGTTCCAGACTTCCCAGGTCTTCCAGCTCTTGGACAACCTCAGCGTCATCAGGGGCAACCATTCGTTCAAGCTCGGCTTCGAGTACAAGCGAGCCATGAACGACTACTTGGACGTGAAGGCACCCAACGGCCGCTACATCATTCCTAACGGCTATGTTGGCGACGGGTTCGCCAACCTGCTGCTGGGTAATGTCGGCAGGGTCGAGGCCACCTCGGCGCTCGTACCCCACACGTATACCGACGGGATGATGTTCTACCTACAGGATGCCTACAAGGCCACGCCGAAACTGACGCTCAACTACGGGGTCCGCTACGAGTACTTCACGCCGATCGTGGAGCGCGACAATCTCATGTCCAACTTCGATCCCGACGCAAACGGAGGCCGCGGCGCTCTGATCACCGCGAATCCCGGCGACCTAGGGCAGGTGCCGTGCGAGTTCGAATGCGTGCAACGCGCGCAGGGCGGCGGGATCTTCGGCAGGGCGCTGGTCCATCCCGACCGCAACAACCTTGCGCCCCGCTTCGGAGCGGCCTATCGCATCGGAGAAAATACGGTGATCAGGGGCGGCTACGCGATCTTCTATCAAGCGATCGACCGGATGGGGAGCTCGGCCGCGCTTCCGCTGAATCCCCCGCAGCTGATCGAATTCCGCGGACAGGAATCGCAATTCCACGAGCCGCCCAAGATGTTGCTAAGCGACCCGTTCCCCGGGGAAAGCAACGCGTTCAATCCCCAGCGCATCGATCTCCGGAGCCGGAGCATGTTCGAAACGGCGCCGTGGTCGCAGCAGTACAGCTTTGGGTTCCAGTTCCAACTCGAACAGAGCTATCTGATGAATATCTCCTACGTGGGCGGCGACTCGAACAACATCCGAAAGCTCCAGCCCTTGAACCAAGGCCGCCTGCAATCGGACGGATCGGTCACATATCCCTTTCCGGACTGGGCGCGCCTGAGCGACCACCTGGCCAGCAACGGCAATTCCAACTACAACGCGCTGCAAGTGAGCCTGCGGCGAGCGATGGTCGGGGGCTTGGCCTTCAATGTGAACTATACCTGGAGCAAAGCACTCGGCGACACGCAGGACAATCTTTCGGGCGGTGCATCTGCAAACCTTGTCCGGCCGCAGAACGCCTACGATCTGGCTGCCGACTACGGGCGCTTGGTCTTCGACCAGACACATCGGTTCGTATTCAACTGGACATGGGCCATTCCGTTCCCGCGCGATAGTTCCGCGCGGCACGTGTTGGGCGGCTGGCAGTTCAACGGCATTTGGAGTTCCACTTCCGGTTCTCCCATCGGCATCCGCGGCCCCGACAGGAGCCGGACTCGGAGCCAGAACCCCCGGGCGGATTGCATCGGCAATCCGGCAGGCCCGAGAACGGTCGAGCAGTTCTTCAACACGTCGGCCTTCGCAATCTCCGAGAACGGAACCTTCGGAACTTGCGGCGTGGCTGCACTGAGCGGCTGGCCGCATCACAACTTCGACCTTTCCCTGTTCAAGAACTTCGAGCTGAGCGAAGACGCCAAGCTGCAGATGCGATGGGAGTTCTTCAACGCCTTCAATACGCCTCAGTTCGACAATCCCGAGAACCGGGTGCACAACGGACGGTTCGGCAGGACTACCCGCGTGCTCGATCCTCTGCGGGAAGCCCGGGTGATCCAGTTCGGGCTGAAGTTCATCTTCTAGCAACCGCGCCACCCGCCCGGACTCGCGTCAGGGTGGGTGGCTGCCCGGGAGTCTTGGCCGCTTCGCGAAGCCCGCTCGCGGAATATGCGAACCTGCAAGTCGAGCGCAAATGCCGACAGAACCATCCTCCCGCGGAGATAACGAACCAGGCCTGATCCGAGGCCTAGGGCTGAAGGAAGCCATCTCGGCCAACGTGGTCGAGATGCTGGGAATCGGGCCCTTCATCACGATCCCGATCCTGATCGCCGCCATGGAAGGCCCGCACGCCATGTTGGGATGGCTGCTCGGGGCCGCGCTGGCCGTCTGCGACGGGCTGGTTTGGGCCGAGTTGGGGGCCGCGATGCCGGGAGCGGGAGGATCCTACATCTACCTCAGGGAAGCCTACGGCCCGCAGAAGATGGGCCAGCTGATGTCGTTTCTCTTCGTCTGGATGATCTTCTTCACCGCCCCGCTCTCGGTTGCGACTGGAGCTGTCGGGTTCGCCCAGTACACACAGTACCTCGGGCCCGAACTCTCTCCCCTGACCATCCAGCTCATCGCCGTGGGCCTGTGCTTGGTCATCACCTTCGCGCTCTACCGTGGGATCCAGACCATCGGCCGGCTCTCCTTCATCCTCATGCTGGTCGCTGTAGGAACGATTCTCTGGGTGATCGCCTCAGGCATGTTCAACATCCGGGGCGAGCTTCTCTTTGACGTTCCCGACGGTGCCCTCTCGTGGTCGTGGGGCTTCGTCACAGGCCTCGGAGGCGCTGCCCTGATCGGCATCTACGGCTACGGCGGGTACAACAACATCTGCTTCTTGGGCGGCGAGGTCAGGAATCCGAGCCGGAACATTCCTTTCGCGGTCATCGCGTCGATCGCCATCGTGGCGCTCCTTTACATCTTCCTGAACACAACAATCCTCGGTGTCGTTCCTTGGAGGGACGCGATGGCCTCCCAGCACGTTGTTTCGGATTTCATGGAGATCGTCTACGGACCTTGGGCGGCCCGTCTGCTGACCTATCTCGTCTTGGCGGCATCGGCCGCATCCGTTTTCGCCCTGCTCCTCGGCTATTCGAGGATCCCGTATGCGGCCGCCAAGGACCGGAGGTTCTTCTCGGTGTTCGGCAAGCTGCATCCGACCAAGCGATTCCCGCACGTCTCTCTCCTGACACTGGGGCTCGGCTCGACTGTGTTCTGCTTCCTTGATCTCGGCAACATCATCCAGGCACTCATCGTGATCCAGGTCATCGTTCAGGTGCTGGGGCAGATCGTTGCGGTGACGCTGATCCGGATCTACCGGCCCGACATTCGCCGCCCGTTCCAGATGTGGGGCTATCCGATCCCGAGCTTGGTGGCCATGGTCCTTTGGCTCCTCGTGCTCGTCTCGACAGGGGTCACCATCGTGGCACTGGGGCTGCTGGTGCTGGCGCTGGGGGTCGGCCTCTACTTGCTCAGGGCCCGCCGGCTTGGCGAATGGCCGTTTGTCCGGTCGGCGCTTGGCGAATCGTAATTTCCTGACCCGCCTCGACGTCACGCAACACCGAAATCTCGCCTGTCGGCCATCGCACCTCCACTGAATCGGCCCTCGGCCGGGAGCCGAGCCCCAGGTGCAGGACGAGCTCGTTCTGAGAGAGATAGCTCCCTCCGCTACGCACTTCGCGCAGCTGTCGCAGCTCACCGGACAGGACCCGGACCTGTGCACCCAGCGCGAGCGGGTTTCCGCCCGACCCGATGAGGCGGACCCTGAGGTGCTGGTTCTCGCCGGCGCTTTCGTTCCAGAAGAGAGACGGCGCGGCATCGATGTTGCTAAGCACCACGTCCAGCCGACCGTCTCCGTCGAAGTCGGCGGTCGCCGCTCCGCGGCTAGATTGCTCGCGAGCCAGATGCAGTAGGCCCGGCTGCTCCTCGAACCGCCCGTCCCCGAGATTCCGGAACAGAAGGCTTTCCTGACGGTACGGAGCGATGGACGACTCTTGGAGCTGATCGACGTTCGGAAAGACGTGGCCGTTCGCCACGAAGATATCGAGCCAGCCGTCGTTGTCAAAGTCTCCGAACAACGCCCCCCAGCCAACGTAGGGCAACGTCGGTCGGTCCAAGCCTGACCGGGTCGTGACATCCGAGAAGTTGAGCTCGCCTTCATTCCGGTACAGCGTGTTGTACTCCTCGGAGAAGTGTGTGACATATAGGCCGAACCGGCCCTGGTTGAGATAGTCTCCCGCAGCGACCCCCATTCCGGCCTGCTCGACCCCGTGGGCGTTGAAGGCCAAGCCTGAAAGGAGCCCGAGTTCCTCGAACTTCGCGTTGCCCAGGTTCCTATAGAAGAGGTTGGGTGTCGAATCGTTGGCCACGAACAGGTCGGGCAGGCCGTCCTCATCCAGATTCACGAAGACGGCTCCCAGACCGAAATAGCCCTCCGGATCGTCCAAGCCGCTGGCACGGGAGATTTGCTCAAAGGTGCCGTCGCCTTGGTTCACAAAGAGGGAGTCCCCTGCGCCCTTCAGCCCCCGTGGACCGCACATCACCGGCAGGCCCATGTACTTGCAGCCTAGGCCGGGCCCTCCCATCGAGCCGTAGGCAGGGCTGCCTGGCTCCGGAAGATTGGCCGGGTCCAACTCGATGTAGTTGGCGACGAACAGGTCTAGGTCGCCGTCGAGATCGACATCAGACCAAGCCGAGCCGGTCGACCACCGGGAATCGCTCACGCCCGCGTGCTCGGTGGTGTCGGCGAAGGTTCCGTCCCCTTGGTTGCGCAAGAGCTGGTTGGGCCCGTAGGACGTGACGTAGAGATCGGGAAAGCCATCGGAGTCGTAGTCGGTCACCGAGCAGCCCATGCCCCAGTAACCATTCCCTCCGGCTCCCGCCGCTAGCGTGACCTCCTCGAACCGGCGCTCGCCCAGGTTTCGGAACAGAGCGTGACGGACGCGAGACGGGATGCCCTCCCGGAAGCTCTCCAGGTGTCCGCCGTTCACGAAATAGAGGTCCGGTCGATCGTCCGAGTCGTAGTCGATCACACAGACGCCGGCGGAATTCGCCTCGACGATGTAGCGCTTCTGCCGATCGCCGCTGATCAGTCGGAACCCGCCCAAGCCTGCCGCGTCCGCTGACTCCAAGAACCGTAGTTGCGACCAAGCGCGGCGCGGCAACGAAGGTGCCAGATGCGCCGACAACGCGACGACTGCGGCCAGCAGGGAGCAACACGGGCGATGCACGCAAATCACCCGCTTAGCGGTCCGGGGAGTGTCCCGGACCCTGCCGGCGCGGCCATCCTCTCATCATGACTCTGATCTCGGTCAGTTCCGGCGTTCCAGCAAGTATCGGCACTCCCCTATTGGGCATCGGCTGTGCCAGAACCTAGCCGCGAACGAGTTCAGTATAGTCGCCGATCCTCGAACTCTTCGCGATCTTCGGCCCGGCTGAAGAGGGCTCGGATCGAGTGATACCGTACACTGACAACGTGCTGGCTCCTCTGTGCAAGGGTAGCCAAGACGGGACACTCTACAGGCTCGTCAACAGGGCCATTGCCCGTCCAGCCGTCCGGACTTGCACTGTTGCGTTCGCGGTGCTCAGCAGCTTGCTGCCGCTCGTTGGGGTGCCGCAGTCGCGAATCCCCGCAGAGTCTGTCGCAGAATTCGAGCAAGCCGTTGCGCTCTTTCAAGCGGGAAGCTACGAGGCGGCTCTGCGGCAGACCGAGCCTCTCGGGCGCCGGCATCCGGACGTCGCTGAAATCCAGCACTTGCTAGCGATTGCCCTCGACCTCAACGGGAGGCCGGAAGAAGCCAACCAGCACTTTCGGCGAGCCGTGGAACTCCAGCCGGAGTCGGTCGGGTTTCGGACCAACTTCGGCGCGAGCCTGATGCGCCTTGGGCAAGCATCAGAAGCGGAGCGTCAGTTTCGCCACGCTCTGGAGCTCGAACCGAACCATCCGACGGCAAGCTTCAATCTGGGGACCACCCTCTTGCAGCAAGGTCGGCCGGGAGAAGCTCTCCCCTGGCTGGAAGAGGCGCTCTCGATCCAGCCCAATGTCTATCAGAACGCCTACCAGCTCGCCTACTGTCGTTTCTTGCTGGGCAAGTACGAGGCGACAGACACGCTCCTGAAGAGACTTGCAGATCCGGCCGAATCCCGGGCGGAACTGCAGCTCCTGCAGGCGCTCACAGATCGCGCGCTCGGCCGCGCCGACCGAGCGGACGAGGTGTTGCGAGCGATCAGGCCGATGATCGACGGGCAGCCAGGGCTGGAATTCCAGCTGGCGCTGCTGCTGTTGAACCAGAACCTGGCCGCGCATTCCGAGGAACTGCTCCGATCGGTGACGAGACAGCTCCCGGCGTCCTATCCCGCCCACTTCAATCTGGCGATCGCTCAGAACAGTCTAGGCAAGCTGCCCGAAGCCATTGAGACGGCAACGTCCGCGCTCGCCATTGAGGAGACATCGGAGGCCCACCTGCTCCTAGCGGACCTGCTCGAGTCGCAGGGTCAGCCTGTCGAGGCCGTGGCGCACTTCCAGAAGGCGGTCGCGCTCGACCCCACTGCCGAGAATTACTTCGCGCTCGGGTACGAGTTCCTGACTCACTGGAACTGGGAGGCTGCGGCGCGGGTTTTTTCTGACGGCCTCGAGAGGATGCCCGACTCCTGGAACCTCTGGATCGGCGCGGGAGCGGCAGAGCTCGGCTTGACGCGGTACGACCAGGCGACGCGCGCCTTCCTGAACGCTGTGAGTCTGAGGCCTGAGGAGATGATGGGGTTCCACCTCCTATCTCAAGCGTTCGATCGGTCGGACGAGGCTTTCGACGGTGCACTGCGCTCATTCCGACAGCTTCTAGAGCGCAATCCGACAGATCCGCTGGCTCGATACTTCGAGGCGCTGGCGACGGTCCGCCAAGCATCGCGATCAGGCGATTCCAGCGAAGTCGCGACGCGGCTTGAGACACTGGCCGAGCTGACCCAAGAAAACCCGCACTTCTTAGAAGCCCAGCTGCTTCTGGGAGAAATCCAATTCGAAGTTCAGAATTGGCCAGCCGCTGCCGAGGCGCTACAGCAGGCCGTCCGCCTCGCCCCGGATCATCCATTGGCCCACTACCAGCTCGGACTCGCGCTGCAGAGAACGGGCCAAGCGCAGCAGGCCCGACTGATGCTCCAGCGATACCGGGAACTGAAGGCCGAAGAAGACCGAACTATCGGGGGGAGAGTCGCGGCGACTACCCGGTTCATCGTCGAGATGAAGCAGGATGACAGGCGCCGCTAATCCTGACCGGCTGGTATGCGCGGGAGAATTCTTCACGGATCTGATTTTCTCGGGCCTGGAAGCGCCTCCCAGCTTGGGCCAAGAAGTCAAGACCGACGATTTTGCGATCTCGACCGGCGGTGGCGCCGCGATTACCGCCACCGCAGCCGCTCTCCTCGGGCGTCCGACAGAGTTGGTCACGGTTTGGGGCTCCTCCGTCTTGGACGGCGAAGCTCGGATTCGGCTTGAAGCTTCCGGGGTATCCTGCTCCTTGGCTCAGATTCGGCCGGATCTGATCTGCGGGGTCACGGTGGCAGTCTCGACGCGGGAGGATCGGTACTTCCTGACCTATCCCGGAGCCAGCCGAGCCGTGGAGCAACACCTGCTCGAGGAACGGATCCTCCAGCGCATCGGACGCTCCGGGCACATCCATTTCGTGCTGACGCCCAGTTCGTGGAGCGCATTCCGGAGCGCAGTCCGACAACTCCGGGACGGCGGCTCAACGGTTTCGTGGGATCTCGGCTGGGATCCAGCGGCTGGTCGCTCTCGGGCCTTCCGCGATCTTTGCCGGGAACTGGACGTGGTGTTCTTGAATGAGATGGAGGCATGCAAGTACGCCGGAGCGCGGTCGGCCCGCGAGGCGCTAGCCTATTTCTCCCACACGGACAACACCGTAGTCATCAAGCGAGGAGCGGCGGGTGCGTTGGCGTCACGCAACGCATCGCCGCCCGTTTGCGCGGAAGCGATCGACGTCGAGGCGGTGGAGAGCACGGGGGCGGGCGATGCATTTAACGGAGGGTTCCTGCACGCCTGGATGGCGCGCAAGTCGTTGGAAGACGCCCTTGACGCAGGAAACGTCTGTGGCGGACTGTCGACCCGATCGCCGGGCGGCGTGAATGCATTGCCGAGCCGCTCGGAATTCGACCGACAGATCCGCAGGCTCGAGCATCTGAGGGTCGCTGGAACCGAACGCGAATGAAACTCACGATCATCGGAGGAGCCGGGGTAAGGGTCCCGCTTGTGACCAACGGCCTCTTTCGCGAAGGAACGGGCATCGCAGTCGACGAGCTGTCGCTGTTCGACGCGAACACGGAACGGGCTGCGGCAATCGCGCGCATCTCCCGGGCCATGGCGCGACGCGCCGGTGGCAAGCTTCGTGTGTCACTGCCCCGGTCATTGGACGAAGCGCTCGATGGGTGCTCGTTCGTCGTCTCCAGCATTCGAGTGGGGGGAATCAACGGGCGGATCAGCGACGAACGGATCGCGCTCGAGCACGGCGTCCCCGGGCAGGAAACGGTCGGCCCCGGAGGGTTCGCCCTCGCGCTGCGAACAATTCCCGTCCTTGTGGACTATGGCCGAAGAGTGGCCGAGCGTGCCCCGCAGGCGTGGATTATCAATTTCACGAATCCCGTCGGGATCATGGCCGAGGCCTTCATCCACGAAGGGATTTCGGCCCGTTGCATCGGAGTCTGCGACACGCCGCGGGAGCAATTCCTGCATGTGGCCGAAGCGCTGGAGATTCCGCTGGAAGCAGCGTATTTCGACTACCTCGGGCTGAATCACCTGGGTTGGATTCGGGCAGTTCTGGTGAATGGCCGCGACGTATTGCAGGATCTGATGGCGTCTGACGAGGCCTTGGACCGGGCGTATCCGCTTCGTCTGTTCTCGAAATCGTTTCTCCGAACCCTGCGCCTTCTCCCCACCGAGTACCTGTTCTACTACTATTCGACCCGCGAGGCATTCCGCAGGACCGTAGCGTCCGGGAACACCCGGGGAGGACTGATCCGGGAACTCGAGGGCCCGCTCATGCAGTCGGTCGCCGAGGCCGGCCAAGACGAGCGCAGGATCCTTGCGGCGTATGACCTCTATCTCGCGCGGCGCAACGCCTCCTACATGGCGATCGAAACAGGTGGATCGTCCGAATCGGGCCGGGTTGACGAAGCCAGAGCGAACCTGTACCAGAGCGCTGCGGGCTACGAACGGATCGCGCTCGATGTCATCGGCGCGATCCACAACAACCAAGCGAGGGTCATGCCCTTGGACGTGGCGAATCAAGGGGCCATACAGGACCTCGATAGCGCGACCGCCGTGGAAGTGCCCTGCGCCATTAGCGCCAACGGCGCTCGACCTCTCGCTGCCGGGCGTCTCCCCGACCAGATCCGAGACCTCCTCTTGCGGGTCAAGGAATTCGAGCGAATCACAGTGAAAGCTGCGTTGCAAGGCTCGCGTTGCCTAGCCATCGAAGCGCTCTCTGCCAATCCCTTGGTGGAACGCCGCGAACTCGCGGAAGAGCTGGTGCTCGAGTACCAACGCGCCCATGCTCCGTTGCTGGACCATCTGTCCTAGTCCGAGCGCGTTGCACGGCAGCAAGTGCCGTCCGCTGGCATTGGGGCGGGCGGCTAAGCGGGCTCCGAAGCTCTCTCTTCCAAAGCGCCGCCGGAGACTGGACTCAGTGGGGTTCCGACCCTACACTGAATGCGCCGCTCGGGAATTCGTCCGTCGGTCTGAGTTCGAGGAAAATACCATGCGATTTCGGTCTCGTATCGGTGGCTTGGCAGCGCCGGTGTTGGCAGCGACCTGCTTCTTGGCCAGCTCGACGCAGCCAGGGGTCGCCGAGTCAGGACCCAGCCTAGACCGGGTCCTGAACCTGGCAGAGTCGAGAACCGGCCCGCACGCTCTCTCCGTGGATAGGGGCGCTTCGGGCCTGTGGCAACAGCTGATGAAGCTGCAGACCACGGCCAGCGTCCTCTATACCATCGCTCATCCCGATGACGAGCAGGGAGGGACCCTGACGTACCTCAGCCGCGGCCAGGGAGTGCGGACCTCGCTCTTGTCGCTCAATCGCGGTGAGGCTGGCGCGAATGCCATCGGTTCCGAGCTATTCGACGGATTGGGCCTGATTCGAACAGAGGAACTACTCGTTGCCGACCGCTACTACGGCCTCGATGATCAGTACTTCACAACCCTGATCGACTACGGCTACTCGAAGAACCTCGACGAGGCCCTCCGCCAGTGGGGGAAGGAGAACGTCCTTCGGGATATCGTGCGCGTGATTCGGATCAATCGCCCCCTAGTCCTCGTCTCGCGCTTCTACGGCGGTCCGAGAGACGGACACGGCAACCACGAAACGTCGGGAGTCGTGACCCAAGAAGCGTTCGAGGCGGCGGGCGATCCGGACCGGTTCCCGGAGCAGATTCGCGAGGAGGGACTCAGGCCGTGGCAGCCACTGAAGCTCTATCGAAGTAATCTCCATTCGAGACGCCCGTCGGGTCCGAGCATCGAGCCTCCCGATCACCCCTGGAATGTCGACGTCAACACCGGGACCTTCAGCCCTTGGCTCGGAGAGAGCTACGAAGAGTTCGCGGCCCTAGGACTGAGCTTCCAGCGGTCTCAAGTCAGCGGCCGTCGGCGCGAGCGTTCGGGGGAACACCACCAATTCTTCGAGAGAGTGCGCAGCCAAGTGGACGCTCCAAAGCGGGAATCCGGGTTCTTCGATGGGATCGATACGTCTGTCGCGGGGATCTACGCACTGTCGGGAGTCGAGCCCCCCGAGGGTGTTTCGAAGATTCTCTCGGAGATCGCAAGCAGCGTCGATGACGCCGTTGCGGCTTACAGCGTGCGCAATCCAGCTGCGGTTGTGCCGTTCTTGGTGCAGGGCCTGAGCGCGACGCGCGAGGCGATTGGCCTGTCCCAGGGCCAGGACGAAGCACTCTTCCTGCTGGCGATCAAGCAGCGCCAGTTCCAAGACGCCATCAACACTGCTCTCGGAATTCAATTCCGAGCCGTTTCCGCACCGCTCGATTCCGGAGCACCGGATTCGCCGTTCGCGCCTCTCGCCACCATGGGGCCCGCTGTTCCGGGCCAGCGCTTTCAGGTGGAAGTTTCGGTGGTCAATCCCAGCAGCCTTTCGATTGAGACCCAGGGAGTATCGATCGAAGGCACGGGCGAATGGGGGGTTGAGGGGGATTCCCGTTCCGGCACTGTGTTCCATTCAGGCGAAAGGCTTGCAGCCCGGTTCACTGTCGAGGCGCCTCGAGACGTGGCCCTTTCGAGGCGCTACTTCCAGCGCGAATCGGTCCATGACAGCCGCTACACCGTTCGGGAGCCGGAATATTTGCACCTTGCAGGGCGCGCGCCTGCCCTCTCGGCGGCAATCGACTACACCATTGGCGGCCAGTCGGTGCGTGCAAGCGGGGTCGTATATCGCCGGGAAGCGAACCTTCCGTACGGATACGAGCACCGGGAGCTGAAGGTCGTTCCGGCACTCGCGGTAAACGTGTCCCCGGCCAATCTGATCGTTCCGCTCGGCTCGCGCCGGAACACCGTATCGGTACAGGTGGAGGTCATCAATAACCAGAGTGGGGGGATCGAGGGTGAGCTTTCGCTGGAATTGCCGGAGGGATGGGTTGCCGAGCCAGGCACGCACGAGTTCGAGTTCTCGCAAGCAAATGCTCGCCGGAACTTCAGCTTTGCGGTCACGGTGCCCCGGCTGCGCGAGAGTACGTACGATCTGCAGGCCGTTGCCCGGGCGGGAAGCCAGGAATATCGCCAGGGATACCAAGCGATCCGGCACCGGGACTACGACATTCGGTACCTTTACCGGGATTCAGTGACGCGTGTTCGAGGCGTTGATGTCCAGATCGCTTCCCGAATGAAGGTCGGGTACGTGATGGGCGTCGGAGACGAGGTTCCAAGTGGAATCGAACAGATGGGCGCCGAGGTCACCTTGCTGGGCACCGACGAGCTTGCCACGGGAGACCTTGGCACATATAGCGCGATCGTGGTTGGCACGCGGGCCTATGCCGTGCGCCCGGACCTGATTAGCTACAACCAGCGGCTGCTCGACTATGCACGCGCTGGCGGGAACCTAGTCATCCTCTACCAGACGCAAGAATTCGTTCCCGACAAGTGGGCCGCATTCCCGGCCGATCTCCCACGCCGAGCTGAGGAGGTCTCCGAGGAAAACTCGCCTGTTCGCATCCTGGCTCCCGACCATCCTGTGTTCCAGCGACCCAACAAGATCGTGGCAGAGGATTTCAACGACTGGGTTGAACAGCGAGGCTCTAAGTTCTTTTCTGAGTGGAACAGCGCGTACGTGCCCCTCATCGAGACTCAGGACAAGGGGCAGGAACCCCAAAGCGGAGGATGGCTAACGGCCCCGTTCGGCAAGGGCCACTACACCTATTTCGCCTATGCGGTACACCGGCAGCTCCCGTATAGCGTCCCCGGAGCATATCGCATCTTCGCCAATGTCCTGTCGCTCGGCCGCTGATCCTGCAGCCCTGTCCGGTTCGCACCAGGCGGTTCGAAGCAGCACGTCCCTTCCGGCCGGGATTGCACCCGCCTGATTGATCCAGATGCCGCTTGCAGCGATTTCGGCCCCTGGCGATGCTGCGGCAGCTGCACACTATTCGACGCTGAGATTGAGCACGCCATCATAGCCGGTCATTTCTAGGTATCCGCCGCCCTCAACCGGAGCCCCAGAGTGACTGCCGGAATATGTCACGGGGCCTTCCCAGTAGGTCGGCAATCTTGCGGCACGGCTGACGATTTCTTGGGCGTCGTGCAACGGGCGCACGTCGAGGCTCAGCCCCGCTCGAGGGATCCCAAGCGACCATTCCACAGGGTATTTCGCTCCCGTCTCGTCGCTCTGCCAGGTGCGTCCGGGAGCTAGCAGGATATCGTCCGAGGCCAGCGGCATCGCAACGCCCTCAGGATCGACGAGCGTGCCGTGGGAGTATGGACTGTACTCGCCGTTCGAGAGTCTTATCCCGGCGATCATAAGGTCGGTCTGATCGTCAAGTTGTATGCTCAGCCAATCCCATCCGACTGCCCCCGAGGCCATGTCCTCGCTGAAAAACTCGTGGTCCATCCACGACAGCCCCTGCACCTCGTGGACGGCGTCACCGATGGTGAGAGTGCCGGATGTTCGCATCCGAGTGAACGACACGTAGTGCGAGGCTTGCCCTGCTTCCCCGCCCTTCCGGCTAACGCCGTCCTCGCCGTGGATCACATGTGGCTTGGTCGGCTCCAGCGACAGCTCCAGCGAAACCGCCTCGTCCCAAGCCTGCAGTGTCTGCGTTGGCATAGTGGTATCCCCTAGCAGGAATTCCACGCTCCAGTTCCCATTCCAGATCGTGCCCGTCGCCGCCGACGCGCCAGCCAAGCCCGGACCGCTGCGATTGGCGCGCTCCCGATGGATCAGACGCTGGCCCGCAACGTCGGTGACGACGAAGTGCGCTACGTAGATCTGACTCAGGTCCCACGCGCTACTCGCGGCTTCCTCGCTCCCCGCAGACGCCCTGAAGAAAGTCAGTTCGAACCCGAACCTGCGCCCCCCGGCATCCGCTAGGTTGCCGGTGTAGTACCACCACTCCATGGCGAAGTTCGGGTGTTCAAAGTGGTCGCGGGGAAATTCGTATCGGTAGCCTGGCGTAGCTACTTCGTGAGCGAGGCCCGCCAGCGCTGCGATCGCGAGGAGCGCGGTTCCCACGATCAACCCAGCAGACTGCATCTACTCCATTTTGGCCCAGCACCTCATGCGCTCCCGCAAAGCCAGAGCCTGTCCGGGTCATAAGTCCGAGATGGAGGCTTGGGAACCGATTCGAGATGTTGCCCGGCGCCATGGCATCGACGCCGAACGGTGCCAGGGCCGATTCTGTTGGGCCAGTCGGCTCGTGCCTCCCTATGGAAAGGCTGCTACCGAACATGAAGGAGCGTGGCGCGCAATCGGCGAGCGACTCGATCAAACCTGGCTCCAACACCTTCCCGGAGCCCAGTCCTGCACCAGTTCTCAAATGACGTAATCGTCAATCGCGGACCGCTATGCCGTCATCAACGCAGTTCCGCCGCAGGAACGAATCCAAGGGAGCGGCTCAACGACGCAGATCAGCTTCGCACCCCCGACTAGCGACTCCGTTGCAATCGACGAGCTGCTGGGGCTGAAGACAGCAACCTCCCGGTCTCGGGAGGCTATTTCGGCGAATTCTGGGAATTGGAGCTGAGCCGGGCACCTATCTGGAACATCCACCCCCTCAACGTGGTTCTTGCGTCTCTGGCAACGCGGCCCACGCTCTACAATCGAGCCGTCCAAGCGATGCCGCGGCTTCTTCACACGCGCAGGGAATTGCTCCAATCGGTCGGGCTGGCGGGTGCCGCTTGGTTTCAGGGGTGCCAACAGGGCACGCACCGGCCCCTGGCCAACGGCTCTGCGGCGCCCGACCTCGTACTGCACAATGCGCGGATCTTCACGGTGGACGAGACTCAGCCTCGCGCTGAGGCCCTTGCAGTCAAAGGGGCACGATTCGTTGCTGTAGGCCGGACCGAAGACATCCGTCCAATCGCAGGCGCCAATACCACGGTGATCGACGCCGAAGGGATGACTGTCACGCCCGGCTTCATCGATGCCCACTCCCACCCCTCCGGGGCCGGCGTTGATGAGCTCTTGCACGTAAACGTGGACCTGCGCAGCGTGAAGGCGATCCAGACGGCGCTGCGCGAGCGGGTGGAGACGACGCCCCGAGGTGAATGGGTGGTCGGCTTCAAGTACGACGATACGAAGCTTGACGAGGGGCGCCCGATCAACCGTCGTGACCTCGACCTGATCGCCCCCAACCATCCGGTCGAGGTTCGCCATCGCGGAGGGCATACGGCCGTCTACAACAGCAGGGCTTTTCAGCTCGCCGGAATCACCGCACAGACTCCGGACCCGCGCGGAGGCAGATACTATCGCGAATCCGGCGAGCTAACCGGGCTTGTCGCCGAGCACGCGAGAGACCCCCTTCGCAGGCTGATTCCCTCGGCCAGCACTCGGGATCAACGCCGGGCGGGGGTGAAGCTGATCTCTGAGTTGATGACGGCGGCCGGGCTCACTTCCGTTCACCAGACCGGAGGCGGAACCGATGCCTTGATCGCCTACCAGGACGCCTACGATGCCGGGGAACTCCGCTTCCGCATGTACCTGTTCCCCTCCGGCGGCAGCTCGTTGTTCGGGGGTCTGAAGCAAGCTGGCGTCTCAACCGGTTTCGGCGACGACCGCCTGCGCATCGGTGCCGTCAAGTACGTCGCGGACGGCTCAGCTTCGGAGCGCACGATGCGGATGAGCACTCCATTTGAGGGCCGTCCAGACGATTACGGAATCTTGACGATGTCGCAAGAAGAGATCGACGAGGCCGTCAGCGACGCAGACCGCCACGGTTTCCAGGTCGGAATTCACGCCAACGGTGACGTGACAATCGAGATGGTTCTGAACGCATACGAGCGAGTCCAGCAACGCTCTCCGAGGCGGCACCCTCGCAATCGAATCGAGCACTGCTCTCTTGTCAACCCGCCCTTGCTTCGGCGCATCAAAGCGCTCGGTGTGATTCCGACGCCGTTCTACACCTACGTTCACTACCACGGGAACAAGTGGGTCGATTACGGCGAGGAGAAGATGCGGTCGATGTTCGCCCACCGCTGGTTCCTCGACTACGGGATCGCCGTAGCTGGGGCTTCCGACTACACGCCTGGGCCCTATGAGCCGATGATGGCCATCCAAAGCATGGTGACGCGCAAGGACATCCAAGGCCGCGAGTGGGGCCCCAACCAGCGCATCAGCGTCGACGAGGCGCTACGGGTATGCACGATCAATGGTGCCCACGCATCGTTCGAGGAGAGCCAGAAGGGATCGATCGAGGCCGGCAAGCTGGCGGACTTCGTCGTCCTAGCCGAAGACCCGCATGAGGTTGAGCCCGATCGCATCAAGGAGATCGAGGTTGTGCGAACTTTCGTGGGCGGAGAACTGGTTCATTCCAAAGTTTGAGTCAAGGGAGGTAATGATCATGTTCAGAAAGAGGCCAATACTCAGTCGCATGGGTGTGATCGTGTTGCCGTTGATGCTAGGCCTGCTGGCCGGCCAGGGATGCGAGTCTCCTCCGGCTTCCAGCGCCGTTGTGTTTGCGGGCGCGCGG
Organism: Bryobacterales bacterium; assembly: GCA_028819215.1. Taxonomy (GTDB): domain Bacteria; phylum Acidobacteriota; class Terriglobia; order Bryobacterales; family UBA6623; genus VXMF01. The sequence continues at coordinate 176,361 of JAPPMG010000102.1, forward strand.
TTGATCGTTGGCGACGGTAGTCCGCCCATCGAGAACGCTGCATTCGTGGTCGATGGCGGTCGGCTCGTGGAGGTTGGCCCTGCAGCCGAGCTGGACGGTTGGGCCGGCGCGAAACGCGTGGACTTGGCCGGGATGACAGTCATGCCCGCCATCATTGACACGCATACTCACCTCAATCAGGAACGCGACGCGTTGATCCAGGATCTCCGGGCTCGAGCGCGATACGGGGTGAGCGCCGCGATGAGTCTTGGGCGAGATACGCGCGACCTGTCGATCCGCGCGGAAGAGATTCCCGGTGCAGCCCGCTTTCGTTCGGCTGGCGTGGGGATTACCTCGCCCGAACCCGGACGTTCGGAAATCCCCTATTGGGTGAGCACCGAGGACGAAGCCCGCCAGGCGGTCCGGGATGAAGCGGCACGGAAGGTCGACATCATCAAGATCTGGGTCGACGACCGCAACGGGCAGTACGAGAAGCTGTCGCCGGAACTATATGGCGCAATCATCGACGAGGCCCATCAGCACGGAATTCCTGTCACGGCCCATATCTTTGCTCTTGCGGACACCAAGCAATTGTTGAGGGCCGGAATCGACGCGTTCGCTCACGGCGTGAGGGACACGGACGTTGACGAGGAGATCATCGGACTGTTCAAAGAGCGCCCCGACGTCGTACTGGTGCCAAACCTACCCAATCGCGGCGTAGCGGCGGACCTGAGCTGGCTTGGCGGCACCATTTCGCCGGACGAGCTGGAAGGGTTGCAAGCGGCGTCTGTCGACGACCCGGACGCGCAGGCCGTTTTCGGCATCCAGGCGAGGAACTTGGCGAGACTGAGCGCCGAGGGTGTCACCATCGCGCTCGGGACTGACGGCAACACCCCATGGGCGCCGCACGTAGAGATGGAAGACATGGTGGCAGCCGGCATGACACCGGCTCAGGTCATCGTGGCCGCGACTCGCAATTCAGCGGACTTGCTGGGTCTCGACGACGCTGGCACTCTCGAAGCTGGCAAGCGTGCGGACTTCTTGGTGCTCAACGCCAATCCGCTGGACGACATCACGAACACTCGTCAGCTCGTTAGCGTCTATCTGAACGGGGAAGAAGTCGACCGCTCGGCCGCTGAGCAATGACGGATGCCGGAGCGGAACGGAAACAGCGCCGCGAACGGGGCTCAGTAATCGACCCACAAAGGGCTGCCCCAGGCGACTTGGCCGTCGGATTGCTCGACCCGCACGTAGTAGTAGTGGGAACTGCCTGTGCCGCCGAAATCGGCGTCGGTGTATTCGAAATCGGCTTCCTGCGCTGCCGGACGATGCGTGTGCGCCAGCTGGCCGTCCCGCAGGATATGCACCCGGGCGATTTCTCCCGTGCCGCGTACGCGCACTCGCAAGGGCTGCGCGTCTGAACTCCGGAATCGATCTCCCATGAAGTGACCGCCCATGCGCACGTCGAGAATGATGTTGTCGGTGGCGCCGTAGGTGTGGCGGCGCCGTATGGCATCCAAGACCCCTTGCCTCGTGAATGAAGTCGTGTAAACCATCGCGTACGAGTAGTGCGTCGAGTAATGGTCGGAACTTGCGATGGTCCCGAGGGTATAGCCTTTGGCCAGAGCATGGTTGACAAAGCCTGCCGGACGATAGCCTCCCGGAGCGTCTCGCGGTGCAGGGCTCCTAGCCGACAGGGGCGCGCCGTCTTGCTCGTAACTGGTGCGGTCGCCCTGGAAGATCTCCACGACAGGAGCCACTTCCGGATCGTGGAAACGCCAATCCGTGCCCATGTTGGTTCCCGAGGTGTGGGCGATCGCCACGCCCCCCATGCGCCGAACTTGCTCGAACAAGAGCAGCGTGTCGTTGGCGGTAACTCGTGGATCGACGACATCATTGTTCTCGTCACGTTCTTGCGGCGGCACCACCCCGGGCTGGTCACCCCGATTCCCCTGCTCGGCCAGCAAGTAGCCCGGCACCCAGCGCTTCAGGTAGAACGGGACCACCTCACCGGAACGGTCAGCAAAGAACACGTTGTGGTGCCCCATTGGGTAGTTGACGCTGCGCTCGTATCCGAACAGGCTGACGTAAGTGTCGGGGAGGTGGAACATGTCGGTCATCTTCTGCGAATACCACCACCAGTAGTCGTGTGCGCCTCCTTGGTGATCCGTCGAAGCGCCGAAATCCATGCTGGCGGCGTCGAGCATGTAGCGGTAGAACTCCGGCAGCGAGCCGTCAATGGTGCCACCTGCATCCCAGCTCAGTTCGGTGTGACGGTGTAGGTCTCCGCGGACGATGCGCGCCGCGCGGCCCTGAATCTCGGCGCGGTAGTTCCGAATCGCCGCTAGGTCTCCCGGCTCGTCCGCATGGCCCGGAGCCACCTCCACAGATGGCGTCTCTGGCGAGGTGAACTGCACGCGACCGGGGGGGTCGGCGCTAGTGGCCTTGCCGGCGTAGACTTGGAATCGGATCGGCCTAGTGAGGTAGTTTTCCCTCCGGTTGTCGGTCGGCCAAACCAGCCACACGCTGCCGTCGCTCGCGACGGTGGACCTGAGCCATGTGCTGAGACGACCCCTGCTGTTCGGGATTACCTCGGGCTTGCTCCATCCTTCTCCGTCGTAGCGGGTGAGGCGATACTCCCATCCCCTCCTTCGCGTGGCACCCGTGCCCAAGAGGCACTTGGCGGCTACAAGAGGATTGCCGCTAGCGTCGAGAAGGATTTGCGGCCGGTAGACATAGCGTCCAGCATCGGTCTCAAAGGCTGCTTGAACGGGCTGGGCAGGAGCCTGCAGGCGGCCGTTGGCGAAGGCGCGCAGGTGGATCGTGCGCTCCGCTCCGAGCATCACGCCAGGACCGAAGCATGTGCCGCATGCGAGTTCCGTCTTGGACGCAGGCATCTGGTAGCGGTAGTTGTAGCCGTTGTCCTTGCCCCAGTTGGCTCCGCCACTCTCCCAAGCGACCCAGACGCGGTCGTCCGGGTCGACCGCAACGGAGGGCCGGGCCTCGAACAGCGGGGTCTCGGCGACCGCCATTTCGTCGACTGCTGTCCTGCCATCCTGCAGGCCCACCAAGTACACGTCGTAGTTGCCATTGCGGTAGCTGTCGTAGGCCACCCAAACCGTTCCCTGTGAATCGAGCGCGACAGTCGGGCTCCAGTCGTTCCCCGGGCGGCCGGTGACGGAAACTGCCTCGGACCAATCGCCGTCGGAGAACGTGCGGAGGAGGATGTCCGACTCGCTTCCTCGGAAGCCTTGCCAGGCCACCGCCAGCTTCCCGTCCCTAGCGGCGAGACTGGGATAGATGTCGGGAAGCCGATGATCAGTGAGACGAACCAACTCGTCCCAGGACTCGGTCGCCGGCTCGTAGCGGCGGGCATACAGGTCCCAGTTACCGTTGCGCCGCGCTGACCAGACTACCCACACGCGGTTCTGGCCGTCCACAGCGACTTGCGGCAGCCAGACGTCGCCGTCGCCGCCGGGAACCAACAGCACATTGCTCCAGTCGCCGTCCCGATACTGGCGGAGGTTGATCTCATCGCGCCGGGAGTCATGTGACATCCACACCAGCCAGAGGGTCCCGTCCTCTGCTGCGGCGATATCCGGGAGGTCATCCGAACGCAATTCCGTGCCGACGGGCTCGACCGAAGTGATTTGCCCTGCAGCAGTAGTGCAAGCAAAGAGCGAAAGCAGCAGAAGTACGAGCGGCATGGCGCTTGCCAGTATAGTCCGCGGACTGACGGCCCGAAACCAGCAGCCACCCTTGATGGTTGGCTTGGCGGTCGATGCGCGTCCCGCCTTGGTCCTGCCGCACAAGCTCCGGCCGGACCCGTAGACGCTACAATCGACCCGCGAGACACGTCTAATGCCGCAGACAAGAGGGCTCATGATGCGAGCCGTCGTCCTCGTCGCGATCGCAAGCTGCGCTTCGGGACCGCCGGCCGTCGAAGAAACCATTTCAGTGTCGCGGCCGTTCGTTTCCCCCAAAGGGGAGTACGTCACGGAGCGGGACCGGTACCACACGTTCCGAATTCCCGGCATGATCGTCGCCCAAGATGGCTCGATTCTCCTGTTCGCCGAGGGCCGTCGCGGTGATGGCAGCGACCCGCGCCGAGACGAAAATGCCCCGATCGACCTAGTCCTGCGACGGAGCACTGACTCGGGCGAGACCTGGGAGCCCCTCGTGGTCATCGAGTCCGGGTTCCGACCAAACGGGTCCTTCGTGGACTTCGCGGACCCGACGCCAGTCCTTGACGAATCCACCGGGGAGGTTTTCCTGTTCTACGGGCAGTGGCCGGATGTGGGGCCCAGAACCGTATCTCATGGCCAGGACCCGGACTCCACTGACGGCAACCAGGTCGTCTGGGTCCGCTCCAGCAACGATCACGGACGGACTTGGTCGGATCGCCGCCAGGTCCTCTATCCCGATGAGCCCGACGACACGGCGGACGGGCTGTATTGGCGGCAGGCAGAGCCAGGACCCGGTAGCGGCATCCAACTCCGCTGGCAAGGCCAGGACGGCGGGGCCAACGGCCGACTGCTGATCCCTGCGAAGCGAAGCGGCTCCGAAACACCGGACGGGGCTGCCTCGGTGAGACCCTTCGCATTCTATTCGGACGACCACGGGGTGAGTTGGCAGGTGGGGCGCATCAGTCCCGGACCGGACGCCAACGAGGATGAGATTGTCGAACTGACCGACGGCACGGTCCTACTCGACGGGCGCCAGAACAGTGGGGATTATCGGCGCCGCCATCGCAGCACGGACGGGGGGATCACATGGAGCCCGGACCGGCCCGACAACATTCCGGTCACTCCGGTCGACGGCTCGATGATCCGGTACTCGGCCATCCGGGCGGGCGATGACCGCGACCTCCTCCTGTTTTCTGGCCCCCGCGGGATAGACGGGCTGAACCGCAACAACATTACGGTATGGAGTAGCTACGACGAAGGCCAGTCCTTCAGCAAGCCAGTCACGTTCAATAAGGGCTTTGCCGCCTATTCGGTCTTGCAGCGTCTGGCCGACGGCACGATCGGGCTGGCGGTTGAGACTTCGAATGAATCAGGTGACAACTACGGAGAAATCCGGTTCTACCGCTTCGGTCTCGCCCATTTGGGAGCAGCTCAGGGGATCGACTAGCGACTGAGAGGGGTGTCCGCTGCCTACCTTGACAGGCCGATTGCGAGCCGTCGCGCCATCGCCCTCAGGGCCGTAGAACGAAATGCGCAGTGTCGGGGGCAAGGCTTTGTTTCTGGGAGAAGTGCAGCTTCCGGGCTCGAACCCGATCGGCGGAGTCCCAGGCGTTCGACTCTTGCAGACTCGAGTATCCGGAGGTGCGCAGCCAGTTCCGTCGGATCCGAGCCAGTTACCGCGGCCGTGATCCAAAGGCCTATTCCGCTACCATCTTCAGCTGCTCGTATACGGACCTTGCGTGCTCGTACTCGGCGATGGCCGCTTCAGGCAGGACGCCTTGATGCCGGGCGAGTTCCGACTCCACCCGACCTATCAAGTACTCGACTTCTTCCCGCCGCGGCCGCAACGGCCTATCGGGCACAGTGATGTGAAACGGTGCGCTGTGAGCGAAGCGCAAGCGCCCTTCTGGGCGCTCGTAGCAGCGTACGGCAAGCCAGGTCGAGGTATCGAACGAGAACTGCTCGTCTATCAGAGTGAGGTAACCCCCAGCCGATTCAACCTGATTGGCCGGCTCGAGGCGGCGGACTACCTCTCCTGCTTCCACCACCTCGATAGAGGTGACCGGGGTAGCGCTACGAATCCAGCCCGTTAAGCGATAGGCACCGTCCGCGCTGGGCGACTCGGCGAATTCCCGCCCGGGAAGTCGGTCGTTGACGCGCACATCCAGCATCGGGCCGGTCGTGACAAAGCTGCGGCCCGCGTCGAGCCCCTTGATCCACCGTTCGTAGGAGAATTCGGAGCCGAGGTGCACGTACACGCGGCCGAATCCCAAGGGGACCGGATGAACTCCTGAGGCTGTTCCAGCGGTTGGCCGGAGGCGAAAGCCGCAGTTCAACAGGGCGTAGTAGTTCTGAAAGGTGAAGTCGATCCAGCCCTCTTCGGTAAAGCCTTCGGCAGTCTGCTCAACCTGCATGTAGTCGGCGGGTTGCTCGCCGAAACCGCGGAAGTGAAACGGCGCCCGCCAGATGTGGTTGTTGGTGAGCTCGTACAGGTCCACGTTCATGACCGGGATCAGCATCATTGACCACGGCCAGTTGTGCTTGTCGAGTTCAAGCAGCCCCCCCTCGTCATGTACCTGCTTGGCAATCGAGCCTACCGGCGGCGCTCCCTGATTCAGCACGCTGCGATGGTTCAACGCGAAGACCGCGCCGAGCGTATGGCGCACACCGCTTACCGTGAAGATCTCGTACTCGGTGTTCATCGGATAGATGATGTGGAAGGGGTCGACGGTGATCGGCCGGGCCTGGACAGGAGCCGAGTTCTTGTCGCCTTGACTAGGGGGCGTGCCCGCCTCCGTCACCCAGTACGTCAGAGGCAGCGCGACATTCAGGTCCTCTGCCACGACCAAGCCCGGGAGCTCGCTCACGCTGCGGTGCACGTGAGTCTCTCCCGAGTACCAGCCATGCTCAGCCATGTTGATCCATCGGCGAAGCCGGATTTCGGTCTCGGTCACGCCCTCTCCAACAACTACGGTGTTCGTCGCGGGCAGATACTCCTTACCCCGCGCGGCCGTCAGCGAATACGAGCCGGGCGGTAGCTTTGCCGCAAAGCTGTGGGCAGACAGGGTGGTGTGTATCTCGACACTCTGGTCCGAGCGACTCCTGTTGTAAGGAACACTCGAGCCATCCGGGTCCGCAGACTGCGCCACGTGCCATTCCCCATGGCCATCCTGGATGTAGAGGCGCGCAGCCACCGGAGAGCCGTCCGAGCTGTCCACGATGACGCCGCGCAACTCCGCGAGCCGGGAACTGGTGCAAGCGAGCAGTGCGGCACACAGGCAGCAAGCTCCACCGGCCACGATCAGAGTGCGATTCCTTGGCATCGGAATCAATCATATGACGGGAAGGCAGTCAGCGAGACCAGTTTTGGGTCTCCCGCGCCACTGTGCCGACTGCGCGACCTCGCGATTCGTCGGTAGTGTGCGGACCAACGTAGATCGCCTCTCTATCGACGGACGTGCGGGATTCTCGCTGCCCTGCTAGTGATCCCCGAGCGTGGTGCAAACTGAAACAAACCAGCCGTAGAGCTGCCCGGAGCAACGCCTCGGTTCGCTTGGAAAGGCGCATGAGCATAGCGATCCAGCCTGATCCTGATCACGCCCGTGCCGGCCAGCGGACGATCGCGCGCGTGGACAAGTCCCTCGAGGATCTCCTCGAGTCGTTGGTCTCGGACCCTGCCTCGCCCTATCCGGAGCGGGCACAGAGAGCGGCCTGCCTAGCGCGCCATCTCCAAGAATCGGCTTCGACCCTCCAGACTCCGGCCGAGAGGAAGCAGCAGGCCGAGTTCGAGCGGATGGTGCAGAGCCCGCAGGACAGGGCGACCCTTACTCAGCTCACTGACCAGGCTTTCCGTGCTAGACGGCCCCGTCGGGCGGTTGACCAAATGCTGCACATATTGGACGTACAAGGGATTCCCCGGATCTTCAGCGGCTTGGATCGAACTCTCCTCAGAGGCCTTCATTCGTTCGGAGGCTATCTCCCGGGAGTGGCAGCCCCCTTGGTTAAGGCAAGGATGCGAGAAGAGACCGCCAATGTCATCCTGCCGGCTGAAGAGGCTCTCTTGGTCAGGCACTTGGAGGCGCGTCGGCAGAGCGGCGTCCGGATGAACGTCAACTTTCTCGGCGAGGCCGTGCTGGGAGAATCCGAGGCCCGAAGGCGAATGGATTCCTACCTCAGGGCATTGCAGATGCCCGAGGTTGAGGTGATTTCGGTCAAGATCACCACGATCTACTCCCAGATTCACTCACTGGCGTTCGAACACACCGTCTCGGTCCTATGCGACCGACTGGAGACCCTGTATCGGGCGGCGGCTCGGGAACGATTTCGCAGGGTTGACGGCAGCGAGGTTCCCAAGCTGGTGTACCTAGACACAGAGGAGTACCGCGACTTGGCGGTCACGACCGAAGCCTTCCTGCGGACCTTGGACCGCAAGGGCATGGAACACGTCAACGCGGGGATCGCTTTGCAGGCGTACCTCCCCGACTCAAGCGCGGCGCAGAAGAGAATCAACGCTTGGGCCCGGAAACGGGTCCGTCGCGGAGGATCGCCGGTGACCATCCGGCTCGTGAAGGGCGCCAATCTCGAAATGGAGCGCGTGGAGGCCTCACTGCTCGGCTGGACGCAAGCGCCATTCGCATCAAAGCCCGAGACCGACGCCAACTACAAGCGGATGCTGCACGAAGCCCTGAGTCCGGAGAACATCGGGGCCGTGCGCTTGGGAGTGGCCTCCCACAATCTCTTCGACGCCTCCTACGCGTTGCTTCTAGCGGCGGATGCCGGCATAGCGGACCAGGTTCAAATCGAGATGCTCGAGGGGATGGCAAACCCTCAGCGGCGGGCCTTATTCGAACTGACTCGCAACCTCCTCCTCTACGCCCCTGCGACAAGGAAGGAGGACTTCGTCAATGCCATCGGATACCTCTTCCGCCGCTTGGACGAGAACACCGGAGTGGACAATTTCCTGTGCCACGCCTTCAAACTGACGCCGAAGAGTCGCGAATGGAACCGCTTGGAAAAGGCGTTCTGCGACTCCTTCGCATTGATCGAAGGGCTGTCCGAGGCACCGCGTCGGACACAAGACCGCTTGCGGGAGACTGGGGAGGCAGAGCGCCCGAGCACTTGGCGTAGCTTCGTTAACGAACCCGACACCGACTTCTCGCTACCGGCCAACCGCGAGTGGGCCCGGGGGATCGTCGAGCGCTGGCAGCCCCGTCACGGCGAGTACAAGATTGAAGTTCCCCTGGTTGTAGGCGGCAAGGAGATCTTCGAGGGTAGGAGCTTCCGCGACTGCCTAGACCCGTCGCGGCCGGGCTTGGTCATCGGCCGCTACCGGCAGGCCAGCCAGCAAGACGTCGAACGGGCAGTGGCCTGTGCTCGGGACGATGCCGACGGGTGGCGCGGCAAGTCGCCGGCGGAGCGCTCGCAGGTCCTTACGCTAGTGGCCCAAGAATTGCGTCGCCAACGTGCAGACCTGATGGGAGCGGCGCTGGCGAACGGCGGAAAACACCTTGCCGAATCGGATCCCGAGGTCTCCGAGGTCGTGGATTTTGTCTGTTTCTACGACTCGGCCGCCCGCTATTTCTATGATCTCCCCGGCCTGCGGGCCAAGCCGAAAGGCGTAGTGGTCGTCGTCTCCCCTTGGAACTTCCCAATCGCCATACCCGGTGGGGGGATAGCAGCAGCCCTAGCCGCGGGAAACACCGTCATCCTCAAGCCCGCCTCCGATGCCGTCCTGGTGGCTTACGAACTCTGCAAGTGCTTCTGGAAGGCTGGAATCTCGCGCCGGACACTACAGATGGTTCCTTGTGCCGGTGCCTCAGTCGGCCCGCACCTGACCTCTCATCCCGACGTGGACGCCGTTGTTCTCACTGGTGGAACCGAGACCGCCCAGCAAATGCTCCGCGCGAAGCCGGACCTCAATCTGCTTGCCGAGACAGGCGGAAAGAATGCGACCACCTTGACTGCCATGGGCGATCGCGAGCTGGCGATCAGCCATGTCATTCACTCTGCCTTCAGTCACAGTGGACAAAAGTGCTCCGCTACGTCCCTTCTTCTCGTCGAGGAAGAGGTCTACGACGACCCGAAGTTCAAGGAAACACTTTGCGACGCGGTTCGCAGCTTGCAGACTGGCCCGGCCTGGGATCCTAGCAACCGCATCGGCCCCCTGATCCGGCCGCCCTCCGGCCCGCTAGAAGCCGGCATCAAGGAACTCGAGCCGGGCGAGAGCTGGGCTGTGATGCCCGAACAGCGGGACAACAATCCATGCCTTTACTCCCCCGGTGTCAAGTGGGACGTACAGCCAGGGAGCTTTACCCACCTGACGGAACTCTTCGGTCCCGTGCTGGGAGTGATGCGGATTAAGGACTTGGATGAAGCCCTGGACTTGACCCGCAGGACCGGATACGGATTGACAGCCGGTTTGGAGAGCTTGGATGATCGGGAGCAATCGTATTGGTGCGGTCACGTCGAGGCAGGCAATCTCTACGTCAATCGGCCGACCACTGGCGCCGTTGTGCTGCGCCAGCCATTTGGCGGCATGGGCAAGTCCGCCTTTGGCCCCGGAATCAAGGCGGGGGGACCCAACTATGTTGCCCAATTCATGGACTTCGGCGAGGACCGTCCTCCGGCCAGCGTGCGGGAGATCACCGACCCCGAACTTGTCGACCTGTGCTCGCGCCTCAAGGAGCGCATCCCCCCGGGCATCCCCGACGGCCCAGAAGAGCTGGACAGGATCGTGGCCGCGCTAGAGAGCTACTGCGCGTGCTGCCAGGAGGAGTTCAGTCGCACCCACGACCACTTCCGGCTCGTCGGCCAAGACAACTTGCGGCGCTACCTCCCGGTCCGACGGCTCCGGATCCGCGTGGACCGCTTCGATTCGCTGTTCGAGATCTTCGCGCGCGTTTGCGCAGCCAAGGCTGTGGGCTGCCACGCAACCGTAAGCCTCTTTGAGAATTGGTCGTCGCCCGCTACCGATTGGCTGCAAGAGCTGACGCGGTCGTGGTTGGGCGCGGTGGACTTTGTCGAAGAGACCGACGACGAGTTGGCAGCTCAGATCCTCGACGGCCAGATCGACCGCGTCAGGTATGCGGGTCCGGAGCGCGTGCCGGCGATCATCCATCGGGCGGCGGCCGAGTCCGGAATCTACCTAGCGCACGCGCCAGTGCTTGCCCACGGCAGGGTGGAGTTGCTCTGGTACCTGAGAGAGCAGAGTCTGAGCATCGACTACCACCGCTACGGCAACCTCGGAATCCGCGCCGACGAAGAGAGGACTCGAGCCTGCGAGGACTAAGTGGCGCCGATGACTGCTATCACGAGTCTTGCTCGTGCCGGACCAGGCGACCGTCCCTCAGCGTCAGGATGCGATCGGCCTCAGCCGCCGCCTCCAAGCTGTGAGTGGCCATGACGATCGTGGTCTGAAGCTCAGAGTTCACCAGGCGAAAGAGCCGTAGCACGCTAGCCGCGCTCTCGGAATCTAGGTTTCCGGTGGGCTCGTCCGCGAGCAGAAGCGAGGGTCTTGCGACCATGGCGCGAGCGATCGCAACCCGCTGCATTTGACCACCAGACAATTCGTGTGGGAAGCGGCCACCCAGATCGGTCAGATCCACCAAATCAAGCATTTCTTGGGCCCGTGGCCGCGGGTGCCCGTTCCCTGCTAACTGCAGGGGAATCTCAATGTTCTCAAGCACGCTTAGCGTCGGGAACAGATGGAAGAACTGAAAGACGAAGCCGACATGCTCGCGGCGAATACTCGTCAGCCCGTCATCGCCCAGGTCAGTCGTCGCGATGCCGTTGACAAGAACAGTGCCCGAAGTCGGCATGTCCACCGCACCGGCTAGGTTCAAGAAACTGCTCTTGCCTGAACCGCTACGTCCGACCAACGCGACGAACTCGCCCCGGGCCACAGTCACCGTGACCTCGGAGATGGCTGCCACCGATTGCTCCCCTGAACAATAGACCTTGGACACGTCCTGAAACCGCAGCACCGGCTGTGATGCGCTGGCGGCAGACTCAACCAGCCCGCCGGCTGAGGCAATCTGGGGCACTAAGGCTCATCGTAGTGCACATGCTAGGGCCCCTGACACGCAGCGAGGGAGTGTTTCGTCTGATCACTGTGGAACCCCGGCGCAAAGATCCAACGAGGTGACTTACGGCAAGCAAATGGCTCCGTTGAGCTGATTCCCCGTTTTTAAATTAATCTAAAATTAAATATATAGCCTATCAAAACAACAGCCTGGCGTCTGCCAAAGCCATTCCGCTCGACCGACTTCGATTCTTGTCCATTGAAGTGGTAGATTCGAGGAGAAGTTGGCGCGAGTTCGCATCACCGTAGCGCTTCTTGTGTTTCAGGGAGCAATGCTGGCCGACGATCCGGTCTCCCGCCTCAACCAGCGACTCGATGACGGCCAGGCCTCTTTGGAATTCGACGCCAAATGGGGCTATCTGCGATCTCTGCTTGATGCGCTGAAGATCCCGGTCTCATCTCAGCTCTTGGTGTTCTCGAAGACCAGCGCGCAGTTCCGCTGGATCAATCCGCGCAATCCCCGGGCGATTTACTTCAACGATGACACCTATCCCAAGTTCGCCATTTTGTGACTTACAAGTCTCGGAAGTGATTGCAAAC
>JAPPMG010000063.1 GCA_028819215.1 Bryobacterales bacterium
CGCGCGCGGGGTCGGCCTTCGCGGCATGCTCGAACAGGTCCGGCTGGCGCGGCGGTGCCGGAGGACCGTCCCTTCCCGCTTGGGCTTCACGCGCCTTCTCCGCCCCGTGGCGCTCCATCGCCTCGGCGACCAGCCCCTTCGCGTCGAAATCGAGGGCGACGGCCTGCCGCGCCCAGGTCTCGCCCAGCGCGTCGCGGTCGACCTCGCGCTTGGCCGCGCGGGTCATCAGCGCCGCGCGCCGCGCGAGATGCGGGTTCTCCCCCGTCGTGCCGAGGCCCCGGCCCTCCATCGCCGCCTCGATCTCCGCGCGTCTCGTGGAAAACGCCTCCACCGTCTCGCGCGACACCCCGGCAATCTCGAACCGGCCGTCGGCATGGGTCTTCTCGATTCCGTAACCGAGCCGCGCGAGCTCGCCGGCCAGCGCGTTGCGGTAGAGCGCCCCCAGCGCCATCTTCGAGGCGTAGAGCCGCTCGTTGGCCATCGTCCGCCACTTGCCGTCCGGGCCGAGCAGCATGTTGGCGATCACCGAGTGCGTGTGCAGCGCGGGATCGAGGTTCCGGGACGTGTCATGCCGGAAGGTGGCGATCACCGTCTTCTGGCCGCCGGCCCGGACCATGCGCCCGCCTGCCCGGGCCTGGCCCGGACCCGATCCGGGCTCCCGCATCCGGGTCTCGGCGGCGTTGCGCTCGAACCAGTCGAGCGCGCCCGCCACCGCGCGGTCGTGCGCCCCGACGATGCGTTCGTCGCCGCCGACCAGCGCGGCGAGGGACACGCTCTTGGGCGCGCTGAAGGTCAGGTCGCGGCCGGGGCGGTGGTGAATCTCGCCCTCCCTGCCGCGCTTGCCGAGGCGTTTGCCCGAGCCGTCCGGGACCTCGCCCTCCAGCACCGCGCGGAAGGTCTCCGGGTCCACCGGGCCTTCGAGCCCGAGCTCGGCCGCGCCCTTGCCGGCCCAGGCGCTCGCCGCCCTGTGCTCGTCGGAATCCCTGGCGTAGTAGGAGTCCTTCTCGTAGTAGCTCACCCCCTGCGCGGGCGAGGCCACCGCGCCGATCGAGGCGACCATCAGAACCAGCGCCCGCGCGGACGGGCGGGCGGCTCATACGCCTCTTCGGGCTCCGCCTCGACGGGCGGTTCGGGCAAGGGGACGGAACCGTTCGGGCGGGACCCGCCCGCCGGCGCAACGGTCGAAACGGCGCGTCCGGGTTCCGGGGCGGCCGCCGCTGGGGCGGCTCTCGCCGGCACACGGTCCGGTTCGTGCATCGCGTATGGCGGAACGCCCTCGATAAAGCCCGGCCGGCGTTTCGCAGGCGAAGACCGGCGCACGGCCGTCCCCGATACCCCCGCCGACTCGTGCCGCGCCAGGTTCAGCAGGCCCGACAGCGCGAACACCACCGCGAAGCCCGTGCTGGCGCCGAGCAGGATGTTGTCCCCGATGACGGCGAGGATATGACTCCGGGACCGCAGCGCCGCCGGGTACGTCGCCATACCGTCGCGGAGCCACGTCACGGTCCTCCCGTCCGCCAGCCGGTACTTCGTCGATGCGCGCTCGTCGAAGCCGACGAAAATCAGCGCCTGCGCCACGCTCACCTTGCGCGCGGCATACCAGTCGTGGGCGTCGGTGTAGCGCATCAGCGCCAGCGGGGGCAGCAGCAGCGCCATCGCCGCCGCCCCCAGCGCCCCCAGCACCAGCGCCCGCCGCAGCCGGTCGAGGTCGATCATCGGCCCCGGTCCCGGAGCCGCCGGCAAGCGTCCGGTCGTGCGCGGCGGAGCGCGAACATCCCGTCAGGATCGGTGTCCGAGCCGTCGCGATGGAGGGTATCGAGCGCGGCCATGGACACAAGGATAGGACCGCCGCAAAGCCCCGCAAGTCCTTGCCTGTAGGCGATTTACCGCGAATCATACTCCAGGGGTCTGGAAGGTACGCCTGGCGTCGAAAGTCCCCGAAAAAAATTTCGTCCGATTCGCGTGGCGCGTCCGAAATCGGCGGCCAGACCGAATCGACAGCCGATTCCAGCGCCCTGCCACCGCCCTCGACAGCCGGCCGGCATGTCGAGCCAACCGGCGACACGGCCCCCCGTCAGGCCGAGGCAGTCTCCGCCGTTACCAGCGTTTTGAGAATGTCCTCCCCGATGCTGTCCGCCACCCGAGCAGACGACGCCTTGATCGAATCCCGCGCCAGATGCGCATAGCGCGAGGTCGTCTCGATCTTGTTGTGACCCAACAACTTGCCGATCATCGAGAACGATTTTCCGACCGCAAGCGCCCGGTTCCCGAGGCTGCATGTCGGCAATTCATGGATGTACGACCTTCGGCACCGTTGAACACATTAGAGCGTACGGAGCAAGCTCTCGGTGTCGGCCTCCTGGCCGTTGTAGGCTGCGGGAAGAAAGCCTGCCAGACGTCTCTCGTCCGATCGAATGTCCGCGAGCAACGCACGCAGATACTCGATTTGCTCACCCGCATTGAGGCCCGGCCCGTAGCGCAGCGGGCTCGGATCGAACGGTATTCCTTCGCCATAGATCGCTGGCAAATGCCACCCCAACTGCAACAGAGGCCCCGCCATATGGCGGCGGGCGGCGGGATGCAGTGCTTCTCCGCGTTCATAGCTGGCTCGCAGCAGCCCCATCGTCAGCCAGTACTGACGATTGGCAAGCATGGCTAACTCTCGGGCAACTGGTTGGGCGATCGTGGTCTCGTGGCCGAGGAAGGCAGTCGGATTGACCTTACTATGGACCAACGGATAGCGAGGGTCGTTCGCCGGTAGACTCCATGGATCGTCTATTCCAGCCAATGCCGGGTGCCGGCCCAGCAGTACCGAACGAAAGAACTCGTAGTGCTCGGTTTCTCCTTCGTCTTGTACGCCCATTAATTCCAGGTCCCAGCGGCACCAATCCACACGATCAGGCTCGGCCTGCTTGGCGATCGCCAGCACCTCGCGAATTCGCCGATACATACTACCCACCGGCTGAACCTGTTCAATCACTGGCATTAGCGGAGCGAGCGATTTGGAGACCTCCTTATCCTCGACGAGCGCGCCAGGGGGCGACTCGATGATCAGGTATTTGGCGAACGTGATCCGCGAGGCCGGTTCAAGTGACATCCTCATAGGGTAGATCGCCGGCTCGAAGGGAAAATCTTGCCTCGTCAGCGCCGGTGCTGCGCCCAGCTCGTGTAGCAATCGGTTTATGACATCCAAATGCACCATCTCCTCGATTGCGATGGCGAGCAAATTGTTTGGCCGCCTAGGCCGCCTCTGGCCGTGGCCAGCAAGCGATGCGAAGTGCGGCCGCTTCAGTGAAAATGCAGCGAAGAGATACATGAGCATGACGCTGTGCTCGACCTCCGCCGCTTCGTGCAACAATCGGATGAGCTCCCAGCGCGGCTGGCCGTAGCGGCTGTGCGGGCCGAGATCGCGTGACGGCTCCAGTGAATTACGTGGGATCGCCGGATCGACGCGCACTTTGTCGAGTACCCGCAGCAGGCTCTGTTTGTAGCGCCCATAGCCGGTGCAACGGCACAGATGCGACTCGTAGGCACCATCGACCCTGGCCTTGATCTCAGAACGGTCGATCCCCGACGTCCTAGCCTCTTCCAACAAGCAGAAGCCCGTCATCAGAAAACCGGGCGTGCAATAGCCGCATTGCATCGCATAGTCATCGATGAAGGCTTGTTGGAGCGGATGCAACTTACCGCCGCAGGCCAGCGACTCCACCGTCTTCAGCTCCCAGCCATTTGCCACCTTTAGCGTTGTGCTGCATGCAGGCACCGGTTTCCATGGCGCCTCGCTTGAGGCGCGCACGGCGACCGTGCACGCCCGGCAGAAACCGATACCGCAGCCAAGTTTGGTTCCGCTGAGGCCGAGTTCTTCATGCAGATAATCGAGCAGTCGCCAATGGGCCGGCAGTTCCTGCGGTAGCTGCACAGTCCCATTGACGGTGACCGCGAACGAGATGAAATCAGCCATTGCTTGCCCTAGCGATGAGAGCCCTCACACGCGCTGCTGTAATCGGGAGTGACGTGGCGCGAGTGTCCATCGTGCCACCACGAGGTAGTGATGACAGCGCGTGGTGGATTGCGTTTGCGATGGCCGGCGCCACCGGCGTGAGCGACACTTCGGCTATACCCTTCCTGCGCAACGGAGGCGGTGCCATTCCGCCCGGCGGCGGCTTGATCTGGGCGAGAATGTGACGATTCGGCTCAAGATCGACGAAGACCGTTTCGATTCCCTTCTCCGGCATTGTCGTCAGCCGCGGCAGAGCATACGAGTCGAAGTTGACGAGACGCTGCCCGCCGCTGGCCCCACTCGGGTACTCTTCACTCAGCGCGTATCCGAGCGCTTGGGCAAACCCGCCTTCCACCTGTCCCTTGACCAACTCCTCGTCGGCGCGGTCTCCAGCGTCGAGAACCACCATCGCGTCACTCACCTGCACCTTGCCGGTCGACATGTCGATGCGAACGGCGACCAGACAGCCCGCTGTTGCGTATACGGAGCGATGGGTAGCGGACGGCTTGGGCTCGTCGTAGTAGTCATCATTGGGTGGGATGTGCCGCAAGCGCTCGAAGACCTTCGGGTGGGAACGGCGCGGATCCTCTTTGTTGCCCATGAGCGCGAGCGCATCGAGCCAAGCCCCGAACGTGTCATCGCCATACTTGAACTTCGCCCAGCTCCACACTCCATGGAAGCTGCCGTGCGCCCACATGCGCGAGCAGCCCGAGGCCAGCACTGCGTCGCACAGGGATGCCCAAGTGAGCGGAGATCGGCCCTTGGCGACCAAATGGCCGTTCTCGAACCTGACATTAGCATGAGCGAGATCCGCAGTTTTGGCATTCCAGGCCTGCGCCACCACAGGCAGCCAAACGAGCCGCCACCACAGCCTGCTCAGCGCTTCGACGACATGACCGCCGAAGAAGATGCTCTTGGACGCCGACGTCGTGCTCGCATACCGGTGGTAGGTATCGATGCCCGACAGCGGTTCTCCAAGCCACCGCGCACGGCCACCACGCACCTCGTCGCACGGGCGGCCGAACACGGCCGTGGTCAATTGCGCGAGGCCCGTCCACGCCCCCTGACCCATCTCCACGGCTTCGGTATCAAGGACCAGCCTGTAATCATCGGTCAGACTCAGCGCCGCAGTCGAGCCATCGCTCGTGGTGCCATAGGCCTCCATCGCCATGGCGAAGCCTACTCCATAGAGTTCGTCCGCCGGGGCTTTCTGTTGCCGGCAGTGCCGGTTGAGCCACAGGTCCGAGGCAGCGGCAGCCGCCAGTACTTCCTTGTTCCGAAGGTCGTGCACGAGCGGCTTCCCATCGACGTCAAGGTCCCCGTTATCAAGCACGCGAGCTCTGCGGAACTTGATCGGATCGGGAGCATCTCTGCCGATGTCACGGGCGGCCTGATCGACCAGTTGCTCGATATTGAAGTTAACCTGGGGGTAAGCCTTCGGGTCCCGGGGGATTGAAGGTGCCGGGCGAGTAGCGCCCCGCC
>JAPPMG010000032.1 GCA_028819215.1 Bryobacterales bacterium
CGGTTTGCCATCCATGCCCTTCCCGCGCTGACCGCGCGCCCCGATCAGGTCAGGCACCTGCGCCAGACGATCCTCAGCCTCGCCGTGCGGGGTAAGCTGGTCGAGCAGAATCCGGCGAATGAACCGGCGTCGCAGTTGCTGGAGCAGATTGCGGTAAAGAAGGCACGGCTGTTGAAGGCTCGGAAGATCAGAAAACGGAAACCAAGAGAACCGCTGTCACCTCCCGAGTCCGCCTTCGGACTACCGAGTGGTTGGACGGCCGCAAGGTTGTCGGATGTCGTGGTCGAACTGCAAACCGGGCCGTTCGGTAGCTCCCTTCACAAGAGCGACTACGAGATGGGCGGGACACCCGTCGTCAACCCCGCTTCAATACGCAATGGGAGAATCGTGCCGGTGGCCAAAATGGCTGTCGGGACCGACACCCTGGAGAGACTTGCACACTTCAAGCTCCGTGCCGGCGACATCGTGATGGGCCGCCGGGGTGAAATGGGACGATGTGCGGTAGTGGCCGAGGACGAGGATGGATGGCTCTGCGGGACGGGGAGCCTGATCCTCCGTCTTCCGGACAGCGTTTGCGCAGATTACCTCGCCACGCTCATCGGATCACCCGATGTTCGGGAATACCTCCAAGGTTCTTCCGTCGGCACAACAATGCGGAATCTGAACCAATCCATCCTGCTGGCGATGAGCATCGGCCTGCCGCCCCTCGCCGAGCAGCACCGCATCGTTGCCAAGGTCGATGCCCTCATGGCGCTGTGCGATCAGTTGGAGGCCGAGGCAGGTTATGCGGATCGCATACGCAGCAGGCTACTCGACTCCCTTCTGCATGAGTCGCTAGCCTCCCAGGAAGCCAGCATCAACGGAACGGTCGGTGGCGGCGCGAGGGTTTGGACATGACGTTCCCTGACCAGCCCCACATGGATCATGTCAGCGACGCGCTGTGGCGGATCGGTGGCGGCGCATCAGTCATGGTGGGCAGCGGGTTCAGTCGGAACGCTCGGCCCCGGCGCCCGGATCCGCCACCGATGCCCACGCTCAAGGAGATGGCGCGAGAATTTCATCGGAAGCTCTATCCTTCCGGGGGAAATCCAACGGATTGTCCGCCGCCCGAGCGAGTTCCCCGACTTGCCGAGGAGTACGAAGCGGCGTTCGGACCCATCGCATTGCACGAGATGCTCCAGCGATTGGTGCCCGATCATGATTATGTGCCCGGTCCTTTTCACGATCGGCTCCTCCAAATGCCTTGGCGCGACGTCTTCACCACGAACTGGGACACGCTCCTCGAACGCGCGCGCGCCATACCGGCCTACGCCGCCGTCCGCGCCCCCAGCGACCTCCCGGCGACCGCTCGCCGACGCATCGTCAAGCTCCACGGATCTCTGCCGAACCCACCTCTCATCCTCACGGAGGAAGCCTATCGCACATATGGGGGCACGCACGCACCGTTCGTGAACACCGTACAGCAAGCGATGATGGAGACCGTCGTGCTCCTCCTCGGGTTTTCGGGCGACGATCCGAACTTCCTACACTGGTCCGGCTGGGTGCGCGACAACCTTGGCGCCGACGCTCCGAAGATTTACCTCGCTGGCCACCTCCGCCTGTCGCGCACGCGGCGGCGAATGCTGCAAGCGCGCAACGTCGTTCCCATTGACCTCGCGGAACACCCGAAAGCCAGCGAGTGGCCGGATCGCCACCGACTCGCAACGGATTGGATCCTGACCTCGCTCGAATGCGGCCGACCCTATGACCAGACGCGATGGCCAAGGCCGGAGAAGCGGAAGGAGGTTGATTCGCGGCTCGAACCTGTAGCGGCGCTGCGACCCTTGGCCGGTCCCGTCGCCGAACCCGACATGGTTCCGCCCCAATCAACTTCAATTGAGGCCAACAAGGCGGAAGTCACCAAGGTAGTAGAGGCATGGCGGCACAACCGAGAGTGCTATCCCGGCTGGATCGTGTTCCCGCGAGACATACGATCGGACCAGCGGGACACCGTCGAGAGCTGGGCTCCATTCATTCTTGACGTTCTGCCCAGCATGAAGCTGTTGGAGCGTCTGGATGTCATCTACGAAATGATCTGGCGATTCGAGAGATCGCTGGCGCGGATGCCGGAAGCACTGGAAACGACCGGCAGTGAGGTATTGGTGGCCATCAATTGCCGGACGCGAACGGTCGGTGGCGAGAGAGTTGCAACGGCTGACTGGACCGCGATTCGGGCCAAGTGGCTCGATGTGGCTCTGTCGCTCCCAACAGGCGCGCGGTACCGGTTGGATGCGGACGGCTTCGAGGCGGGCCTTCAACGGCTCAAGGAATACGTAGATGACGATCCCCGTGCCGCCGAACGGTTTCACCACGAGCGCTGCCTCTGGTCGCTGTGGGAGCTGGACTACGAGTCGTTGGAGGAGAGGCTCCGCGAATGGAATGTCGGCGACGTGGATCCCATGTGGAAGGTGCGCAAGAGCGCCCTGCTGAGGGACATCGGAAAGGTTGCGGAAGCGGACAGTTTGGTTGAAGAGGCAGTCACGGAGATCGGAACCGTCCCGCAGTCGGGCCGGGAAATCGCGGCATTGTCTCGCGAAGGATGGGCGCTACGGAGCAAGATGTCCCTGGACAACTTGGCGAGAATCCACGAGCGGCTGCGCGAACTCGCACCCCTGAAGTGCGACGCAAGGGATGTCTGGGACCTGAGGAGCGACCTGGAACATTTCGACAGGGTTGGACAGCCTGCGCCCCACTTCGATCTGGGTGTTCAGCGAACGAGCCACCAATCGATCCGGTCCGCCAACGACATGCGGACCACTGCCTACACGAGCGTGCGATTGGCTGAAGTCGCCGGTCTCCCCGCTGCCGTGGACTTGATGGATGTCGCGGGTTCCTTGCTCGCACTCTCGGCCGAGCGGCTTGCGAAGGACGATCCGAGAATTGCCGTTTCATCAGTTCTCCGGGCAACGAAGGATGAGAAGGCTCCGGCGCTCGAACGTGTCTTGTCCCGAGAACGCGTCGCCGCGCTTCCGAAGGACGAGGCGAGACTGCTCTGCGACGCGGCCCAACGTCTGACCCTTCATGCCATCAACCGGATCGAGACGACGAGGCGGCGGAAGAAGAACATCCCGTGGTTGGAGCGCGCCCGAGTAGCCATGGAAGGTTGGTCGCGTTTGGTATTGCGGAGGGGTGGCGAGGCCGCCAGCGAGACCTTCCGTTGCGCGCTTGAGTTGTACCGAGACCCCGTGGTGGAATCCGACTTCTGGTTGCACGATGCGTTGGGCAATCTCCTGAGGCGCTCGTGGAAAACGATGCCGCCACGCTACCGGGCACGGTGGATCCTTGACATCCTCGAAACACCGATTCCAAACGACGGCGAGGACGGAGCGATCTCCAGGTATCCGGAGCCCAGCGATCTCTTGCACGGTGTGCGGCGACCGCCGGATCGAAAGCCCGACAGCGAGCCTCGCTGGAAAAAGTTGGTGGAGACGCTGGTACGAGCTGCTGATGGGAGCGGCGAGGTACGCGAGCGAGCTTCCAGAAGGCTTGCCAAGGTTGCGTTTTGGGGGCTCTTGACGGAACCCGAGGCCATGCAAGCGGCGGCAGCTTGGTGGGGAGCCGAGGCAGACGAAAACACCCCTGTTCCGTCGCAGACCACTCTCCACGACTATGCCTTCATCGTACTGCCGGAGCCACGTCCAGGCATGGGTAGGAGGGCGTTCGCGCGAAAATGGCTTGCAGGCGATGCCTCGCAGATCGCACTCGCCGAGCTGTACAGGTACGGTGCGGTTGGGTTGACTGCGTCCCAACAGAACCCGCAGAGGGCTGACGACATCCTGTACCAGGCGGGGCGTGCGGTCGCCTTCGGCCGACACCGCGAGCGTAGCCTCGAATTGTCACAGTCTGAACAAGCGTTCCTAACGGATGTAGTTGATCGGTGGACGGAAACCGGTGTTCGGTGGGTACGGGACTTCCCCCACATGGTCTATGTGCCGTTTCGTGCATCCATGACGCATGCCGTTGACGGACTTGGGTGGTTGCTGTCCGACATGCGGGTGCCCGCTTCTCTGGCCGAGAAGCTGAACCGGAAGGCAAAGGAGTTGCATGATGCGCGCCTGCCGGACAAGGGCATTCCCGCTTTCGCGATACTGCCGGGAATCCTGAGATCCGCTCCCGAGTTGCTTGACGACATTGCCTTGACGATGGCGGTCGGACTCGCGTCGGCGGATGGAGACATGGCCCGAGCCGCATTTCGCGCATTGCAACTTTGGCTCCGATGGGAGCCGGACGAGACTCTACCAACTCCGCCGGAGCGCTTGGTGCGCGAAGTGGGCGTCGCAACCGCGGCCAGACGGCTAGCGGCGACTGGAGAAGCCCTCGGCGTAGCCCAATGGATCTTCGAGGAGGGCCGCGCCGATCACCGAGAGATGATTCGCGATCTGGTCCTGAGCGGAATGGGGTATCTGCTTGAGGAACTGCGTTACGACCGCGAGACCGCCACGGAGGACATGCTGGACATCCCGCTGGCGCGATGGCGGTGCATTCAGGTGGCGCGGGCAATCGGGACCGAGCAATTGGAGCCGCCCGAAGTCGTGCGGAGATGGCTGGAACTCGGGAAGGACGATCCGTTGCCGGAGGTGAGGCATGTGGCCGGGAACTGGTGGAAGGAAGGGGGGATCGCCAAGTGATCGGATACACTTGTAGGGTCGCGAGCGTCGAAGCATGACCCGCGTACCGGTACCGCCAAAGATGCTTCGCTGGGCCTGCGAGCGTTCGGGCCACGACGTGGCTGAGGTCGCCGAGCGCGTCCCGCAGTTGTGGGCTTGGGTCCGACGAGAGCGGCAGCCGACACTGAAACAACTGGAAAGGCTGGCCAAGGTCACTCACACGCCGCTCGGCTACCTGTTCCTTCCGGAGCCCCCCGACGAACGGCTCCCTGTGCCTGACTACCGCACGGTGTCGGGCACTGCCGCAGCCAAGCCGAGCCCCGACCTGTTGGACACGTTGTACACGATGCAGCGCCGCCAAGCATGGCTGCGGGACTCGCTAGTCGAGCACGAGGCGGAGCCACTGGCCTTCGTGGGAAGCGCCCGCCTCACCGATGAGCCGGACGGGGCGGGTCGCGAGATGCGGCGCGCCCTCGACCTAGACGAAGGGTGGGCGGCCCAGGTCCGAACGTGGCAGGACGCCGTGGGCGAAATGCGCCGTGCGATCGAGCACCTTGGTGTGATGGCCGTGATAAACGGCGTGGTGGGGAACAACACCCATCGCCGA
>JAPPMG010000005.1 GCA_028819215.1 Bryobacterales bacterium
GCGTAACAGATGAGAAACAGAAAATGACTAATTTGTTTTGGCTAGAGACCTTAGAGCGGCGAGCGCTCACCTCGGCGCAGCCTGGAGATCGACTTGACGCAGCACCCACTCGTGCAACGTGGCGTAACCCGCATCCTCCGCCTCGTACCGGACACCGCCTTGATGCCCTTCTTCCTGTCCCGTCTGCAGGTTCAGCGGCTTTCTCAGGATCAGGCTGCGCTCGGGATCTTCCAAGTCCACTCTGGCCTGGAGTTTGCGATAGTTCCCCAGCAACTCGGCGGCCTCGATATGCCCGGCATCGTCAGGCGGGTTCAGGTATAGCGTCGGCACCCGCCCCGGAACACCGTGGCACGAGATGCAAGCGCGGCCATCGCGCTCGCTGATCCGATTCATCTCGGTGAAGACATGGTCGCGGAAATACAGGACATCCTGGACGAACTCGTCCGACGCCTCCAATCGCGGCCCATCCCGCTCGTCTCGCGCCCCGATCAGCTTGCGCAGTTCCTCGCCATAGCGCTCGTCATCGCTGGCAAGCAGGTTCTTGAGCCGATTGCGGATCGTGTTCACCGTTTCGTTCTCGACGTGCGCGACGATCGCCTTGCGCACCTCGGGATTCCGCCGCAGCGCAGGCGAGCTCGCCAACTTAGCCGCAAGTTCGCGGGTCTCAACGGAGGAATCCGGCGAGAACCAGCGCACGAACATTCCGACTACCTGACGCTTGGCCGCCGCGATTGGGTCGATCACTTCAACCCCGCTCTCGTCCGTGGTGAACTGCGACTGTGCCCCTTCCCAGGGTGTGAGCTTGACGTAGTCCAAGCCGAACTTGAATTCCGGCTCCGCCTCGGCGTTCGTCCCCAGCATCGTGACCTTCAGGAGCGCTCGCGCGCCCGAGAGGTCAAATACCCCCATGCGCATGGGTCCGGTCGACGTGACTTCGTCGCGATAGAAGTCCGCCTGGTCCAGCACGAGTTCGCCGTCAAACTCAATGCGCACAATGCCATGGGATGCGCCGTGCAGAATCGCTCCCAGCAATTCGTATTTGCCCGGCTGCGGTACCGGCACCGAATAGGAGATGTGCGCCCCTACCTTGCCCTCCTCCCAAATCAGGCCACTGTTGCCACTGGCGACACCGCCGGGAATGGCCTGGTCGGTGGTCCGGCCGAAGGTTAGCGCGGCCACCTCCAGATCCTCTGCCTCAACCGCTCCCGCAACCGCTTCGGCCACTGTCTCACCGCCCTCTCTGAAAGCAAGCATCCACTCGGTGGAGTCGAGCCATAGGCGCGGATCGGCGGAGAGGTGGCTGAAGGCTTGCTTGCGATGCAGGCTGCGGTTCTCGCCCAGAATACGGGCGACCAACGGGGCGTAGGGAGACTCTTCCAGCGTCAGTGCCTCCGTTGGCGCAGGCTTTCCCAGCACGGCGCTCGCCGGTGTTCCAGCGGCGGCACGGGGCGAGCTCAAATCCAGTAGCAGACGGTAGAATTCTGCTTCGTCGGCCTCGCTGAGGCCGTCGAAGTCCCACTTCACCCTGGCCAAGAAGCCGGCCAAGGCATCTGCTTCGTCTTCTCGGTCAGTGTCCGCGTACAACCTCAATACTTCCAGCAGCGGCGCCAACGTCCCGCGGCGGCCTGGCAGAGAAAGCTCGCCTGGGTTGGCCAGCGCTCGCGCGGCAATCGCGACAATGCTTGGATCAGCGGTCTGCAATAAGGACAGAATCGTGTCCTGCAGAGGTTTGTGCGTGACGCCGCGAGCCCCCTCAAGGGCAATTGAGCGCCATGGCACGTCTGCCTGGGCCTGGTCCTGATACACGGCCAGCACCGCCTTGCCGAAGAGTTCGGTCGCACCGGGTGTGCTGTAAGCGAATTGGCCTGGGCTCTGCTGGTTGGCACGCTCCATGTAGTGGGAGGCGGCCATGGCGGTGAGCCTACGGTCGAGTAGCCGCCTGCGCTCTGGCGGAGCGGTCTCCCGCCACTCGAGCAATTCGCTGAACAGCGGTGCCAGTTCCGGATACTGCTGTGCAGCGAACTCCTCGCGAGTGATGTTGTTGACCTGGCCGTTGACGATGAACAGGGAAATCGTCGAGTAGCGCAGTGCCATGTCGACGTGCGCTTCGGGCTCTTCCCGCAACAGCGCATCGATCCACGCTTGGTTGATGGGCTCGCGCATGGGCGGATTCCAGACCCACCAGTGCCACGCCGCCTTGAAGGCGTAAGCCCTCACGCCGGGATGGGGATCAACCATGCCGGCGGTCAGGATGCCGGCCAGTTCGGACAGGTCCACATTCACGCCGCTGCCGGGCAAATGTGCCCGGGTCACCAACGCATGCATGACCGACTGGCGGGCGCGGTCGGTCCCATTGCGGTAGGCCTCAAAAAGTTCACCCCAGGCGCCGCCGTCTAGGAGCAGTTGGCGCATGGACCAAAACGCAGCTTCGCGGCAACTCTTGACCGGGTCGTCAAAATGCTTGATCAGCGTGGGCACCGCATCGTGCGCCAATGCCCCGCCGAGAGCCAGCAGTCCGTAGTACCTGACCTGCGGGAAAGCACTTCCCGTGAACTGCTTGAACAGCTCTGTGTGTTCCGGTCGGGCTGCGGCTTGGGCGGCCCGCGCCTTCGCAAGCGACTCCAGAAAGCCTTCCTCCGCAGCCACCGCGAACTCCTGATCGGGGGCAGCCTCCGGAGCGGGATGGAGACGGCTCAGGGCCCTGATGACATATGCGCTGGTCACGAATCCCGTCGCAGCTGCGGCATTCCATAGGCCGTAAGGGTATTGGTTGTCTAGGAGCCACCGCACACCCCGCTCAACCACGGGATCGTCTGCCGTATAGCCTGCAGCCTCGAGCGCAATCAATGCCACCGCCGTCGCGGCGGGATAGCTGTGATCGTCGGGACGCACCCATTCGCCGTTCTCGCCCGCCTTGCCGGCGTTGAAGCCCCAGCCACCATCCTCGCGTTGCAGCGTCAGAATCCGGCTCAGATCGATTGCTGCCCTAGCCCGGAGGTCGGCATCCAACCTCTCAGCCTCTGCAATCCGACGCGGTGAATTGGTCAGCTTGCGCACCTGTTCGACATAGTCGCTAGGCCAGATGCGATGCACGAACTCGACTCGGTGGCCGAAGTCGTCCGTGACCCGAATGTCGTCCCCGGTGGCGAGAATCTTGCGCCCCTTCTCTTCGATGCCGAAGAAGTAGCGCGGCTCGCCGGAGTCGCGCCACGAGCGCTCCAATACTTCGGCGGCGAACTTGAAGACCACGTTGGGCCCGAAGTTCGAGCCTCGCCCCGCGGCATTGATGCCCTTCGGATCGGCGGTTTGGAGCACGTAGTTCGCCGTGCGCCGCTGCCACTGTGCATGGACCTGCTTGGGTTCGTGAGTGCGCTCGTGCAACACGATGTTGCGCCCGGCAACGCGGGTGCCGGCCGGCCCGTCGCCCAAATCATTCGGCGCGACACTGGTGTTGACCGCTGCGTCCTTGAGTTCGTTGGTCAGGCGGAGCGACTCATACATCGTGTTGACCAAGCGCCGGTAGTTTTGCTCCACCCCGCGCGGGCCGTACCCGTTGCGAAACGCATCCGCCACGCCCCACACGCCGCTCTGGGTGTGACAGCTCATGCAGTTCTCGCCAAAGAGGGCCGTGGCGTCGCGCACGCGACGGTGCGGCGCTATGTTGCGCGGTCGATGGATGAGCCACGCATCGATCTCGGCAAGGTGGTAGTACACAGCCTGCCGTACGGCCTGGACGGGATCGGTGTACGGGGCCGGGTCGAAAAGGCGCACCTGCAGCTCGTAGTGCGGCTGGTTCGCCTCCACGCGCAGGTAGTACGTCTGCCCGGGCTCGAGCTGCCGCGTCACGAACGTCCGAAAGGACCGGTCCTGCTGGTGGGCCCGTTCGTTGATCGCCCTGCCCTGCTCGTAGGTATATACGGGAACCGGGCCGTCAACGACCGTGGCGGGTGGATGCACGTACGGAATGGGATTGAAGTTGGAAAAGTCGCGGCTATTGGGTACGTCGCGCTCGCGCAGCTCCTCTGCGCTCGGACGGCCCTGCCTGTAGAACCGGATGCGAGCGCTCACTACGGGTTCGACGATCTGGAGGTTGGCGCTGAGATATTTCGGGGCTGTGCCTTGGTACTCAATGCGATACCAGTCGTCGGGAGTGTTGCCGGTGCTGGTGTTGTTGTAGTACTCGATATCGTCGGCACCGCCTACGACATACAGCGTGCCTGTCTCGTCCGCTTCACCGAACTGAAGCACGGTGGCCTGTTCCGGTGCGTTGTTCGGCTCCGCTTCCAAGACCAAGGAACCCGACGAGAGGGAGGTGACAGGCCGGATTCTGATGGCCACATCGGCACCATCGACCGCGGGAGTCACCGTTGGCAGCGGCGTCGCCAGCGGCGCCAAGCCCGTGTCGTGGGGGATTGGCCCAAGCGGCTGCTCGCGATCCAGTACCGGTTCGAGGCGGATCGAATATGTGCCTGAGACCGGAGCGCGATAGACCAGATGCAGGTCGGGATCCAGGGCATGCAGTACCTTGGACCAATCTGCAGTGGCGATGACGCTGGGATCGCCCCGATCGCCCGCGAAGCCGGAATTGGGCAGCTCCGGGCCGGACCAGCGGACTTCGATCCGAGCGTTCGGAGGCAGGCCGGAAGGCTCTACCAGTTGCAGAGAAATGTCAAATGCCGCTCCCTCCTCTAGGGCCCACTCCGCGCTCCACGGTGCAGCGACGGACACAGTCCGGGAATAGCCGGCATCTCCTGTCAGTGAGAGCGCCAGAGTCGGGGCCAGTAACGGCGCGACAGCGCACGCACATAGCCGGGTCCCCCAGCGAAGAAACGGATTGAATCGCGTAGTGTCCACGGCGTTCCGCCTCAATACTACCCGAATCCCGCTCCGCGAAGAGCAGTCATCGCAGGGTCACCGAAAAGTCGTGTAGGCGGAATAGGCTGGGGGCGAGGACCAGACAGTGCCTGAAGGTTGGGGGCTCCCGAGGGTGCGAGTGTGCAATCGCAAGCTGGATTCCGTCTGGGCTGGCTATTGGTGGCAACCATCGGCGCCGAAGAGGAACTGCTGGCCATCTTGTTGCAGAATCAATCGCCAGACCGCTGAGTTCAAGCGCTCGGTTCCAACGCGCGATCAGCAACTGAGCGGACGCTTGACTGGCGGGAATTCCGCCAATACTTTCACTTGGACGCTATAGGAACTTTCATTTGGACGGTATCGAAACTTTCATTTGGCCGCACTTTGGATCTGCAATCAGACAGTGCTTGGAACGCGATCCTACCGATTCCTGACAGGACCGCTCGTGCGATCGATATGCCAAACTAACCGTCATGGGCGATTCTCGCAGGGATTTTCTCCGTTCAAGCTTGGCGCTAGCGAGCGTGTCCCAAGTGGCAGCTGTCACGACCGAGCCAAAGCGCGGCATGGGAATCGGCACGGCCGCATACATGCAGCGCGGCCGTGCAGATCAGAAGGTCGAGCGCACCCAGCGCTTCACCGCGACCTTGCGCTTTTTGGAGCATTGCAACAGCGTAGGCGCGGCGGGGATCCAAGCTCCCCTGACCGAGCTGAGCGATGAGTACGCGGGGCGGGTGCGTGCCAAGGCCGAAGAGTACGGCATGTACGTGGAGGTCTCTGCCCGCTTGCCCAAGAATGACTCCGACGAGTTGGATGTTTTCGAGCGGACCGTTCGCGCGACCAAGGCTGCGGGCGGGAGCGTGATTCGCACGGTGATGCTGGGCGGGCGCCGTTACGAGACGTTCAAGACTCTCGAGGACTGGAAGGAGTTCGTCCGAGTGAGCTGGCGGTCTCTGAGCCGCGCCGAGCCAATCCTGCGCCGCCACAAGGTACGGCTCGCCTTAGAGAACCACAAGGACTGGCGCATCGACGAGATGCTGAAGATCCTCAAACGCATCGAGAGCGAGTGGGTGGGCGTCACCGTTGACACGGGCAACAACATGTCGTTGCTGGAGGACCCTCTCGACACAGTCCGTGCGTTCGCTCCGTACGCCACGTCCGTGCATCTGAAGGACATGGGTGTCGAGGCGTACGAAGACGGCTTCCTGCTCGCCGAAGTTCCGTTCGGAACCGGTTGCCTTGACATGCCTGCAGTGGTTGAGACGATTCGATCAGCCCGCCCGGAAGTGCGTTTCACGCTCGAAATGATCACGCGCGATCCGCTGGAAATACCCTGTCTCCGCAAGCACTACTGGATCACGATGGGCCGGGTTCCCGGAGCGGACCTGGCGGCGTCACTCTCGGCCGTCCAAAGCCATGGCAGACCGCTGCCTCTTATCAATCAACTCGCCGAGCAGGAGCGCTTCAAGATCGAGGAGAACAACAACCGCGCCTGCCTGGAGTACGCCAAGGCGAAGCTCGAACTGTAAGCCGCGGCTACCAATGGTCCGCGCCGGTTACTCCCGGGACCTAAGCACTCACAACGCTGCGAACCGGCGACCGCGGCCGTGGGGTGCGGCTAGATGCTGATTGCGTCCCAAGGCTTGCGTGCCTTACGGCCGAGCATTCGCGATGCCTCCGCATCGCCCTCGAAATCCTCGCGCTCGCCGTTCCACTTGAGCTTGCGCCCGGCATGGTAGGCAATGTTGCCGAGATGGGCTATCAGTGATGAGCGGTGGCCCGTGAGCGCGTCCGATCGAGGTTCCTCGCCATCGCGCACGCAGCGTACAAAATGCTCCGCGTGGAGTTGGGACGGCTCGCTCCCGGTCTTGTGCATCCTCTTGAGCCTGCTCTTCGCAAAGGCGTCTCTGTCTCCGAGGGACCCGCCGT
Organism: Bryobacterales bacterium; assembly: GCA_028819215.1. Lineage (GTDB taxonomy): Bacteria > Acidobacteriota > Terriglobia > Bryobacterales > UBA6623 > VXMF01. Next base: position 6,784 of record JAPPMG010000005.1, read on the forward strand.
ATGCGCCCGTTTCGGGAATGATCTCGTAGCCGAGCCGGTCCGCGATGAGCGTCCCGTTACTGCCGTAGAACGCCATCCCATTGGGACGGTTCTCGGGCGCGCGCGCACCGTGCAGCGGCATGCCCTTGGTCAAGCGACCCATGCTGCCGAACGAGTTGATGTTGCACGTTTCGTAGCTCAGCACGAAGCCGGGATACTCCAGAGTCACCTGGAGCAGGTCGGGCTGGTCGCTCATGCCACCCACGGCGAAGCGCCCGCCAGCAGCGGCCACACTCTTGGGGCGATCTTGGCCCATGATTTGGTGGATCGTGTCGAAACGGTGCGTACCGAAGTCAGTGATCCAGCCCCCCGCGTAGTCGAAGAACATCCGGTACGTTCGCAGGAAGCGCATCTCGTTGAACGGCACCCAAGGAGCGGGTCCAAGATAGAAATCCCAGTCCAGGCCTGAGGGCGGGTCAGAATCCGGCTTTGTGCCGGGTCCAACCGGCATTAGGTTGGCGTAGTTCCAGACGCGGACGAAATGGACATCCTTGAGCACCGCACCCTGGACGATCTCGGTAGCTTCTTGCAGGTGCGGCGCGGAGCGGTGCTGCGTGCCGGTCAGAAACACGGCCTTGGAGCGCGCCGCGGCGGCCACCATGGCCTTGCCCTCCAAGACGTTATGGCCCAGCGGCTTTTCGACGTAGACGTGCTTGCCCGCCTCGAGTGCCGCCACGGCAGGAAGGGCGTGCCAGTGATCCGGCGTCGCAACGTGAATCGCGTCGATGTCCTTGTCGTCCATCACGCGGCGAAAGTCCTTGCCGACCTTGCCGCTGCCGCCTGCTAGTTCTTCACGGGCCGCTTCTGCCTGCTTGTCGTAGACATCGCAGAAGTAGCCGTATTCAACTCCTTCGAGTGCCGCGGCCTTGGCCGCCACGCTCTTGCCACGACCGCCGCATCCAACGAGCGCGATGCGCAGGCGTGAGTTCGCCCCGGCCACCCGGGACGCTGAGGCCGCGGTTACTGCAGTTGCTCCCGCAGTCCGTAAGAAGCGACGGCGCTGCATCCGGTCGCTGGGAGCGGCGGCGTTGGCCGCTTGATCCTGTCGTTGCATGCGTTCGATCCAATGCGGTCGCTGACCGCAAACTCCTAGGCATCAATCCTCAGAAGCCCTATCCACCTTAACCGATAGAGCGAGATCGGAGGACGCCATAGCCATAGAGGTGGGGCATCAGGTCGGCACACGCACGTTCGTCGCAGTAGTTGCGTGGGAGAGGGATCTCTCGGGGGGCCTTGAACAGCTTGTAGCTGGCGGACCGCACCCTAAGGGGCCTTGACGTTATAGGCGTAAAGCCTCTCTTGGTCGCGCAGATACAGCGTGCCGTCGGCAATGACAGGAAGCGTCCAAGTCGGATAGTCTCTGCTTCCAATTTCGAAGCGCGAGATTTCGCGGTATTCGCCGGGATCGGGCTCCACCAGGCCAACCATGCCGTCGTCCGAGAGGATGTAGAGTCGGCCGTCGGCAAGGATCATCTGCCCCTTGCCAACAGAACGATCGCGCCACGCTACCTCGCCCGTCTCGAACTCCATCGCAGTAAGGATCCGACCGGAAAATCCGTACAAGTGGTCATCGATGAGTATCGAAGTACTGTAGTGGTTCCTCATGTCCCGGTTGAAATAGACCTCGGAAGCGGTGGTGGAGCCACCTGTGCTCTCCAAGCGGAGCAATGCGCAACCCGTGCCATAGGAGGATGAAAAGAAGGCTAGGTTGTCACGCACGACCGGCGTGGCTACGTTGGCCGTCGAGTTGCTAACCGGTTGGTAGCGCCAGAGCAACTCGCCGTTGGTGGCCAGGACACCGACCGCCGCTTCCCCTGTAAAGAACAGGTACTGCCGTACTCCATCGATTTCAACGGCCACGCCGGACGAATAGCCTGCCTCGTCACTCTGGGTTTTCCAAAGCTCTTTTCCCGTCGCCTTGTCTAGCGCGACGATCGAGGCTCGGCGGCCTCCGGCGTTGACAACTAGGCGGTCTCCGTCAATCAAAGGAGATTCGCTGATTCCCCAGCTGATGTTCCTCGCCCCATATGTCTTGAGCAGGTGCTTTTCCCAGATCTTTGCTCCGGTCGAGGCGTCGGCGCAAATCAGGTTTCCGTCTCCGCCGAGCGCGTAGACGCGATCCCCGTCGACTGTTGGAGTACCTCGCGGGCCACCCCCGCGGCGATTGGAGTACGGCCTGCCATGCTCAGTCTCCCATGCGATCTTCCCTGTTTCGGCATCAAGAGCGATCAAGTACTGCTTGCCGTCTTTGACGCCCTGGGTGAAGAGCATGCCGTTGGCGAAAGCGAGAGACGAGTAGCCCTCACCGAGAGACTCGACCTGCCAAACCTTTTCCGGACCGGACTCCGGCCAAGTTGCAAGCAATCCCGATTCAGGCGACTTGCCGTCCCGATCGGGACCGAGCCATTGATTCCACTCCGCTGCAGCGAGCGGCAAGAGGGCAACGGACAGGAGTAGGCAAGCTGAGCGCATGGAACCGGGAAGATCTGCGGAGTGCTAAGTGAGGTCGGTGGTAGCTCGACGAAACGAGCTAGACGACTCAGACTGTCATTATGGCAAGCCGCTACGATCCGTGAATACTGTGAAGCCTCATAGGATTGATCGAAGGCGGTGACGGCTGGACCATAAATCGAATCAATCGGTGGAGATCCCGACTACCTCGAAACCGAGGGTGCGGGCAGCTATAGCCTTGATCCGATCGCTCCCACGCCCTCTATGCGTTGCGTCAATCCACGTATAGGAACTCGTTCGAGCTGATCAACATATGCGCAAGGCTCTCGACGGATTTTGCGAGTGCTTCTTCGGTTGCCGCATTTGCGCGGACGTACAGCCTCTGCTGATTCTCCAGATGATCCCGAGCTAGCGCAATCTCTTCGCTACTGGGTTCCCTTGCGAGGATTGCACCGTAGGCCGCGCGCGCCAGCCTCTCGAGATCAGTCGGGCGTCCGACTTGAAAGTCCATGACTCGCCGCGCAACCGCCGCCGCGTTTTCCATAACAAAGTCACTATTCATCATGGTCAGCGATTGCAGCGGAGTCGCCGACGGCGCGCGACGGGTGCAGGTGGTGTCGATATTCGGGAAGTCAAACGTTCCCATGAACGTCAACGACCATGTACGGCGGGCCGTCATGTAGACGCTACGACGGCGCGCGCCCTCCGCGACGGCAAGCTGAAGACCGTCAGGCTGGTGGTCCAATTCTACGGCCGGTCCTCCTAGAGAATCGTCAAGATTGCCGCCGACCGCGAGAATCGAGTCGCGCAGCGCCTCGGCTTCCAGCCTTCGCAACGGCATCCTCCAAAGCAACCGATTGTCGGGATCTTCGATTGCGGCCCGCTCACCAGCCGCATTGTCGGCGCGACTTGATGACTGCCGGTAAACGGTCGAGAGCATGATCATCTTGTGCAGGCGCTTGACCCTCCAGCCGTGCTTGACGAAGTCAACGGCCAGCCAGTCGAGCAGTTCTGGATGGGAGGGTGGCGAGCCGTTAGAGCCAAAGTTGTCCGGCGTCGCGACGATGCCAGTTCCGAAGTGATGCTGCCAGATGCGGTTCACGATGACCCGGGAGGTGAGAGGATGCTTCGGATCGGTCAACCACTCGGCCAGCGCCAGACGGTACCCGGTCGTCTCCCCTGCCCGATTCAGAGAGGGCGTTGCGAGGCAAGGCTCCTCGGCACTGCACAAGACCGAGAGAAAGCCCGGCTTGACGGCCGGCCCGGGAGACTCGACACTGCCGCGCTGGAGGAGCCTGACGGTAGGAAGCGACCGGCCGTCCCAGAGCGCTTGCACGCGCTCCAGTCCCGTCCGCTCGGCCTTCCATTCCGCAATGTCCCGACGAAGCTGCGACAAGCGCTCCTTGTGCCCCGGGGATGCCACGCCCACGATCTCCTTGTCGCTGACCTCGACAATCGAGCCGAACTTCTTGACAAGGTCCTTCTGGGCCTCGCTGCGATCCTTCTCGATGGCAGCGAATGCGACTTGGAAGTCCTCGCGATCCGCGCTCGGCACTTCCTTGAGCTTGGCCTCGAATAGCGAGTCCCGGTACGGTGTGCTGATTTCCTCCAGCTCGTCTGTCAGATTCTTGACCTTTGCATCGACAGCTTCGTTGTGCGCATCGATCCGTTTCTTCTCCGCTGGCGAAACCGTGTAGAGCAAGCGTTTCTTGGGCTGGATCCAATCCGACGGGTTATAGGCCGCCGAGAACAGGGCCAAGAAGCGGTAGTAGTCCCGCTGGGGGATCGGATCGTATTTGTGGCTATGACAGCGGGCGCACGAGAGCGTCAGTCCGACCGCACTGCGGGACACCTTGTCGAGGAGTGCGAACAGGGTGTCGTAGCGGTCGGCAGGACGATCCGAGATGTCTTCGTCGGTTGCGTCGAGAACCGTTCGCAAGTAGCCGGTGGCGACCAGTGTTTCGAGCATCTCGGTCGAGAATTGCTCGGCGTTGCGCCAATCGTAGAGTTCGTCCCCGGCCAGCTGCTCCGTCAGAAAGCGATTCCAAGGCTTGTCTGCGTTGAATGAATCGATGACATAGTCCCTGTAACGCCAAATCCCCGGTGACAACGTCAGAGTCTCTGCTCGGTAGTCCTTTCCCTTTGTGTCGACGTACCCGGCTGCGTCAAGCCAGAAACGGCCCCAGCGCTGGCCGTAGCGGGGAGACTCAAGCAAGCGGTCAAGCAGTCTCTCGTACGCATCGGGTCGCTCGTCCGCAAGGAACTCTGCTGCCTGCTCGGGAGTGGGGGGCAGGCCCCAAAGATCGAAGTACGCTCGTCGCAGCAGGGTTTGTCGCGGCGCTGCCGAGGAGTACGTCAAGCCGTGCGATTCAAGCGCGGCGACCAGGAATGCATCGATGGGCGTGCGGATCGCGCTGGAAGCCTTGACCCCCGGCGGGGCCGACGCGAGCGGCGCACGGAAGGCCCAGTACTGGCGGTCGGATGCGGTCACAGGAGATGCTTCCGCTTCGGTGAACTCCCGATCAAGCGGGTTGCCGAGATCTACGTAGTCGGCGAACTGGCCTTCGTCGATCCACTCTCGGATGAGTTCGATCTCGGCGTCGTTCAGAGGTTCGCTAGCTCCTTCAGGAGGCATCACCCCGTTCACCAATTGGCGGACCAGGATGCTCTTCTCCGAGAAGCCTTCCTGCACAACCGGGCCGTGCTTGCCGCCACGCAGGGTCGAGGCTAGGGTGCGGAGGTCCAGGTCGGATTGGGGGGAGCTTCCGCCGTGGCACGCAACGCAACGCTCGCTCAGCAGCGGTTGGATTTCCCGCTCGTATCGAGCGATTTGGAGTCGAGCCTGCTCGGGAAGATCGTCGCCCTGCTCCGAGTGGGCGCCTGTTTCGATCCAGCGCCGGATCGTCTCGACATCAGCCTCCGGGACCCGGCTCTTGAAAGCCTCCGGTGGCATCTTGCCTTGCGCGAGCTTCTGGTAGAGCAGGCTTTCTTCTGGAGAGCCTCGCTGGACTACCGGACCGTTGAATCCTCCCCGCAACACGGTTCGCGCCGTCCGCAGATCGACGCCTTGTTCCGGGGAGCTCTTGCCGTGACACGTCAGGCAATACGCCGAAAGGATTGGCTGGACGTCCTGCTCGAAGATCGGGGCATCCCCGACCGCTGGCGCACCGCTCGCAACGACCGCGGCCGAGAGAACGACGAGCAGACGGGCATTCATGCCGCCTGAACCTCGTTCTCCAGCAAGTCCCCGATGACTCGGGCCCCAGTTACCGTGACGTCGGCCGGAGTCTCTAGCCGTCCTGCGTACGGATAGGTCGTCTGGCGGTGGTCGAGGCCGAGCTGATGCAGGACCGTCGCGTGCATATCCGGGACGCTCACGCGATCAACGACGGCCCTGTAGCCGAAGTCGTCTGTCTGGCCATGAATCCAGCCAGGCTTGAAACCGCCGCCGGCGAACCAGATGGTGAACGCGTTGCGGTTGTGGTCCCGTCCATTGTCGCGCTGCGTCGTCGGCAAGCGGCCGAACTCGCCGGCCCACATCACGATCGTCTCATCGAGCAGGCCCCGTTGGTCCAGATCCTTTACGAGCGCGGCGGCCCCCTGGTCGGTTTCGGTCGTGATCTGCGACATTCTCTCGTCGAGCTTGTCGTGATGATCCCAGGGCTGGCCCGGGCTGGTCGTGACCTGAACGAACCGCACACCGGCCTCGACCAGCCTCCTCGCCATCAGGCAACGCAGCCCGTACGGGCCGCGATGCTCATCGTCGACGCCATACAGCTTCTTGGTTGCCGGGGACTCGCTCTCAATGTCAAGGACATCCATCGCCTCGACCTGCATGCGGGCTGCCAGCTCGAAGTTCCTGATGCGAGACTCGAGTTCGGTCTCACCGGGCCGGGCATCCAAATGAAGCTGGTTGATCCGGGCCAAGTAGTCCAAGCCCTGCTGCTGCACGCCCGGCGGCATCGGTTCGGCCGGCCTGAGGTGGTGTACGGGCGAACCTTCCATGCTGAACTCAGTGCCCTGATAGAGAGCGGGCAAGAAACCATTGGCCCAGAGCTGCTTCGCCCCGATCGTGTATCCCTTCGGATCACGCAGAACCACGTATGCGGGCAGGTTTTGGTTTTCCGTGCCGAGCGCGTAGCTGATCCAAGCGCCCATTGCCGGCCGACCCGCAAAGATCTTGCAGGTCAGCAGCATGTTCAACCCCTCGGAGTGGTTGTTGTGCTCGGTGTGCATCGAGCGGATAAAGCAGAGCTTGTCAACGACTTCGGCATGATGCGGCAAGACTTCCGAAACGTCCATCCCGCACTCCCCGTACTTCCGAAACTCGAATGGCGACGGCAGCAATGTGTTCTTGTTGCCAGGCTGGTGGATCTCAACTCCGTCCGGGTGGGGCTGTCCCGCATATTTCGCAAGCAAGGGTTTCGGATCGAACAGATCCATCTGGCTGGGACCGCCGTTCTGGACCAGCTGGATGACAGCTTTCGCCCGGGCTGGAAAGTGGCCCTCGCGGGCACTTAGGTCGTTGTAGACCGGCACCTGCGCGGCTTCGGAAGTGCGAGCCAGCAGGTGCGAGAGCACAATCTGGCCGAAGCCCAGCGAACTCATTCCAAGGAGTTCACGGCGCGTCGTTGGTAGCCCGGCCCCGTTCACCATCCGTCGTCCGATAGGTTAGGCCATATCGCGCGAGCGTGCAATCCATCCAGCTTGTCAGTCTTCGTCTCTCTCCGTCCGCGACGTCTGCTGCGAAGGAAACCCTGCGCGGGCAACGACAACGATGTCACTCGATGGACCGAGCCAAGGCACCGGAATCTCAATATGGCGAGGCACTACCGCACATCGAAGCCTTGGCGAGTCATCGAGGCCGAGCACGAGTCGAACGCGACACCTGTTCCGGGAGTTCACCTGATCCGATCGTGGTGAGACCCCTTGGGACATTGGTGACCCATTGGTGACCTCGGTAAACAGGGACACCCAGACACGTATGAAGAGGAACCTAGGGCACCATTGATTCGATGCAAGATTACTGGAATGCGGAATCCAAACATATGCAAGTAGGATTCCAGTTGATCCATCATTGGACTGTGAAAACCACCATTGATATTCCCGAGAACGAGCTTGCAGATGCAATCAAGTTCACTAAGGCAAAGACAAAACGCGAAGCCGTTGTCTGCGCCCTCAAAGATTTCAACCACCGCATGCGGATGACGGAACTCACACGGTACTCGGGCACGTGCGCCGACTTGATCTCGCCACAAGAACTCCAGGCCCTTCGCCGGAAACGGTAGAACTGTGGTCCTCGTCGATACTTCCTCTTGGATTCACATGCTTCGCCCAAGTGGCGATCAAGCCGTCCGCTCTCGGGTCGAGGCTGCGCTGACCTAGGGTCAGGCATGCTCGTGCGCACCAGTGCAACTTGAACTCTGGAACGGTGCGCGGGGCATCAAGGAACGAGCGGTCATAGGGAAGCTGGCCGAGACAGTCCCGGATCTCCCGATCGATTAAGCCGTTTGGGAGACTGCATATGACTTGGCCCGTCGGGCTAGGGCGAAGGGTGTCACGGTTCCCGCAATCGACTTGATCATCGCCGCCTGTGCCGAGCGCCACGGTGCCACGCTCGAATCCTCGGATGCGGGTTGCGACCTCCTTACGGGCCGTCAGGTCCTGGGACCATAGGCACGAACCGGACGGGCAGCTGGTCCCGCTGCCGGACATTCCCCCTTGCGTCCTTCGTGACCAAGACGATCTTCTGCGAATCGGGATCCCCTCCTACTGGCGCCACGAGGCGACCTTGTGTTGCGAGTTGGTCAACGAGGGCTTGGGGAAGCTCGGGCGGGGCGGCCGTGACGATGATGCGGTCGTAAGGGGAGTGCTCGGGCCAGCCGCGGTACCCATCTCCCGTGAGAAGGCTGACATTGCCGTAGCCCAGATCCCGAAGGGTCTGCGAGGCTCGCTCGGCGAGCTCAGGAACGATCTCGATGCTGTAGACGTGGTCACACAGGTTCGCGAGAACAGCTGTCTGGTAACCGGATCCTGTTCCGATCTCCAGGACTCGGTGGTCGCCGTCAAGCTCCAAGAGCTCCGTCATGTAGGCCACGATATAGGGCTGCGAGATGGTTTGGTCGAAACCGATCGGCAACGGGGTATCGGAAGTGGCGTAGTTGCGGACCGACACCGGCACGAATCGCTCCCTCCGGACTTTGCGCATCGCCTCGAGCACCCGGGGGTCCCGAACTCCGCGGGCCTCAATCTGCTGACGAACCATTCGCACGCGCCTGCTATTCCAGCCCTCCCGCTGCGACTGCGCCGGGCAGGCAACGACTGCGAGAGCGATCGCTACTGCCAGGGTGCAGCTGAATAGGGTTCGCCCCCTCATTGACAGCGCTGATGGTACCAATCGTCGCGAATTCTAGGTGTGAACCGAGCGGCCCAACGCGGTAGTGGAGGCTCGAAGAAGATAGGGCTGAAAGACGCCAACGCAGATTCGAAGGGACCTAGGTAGTCTCAATCGAAGGATCTGATCGATCGGACCGACCACCAACGACACTCCAGAAATCGACTCTCGGCCCGGGAACCCTATCGAGTCCTGGCGCGCATCCAGAAATAGAGCTGTACGCCGAGCCCGACGACGAGGACGCCGGCACCCGAGGTTGCGGGATTCTCCCGGCCAGCCAGACGCCAAGCGCTGCCCACGGACTGGGTGCCAGCCGGGTCACTACGGCCGGCACGACAAATTTCCCGCCGCCAATCACGTTCGACACGATGATAGCTGCGCCATCCAGGGAGGTCAGCGAACGAAACTGCCCGGCGGTGGCCGGTCACCGAGTCGAACCCGAGTAGCCGACTGACGCGCCCCTAACGGTCCTCGACCTTGTATTTCTTCACCATTTCCGGGTCGGGGTCAATTCCCAGCCCGGGCTTCTGGGGCATGGTGATGTAGCCGTCTTCGACGGGATAGAGGGGCAGAGCCGGATTGTAGCGGCTCTGAACGCCCGGATAGGTTTCCATGATCAAGGCGTTCGGCGTTGAAGCCAGAAGATGCGATGCCATGTGAGGAGAGCCGTGAGGGGAGACCGGAATGTGATAGGCAGATGCCAGAGCGGAGATCTTCCGGTGCTCGGTGATCCCGCCCGCCTTCACCGTATCCAAGTTCAAGATGTCGCACGAACGATGCTCGATCAGATCCCGCGTTCCCCACCGCGTGTACTCGTTTTCCCCGGCAACGATGGGAATGTCCAGAGCGTGCTTGACTTCAGCGCATCCCTGAAAGTCGTCGGCAACAACCGGCTCCTCGAACCAGAACGGCTCGTACTGTTCGACCATCCTTCCGAAGCGGATCGCCTCATAGGGCGCCCACCGATTGTTCGCATCCAGCAGTAAGTCGACGTCGGGCCCGATCGCGTGCCGAACCGCCCGGACGCGCTCCTCGTCAACCCGCATCGGCTCGCCGCCGACCTTCATCTTGACAGCCCGAAAGCCCTCTTCGACGTACCCCTCCATCTCGGCGACGAGATCCGCCGTTGTCTTGTCGTCCCGGTAGTAGCCTCCAGCCGCGTAGACTCTCAGCCTGTCCGCATGCGCCCCGAGCACCTGGTACACAGGCATGCCAAGCGCCTTGCCGATGATGTCCCATACCGCGATGTCAACCGATCCCATCGCCTCGATATAGGCGCCCTTGGCGACAGGCTTGCGGTTGCCACGATACATCCGGTCCCAGATGCGCTCGACGTAGAAGGGATTCTCGCCCTTGACGCGATGGAACAGTCCTTCGATCAGGCCGCTGGACTTTGGCAAGCTCCGACCGACGAGGCCGCCGTCGGTGTACAACTCCAGCTGGGTCATCCCAGCCCGCCCTCCGCCGCTGCGGATTGTCGCATTGCGCTTGACAGGCATCCTCTCGGGGTACCGGAGGCGCAAGAACCCGAACCCGGTGATTCGAATCTCCGGCGGATTTGCGATTACCGGAGCGCTCGCAGTTGCCGCGATGGCAGATCCCAGGAAGGCGCGCCGCGAGAACGTTTGCGGGGGCATGACTGGACCAGTATAGTGGCCCGATCTGGCGCAGCGTGGCTTCCAAGAACCGCTGCCCGGACCCTCCCGATTCGAATGCGGATGTGGCGATCAGAGGCCATACAAGCCGTTCGGGCTCGCCGAAGACGGTCGCCGGCTCGTGCAGGGCCGACTGGTAGGTCGGCCCGTTCGGGAACTGCACCTTGTTCGGCATGCCGATGAGGTCGCGGCCCAGGTCGTAGTAGACCCGGTCCTAGAGGACGTTCCCGATCGCAGCGCCGGACTCCTTCAGGACCTTCTCCGCGGCCTCGATCGAGTCCCAGGCGGGCCCTATCCGATTCCACACTGAGGAAGCTGCTGCGGGAACTCGGCGTTCAAGCAGTCCCCCACGGATTCCGTTCGAGTTTTCGGGACTGGGCCGCCGAGTGCACGGATGCCCCGCACGCTGTCATGGAGGCGGCATTGGCTCATGTCGTCAAGAACAAGGCAGAAGCAGCCTATGCGCGCTCCGACCTCTTCGAACGGCGGCGTGCCCTGATGAGCGATTGGGCCAGCTACCTTGCCTGAGCGGTGGCGAGAAAAGGTGAGTGAACTCGTCGCCGTAGCTTGAGGCGAGCCCCGGACGCATGCCAGAGGCAGAGGCGGATCCGGGGCATACGCTAATACCATTGCAAGAGACATTGATCATGTCAAATGACCAAGCCAGCAGAGAAGAGCTGGAGTCATTGAAGCGCTGTCTGTCGGCGGACCGTATGGGCAAATACCTCCGTGCAACCCAAGGGAACCTATGAATATTTTGATATCAACAACTTGCGAAACAAATGGCGGAGAGGGAGTCCGCCAACCCACAGAATCACGAAATTCCCGTAAGTCTCATAAAGATCGCTATTTCAATGATTTACATTCACACCTAGCCCCTAGTGTTCCTCTGCAGCACCCCGGATTCCCCGTTTTCGTGTGGGACAGTTTGGTGTATAGTTAGGGCTGAATATGCGCTCCCTGACTGCCGCATTCGTCAAGAACGTCCGCCCCAGCGGCAGAGACGGCCCGGACAAGTACGGCGACCAACACGGCCTCTTGCTCCGCGTGATGCCGACCGGAGGCAAGCAGTGGATTTGGCGCGGCACCGTCCGCGGCAAGCGCGTCGACCTCGGCCTCGGCGGCTGGCCCTACGTCTCGCTTTCCAGTGCGCGCCAGGCGGCCTTCGAGAACCGCCAGCTCGCGCGCCAGGGCGGGGATCCCCGCTCGCTTCGCGCCGGGCAGAAAGCCCCCACGTTCGCCGAGGCTGCGGGCACGGTGATCGGGATTCACGAGCCGGGTTGGAAGGACGGGGGCAAGAGCGCCAATCAATGGCGCGCGAGCCTGCGCGATTACGCGATCCCGCGGCTCGGGAAGCTGGGGGTGGGCGACATCTCCACCGCCGACGTGATGGCCACGCTGCTGCCGATCTGGACCGAAAAGCCCGAGACGGCGCGACGGGTGCGCCAGCGGATCGGCGCGATCATGAAATGGGCCGTGGCGCAAGGCTACCGGCCGGACAATCCCGCGGGAGACGCCCTCGGCGCGGCGCTGCCGAAGGCCGGCGCTGCCAAGAGGCACCATCGCGCTCTGCCGCATGCCAAGGTTGCGGAGGCCCTCGCCACGGTCCGGGAGTCCCGCGCGCACTGGGCAACCGTTGCCGCCCTGGAGTACTTGATCCTGACCGCGGCGCGCTCGGGCGAGGTGCGGGAGGCCCGCTGGGACGAAGTCGACCTCGATGCGGCAACGTGGACGGTTCCTGCGGGCAGAATGAAGATGCAGCGCGAGCACCGGGTGCCGCTCAGCGACCGGGCCTTGCAGATCCTAGCCGAAGCCTGCCTGCGGGCCGATAGCAGCGGCTTGATTTTTCCGAGTGCCACGGGGCGGGCGCTGTCTGACAACACCCTCTCGAAGCTGCTCCGCGGGCAAGGCATCCCGGCGGTCGTGCACGGATTCCGCAGCAGCTTTCGCGATTGGTGCGCCGAGTGCTCGAACGCGCCGCGCGAGGCCAGCGAATTGGCGCTCGCCCACGTCAATTCGGACCGCGTCGAAGCGGCCTACATGCGAACCGACCTGTTCGAGCGGCGGAGAGGATTGATGCAGTCGTGGGCGGACTATCTGGCGCAACGCGGTCCCGCTGGATGAGCGCTGGGGGTGGACCGCAATGACCGCGGCCGCTGGTCGCGCCGTCGCAGCAGTCTCCCCCTGCGCAGCGGGGGCTGTGGTTGAGCCGGCCGAAACACTGGCCCCCGTTGTTTCGGGGAAATCGCCCCGGCGAAACACATTTCGCCCGGGAGCGAAGCACTATTTGCCGGTCCGCGAAACACGCCGGCCTAGGTCAACTCATTGCGCATCAGCGAGTTATCCAAACGGCCGGGACGAGTGGGACCCCTTGAGCGAACGGTCGGCGGGGCGGGAGCGACCCCCCCGAAAACGGCCCTGGCTTGGCAGACGCGCGTTTCGGAGAGGTCGCTCCCGAGATCTTTCCTTGCAGGAAGGCCGGATGGTTCCGAATGGTCGCCGAGGTGTCGACTGCGGCGATGTACCCGGATTCCGCTTGCTGAGGTAGCCCCGGAATGAGGAGGAGAACGCACCTTGGGTGTGGACCACTGCTACTGGTGGCCCTCTAATCCGCACTCCAAATCTGGCTGAGAACATTGAACACGCTCCAATTTGCCGCCCAGCCCTCGGAACGGTTGTTCCAGAACATGTTCGGCACTGGATGAGAGCGCGAGAACCGGCGATGCGGCTTGCTCGCTGGCGGTCGGAAGGCTACCGCTGAAGCCTATTTGCGTGTGTAGGTTGGTTTGTGGAGTTTGGAGCTATTGAGGTTCGTCAGATTGAGTGGTTCGTTGTTCTCGTGGTTCGTTGTTCTCGGTGGTAGCGTTGGCAGCATCAGCCGCCAGTTGCAGTATACACCATGGGCTCCGGGAATGCTCTCTGTGAGTGGACCGCTCTACAGGCAGACAGTAGGACTCCGAATTCGATACGACGACCCGGGGGGATTCGCCCAAAGCCTTCGCGAATCGCTGGCGATGCTGAAGGCGCGGGCGTCGATGCTGCCCTCAATCCGCGCCACGCGCCCTCGCATTTTGGCTCTGCCTTCCCGAACGGCTGAGGTCTCGGAGTGCGCGTCTTGACCGCGGGACCGGGCATAAGTACCTCGCTAGGATAAAGGCGATGAACTGGGATCTAATCTGCACGATCCTTCAAGATGTCTCCCAGCAAATTGAAAGCGATCCTGAAACGTCAATACAATTCCCCCGGATCGAAGCGGCAAACGACGCGGAGCTCAACTCCGCCATCACGCATTGCCACGAGCTAGGATTCCTCGAGGTAGGCTTTGCAGACGGAGGGCCGATCCGGATAAGGCGCATGACCGCACAAGGACATGTTGCTCTGGAGGACTGCTTGCAACAGATTGCTTCTGAGAACGCGGGAGTTCCTTCTCGTATCGGTTTTACCCGCCCCTGAAGGCGATTTCCCAATCCGTCGTCTACCGCGCAGGCCGTCCCTCTGGCTCCGAGAGGGGTCGCCGTGCTCGGCGAGGCGCGACGATTCTCGGACGGCGAAGGGCTGATCTTTCCGTCCGTTACTGGCAAGCCGCTTTCGGACGCGACGCTGTCGAAGCTGCTCCGGGAGCAAGGAATCCGAGCGGTCCCGCACGGATTCCAGTCGTCATTCCGGGATTGGTCCGGGGAGGCGGGCCAGCTGCGCGTGGTCGCCGAGGCGTGCTTGGCGCATACCGTCAAGAGCAAGGTCGAGGCGGCCTATGCGCGATCGGACCCGCTCAATCGACGTCGGATTCTGATGCAGGCTTGGGCGGACTATCTCTCGGGCGATTCCTGAATGGACGCATGGCCCTAGGCCGCGGAGTCCGGGATCCAATCCCCACTCGAAAACTGTTCCGAGGATCGAGTGATCGCACTCGGACCAAGGCGTGATTCAACCCCGGCACTGCGTCAGGCTGCTGGGCCTTCACCATGCCATTTCCCCCAGAATGGGGCGGTGGTTGGACCGGACAGGCCCCTGTCGCACGCCCGTGCGGGGAAAATGCCCAAACGCACGGATCCTGGGGCGTCTGGGGAGGCCCAAGCGCAACAAATGCGACCGGGCTAACTGATTGCAGGTCAGGTAGTTGTTCGAATGGCCGGGACGAGTGGGACCCCTTGAGCGCACGGCCGGCGGGGCGGGAGCGACCCCCCCGAAAACTGCCCTGGCTTGCACAGCCGGCGTTTCGGAGAGGTCGCTCCCGGGATCATTCCTTGCAGGAAGGCAGGGCTGCCCCGAAGGGCCGCGAAGGCGTCCGCCATAACCGTTCCGACTGTCGTGTCAATGCTCTCCGGGTGCGCGGTCGGAGCCAAAGGCCAATGCATAGTCGTCAGGGCTTTCGACTGCGGCGATTCCATCAGACTCCGCTTGCCGGGCACAAACTGAGGCCAGCCCCATCAGACTCATGCCCTATCCAGCCCAACACTTCTTGAGGTCAGGCGGAAGGCCTCTGAGAGCGGTTCCCTTCATGTCCGACAAACCATCCCTCATCGGCCAGGAATGGCCGCTACCGGATCAGCCGGCCGAGGCAGCGAAGGAGCCGTGCTAGGCAGATCCGTGAACTGAACTATCATGGGGACCAGTGACGTATCCGGATCGTGACCTGAACGCACAGGCAAGCGCGCTCCTTGCCTTGGGCGATGCCGACCTGCTGACCAAGCTACGAGAGCTACCTGCGCGCTACGGGAGCGATGGCTGTCACCATGCGGACGGACGCGCCATTCTCGGCGGCTGCTACAAGCATGAGTGCTGGCAACCTTCGATGTGGTCAGACCGACAGGTGGAACAGGTACGCGGTGGGCTGAGACACCTGGCGTATTGCTGTTGGGTACCTTCGCATCGCAATGCCGCGCGGGACGCCTCTTCATACGGCTTGAAGCATCGCGCCGAGGAATCGGCTAGGACCACGGGTTGTCCATGCTACGTATCTAACGGCTGCATGATCGCAGCGTGCGTTCTGTGCGGCGTGAGGGCATATGACCGCGACAGCATCAATTGTCGTTTGCAGGTGCGCACGGGCAAGCAATGCTCGTGCGGAGCGTGGTTCCGCCGACGGGGCAATCAGCGATACTGCTCCGCGGCGTGCCGTCCGGTGCCATTGGCGCAAGCCATCGCTGGGATTCGGCGCAAGGCTGCCACGCGTTAATCTGCGAGCGGTTCCCGCGCATGAACCGGATCTGCTCTGCTCAGAACTGATAGCCAACGGCAGGTGTCGATCGGAGGAATGGGATCCAGGCGACACGCACTTCCGGGGACAGGAAGAAGCGTTTCGTCAGGAACAGCCGCAGACCTGCGCTGCCTCCGAGATTGAAGCTCCCTCCATATTCCCATTCAACCCGCAGCGGATCGGGGACGGTGGGATACAAACTGCGGTAGAGGGTAAAGCCGTAACCGCCCGTTACGTTAGGGCTGACTCATCTCTTCGGAAGAATCTGGTGCTCGAAGATCGGATTGAACAGAGCCGCACAGCGTTCGTAGGATTCGAAGCCGAACATATGGGCGCGCAGCACTTCGACGCCCACGCACACGGACTCCGTGCGACCGCTACCTGTCCTATGAAACAGGATACCTGAATCCGGCAAAGCTGGAGCTGCTGATCATGGCAAGCGCGATAGTCTTGACATGCCGTGCATTACGATGGATACCCAGTTCTATCGAAAATATCAGTCGGCCCGCGCGGAAGATAAGGCAATTACATTGCACGTTGCCTGCGCCCCTCGGCCTTGCGGCCGACAATCTCCCTGTAGGGCAGGGGGTAGCCAATGACCGCGCCCGTCCTTACTTCGAGGACTTCCAAGGGCCCCGTAACGGTTGTTGGTCTTGACGGCGAACTCGTTCACGTAGCGGCACATGTGCTTGGGGCTCATGTGGTGGAAGGTGCCGTCGTAGGCGCCGCACGCGGCGGGATCCCCGAGAGTAACCGCCCTCCGGCAGCTGGTCGCAGTGATCCTTACCGAGCAAAACAACGAGTTGGTAATGTACCACCCTAGGTACGTCATACTGGACACACCTCTGCCCAGCAGCGATAATGACCTCTTCAAGGTGCCGTCCTTGGCGATTTGAGCGAGACACTTCAACGTCGATGGGCGCACGAAACGCACAACCCTTCCTATACCCCCCTTCGGGACGCGTCTGTCGTTGGACCTCAAGTAGATCCAGCGTAGGCAAATGCGGGCGTTTCTTCGCGAACTGTGGCGGAGACCTAGCGAGGCTTCATGGGCAAGAAAAAGGACCACTGGACATCCGTTGAACAGAAGCAGGCGATCGGGTCGGCAATGGCCATCGCGACAACAGCAAACCTGTTGTTAGGCCTACGATAGTCTGAGCCAGGCAAGCACTACACTGACTTGATGGTAGAGCACGCAGGAATGGACAGGGATCTGTGCGACGGGGGAACAAAGTACATTCTCATCCCTATGCTGCCATTTGCCGTCGAGTTATGTTTGAAAGCACTGAAGGCACAAGGAGGAAAGGAATTCATTAAGACACACAACCTGAAGTCTCTATGGCAAGACTTAAGCAAGGAACAGCAAGCAGAGGTTCGAAGCCGCGTGGAGAATCCAGAGTATAGGAAGCACGAGAGCAAACAAAGAGAATCGTGTGGAATCACAGGAAAAATGAGGACATTGGACGAAGTCATAGAAGCTCATCAGAGCGATTTTGACGAGTGGAGATACGTAGCAGACGGAGTAAAGAAGCTGACACCAGAAAAGAAATCCATGAATATCGATGAAGCATTCATGGATTTGTTCATGGTCGTACATGCATGTGTGGGGTACCACAAAGAGCGAGAGGGCCGTCATGTCTCGGCGACTACCAGCGAGAAGGAGCGTGTTGCCTCATCTCCGGATGCTACCCGCCAGCCTCACAAAGATGCTACCGCCTCTCCAGGGAGGGCTGCAGGGGCGGCAACCCCTCCGCAGAAGGCGGAGCAGCGGGGGGCGTGCGAGCGTGAGAAGTCTAAAACGCCCAACACGACCATTACAATCGCAAAGACTGGAATCGTCGAACGCGGAAGTGTGAACGTAAAGCTAACTAGGGAAACAGTTGAATCTTCCGCAGCGCAAATCGATCAGGGACTCGCCATCCCAGTCATACCAAACCATGATCCGTTCGCCATGCCAATCGCCAAGATCACGGAAGCCTGGGTCGAACCTCTCGGAGACGAGTACGCCTTAAAGGGGCGCATGCACATAGATGACGCTCCTTCTGTTGAAGTTCACGGTGAAACTGGAGTCGCCCTCACTCGACTGGACTTTAAGGAAACTCCCAAACCTTTTGCTAGAAAGGCATACGGGGAAGCAGATAAAGGCCTCTGCAAACTCTCCGTCGACATGGCGAATTTTGACAGCGTGGAGGACTACACTCGATTTGCAAACGACGTTCGGATTATCGACGACTCAATTGTATGTGGTAACGGTCTTGGTCGACATTCGCTAACCCCAGATCCCTTTATTGAATTCATAGTTTCCAATCCAGAATTGGCCGCGATCTTGGCATGGCTTCTTCGAAGGGCTGAGAAATTTGTCCGTCATACTTTCGACGAGACGTTCAAGAGGGTGGGAACCTACATCAGCGGTCCCCTAAGTGCGAGAATTATCGGGATCTTGAAATCGTACAGAAGTCGCAGTGCAAAAGATCACAGAGCAACCGTGGTTCAAATCGTCATTCCAGGTGAACTAGAGCTTTGCCTGCTAGTCAAGATCGAATCCAACGAAGAATTTCCGGTTCTATGCTTGAAGAAGATTGCAGATGAGCTGGAAAAGTACCGAGATGTCCTAAACGAAGCAGATAAGATAATTCTGGCTCGAGTCAATACCAACGACTGGAAATTCTTGTACGCCACTACACGATCGGGAAAAGTCATTGGAACGCTGGAATGCTACAAGAGCACCCTAGAGTCGATGAGATCTGTAGTGCCGGATGAACAACAATAGAGGATTCTATACCGATACTCATCGGTGATTCCACCGCTCTCAATCACGGCACTTATAGCGGCATCATCAACAAGACTGCTACATTCGCTCGCACGAATCGCAGAATCGGTGGCGACGCCCTGTCGAAGTACGTGCCCGCGCTTGAGCATGCAGCAGACTGGCCAGCGGTCGCGAATGGACGAGATTCTGAACTCGTACTTCTCGCCAGAGCACTTACACGCTGACGATTTCAGGGGACCCTACGCCTCCCGCGGTGAGGCTCTGCTCCGGCGTATCGAGACTGCGACTAGCAAGGTGGTCACTCGAGCTCCAGACCTCTTCTACAACCACCCAGATCGAATCGCCGAAAGCTACGACAACGGACCGCCAAAATGGGGCCACTGAAGAGACAGTCTTTGCCCTGGTGCCGTAGCGCGTGGCAATATCTGTGCGGCCTTGGGCACCTTGAGTCCTACTGCCACGGAGACACCGTCGGCTGCACCAACCCGTCGCAACCACCGCCGTGTTGCAAAGCGACGCGCAACGGGTAGAGGTTGCCAGAGGTCTGTGACTAGTCCACCTTCACACCACTAATACACAACAGCTTGTAGTGCAGACTAGTCAGAGTCCCAAATGAACACGGGCAGTTACTTACGTCTGACCTCGCACTGGGTTAGGGTTTCGTGCTAGATTCTGATCAAGCATGCAACACATCGCCATCAACGAGGTCGTTCTCGACCCTAGCCAAGAGGGTTCCATCGCCCGGTGGAGGCTTGGCCCTGGCCAAGAACCGTCGCCGGACCTCTCCGACGACGTTAAGTCTTCGGGCGTCCCGCCCGGGACCGCAGTCGAGGAACCGAACGGGCATCTCCGTCTCGACGCAGCCGGAGCGGGCAGTGTTTCGACAATCGATCGGTCGTTGCTAATTTGCGGCAACGCGGAGGAGGCGTTAAACCTTCTGCCGCAGGACTCCGTCCAGACTGCGGTGACGTCGCCGCCTTACTGGTCTCTGCGTGACTACGGTGCGAGGGGCCAGATCGGCCGCGACGACGCGCTGTCCGAGTACTTGGACAGCCTGAAGCGCACTTTCCGCGGGGTCCGTCGTGCGCTGCGGCCCGATGGCACGCTCTGGCTTAATGTCGGCGACTCCTACACGTCCGGGAACCGGCGCTATCGCGCGCCCGACCGCAAGAATGCCGCGCGGGCCATGGGCGTCCGACCACCTACGCCGGAAGGGCTAAAGCCGAAGGATCTCATCGGCGTTCCGTGGCGGATTGCCCTAGCGTTGCAGGAGGACGGTTGGTGGCTGAGGTCGGAGGTAATCTGGCACAAGCCGAACGCACATCCGGAATCCGTCCTGGACCGGCCCACCAAGGCACATGAGACGGTTTTCCTGTTTTCCAAGAGCCTGCATTACCACTACGACGTAACCGCCATCAAGGGGCCTCACGGCCGGCGGCTCCGGAACGTCTGGGAGATCCCCACCGAGCCGCAGCCCAGCGCGAACGGCTCAGGTCCGGAGCACCCCGCGGTCATGCCAATGGCGCTCGCGAGGCGCTGCTTGCAACTAACCGCGAGGAAAGGAAGCGTGGTCCTTGATCCCTATGCGGGGTCGGGCACGACTCTGCGGGCCGCACGCGACGCAGGCTGCACTTGGGTAGGGGTCGAGATCAATCGCTCGTTCGTGGATCTCATTGAGAGCAGGCTCGCCCGGTGACACCCGAAAGCCTCAAGTCGAGGCTGGACGGAATGTCCACGGCCAAGCTCCGATTTGTGGCGCGGATGGTCGACGCCCTGCAGCGCTCGCCGCAAGCCACGGTCAAGCAGTCCCAAACATGGATCACGGGGTCCGCAGCATGGCTTGAGTACTTCGGGCTAGCGCTGTCCGTCCACCACGGTGCGACATCGGAGCCGCTCCTGCTCGAGAGCTTCGAGACGGTGTTCCGCGGCGCGTGTGAGTCCGTAGAGTGGGAACTGGACCCACAAGGATCCCCGACCAGACGCTTCGTCGACTTGGTCGTTGACGATGGCGACAGGCAGAGGCGGCTATCCCTCAAATCAACGGCAGCGAAAAACCTGCGCGAGGGCAAGGCTCACATCTCGAAACTAACCGAGGCCGCCTGGATCCAAGACGCCAGAACTGCCAAGTTGCGGCGCAACCGCGTGCGCGAGTTGTTCAAGAGCTACCTCGAAACGGTGGACGCGATCCTTATGCTGAGGGCTTTCCGACGGAAGGGAGCTGTTCCATACCGCTACCAGCTCCTCGAAATCCCCTCTTCGATCTTCGCCTCTCTCCTGCAGCTCCCTCTGGTTGCCTTTCAGCGGGATCCGACAGTATTGGATTGCATCGTTAAGGGCCGCGTTGTAGCGGCGGTCGCCCTCGATCGGTCGGACGCCAAGATCACGGTTCGGAATATCGACATCGACGCCTGCGTGGTGCATGCGGAGTGGTACTGCGAGGAGGTTGGGAGATGATCGGTTGCGTCGGTGGCAACCTCGGCACGCGCCGAACCAATCCGCGCCCGCGCCTCGGGTGACCCCGCCGCCTGCCCTGGCGAGCGAATCCGCCCGGGCGTCCCGGCGCTTCCCGATGGGGCCGCGCCGACAGCTCGCGACGGGCCATCGCGGCTCTCCTACCGTTTTTCAATCGTGGGACATTCAGTGGAACAGCGCGCTTCAAATCCCACATAAGCGGTTTATTTTCAGTTAGTTAGAAAGATATCGTGGCGGAGAGGGAGGGATTCGAACCCTCGGTAGAGCTCTTGAACCCTACGACGGTTTAGCAAACCGCTGCCTTCAGCCGCTCGGCCACCTCTCCGCGATTCGCCGTAACGCGCTTATCATAGCAGGCCCCCCAAGCGAGCGTGGCTCGCCGCGCACGTCGTCCATGCGGGGGCGCAACTTCACCGACTTGGAGCGACCAGGCTAGGGTCCGTGAGCAACAGCTTCATTGGGGTACCATGGGTTGCGGTCGTTCGGCACAGCGGAGACTTTCTACGGTGCTGTCAACGCGTTGCTACTAGAAGAAGCCCTGATACGACCATCCGGCTTGGCTGCGTGGAGCGTTGTGATTCCAAGGAACGCACCGAACTCACGGATTTCCGGCAAGCCCCCGCAGAGCTGTACGGCTTCAGACCCAATGTCCGAGAGCCGAGCAGAGAACAGGAGCAGGAGATACTCGCATGCAATCCAGATCAATGCTTCGCACCCATCGCTACGGCATCCCCGCCCTTGTGCTGGCAGCGGTGGCACTGGTCGCCCTGACAGGATGCGGCGGCTCGGGGGATCAAGCCCAAGCCCGCCCGAACGTCATCGTCATTCTCACCGATGACCAAGGCTATGGGGATCTCTCGGCCCACGGCAATCCGATCTTGAAGACCCCGCATCTTGACAAGCTCCATGGCGAGAGCGTGCGCTTCGGAGACTTTCATGTGGCGTCGGTTTGCACCCCGACCCGCGGGGAGCTCATGACCGGTCTCTACTCACTGCGCAATAAAGCTGGCATGGTCCCCGCAGGCCGCAACCTCATGCGCCGCGACGTCTCAACGATGCCGGAGGCGTTCGCTGCGGGTGGCTATACGACCGGCCTGTTCGGCAAGTGGCACCTCGGCGACACCTATCCGCACCGCCCGCTCGATCGCGGCTTCCAGCGCGCCGTCTGGCACAAGGGATGGGGACTGGCATCGGAGATCGAGTACGACAACGATTACTACTACACGCGCTACCTCGACCAGACCGAAGTGCGCTATTCGGACCGCTTCTGCACCAACCTGTGGTTCGACAAGGCCATGGAGTGGATGGGCGAGCAAGCAGTGATGGGGCAGCCGTTCTTCGCCTACATCGCATTGAACACGCCCCACTACCCGTTCCACTCCCTGGGCAAGGATTTTGCGCCGTATGGGGACAAAGTCGACGACCCTCTCCTAGCGCACTTCTTCGGGCTCATCAAAAACATCGACGAGAACTTCGCTCGCCTCGACGCCTGGCTTGCAGAAACTGGCATCCAGGACAACACACTGGTCGTGCTGATGAACGACAACGGCACGGCGAAGGGAGAAACCGTGTTCAACGCCGGCATGCGCGGAAAGAAAGGCAGTCCTTACGAAGGCGGCCACCGTGCCATCTGCTTCATCCGCTGGCCGGACGGCGGCCTCGGCGAGCCCCGCACGATCGGCTACCCGGCTCAAGTAACGGACATTTTCCCTACCCTGGCCGACTTGGCCGGCATCGACGCGCCGGAGCCGAGCTCCCTTGACGGCGATAGCCTCGCTCCGCTGCTAACCGGCGAAATGGACCAAGGCCCGGACCGCAAGTTCATCGTGCAGTACGGCGGCAGACACCGACCGGCGAAGTACGCCGAGAGCACGGTTGTCTGGAACCAGTGGCGGCTCGTGGAGGGCACTGAGCTATACGACCTGAGCAGTGATCCAGGCCAAGCCTCGGACATCGCGGCCGAGCACCCCGATATAGTCCGCGACATGCAGGCACACTATGACGAGTATTGGGCGGAGATCGAGGCTTCCGTCGAAGAAGTCGAGCCGCTTTTCATACGCGCCGAGCAGGGCACGTTCACCGAACTGACCTCCAACAGCTGGATCGAGGTGGATTGCGACAATCGCGAGCGCACGGCCAACGCCTGCGGCCCGCCGCGTGGCGGGCCGTGGCAGATCGAAGTCGAGCAGGCCGGCCAGTACGAGGTCGAACTGAGCCGCTGGCCGTTCCACCTGGATCGCGACTTGACCGTGGAAGGCCCTGGCGCCACCATCGGCGGCATGCTGATCGAGCGGGGCGTGGCGCTTCCGATCGCTTCGGCCAGCGTGAGCGTGAACGGCCAGCGGCACGTCACCGCGAAGGCCGAAGAAGGAGCGTCATCGATCCGCTTCGAACTGACCTTCGAGCAGGGCCGCAACACGCTGCAGGGCTGGTTCAGCGACCAATCCGGGAAGGATCTGGCTGGCGTATACTACGGCCGGATCAGCGCCCAGTAAGCGCCTCGCGCCGGGCACCGGTGATGTGCGGCCGAATCGCCGGCTCATATTGACGAGAACGAGCGATTCGTCGTACAGTGCGATTGGTCAAGCCGCGCAACTGCCCGATCGGGAGACGCCTTTGCTAGGCCTGCGCTCATGCGGTGCGAGGCTCGATTAATCTGTGTTCTGCGGTTCGCGGAAGACGAATTCGCAGGGCCTGCCTGATGCGTAGCGCCGCTCCAGCACTCGGTTCGCAGCTTCTGCGCTTCGCTCTCATTGCGGCGCCGCTCGCAGTGTCTTTCACTGGGGGCGCAAGCGCAGCACCAGACTTCCAGTCTGACGTCCGCCCGATCCTGCAGAAGTGCCTGCCCTGTCATGGCCCAGACGAACACAGCCGCATGGCCAATCTTCGGCTGGATTCGCACGAGGGCGCGACCGGGCAAGATGGCGGACACGCGGGCTTAGTCCCCGGCGACAGCGGCGCTAGCCGAGTGCTGGCCAGGGTGACTGCGGAAACCAATCCCATGCCGCCGGCTGGCGACCGCCTGACGGCCGCGGAAATCGAGACGCTCAGGCAATGGATCGACGCCGGTGCGGAGTACCGGCGCCACTGGGCATTCGAACGCCCGGTGACCCCGCAACTTCCCAGCGTCACCGACAAGAGCTGGCCGGAGAACCCGATTGACTACTTCGTGCTGGCCAAGCTGGAAGCCGCCGACCTGGCGCCCTCCGGCAAAGCGGATCGCTACACGCTGGCGAGACGGCTGTCCTTGGACTTGACCGGGCTGCCGCCACGACTAGAAGCAGCCGAGGCGTTTGTCGCTGACCGATCCGCAGATGCGTACGAGAAATTCCTCGCGAGTCTGCTTGATTCGAGCGCGTACGGGGAGCGTTGGGCAAGCGTCTGGCTGGACTTGGCCCGCTACGCCGATTCCATGGGCTATGAGAAGGACAGCCTGAGGACCATCTGGCCCTACCGCGACTGGGTCGTCCGCGCCCTCAACGACAACATGCCCTTCGATGAGTTCACGGTCCAGCAGCTGGCGGGCGACCTGCTGCCCGAACCGACTGACGACCAGCTCGTCGCGACCGGCTTTCATCGCAATACGATGACCAACACCGAGGGCGGCACGGACGACGAAGAATTCCGCGATGCAGCGGTCAAGGACAGAGTCGCCACGACCGGCCAGGTGTGGATGGGGCTGACCGTGGGCTGTGCCCAGTGCCACTCGCACAAGTACGATCCGATCTCGCACGGGGAGTACTACTCGCTGTACGCCTTCTTTAACCAAACGGCTGACACAGACAAGAACGACGACAGCCCGAAGCTAGAGGTATCCGAGGGAGTGACCACCCCGGTTCTGCGAGAACTGGCCACCGAGGACCAGCGCGAGACGTTTGTCCACAAGAGCGGGAATTTCAGGAACTTGGGCGAGCGCGTCACGGCCGGGGTGCCGGCCGCGTTCCACCCCCTGCCGCAGGGAGCGCCCGCCAACCGACTAGGACTGGCAAAGTGGATCACTTCCGATGAGAATCCCCTCACGGCGCGCGTCACCGTGAACCGACTGTGGGCCCGGCTTTTTGGCAAAGGCATCGTCGCAACGGAAGAGGATTTCGGGATGCAAGGCGAGCCGCCGACGCACCCGCAACTCCTCGATTGGCTTGCCACCGAATTCGTGCGCAGCGGCTGGGATGTCAAGGCCATGCTCACGACTATGGTCACTTCGGCCACCTACCAGCAAACGTCCGACGTGACACCAGATAGGCTCGAAGCCGATCCCGACAATGCCCTGCTCTCCCGGGGCCCACGTTTCCGCCTTTCTGCCGAAATGCTGCGGGACCAGGCTCTGGCGGCCAGCGGCTTGCTGTCGGCCAAGATCGGCGGGCCTCCGGTCATGCCGTGGCAGCCGGAGGGCATCTGGCAGGTGGTCTACAGCAGCAAGCAGTGGGAGACCAGCCCCGGCGAGGATCGCTACCGCCGGGCTCTGTATACGCTCTGGCGGCGCACGTCCCCCTACCCGTCGATGACGACCTTCGACGCACCTTCGGGCGAGACCTGCACGATCCGCCGGATCCGGACCAATACTCCGCTGCAGGCGCTGGTAACGCTCAACGACCCCACCCTGATGGAGGCCGCGCAGCACCTGGCCGAGCGCTCGTCGCAGGCGGGGGGATCGAGTGCCGCTGAGCGCGTGGACCACATGTTCCGTAGCGTCTTGTCTCGCCCGCCGTCAGAGAGGGAGATCGACCGACTTCTCGAACTACGCGACTCTGCCGCTGACGAGTTGCGCCGAGACCGCGATAGCGCCATGAAACTGGCGAACTACGACCAAGTCCTGTATACGCGAGAGCGTCGGGTTTCGCTCGTGAACGATACGCGGGGCGACGCCGCGAGCTGGCGCTATACGACTGAAGAGCCGGGCGGACAATGGGCGGATCCGGAGTTCGACGATGCCGGCTGGGCTGCCGGCCCGTCAGCATTCGGATTCACCAAGAGTGACAACGCCGAAGAAGCCGATCCCTACGCTTCGAGCATCGGCACCCGCTGGGACACGCCAGATCTCTGGACGCGTCTCGAGTTCGAGCTTAGCGATGCAGAAGTCGAAGACTTTCGCTTCGAAGTGCGGCATTCCGCGGCGTTCGACGCCTACATCAATGGAGTCTTCGCCGCCAAGGACCGTGACGGCTCGGGCTCCTACGCTCCGTACCGCCTGACGCCCGAGGCCCGCCGAGCACTGCGGCCGGGCCGCAACACGTTGGCCGTGCATGCGGTCCACACGGGCCTTTCCGACGCCCCGAGGCATTTCGACCTCGGGTTGACGATGCTGCGCCTGCCAGACTTGACTGGCGACGCCTCGACTGCGGACGAGGCGGCCTGGGTGGCTGTCGCGAACGTGGTCTTGAACCTCGACGAGGCCCTTACGAAACGGTGAACACGATGTCGACGCGAACAGAATTCGCCCGCCACCAGACCCGCAGGCACTTCTTGCAAGGCTGCCAACTTGGTCTTGCTTCGATGTATCTCGGCTCGCTTCGAGCGGCCTCGTCGGATCACTCGCTGGCGCGCAAGCAGCCGCACTACACACCCAAGGCGAAGTCAGTGATCTACCTGCACATGGCCGGCGGCCCGTCGCAGTTGGAGTTGTTCGACCCCAAGCCCGAGCTCCAGAAGCACAGCGGCGCCGACTGCCCCCAGCACCTGTTGGAGGGCAAGCGCTTCGCATTCATCAAGGGCGTCCCCCAACTGCTGGGCACCCCGTACGAGTTCCAGCAGGTGGGTCAGTCCGGCACGTGGGTGAGCGAACTCCTGCCCCGCTTCTCCGAAGTGGCCGACGAGGCGGCAATCATCCGCTCGATGACCACCGAGGAGTTTAATCACGCCCCGGCCCAGCTGCTGCTGCAGACCGGCAGCGCCCGCCTCGGCGGCGCGGCCATGGGCGCCTGGGCCACCTACGGCCTGGGGACGGAAAACCAAGACCTGCCTGGCTTCGTGGTCCTGGTCAGCGGCAACAAGACGCCCAGCGCGGGAAAGAGCCTCTGGGGCAGCGGCTTCCTTCCGTCGGTCTACCAAGGGGTTCAGTGCCGCACTCAGGGAGACCCGGTATTGTTCCTGAGCAATCCCGAAGGCATGAGCCGCTCCCTGCGGAGGTCCACCTTGGACGCGCTCGGCGATCTCAACCGCATGCAGCGAGAGAGTTCGGGAGATCCCGACACCCTCTCGCGCATCGAGCAGTACGAACTGGCTTACCGCATGCAGACCTCGGTGCCAGAAGTGATGGACATCTCCAAGGAGCCGGACTCGATACACTCGCTCTACGGCACCGAACCTGGCAAGCTCTCGTTCGCCAACAACTGCCTGCTGGCGCGGCGGCTCGTCGAGAGCGGCGTGCGCTTCGTGCAGCTGTACGACTGGGGCTGGGACCACCACGGCAGCGCCCGCCGGACGGACATCCGCTACGACCTGCCAGATCGGGCCCGCGACATCGACCGTCCCGCCGCAGCCCTGATCGCGGATCTCAAGCAGCGCGGCCTGCTCGACCAGACCCTGATCATTTGGGGAGGCGAATTCGGGCGCACGCCGATGCGCGAGAACCGACAAGGCGATAAGACCGAGTACTACGGACGAGACCACCATCCGTTCGCGTTCACAATGTGGATGGCAGGCGGGGGCATCAAGGGCGGCGTCAATCTCGGCTCGACAGACGACATCGGCTACTACGTGGACAGCGACCCCGTCACGCCCCGCGACTTGCAAGCCACCATGCTGCACCTGTTGGGACTGGACCCGTACAAGTTCCACTACCCGCACCAAGGCCTCAAGGAGAGGCTCATCGGCCCAACGAACGAGGGGCAGATCGTGCAGCAATTGCTGGCCTAGCAGGCAGAGCACAGCGGCAGGCGTGGATCGCCCGCGCGCGCAGCCTGCTCCGCCAGGCCATGAGCAACGCTGCTAGGGCAGCCGCTCCAGCGTGGTACATTCAATCCGCATCAGCTCGACTGGGGGTTTGGGACGAGCGGCCTTTCCGTGTCCGTCCGGGCGACGATCAGAGCCGTGCTATAGAAGTCGTGTCCGACTGCGAGCGCTGCCTGCCTCCCCGGCACGCGTCACAGCCGCTGCGAGAGCGCACAGGCGCGGCACCCGCTAGCCACCAATGATTCGGTTTGCAGTCAACAACCCCTACGCGGTGGGCGTGGCGGCCCTGGTCACCGTCGTGCTCGGGATCACCTCGTACCAGCGCCTGCCAGCCGACCTGCTGCCGATATTCAAGACACCGGCCGTCCAAGTGGTGACGTTCTACCCCGGCATGCCGCCCGAGGTGATGGAACGCGACATCATGAGCCGGCTCGAACGCTGGACCGGCCAGTCAGTCGGCATCGAGCACCAAGAGGCCAAGGCCATGCTGGGGGTCTGCGTGGTCAAGGACTTCTTCCGCGAAGGGATCAGCCTCGAGACCGCCATGAGTCAGGTGACCTCCTACGCCGTCAGCGACATGTTCTACCTGCCGCCGGGTACGATCCCGCCGATGGTCATGCCGTTCGACCCGACGGCCTCGGTTCCGCTCTGCTTGGTGAGCGTGTCCAGCCCGAGCATGGACGAGAAGCAGCTCTACGATATCGCCTATTTCGAACTGCGAAACCGCTTGCAGTCGATCCAGGGCGTGATCGCGCCGGCTGTCTATGGGGGCAAGCTGCGGCGCATCCTCGCCTACGTCGACCGGATGCGACTGGAAGCGCGCGGGCTGGCTCCGATGGATGTGGTCGACGCGCTCAAGCGGCAGAGCGTGTTCATTCCCGCGGGCAACCTCAAGGCTGGCAATCTGGACTACCAGATTTTCGCCAATTCCATGCCGGCGGCGGTCGAGGAGCTCAACGACATGCCGATCGAGGTGCGCGACGGGGCTCCCATCCTCGTGGGCGATGTCGCCGACGTGCGCGACTCGAGCCAGATCCAGAGCAACGTGGTCCGCCTCAACGGCCGGCGGCAGGTCTACATCCCCATCTATCGCCAGCCCGGTGCGAACACGATCGAGATCGTGAGCTCCATCCGCCAGAACTTGGAGCGCATCCAGCAGCGCCTCAAGGAGATGGATGCGTCGGCACGGGACCTCTCGATCGAGGTTGTGCTCGACCAATCGGTATACGTTCGCGGCGCGCTCAGGGCCTTGCAGTGGGAAGGGCTCCTCGGAGCTGGGTTCGCCGCGCTGATCGTGCTGCTATTCCTCCGCCGCCTGCGCTCGACGGTCTTGATCCTGCTGAGCCTGCCGCTGGCAATCCTAGCCGCCCTGACCGGCCTCTATTTCAGCGGGGCGACGCTCAACGCGATGACCATCGGCGGCCTGGCCTTGGTGATCGGCATTTTGATCGATCAGGCCATTGTGGTCGTCGAGTCCATCGTCCGTCACGTCGAAGCGGGCCAGCCTCCCATGGAGGCGGCCCTGAAAGGCACTTCGGAAGTGGCCGTGCCGGTCCTGGTCTCGACCGTCACGTTTTGCATCGTTTTCTTCCCCGTGGCCTTCCTGACCGGCATGGCCAGCTACCTGTTCAGCCCGGTCGCCCTCGCGGCGACGTTCGCGATGGGCGCCTCGTTCCTGTTTTCCATCACCTTGGTGCCCGCCTTCTGCGCGCGCATCCTGAAGGGCACCGCTGGCGAAGCTAGGAATACACAAGGCTCAGCGCTGGCTGGCGCATACGAGGAACTCGTAGAGAAGCTGATACCGCGACGCTGGACGGTGGTCTTCGGCGCTGCTCTGCTGCTGGTCGCGTCGCTGTACTTGCTGCGCTCGACTGGCACGGAACTGTTCCCGGCCGTCGATGCCGGCCAGTTCCAGATCACTGTCCGGCTTCCTTCCGGGACCCGCATCGAAAACACAGAGGCAAAACTGGCGGAGATTGAACAGGTGATCATCTCTGAGATCGGCCAGCCCGACCCGTCGGACGAGGAGCGCTTCCCTGAATCCAACCTGCGCATGCTGATCAGCAACATCGGCGTGCTGATGGATTGGCCCGCGGCCTACACACCGAACACCGGTCCGATGGACGCATTCATGCTGGTCCAGCTCAAGAACAAGCCGGGCCACCCCGGATCTTTCGAGTACGTGGAGCGGCTCCGCTCGAAGCTCAATCATCAGTTCCCCAGCGTCGAGTTCTCGTTCGACACCGGCGGCCTGCTCACGGCGGCTCTGAACCAAGGCGAGCCGGCGCCAATCCACATCCAAGTGTCAGGCAGCAATCTGGAGACCTCGCATCGGATCGGGAAGATCATTGCCGAGCGCGCTCGCGAGGTGGAAGGGATCACAGATGTCCGGATCGCGCAAAGGATGGACTACCCGATCCTCGACGTGGAGATCGACCGCGTCAAGGCCGCCATGGCCGGCGTCGACGTGGAAGACGTGATGAAGAACCTAGTGACCGCCACCAATTCCAGCATCGGCTTCGATCCCGCGTTCTGGATCGACGAGAGAAACGGCAACCACTACTTCATCGGAGCGCAGTATGGGGAGGAAGACCTCGTCTCCGTCGAGACCTTGCGCGACATCCCGATCAGCGGATCGCACGCTGACAAACCGGTCTCGCTGCGCACGCTGGTCAGCTTGAACCGCAGCACGGGGCCGGCCGCCATCAGCCATCGCAACATCACGCGGGTGATCGACGTCTATGCCACTGTCCTGCCCGGCCACGACATCGGCTCGGTCGTCGCGGAGATCGAGCGCCTGCTGGGTGACTCGCAAGAACTCCGCCCGATGCTGCGTGAGTCCGACCGCGGAGCCTACTTCGAGGTCACCGGCCCGGAATTCGCCGACGCTGGCTACAGCTACAGCCTCACCGGAGAGGTCGCCACCATGCGCGATGTGTTGGAGCAGTTCCTGCAAGGCTTCTTGCTGGCCGTGGTGCTGGTGTACCTCGTGCTGGTCCTTCAGTTCCGCTCGTTCCGGGATCCGTTCATCGTGATGCTGGCCGTTCCGCTCGGCCTGATCGGGGTGGGCTGGCTGCTATTCCTGGGCGGGAATCCGCTGAGCATGATGTCCGCAATGGGCATCATCATGATGGTCGGGCTGGTGGTAGCCTACAGTATCCTGCTGGTCGATTTCGCGGATCGCCGCTTGGCCGATGGCGCAGCGCTGCGGGACGCGATTGTCGAAGCGGCTCGCGTGCGGCTCCGCCCCATCCTGATGACCTCGCTCACGACGGTCTTGGCGCTTATGCCAATGGCTCTGGGAGGCGCAGGCGCGGAGGCCAACGTCCCACTGGCACGCGCCATCATCGGCGGCGTGCTGAGCGCAGCGGCGCTGACGCTTGTGGTAGTCCCGTGTCTGTACGTGATCCTCAAGCGACCCCGCCCGGCTCTTCAGGAGAGGCTGGGATGAGCACACTTCAGGCCTTGCTCGCACCACGTGCCGCCGTCGCATTCACGAGCAAGACTGAGGCTGCGGCTCAAAGGCCGGGCGGCATCTCTCGGCTGCGGCCTCGCAGGGGGTGCCCTTACGCAGTCCTCGCCCTCGCCTTGGCCGGGCTGGGCTGCTCCTCGGGCAGCCTTGGGCGGGCCGACGCTAGCGCGGAGGAGCCCGCCAGCACGCAAGCCCTGGACGTGGAAGTCGTCTTTCCGGCTCGCGGGGACATCGTGCGCACCATCTCGTTGCCGGCCAGCATCGAGGCCGACCAACGAGCGACCTTGTACAGCAAGGTCAGCGGTTACTTGGAGAGCATCGCCGTGGACATCGGGGATCGCGTGAGCCAAGGCCAGCTTCTGGCCGAGATCGACGTGCCCGAAATCTCCGATCAGCTGCGCGAGGGCGAGGCCGAACTGGCCGCCGCTGCGGCCGACCGAAGTATGGCGGAGGCAGAATTGGCCAGTGCCGGGGCGAAGTCCAAGCTTCAGGCGCTTACTTACGAGCGCCTGCAAGCCGTGAGAACGGCAGAGCCGGACGTGGTTTCCCAGCAAGACGTCGACGAGGCCGAAGCCCAATCGGACATGGCGGCCGCGAATGTCAGGGAGATCGAGAGCCAGATCCTTCGAATCGACAGCAGAATCAAGCAACTAGAGGCCGCGAAGCAGCGCCTCCAGACACTGCTTGGTTTCGCCGAGATCCGTGCGCCGTTCAACGGGATCGTGACGGATCGTTTCGTCGATCCGGGCGCGCTGCTGCAAGCAGCGACTTCCAGCGATTCGGTCCAGAAGATCATCACTGTCGCAAAGGTGGACAAGATGCGCATCGCCATCGACGTGCCGGAGTCCGAGGCGCCATACGTGCAAGCGGGCGGTGCCGCGACGGTCACGATCGATGCCATGCCAGGCAAGCAGTTCCGTGGCTCGGTGAGCAGGTTCTCGCGCTCGCTCAATCCGGCGACCCGAACGATGCGGGCAGAGATCGACCTGCCCAACGCCGACGGCTTGCTCCTTCCGGGAATGTTCGGACGCGCCACGCTCACGCTCGCTACCCGAGCCGGTGCGGTCACCGTCCCCGCCGAGGCGCTGCACGCCGAGGGCAAGCGCTCGTTCGTGTATCAAGTCGTCGGAGGCAGGGCGCGGCGCGTCGATGTCGAGACTGCGCCCGGAGACGGCATCGAAATCGAGATCACAGGCGGACTCGATGGCAGCGAACGAGTCATCGTCGCCGCCAGGGAGCCGTTGTCAGACGGCAGCGCCGTCAACGCCGTCGAAGTGAATCCGGAGCCCAGACCGTGACTGCCAGGATTCGGTTCTGGACTCTGACCGTCGCGGTGCTGGTCGCCGCCTTGCCGGCGGCAGCCGAGACGAGCGGAGAAATACGCAGCCTGACGCTCGAACAAGCGATCGAAACAGCGCTGGCAAACAACCCCAGCTTGCGGCAGTCCGCCATCGCGATCAGCGAGGCCGAAACGCGAGTCAGACAGGCCCGTGCGGGCCGCTTGCCCCAGGTGGATGCCGGCGGACTCGCTAATCAGGGATTGACCGGGTCAGCCAATCTCTTCGATTTGCACGGCTTGGCGTCTTCTCCAGAGCCCAGGAGCGGCGCGTTCTCGGTCAACGTGCTACAAGACATCCTCGACTTCAAGCGCAGCAGGTTCGAGAGCAGGGCCCGGCAAGCGGAAGTGGAGTACTTCGAGCAAACGCTCCGCGCCGACCAAGCTAGGTTGGTGCTGGAGGTGCAACGGGCCTACTTCGACGGCCTGAAGGCGAGCAGGCAACTCTCGCCGGCCAAGGAACTCGTCAAGCGGCGCGAGCTGGAGCAAGCCCGCGCCAACGCGCTGCTAAAGGCAGAATTGGGCACCAAGGTAGAGGCCGACCAAGCCAGGCTGCACGCATCCGAGGCGCATCTCGGGCTCACAACAGCCGCCGAAGCCGAGCGGCAGGCGCTGGCGAGCCTTGGCACCGTCATGGGGGAGGAGACCCCTGGCCGATTCCAGCTACAAGAGCCTGAGATCTCGGAGCACGGCCCAGACGCGCTTGAGCCTCTGCTAGCCACAGCTCTCGAAAGCCGTGCCGAGCTGGCGGCGGTCGACGCCAGAATCGAGGCGGCGCAGGAGTGGGTGCGCCGCGCCGAGCGCGAGAAGTATCCCCGACTGATGATCATGTTCAGTGGCGGCTGGACCCGCTTTGCCGAATTGACCCTAGGCCGGCTGCTGTTCGGCGCATTCGGACTCCGACTGCCGCTGTTTACCGGCGGGCGGCTGGAAGCGAGCATCGAAGAGACCAAGCTGGGGGTGGACAAGACCGAGGCGATGCGCGACGAGCTGCAACAAGCGATACAGCTCGAGGTCGCCACCGCACACAGCCAAGCGGTCGCGACCTTGGAAGCAGTAGAGGCGGCCCGGCTGGCCTTGAAGCAAGCTCGAGCGATGGCAACGCTGGCCGATCTCCGCCACCAGCAGGGCCTCTCTTCCCGGCTCGATGCAGTCATTGCAAGAACGGAACTTGTCGCGGCCGAGAGCAGCTTCCACCAAGCTCGCTACGACTATGCGCGGGCCACAGCAGAGATCGGCTTCGCCAGCGGCTCCGCATCTCGCTGAGCGTCCGGTCCGCCGGGGCGTGCCCGCCGAGCCGGTGCGGCTTCGTGATACCTTCATGCCAATGACTCGCATCCTAACCGCGCTCCTGCTCGTCGCGCTGCCCGCCGCCTTCGCCGCGGACCGGCCTAACATCATCGTCATCCTGCTCGACGACCTCGGCTACTCGGACCTCGGCTGCTACGGAGGAGAGATTGACACGCCCAACATCGACGCCTTGGCCGAAGGCGGCGTCCGCTTCGAGTCCTTCTACAACTCGGCGCGCTGCTGCCCGAGCCGGGCCTCGCTCATGACCGGCTTGTACCCACCTCAAACCGGCATTGCCAGCTTCACCACCCGCGAGCCGCATCCGACCCGCGGCCCGGCCTATCTGGGACGGCTCAACGATCGCTGCGTAACGCTCGGCGAGACGC
Source organism: Bryobacterales bacterium (assembly GCA_028819215.1). Taxonomy (GTDB): domain Bacteria; phylum Acidobacteriota; class Terriglobia; order Bryobacterales; family UBA6623; genus VXMF01. The sequence goes on from JAPPMG010000005.1 coordinate 41,137, forward strand.
TTGGCGAAGCGGGCTACAGCTGCTACTACGTGGGCAAGTGGCACCTGCACAACGAAACCGGGCCGACCCAGCGCGGGTTCGAGGAGTTCTTCGGCTACGCCTTCGACCACTCGCACGACCAATGGGATGCCGACTACTACGTGCGCCTGCCGGAAGGGCGCGAGAAGGAGATCGACCGGCCTCAGGGGGAGTTCTACGCGACCGACGTCTTCAGCGAGTACGCGCTCGAGTTCATCAAGCAGGGCCAGCAACGCGACCAGCCGTGGTTCGTCTTTCTTGGCCACTCCTCCCCGCACTTCCCCGTCCAGGCGCCTCCGGAGAGCGCAGACAAGTACTTCGAGACGTACCTGCGCGGCTGGGACGTACTGCGCGACGAGCGCTACTCTCGCATGCAACGTATCGGACTCGTTGACGGCAAGCGCTGGACGTTCACGGACAGGTCGCTGGTGCCGGTGGACCGCGAAGACATCGCGAACGGGTTCCCGGGCCAGCCGAATCCGGCGTGGGCTTCCATCGAAGAGCCGCGAAGGAAGGACCTAGCGCGGCGCATGGCGCTGTTCGCGGCGATGGTCGAACACGTGGACCGCGGCATTGGCAGGATCGTCGACCACCTGCGCGAGAGCGGCGACTTTGACAATACGCTGATCATGCTGCTCAGCGACAACGGCGCTTGCTACGAATGGGGCCCGTACGGCTTCGACGAACGCAGCCGCCAGGGTGTGACCATCCTGCACACTGGCGACGCCCTGCGCAAAATGGGAGGCCTGGGCTCCTATCACTCCTACGGAAGTGGCTGGGCCAATCTGGGCAACACCCCGTTCCGGCTGTACAAGCACTTCACGCACGAGGGCGGCACGGCCACTCCGTTCATCGCGCACTGGCCCCAGGGAATCCGCACGGCCGGAACTTGGGTGCGCGAGCGCGGCCACATCATTGACGTGATGCCGACCCTGCGCGCTGCTGCCGGCGCGGACTACCCGCTGAACTTCGCGGGGCGCAACGTCCAGCCCGAGGAAGGCGTGAACCTGCTGCCGGTCTTCAATGGCGAGAGCCTCTCCGACCGGCCGCTCTACTTCGAGCACCAGGCCGCGCGAGCCTTGATCCAAGGAGATTGGAAGGCCGTCTGGGGCAAGCGCATGCCCCAAGAGATTGACTGGGAGCTCTACAACCTCAAGAACGACCGCAGCGAGACGACCAACCTGGCCGCTCGCTTTCCAGACCGCGTCAAGAGCATGGCAGCGGAGTGGGAACGCTATGCGGAGCGCACCGGCGTAGCCTGGGAGGACTAGCCGGGCCGCACCTGTCGCTCGCGCTCTTCCCTAATCACATCTGCCGCGCTTGGACGCACTCGTACCGGCTCCCGTGAACGCAGCCGCTGCATGAGTTCGGCTGTCGTGGGCCGCTCCAGTCCGGATTCAAGTTCGCGGAGCGCGTAAGCTGACAGCGACATCCCCTCGACGGCGGCTCTTGCCTTCAGCTTGCGATGCACATCGTCCGGTACGTTCCGCACCTGAATCATCGTTGCCATGCTCCTAGTATCTGTTCATCGCCAACACATGCCTATGTCGTTATCGGCTAGTGGGTGCCGTCCAATTGCATGCTCTTGGGGTGGAGCAGTCCTTCCGGCGCTTGCCGAGACGGACAGACAGGCTCAGGGCTTGCCGATTGTGCGCTCGAAGAATTCGAGCACCATCGCCATCAGGCTTTCGGGACTGTCCCCCTGCATGTTTCGGAATCCGTGGTCGGCGTTGCGCACCATGTAAAGCGTGCTGTCCAAGCCCGCAGCCTGCAGCGCGGCGTGTAGTAGTTCGCTCTGGTTGTACGGCACAGACTGGTCCTTCTCGCCGTGCATGTGCAACATCGGCGGGTCGTCCGCCGTGACATACGAGATGGGGTTGGCGCGCTGGACCTTGCCCGGATGGTCTTGGATCGGAGCTCCGATGAACTTGGATTCCGGCGAATCGGCGGCATCGTGGTCGATGCGACCGGGAAAATCGTTCATGCGCAGGAAATCGGTGGGCCCGAACCAATTGCAGACCGCATCGGGCCGCGAAGAGACGCCAGCATTCTCTTCGTGCAGGCTGTCCCATTCTTCCACCTCGTGCGCAGTTCCGAGCAGCGCGACCAAGTGCCCACCTGCCGACGAGCCCCAAGCGCCGATTCGTCCGGCGTCAAAGCCGTAACGGGGCGCGTTCGCTCGCACCCAGCGGAAAGCGGCCTTCACATCGGCAATGGCCGCTGGGAAGATCGCCTCGCCGCTCAACCGGTAGCCCACCGAGACAAGTCCATACCCGTGAACCAGGATCGGCAAGGAGCGGTTGATGCGATCCTTGGAGCCGCCCCGCCAGCCGCCCCCATGGACCCACACGACCACTGGCACGGGTCGCTCGGGCCGTGGTTCCCGGGCGTAGACATCGAGCAGCAATTCCCGTCCGTCGACCTCCGCATAGGTGACATCGGCGTGCTTGACGATCCCGGGAGGCAACTGTTGATTGGACCCGCGATCCTGCGCAGCAGCAGGCCAAGCGGCGGCTAGGAAGCCAGCGACAGTCAGCAGGACTAGGGCGAGACGATACATAGGAGTGCATCCAGTGTAGGCTGCCGCAGCGTTCCGGAGCACGTCGAGATCAGCAGTCGAGCGCGAAGCCATGCTCCGCCTCACGGGCAACGAACCGTCTCGCGATGGCGGACGCTCCCCACGGGAGACCGAATCTCAAGCTTCTGAATGCCCTCGCACGAGGCATCGATGCTCACTACCGAGTGCGCAGCGATCTCGTCGAGCAATTGCTCCACCACCGCAGGGACCTCCTGCACTCCCCTGACGAACACTGCCCGCCCGCCAGTCGTCTGGGAGAATTCGCTGATACCGTTTTGGTAGACCTCGTTCAGACTGTCATACTGCCGTGCCAAGTGCAGGAAGAATAGCGGCGCCTGCGCCCCTTCTAGGCGGTCCACGATCGACCTAATGCGCTCCAGAATCAGCTGGCCGCGGAATCGCCGGCTCAAATCGCTGCTGTCGCTCGGGTTGACCACCGGGATCGTGTAGTCGCCGCGGTAGTCCTCGATCTCGCCGTCGGTGATGAACAAGACCGCCACGCGCACCTCGGCCGAGGCCAGCGTCTGGTCGGCGATCTCTGAAACCTGTTCGATGACATCCATCAAACCGGGCAGTCCGCGAACGTCCAGCGACTGCAACGCCTCCGAGAGTTTGGCCCGGCCCCTAACCGGGTCCAGAACCACCCTGAGGCCGTCTTGCGCCGACATTACGCCGACGAAATATTTCGGGCCGAGGCTGGTGAGCTTGGCCACCAATGCGTCGCGGACGGCATCGACGCGGTCAGGAAACTTTACCGTGTCCATCACCAGCAGCAGGATGAGGTGATCCTCCACTGTCTGCACGGAATGCACGGCCGCGATCTCACCGCCGAGGGAAACCGCCAAGTCCTGCGCGGGACCCTCGCCCCAAACAGCCGTCTTGAACACCTCGGAGGAGGACTGCGAGACGAGCAGCACCGCCAGCGCCGCGAGCCGACGAACGCGCATCACTAGAAGTTGTAGCGCAATCCGAGCTGGAGCACTCGTCCTCCGCGCGAACCGATGATCCGGCCGGCATTCACATTGCGGGCATTGGCCGGGCCGATCTCGTTGTCAGGGTCGTACCAATTGCCTTGATTGAGGAAATTGAAACTCTGCACGAGAAGCTCGACGCTCTGTTCCTGGCTGAGCACGAGCCGCTTGGTAATCGAAATATCGTGGTTTCGGTAGTCGGGGTTCCGGAGCGTGGGGTGAGAACGCGCCACGTTGCCCAACGCGAAGTCTGGCGGGTCGACGAAAGCATGTGGGTTGAACCAGCCGCTGGGCCCCGGGTCCCGCACGTGCGGATTCATGCCGGGCACGGCGTCCACTTGCAAGAACCGCACGATGCCGCCAGTGTTGTTGAACATCGGCTCGAGCACGATTGGATCTCCGCTGTACCACCTGGTGTACCCGCTTACCGTCCAGTCGGACACCAACTTGGCCAGCGGGCCGCGCCGACCCAGCAGAGGCCTGCCCGGCCCCATGGGCAGTTCGTACGTGTAGCTCAGCGAGAGCCGCTGCGGACGGAATCCGACGCTGTGTGCCCAAGCGCTCTTGCGGTCGTGCGGATTCTGCACCCCCTGTCCCGAATAGTCGTCCTTTCTCCTGCGGTAGGCGTAGTCGAAGTCAAAACTCAGCCCGTCCCCAGTGCGCTTCCGCAAGGTGATTTGCCCCTCGTCGTAGTGCAGCCTGCCCGATGGGTACTGGTAGTTGGCACGGATCTGCTGGAAGTGCGGGAAGGGACGCAGGGAGCGCCGAAAAGCCTCATTGTTGAGGCGGTCGCGGTAGGCCAGCGCGCTCAAAGGGACCTGATTCAGCGCGACGATGTGGCCTCCTACCAATAGATCGCGCCCGCGGGTCGCGCGTCCCCGCGCACGCAGCATGAGCCCCTTGGGCAGCCTCCGCTCGAGTTCGAGAGATAAGTGGTTGAAGTTTGGCTGGGCAGCCGTCGCCGGAATCATGTCGACGTCGGATTCGTTGGCGAAGTCGTTGCGCAAATCGGGCAGCGGGTTCGACAACGTCGGGAAACCATCGGCCAGCGTCACCGCAGGTGTCAGCTGCCGGTTCTGCGACACCGGGAAGCGCCGACCCGAAAAGCCCTGGGTGGCGAACGGCCCCGAGCGCAGGCTGACGCCACTGTACGAGCGCAGCAGACTTCCGCGCACGACCGTGCTGCGACTCTCGGTGGGACTCCAAGAGATGCCGATCCGAGGCTCGGTGCGGACCCGGTAGGGCTGAAACGCCCGGCCTTGGCCGTTGCGACCCGCGAACACCAAGGCTCCCGGCGTTCCGGTGGCGTCGTTGATTGCCGACAGGTCGAACGAGGACTGCCGGTCGTACTTCTCGGTGCGGGGAGACGTCGCGTCGACAGTTACCCGCAGCGACAGAGTCAAGTTCGGACGCACCTGCCACTGGTCGCCGAGGCTGTTTTGGAAGGACTTCCGGTGGAGGTACGCAGGCTGTGGCTGGTCGGTTGCCTCGGCCCGCCACGCCTGCCCGAGCAAGAATGTCGCGAAGGCGTCCCCGGTGTTGTTGATCCCGGGCAGGCCGGTCAGCCGGTCACTGAACGAGAACGAGCCCGAGGGAGCGTCGAGTTCGAGGGTGCCCCAATCGACCAAGTTGGCGGTGCTGGTGATCGTCCAAGTGTGCTTGCCCGAACGCAGGATCAGCTCGTTGTCCAAGTCGTAGACCGCTAGGGCATTGCGCAAGTACGAGCGCTGGGACGGCCCCATCCCGGTGTAACCGCGGAAGCGCAATGCGGGGAAGACCTTGCCGTTGACCCCTTGCAGGCCCAAGTCCTGCGGCAGGTCTTGATCGCCGAGCAGGGAGTTGGTGTCGACGATTTCGGAGCGAGCCTTGACCGACGCCCGGTAGGTGAGGTTCGCCGTCAGGTTGACCGTGTCCGACAAACTCACGCTGCGGCTTACAAACTCGCGGTCAGGACGGGCGTAGTTCGCAGCCGTGGGATAGATGTCCAGACCGTCGTGGAACCCATCGGAGGAATTGATGTTGAGCGTGACCTTCTGCGAGTCGCCGAGGTTATGGTCAACGCGGGCGATGAATCCATCGGGCGTGTTGCGCTCGGACGGGTTCGACCAGTAGTTGTTGCGATAGAAAGGCCCCACCGCGGTGTTGGGCAGCGGGTACTCGCGGTTCGCCGCCAGCGCGACGCTGTCAAGGCGCTGTGACGGGATGCGGTTGTTTGGAAACGGATCCCGCACGTGCTCCAGGTTTGACCGACTGACGCGGCTCGACGCATCGTAGAGCGGGTTGGCACGCGTGGACGCTGGATCGTAGATCGTCAGCGCGTTTCCCGCCCTGTCCACAAGGTCGGAGAAATCCCCGAGGCGTCGCTGCGCTGTAGCCAAGGTCCGCAGGTACGAGCGTCCGACGCGCTCTCGCGTTCCCTCGTACGAGAGCGTGAAGAAGGTGCGGCCCCGCCCGTCGTACAGCTTCGGCACGGCCAACGGACCGTTCAGCGTGAATCCAAATTGGTTGCGACGGCGCAAGTTGCGGTCGCCACCGCGCTGGACGACTTCGTGGGGCACCGCGTCGAGCGCATCGTTGCGGAGGTACTCGAACACACGTCCGTGCCATGAGCTGCTGCGCCCGCCGACAGCCGCCGTTCGTTGCGAGTCGCTGGCAGCCCCCGGGCGAAGTCCTGCGGTAGCTGTGATCAGGCGAAACGCTTGAACAGCCTGTCGGACCTGTTCCATCTCAGGCCGGTCGTTGCGGCGAACTCGGTCCTCCTGAGCGCTGGCCGCCTCGGCAGTCTCTAGCGATTCAGACACGCCGGCGGTCGCCGCCACGGCGGCTTGCGCAAACACGCCCAGCAGGGCGGATGCCAATGCGACCAGCTTCATCGAAGCAGACCAGCCTAGAATTCGAGTTTACAACGCTCGGCCAGAATCCGGCTCTCCCGGGAAATCTGGGGAGTTCTTGTGTCCCTCGCGCCATGGATGGATTCGAGAGTCAGATCAGCTCTCTGCCGGCCTCAGTGAGGGCGTCGCGGTCGACTCCGCAACCCTTCCTCGGCCGTCTGATGGCTACCCCGGGCGCACTCGTCCGTGACAGCAGGCCACGAGCTCGTCTGCGCTGCCCGGGCCCAGTTCGTACTCAAGGAGATGGAACGTAGATTTCCGCGGATTGGCAATGCGCCATACTACACCTGTGCCAGCGACCCTTCGCATTGCTGTCGGCCGCGGCGCCAGCGATCATCGATTCCGCCGCATGACCTCCATAGAAGCTGCGCAATGTCATTCGAGCAGAGCGCGGACGATAGCACAGTAGGAGTCTTAAAGAAAACGACGCGGGAAATGCCGAGAAACGTTGCAATCGTCGGTGGCGGAGTTTCTGGCCTTGGGCTGGCATGGGCACTGCAGCACAGCCCCGAACGATTTGATTTTCGGCTATTCGAAGCGAGGTCCCGGATCGGCGGCAATGCCGTTACAGCCGATATGCCGCAAGGCGACGGCACCTCGATACCGTTCGATATTTCTGTCACGGCTTGTATTCCATCTGTCTACCACCATATCCTTCAATTTATGCAAGAGAACGATCTCGATCTAGTTGATACTAGGTTCAGTTACAGTGTGAGATATAAAGGTGAAATCTATGCTCACGATTTTGACTCAGATATTAGGAGAAATTTACGACCAGAAATCGCGAGATTCCAAAAACTATTGAGACTGTTGAAGTGGTTCGGCCGACTCACGCGATCTAGATCCAGACTCCTCAATGCGCTCAACCCATTCAACTATGTCAGTATGGGATTCGTTCTCAACTTGGGTCGATTTTCCGGCGACTTCAGATACAAGGTACTGAAGCCTATGTTCGTCAATTTCTTGATGGCGACGAATGTGTTCGACATGCCCGTGTCGCTGTTCTCTCGATACTTGGAGTTCTTTGATATTGAATCTGCAACGCCAATGCAGACTTGGGACCAAGGCACGCGGCGTATCTATGAGGCCTTGTCGGCTTCGTTCAAGGACAAGATATACCTTGACCGGCCAGTCCGACGAGTATACAGGCGTCAATCTGAGGTCGTTGTGGAAGACGAGAACGGGAAGACAGAAACGTTTGACGAGATAGTTTTCGCTTGCAATGCGAATCAAACATTGATGATCTTGGAGAAACCGACCTTCCTAGAGAGCTACCTGCTCTCTTCAATCCGCTACGAGAGTGAATTACACAATCACACGATCGTTCATTCTGATGCTTCGGTTCTGCCCGAAAACGATGTCGCCCCACTTGCCACGCGTAGCAACCACATCGAACAATACGGTGTGAGACCCGACAACTACGAAATCACCTATATCATGCACAATCAGCAGCCCTGGGCGAATCGATCAGACAAGCCATGCTTGGTGACCTACAATCCGATCAGTCATATCGACGAGGAGAAAGTCATCAAGAAATGGTGGTTTCAGCATATCGTTCACGATGTTTTTCATGTGTCTTTCCTGATTCATATGTTTCGCTTCGTTCAGGGAAAGAAACGAACGTGGCACTGCGGCGCACATACTCTGATTAACAGCCAAGAGACCTGTTTCGTCTCCGGACTTGCTACGGCGCGACAACTCGGGGCGGACTATCCGTTCCGAGATCCTGAAACAAGGAAGTGGTTCAACTACTACGGGCGCATGATGTATGGCTGGCGCTTCAGAAAAGCTTGAACCAGTGCTTGACCGGAGCACCGTAGGTCGAATTCACATACCGTAGTTGACGGTCTTCAGACCGGGAAAGCGGACCCTCATTCCCCACGGACGTCACTCCAACGATGGTCGGTTCGACCAGCTCACGGCATTCGCCCGATCCACGACGACGACGCATGGGGCACTGCCCCAGGGCAGTTCCTCGATGAAGTCTCAGGGATCCTCCCCTCGTGAACAAGTTTCGAGGCGGGTTGCTGCCGCTAACTCGTTGAACATAAATCACATAAGGTGATTTTGGCGATCCGCTTCGGCAGTTCTCTGTTGCGTGTTTGCCAAATATAATATTATAAGTATATGCTGCCTGACGGTTCCAGCCGACTTCCTTCCGAGGCCGTCCCCATCTCCTCCGCTCTCAGCATGCTGACGCGCCACGGGCGCACCACTTACTTCGTCTACCAGTCTCC
>JAPPMG010000021.1 GCA_028819215.1 Bryobacterales bacterium
GTCTAGGCCCTGCGCCCTCCCGCCCGCCCACTCGGCGGCTGGAAGCGGACCGACTGAAAGTCGGTGGGATTAGACCGGGCAGGTGGAACTAAAGAGGGATGGATGGACGGAAGAAGCGCGCTCGGGAGCGACACGAGGATTTGTGAAGCAGTCCATCGACGGCACTGGACGAAAGCGGGTGGTGATTCACTTTCACCCGAAGAAGCAGTATGGTCCTAGACTGATCCGATATCTCGTCAGAGACATCGGTTGGAGCGACGAAGACTTGCGTCGGCTAAAGATGATCAAGTAGCAGTTCCGGTTTCGGCAACATTGGACATAACGCCGAGACGCCTAGATCCGCTGTTGAAGACAAGAGTCTCTGAACCAGATACTGTTGGCCAGGACTGGAGAACTCACCACGGAAGCGGTTCGATCTGCGCTGCTCACGCTTGGGAGTACATATCTCAACTTGTGACAACAACGTCCTGCATGTCGCGTTGCCAATTCGATTCGCTTGACTGTAGTTTCAGGCTTCACTACGATTCGGAAGTTGCGGCACGAGCCCGGCCATCGCGGGCACTGCATGCGGCTCCCCAATGAAGCCCCTCGCGTTCTCGACGATCCTTCCACATGGGGGTGGCACCCTGTCGGTCAAGAACGTGACGGCAGCGCCCATGGGATCGGACGCATCCCTGGCTACGACGGATGGAACCGTCAAGCTGCGCATGATCGTGGACCGGGGCTCTGTCGAGGTCTTCGCCAATCAAGGCGAAATCACCGTCACGAAGCTCTTCTACCCGGACCGTTTGAACATGGACCTGGAACTCTCCTCCAAGGGAGGAACTGCCAGAATCACGGCGATGGAGGCCTATCGCCTCCGGTCCATCTGGTTGAAGCGCGAACAAGAGCTGGGTTACTTCAGAGACTCAGCGAAAGGCAAGAGATAGCCCCGCCCATGCTCGACCGTCGCCACTTTCTCGGGCTCTCCGCTGCCGCACTGGCGTCACAGGCGTGTTCGCCAATGTCGGAGTCTGCGGCTGAGCCTGCTCCGCCGAACGTGCTGTTCCTCGCCGTGGACGACCTCAACACCTGGCTGGGCTGCATGGGGGGCCACCCGCAGGCGAAGACACCCAACATTGATCGCCTTGCCACCCGCTCGGTCGTATTTCACAACGCGCACTGCCAAGCGCCGATCTGCGGACCCTCGCGAGCGAGCCTGATGTCCGGCTATCTGCCGTCTACTACTGGCATCTACGGTCAGATCCAAGACAGGGACCTACGAGAGGCTTCGCCCGAAACCGGCTCGACGCCCTTCCTGCCTGAGTGGTTTGGCCAGAACGGCTACCACACGATGGGCGTTGGCAAGCTCTTTCACCGACATGCCCCAGAAGGCGCTTTCGCCGAGTCGGGCGGCCGTGTTGCCGGCTTCGGGCCGCGGCCGCCGAAACGCCTGAAGTGGGACCGCGAGGGGACCAGCACGGACTGGGGAGCGTTCCCGGAGACCGACGAGGAGATGCCGGACTTCGGCACGGCGACGTGGGCGGTAGAACGGATCCAGCGCGAGTACGACAAGCCGTTCTTCCTCGGGGCCGGCTTCCTGCGCCCGCATGTCCCTTGGCATGTGCCGCAGAAGTGGTTCGACATGTTCCCGCCGGACGAGCTAGAGATGCCGCCCTACCAGCCTGGAGATCAGGACGACGTGCCGGAGATCTCTCGTCAGCTGCATGCCCTGCCGATGATGCCGACGACGGACTGGGCGATCGAGTCGGATCAGTGGAAAGATATCGTCCAGGCGTACTTGGCGTGCATCGCCTTCGTGGATGCGCAGGTCGGCAAGGTGCTCGACGCGCTCGATGCAAGCCCCTACGCCGACAACACTTACGTCGTTCTGTGGGGCGACCACGGCTACCACATCGGCGAAAAGAATCGCTTCGGCAAGCACTCCGTCTGGGAAGAGGCGACCAGGACGCCGTTGATGATCGCCGGTCCGGGGATCGCGCCCGGAATGACACAGAAGCCTGCCGGGCTGATCGATCTCTACCCGACGCTGCTGGACCTGTGCGGCCTGCCTGCGAATCCGGCCAACGAAGGCCATAGCCTCCGCCCGGTCTTGGACGATCCGGTAGCGGCAGACTGGCCGCACGTCGCCCTGACGACGTATGGCCGCAACAACCATGGCGTCCGCGATGAGCGCTACCGCTACATCCGCTACGAGGACGGGTCGGAAGAGCTCTACGATCACGAGGACGACGCGCGCGAGTGGAACAACGTCGCCGCCGACCCGACCTACCAAGAAACAAAGGCACGCCTGGCAGCGCGTCTGCCTGCGGTCAACGCGCCGTGGTCGGAGAAGTCGATTTACGACTACAACCAGTACTTGACGGACCACCGCAAGCGGAACCTGTGAGCCTGTTATGGGTCGCAACCGAATCCAACGAACCATGCCTCTGGCCAGTCATGTCTGTGCGCTCGCCGCGATGCTCGCGTTTCTTACGGTGTCCTGTGCTGCCACGGACGGGACAAAGCCCAACGTCGTCCTGATCTTCATCGACGATCTGGGCTACGGCGACATCGGCCCGTTCGGATCGACCACCAACAAGACCCCCCAACTCGATCGCATGGCGGCGGAGGGACTCGCCCTTCGCCAGTTCTATGTCTCGAACACGAACTGCACGCCGTCGCGCGCGGCTCTGATGACCGGGACTTACGCTCATCGGATCGGCATGGACGGCGACGTGCTGTTTCCGGGCGAGCGCCGCGGCCTCAACCCCAATGAGACGACGATTGCGGAGGTCATGAAGGGCGCGGGCTACGCCACCGGCATCTTCGGCAAATGGCATCTCGGCGATCAGCCGGAGCACTTGCCGCTCGAGCACGGCTTCGACAAGTACTTTGGAATCCCCTATTCGAACGACATGTGGCCGGGGAACCTCAAGGGCCATCGTCACACGAAGGAGCCTTACACACCGTTGCCGGTTGTCCGAAACGACCAAGTCGTTGCCTACGTGGCTGACGGTGCGGACCAATCGCTTCTTGCCGAGGCCGTGACCGACGCAGCGATCGAGTTCATTCGAGAACACCGGGCCGAGCCCTTCTTTCTGTATCTGCCCCACGCGTACATCCATCGGCCGCGATACGCGCGCCCGGACATTGCGGCACGGGCTGGGGGAGACGTAAACCGGGCGGTTGTGGAGGAGGTCGACGACAGCGTCGGACGCGTTGTCGACACGCTGCGGGCGCTCGACCTCGCAGAACAGACGTTGGTCATCTTCACGTCGGACAACGGCGGCTCCGCCGGCATGAGCATGGGCCCCTTGCGCGGCGGCAAGGGCGGCCCCAAGTACGAGGGCCATATGCGGGAGCCGACGATCACCTGGTGGCCGGGAACGATCCCGGCGGGCCAGACGACCGACGAGATCGTCTCCGCACTCGATATCCTGCCGTCTCTGGCAGCGCTGGTAGGGGCGGACCCGCCCGATCGCCAAATCGACGGCAAGACTGCACTCGATATTCTGCTGGGCAAGCCCAATGCGCGTTCGCCGCACGAGCTCCTGTTCTACGAGGACGAAGGCGTACGCAGCGGCAACTGGAAGCTAGTCCGCGGAGCTTCGGGACGATTCGAGTTGTATGACTTAGACGCGGACGTCGGCGAGACGAACGATCTGTCGACAGCGCACCCGGAGCGGGTGAACGAGTTGCGCGCGCTGCTTGAGGAGCATGCGGCGGAGATCGCAGCCAACCAGAGACCGGCAGCACAGAGCGAGACGGCTCTCCACCTAATCACCGAGCCCGGAGATCTGCCCAAGCTGCGCGAGCTCATCGGCGTTGACGATTTCGAGGCTGTAGCGGAAGGCCGCTGAAGGTTGGCCTCTCGAGGACTCTCTTAATAGCCTTCTATCTCCCCGGTCTTGCCGCCAATCTCGCGCTCCACTGCTTCGGCAATCCAAGCGTTGAGGCTCTTCCCCTGAGCCTTGGCGGCCGCATCAGCCGCACGGTGTACCGCTGGGGGGACCCGCAGCGGGATCTTCCCGGAATATGGCTTGTCAGGAGCCCGACCTCGTGTCTCGCATGCCCGCAAGTAGTCGTCGATCGAGAATTCGAACTCCTTCCTGAGTTCAACGACAGAGACCCCTTCGAAGATGATCACGTCGCGAGTTCCTGTCACTTCCCCGTGAAAGACACCCGCCTCGTCATCGAACGTAATTGCTGCTCGGTACCCCTTGTATTTCATCATCGCTGCGTCCCTTCGTCGTTCAGCTTCTTTCGATACTTGCCTCATGCAGGAATCGCCTCACCGACTCGACGGTTCGTCTCCTTGCTGCCTTCCCCGGGTGGGGTCTGCGGAAATGACCCGCCACGCCATTCAGCTCGACGTAGACCCTAGGGCCCGCCCGCTCCTCAATGTGGGCTCCGCACGCCGCGAACAGGGATTCGATGCCAGTCCAGGTGAGCCCAGATTGGACTGGGTGTCGGAAGATCGCATCCAAGGTCTTGCGGTGCTTCCTCCTCACACATAGAATATATCAAAAACTGATATCACTCCAAGGCGGCGTTGAAGCCCTCTCGGCAGAGAACCTCGAACCACTAGCGAGCATGATGGAGAACATGGTCTAGGAACTGGAACAATCAAGCTGGCGGATCGGTTGCAATTCGGGCTCCCGTTGGAACCGGTCATTCCGCAGCAGAAGAAGCCAAGGATTACCTCCCGAACATCTCCATGTCGGCCGTATCGGAGTTCCTCACTCTTCCCGCGATTCTGTGGAAGGGGCAGGGGAATCTAACTGGACTAGGAACATAGTTTATTATTAAGTTATGTCTGTGGTTCGATTGAACATGCACGAGGCAAAGACGCACCTCTCGAAACATGTCGCGAAGCTCAAGGCAGGTGACCGGATTGTTCTCTGTCGACGGAACCGTGAGATCGCGGAGATCCGGCCGATTCTGGAGCGTGCTGACAAACCGCGTCCGATCGGATTAGGCAAAGGACTCGCGGAAATCCCGGATTCATTCTTCGAACCGCTACCGGATGAGCTCCTGGATCGGTTTGAAGGCAAGCTGCGCTGAAGGGATGTGAGACCATGCGCTTCCTGCTGGATACCGTTACCTTCATATGGATGGCGGAGGGGCACTCCAAGTTGAGTGCCGTTGCACGATCGCTGATCTCTGATGCTTCGAATGAGATCTTCTTGAGTGCGGCATCAGCGTGGGAAATCGCGGTCAAGCACGACCTCGGGCGCCTCGAACTGCAATTGCCGCCAGACGAGTATCTACCACAGCAGAGACAGATCCACCACATCGAGTCGTTGTCAATCGACGAGGCGGACGCGCTTCAGTCCGCCAAGCTGCCGGACGTGCATCGAGATCCGTTTGACCGGATCCTGATCGCTCAAGCGATCTTGGGCGGTATGGCGATTGTGACTCCGGACCGTGTGATTCGAAGGTATCCGGTTCGGACAGTGTGGTAGCGATTCCGAAGAAGTACCAGCGCTTTGGGAGAGCATCCCCTAGCTGGCCGTCGCAAGTTGGCTCTCGCTAGACGGGGATCGGACCCGCGACATTCACCTTGGGAATTCAGCCTTTGATCGAATGCAGAGAACCTCGAGCGCCGGAGTCCGTGCCCATTCATGGATTCCCGGCAGGCCGAAAGATATCGACATTACCCTCGACGTTCGGGCCTGTGCTCTGGGTCCCGTGGATGTGGGCCGTCGACTGGCTGTTCCGCCTTCGGAATCCAGAAGGGACAGTGGACGCAGGCAGCCTCCTATCCCTGTCAGCATCAGCCGCGCATCAAGTCTGTCTCGCTCGAGCTGACCCTTGGCCCATCCGGTCTCGGCCCAGTGGCCCGCGAATGACCACTGACTGCGCAGCGCCCTTAGCGGCGGCGCTGAGGCGGGTCGGGTCGGGCACTGACCCATTCTCGATACGTCTGGATTACGTTTGCCTTCTGCGCTGGATCAAGAATCAGGTAGCGGTGTCTTCCGTCGGGGGAAGAAGCAAATCTCGTCCGCCCGTCTTCGAGCACGCTGATGGTGCCCGGATCGGAGAGTTGGAAGTAGCCGCCGTCGGGACGTACCGCGTAGAGCACAGCCGTGAGATCCCAAGTTGGAGTGTCGTAGGGCATTGTCCTGTAGGCCCGGTACGCGTCAACGACAGGGTGATCCTCCGCCCACGCGAAATCGGCTTCGATGCTCTCTGCGGGATAAGCCAGCTCACTGCCGACCTCGAACCCGGAAGCGACAATCGGTGTTGGCCATTCGGCGAATACCTTTCGCGCGGCGTCGATGTCCGACATGATATTGAATTCCGGCTCTCCGTTGGGATAGGCCCCGCCCATCACGACGAGCATCTTGACCTTCGCTTCGATGATGGGCTTGGCATTCGGCAGATCAAGCAACTCTGCCAAGTTCGTTGCCGGCCCAGTCAACACCACGATGCAATTCTGGTCGTGCTGCGCGGTGAGAGCGTTTCGCATCAGCGGTCCCGGCATCGCCGTGTCGTTGACATCCTCCACCTCATGCGGATACAGCGGTTCGCCCGCCGAGTCCCTCCGGGACAGGGGCCGCGCCAGCATTGGCGAGTCGTCAGGCATCCATCCCTTGTCGGAGTAACCGATCGGCAGACCGCGCCTTCTGCGCAGATAGTCGGGCAGCTTGGGACCTCCGGCTGCTTCAAGAGCGGCGAAGGAAGCCTCCCGATAGAACAGTGCCAGCGCATCACAGAATGCGGCGGCCAGGAGGTTCGACTTCGTCACGCTCACGGACACGAGGCGTGCCTCTGCCTCTTTGCTCCCCGAAAACCCGTAGAGCATGGCGAGTGCGAGGACATCGTCGATGGCGTTGCCCATGTCGCAGTCAAAGACGATGCCAACGGGCGGGATCGGCCGCTCACTCGCCGTTGCTTGCATCACGCTTCCTCAACTGCAGGCCGGGGGGAACAACCGAGCGCGTCCATCCAAGCCTGCAACGTTCTCAATGTCGGCACCCGGGTCGACATCGACGGCCATGCTGGCCCTCTGCGAGCTCCGCCTTCGTCTCGGGAAATGCGTGCGAGGAGCTGCACGGTGCTTCTGCGCCGAACGAGCCACAGTGTCAGCCGATATCGAGATGACCGCTGGAATCTGCGAAATGCTCCCGGTCAACGCCCATGCTTGCCATCATCGACAGGTAAAGGTTGGTCATCGGCGTTTCTTTCCGATAGACCACGCGGCGGCCGCTGTGCAGGTTCTTGTCGGCGGTTCCGCCGACCATGATCGTCGGCAGGTCGTGATGCGTGTGCGCATTGCCGTCCGACAGTCCGGCACCATACACGATCATCGAGTTGTCCAAGATGCTCCCATCGCCCTCTTGGATCGATTTCAGACGCATCATCCACTTCGAGAACTGCTTCACGTGGTAGGTGTTGATGGTGGACACCTTGTCCATCATCTCGATCTGATTGCGATGGTGGGTCAAAGGGTGATGCCCGTCCGAGATGCCGAGTTCTCGGTAGGGGCGGGAGGTGCCCTCGCGCGTGACCAGGAACGTCAACACGCGGCTCAGGTCGGCCTGGAACGCCACGGTGATGATGTCTGTCATCAGCTTGAAGTGCTCGGCGAAGTCCGCTGGAATGCCGTGAGGCTTCTCGAATCCAGGCTCGATCTGCGTGTCGTCGTTCTCCGCAAGCGCGATCTGGCGCTCGATCTCTCGGACCGACGACAGGTACTCATCTAGCTTGCGGTTGTCTGTCGGCCCCAACTTGCCTTGCAGGCGCCGCGTGTCCTCGCTGACAAAGTCCAGAATGCTCTTCTGAAGGCGGCCCTGCTGCTGCCTCTCTTCCGGAGACAGGTCTGCGTGCCTGCCGAACAGCCGCTCGAACAAGTCGCGCGGGTTCAGGATCGGCGGCAGCGGCTGGGTCTCGCTACGCCACGCCAGATTGTTCGTGTACGCACAGGAGTATCCGGAGTCGCAATTGCCCGCTTGGCGGGAGTCCTCCAGTCCCACCTCTAGGGAAGGGAATCTGGTCTCGCGGCCGATCTGGTCCGCCACCACCTGATCGCAGGAGATGCCGGACTTGATGTCGTATTCCGACTTGTTCACGTGAACGCCCGTCAAATAGGCGCCGCAACAGCGGCCGTGATCCCCCGCGCCATCGAGTAACGCCCGCCCGTTGTTCTGGGTCAGGTTGCTCAGTAGCAGGACCTTGTCCTTGAGGGGCTCCATCGGCTTCAAGATTGAAGGGAGTTCTCTCAAACGCCCCTCGTACGCGGGGGTCCAGTTGCGCATGTCGATGCCGTTCGGCACATACACGAACGCCATGCGACGGGGTGTTCCCCCGGGGATGCGGCTGGCCGCCAGTGCAGGCGCCATCGCGTCGAGAAACGGCAGCGCGACCGTCGCTCCGACACCCCTCAAGAATGCTCGTCGTGGGAGCGCTTTGCGGGTGATCATCTGGAAGCTACCTCCTTTGGCGCTGAAGCGGTTTGCTCCGCAACTGCCTCGCCGCGCCGCATCTGGAATGCAGGGCTGCGAATGACTTCGTGAACCAAGTCTCGAAAACCATAGCCTGTCGCTTCGACTCGATCCAGGATCCGGTTCACAGTGATCCGGTCAAACCGCTCGAGGCCGCGTCCGAGCGCATACGTCAGGCTTTTCTCTGTCACGGTGCGCGCGAAGTCTGGCAGGTCCTCCTTGAGCACCGCCCTCAATTCTGCGGGACCGCTCAACGCCTTTCCGTTCGGCAGCACGCCGCTCGCGTCAACCGGCATGTCCCCGTCCTTGGTTCTCCAGCGGCCAATGCCGTCATAGGTTTCCAACGCGAAGCCCAGAGCGTCCATGCGGGCATGGCAGGATGCGCAGACCGCGTTGCTGCGATGCTGCTCCATCTGCTCGCGCAAGGAGGCCGCGGATGCAACCGCCGCCTCTTCCAGCGCGGGCACATCGGGAGGAGGCGGTGGGGGCGGCGCTCCCAAGATATTCTCGAGCAGGTACTTGCCGCGAATCGTCGGCGAAGTGCGCGACGGATAGCTCGTCACCGTCAGCACGCTCGCATGGCCGAGGATGCCCCCGCGCTCATCCGACGGTAGGGCAACCTGCCTGAACTCGGGTCCGCTCACGCCGTCGATTCCGTAGAGTTGCGCCAGGCGATCATTCACGAAGGTGAAGTCCGCATCGAGGAAGTCCCCCAGCGGTCGGTTCTCGCGCAGCATGTGATTGAAGAACAGAACCGTCTCCGCCATCATGTCGTCGCGCAGCGCCGAATTCCAGGCCGGGAACTTGTCTGGATCAGGAGTCACGCTGTGAAGGTTCCTGATCTGCAGCCACTGCCCCGCGAAATTCTCGCCCAGGGCGACGGCCTTCTCGTCCGCGAGCATTCTCTCAACCTGCTCTTCGAGCACGTCGGGGTCGCTAAGAGTTCCGTCCTCGGCTACGGCCAGCAGTTCATCGTCGGGCATCGAACTCCACAGGAAGTAGCTGAGGCGCGAAGCCAGCTCGATGTCGGAAATCCTGTGCGCTGCGGCAGGGTCAGTCGGATCTGGGTCAACTTCAACGCGGAACAAGAAGTTCGGCGATACAAGCATCGCCTGCAATGCGAGCCGCATGCCTTCCTCCACGCCCATGCCTTCGCCCTTCGCGATCTCTACGAACTGAAGTAGATCAGCGATCTCTGAGTCGCTCACCGGACGGCGGTAGGCGCGTCGGGCTAGGTTCGCAACGATATCCCTTACGCAGCGTGGGCCAGTGCCCGGATCGCAAGACAGGATCTCTTGGCGGCGAACGTTGTCGACGGTGGGCGGAAAGGGGCCGACGAACGTGATGGATTCCACGAACTTGTTCTTCTTGCGGTCAAACCAGTCATCCCGGGGAAGCGTCTTGATGAACTCGTCGTTGATGAAGCCAGCCCGGAATACGTGATCGCCGGCGGGAAGATTCAGCCTCATTTCCGCCAACGAGTGCGGACTGAAATAAACCAGCCCGGACGGCTTCGTCTCGACAGGCATCGAGTGGAGCAGTTTCCCGTCCATCCAGAAACCAAACTCGACCGGGGCGGCGTCCTCCGCTCGTTCCCCGGGCAGGCCGAATCGAATGGTGTACTCGCCGTCCCAATTCACGCGATGTGTCGCTTCGATCACGCTGAGTCCGACACGGCGTGCCGTCCTGTATTTCAGCTGGTAGTCCGCTTCGACCGGTTCTGCGGGCCAGCGATTCATGCCGAGCGCGGTAGCGGCGAGGTGCTCGGCCGCCGCCATGTATTTCTCCATCAGAAACGGCGAGATGGTCAGCACATCCCCGATGTTGTCGAAGCCATGGCCGCGGTCGTCGCTGGGGAAGTCCTTCTCGGCGTGAAAGGGTACGCCGAGCAGGTCGCGAATCGTGTTCGCATATTCGATGCGATTCAAGCGCCGCGCTGTCACACGGCCAGGATCGGCCTCTACGTACCGATCTGCTTCCTCGAACGCGTGTTCGACGAACTCCACGAGAGCATCCACGTGTTCGGCGGGGGGTCTCGGGATGCCTGGCGGGGGCATCTCTCCACTGCGAACCTTCCGAAGGATACGTTCCCATCCCTCCCTATGCTCTTGTTCTTCCAAGGAGGACGGGGCAAGGAATGGCTCGATGATCATGCCGCCCGAGGCCACGCTAGGGCTGTGGCACGCCGCGCAGACCTCGAACAGCGGCTGTACGACCTCGGCGAAGGCACCTGGGTCTGGTGCGGCAGCAGCGGGACAAACTGCCAGCGCCAGCATCGCTGCGAAGCAAGCAATCGAGGTAGAGCGGATCATCGGCCCATGTGCCGCACCGGAGCACGCCCGATGCATCAAGTATAAGTTCTAGACTCAAAATGCGAACGCGGTTAAGCCGGGGATTTCTCAGTGCTTGTGCGACCTCGAGGACTAGGCGGCAGGCCCTGCCGGCCCCCTTGCGCCAGCTGATGCAAGCGTTGCGCCGCTATTTGGGGATAGAGAGCACGGCTGAGAGTCGGCAATTCCCGTTTCGCAACACCGAGGACTTGCGGTTGCTCGCTCGAGAGGCCGCAAGGAAGAAATCGATAGATCGTCGCAGCTTTTTCGCGGGCTAGCTCGACGTTGGGCCGCAACCGGTTCGCTTGACATGCTTGCCCGCTCAGGCAAGGATTTCCTTCAATATCCGTCCGCCGGTATCGGTCAGGCGCTTGTGCCTGCCCTCGTGCAGGTACGTGAGTGCATCCGAATCCAGACCCATTAGGTGCAGGATCGTGGCGTGGATGTCGCGCACGTGAATGGGTTCCTCCGCGCAGCTGAGGCTGAACTCGTCAGTGGCACCCACAGTGGAGCCTCCCTTGACTCCTGCACCGGCGAACCAGGTCACCATCGAATGTCGATGGTGGTCGCGCCCCACGCGAGACCCGTATGCCCTCCGGGCGATGAACGGAGTCCGGCTCATCTCTGTGGTGAAGACAATGAGTGTCTCGTCCAGCAGCCCTCGGGATTTCAGGTCTTGGATCAGTCCGGCGATCGGCAAATCCACTTCCTCTGCCCGGGCGGGCAGCCAATCCCGGATTTCCTTGTGATGGTCCCAGCTGTAGACACCGTTTTCCCAGCCGTGGACCAGCAAGGAGTAGCGGACTCCGCGCTCTACCAGCCTTCGCGCGAGCAGGCACTGCCGGCCGAAGGGTTCCGTAACGGGGTTGTCCAGGCCGTAGAGGTTTTGGACCGAAGCGGGCTCGTCCGACAAGTCCACGATTCCGGGAGCGTGGGTCTGCATGCGGTACGCCAGTTCATAGGCGGCAATGCGGGCTTCCAAAGTGTCGTTAGAACGCCGGTTGGCCGCATGCTGCTCATTCGTCCATCGAAGCAGGTCGAATTCGCGACGCGAGCGCTCTGCGGAGTCCCCCGACGTTGATTCTAGATTCAGGATCGGCGGGCCCGAGGAACGCAGGAGCGTTCCCTGGTACGAAGCGGGCAGGTAACCGCTTTGCCACACGGCAGAGCCGTTGACGGGGCCGCCGCGGCGGTCATGCAAGACCATGTAGCCGGGCAAGTTCTCGTTCTCGCTGCCTAGGCCATAAGCGACCCATGCCCCAACCGAGGGGTTGCCGGCGAAGACAGAACCTGTAGTCACGTGGAGCGTGGCTGCCGAATGCAACGGCGAGTCGACCTCGATGCCATGGACGAAGGCCAGGTCATCGGCGACGCCGCCGAGCTTGCCGAACATGGTCGACATCTCGCGGCCCGAATCGCCATAGCGCCTGAACTCGAAGGGACTGCCCACCGCCACCACATCGGATCGGACATACGCGTCCAGCTGCGTCGCCAAACCCGGAAGCACAGGCATGCGCTGCCCGTCGATCTTCTGCAGCTCCGGCTTGTTCTCGAAGGTGTCGACTTGGCTGACGCCGCCGGACATGAACAGGAAGATGCAATTCTTGGCCTTAGGCGGATGGTGGGGCGCGCTGCGTTGGGTCGATGCCTGGGAGTCCTTCGAGAGCAGCGAAGCGAGAGCCAGGCTTCCAAGCCCGTTAAAGCTCTGCAACAGCATCTGCCGCCGCGAGGTGAGCTTGCCCGTCTGAAAGTCAATCAACATGGACGAACTCGTTGGCGTTGAACAGGACGCGGCCAATTGCCTCCAGCCCTTGGCTGTCGGCAAAGTCATTGTATCGCCGTAGCTCGGCCTCGGTGGGCCGTCTCGAGAATGCGAGACGGAAAGCGAGAATGATCTGGTCGCGAGAATTCTGCCCGGCCTCCCTTTCCAGACGATCCGCGAGGTGTTGCGCTTCCTCTCTGACGAGTCGGCCGTTCAGCAAGGCCAGAGACTGGATTGCCGTCGTCGATATTCTGCGTTCCTCCATCGAGACCTGCGGGACGGGTGCATCCAGCAATTCCAAGAAGGGCAGGGCTAGCTGTCGACGCTGGAAGACGTAAACGGACTTCTTCCTCGAGTCCGGCCCGCTGCTTGGCTCCCAGGCAGGCCAGTTCTTGACCAGCATCTGGTCTTTCATCGCCTCCGGCAGGCGGGGATACACTCCCGGGCCTCCCCGTTCGCGGTTCAGCCGTCCGCTGATTGCGAGGATGCTGTCGCGGATGACCTCGCCCTCAAGGCGTCGACTGGGCATCCGAGACAGCAGGGTGTTCCCCGGATCGATCTCGACCGCCTTCTCGGAGAATGCGACCGAACTCTGGCGGTACGTGGCCGACTTCAGGATCAGGCGGTGCATCGCCTTGATGCTCCAGCCACTCGCGACAAATTCGTCGGCCAGCCAATCGAGCAGGTCAGGATGAGAGGGACGCATGCCATTGGCCCCGAAGTTGCTGGGCGTGGCCACGATCCCCCGTCCGAAGTGCCAGTGCCAGATACGGTTTGCCATCACCCGGGCGGTGAGGGGATTCTCCGGACTGGCAATCCATGTGGCGAGAGGTAGCCGCCACCGGTTGATGTTGCCCAGGGAATCGAGAGGCATGGAAGCAGGTTCCTCGGTTCCCGTCACCGCGCTGGGAAAGCCCGCCAGCACGCGTTCGCCTAGGTTGTCGACTTCTCCCCGAACGCGCACGAATTGGACCGGCAATCCAGCGCCGTAAGGCGATTCCCGTGCGTTTTCGACTGTGTGGATTCTTGGCAGGTGCCTTTCCACTTGGCGTCGGTACACGCCCATGTCCCTTCCGCCACGGAAGCCGTCAACGAAGCTCAGGCGTCGAATGTACTCAACCTTCTCGGACAGCGAGAACGACGGCTCGTCGCGTGGGACGACGCCGTTTGCTACAGCGTCGGTCAGCCTCACTCGCAAGGCCGCGGGGGTGGCGGATGACGGTTCGCCACCTTCTTCCTTCAGTACGCGGCGGAACTTGGCAAGGAGTTCGTTCTCGTAGTCCTCGTAAGCCTTGCGGGCCAGCTTCAGCCGCTGGTCAGCAGTCTCGCGTCCACTGGCCATCATGTCGCGGGTCGTGTGCTGCGTGAATTCGGCATCTGAGTTGATGTTCTCAATGGGCAGGAAGAAGGCTTGGAAGCGATAGAAGTCCTTCGTGGGCAGCGGGTCGTACTTGTGGTCATGGCACTGGGCGCAGCTGAGGCTCAGGCCGAGGAACACGGACCCGACTGTCCCCGTGAGCTCGTTGAGATGCTGTTGGCGCGCCACCCGCCGGATCTGGCTCTGCGGAGGCGCTCCGAGACGCAGGAACGCGGTCGCGACCCGCTTGTCTGGATCTGCCGGGGCAAACTCGTCCGCCGCAAGCTGCTCCTTGACGAAGTCGTCGTAGGGCTTGTCCATGTTGAATGCGTCGATCACATAGTCGCGGTAACGCCAGATGTGATACAGCTCCCGATTGGCTTCACCTCCCGTGGAGTCCGAGTACCTAGCCACGTCCAGCCAGTGGCGGCCCCAGCGCTCTCCGTAGCGCGGATCCCCGAGCAGCTTGTCCACGAGCCGGTCATAGGCGCCATGTCCCTCGTCGGCGAGAAAGGCCTCCACTTCGTCCAAACTTGGCGGTTCGCCAATCAGGTTGAAATAGACCCGGCGCATGAGGAGGCGCCGGTCAGCTTCCGGCGCCGGATCGATGCCCTGTGCCTTGAGGCGGGCGAGGATGAATCGATCAATGGGGTTGCGGGTCCATTCCTCGCGCGAGACGTGCGGCGGGTCGGGGCGGCCGTTCGCCCGGAACGGGCTCCAGCCACTGGCCTCGACGGCTTCCTGTGCCGGCTTGAACTGCCCGATCCACTTTGCTATCGTCTCGATCTCTCGATCCGTCAGAGGAGGCGAGCCCAGCGGCATGCTGGGAGTCACCTCGCCCTGTAGCACCCGTATCAGCACGCTCTGCTCGGGGTGGCCGGAGACGATGGCGGGGCCGTGGCGGGCGCCCCCCGCGAGCAATCCTTCCAGCGTGCTCAGGTTCAGGCCGCTCAGCTGACTCTCCGGGCCGTGGCAGGCCAGACAATGCTGGTCGAGAATCGGACGCACTTCAGAATGAAAGAGGTCCTCTGTTGCAGCAGATCGTACAGGGAAAGTGACGAGAGAGGCGAGGAGCAAAGAGCCGCCGACAACGCATCCAATCGAGCCTGAGGCACGGGATCCGCGAGCCCGAATTTGTCCACTCTGCGCGGCCTCGTTCATGTGTGAATCGATACGCGTGCGCTGCTTCGCCGACTTGATTGTATCGATTGCTGCTTGCGAAGCGGCGCTAGAAAAGGCCCTTTCTAGGGTGCATCCTCCTGATCTGTTCCGGCCTGCCGCCTGTGAGCAAGCAACCATGCGTACAGGTCCCAGCCTTCGTACACGCGCGTCCAGACGTTATGGCCCAAGTCCTCGTGGACGGTGAAGCGCACATCCGGATGGCCCGCTGCCTCCAGAGCCACCACGGTTTCCAAGACGCGCTCCGGGCGAACCACTGTGTCACGACCTCCCTGGAACACCCAGACTGGCAGCTTGGCGTCCGCGATCCGATCGACCCGGCTGGGAACTCCGGGACCGCAGATGGGAGCGACCGCGGCCCATCGGTCCGGGTCCGCCATTGCTAGGTGCCAGGTTCCGGCCCCGCCGAAGCTCAATCCGGTCAGATAGACTCGATCTTGGTCGGACCGGAACTCGCTTAAGGTCGCATCAACCATCGCAAGCACCTCGCCTTCCATCCTGGTCCAGCTCTCTCTCGACGCCGAGGCCGTGAAGGACGGGAGGCTTAGGTCGGTCACGCGCGCCATCGGTTGCTGCGGGCGACGACCGTACTGGCGGGCTGGAGGCGGGCCGTCTTCGATTCTCTTGGGAGCGGGCTGGTCGGAGCTGCGGCGCGGCCGGTCGAACAACGGCATCTGCGGCGAGATCATGATGAAGGGCAGGTCGCGCCCTTGGATCCAGGCCTCCGCAATTGGTCCGTGAACGAGGATCCGGTCGAGATCCTCCATAGCGTTGCCGCGCTCCCCTCCGCCGTGGAGGAACAAGATCACCGGCCAGCGCTTTCCGGGCTCGGTGTGATAGCCCGTCGGCAGGTACACGAAATACTCGCGGCGTTCCCCCGTGACCTGGCTCTCGTACCCTCTTCGAAGCAGCTGCTCCTGACTGCGGCCTGCTGGCTCAGCGACGGCCTGATCGCTGGCGATGGCTAGGCTGACGGCCAGCGCCATGCCGTAGGCGATCAGGCTCCGATGGGCTGATCGGAGGGACATTGTGCAGGTGGACTCCTTCATGCACGCGCTATCGTCGCATACGTCGCTGAGTCGCGACTGCGTAAGAGGTTGGAATTGAATCGCTTAGAGGGTTCATTGCTTGCTTCTGATGCTGGGAATGCGGAACGGCCAGAACGAGCTAGGGCGGTGAGCGAAGAGAAGATGGGATCGAGCGTTAGGGATTTGTTCAAGGAAGAAGGAACCTTCGAGACGGCTGCCCGACATGATCAACTAGCCGACAACCAACTCCTGCTTGTAGAACGCACCCGGTACGTAGTCTTGCACGAACAGATCCACTCGAAATGGCAGGTTGCTCTCTTCGGAATCTGCGCTCGGGCGAACTGTCACCACTTGCCGATCAATGGCGACAGTTTGTTCAAAATCGGCAGACAGAATCGGCCTGCCATTCTCACCGTGCTGGCGGTTCTTTCAGCGCAATCCATTGTGACGGCGTACGTTGAGGGCCTTCCATTTGAGAAGCGGCTGGGCTTGGATCCGTTGTTGCAGGGTGGTGTCGGCGGTCAAGAGCGACGCGTCGATTTCTCCTCTCTCCAGCAACAGGTCCAGAAACGCTAGTTCGGCGTCGGTGAACGGCAAAACGTCGGACAGAGCCCGCCTGCATTCTTCGACGAGCCGCGCCCCGTACTCTGACAACGCCTCTTGATCCCGTGGTGGACGGGTTCGAAGGGTGGGCTCGAGTTGCCTCGCCACTTCCATGCTGTCGAAGGCTACATCGTCGACCGAGACAGTTCGCCAGTCTCTGCGGTTCATGCCTCCGTAAGCGACGAAGGCGGTGCGGAGCCGTTCCCGCTGGAACTTAAACGCATCGAAGATGTGATGGCAGTCGAACAGGTCTCTCGCTTGCTGGCGCGAGAATAGAGCAGCGAGCTTGCCAGCCGCGAGTTCATGCAGGTCGAGAATGGGAACACCCTTAGCTTGGAAATCCCCCAGCGGGTAAGAATCGGCTTGGTGAATCTCCCAGAGCGGCAGCCGGTACATGAAGTTGAAGTCCACCTCCAGGTTTGCGGGCTGCCCGGTAAAGTTCGGGTAGCTCAGGCGCCACTTTCCGCCAGCGTGTTCGCCCGGCACTCTCCGGACGGCGAACCCCTCGCGAGAAAAGACCGCTTGGGCCGCTTGCTCGATCCTAGGGCGCTCCGCAAGCATGTCCTCGCGCCCTAGTGCGCCGATGTAGTTCAGATCAATGTCTACTGACAACCTCGGGAGGCGGAGGACGAACAGGTTCAAGGCGGTGCCGCCCTTCAACACCCACTTCCCCCTGAGCGACGGGTGTGAGTTCAGGACATTCAGAAGATGAGCTAGATGGAGGACCTTCTCTACGGTGCCCTCGTCGAACCCGTCGGGCCTAGCGATAGCGAGGATTTCCGCCCGGGAAAACCTCACAGTGTTTCCCCCCAGGACCGTTCTAGGATTTCGGCCGGGATCATGAGGTTCCAGTCCTTGACCCAGCGGCAGCGTTTGGGTTGGCTGCGTGTCAGATAGTGGGGCTGGCGCGGACAGAGTTCGCGTATTGCATCGAGGTGCGCCTCCTCCACCATTAGCGGCTCGCGCTGTTGCTCTAGGAAGAACCCCACCTTAGCGGCGGTGGTCGCGTTCCCCAGCAAGCGGGTGTACGCGATGACTTGATCGAGGTCGAAAAACTCCACGGACTCGAGAGACCGCCAGATCTCCTCCCAGCTTCCGGACAACTCCGGCCGGTCCAGCACATCCACCAGGGTGCGCTCGTGGTTGGTCACCTGTAGTGCTACGCCGGAGCGATCATGGCGCGTGACCCCGAACATTGACGCGCCCTTCGCCAAGAGCGGCGGTGGTACGGGCGCACTCCGGAACTCGTGCGACTGGAAGATGTGTGGGAGCGACCTGCCCACCGAGACGTAGACCAGCTGCCACTGGGCCGAGTAGGCCCTGCCGTGGAATTCCAAGGCCGTGTGATAAGCCAGCACGGCGTCCTCGGTCAACCTGGCCGCTATCAAGTACGGATCGACCGTCATGGATGCCGCGTCCATGCCCGAGGGCACGGTTGCATATAGGCCGCGCCGTACGTTGAGGATGCGGCCCTGCTTGCGGTGATAGGCCAGCAGCGAGTTGCGCGTGTTCACGTTGCACGATCCCCGGTCACGCAAATAGCGGTCCAACTCGTCTACCCGAAAAACGGCGTGCCGTTCCAAGAAGCGGTTGAGCCTAACGGGATCATTTGTTTGACGATCGGTTGATATCACACTATTTAATTTAGCAATTTCCAATCAGATTGTCAAAACAATCTGACCAAGAACCGAGATGCTAAGCAGGCTCGCTCTGGGTTTCTGACGCGAGGCGGCCTGCCCTAGTTGCCGGCGCTGACATCGGTTGCTAGTCGACCGCCGTCGCTCTACACCAAACAGGCTGGAATGTTCGGCTCTTCGAGCGCGCGACGAGCCGCATGAGTTGCTCACCGCCTAAACACTCTCAGGCAACCCACGCACGTCCAGACGTTGCGGGCCAAGTCCTCGTGAACGGTGAATCTAGCTTGAACGACGTTGCCGGCGTTGGTAGGGGAGGATGGTGGCCGGGCTCTTCCATTGGGGACAGTGGAGCCCGCCTCAGCCGGGAATCCCGATTGAATGGGCGAGAAACGAGCGTTTCGCGGCGGCTCAACGGGGCTTCCGCGTACGTTCGCGGCTCCAGAACCCGGAAAACACCTCCAGCGGATCATCCTCCTCCGGCGACGCATCAACTTGGTCCCACATCCAAAAATCCTTGAACAATACACGAGGGTCTGGCGATTTGCGATCTCTCCAGTACCTGCGATCAGCCTCTCGAATCAGCCGGTTGGCCTGCCTCCATTCGGTGATCACATCGTCGAACCAGGCGTCGTATCGGCCGCTCAGGTCGCGCACGACTTCTGGGTATCTGTCCGACAGATCCGTCGTCTCGCCGGGATCCTGGATGAGATCGAATAGTCTCGGCGGTTCGCCACCAGCGTTCGGGAAGTCGGGAATGTCGGGATCCAGAGGCATTTCCCAGTGCTTGTGCGTGACACCTCGGCGGTACGAAGGATTGTCACGGGGACCGTCCTTCGCCATCGTCGGCCTCAACCCGGGCCAATAGAGCTTCCAGCGTCCCTTGCGAATGGCGGCATCGCTGTGCCGGACCGGCGTATAGCGGTTCTTCTGGAATGGGAGGATGCGATTCGAGAGTTCCGGCATCTCCTCGCCCCGCAGCAGTGGCATCACGTTCCGGCCGTCCAACGGCTTGGCCCCTGGCGGGGAATCTACGGCAGTCGCGTGGAAGAGCGTCGGCAACCAGTCGCAGCCGTGGATCGGGGCGTTCACCACCAGTCCTGCCGGAAAGTTCCCAGGCCAGCTGGCTACTGCCGGCACGCGAATGCCTTGCTCAAGAACTTCGCCCTTGTTGCCGGAGAGGCCAGCGTGGAACCGGTACGTCGAAGCGTCAAGATCCGTCCGTCGGTTCAGGATGGCGCCGTTATCGCTGGTAACCACGATGATCGTCTCATCCCAGATGCCTTCCCGCTTCAACGCGGCGAAGATTCGTCCGAGGCCCGCATCCAGCGCTTCGATCATTGCGTAGATCGTGGCGACCGTTCGGCCATAGCGGAACCCGACCCTCCTCTGATACTTTTCGACCAGTTCCTGAGGAGCTTGAAACGGGTCGTGGATCGCGTTGTGGGCGAGGAAGATTGCGAACGGCGGCCCTTGGCGGTCGCGGATGAGGCGAATCGTCTCGTCGCTGAAGACGTCCGGAAGGTAGCGACCGTCCGGCCTGTCGTAGACCCCATTGCGCATCAGATTCCAGCGCCAATAGTCCTGGGCGCCGTTTGGGAAGCCGAAGAAGAGGTCAAAGCCGCGCCTGTGCGGCAGCACATCCGCGTTGTACAGTCCGTTGTGCCACTTCCCGATCAGTGCAGTGGTGTAGCCGGCGTGCCGGAAATAGTCCCCAAGGGTCTTCTCGGAAGGGGCGATTCGATCGATGCCGCGGTTGCTCGAGACATCCACGGCACCGGTGCGATGGTTGTAGCGGCCGGTCAGAAAGCCGGCCCTCGCCGGGGCGCAGAGCGGCGAAGGGGCGTAGTGATGGGTTAGCAGCACACCACTGCGGACCAGCGAGTCAATGTGCGGCGTGTCCACGTACGGGTTGCCGTAGGCTCGAAGGTCCCCGTAGCCCAGGTCATCGAGCAGGACGAACAGGACGTTGGGGGCTGCCGCGGATGTGACGGCACAGAGAATCGCCAGGAGTGCGAGACGCATGGGGGGCCTTGGTCCGACGCCTGAACAAGATGTTACGCGACCGGCCTCGTTGTGCCTCCGGTCCCCGTGGGCAGCCTGGTCGGATCACGTCGGCGTTGAAACCCGCACCTGGGTCCCGGCCTAGAATGGAGGCGACAGCGAGAAGCAGCGCCATGCCCTCGTCATTTCGGATTGCGGCCTATTGGACGGTATTTGCGGCCGGAGCCGGTTCCATGCCAGCGGTCGCGACTGCCGCGGTTGAATTGCCGCCCGTAGCGAACCGCATTGTTGACTTCGCTGCCGATGTCCAGCCGATACTGCATACCCGCTGCTACGCGTGTCACGGTCCGTCCGTTCAGATGAACGGCCTTCGTCTTGATCGGCGCGACGCGGCCCGCAAAGGAGGGCACAGCGGACTGGCGATAGTGCCGAACGACAGCGCCGGCAGCGCTCTGATACTTCGCATCGCCAGTCCGGACGAAGGCTTCCGGATGCCTCCTGTGGATCCCCGCCTCAGTCGCGAGGAGGTGGGGATCCTGCGTGCGTGGATCGACCAGGGTGCATCGTGGCCCGAGGACTCCGAAGTTGACGCCGCGATCGCAAGCGCCTCGGCGAGTGAGCACTGGGCCTTCCAGCCGATCACCCGTCCAGAGCCCCCACGCGTTCGTGGCGATGAGTGGGTCCGCAACCCGATCGACCGGTTCGTGCTCGCGAAGCTCGAATCGGAAGCGATCGATCCTTCGCCCGCGGCGGACAAACTGACCATCCTGCGCCGCCTGAGTCTGGACCTGATCGGCTTGCCGCCAACGTGGGAGCAGGCTGAGGCATTTCTGGGCGATTCCAGCCCGGGAGCGTACGAGCGGTTGGTCGATGCGCTATTGGATTCGAAGCACTACGGCGAAAAGTGGGCCCGCCATTGGCTTGACCTCGCTCGCTACGCCGACTCCGACGGATACGAGAAGGACCTTGCCCGGCCAAGCGCCTGGCGCTGGCGTGAGTGGGTCATTGAAGCCCTGAACCGGGACCTGCCCTTCGATGAGTTCACCAAGCTCCAGCTGGCCGCTGACCTGCTGGAGAACCCGACACCGGACCAGCTCGCTGCGACCGGCTTCCACCGCAACACCTTGCGGAACCGCGAGGGCGGCACGATCTACGACCAGTCCCGGTTCGAGGAAACGCTGGACCGTGTCAACACGGTGGCAACGACTTGGCTAGGGCTGACGGTGGAGTGCGCGCAGTGCCATGACCACAAGTACGACCCCATCACGCAGGAGGACTTCTATTCGTTCTATGCGTACTTCGACAATCTGGAGGATACACAAATCGACGCACCCCTGCCGGGCGAGATGGGGCCGTACCTGAGAGCTCGGGCCGAGTATCTGCGGAAGCGCAAGGAACTGCTCGAAGAGCATCACGTTCCGGATCTGCAGCCCGAATGGGAGCGTCAGATGAAGATCGCCGGCGCGAGTCCCGGCGAGCGCACGGACTGGGACCTCTGCTATGACGTTCTGTTCCAGATGACTGACAACGGCGGGGAAGTCCTGAACAAAGACCCGGCCGAGCGAACATTTCGGGAACGCGAAGTGCTGACCGATTACTTCATCGACTGGTACTTCACGGTTGTTCCCAAGGAGCGCATCGAGCAACTGGGGTTCAAGGAACTCCGCAAGAAGCTCAAGGAACTCAAGTCCACCTATCCTCAACTGAGCGAGGCCCGCATCATCCGCGAGCGGGACAAGCCCAGCAAGACCTTCCTGCGAGTTCGCGGGCAGTGGGACCGCCAGGGCATTGAGGTCGCGCCACGGCCTCCGTCCTTCTTGCCCGATTCTGCGGCGGCTGGACGGGCGACACGCCTGGACCTTGCCGAATGGATCCTGTCAACAGACAACCCGCTCACGGCACGTGTCGCCGTCAATCGGATGTGGCAGGAGTTCTTCGGGCGCGGACTGGCTCGGACATCCGAGGATTTCGGGCTCCAGGGCGAGGCCCCCTCGCACCCGGCACTGCTGGACTGGCTGGCTTCGGAGTTCCGGTCGAATGGCTGGAGGATGAAGCGGATGCACAGGTCGATCGTCATGTCTGCCACTTACCGGCAGACCTCGCACGCCCGGCCGGACATCGCAGAAAGGGATCCGGACAACGCTTGGCTGTCTCGCCAGAACCGGATCCGCCTGTCCGCCGAGATCCTGCGGGATTCGGCTCTGCGGGTCAGCGGCCTGCTATACCCGAAGATCGGCGGCCCCAGCGTGTATCCGCCACAGCCCGCGGGCGTCGTAGACCTGACCTATGGCTGGGATACGGACCGCTGGAAGGACAGTGAAGGGGCGGACCGCTACAGGCGAGGCCTGTACACCTTCTTTCAGCGAACCGCTCCCTACCCCCAGTTGATGAACTTCGATGCTCCGGACTCGAATCGCACGGCGAGCAGGCGACGGCGGTCGAACACGCCCTTGCAGGCCTTGAACCTGTTGAACGACGAGGTCTTCGTCGAGTCGGCACGTGCCCTCGCGATCCGAGTGCTCGCTGAGTCCCCGCCCGACTGGACCGGGCGTCTAAGCCGGATGTTCCAAATGACATTGGTCCGGAAGCCTCGCAGCGGCGAGGCCGAGCAACTCGCCGAATCGTTCCGGCGGCAACAGCGGATTCTGAAGCAAGCACCGGATGAAGCGAAGAAACTGGCGCGGATCGACTTGCGCGGCCACGAGGCCACCGAGGTCGCAGCGTGGGTCGGGATAGGGCGGGTCCTGATGAACACGGACGAATTCATCACACGGGAGTGAGGCGATGACCCAGCAGCAGTTCCAGGCGATCCAGCTACGGAGGGACTTCCTCAAGAACGTCGCTTCGGGAATCGGCATGGTCGCTCTCGGCGACCTGCTCGCGAGGGACGGACTCACGGCGGCCAACTTGCCCGATGTAAATCCACTGGCTCCCAAGCCGCCGCACTTCGAGGCCAAAGCGAAGCACGTCATCTTCATGTTCATGGAAGGCGGTCCGAGCCAGTACGAACTCTTCGATCCGAAGCCCGCTCTAGAAGACCATCACGGCCAGGCCCTGCCGGAGTCCATGACCAAGGACCTCAAGCTTGCCTTCATCAAGCCCTCCGCGAGGGTCATGGCGAGCAAGTTCGCCTTTCACCGGCACGGTCAGAGCGGCATGGAACTGTCCGAACTGATGCCCAAGCTCGGGACGGTGGCGGACGATATCTGCCTCGTGCGCTCGATGCACACGGACGCGTTCAATCATCATCCGGGGCAACTACTGCTCTTCACCGGGCACACGCAGTTCGGCAGGCCGACGATGGGCGCCTGGTCGGTCTACGGGCTCGGAAGCGAATCGCAGAACCTGCCTGGATTCGTTGTGCTGACCTCCGGGCGCGGTACTAGCGGTGGCTCGAGCAACTTCTCGAGCGGTTTCCTGCCATCCCATTACCAGGGCACTGTATTTCGGAACAGCGGCGAGCCGATCCTGTACCTATCGAACCCTGAAGGCGTCAGCGACGCCCTTCAGGAGGAAACGCTCCGTTCAGTCCGCAGGCTGAATGAAATCCAGTTCGAGGCGACCGGCGACCTGGAGATCGCCTCCCGTATTTCGTCTTACGAACTTGCGTACCGCATGCAAATGTCGGCGCCGGAACTGCTGGACTTCTCCGACGAGCCTGACCACATTCTCGAGGGCTACGGCGTCAACAGCGATGACGAGGGGCAAAGGCAGTATGCGACCAACTGCCTGCTTGCCCGGCGCATGGTCGAGCGGGGGGTCCGTTTCGTCCTGATGATGGACGCCAGCTGGGATGACCACAGCGGGCTGAACCAGAATCTCCCGAAGCGATGCCGGAAAGTCGATCAGTCGAACGCTTATCTCGTCCAGGACCTCAAGCAGCGGGGGCTCCTGGACGAGACGCTCGTGGTCTGGGGCGGGGAGTTTGGCCGGACCCCGATGGTGGAACTTCGCCGGCCTGACGACGCCGACAGCGCCGGCCGCGATCACCACCCCAACGCATACAGCATGTGGATGACTGGTGGCGGCCTGCGGGGCGGCCAGGTACTTGGCAAGACCGATGACCTATGTCTCAACGTGGTCGAGGATCCGGTGCATGTCCATGACCTCCAGGCGACGGTCCTGCATTTGCTCGGTTTCGATCACCAGAAGCTGACCTACCGGCACATGGGACGCGACTTTCGTCTGACTGACGTCAGCGGGCGGGTCGTGGACAAGCTCTTGTCTTAGGCGCTCGTTGGGGGGTTCCCGGTATAACGTCGTCGCTTCCATCCCAAATCTCTAACTCTCCCTCCCAACTCCCGGTTCAGCGGGCCGTGCTTCGGGTCGCTGCAGTGAATCCGGCCGCTCTGACGTATCGGACGCTCTGGCTTCAGTACCGAATCCAGGTCCGTTCCAGAGGAACTTGCCCGATGCCCGGCTTGGAGTAGTCGCAAACACCGCCAGGGAAGACAGCGCTTAAGCGGGTCAACTGCTCCGAATTGAGAGAAGGCCCGTAGTCCGCGGGATCGAGCGGCTTCAGTTGGCACTTCAGAATGTCGCCCTCAAGCGGGGCCCCGGCTGCGATTCTGGGATCGCCGCTCGGCGGGTAGAGCTCGCTGCAAGGCCCGCTGTCCCCGCTTGCCCCATCGTCCGCCAGCCGCTCCCCTTCGGCCGACCAGCAGGCATCGCTCAAATCAGCCGGCCGGCCTCGAGCGATTGCGGCGATTGGCTCGTCGCCCGACTCGTCTGCGGCCACTGCATCCAGCCACTGATCCATCAGCCGGACCACATCCAAGCCCGGCGGGGGATTCGTCAGGATGACGTGATTGGCGGCGCTACCGTGCGCCGTCTGCAGCCGTGCACCCATCACGAATGTCCGAACGCGGTCGTGAATGTTTCCGCTCGGGTCCGAGTACCTGCGCGTATCGATGATCGGAATCGAGCCGAGCGAGCCGCCACCGGAGTTCACGCGACCGGTTTCATACAGGATCCTCAGCGAATCCTCGTCCGTGGACGAGCGTTCGGGCACGATGTTCGCGTCGTCGTCGAATCCACCGATCGATTCGTTGAGCTCGATGAACCGCTCAGCGTCAATCACGCCATCGTTGAAGGCCTGCAGGCCGTATTGCACGCCCGCATTGTCGAGCGCTCTGCGGGGCAGGCCTGTCGCGCTGTCGCGCCCGACAAGGTTGACCAAATTGTCGTGAAAGCCGCATCGTATGCCGTCGGGCCTCTGCACAGGGTGATAGACCAGTTCCTTGGGAACCACTTCGTGGCAACTGCCAGGTTGGATCAGCGCCGGAGAGAACGACCTCATCCAGCTCTCACATGTCGCCCATGTCGCGAATCCCGAAACGGCCT
Organism: Bryobacterales bacterium; assembly: GCA_028819215.1. Classification (GTDB taxonomy): domain Bacteria; phylum Acidobacteriota; class Terriglobia; order Bryobacterales; family UBA6623; genus VXMF01. The sequence goes on from JAPPMG010000021.1 coordinate 25,670, forward strand.
TCTTCTGATCCTCACTCCAGTCGTGCGCACTGCTATCGATTGCCCGTGCCAGCAGCGAGCAATCCGTGACCGGCGGGGCGAGCGTCACCGTGTCCGGGTAGCTCGCACCCGGGATGATGCCGTCTAGGAGACCGGGATAGTTCTGGGCGATCAGGTGCTGTTGCATCGAACCGCCCGATCCTCCCACTCCAATGGTGTGGACAGGAACGCCGAAACTCTCGGTGAAGTGCTCCTTCACCATCATCGCGGTCTCAGCTGAAATCACGTCGTTGCAGTTGTTGCCAAACACGTTCTGGGACGAGATCGCCACGGCATATCCGTTCCCAAGCGAGGTTCTGTCCTGCAACGCGGAACGGATCAGGCCCTGGCGGTACCCGGCGCGGCAGCCCCCGCCGAATCGGTACACCAGGCGACCATTCCAGCTCGGGGCGATGCTCCACGGATCCGGAAGGCCGTCCGCCGGATCGTGGAGGAACGCAATCTCGTAGATCGCTCGATTGATCGTGCCCGTCTCAACTCGAACGATGAAGTCTTGTTCATGCCCCTCTGTGGTCGTCGTGCGGGCGATATCGGACGGGCGTGGCGCCGACGGATCTAGGGGCTTGAAGCCTGGCGGATTCCTAGCGGTCCGGCTCCTTTGCTGCTGCGGGTCAATACGGTCGGTGGACCAGTAGTAGTACGCACTCCGCGTCTGGACACTGCAATTGTTGTCGGAGGGCGGTCCCAGCCCGGCCTGTTCGGTCTGGCAAACGAAGGGTTCTTGGTGCGGCCCAGAGAACACGGGGCCAGTGCGCGGGTGATTGATCAGCTCAAGACTGGTGGAGCGCTCTCCCACCCTCGCCGTGACGGTGTTCTTGCCGATCTTCAGTTCAGACAGCCGCCCGACCAGGCGAGAAGGGTCGATCCCGCTCCGGAACGAGGAGGTGACGTCGCGGCCGTCCAGCTCAATCTGCAATGCGCCGGCACTGGCACCGCCTACCTCGACGAGCGCGTCGCCTCCGGTGACCATGTCCGGGGCGCCGGACAGGACGGACAGGTCAAGTCGCTGCTCGGCACAGCCAATCGTGGCTCCCAAGCAAAGGATCGTGGCCGCCATTCGCATCGCTGGTTTCCTCCGAGTGCCGAAAAGATCAAGGCCTAGCCGACAACAACGGAAGCTATCCTACCTCTCGGGGAACACGCTTGGAGGCTTTTCCGATTCGAGATGTAGGCGGGCAGTAGGTCTGGAGCCTGGCTTCCAACGCGCTCGGCAATGGAACCTCGAATATCTGTTCAGCCGAGAGCTTAATCGGCACAGTCCGGACAGGGTCGCGCTAGGCGGGTAGCAAGCGACTGCCCTGACACCGACCAGCCAACGCTTGGTCGAAGGTCACCACTTGTGCCCCCGACACCTCGGCGAATGCCGTGATGTAGGCATCCGCCCAGAGCTTTGGAGAGGCTTGATCGTTGGAAGCTGCGTTACGAAACGCACGCTCTAGCATCGGCGGTTCAGTTAGGAAGACCACCCGGTCGTCCAAGTACAGCTGGTCGTGGGCCGACCATGCCTCCGCCATCGTTAGCGGCTGACCGTTCATCGCGGCCGATGTTGTCAGCAGGCGCAGCACGCCAATCTGGGTAAGGCGCGAGAATGCAATCTGATGAGAATGGTCTGCGCGCCACCATGCGAGGGCTGCCGGCCTGTGGATGTGGTCGTCGATAAGCAGGGCCAGCCAAACGTTGATGTCAGGGAAACTCAATAAGGTCATGGATCTCTTCCGACGAGAGGTCGAATACGCGACCGCGCGATGACACCGGTGCCCGCTCCAGCGAAAGCCGGCGCCGCGGTCTCTGCGGACACGTCTCCAAGACGATCCTCTCAACGCTCTCGAGAATCAGCTGGCGGGCCGAGCAGCCGCGCAACTTCGCAGCCTCGTGCAGCCTCCGGTGCAAGTCGCGGGGGATGTCCACGCTAGTGCGCAAGCTATCCATCGATTACCAAGAATAGCATTTCGACTTAAATAAGTCAATCTCCTAATCGGACTTCCGCTTCCAGTCTCAGCAGTGTGCTGTGGGTAGCGTCTCTTGTGCCACCCGTACATCAGGAGTGCGGCAAGGCCTCGTACGCTTCGACAAGAAATCTAGCGTGTAGTCGCTCTCGGAGGTGGACGGCATGCGGGAAGTGCTGCTGAATTGATGTAGCCTATGTTTACGCGCTGCCTACACGCTATCGGGTTTCCCGTATGAAGCATCTGGCCATAGCGGTGCTCTTGACGGTCAGTTCCCTGTCCGCGGGCAGCCCTGATTTCTTCGAGTCCAAGGTGCGCCCGCTCCTCGCGGCGAAGTGCTACTCCTGTCACTCGGATTCGGAGATGGGCGGCTTGCGCCTCGATTCCTTGGAGCGAGTCCTGCAGGGAGGCACCCGGGGCCCAGCGGTGATTCCCGGCGAACCCTCTTCGAGCCTCCTCCTCGCCGCCGTGCGTCGCACGCACGACGAGCTCAAGATGCCGCCGACCGAGGTGCTTTCGGAGCCGGAAATCGCCGTTCTGGAAGAGTGGATCGCGGGCGGGGCAGAATGGCCCGCGACAAGCGGCTCCGTCGCCGCCGCACCCCAGATCTCGCCCGAGGCGCGAGACTTCTGGGCATTCAAGGCGGTCCGAAGGCCGGAGGCAGCAGGGGCTGACCCTGACAAAGCGATCGACGGGTTTATCAGCGAAGGCCTTCTCGAAGCCGGGCTGGAAGCAGCCCCGCCTGCCGACAAGGCAACCTTGATCCGACGTCTGAGCTTCGATTTGCTCGGCCTTCCGCCGACGCCCGAGGAAACAGCTGCGTTCCTGGCGGACAACTCGGCCGAGGCCTACGAACGGCTGATTGATCGCTTGCTCTCATCACCCCACTACGGGGAGCGCCTAGCCAGGCACTGGCTCGATCTGGCCCGCTATGCAGACGGGCAGTCGGCCGCTTACGCCGACACCCCTCTACCGAACGCTTGGCGGTACCGGGACTGGGTAATCAACGCGTTCAACCGTGATCTTCCGTACGACCGCTTCGTCGTATTGCAACTTGCGGCCGACCTTCTGCCGGAGGCCGAACGGCGCGAGAATCTCGCGGCTCTGGGATTCCATGCCTTGAGGGACCGCGACGACGACCGCGTCGATGTGACGGGAAGGACCTTCCTGGGCCTCACCATCGGCTGTGCGCAATGCCACGATCACAAGTTCGATCCGATCCCCCAGACCGATTTCTACGCGATGCAGGGCGTGTTCAGCAGCACGGACGATCATCGCTACCCCCTAGCGCCAGCTCGAGAGGTGGAAGCCCACGATGCCGCGAACGAGAGAGTCAAAGAACAGAAGCTCGCCATCGACCTGTTCCTGCAGAAGGAACGCGACCAGTTGATCGACGTCTTGATGCAGCGCACGGCCGACTTCCTTGTCGCCGGCTATAGGGTGGCCTATCGAGGGGCGAACCCCCAGCAGGTCGCCGATGAAGCCAGCCTTGACCGAGAGACCCTCGATCGCTGGCTGGCGTACTTGAAGGCCCGCCCGCACGAGCATCCGTACCTGGACGATTGGTATGCGCTGATGGATCGGGGAGCCTCGCTGGACGAGGCCCGGGAGGCAGCATCGGACTTCCAGCAGCAGCTGCTCTCGATCCACCTCGAGAAGCGAGCCGTGGATGACCGGAACTATGTCAAGCTCGGCGGTGCGGAGGCTGTCCGGACGCAGCGTACGCTGCTCAACACCAACCTCGAATTCATCGAGCCGGTGCGGTACTACCTGTGGCGGGACATGACGGCTCCGCCCGCGAGGAAGCGGGGCTTGCCCTTCGTGGGGGGCGTCTATCACTACGGCCCGGACCAGATTGAACGATTCCTGGGCGGGCTGTGGCTCCACCATCTCGAGGCCCAGAAAGCCGAGCTTGCGCGGCTCAAGAAAGCCGTCCCGCCGCCGTACCCGTTCCTCCACGCATACCGGGATGCGAAGGATCCCAAGGACGTCCGGCTCGCGATCCGCGGCGACAGAAAGAACCTTGGCCCTGCCGTGCCGCGGCGTTTTCTCTCCGTTCTGAGCGGCGACCATCCCAGACCGTTCCAGCAAGGCAGCGGAAGGCTCGAACTGGCCCGTGCCATCGTCTCGCCCGAAAACCCGCTCACGGCCCGCGTCTTCGCTAACCGCCTGTGGCAGTGGCGCTTCGGCAGGGGCATAGTGACCACGCCCAGTAACTTCGGCCAACTCGGGGAGCGCCCGACGCATCCGGAACTGCTGGACTGGCTGGCGTCAGAGTTTATCGACTCGGGGTGGTCGATCAAGGAACTCGACAAGACGATCCTCATGTCGGATGCCTACCGTCGCAGCTCCAAGGTTCTGGCGGCCAACTTCGAGGCGGATCCCGACAATAGGCTGCTTTGGCGTTTCAATCCTGTGCGACGCTTGGATGCCGAGACGTTGCGCGATGCGCTTCTGGCCGTGTCCGGCCGAATCGACCTCTCCCGTGGCGGACCGCCAGAAGATTTGGCGGACGAGAATGTGCGACGCACCCTGTACGGCAAGGTGGATCGGACGAACCCCGACCCGAGTCTTGATCTGTTCGATTTCCCGGACGCGAAGGCTCACTCGCCGGAACGGGACGTGACGGTGGGTCCTCTGCAACGCCTCTACTACTTGAACAATCCGTTCTTCATCCAGCAGTCGAGCGCCCTTGCCAAGCGGCTGGCCGCGGATGCCGGGAGCGGTCCCGACGCCCGCATCCGGCGGGCGTATCAACTGCTGTTCAGCCGCAAGCCGGATGGTGGCGAGCTCGCCGCCGGGCGCGAGTACCTGGGAGCCGACACGTGGGAGCGGTACTGCCAAGTCTTGCTTGCGTCCAGCGAATTCCTGACGGTGAGGTGAGACTGATGCCACTCTCTCGTAGAGACACGCTTCGAATCCTCGGGGCCGGTTTCGGAACCGTGGGCCTCGCGGACGGCCTGATGTCGGCGAGCGGGAGCACCCCGCACTTCGCCCCGCGAGCGAAACGTGTCATTTTCCTGTATCTCAACGGCGGGCTGTCGCACGTCGACACGTTCGACCCGAAACCGGCTCTTGCCAAGTTTGACGGAAAGCCGATGCCGGGGCCGAAGGTCAAGACAGACAGGGCCTCCGGCGGACTCATGAAGTCGCCGTTCGAGTTCCGGCCGTATGGCGAGAGCGGCGTCGAGGTCAGCGACATCTTCCCGCGGGTCGGCTCGTGCATCGACGACATCCTCGTGGTGCGCTCGATGTGGTCCGAGAGCGTCAACCACCTGCCCTCGATGCTGATGATGAACACCGGGCACGCCTTGCGCGGGGGCTCCAGGCCCTCGTTCGGCTCTTGGGTCGTATACGGCTTGGGCTCGGAGAACCAGAACCTTCCCGGGTTCGTCGTGCTGTGCCCGGGCACTCCCGTCGGCGCCGCGAGGAACTGGTCGTCCTCGTTCCTGCCGACCGAGTTCCAGGGTGCCCTGCTTCGCAACAACGCGGAGACGCCCGACAAGGTCATCCGGAACATCGCCAATGCAACGTACACGCGCGACCAGCAGCGCCGGCAGCTGGATCTGCTCGATCGGATCGACTCGGCCTTCGTGCGGCGCGTCGGCTTCGATCCCCGCCTCGAGTCGAATATCGAGGCTATGGAAACCGCGTTCCGGATGCAGACTGAAGCACCGGGCATCTTCGATCTCGGCAGCGAGCCCGCACACGTGCGCGAGCGCTACGGCGACGGGGAATTCGGACGCGGGTGCTTGATGGCCTTGCGCCTGGCGGAAGCGGGCGTGCGGGTGGTCCAGGTCTACTACGGGGACGGGCAGCCGTGGGACAGCCACGACGACATCATGACCCAGAAGGATCATGCGGACCGTTCCGACGGCCCGATCGCGTCCCTGATCGAGGACCTGAAGCTGCGCGGAATGCTGGACGAGACGCTGGTGATCGTTGGCAGCGAGTTCGGCCGAACGCCGATGATCCAGAATTCCGGAACCGAAAAGGTGGGGCGGGGCAGGGACCACAATCCTCCCGGCTACTCGATTCTGCTGGCCGGCGGCGGGATCCGCGGCGGGCAGGCTTACGGGGCCACCGATGACTTCGGCTACCAGGCCGCCGTGGATCCGGTCACGCCCCATGACCTTCATGCGACGGCGCTACACCTGCTGGGCCTGGATCACACGAAGCTGACCTATCGGTACAGCGGGAGGGACTTCCGCCTGACCGATGTGCACGGCACCGTCGTTCAGGACTGGCTGGCGTAGGCCATCCTCGGCAGCTTCCGCGCGCCCGATTGCGCGGCGCTGATTGGGTCTGGATCTGCGACGACAACGACCGGCCATGCCGAAGGTCCGGGACGCGGTTCGCTTGGTGCGGCAGGGCGGTTGGCCGCCCGTTCGCACCAGGGGGAGCCGCCGTCAGTACCGTCATCCGGGCTGCTTCCCGGAAACGACAACCTCCATGTCGCCACGACAGCATTTCTCACCCTCATGAGCGAATTGGGGTCGCGCGAGTTCGGAAATTCTCCTTCAGAACAACTGGAATCCACAAATTGCAAATATAATGTGGTCGTGTGGCTCCCAATCTCCGGAACAAGACACCCGAAAACTCGCACCTTCGACGGTGCCCGTCTTTGTAACACGATGCTGGCCATCCTCTTGTTTGCGACAGGTTCGCTCGGGCTTCTCAGCGCGAACGATCAACCAGTGACGGTGAGGATTTTCGAAGACCTTGGCGAGGAAGCTTGGCTGGACCCGCAGGGCGGCCCCACGACGGAGTACGCGGAATCCGGCTTTGCCTTCGTGCGCATTCCTGCCAAGTTCAGCGGCAACGCTCTTCCTTTGGACCGCTCTGTGCCGTTCTCTCTCGAAGCGAGTATGGAACAGACGCTGGAGCGCGGTGAGTATCGCATCCGTTTGCGATCCAAGGGGCTGGCTGTGTTCATGGTCGACGGCAAGCCAGTGCTTCGCACGAAGGCTCAAGCGCCGAACAAAGCAGCGCACGATGCCCTCCCGGAGCCCTCCGAGTCAGACGGAGTGATCCGACCCGCTCCGCCGGCCCACCAGGACGTTCTGGCGACCGTTCGTCTGGAGGCAGGGGAGCATTCCTTCCGGTTGGTCGCGGTGATCGGCGGCAAGGGCCTCGCCCCGTTTCCGGGGGAGCTCTCCGTGAGCATGGCCCGTCCTGGCGAGATCGACCGAGTGATCGGTGGCTCGGACGCACCGTTGCTGACGGATACGGACTGGTCGGAGTTCGCCATTGCGTCGAGATTCCGACACCATCGAGATGACATCGAGCGACGGAGGCAGTCTGATGAGTCCGTCGAGGCGAAGTGGGAGGAACGACATCGGCAAGCGCGGGAGTGGACCCTGTCGCAGCCAGGCCCGGAAATTCCGCGGGTTGACGACAACGAGTGGATTCACAACGACGTGGACCGTTTCGTTTACGAGGGGCTCGCGAAGGCGTCGCTAATGCCCAACGATCTGGTGGGCGATCTTGAGTTCTTGCGCCGTCTCGCTCTGGATACGACCGGCCTTGTGCCGTCGGCCACGATGGTGAGGTCGTTTCTGGCCCAGCCAGCGGAGACGCGGCGGACCCTGGCGATCGAGCAATTCTTGGAGAGCCCGGACTGGGCCGATTCTTGGGTTCCCTATTGGCAGGATGTCCTGGCAGAGAATCCGGGCATCCTCAAGCCGGACCTGAACAATACCGGGCCGTTCCGCTGGTACATCCACCAGGCATTCGCGGACGGATACGCATTCGACCGCCTGGTTGTGGAACTCATCGAGATGGAAGGGAGCCTGTACCAGGGAGGCCCGGCGGGCTTTGGCATGGCCAGCCTGAATGACGCGCCGATGGCTGCCAAGGCCGACATCGTTTCGCAGGCATTTCTCGCGAACAAGCTGTCCTGCGCGCGCTGCCACGACGCCCCGTTCCATCCCTTCCGCCAGAAGGACCTCTTCAGCATGGCGGCCATGCTCGAGGGAGACGCGGTCGTTCTCCCGGCATCGAGCACCGTTCCGGTGCGGGAAGGGGGCCGGGAGCCATACGTCGAGATCACCCTGGAGGCCGGGGAGTCGATTGATCCGCATTGGGCGTTCGATGAATTTCCCGATGTGGGCAAGTTGGCCCCGCCGCCAAGGAACACCTCGGTCGACGCAAGGCATGTGCTGGCGACGATGATGGTCCATCCAGCGAACCATCGGTTTTCCCGCGTGGTCGCCAACCGCGTATGGGCCCGGTTCATGGGCCGCGGCATCGTCGAGCCGCTGGATGACTGGGAAGACGCAGAGCCATCCAATCCCGAATTGCTGGACTTCTTGGCTAGGGAGTTTGTGCTGAGCGGCTACGACCTGAAGCACTTGAGCGGATTGATCTTCCGGTCACACACGTATCAACGGCGTCCCGTCCCTGACGACCCGGCCTCGCCCGGCGAGGCGGCCAAGCTATTCGCCGGGCCCGTGCGGCGACAGATGTCGGCCGAACAACTGGTGGATTCGCTGCATGCCGTGGCGGGCAAAAGGCTAGATTCAGAAGAGCTGAATCTCAACCCGCTCGGAAATCGCTCCTTGCGTCAGTTCCTGAACATGGGATCTCCTGAGCGGGCTTGGGAGATGACTGCGCTGTCGAACGAGCGCGATCGTCCGAGTCTGGCGCTGCCGCGTGCCCAGGCGATCGTGGACATGCTGTCGGCGTACGGCTGGCGGCAATCCCGCCAGAGCCCGGCATCCAACCGCGACGATTCTCCGTCCGCAATGCAGTCCTTGGCGCTGGCCAACGGTTCGACGGGCGTCCGGGTCACCAGGCTGTCCGATGACAGCTTCTTCACCCGCTTGGCCTTGGAGGAGAGGCCGCTGGGCGAGATGGTGGATGAGGTGTTCGTGCGAACACTGACCCGCTTTCCGATTCCTGCGGAACGGCAGGCGATGCTCGACCTGCTTGGCCCGCATTTTGCGGACCGGGTTGCGACGGCCGCCGCCGACCATTCTAGCGGGGACACGGCCAAGAAGACCGACGGCAGGGTCTCCTGGGGGAACCACTTTGACCCGGAGAGCAACCGCATCCGAATGGAAGAGGAGCGGAAGGTTCGCATGGGGGATCCTCCGACGACCCGGCTGACGCCGGAATTCCGGGAACGGTTCGAGGATATGGTGTGGGCGCTCTTCAACACGCCAGAGTTCTCGACGATTCCGTAGAGCAAGGAGATTTCGATGCAGCCGACAAGACGGGACATCTTCAAGGGCGCTGCGGCCGGGCTGGCCGGATCGCAGCTTGCCTTTTCCGAAGGGCGCCAGTTGCCCAAAGGCGGAGCGGATGCGTGCATTTACATTTGGCTGGGGGGCGGAGCCGGTCACATCGACACCTTCGATCCCAAGCGAAGGGGCGACGGCAAAGACATCCCAGGCTCCTACTATGACGCGATTCCGACAGCCGCCCGAGACATTCAACTGTGTGAGCACCTGCCGCGATTGGCCGACCGCATGGACCGTTGCGCGCTCCTCCGCACGGTCAGTCACGACTTGAACAGCCAGCACGGTGCGGCCTCGAACTTGATGCACACCGGCCGCAAGCCGAGCGGGACGATCATCTACCCTTCCGTCGGCTCCTTGGTCTCGCACGAACTGGGCACCAAGTCGGACGACGTGCCGTCGTATGTGGTGATGGGATACCCCAACATCATGCGGGATCCCGGATTCCTGGGTGCGCGTTGCGGATATGTTTACCTGACCCAGATCGAGACCGGCCCGTCGGGGCTGAACCCAGCGCCTGACGTTGACAACGCGCGCCAGAAAAGAAGGGAAATGCTGCTCGGACGTTTGCGGGCCGACTATCTGGCGCGGAATGACGACGACGCTCTCGTTAGGGCAAAGGCGGAGGTGAGCGAACAAGGCTTCCGAATGGCGGGCCAGCGGTTCATGGACGTCTTTCACTTGGATCGGGAGTCGGCCAGTCTCCGCGAAGCGTACGGCAGTGAGTTCGGCCAGCGCTGCTTGCTGGCGCGGCGACTCGTGCAGGCAGGTGTGCGTTTTGTCGAGGTGTCGTTCAATCTGAACTTCCTGAATGGGACAGGTTGGGACGTACACCAAGACGGCATCCTGAAGCAGCACCTGCTGATCCAGGACCTCGATCGGGCCGTTGCAGCCTTGCTCGACGATCTCGAACAGCACAAGCTCTTTGACCGGACGATGGTCGTGATTTCTACCGAGTTCGGCCGACCGGCAGAGTTCGACGCGTACGGAGGTCGCGGCCACCAGGCCGGAGCGTTCAGCACGCTGTTTGCGGGGGGCGGGGTTCGCGGAGGAGTCGCCGTCGGCACAACCGATGAAATCGGCAAGCGAATTGTCGACCGCCAGATCACTGTTCCGGACTACTTCGCCACGATCTTCGCCGCACTGGGGATCGACTCGGCCAAGAACCTGTACGCCAACGACCGCCCTGTCCCGATCACGGACCACGGGCAGCCCATGTCGGGAATCCTTGCGTAGCGCCGCGCCGCACTCGATCCAAGCGCCCGCTGCTGCGCCGCGCATGGACTGCGAGCCGCGCAGAAAACCGGGTCTCGTGATGTGCACAGGACATCCGACGCGAGCGTTTCCTGCAGCCACGCGGCCTGCCGCGTTTACGGCAACCGCAAGACCGGCGATTCGAGTGTTTCCCGGGTCGTGACGATCTGGTAATCGGCGTGGCGTCGAATCCACGTCACCGGATAGTCGTCACCTGGAGCCCCGAGAACAGCCAGGCGGAGGATTGTCTTGGCCCAGTCCAAGCCTGAGTCGCTCCTGCAGTAGAGACGGATCCGCCTGGCCGAGAGGCACTGGGCCATCCCGAGCGTCCATGCCTCGCGCGGGAAGTTCTCCAAGTCCCCGCCAACTCCGGCCCGGATTGCATTGATGGTGCGGGTGAATTCGTTGAGGGTCACGCGCCGGATCCCGGACTTGGAGACTCCCGGCTCCGGCTCGTTGAACGCGATGTGCCCGTGGATTCCGACGCCGCCAAAGCAGGCCTCGATCCCTCCGAGCTCTGCGATCCGCCCATCGATCAATTCCGAGTTGGTGCCATCCGGAAACAAGACGGATTCAGGTTCCGGCAGCAACTCCGAAGGCAGAGAGGCAAGCCACTGCAATGCCGCACCTCGAAAGCTCAGCGGATGGTGGGAAGGCACAGCGCAGCCTGCGGAGTCCGCGTATTCGTCCATGAAAAACAGGGTGCAGTTTCTCAACGAAAGTCCCTGAAGTTTCAGCAGCTCCCCAAGAATCGGGTACTGGCCGACAGGGCCCCAAGGCAGGATCAGGGCAAGATGGCGGCCGGAATCCTCGCTTCTGCGCAGCTCCGATGCGATCCATTGCGCCATATCGAGGTGGAGTTCGTCGATGCCATCAACGACGTGTAGGCGCGAGCAGGCGTGCTCCGAGACCTGCGCCGGCGTCAGCGCGTTGAGGCGGCGGATTTCCGCGGCCCTGGGGCTTGAACGCGTTCGGTACGTCGGTTGGATCATCGCGAGTACAGTATGGTGGCAGGACGGATGGCGCTCGAAATGGACAGCAGCGGGCCGTGGTACCAGGGCATCACAAGGCACCAGTGGACAGTGCTCTTGATCGCCTCTCTCGGATGGATATTCGACACGTTCGAGGGCCAAGTCTACGTCTCCAGCATGAATGAGGCCATGCCGGACCTGCTACCAGGGATGGATCGCCTAGACGCTGCCGAGCGAGCCGGCCGGCTCGCGTACTTCAACAACATCGCCTTTGGCGCATTCCTGCTGGGCGGGGCGGCCGGCGGCGTTGCGTTCGGGATCCTTGGCGATCGGGTCGGTCGGGTAAAGGCCTTGATGCTGACGATTGCCACGTATTCGGCGTTCACGTTCGTCTCCGCTTTCTCCACCGAATGGTGGCATTTGGTCGGCTTCCGTTTTCTGGTTGCCATGGGTGTCGGCGGGGAATGGGCTGTCGCCGCGTCGCTGGTTGCGGAAGTGTTCCCGAAGAAAGCCCGTGCATGGTCGCTGGCGATCTTCCACGCCTCCAGCGTCTTCGGAACTTGGCTTGCCGTCGCGGTCGGGGCGTTCATCGTTGCCGGCCGGGAATTCGAGATGTCCTACATAGGCTTGGGATCTGTATCGAGTTGGCGGGTCGGTTTTGCCGCCGGTGCACTTCCGGCCCTCCTGATCTTGGTCATCCGATGGAAGCTGCGGGGAGAGACAGAGGCTTGGAGCAAGTCGCGGCTGGCTAGTAGGAAGAGGGCTGGCAGAGCGCTGGAACTGTTCCGCTCCGACCTGCGCCGGAAGACCCTCGTCGGAATCTCCCTCGCCGCCATCGGGCTGTCAACGTTCTGGGGGGTTCATATCTACGGGAAGGACCTGCTCAGGGCCCAGGTCGAGAAGCGCATCGACGCAGCGGCGCTCTCCGATGGCACGAGCGCAGCCTCGGCCGATGATCGTTTCGCTCGCCTCAAGCGCTGGGAAATGCTGGGAATGCTGCTGGCTTCGACCGGCGGCGCTGCCGGTCTGCTCGCGTTCGGTGCGTTCGCAGAATGGGTGGGCCGCAGGAAGGCGTTCGCGCTGTATCACTTGGCTGGCCTAGGGGCCGCACTGGCCTTGTTCCAGTGGTTCTCGACTCCGACCGCCCTGCTGGTTGCGCTTCCGATATTCGGCTTCTTCACCCTCGGCATGCATGCCGGGTATGCGGTGTATTTCCCGGAACTGTTCCCGACGCGCGTACGAAGCACTGGGGCGGGTCTCTGCTTCAACGTCGCTCGAATCCTCGCGGCGCCCGTGCTGTTCATTTCAGGCTGGCTTCAGCGGGATGGCGGCATGACGCTCCGCGGCTCCGCGTCGCTGCTGAGCTTGCTGTTCCTTGCGGGCGCGGCGGTCATCGCAGCAGGACCCGAGACGAAGGATGCTGACCTGCCGGAATAGGGACGGCAAGTATGAGCCAACCCCTGCATTCTCCGAGGCGTTAGAGAAAGCCGTGGAGTTTTTCAAGGACAAGACGCGGTAGGCCGGGTGAGCGGCGAAGCGGCCCGGAGCGGCGTGTTCGAGATCTCGCGAGGGTCATGACGCGAAGTCGCCGCGAGTAAACCGAGGGTCGAGTTTCTCGGTAGCGTGGTCCTTCGAGTGGGCGGGTCCCGCGAAAGGCGGGCGTTTCTGGATCCGGAGCAAACCGGCCCGATTCGCGGTGGGCTCGCCAGGCTACTGCCTGCGGCGATCCCGGATGACGGTTGTGACTGCGACTTGCGTGTCAGGATTCCGGTCCCGATTGGGGTCGACAAGATGGCCGGCCGGGAAGGCGACGGAGACGGCCGTGTCGGCCGTGTCGAGGCACAGAAGGTGGTTGTTGTCATTGTCACCGAGTTCCGCGAGCGCCGCCGGGGCGGTCTGGTCGCGCGTGCCGTCCGGACGCTCCACGGTCACGCGATATAGCACCCGCTCGGTGTCGCCGGGGTCGTCGCCGTTCGGCAGCCGGACGCCGCCGGCCCACGTCACCCGGACCACCTGTAGGGCGCCTGCCGGACAGGCGGACCCGCGGCCCGACATGGACCATTCGTCCTCGGGGACGACCTCCGCCAGCACGAGGGTGGGCCCGGCCTCAAGCGGAATGACTTGCGTCTCCGTACCGCGAAAATTCACGGGACGGCCCGTCATGCCGTCCGAGAGCAGGTCAGCGACGACGAGCACCTTCACCGGAGGGTCGTTGGCAGCGTCGCCGAACTCGCCGATGAGGAGCACGGTTCTGAGCTCGCCGGGATCTCGGGCCGGCGCGAGTGTCACGCACAAGGGCGTGCGCTCGGCTCCGGACCGCGTGAAAACGCGGAAGTCCTCGGGCTGGAGGGTTCCCGGGTCGATCGTATGAGACAGCACGACCGGCATGCCGTCCTGTCCGGTCGCGCCCGGGCAGATGAGATTGATCCCGGCGCCGAGGCCGTTGTCCAGTCCGTAGAAAGCCGACAGCAGGCGCGCGGGCATCGTTACGGCTGGCCGGGGCTCCTGCGAACGGCACGGCGCCGCCGCCAGGCTCGCAGTTGCAAGGACCACGGCGGCCCGCCATGGAACACGGCCGGAGGACTTCATCATGATGGAGGCTCAGATTTCCGCTTTGGTCAGCCGGTCGGGCTCAAGAAACCGGGACCGCATCTGTGACTTAACGAGCTTAGCAACGTGTTCACTTGTCGTCCTCCTTCTGCCAGCTGTCGCGACCGTCGAACCGGGGCCGGCGCCGACTTCGGCCACCAGGCCGCCGTGGATCCGGTCACGCCCCACGACCTTCATGCGACGGCGCTACACCTGCTGGGCCTGGATCATACGAAGCTGACCTATCGGCACAGCGGGAGGGACTTCCGCCTGGCCGATGTGCACGGCACCGTCGTCCAAGACGGGCTAGCCTAGGCCGTCTCCAGCAGCTTCCGCTTGGCCGGCCATGGCGGTGGCGTTCGAACGGTCTTGCTGTGCCCGATGACGGGGCCCTGATTAGGCCTGGATCTCTCGGGAGCGCCGTATACTACGGTTGCACCGAGAGAGAAGGAACGACACCAATGAGCGGACTGCTGGAACGGATTCGGGATTCACGCACTGGCTTGACCCGGCGCGGACTCTTCCAGGGCGGCGGGCTTGCTGCCCTGCTCGGTGCCGGCGGAGGGGCGGGGAAGGCCCGTGCCGCCCTCGAGGTTGGCCCCGGGCTCTACGAGTCGATCGGCGTCACGCCGGTCATCAACTGCAAAGGCACCTTCACCATCATCAGCGGTTCCCTGCTCCTGCCCGAGGTCCGGCAGGCGATGGCCGAGGCTTCCAAGCACTTCGTGCACATCGACGAGCTGATGGACGCCGTGGGAGCGCGGATCGCCGAGGTCACGGGAGCGGAATCCGCGATCGTGACAACAGGCTGTGCGGCTGCGCTGGCTCATGCGACGGCCGGTGTCATCGCGGGAGGCGACCCGGAGAAGATCCAGCGCCTGCCGGACTTGGATGGGCTGCCCAACGAGGTAATTGCGCCTGACTATTCCCGGAACGTGTACGACCACGCAATCCGCATGGTCGGAGTACGAATGGTAACGGTGCGGAGTCTGGAGGAAATGGCGGCCGCGATCGGGCCAAGAACCGCGATGGTGATGGTTCTCGCTTCGCCCAGCGACACCGGCGAATTCGGCTTGGAGCCCATTGCCAGAGTGGCGCACGGGCACGGCATCCCAGTCCTCGTGGATGCGGCGGCCGAAGGGCTCACGATTCCGAACGTCCACCTCCAGCGGGGTGCCGACCTAGTGGCGTACAGCGGCGGGAAGGCATTGCGCGGGCCGCAGAGCGCTGGTCTGCTAATAGGCCGCAAGGATCTGGTCCGGGCGGCGTGGACGAACTCCGCTCCTCACCATGCGGCTGGCAGAGCCATGAAAGTCGGCAAGGAAGACGCCATGGGCATGCTCGCCGCGGTGGAGATGTGGGTGCGGCGCGATCATGACGCTGAGTGGAAGACCTGGATGGCGTGGCTGGAGGAAATCTCCGACAGCGTGAAGCGGGTTGACGGCGTGACGACCGAGGTGCTCCAGCCGTCCGGTCTTTCGAACCACTCTCCGCGGCTCGAGATCAGCTGGGACGGGGACCGGCTCGGGATCTATGGGACCGAGGTCGAGAAGGACCTTTGGAGTCAGGATCCGCGGATCGTCCTTGCGCGCGGTTCGGGCACGCAGCGGGAAGGAGGCCGTTCCACGGTATCGGTGATGCCTTGGCAAATGTCTCCGGGCGACGCGGCGGTGGTCGCTGATGCCCTGCACCGGAAGCTTGCGAACCCGCCCGCTCGTCCGCTTTCGGATGCGGCCAAGGACCCGTCGCAGGTTGCCGGTGCCTGGGATGTCCAGATCGACTTTGTCGGCTCCCCGGCTCGCCACGCTTTCTACCTCGAGCAGTTCGCGGACAACCTGCGAGGCTCGCACCGGGGTGATCGAACCAGCGGTGACATGACTGGCTGGGTCGACGGCGACCACTTGCACCTGTCGAGCCGGCACCCATGGGAGGGTGCAGTCTTCGGGTTCTCTTTCGACGGCACGGTGCGAGGTGATCGGATCGATGGCGAGGTAAACCTGGGCGAGTACTTCACCACGGAGTTCTCCGCCGCTCGTCACGAGTACGGTGGGCCGGCTCGCCCTTCGCGGCCGCAGAAGAACATCTAAGTGCCGCACGTGGACCAGCACAGAGAGACACAAGCGGACTCGCTGCAGTGAACCCGAGAAGGTTCACATACACGCAGGCGGGGCGTGAACCATTCGGGACTGGTCTCGCCCGCGGCCAGTAACCAATGGCGCTCGGGCTGCGGACTTGGGTGTCAATGTACTCCCCGATACCGATACTCGGATGTTGGCCACTAGGTGACTAGTGGGCAATCGTCGCTGCCGGTCCGCAGTCCCGGCGAGTGCGATCCGCTACCATCTGACAGCGGTCAGCAGAAAATCGAGTTTTCTTGCGCGCATATCAGATCCCGTTGCCAGATGATCCGGTTCGCTACCCTCGCCTTCTCCGCTCTCCTGTGGCTGCCTCAGTCTGGCTCCGCGCAGGACGACTTGCACACCTCGTCGTTCGTGATGGATGCACACGTTCACGTGATGACACGCTCGCTGCTGGAGGGGCTAGACATTGCCGACAGGGCCCCTAACGGGCACGTCGACCTGCCCCGCCTAGCTGCAGGTGGCCTCGATGCAGTCTTCTTTTCGGTCTATACCCCGGAAGCCTACTATCCGGCCAGGCACGAAGTGAAGAATACCTTCCGTGTCGTCTCTCTCGCTCTCGATCAAATCGACCGCAACAGCGACCGTATCGAGCTTGCCCTCGACGCGGCGGATATCCGACGAATCGTGGCATCAGGCAAGATCGCAGCGTTTCTCGACTTGGAAGGGCCGTTCGACTTGGACGGTGACCTGCATGTGCTGAGGGCCCTGTACCGGATGGGGTTGCGCTCCGCCCAGCTGACTGCGCACAACTTCACGAACGAGTTCGCGGACTCCTGCTGCGATATTCCCAAGTGGGGCGGGATCAACGAGCGCGGCCGGGAAGTCATCCGCGAGATGAACAGGCTGGGAATGCTGATCAACGTCGCGCACGGTTCAACAGAAACGATTCTGCAGACCGTGGCGGCGAGCGAGGATCCCGTCGCTTACACCCACGGGGGATTTCGCAGCATCATCGATATCGAACGCCTGATTTCCGACGAGGCTGCGAAGGCGGTGGCGGACAAGGGCGGCGTGATCGCGCTGCAGTTCGGGAACTCGTTCAACAACCCCGAATACTTCAAGTGGAAGTTCGACGGCCCGCTTGTCGCCAACGTCTCCACGAAGCTCGACCGCTTCCGCCGGATGTCGGTTGCCGAGATCGACGCGTCCGTGGCCAGTGGCCTTCCGTTCGTGACTGATCCCTCCTCCGTCCCGGAGCGCTATCGGATGGGTATCGACCAACTCGCCCGCAACATCGACTTCGGAGTGAGGCTGGTCGGCGAGGACCATATCGCCCTTGGCTCTGATTTCGACGGCGGACCCCTGCTGCCCCGGGAAATGAGAGATGCGAGCGACTACGGCGAGGTCACCAAGGCGCTGGTCAGGCTTGGGTACGGAGAAGAGAGGATCCGGAAGATCCTGGGCGGAAACTTGCTTCGATTGATCGAAGAGGTTGCCGGTAAGTGAGCGATTGGCGTGCCGCAGCGTGCCAGCTGATCCGGACGATTCTCCGGGACCTCAAAGGTCCGACGTGTCCACTACGTACAGGTTGGTCCGGCCGCTCTCCTCGCTGGTGTAGAGGAGTTTCGAGCCGTCGTGGTTCCACACCGGCCTTGGCTCGTTGAGGTACTGCCGTGGCGGGAACCAAATTCCCCAGTTACGGAACGGAAAGCGTTCATCGGCGGGCTGCTCCGGCTTGGAACCTAGCGGGATCGTCACGAGTTGGCTCATCAACCCGTCCTTGAGATTGATCAAGGCGAGCCCGTTCCCCATCCTGCCTCCGTAACAGTCCGTGACAACCAAGTGTGGCTTGAGCGGATGGTATGACGGGTGCCCTGCCGGGACGTGCTCGGCATCGAAGGCCCTGCGGGTCACGCCCGTGCCGATAGCGGCTTCCACCAGCCACTGCAGGTTGGTTCTGGAGTCGTGGCGGACGAACAGGACAGCCATGCTGTCGGGGCGCCAGGTTGGATGATGCAGGTCATCAGCCAGCCAGCGAAAGGATCCCTCGCGAAGGCCGTACACGAAGACTTCGACCAGTCTCGGGAACGTCTCTCGCGTTCTGTGAACGATCATCAGCTTCTCGCCGTCCGGGCTGAAGCGCGTGTTCTGCAGCTGGGAAGCATCGTCCTTGATTTCGAGGCGGTTGGGAGTCAGGTTCCGGGCCTCCGCTAGGGTGACGAGCTGCCTGTAGGACCCGCTCTGCAGGTCCAGCACTCCTTGGTGCTCTGCATTCCCGCAAGACAGAAGGAGACCGTCCGGGCTGAGGCGGTTGCAAGGGACGGGCGTGTCCACGCACTCGACCTCTCCGCCGGCGGTCGGCACCCGAGCCATGCAGCGAGGGCCCGGCTCCCGGGACTGGAAGTAGACGAAGTTCCCATCGGGACCCCACAGCTGATTCACGCCCGTGTGATAGTGCCCGGTCAGCGGACCCGCCAGCTCGCGCCGCGCCGTGCCGTCCGAATTCATCACCACCAGAACGCCCGGGTAGCGCCCGGTTGCTGTCAGTTTCCCGACCGATCGGTCGAACTGGAAGAACAAGATTCGGTTCCCGTCCGGAGACCAAGGCGACACGAAATAGTAGTGGTGGGTCTCGTGATGCGGGCTCGCGTAGCGCAGGATCTCCCGGCCCGTCACTGGATCCCGCAGCTGCTCCGGCGACGGCTGTTGCTGAGCGGCTAGCTGGAGGGAAGCGGACAGCGCGAGAAGCCCGAGCCGAGTGACCAAGAGTCTCATGCCTGAAGCATCATAGACCTGCGGCCGACTGTCCGGCTCCATGGTGAGACGGGGAGCGGTCGTCCGGAGGCCGGTCGTCGGCCCGGGAACTCGGCCCGGCCCCTGCATCGTCCAAGCACGTCTCGGAGCGCAGAAGCCCGTGCTAGCGGGAGAACTTGGTTTCCAAGTGCTTCGCTCACTTGAACTTAGCCAGAAATATCGAGTTGGTAGTACCTGCTGAGTATTGCCGTCGCATCTTCCAGCGAAAGCTGGACCTTCAACGCTGCATAGTCGAAACCTGAATCGCTCAAGCTCAGACTGAGAAATTCGGCTAGGTCAGTCCGCATGGGGGCGGCAAGAGAGAAACTGCCCTCGCCAGGTAGCAACTGGACGAGCCGGAACACATCCGCGCGGTGCTTTCGGATGTGGCGGGCGTCGACGCTCGCTCCACGTGTGTTGCGCTCGGAAAGATCGAGAAATGCGCGTGCCTTGAACGGGATCAGAGTCCTCTCGTCGAGCAGGCTCACGTTGTCGATGACGCGTCGTGCTTTCTGGAGCGCTTCGAAGTACGCGTCATCCAAGAGAATCGCCGAAAGGCTGATCACGTCGTCTTCAACGGGTATCGGCGACAGCCTGCCGCCGTCGGCCAGCCTCAGCGTTCGCGGGCGCCGGGCGAAGAGTTCGATCATTGCCGGGAACGAGTTGTCGCTAGGACGATGAAATCGGTAGAATTCCCGTCGGCCGGTCGAACGCTCCCTAGCCTGATAGCCGCCCGCTTCTAGGAAGCCTGCAAAGACCTTTGCGAATTCGGAACTGATCACCTCGACGCACAACACAATGTCGAAGTCTCTTGTCGCCCGAAACGGAAGCCCGGCTTTATCGAAGAGGACATCGCAGGCAGCACCGCCAATCAGGGCGTAGCTTGCTTCATGCCCGACGAAATGTTCTCTGCACCGGCGGAGTCCATTTATCATGCCCATTGCTCCAGAAGTCGGTCGACGGCTATGGACAATCGCTCGTCAGGGTCATCCCAGAACTGTGCGAACAGCGAGAGTGGATCGACCATGTCGTTCTGTGCCAATACGCTCGGGTCGTATCGCCAAATTTCAAGCGTTCCGTCCGAGTCATGGGCTGCCTCATTCGTTTCTGCCCTGCCAACGGCGAGAAAGTCTCGCATCTGTCTTGATGTCACTGCGAACACCGGCGGCGTCGCTGGCGGGTTGAGATCACTGAGTCGTGCAAGAGCATGCTCACCAGCCAGCGGCAAGTCGGGCGGTTCCTGAAGCCACCGGATATGGTCCAGCCGACGTTCCGGACGAATCAAGAATGTCTTGGCCGTGTCAACCAGCAAGCGCCCCTCGGCGCGGAACCACAGGAGCTTCTTGCGGCCTTGCCGCTCGATGTGGGCAAGTCTGGCAGCGGCAAGCTCATCGAATGCTCGGCCCATGGTCATCGTTGAATACGGAAGCAGTGCTGCCAACTCAGTCGGGGTCCGTGGCTGTTCCCGCTCGTTTCTCAGCAGATGGAAGAACAGAACCAGTTGAGCCGAGGGCGATAACTTGTCGGGCCGCTCCGGTCTCGGCCCCCTGAAACGTTCGCGCAAGTCCGTAGCGAGTTCCGGAACATAAAGCTGATTGCCTGGGACGGCAAAGGCGACTCCAGTTGCGACTAGCCGTGCACGAGAGCTTGCTGTGAGTCGTTCGGCCGAATACACGACTACTCCGTCGAACTCCGGATTCACGAGATCGACGTGTTTCCTCATTTCTGCCGGCGTGTAGTTGCCGGCTTGTCTAGCGGCCATGAAGAGGAGCGGCGTATGACCGATGCGAGTCTCGAAGAACCGGTACAGGCGGGTCAGGAAGACCGGCAACCTCTTGCGCCCGTCCCATTCGTGCAGGGGAACGTCGCGCTGAAGAATGGCTTCGAGATAGCGTTCAAGCCGCTCCCGGTACTGGCCGCTATCGGAAGGAGTTTGCCAATATTCTAACTCCATTTCTAAACAGTAACATAAATCATGTTAATATTCAATGGCCATGTTATATAAGGTAACCGGCACTCTAGTGGGTCAGCCGATTCTCTTAGCGTTGCGGCAAGTCCTACACCTAGGGCTGCGGCGGGCTTTCGACGGCTGCCGCAGGCGCTTGGGCCTGCGCCACCACGGCGATCTAGCCGCTCCGTCGGAGTACGGCGTGGTCCTGTTGGATCCGGGTTTCAGCCGACCCGGTATCTCTCGATCGCGTCCATGTCCAGCGACACGCCGAGACCCGGCCCTTGGGGGACTTCGTAGAAGCCGTCCTTCATCTCGAACGGCTCGAGCATCAAGTCGTCCTCTAGGACGTGCGTCACGCTGATGGCGTATTCGATCCCCGGGAACGCCGCAGCTTGGTGCGCCTGGAAGACCTGATTGACGCCGCTCGAGATGCTGTGCTCGACCCACAGCGGAATGCGGGTCTCCTCTGCCATCAGGGCTCGCTGGACCAGCGTTCGGCCCATCGGCTTGCCGACAACGAAGGCGTCGACCAGTCCGTCCCGGACGAACGGCATCGGGTCGGCCGGGATGTGCTCGGTCACTTGGAGCGCGGTCTTGCCTTTCAGCAGGCGGTAATCATCGATCCGCTCGCGGGCGAAGGGAGACTCGATCGCGAAGTAATGATGGAACTTGGAGAGCCGTTCGCAGAAGTGGAGCGTGCGTCCGACCGAGCCCCACCAGGCATTGGCATCCACCCAGACCCGCATGTCCCTCGGGATCACGTCGCAAATCGCTTCGGCCTGCGCTATCGGGTCCTCCCACGGTCGGGCCTTCACCTTATGGACCCGGTACCCGAGGTCTGCCCCCCGTTTCGCCTCCGCAGCCATCAGCTCCGGAGGGAAGCACTGGCTCCACCAGGTCTGCTGGATACGGGTCTTGGTCCGCGCCGCGAACAGCTTCGACACTGGCAGGCCGGCTGCCTTGCCGATCAGGTCGTAGATTGCGACCAGGATTCCTCCCAGCCGGTCGTCCAGCATGTGCTCCCACGGAGACGAGCCGACCAAGGATTCGAGGATCTCGCCGGCTGATGCAGCCGCCATGTCCGCGTCGCCGATCCCGACCAGGCCGTCGTCGGTGAACAGCTTGACGATCACGGGCTCGTAATGCGTCTGGAAGCGGCCCTGCCGGAAGAAGCTCTTCTGCCACGCTACCCGTACGCGCTCGTCCATGGGAACGCGGGTCCGGATCAACTCGTAGCGGGAAATCCGTTGCTGGGTAGCTGCGGGGAGACGAAGGCTGTGCGAACCGGCGAGGGCGGCGGCAGCGATGCTGCCCTCCCGCAGGAAGCGGCGGCGGCCTAGCGGCGTGTGCACGTCGGAGGTTCTCCTACTTTCGGGCGGTCACAGTGATCTCGATGCGTGCCTTGCCCACGAGGCTGGCAACCGCCACGGTCGTCCTGGCCGGCCGGTCCTTTTCGAAGTACTGCGTGTAGACAGAGTTCATCTGCCGGAACGTGGAGATGTCCGTCAAGTAGACCTTCACGTCCACCGCGTCCGAATAGTCGTATCCGGCCGCCTTGAGGATGATCCCGATGCGTTTGAACGTCTGGTGGACCTCCTGCTCGAAGTCCTCCGGGTATTCGCCCGTCTTGAGGTCCGAGCCAGTCTGGCCTGCGCAGTACAGCGTGTCGCCGACCTGCACTCCGGGGCTGAAAGGCATGCCCTCCCGGAATTCCGTCGGGTAGATGATCTTCTTCTCGGCCGCGGCGCTCATGGTCAGCGACGCGACCAAGAGCGCGGCCGCAAGCATTCTGGTCATTGCGGGAGTCCTCCTCTGTAGCGCCTGAATTTTAGCGCGAATGTCCGGGTGGGCTGCTTTGGTAGCAGATGGATTGGATGGCCTGTGGATCGGATCAGCGCGCGTCGCTGGCTGGGGCGATCACGCCCAGCTTTGACCACTCATCGAGCTGGTTCCTGACAGCATCGGCGGCGGTTGCGTTGGGGCTGAGCTCGAGAAATCGCCGGAAGTGCGTCGCGGACGACTGAAAGTCCCCGTGGTTCGCATAGGCCGAACCTAGAAACTGGTGGGCCTGCGGATAGGTGGCCGTCGCTCCCCTTTCCACCAGCTCCAAGGACTTCTCGATGCACTGCTCGTTATTTCCAGTGCGCAGGTATGCGCCGGCAACATAGAATCTCACGTCGTCAAGATGTTCGTTAATCCCCAACGCCTTCTCCCCCATTTCGATCGCGCCGGCAAAGTCGCCAGACCCGACCAGCAACGGCACGATGCGCGGGTAAACGGGATAGAGGTACGGGTCGCCAGCCACTGCCTTTCTGTACGCCTCCAGTGCATCCTCGGGCATCCCAAGGCCCTCCTGGACCTGGCCCAGAAGTCTCCACGCGGCCGCGAAGCTTGGGTCCGCTCCCACAGCTGACTCGAGGCGTGCGGCGATCTTGCGTAGATTTGGTTGCGGTTTGCCGACTTGCTTCAGTGCCCATTCGTACGACTGCACGGCCTTCTTCGGCGCACGGGCAATCGTGGGGCTGACGACATGCCCAAGCATGCCTCCAGCCTCCGAGAGGACCACCTCGCCGACGTCGGGGCTGTCGAATATCGATCGAATGCCGAGCTGGATTTCAGAGGACTGATAACCCGGAAGCTCGGCGCGCACGACGCAGTTGGTCATGTTGACTACGCCGAGGTGGTTGGGCTGGGGCACACCCAAAGCGCGACCCGAGACTGTAACCTGCGTGGCGTCGACGAGCCCGTTGCCCCTGCCTGACAGTTCGATGTCGAATGTACCGTCGGGCCCGACTTGGTCGGTGGCGCGAGTAAAGCCGCCACAGACGAGTTCTATGACTGTCTCCTTGGGCACCACGCCACTGTCGCTCATTTCCACGAGTCCTGAAATGTACCCAGTCATCTCCGGTTCCGGCGGAACCAATATTTCAGCGGTGGGGTCCGGGGCGATGCCCGTGGGATCCTTCGCCAACTGGGCTGCCAGCGACTGCGCGAGAAAAGCCGTGGCCGCAGCTAGAACGAAGACTGATCTCGTCGCTGCCATGAATCTGTCCTCTTGCCCCTGCCAGCCTGGCTCGAACCGCTCTCGGCTCAGAAGCGACGCTCGGTGGCATAGTCGCCGCCAGTTCGGACGCGGGTCCGATTCAGGCCTGAGCAAGCGGTCAATATATGGTTCGCTCCCGAGGTGTCTACCACCCCCGACTCGATGAACGGCGAT
>JAPPMG010000076.1 GCA_028819215.1 Bryobacterales bacterium
GGTTCTCTGCCAGTATACTCTATATGCGACAAATTAAGAGATATGGTATACTAGGTTGATCACGCCCCCGAGTACGCCGCCGTATTCGGCCTTGTCATTGTGGGACTGCACCTTGAACTCCTGCACGGCATCGACGATCGGAAGGACGGCCCAGCTCTGGCCGAAGAACCAGTGGTTGATCACGCCGTCCAGCATGTTCATGTTGCTGCGGTTCCAAGCACCGTTGATCGAAGGCAGCGCGAACGACGACCCTGGCAGGGCCACGGGCGCGTTAAAGCTGGTGCCGCCCGCGTTGCCTTGGGCGGTGCTCACGGGCGTGGCGCCAGGCGTCAGGGTCAGCAGCTGCGAGTAGTTCCTGCCGTTCAGCGGCAGGTCCTTCACGGCCTCCTCAGTGATTGCCGTTCCAAGTTCGGAAGTCGACTGCTGGAGCAGCGCAGCCTCGGCAACGACTTCGATCGTCTCCGTCACCGCACCGACCGCGAGAGCGAAGTCGTGCGTGCGCGTTTGGTTGACGTTGAGTGTGAACTCTGGCTCGACGGCCCGGCTGAACCCCTCGGCAGTTACGCTCAAGGAATACGTTCCCGGCACCACATTGATGAAGACGTAGTACCCGTTGGCGTTGGTCTCCACATCGGTCTGCCCCTGGGTTCCCACGTTGGTCAGCGTCACGGCCGCGCCGGGAATCACTGACTCGCTGGCATCGGCAACCGTGCCATTGATCGAACCGTAGGCCGTCTGGCCGTACGCGGCGCCGCCAGCAAGGCACAGCGCTGCTAGAAGCGCCACACAGTGGCGCAAGCGGATTGTCATGCTCTTCCTCCTAAGCCTCGGGCTCAGAGCCCGAAGTTAACTAACGGGTAGTACGCGCCCACCGCCGCCCCAGGGTTCATATTTGAAGCAGACGGAGAACTCTTAGCATGTTCAGATACTAGCAAAGTTTACAATCAGCTCACGCTCCAGCCGACAGGAACCCTGTGCCTGCGGCTCGCCCCCTAGGCCCGGCGCTAGACTGATTGGTGTGACCAGGGACTCGCTATGCGAATCCGGCCTCTGACGCCACTCATCGCGCTGGCGCTCTTCCTGGGCGGAACGGGTGCGTCCGAAGCATCCTGCAGCGGAGCCGAACAAGACTTGGCCGCGGCTCGCCAGGACCTAGGCCAAGGCCGCGTCGACGCTGCCCTCGCCCGGCTCGCAACGCTGGCCAAGAGCCATCCCAAGTGCGAGGCGACACCCTTGCTGCAGGCCCAAGTGCATGCCGCGCTGGGCAAGGCTAGCGAAGCAGAGGGCTTCTTCTTGGAGGCCATCGCGCTAGCCCCGCGGCAGCCCGCCGCGACCTTCCAACTCGGCGTGTTCTATGACGGACGGCAGCAACATGGCAAGGCGGCCGAGCAGTTCCGCAAGGTCTTGGCGCTCACGCCCGCCGACCCGCAAGCCTACGACTACCTCGGCCTGAGCCTCGAAGCTCTAGGGGAATTTGAGCAAGCGGAGTCGGCCTACCGCATGGGACTGGCGCGCAACTCGGGCCCGAGGTTCGATCCGATGCTCCACTACAACTACGGGCGCTTCCTCGCCAAGCACGGTCGGCTGGCCGATGCCAAGACGCACCTCGACGAAGCAGTCAAGCTCAGTCCCGGAGTGCGCGCGGTCCACTACGAGCGCGCCAAGCTCTCCGAGAAGCTGGGAGACCTTGCGGGAGCGCGCTCACAGGCGGAAAAGGCGCTGGCGCTCCCGGACCGGGCGGGCGTGATCCTTGACATGCAAGTGCACTACTTGCTGGCGAGGATCTACCGCACGATCGGGGAGGCCGAACTGGCCGAAAAGTACGCAGCCTTGAGCGCGAAGGGCGAGATCCCGCTAGCAGCGCGCCAGCGCTCTGGGCGCTAGCGGTTGGAGTGCGCCGACCCGCGGGAAACAGATCACGCCCGCCCACCCCGGACAAGTGCGTCGCAATGACCAGCGCAGCTACCGGCCAACCTCCATTGGTTGATGCGCTGCTTCCGGCGGACGACCCAGACTTCGAGAAGCTTCGCGAACTGACTGCTGGGCCTCCGTGTGACGGGAGCTACGACTCTGCTGGCATCCGACCAAAGAAGTTCAGTCAATCTAAATTGTCAACGGATATCGACCCGCTCGCGGCATGAATTCGCACAGGTGGAAATGTCCGACCGCCGATCATGTGGTTGTGATAGGCTGCGTTGAGGAACTGACCTCGCACGTCGGCTGCTCGCCGCAACAGGCTAAGCAGAACACGTTGCTCGAAGAGCGACGGCGGCTGTTCTACCTTGCTTTGACTCGCTCACTCGTCACACTGATTTCGTCGAGCGTCAAGAGTCTCTCTCCGCATTCGGCTTATCGCCTTCGACTACAAGTTCGGTATCGGCGGCAGAAGGTTTCGACGGTCACTTCACGCTCAATCTATGGGCTCAGCCCGGCATGGCCAGATCCGATTAGCCGCGGCACGTGGCTTAGATCGAGGTGTCACGATTGACCGGGCACAAGAGAGTATTGATCATCGCCGGGCCAAACGGGGCGGGCAAGACGAACTTCGCGACGGAGTTCCTGCCAAACGAGGCGGACTGTCCGAGCTTCGTCAACGCGGACTCTATCGCCGCCGGATTGAGCCCCTTCCGGCCGTCTTCGGTCGAGTTTCGTGCCAGCCGTCTGATGATCGATACGATCCACGGATATGCGGCCAGAGGCGAGAGTTTCGCCTTCGAGACGACCTTGAGCGGACGCGGCTATATTCGTTGGATCCCCCTGTGGCGGGAGCGTGGCTATCATGTGAAATTGTTCTTCCTACGGTTGCAGACGCCGGAAATGGCGGTCGCGCGCGTTCGGCAGCGCGTTTCGGAAGGCGGCCACGATGTGCCGGAGGCGGTCGTCCGCCGACGGTTTCGTGCGGGATGGAACAACTTTGAACGCGTCTATCGCGATCTGGTCGACGAATGGACCGTCTACGACAATTCCGGGACCGCCCCCGTCCTGCTCGCGGAGGGAAGGAACCCATGAGACCACGGAAGCCAGATCCAGCGAAACTGCCTGAGCGCTCCCGCGACCCCGACTTTGTCGGTGCCGAAGCGGCGCTGCGGAGAGCTGCCGAACGGGCCCGCCGCCGGGCCGCAGAATGCGGCACCGCCATCGCCATCTTCAAGGATGGCAAGGTCGTGTGGGTCAAACCGGACAGCAAGACACCGTCGTAGCGGCAGCAGCGCGGCAACGCGCCAACCGAGCAGCCAAGACATCAATGTCTGCCGCGCGCAATCGCTGCCTCGCCAGCAGGCTTCCCGCCGGTGATATCATGAGTCAACAGTCCGCTAGGCCGGCGTAGCTCAGTTGGTAGAGCATCTGATTTGTAATCAGACGGTCGGGGGTTCGAATCCTCTCGCCGGCTCCAATCGTGCGGTCGCGGTCGTGGCGGGAGTAACTCAATGGTAGAGTCACAGCCTTCCAAGCTGTTGGTTGCGGGTTCGATTCCCGTCTCCCGCTCCAGCGCTCGCGAAGCCGATAGTGCCAGCAGGCCGACGTAGCTCAGCCGGTAGAGCGCGTCCTTGGTAAGGACGAGGTCACGGGTTCAAGTCCCGTCGTCGGCTCCAGCCTCCGACTAGCCGCCGCACAGCGCGGCGAGCTCGTCCCGCGCGAATCCGGCCACCACGGTCTCTCCCTGCACGCTGAGGGGCCGCTTGATCAGGTTCGGGTTCTGAGACATCAGCTCCAGCGCCTGCTCGCGGTCGGGCGGATTGGCCTTCATGTCAAGATCCCGGTACAGCACGTTGCGGGTATTGAGGAAGCCAAGGTGATCGCGATCCCCGATCAGGGCATCTAGATCGGCGACGCTCAGGCCCTTGCCAAGATTGACCAAGTCCAGCTCGGCGCCACGCTCGGCCAGGAAACTCCTGGCCTTCCGGCAGCTGGTTCAACTTGGCTTGTGATAAAAGCGCACGCGGGCCATGTCGGCAATTGTATCGCGCTACCCTAACCTAACGTGCGCTGGTTCCTGCGCAAGAAGGTACCGCCGATCGAGCGGATGCTCCTCATCGAGAGCGGCCCGCGCTCCGACGCGCTCGACCTGATACCCCAGCTGCGCGCATCGGTGTGCGGCGCGGCCCCGCTGGACTTGTTCACCTGCCTGCCTGACGACCCCGACGGGCTAGGAGCGTCCGCCCGGCGCTGGCGCTCGTTCAATGCCGCCACCCATGCCGAACGCTGGCGAATGCTGCTGGAGTTGCGGCGGCAGCGGCACGCGGCGGCAACGGTCCTGTGCAGCAACAGCCCCCTGCTCGCCCTGTGGAAGGTGGCCTTGGTATTGCTGCTGCCGGCCAAGATCTTGGTTGTGGACAAGGAGCAGGGCCAGTTCTGGCTCGACATCGCCCACTGGCGCCAGGCGGCGCGTCTAGCCGTTTCGCGCAGCGGCGTGCGCAATCCCGAATTCCTGCGTGCGGTCGCGAACGCGGCGTTCCTGCCTATCGGTCTGTGCATACTGCTCGCATTCGCGGCCAAGGTGCATCTCGCCAAGCTCATGCGATCCACGCGCGGCGACGAGTCGGAGGAGGGCTCTGCCTAAGCGCGCGACCGGGCTACCATGATCCTATGCGCGCTTTCTCGCCCGCGCTGCTGGCCGCGGGCCTCATGCTCGCGTTTCCGCTCGAGGCATACGTGGGCCCCGGCGCCGGCTTTGCGTTCGTAGGCTCGCTGTTCAGCCTGATCGCTGCCTTGGTGTCCGGGGCGCTTGCCTTCCTGATCCTGCCTTTCCGCATGGCATGGCGGGCCGTGCGCGGCGGCCAGGGCTATCGCAAGGCCAAGATCCGCAAGCTCATCTTCCTTGGCCTCGACGGGCTCGAGCCGGACCTAGTTGAGCGCCTGCTGGACGAGGGCAAGCTGCCCAATCTGGCCAAGCTGCGCAAGCAGGGCCGCTACAGCCGGCTGCGCACGACCTACCCCGCCCTCTCGCCGGTGGCGTGGTCGACGTTCGCCACCGGAGCGAATCCCGGCAAGCACAACCTGTTCGACTTCCTCAACCGCAACCTGCGCACGTACCTGCCGGAACTGTCCTCCTCACGGGTCCGCCAACCATCGCGCGTGTGGAAGATCGGCCGCTGGCGAGTTCCGCTAAGCAAGCCCGCGGTGGACATGCGCCGTAAGAGCAGGCCGTTCTGGGCCCTGCTAGGCGAGCACCTCGTGGGCTCTACGGTACTGCGAGTGCCGATCACCTTCCCTCCAGAGCCGTTCCAAGGCCGCCTGCTCTCGGCCATGTGCGCCCCCGACCTGCTCGGCACTCAGGGAAGCTTCCAAGTCTTCACTACCGGGCCGGCAAGCGCCGAGTTCGACGAGGGCGGCGCCTGCTATCCGCTGGGAAAGGAGGGCGGTGCCTACACCGGCGAAGTGCGCGGGCCGGAGAACACCGTACGCGAGGGTGCCGGGGACCTACGCATTCCCTTTCGCTTGCTAATCGAGGGCAAACACGGCAGCGGACAGCTGGAGATCGGCGGCAAGCGCTACGAACTGGCCCTTGGCCGCTTCACGCCCTGGGTGCGCCTGACCTTTCGAGCTGGCCTGGGCATCAAAGTCAGCGGCATCGCCCAGTTCCGCCTGGCGCAGGTCGAACCCAACGTGCGCCTGTACCTGTCGCCGATCGCGATCGATCCCGAGAAGCCGGCCCTGCCGATCTCCCACCCGTCGTTCTACGCGCCCTACCTGGCCAAGCTGCTCGGCGACTATTCGACACTCGGGCTTGCCGAGGACACTTGGGCGCTCAACGAGCGCGTGGTGGACGAGGACGCATTCCTCGAGCAGGCCGAACAGATCTGCGGCGAGCGCGAGGCGATGCTCGAGTCCGCCCTCGAGCGCACCAACAAGGGCGTGGTGGCCTGCGTGTTCGACACGCCCGACCGTGTCCAGCACATGTTCTACCGCTACCTCGAACCGGAGCATCCGGCCCACGCCGCCAACGGTAACTCGTTCGAGCGGTACAAGGGCACCATCGAAGACCTGTACACGCGCATGGACGGGATCGTGGGCAAGACCATGCGGCACGTCGACGACAAGACGGTCATCTTCGTGCTCTCGGACCACGGCTTCAAGTCGTTCCAGCGGGGCGTCAACCTCAATGCGTGGCTCAAGCAAGAGGGCTATCTGACGGAGCGGGAAGGCAGCCGTGACGACGGCTATCTGCGCGGAATCGACTGGGACCGGACCAAGGCGTACAGCTTCGGCCTGGCCGGGATCTATCTCAACATCCAGGGCCGCGAGAGCAGCGGCATCGTGCCGCGGGCAGAAGCGGGAGCGCTGTGCCGGGAGATCGCGGACAAGCTCACGGGCCTGCGCGACAAGGAACGAGACGCCGTCGCCGTACACCGCGCCTATCCCAAGAACGCCATCTACAGCGGACCGTACGTGGAAGCGGCACCGGACGTGGTCGTGGGCTACAGCCCGGGATACCGCAGCTCGTGGGGAGTCGCGCTGGGCAAGGTGGCCGGGCCGATCTTCGAGGACAACCTCAAGGCCTGGAGCGGCGATCACTGCGTGGATCCACCCCTCATCCCTGGCGTGGTGTTCTGTAACCGGGACTTCGAGGCTGCCGACCCCGGGATCGAAGACATGGCGCCGACCGCATTGAGGCTGTTCGGCTTCGACCCGCCGACACACATGGACGGCCGCGACCTAGCAGTCGAAACTGGCTAGCACGGCTTACCCGTGTTCGCGGAGCAGCATAAAGCAGCCTCTCTCGCTGGTCGCCACACGACGTGACGGACGACGAGAGATTCGCCTCGGAAGACCGCCCGGGTGGGACTGACCTCGCGGAAGACGAGGACCCATCCGAGCCAGCCTTCAAAGTATGCCTGAGACGGCTTCCCGTGGTGTGATCGCGGGAATTGGCGAGAGCCTATAGTCGCGAACGTTCCGCGTCACGATCTGGTGCGCTTTGCATGCGCGGGCAGCTGCGACTTGCATTGCGTCCTCAAAGTCGCTCATTGGGAGCGTTGTCGCAAAGCGCAGCACCGCGGTGTCAACTGGCGCGACTCCGACATAGCCCAGTAACTCCGACAAGAATCTGCGAGTATCCGCTCTTCCTCGCTTCGAAGCTACGACGTAGTAGAAGATCGCAGCGGTGTGCCACGCAATGAACGCGCCCCCTGGGCGCCGCTCAAGCCGATCGAGGAGCTCGCATGCTGCTTCCGAGTGTGGCTTCCGGTCCAACGCGACGTCGATGAGAACATCCGTGTCGATAAGCATCAGAGGTACTTCCGCGCAAGCGCCTCGTAACGAGCGTCATCCCGGCGTGCTTCCTTGAAACGACCCCGCCAACGCTCCGAGAACGAAGGTGTTTCCTCCGCTGCGACAGCCTGAAGCGATGCCTCGACGAGAGAGGACAACGACACGCCACGCAAGCGGGCATACCGCTTGGCCCTAGGCAGCAGTTCGCTGTCTACCGTAATTGTCAACTTGCGTTTCATGCTCGTTGTCACCAACTAGTGTCATTATACGTATATATCCCGACTAGCATACGTATGTTGGTGCGACGCCCGGCAGGCCTGACCAGCGCTGGCCGACCTCCCGGTGCTCGAGAGAGCGTAGACGGCTGAGCCATCCAAAGCGATGCTCAGGCCACCCCGCCAACTCAGAATCTGCCCTCCTGGCTAGGCCGGATGCTCCGAATGCACTGCGCCTTCGAACTGCTTGCATCAGACCTGAATTCGCCACAGCGGCCGACGGCTGGCCGGGCTGTGGCATGCCGCCTCTGGCGCGAGCGCCATCGGCTACAATCTTCTGCGTCATGCTGAACCGAAGAAACTTCGGCGTGGTGTCGACGGCCGCCCTTCTGAGCGCCTGCGGCACCACCCCGGAGGCCCCGTCCGATGCCGAGCCAGCCGCCACGCCCAGCGGCCCGCTCTATTTTGACCTCCACATCGACACTCCGGGACGACTCGTGCGGGAGGGCCTGGACCTCGGCGAGAGCCCGGAGTACAGCCAGGTCGACATCCCCAAGATGCGCCAAGGCGGCCTCAACGCCGGCTTCTTCGCGGTGTTCAGCTCGGCCCGCAGCAAGAAGCCGATCGAATCGGTCAAGGATGCCCTCACCATCACCGACGTGATCGTCCAAGAGGTCGCCAGGCACCCGGATGACATGTTCCTGGCCACCAGCGCGGACGACGTGGTGCGAGCCCAGCGCGAGGACAAGATCGGAGTCATGCTCGGCGTCGAAGGCGGCCACATGATCGATTCGAGCATCGAGGTGCTGCGCCAGCTGTACCGTCTCGGCACCCGCTACCTAGGGCTGACCCACAGCGGCAACACGCCCTGGGTCGGCGCCGCCGAATACGACGACGGCCCCGAAGGGCTGACCGACCACGGGCGGGAAATCGTCCGCGCGATGAACCGCATGGGTATGATGGCGGACTTGTCGCACGCTTCCCAGAAGGCGTTTTTCGACACGGTCGAGACCTCGTCCGCCCCGATTCTCAACACCCACGCCGCATGCTTCGCGATCGCGGAGCACCCGCGCAACCTCACCGACGAGATGCTCAAGGCGCTGGCGGACAACGGCGGCGTGCTCGGGGTGGCGTACTACACGGGCATGCTCGACGACGAGCACCGGGCGCGGTTCACGGAACTCGCCGAGATCAACAGCAAGCGCCGAGAAGTCGGGCAACAGTTCTCTGGCGACCTCAAGCAACTCTCCCAAGAGTTGTGGAAGCTCAATCTCGCCGAGGTGGAACTGATCGGCGCCCCGCCGATCAGCCGCTTGGTAGACCACATCGAGCATGCGGCCACCGTGGCCGGCATCGACCACGTGGGCCTAGGATCGGACTACGACAGCGTGGGATTGAAGCTTCCTGCCGGACTGGAGCACATCGGCTTGACGCCCAATCTGATCGAGGCCATGAAAGAACGCGGGTTTTCCGACGAAGACGTGGCCAAGGTCATGGGCGGCAATGCGCTGCGCGCCCTGCGGGCAGCCGAGGCTGCAGCCGCTTGAACGGCGCTTGCCAGACGCAGCGCCCCTGCGGCGCAAGGGCGCTGGAGTCCGGCCGCAGGCCTATGGCGATACGGATTTCAGGTCGATGAACGGAACCGCCCCGCTGGTCACTTGGGGCAGCACTCCGTCCCACTTTTCGATCGCGCGGAGTTGCAGGATCGTGTCGGTGATGGTCTCCCGCTGGAGCCGCTGCGATTCCGCCTCGGCCTGGGCCTCGGTCACCTTCTGCTCGGCCTCGATCTTGATGCGCTCCAAGTCCCGCTGCGCCCTCAGCGCATCTTGTTCGGCCTTCTGCTTGGCTTCGATCGCGTCGTTGAACACCGGCGAGAAGCTGAAGTCCACGATATTGAATTCGTCCACCACGATGTGCCGGCTGACCAAGCGCTCGGTGAGCATTTCCTTGATATTGACCGACACCTCGGCGCGCCGGGTGATCAGCTCTTCGGCGGTAAACTGCGCTGTCACCGCCTTAACGGCCTCTTGCACCGACGGGTCAATTAGCCGCTCCTTGTACATTACGCCGACCTCTTGGTAGATCTGCGCTGCCAGCTCCGGGGCGATGTGGTAGTTCAGGGCGATGCGCGAGTCCACCGTCTGAAGGTCCTTCGACGACGCCGACGAGTCGGTCTCAGCCTTCTGAATCCGGACGTCCACCGGGATGATCTGCTGGATGAAGGGAATCTTGAGCTGCAGCCCCTCGCCGCGCACTCCTTGC
Source organism: Bryobacterales bacterium (assembly GCA_028819215.1). Lineage (GTDB taxonomy): Bacteria > Acidobacteriota > Terriglobia > Bryobacterales > UBA6623 > VXMF01. Next base: position 9,690 of record JAPPMG010000076.1, read on the forward strand.
TGGATCCCGCCGAACTTCGAGAAGACGACGCCGCGCTCGCCCGCTCCCACGACTTGGAAGCAGTTGAACAGGAGCACCAGCAGGACGACGATGAGGACAAGCGAACTGAGCCCGCCGCCTAGAATTCTCCGCAACGAGTCGCGGAGTGAGTCGATAGGAATGTCATTTTGCATTGTTCACCTCTCATTGATTATCAGTTGCAGCAAGCCCGCCACACGCGTGCCTTGCTTGCCTCACAGTCTGTAGCTTCAGCGTACGCCCTGTCGAAGGGGGCGCAATTGAAATCGGGAGCCTCCCCGCAGCTTAGCGCGGCAGGGCAAAGGCGATGACCGCCGAACCGGCCGCCGTTGTCACGTACTGGCGACCCTCGAAGCGATACGTAATCGCGGGCGCTCGCACCGGCCCGCCGGTCTGCAAACGCCACAGCGGCTTGCCGTCGGTCGCGTCCAGCGCGACAAAGTAGCCCTCCTGGGTCCCGGCGAACAACAGCCCGCCACCAGTGGAGAGCATCCCGCTGCTCGGGGGGCTCACCAGCGCAAAACGCCAGCGCTGGTCACCAGTGCCAGGATCCACCGCCAGGATCGAGCCCTCGCGGGGATCGCCCGTCACGTTCTCCATGGCGCTGCCCAGATAGTACTCTCCCTCGACAAAATCTTGTGTCGCGCCGTGGTAAATCTGGCAGCCATCGCCGGAGTTGAAGTAATACAGGCCGGTCTGCGGGCTATAGGAAGTGGCGTGCCAGTTGTGTCCGCCGCCCATGCCCGGGCAAGTCAGCGTGCCCTCATCGGTGGGCGTGCGGCCGGGAATCAAGATCGGACGGCCGGCAGAGGTCATGCCATCGGCCCAGTTGACCTCGGTGTAGGCGCGGGCAAACAGGAACTCGCCGCTGGCGCGGTCCAAGGCGTAGAAGTGGCCGTTGCGGTTGGCATGCACCAGCGCCTTGCGCGGCTGGCCGTCGATTTCGACATCGATCAGCACCGGGTCGGCCACCGCGTCCCAGTCATGCACGTCGTGCGGGGTGAACTGGAAGTACCAGCGGAGCTCTCCGGTATCCGCATCCAGCGCCAGCATGGAATCGCTGTACAGGTTGTCGCCGGGGCGCGGTGCTCCGTCCAGGTCGGGGCCCGGATTGCCGGTGCCCCAGTAGATCAGGTTCAATTCCGGATCGTAGCTTCCGGTGATCCAAGTCGAGGCTCCGCCGCGCTTCCAGGAATCCCCGCCCCAAGTCTCGTTGCCGGGCTCGCCCGGTCCGGGCACGGTCCGGAAGCGCCAGCGCCGCTCCCCCGTCTCGGCGTCGTAGGCATCGATGAAGTCCCGCGTGCCGAACTCCGCGCCGGCGATCCCGACGACCACCATGCCGTTGACCACCAGCGGCGCGACCGTGTTGGAATAGCCCTTCCGGTAGTCCGCCGATTCGACCTCCCACACGACATCGCCGGTGGCAGCGTCCAGCGCGACCAAGGTCGCTTGCATGTTGACCTTGAACAGCCGGTTGCCGAGGATCGCGAAACCGCGGTTGGGCTGGCCGCAGCACAGCGGCAAGTCGTCCGGCACGGGCTCGGAGTAGTGCCACAGTTCACGGCCCGTCATCAAGTCCAAGGCCCAGGCATGATTCGACGGGCCCGTCACGTACATGACTCCGTCTCGGACCAGCGGAGTGGTCTGGAACTTTCCGCTCACTCCCGTTTGGAAGATCCAAGCCGGCGCAATCCGCCCGACGTTGCCGGTGTCGATCTCATCAAGAGGCGAGTAGCGCCATGCGGAGTAGTTGCGCCCGTACATCAGCCAAGACTCGTCGTCTTGCTGCGAGTTCGCGAGCGCCTCCGCGTCAACCTGGCCAAGCGCCACCGCGGCGCACGCCAGCAGGATGCATGCAAGCCAGACTTGTCTGTTCATCGGGACTCCTCGCCGCGCAGCCCCTGCATGTATGCGAGCAGGTCGCGCTGCTGCTGGTCAGATAGGCTCTCGCCGTAGCCGGTGGGCATCGCGGATGTGAATTCGCGCTCGATGGACTCAACGTCTTCGCGCAAGAAGGAGTGCAACTTGCCCGAGGCGTCCCGCAACTGTGCCGAGAAATCGTCGATGCCCGAGCCGATCCCGGAAATGGTCCGACCGTCACGGGTGACCACCTTGACCATGAAGTATCCGGCGGGAAGATCCTCGTTTGGGTCAAGTAGCGCCTCCCGCAGGTGGTCCACGCTACGAGAGCGCCCGATACGGGTCAGATCCGGCCCGTACGAGCCGCCGCGGCGACCTACCTTGTGACAGCCACCACAACCGCCCGCGCCCCAAAAGATGGCTTCGCCGCGTTCGGCGTCCCCGTCCACTCGCTCTTCGCCGACGGGCTCGAACGTGCGCAGGAAGGCCACGATCCGCCAGATGTTCTCCTCGGTGCTGCGACTGCCGTAGGCAGGCATCTCCGTTCCCGGCACGCCGCGCGCGATCACGCGGTAAATGTCCACGTCCCGGTTGCCCGCAGCGAAGTCTCCGCGATTCAGCGGCGGCCCCTTGCCGCCTTCGGCATGAATGCCGTGGCAGGCGGAGCAGCGCAGGCGGAAGGTGGCCTTGCCGACTCCGATCGAGGTCTCGTCGCCGTGAAACGGGCTGCGCTCCAGTTCTTGGCCAGCGGCCGCCACGGCCAAGGACACGAGCAGCGTCAGTACCCACCAGCGCACGCTAGGCAGGGTAAGGCTTTCGATACCGTCAGGTCAACCGGGCCATGCACCTTCGGCACGTGGGAGCCCTCCTGCCTACATATAATGTGGGGCACTCATGAAACGCCTCGCAGTGATTCTTGGATTGTTTCTCGCCTGTTCGGCGGCGCTGGCCCAGGAGCACCCGCTGAGGGCGCTCAACATCGAGTTCGGTATCAAGGACCATCAGCCCATCCCGTGGGACGGCTCGCTCAGCATTGACAAGGGCGAGATCGTCGACCTGCGCGGCTACCGCTTCAAGGAGGGCGAGTCTATCGGCGTGAACAACTCGTGGGTGGCGAGGACCGATCCCTGGGTGCAGCCTACCGGCGGCATGCACCCGCACGAACTCCCTTTCCCGCATGCCACGCGAGTGCAGGATGTCGGAGTCACGCTGTACTACAGGGCACCGGACGACGCGACAGTATCGGTCAAGACCGTCAACGGCGATTTCTTCTTCAAGCCAGCCGACCTGCCGCCGTCGGACGCGATGCACATCCTCTCCACCAAGGTCGAACTGCGCCGTGTGCCGCCCGTCGAGGCGTTGACCACCGACGAGTTCGAGGATGACTATCCCGCCATGGCGATGGCCGACGACGGGACGCTCTCGGCGGCCTGGATCGGCTACAAGGACGAGGACGACCAAGTCTTCGCGCGCGATCGCGCGAACGGCGAGTGGGGCGAGATCGCCAGCATAGGCGGAGCGTCCGGCGACCTGCAGGGGCTGGCCGCCGCCTATGACCGCAACGGGACATTGCACTTGGTTTGGTCCAAGCGCAACGGCGGGACTTGGATCCTGTTGCACGCCACGCGCAGCAACGGATCGTGGAGCGCGCCAAGCGCGGTGGGCGAGGGCTCTGGCAACAATCTGTTCCCCGTCATGGCGAGTGACCGTCACGGCGGCTTGCATCTCGCCTGGCAGTCGGCCCGCGAAGGCTTTTCCGGGATCTACTACAGCGCCTTCGACGGCAGCGATTGGTCCGACGAGCTGCCGCTGAGTCATCCCGGAGCGGCCGCCAACGAGTGGTATCCCGACATCGCGTCCAATACCGCAGGCACTGCGTGGGTCGTCTGGGACAGCTACCAAGGCGGCAGCTACAACATCCGCCTGCGCTCTGTCAGCGCCGGACGCGCCGGGGACTTGGTCAAAGTGACCGACACGCCGCGCTACCACGGCACGCCGAGCATCGCCGTCGATGCCCAGGACCGAGTCTGGATCTCGTACGACGAGTCCGACGAGAACTGGGGCAAGGACACCGGCTTCCTGCTGCGGGGCGGCACCGGGATCTACCAGTCGCGCACCAATCGCGTGGTCGTCTGGAACGGCAGCGAGTGGCTCGCCCCCCTCGATGACGTAAACCGCCGCTTCAGGCCCAGCGTCAAGCGCTACATCCAGACACCCAAGCTCGCGCCTGACAGCGAGGGTCGCATGTGGCTGCTGTTGCGGCCGCGCGTGCGCTCTACGAAGCCCGAATCACTCTGGGCTGCCGGCGGCAAGTGGGAGGTGATGGCGACGTACTACTCCGGGGACCGCTGGGCAGATCCCTTCCCGCTGCCCGACAGCGTGGGCCGCAACGAGGGTCCGATGGATGTCGTCGCCGGAGCTGATGGAAAGGTGTACGCGACTTGGACGACCGACCAGAAGCTCTGGGGAGGGCCGAATTTCGGTCACTATCCGAAGGACAACCAGATCTTCTTCGCCGAGCTGTCCGCCCAGTTCAGCAACACGCGGATCGACCCGCCGCTGTTCGGCCCGAGAGGCGTCGAACCGCCGGCCATGCTGCCGACGGAGCCGAGGGAAGCGGAGCAGGTCGCGGCCATCCGCAACTACACCATCGACTCGGGCGGCAAGCGCTACAAGATCTACCGCGGCGACATGCACCGCCACACCGATATCTCGCTCGACGGCACCGGCGATGGCTCGCTGTACGACTCGTTCCGCTACATGATGGACGGCGCCGCCATGGATTTCTACTTGGTCACTGACCACAAGGGCAGCAACGACACCGAGTACAGCTGGTGGCGGACCGAGAAAGCCGAGGACATGTTCCATGTTCCGGGGCGCTTCGTCACTCTCTTCGGCTACGAGCGCAGCCTAAGCTACCCGAACGGGCACCGCAACATCATCTACGCGGAGCGCGGCAACAGGCCGATTCGGATCACGCAAGAGGAGCGCGAGTCGAGCAGCGGACCCTTCCTCTACGACGCCCTGAGAAAGCAGAAAGGGATCGCGACATCGCACACGTCTCACACGTCGATGGGGACGGACTGGCGCGACAACGACCCGGAACTGGAGCCCATCGTGGAGATCTTCCAGGGAGCGCGGACGTCGGCCGAGCACGAGGGGGCCCCACTGGCATCCTCCGCAGCGCGGACGGACCTGTGGGCCGGGAGCTACCGGCCCAAGGGATTCGTCTGGCTGGCCTGGGAGAAGGGCTACAAGCTGGGAGTGCAGGCGAGTTCCGACCACGTTTCCACGCACAGTTCGTACGCCATGGTTCTCAGTGACGACTATTCCCGCCAGGGGTTGGTCGACGCCATGCGTCAGCGCCACACCTATGCGGCGACCAGCAACATAATCCTCGACTATCGCCTCAAGACGAGCGGCGGCGAGTGGATCCAAGGCGACGAGTTCTCTTCGACGGAAATCCCAACTGCGACCGTCTTGATCCGTGGCACGGGCGCTATCAAGGAGGCCGTGGTGGTGCGGGACAACACCTACGTGCACACGCTGGCCGGGGACGGCGAGAGCATGGAGTTCGAGTTCCGCGAGCAGGAACTGGCCGCTGGCGAGCACTACTACTATGTGCGCGTGGAGCAGGAAGACGGCAATGTCGCCTGGTCCAGTCCAATCTGGGTCACGAAAAAATAGCGCCGGGCCGCACCGGAACCCGGATGGTCAAAGCGCGCAAGACCGCTGCGAGCGAGGCACTGTGAGTTGGCTCGCGGGCGACACGGCGATTCGCCGGAAGTACCGCGCTGGGACGCGATTTTCTTGCAAATTAGAAACCGAATTCTAATTTGCAAGAATCCGGACTCTGAGCCATCGAGTTCAGACTCACCACCAACCCGCGCCAAAGCGACCTCAAGTGCCTCGACGCAAACGCCGACCTAGCGGGGCCGCGCCGGATCCTAGACCGGTCGCCGAATGGAACGGGAGACTCGGTAGAGAGTGCCACTGAGAGCGGAAAGGCTGGAGGCCCTTTGCAAGAGCCCCCGGCCGCGGGGAATGGCGAACCCGCGCTGCCGCGACTAGATGTCGTAGTAGAGCGAGAACTCGTACGGGTGCGGCCGCTGGCGCACCTCATCGACCTCGGCGGAACGCTTGTAGTCGATGTAGCTGGCGATGACCTCTTCGGTGAAGACATCATTCTGCATGAGGAACTCGTGGTCGCGCTCCAGCGCTTGCAGCGAGCCGGCCAGATCCTCCGGCAGCGCCGGCACGTTGCTGAGCTCTTCCGGAGACAGGTCGTAGATGTCCTTGTCCAGCGCCTCGCCCGGATCGATGCGGTTCTGGATCCCGTCCAGTCCGGCCATCAGGCAGGCCGAGAACGCCAGGTACGGGTTGCACGACGGATCGGGGTAGCGCAGCTCGACGCGCTTGGTCTTGGGGCTCGCCGAATACATCGGGATGCGGCAGGCCGCCGAGCGGTTGCGCCGCGAGTAGGCCAGGCTGACGGGAGCCTCGAAGCCCGGCACCAAGCGCTTGTAGCTGTTGGTGGTCGGAGCCACGATGGCCGCCAGCGCCGGGGAGTGCTTCAGCAGGCCACCGATATAGTGCAGCGCCGTCTCGCTGAGGCCGGCGTACCCCTCGCCCGCGAAGGTCGGCTCGCCGCCCTTCCAGATCGATTGGTGCGTGTGCATGCCAGAGCCGTTGTCGTTCCACAAGGGCTTGGGCATGAAGGTGGCCGACTTGCCGTGCTGGTAGGCGACCTGGCGGACGATGTACTTGTACAGCATCATGTTGTCGGCCGACAGCACCAGCGTGTCAAAGCGCTGGTCGATCTCGCACTGGCCGCCCGTGGCGACCTCGTGGTGGTGGCACTCGATTTCGATGCCGCAGTCCATCATTACCTTGGACATCTCGGTCCGGATGTCCTGCATGTGGTCGGTCGGCGGAACCGGGAAGTAGCCTTCCTTGTAACGCGGGCGGTAGCCGAGGTTGTTCTCGGCACGGCCGGAGTTCCAGCGGCCTTCCTCGGAATCGATCTTGTAGAAGCCGAAGTTGTACGACGAGTCGTAGCTGACGTTGTCGAAGAGGAAGAACTCGGCCTCGGCGCCGAAGTACGCGGTGTCGCCGGTGCCGGTGTACTGCAAGTACTTCTCGGCCTTCTGCGCGATCCAGCGGGGGTCGCGCTCGTAGTGCTGCTTGGTGATCGGATCGAGGATGTTGCAGACGACGCAGAGCGTGGGCACTTGGTTGAACGGATCGACGAACGCCGTGTTCGGGTCGGGAACGATCAGCATGTCGGATTCGCTGATCGCCTGCCAGCCGCGGATCGACGAACCATCGAAGCCGAAGCCGTCCTCGAAGCTCTCCTCGTCCAGCATGCCGATCGGGTACGACACGTGCTGCCAAATGCCGGGAAGGTCCGCGAAGCGCAGGTCCAGAATCTCGCAATCGTTCTCTCTGGCGTATGCCATGACCTCAGCAGGGGTGCGTTTTACAGCCATTGATTTCCTCCTATATGGCTTGTGAGGGGATCAGCACTAGGGCACACGCCCAGGTCGGGCGCCGCCCGCTCGGTAGTACTGTGAAACCGTCATCGTATCACAGTGCCGAACGGCATCACGAGCAGCACTAGGGGTGATAAGAACTATTGATAGCGGCGGTCCAACGCCGTTATCGCACCAAGGCTCGCGCGTCCGGATTGTCCGGACCGAAGTGCTTGAGCATGACCAAGTTCTCGTCCGGGCTCAGGTTCGTGATCCGCACGCCCTCTCCGGCGGCTGCCGCGCTCACGAAGTACTCGTCCGCGGTGAGTTCGCCGAATCGGATCATCGCGGGGGTGTGCACGTCCCACACACCGATCTGGCCGCGCCCCTGGGTCACGATTGTGCCGTAGGCGGCCGCGTCGCGGACCGTGACGCTGCGGCCGGGATGCACTGTCAACTCCTTCGCCGAATAGTCAGAGGTCGAATAGGTCACCCAGGCCTCGCTGTAGCCGTCCTCTGCCATCTCGTCGACAGGCCGCACCGGGCATGGCTCGAAGAACCTGTGCTCCATGAAGTTGGGATCGACATTCGCGTCCCAGTCCAGCATGCCGATGATGTACTCGAGGTCTTGATGGTGCTCCGGCGGCACGTCCTTGACGAGCAGGTCCCACGGCACGTAGCGGCCTTCGACCATCGACTGGAACATCCCGAAGACGTCCGAGTTCACCTGCGGCTCGTAAGTGACGGCCGAGCCAGGCGCGTGCAGTACGCCCGCGGGAATCTGCCAGCCGGTGCCGGGCTTGAGCTTGTAGGCCTTGGAATGGTAGAGGATGCCGTTGTCACCCTCGTTCCAACGCTCCAGGCAGCGCCAGACATCGTCCTTGGTGGTCCCCGGCTCCAGGCCCATGAACGTGTACGCGAAGTTGTTCTCCTTGTAGTTGTACTGGGGAGGGAAGTAGTACGCCTCGGGCTTGCCGCGCCGACCCACGCGGGCGGCCGCTTCCTCGTCTTGGTGCATGTGGTGCGGGATCGGGCCGAGGTTGTCGAAGAACTTGCAGAGCACGTTCCAGCCGCCCTGGGCGCTCATCACATCGCTGCCGAGAATCTCGTCGCCGATCTCGTCGATGGCCGTCTTCAGCAGCACCTTGCGCGCGCCTGCCGCGCCGTCCGAGGCGACGATGTAGCTCAGCCCCTCGTCATCGGGGGTGCCAGGCCCGTTGTCGGCATTGGTGGTTGACGAGAACCAGCGCTCGTCGATGCCACCGCGATGTGCGCCGAGAGCGTAAATGTCGGCGGGGTGGAGCTTGAGCCGCCCTCCCGGCATGAGGAACGACCGCGGCACCCAAGCCGGGGCCAGCCTCAGCACGCCCTCGCCACTCGACAGGGCACTTCTGAGCAGATCAACGGTGTCTGACATGCTGGCCATGATAGCGAACGCTGCCTGGCAGCCCTGCCAGCACAACCCTCGGACGGAATTCGATTGGCTAGGGCGTCACAGCAAGCCTGTACAGAAGGCGACCGGTGAGGAACGATATGGCAGAGTGAGCATCTCTATTGATTGTTGTATATTGTATTTTAGAAAGTTAATATGCAACATAATATTCCACGGCCTGCCTTGCTCACATCGACCATGCAGGGGCTCTCCGAAGCGCCGGTCGTGGCCTTGCTGGGCGCCCGGCAAGTCGGCAAGACTACCTTGGCGAGGCTCGTCGCCTCGGAGTGGAGCGGGCCGGCAACGGCCTTTGATCTGGAGGATGTCGCTGCGCGCCAAGCGCTGTCCGCAACACCCGACAGGTTATTGCGACGCAAGGAGGGGCTCGTGGTCCTCGATGAGGTGCAGCGACTGCCCCGCCTGTTCGAAGTACTGCGCCCGATTTGCGACAGCCCTGAACGCAAGGCGGTGTTCCTCCTGCTAGGCAGCGCGTCCTGGGACTTGGTCAAGGATATCTCCGAGACGCTCGCCGGCAGGGTCCAACTACTCGATGTAGCTGGCTTCTCGCTGACCGAAGTCGGGGCAAGCAATCAGGACACGCTCTGGATGCATGGCGGCTTTCCCCGCGCTTTTCTCGCCCAGTCGGCGACAGCCTGGGCTCGCTGGATGCAGTCATTCACGCGCACTTTCTTGGAGCGGGACATCCCAATGCTATCCCCGCGGGTCTCGCCCGAGGCAGTCGGCCGCTGCTGGCGCATGCTTGCCCACTATCACGGCCAGGTCTGGAACGCCTCGGCGCTTGGGCAGTCCATGGATGTCAGCGTCACCGCCGTCAACAAGTATCGCGACCTGTTGTCGGGAGCATTCATGATCCGTACACTGCCGCCTTGGTTCGAGAACCTTGGCAAGCGCCTCGTTAAGTCGCCGAAGGTCTTCTTGCGGGACAGCGGCGTGCTGCACTTCCTGCTGGGCTTGGAGGAATCGCAGGATCTCCCGATGCATCCATGCTACGGCGCAAGCTGGGAAGGCTTTTGTCTGGAGCAGACCCTCATCGCCCACGGCCAGCGCGAGGCTTACTTCTACCGGACTCAGCGCGGCGCTGAGCTGGATCTGATGCTCGTCAGGCGGGGACGCCGTTGGGGCTTCGAATTCAAATGCACGGATGCCCCGCGAACGACCAAGTCAATGCACATCGCGATTGCGGACTTGGGTCTTGAGCACCTCTGGGTCGTCTATCCCGGAAGCCTCGAGTACCCTCTGGGCGAGAGGATCACCGCCCTGCCCCTGGGCAGCGTCCACGAGCTACACCTGCACTCCCCGTCTTGAGGCAGCTCCCGCAGATTGGCTAGGTGAGCTTCCGCCATGCCGGTCCGGCTCTGAAGCAAGCGATCAGGATGGCGTGACATCAATCGAGACTTGGTCAGAGGGTCGATTGCAGTGCCGCATTCGTCCACCCTCCCGATTCCCGACCGGCTGGAGCGCCGCAACGCGCCGTTCCAAGTGCGCGCATCTCCGTCCTTACCATGCGTCGGCTACCATGAGGGTGCAAGCGCCGCACCGAACCGGGCCGGGATTAGAAACCGTACTCCGGGTGCTTGGTGGGCTGCTCAGCGCGGGCGAACGTGGCGGAATTGGTAGACGCGCTAGATTTAGGTTCTAGTGGGGCAACCCGTGGGAGTTCGAGTCTCCCCGTTCGCACCATCGCGGTCCTTCAGAGCCCGAGCTAGGAGCGAGATCGGCCTACCGCGATTGCCCTCGACCGCAGAGCCTGCAGCAGGCTCGCGGCGACTTCACTGGCGGCCAACTCGGCAAGGGCTCGAGGCTGCCGCATGAGGCGCAGCACTCGTTAGCCTATTCCGCCGACAGCACCCGATCCAAATCCGCGGCCTGATCGACTTCCGCACCATAGAGCCTCGGATAGAGCTGCACCATTTCAAGGGGCCTTCGCTCGGTTACGCCTAGCACCGTCCAATCCGCCTTCCCGCTCGCCGCCTGGAGTTCGCTCCAAGCCAGCTTGCTGTCGCCGTTGGCATCGGCACGCGCGATGCGCACGCCTAGCTGCATCGCCCGTAGCCGCCGTGCCGGATCTCGTGCCGCTCTTTCGGCGATCTCGTCCAGTGTGATCACTCCGTTGCGGTCGAAGTCCTCGCGCTCAAAGTGGCCGCGGGCGTGCCCGTCTAGACCGTCTGCGTCGACCTCACGTCCCGTCGAGGGCTGGGACAGACCGTACTCTCGCGCCGAGATCTCGCCATCCTGATTCACGTCCAGACTCACGCGCGTATCCATCGCTTCTTCGATTTCGGCCTCGATTGCGGCCCTGGCCTCCTGGGCTGTCAACGTGCGATCACCATTCGCGTCCAGCGCAGCCAAGAATTCGATATCACTTGACTGGCCTCCACCGCCGCGGCCTCCTCCAGCGCTACCGCCGGAACCGCGACCGCCGGAACCGCGGGCGCCGCCACCTCGGCCGCCGCGACGAGCCGCTAGCTCGGCCCATGCCTTCTGGAACTCCTCCAACGTCACCTCGCCGTCTTGGAAATACTGCGTGCCTCTCACGAACGGACCCGCCTCGTCTTCGCGCAAGATGCCGTCCCCGTCCGCATCGGCCCGCTCGAACAGGTCGAATGGATCGGCGCCGCCGCCACGCCCTCGCCGGATGGGCTGGGCTTGGCCGTAACCGAACGCCTTCAACGTCTGGATCATGGCCGCCACGTCCACTTCGCCGTCTAGGTCGTCGTCCATGGCTCGGAAGCCCTTCATGAACTCCTCGGCCAACGTATCGACGATCTGATTCGAGACGCTGTCGGCCTTGGGGGTTGCCATCAACGGTCCGACACCGATGACTGTCAGACAAACAGCAGCAACGCAAAGGCGCAGGGTTGTCGCAGCAGTGGCCCGCAAGCGAGTGCGATCACTCGGGCCCGAAAGCGCGAATCCATTTTTATAGAAATAGGAATGCAACATAGAACCCAATCATATCAAGAAGATAGTTCTGTTTTGCAACTTATTTGCATTTTGTGGGAGTCTTTCCTCGACCATTCACACGGCTCTCCATACAGGCCGGTTGCTGGCTCGCCGCGGGCTAGCGCCAGGGTACTTGGCAGCTCGCCCCCCGATGGGACAACGCGGAAGGCGCATCAATGGCGCGAACGCCGGCAAGACTCCGACGAAGGGTTGAACCCGGGCCGCGCGCCTAGGCCAAGATTTCGTCCAATCCGCCTGTGCTGTCGGCAAACGAATCGACGGGCGCGCCGAGCCGGTCTAGCAGCGTCACGTATAGGTTTGCAAGCGGGACCTCAGCCCCGAACTTGCGGAAGCTGCCGTGGGCCAGTCCCATGTCGCTGCCGCCCGCGAGCAGCAGCGGGTAGTTCAGGTTGACGTGCGTCTGGCAGTTGCTGCTGCCGTAGAACACCACGGTGCTATCCAACAGCGTGCCGTCCCCCTCCGGTGTCTCGCGCAGCCTGCCGATGAAGTAAGCGAGTTGCTCGGTCAGGAACAGGTCCCACTGGCCGAGCGGCTCGGCGCCCGCGTCGTTCTTGCGGGCACCGTGCGCCAAGCTGTGCATGTGGTCGGCAAGGCCCAATAGCTGCGGGAACTTGCCGGCGATCGAGGTGGCCCCGTTCATGTTGCCGATCTGGTACGTCGCGATGCGCGTGGAGTCCGTCTGGAACGCCAAGTAGACCAAGTCGTACATCGTCTTGATCAACTCACCCGGAGTCGTGTCGTCCGCCTCCAGATGCAGGCCGGTGGCGTAAACGCGAGGCTTCGGCACTTCGAGCCACTGCTGCGATTTCTCGACGCGGCGCTCGATCTGGCGAACCGATTCCAAGTACTCGTCCAGCTTCACGCGGTCGTGGCTGCCGAGCCGGCCGCGCACGGAAGCGGAATGCTCCATGACGAGGTCGAGCATGCTCCGCGAGCTGTCCAGGCTCTGGCGCTGCGCCTCGAGCGACCTAGGATCGACTCCGAACAGGCGATTGAACACCTGCTTCGGCTTGTTCTCGGCAGGCACCGGCTGGCCTGTGCGGCTGAACGAGAGAGTGCTCGAGCGGGTCGGCTCGCCAACCCCGCCATCGCTGGAAAGCACCAGCGACGGGTACCGCGTGCGATCCCCGTACCGCATGGCCGCGATCTGATCGACCGAGACCGTGTTTTCCAAGTGGCCCTCTTTGAGCTCTGCCCCGGTGAGCCAGGTGTCCGCGGTGTCGTGACCGCCCATGTTGCGACCCTTGGGATGCGACAGGCCGCCCAAGATCGTCAGCTCGGAGCGAAGCGGCTCCAACGGGGCCAAGCTCTTGTTCAGGCGGAAGTCTTTGCCGTCTCCAGTCGGAAACCAATTCCACTCAGCCGCCTCGCTGTCAAGAGCGCGGTCGACGATTCCGTAAGGGAAATAGCCCGCAAAGAAGCGCCTGGGCCGTCCGGCGGGCCTGCCGTCGGCGGCCATGCACTCCAAGACGGGAAGCGCAAGCGAGACTCCCGCGCCGTGGAGGAACGTGCGCCGGTCCAAGTGCCAAGACTTGCGCGCCATGGTTGCCTTGCAGGTCAGCGGCTCAGGAACGAGTCGCTGGTCACAATGATTGTACAAAGATCCCTCAGACGATAGTCCGCTTTTTCGAAGGCCTTCGTCATCTCGTCCACGGAAGACTGGTCCGCCGCGACCAGGCTGCGACCCAAGGCGTAGGCCAGCAGCTTCGCCGTCAAGGCGCGGGCAAAGACGCCGCGCTGGCTGTCCAGCATATAGTCCGCGAGCGCTTCGGCACCATCCACGCGCTGTCCATCGGGCAGCACGGCAGAGGCGTCCACCGCGTGTTCCACCGCTTCGTCACCCGAGCGCCGCAGCACGCTCGAGCGCCTGAGCCCGACAGCATCGAACTCCTCCAGCGTGACTCCCCACGGATCGATCCCGCTGTGGCAATGGGCGCAGGCCGCGTTGTCCTGATGGAGTTCCAGCTGCCGCTTCAGTGGCAGCAGGGTGGCGTCGACATCGCCGCTGGCTAGGTTTGGCACGGACGGTGGCGGCGAAGCGGGCGGATCGCCCAGCAGGGCCGTGCGAATCCACACGCCCCGCTCGACCGGGTGGGAATCCTCGCCCGTGGAATTGGCCAGCAGGATGCTGGCATGGGCCGCCACGCCGCCGGGACGCCCGGCCCCGGTCAGGGGAACGCGCTCGAATGCCCCGCCCCGCGGCCCCGCGATGCCGTAATGGCGCGCCATCCTGTGGTTGAGTACCGAGAAGTCGGAGCGCAGGAAGTTGAGCGCGCTCAGGTTCTCCCGCAACAGGTGAGCGAAGAAATGCTGCGTCTCGCGCCGCATGTCCTGCTTGAGCGAGGGATCGAAATCCGGGTAATAGTTCGGGTTGATCGCCACGCGATGCACTCCCGCCAGGTCCAGCCACTGGTCGCTGAACTGCTCGACGAGCGCCCACGAGCGGGAGTCGGCGAGCAGGCGCTCGGCTTCGGCCCGCAGGGTGCCGGGCTCTGCAAGCCTGCCTCGGTCTGCGAGTTCCATCAAGCGCTGGTCCGGCATCGTGCCCCACAGGAAATACGACAGCCTCGACGCCAGCTCGTGGTCGTCGACGAGGCGGTGCTCGCCATCTTGCCGTTCGATCCTGTACAGGAAGTCCGGCGAGACGAGCACCATGGCCAGCGTTCCCCGCAGGGCCCGCTCGAAGCTCGCGACTCGCGGCCGGACCTTGCCGAAGAACCGCAGCATCGGGGCGACGTCAGCGTCGTCAACCGGCCGGCGGTAAGCGCGACGCATGAAGCGGCGCAGCACCGAGGCAGCGCTTGTGGCCTCGTCCTTTCGCGCCGACGGTGTATCCCCAACCAGTCGGCGGTGATGCTCGGGCGGCCAGGCCGCGTATACGGGCGCTTTGAACTCCAGCGCTTCGACGACGATGGCGGGGAACTCGGGATCGACCGGCCAGACCATCTTCTGCTTGATCTTGCCGTCCTCCTCGAAGTCGACCTTCTCGCCAAGCGGAGCGGGCTTGCCGTCTGAATAGGTGTTGCTCACCCAGACCAGCATTCCCGGGTACTTGCTCTGCGCTCGGCTCTGAATCGGGAACTCTTCGATGCGCCCGCGGAACTCAAAGGTCCGGGCCGGGCCGTCCGGAACATCGACCTCCGCCACGTCGCGAGAGGGCGTTTGCGTGTCAGCGCGGTAGCCCAGCCTCACGTGCATGCGCGGATGCGGAGCGCCGGGCGGCGCCTCGCTTCGCGCGCGGATCCGCAGGACGAACTCTCCCTCGTCAGGAAATTCCGGGATGCGCGCCACGAACGTGCCGGTGCGACCCAAGCGGTTCGACCAATGCAGGGTCTTCAGCTTGTCCACCACGGTTTCGACGGCGCGGTGTTCGAAAACGGGCGGGGCCGGACCCTCGACGATCGCGCGTGCGAGCCCGTTCTGCGCCGCGCCAAGGTAGTGCTCGAGTTGTAGGGCGGACATCCGCAGCGACGCGCCATTGTTCGTGAATCCGTCCGGACTGACCTCGTCAGGCGGCAGGTTCTTGACGAAATCGATGTCAAGGCCCAGCAAGTCCCGCATGGTGTTCTGGTACTCGCTGCGGTTCAAGCGGCGCATGACTACCCGTCCCGGCGCGGCAGAAGCAAGGTCGTCGCTCAGCGTTGCGTCGAGCCAGCCCAGCAGGGCCGTTCGATCTGAAGACGACAGCTGTGGCGCTTCCTTGGGCGGCATTTGGCCCCGATTCAGCGCGTTGCGCACGTCGTGCCAAGTCTCCGCGGCCCGGCGATCACCGGTTGTGTCCGCCGAGAGGTTGTCCAGGCGGACATTGGCGTTCTGCACTTGTGCGCCGTGGCAGGCCACGCAATGGCGCTCGAGAATCGCCGACACGGAAGCGTCGACTGCGGCGCGCAGAGATCCAGCAGCCGCTAGCGTGGCGGCCGCAAATGCGCAGGCGAGTACATGTCGGCGCATAGGACGCGTATTGCAGCCGATCGGGCAAACCGCCCGAGCTCAGACCTAGTTTAGCCCTCGTCGGCCCTGTCGCGGAGCACTCAACCGTTTGGAAAGGTCCTATCGACCAGGCCCGACCTTGCCTAAAATATGGGGTTAGATCTGCCTCCGAGGCGGAACGAGGTGAATTCATGCTCAGATCAAGTCGATGCGCACTGGCACTGACAGTGCTGTTAGCTGTCGCGGCGGGCGCGCCGCTGCTAGCGCAACCATATCCCGACCCCTACCGCATGGTGGAGGGCTGGGCGAAGCTGCCCGAGGGACGCAATCCCGGCGCGATCGGCGGTGTCATCATTGATCCCGACGGCAAGCACCTGTGGGCCGTGATTCGCTGCGACGCAGGGCCGGACAAGTTCGGCTACGAATGCTTGGAATCGGACCTGGACGCGGTGGTGAAGTTCAGCCTCGAGACCGGCGAGGCGGTCGAGAGCTTCGGCGGCGGCATGTTCATCTGGCCGCATGGCATCGATGTGGATCCGGACGGCAATGTGTGGGTGACTGACGCGGCAAATGACAGCCGCGTGCCGCAAGGCGAGCGCGGGCACCGCGTAATCAAGTTCAGCCCGACCGGCGAAGTGCTGATGACGCTGGGAACCCCGGGCGTGCCGGGAGACAGCCCGAAGCATTTCACCTCCCCTGCTGACGTGGTGGTCGCCGACGACGGCTCGATCTTCGTGGCCGATGGCCACTACCGCGATGGCAACAACCGCATCATGAAGTTCGCCAGCGATGGCACCTTCATCAAGTCGTGGGGCAAGACCGGCTACGGTCCCGGCGAGTTCCACGTGCTGCACGCGCTCGCGATCGACCAGCGGGGGCGGCTGTTCGTGGCCGATCGTGAGAACAACCGCGTTCAGATCTTTGACCAAGAGGGCGAGCACCTAGCGAGCTGGACCCAGTTCGGACGACCCAGCGGGATCTACTTCGACGGCCATGACAACATCTATGTGGCCGATTCCGAATCTGACGACGTCCAGAACCCCGGCTGGGAGATGGGCCTGCGGATCGGCGACGCCAAGTTGGGCTGGGTTCGCTACTTCGTGCGCTTTCCCTGGGCCGATCCGCGCAGCACGCGCGGCAGCGGAGCAGAGTTCGTGGCAGCCGATGACGAAGGCAACCTCTACGCCGGCGAGCCGTTCCGCCGCGTGTTGCAGAAATACGTTCGAGTGATGCCGTAGCGGGCCAGCCCCGGCGCCGCTTGCGGCCGGCGGCAATCCAGCCCGCTCTTCGACGTTCCTGCCGCACTGGCGGCCGCGGAAAGGCGGCTGCGGCGACAGGCTATAGTAACGGTCGGGTCAGGGATCGCCTCTAGCCAGCCGACGCCGAAGTCGGACTATGTCCTCTGTGTCGCGCCCTAGCGCGCGAAAGAATCCAGATCGGAACCGCAACGTGCAGACGGCCCGCCTCCCCTTGAGCTACCCAGCAGGTCTGTTGCGGATCACGATCTGCGTGTGCCATCTGCTTGCCGCGGGACTCTGGTGTGCGGCCTTCTCCCAGCAGCTGCCAACGCCGCCGTCTTCGCGCTCGGCCGTGGTGACCGAGATCACTTCCTCGATCGTCATCGACGGAACCCTCGACGAGGCGCCGTGGCGACGCTCGCCGAAGATCGGCGAGCTGGTCCAGAGAATTCCGCGAGCCGGCGCGAAGCCGACCGAGCGGACCGAGGTCACGCTGCTCTACGACAAGAACAACCTCTATATCGGCGTGATGTGCTACGACTCCGAGCCGCAGCGCGTGCTGGCTTCGCAGATGGCACGCGACGCCAGCCTGAACCCTGACGACCGCCTGAGCATCATCCTTGACACCTTTCGCGACCAGAGCAATGCGTTCCACTTCTCCACGAATCCCAACGGGGCGCTAGTGGATGGCCTGGTCTTCGCGAACGGCGAGACCAACGAAGACTGGGACGCGATCTGGATCGTGAAGACCAAGCGCTCCTCAGAGGGCTGGAGCGCCGAGTTCGCGATCCCCTTCAAGAGCCTGAGCTTTCCTGCCGGCCAGAGCGTGTGGGGCTTCAACATCAGCCGCATCATCCAGCGGAAGCTAGAAGAAGTGCGCTGGACCGGGGCGCGCTTCCAAACGCAGTTCTTCCAGGTCTCGGAGGCGGGCGAGATCACGAACCTGGAAAACATTGAGCAGGGCATCGGCCTCGACGTCCGCCCGTTCATCGCGCAACGCTGGTTCCATTCCGGCGTCACGGGCAACGATGTCGTCCGCGGCAAGCCGGGGCTGGACCTTTTCTACAACCTGACGCCGAGCCTGCGCCTGTCTACCACGGTCAACACCGACTTCGGCGAGACCGAAGTCGACGATCGCCAGATCAACCTGACCCGCTTTTCGATCTTCTTCCCCGAGAAAAGGTCCTTCTTCCTGCAAGACGCCGGCGTGTTCAATTTCGCCACGACCGGCATCGATCAGCCCGGGGGCATTCCCAGCCCCGGGGCCGAGATCTTCCCCTTCTTTAGCCGCCGCGTCGGGTTGCTGCGCGGGCAGGAGGTGCCCATCGACTACGGTCTCAAGCTTACCGGCAGGGCCGGACGCACCGAGATCGGCGTCTTGAACGTGCGCACGCGCGAGATACCGGGCGTCTTCGACAGCAACATGTTCGTCGGGCGCGTGCGGCAGAACTTCCTCGAGCAGTCGTACGTCGGCGCGATCTTCACCGGCGGGGACCCTGCCAGACCGGCCTCCAGAGACGATCCCTTCGCCCCGGCGAGCACGTCGATGAGCAGCACGGCCGGCATGGACATTCGCCTTGCCACGTCGAATTTCTTGGGGACCAACCGCAACATGCTTGTCAACGCCTGGGGCCTGAAGACCAACAAGGAGGGCGTCGAGGAAAATAACGCATCCTTCGGATTCGGCGCTCACTACAACAACGACAGATTCCAAGGACAGTTCCAATGGCGGGAGATCCAGGAGAACTTCGATCCCGAACTGGGATTCGTGCAGCGTTCGAACGTGAGGATGATGCGGCTAGGGGCCAGCTACAACCCGCGACCCAATCCAGCGTCGGGCATTCAGCAGATCTTCCATGACGTCTTCTACACACGCTTCACGCGGCTTGACAACGGCCTCGTCGAGACTTGGAAGCTCTATTTCACGCTCGTTGACTGGCACTTCATGTCCGGGGACTCGTTGCACAGCTTGTTCGACCTCAATCCCACCTACGAACGCTTGTTCGAGCCGTTTGAGATATCCCCGGGCGTAGTGCTCCCGCCTGGCGAGTATCGGTTCACGCCGATGCGCATCTTCTTCACATCGGCCCAGAAGCGCAAGCTGCAGGGAAGTATCGGGCTCACGTTCGGAAACTTCTGGTCCGGGACGGCCAAGACCGTACAGACGGGGCTGCGCTACCAGATGCCGCCGAAGTTCGTGATCAGTCTCAATTCCAACCAGACGTTCGCACAGCTGCCAGAAGGGAACTTTGTCGCCCGGATCTTCAGCACGCAGATCAACTACGCCGTCTCGCCCTTCCTGTCGTTCGCCAACCTGATCCAATTCGACAATCGGTCGGGCAACCTCGGACTCCAGAGCCGCGTGCGCTGGACGCTGGAGCCAGGCAACGACCTGTTCTTCATCTTCGGCCAGGGCTGGATCCAAGAACTGGGGGGCTTCTACGATTTCCGCCAGCAGGACTCGCGGCTGGCAACCAAGCTGCAGTACACGTTCCGGTTCTGATCGGACATCGGTCGATCGCACGCACGAGGCAGCAGTCCGGCAAGCGTGCCATTTAACGCACCGCCTCCCGCATGGCCTCCATCGCAGTTGCCGGACGGGTCTGTTCGGGCATGCTGAGGCGCTCCGATCCGACCGATCGCGTTCACTGCCGCGCGATTGCGAACGGGATGGGAATCGGCCACATTAGATAGCAACCGTGACTGAATCGACATATCTAGACAGGCGTTCACTGCTACAGACCGCGGGACTGGCAAGCGTGAGCTTGCTCGGCTGCCGGCAGGGATCCGCTCCGGACCGTCCCAACGTGCTGCTGGTCATGACCGACCAGCAAACCGACGAGGCGATGAGTTGTGCGGGCAACCCACATATCAGCACGCCCGCGATGGATCGAATTGCCACACGGGGAGTCCGGTTCACGCGGAGCTACGTCACCCAGCCTCTGTGTTTGCCGTGCCGCTCCAGCATCCAGACGGGGCGCTATCCGCACGAGATCGGCACACCCACGAACGGTGTCGAGCTCAACGGCGAGTATCCGATGCTCGGGAAACTGATGCAGGCCGGCGGCTACGATACTGCCTATTTCGGCAAGTGGCACGTCGGGGCCTCCTTCGAAGCAGCAGGCTACTCCTCGGCCGCGGAAGAGACCCGCAGCGATAGCGCCGCTGCCGACAAGGCGATCGAATACTTGCAAACTTCACGCGACAGGCCGTTTTTCCTGACGGTATCCGTGCGCAACCCTCACGACGTGTGCCAGCTCGCAAGGCGACAGGATCTGCCGCAAGGCCCGATCCCGCCGTTGCCAGACGAAGCAGCCGAGCTTCCTCCGCTGCCCGCGAACTTCGGCATTCCCGAAGACGAGCCGGCCGCCATTCGATTGAGCCAGGACAGGAACAGGGACTTCCACTACCCCACGGGCGATTGGACCGACTTGGAATGGCGACAGTACCTTTGGGGCTACTACCGGCTGGTCGAGAAGGCAGACCGGGAAATCGGCAGAGTGCTCGACGCTCTCCACGCTTCCGGCCACGAAGACAACACGATCATCATCTTCACCAGCGACCATGGGGAGGGCGTCGCCAGTCACCACTGGAACCAAAAGCAGGTCCTCTACGAACAGGCCGTGCGGGTGCCGCTGCTCATCGCCGATCCGCAAGGGAGCAATCCAGGAAGCACGTCGGATGCGCTGGTTTCGACGGGCATCGACCTGATGCCGACCATACTGGATGCCGCCGGGCTCCCTGCTGCTCCGGGACCGGTCCACGGCCGATCCCTGCAACCGCTCGCTCGGGGAACGGCGCTCACTTGGGATCGGCCTTACGTGATCGCCGAAACGACCTTCGCGCGCGGGCGAAATGGCGGCGTGACGGGCCGCATGGTGAGAACGGAGCGCTACAAGTATGTGGTATACGACACGGGTAGCAGCCGCGAGCAGTTGTTCGATCTGGAGACCGATCCGGATGAGATCAACAACCTAGTCTCGGCACCGGAATATCAGGCCGAGTCGAACCGACACCGCAAGCTGTTGCTTGAATGGGCCGGCAGTACGGACGATGAGTTCCCGCTGGTGCAGCCTGCGTGAACTGACGCCAAGTCGGGCCGAGTGCGGTTGTCAGCGTCGGTGAGGCCCTCAAGGGCTCCAAGCTCGGGGAGTCTTGGAACTAACGAGCAGCCAACTACCGCGTCATCGCTCGCATTACTGTGGCTTGAAGCAGCCTCGTTGATCTTCATGGGCGGGTCCAGACAGCATCTGGGGCCGTCGCCCGGCTGGTAGAATCCCGGCCATGCGCGTCGCGACGTGGTGTATCGGTGGCATCAACTCCAAGCTCCGCTATCTCCGCCACTGGCTGGACGAAAGGAAGCCGGATGTCGTGGCTCTCCAGAAGACCTTCGCGGCCACAGATCACTTCCCCAAGGAAGCGCTGCGGCAAGCTGGCTACGAATCCGTCGTCCACGCCCGCGACGGAGAGTTCCAGAACGGCTGGGGAGTCGCGGTACTGGTTCGAGAGACACTTCCCAAGCCGAAGATCTTGCAGATCGGCCTGCCCGGCCAGTCAGACCCAGGGGCACGGTTCGTCACGCTGGCCGTGGGCGATCTAGAATTCTCGTCGGTCTATGCGGTATACGGGAATCCGGCTGTGAACAGATTCGAGGGAGCCCTGAAACGCAAGATTGCGTGGATGAAGCAATTGCACGAACATGTTGGCAAGCGAACCAACCTCCCTAGGAGATGCGTCCTGGCGGGTGACTTCAACGTCGTTTCGGAGGGGCCTGCCCTTCCAAAGACGTTGAACTATACGTCAAGAGAACGAGATGCGCTTGGTGACGTGCTACGCCTAGGCCTATGGGACTTGTACGACTTGCACCGCCGCCGCAATCCTGACGTCGGGACGGGCTTCAACTACGGATTCAACACTCGCCAGCCCGCGACTTCGAGATTGCACCGCATCCTTGGAACGGAAGTCGTCAAGGATCAGCTCCGCGACGCCTGGGTTGACTTGGAGTACCGGAAAGCAGTCAAGGGGCTTCCCGGCTGTGCGTGGCCCCAATCAGCTCCCGTGATCGTGGATCTCTCCTCCGAATCGATCTGACGCGCCGTTTTCACCCCACATCGCGTTGCGCTACAATCTCTCAGCGCGTCCGCCGCGGCACCCTCCGCATCGGACGCAAGGGAGGCATTGAGGGTGACGATACCAGTCAGTATCACGGTTAACGGCCGACGCTACGACAGAGAAGTCGAGCCCCGGCTGTTGCTAGTCCACTTCATTCGCGACGTGCTCGGGCTGACCGGCACCAAGGTCGGCTGCGACACGAGCCAGTGCGGTTCATGCACGGTCTTGCTGGACGGCGTCTCGGCCAAAGCCTGCACCTGTCTGGCGGTGCAGGCCGACGGTGCCTCGGTCACCACGATCGAGGGCTTGGCCAGCGACTCGGAGCTGCATCCGCTGCAAGAGTCCTTCTGGAACAAGCACGGCCTGCAGTGCGGCTACTGCACTCCCGGAATGATCATGGCCTCGCACGAATTGCTGCGCTGCAATGCGGATCCCTCCGCCGAGGAAATCCGCCACGGCCTCGAGGGCAACATGTGCCGCTGCACCGGCTACCAGAACATCGTCCGTTCCGTTCGAGAGGCAGCGGAAACGATGCAGGGGGGGACGTCATGAGCGCAACGACTTTCGGCTCGGGCATTCGGCGTCGAGAGGACCCGCGGCTGATTACCGGCAACGCCAGCTACACCGACGACATCACCCTGCCTGGCATGCTGCACGCAGCGCTGCTACGCAGTCCTTACGCGCATGCCCGCATCAATAGCATTGACACGGCACAGGCCAGCGAAGCACCAGGTGTGGTTGCCGTATACACTGGCGCGGACACCGATGGAGAAATCGCCCCGGCACCGTGCGCCTGGCTGCTCCCGGATTCCGATCTGAAGATCGCCGACTATCACTGCGTAGCCAAGGACACAGTCCGCTACGTTGGCGACATCGTCGCGGTCGTCGTCGCCGAGACCCGCTACGAGGCATACGATGCGTTGGATCTGATCGACGTCGACTATGAACCGCTGGATGCGGTGGTTGAGCCCAAGAAGTCGGCGGCGGACGGCGCCCCGCAACTCCACGGGGAAATCGACGGCAACCAAGCCTTCCACTGGACTGTCACCGGGGGCGGCGACATCGAGGAGGCATTCTCTGAAGCCGAAGTCGTGGTCAAAGAGACGATCGTCCAGCAACGCTTGATCCCGAACGCGATGGAGCCGCGCGCCACTCTGGCCAGCTACACCCCGGCCACGGGCGAACTGACCGTATGGAACACGACTCAGAATCCCCACATCGTGCGGTTCCTGTGCTCGCTTGTCATAGGGGTCCCCGAGGATCGGCTGCGCGTGATCGCGCCGGAGGTCGGGGGCGGGTTCGGCAGCAAGATCGCAGTCTATCCTGCCGACTTCATCACGATCTTCTGCTCCAAGAAGCTGGGCGTCCCGGTGAAATGGGTGGAGTCCCGCAGCGAGAACTACCAAGCCACCACGCACGGTCGTGACCATGTCCAAGAGATTGAACTCGCCGCTACGGCTGACGGCAAGATCACCGGCCTCCGCGCCACGGTCTGGGCCGGCATGGGCGCATACCTGTCCACGGCGGCGCCAGGCATACCCACAATCCTGCATGGGCTGATGCTGTCGGGCGTGTACGACATCCCGGCGATTCACGAGGACGTCTACGGCCTGTACACCAACACGACGCCAGTAGAGGCCTATCGCGGAGCGGGCCGGCCGGAGGCGACCTTCATGGTCGAGCGGCTCGTGGATCTGCTGGCCGCCAAACTGGGCTTGGACCCGGCGGAAGTCCGCCGGCGGAACTTCATCCCGAAGTTCGACAACGGCCACGACGTAGTGACCGGCCTGACCTACGACAGCGGCAACTACGACGGCGCGCTGAGCAAGCTGCTCGGGGAGTCCAACTACGAGCAGCTGCGCGCCGAGCAGGCAGAGGCCCGCAAGCACGGGCGCTATATCGGCCTGGGCCTGTCGACGTACGTCGAAATCTGCGGTCTGGGACCCTCGCAAGTGGCCGGCGCGATCGGCTTCCAGGGCGGCCTGTGGGAGAGCGCCATCGTGCGCTTCCACCCGAGCGGCAAGGTCCACGTCATGATCGGAACATCGCCGCACGGCCAAGGGGAGGAGACGACCTTCGCCCAGATCATCGCGGGCGAACTTGGCGTCTCGCCAGACGACGTGAAGGTGATCCACGGAGACACGGACAACACGCCCATGGGCTGGGGCACCTACGGCAGCCGGACCACGGCGGTCGGCGGGGCGGCACTCGCGCTGGCGGCGCGCAAGATCCGCGACAAGGCCAAGGTCATCGCCGCACACCTGCTGGAAGCGGCGGTGGAGGACATGGACTACGACGACGGCAAGTTCTTCGTCAAGGGCTCGCCTGACTCCAGCAAGACGATCCAGGACATCGCGCTGATGGCCAACGTGGCTTGGAACATGCCCGAGGGCGTGGAAGCCGGGCTCGAGGCCACCACGTTCTACGACCCCCCGAACTTCGTCTTTCCGTACGGAGCGCACCTAGCGGTGGTCGAGGTCGACGCGGATAGCGGCAACGTGGAGTTGAAGCGTTACGTGGCGGTCGACGACTGCGGCCCGCAGATCAATCCCGTGATCGTCGAGGGGCAGGTCCACGGCGGCATTGTCCAAGGCATCGGACAGGCCCTGTGGGAGGAGGGCGTCTACGACGACGACGGCCAGCTGCTCACCGGCACGATGCTCGACTACGCCCTGCCGCGCGCGGACCGGCTGCCGGATATCGAGGTCCACTCGACTGTCACGCCTTCGCCGCACCACCCGCTGGGGGTCAAGGGTATCGGCGAGGCCGGCACCATCGCGTCTACCGCGGCCGTCTACAACGCCGTCATCGACGCCTTGGCGCCGCTCGGCGTCGAGGCTGTCAACATGCCGCTGACGCCCGAACGCGTATGGCGCTCGATCCAAGCGGCACAGGGGAGGAACTGAACCATGTTTGCACCACAGTTCGACTACTACCGGGCGAGTTCAGTTGCCGAAGCTGCAGCCTTGCTGGAGCAGCATCCCGACGCGAAGGTGCTGGCGGGGGGCCATAGCCTGATCCCTGTGCTGAAGCTGCGCTTGGCCGCTCCGTCGGCGCTGATCGACATCGGCCGAATCGACGGGATGCGCGGCATCCGCGAGGAGGCCGGCCAAATCGTGATCGGCGCCCTCACGACCCATGCGGAACTGGCGGCGTCGGTGACGCTCCAATCCGGCGCGACCGCGCTCTCAGAAGCGGCCGGCATGATCGGCGATCCAGCCGTCCGCAACCGCGGGACCATCGGCGGCAACGTGGCACACGCTGATCCGGCATCGGATCTGCCAGCCGTCCTGCGCTGCCTGGGGGCGGAGTTTGCCATCGCGGGCTCCTCCGGGACGCGAACCGTCGACGCCGCAGACTTCTTCGAGGGACTGATGACGACCGCCGTGGAGGAACACGAGATTCTGACGGCGATCAGCATACCCTCCGGCAGTGGCGGGCAGGGCTCGGCATACGCCAAGTTCTCGCACCCGGCATCGCGCTATGCGGTCATCGGAGCGGCCGCCTCTGTGACGGTCGCGGACGGCGTCTGCAGCGCCGCGAGCGTGGCACTGGGCGGCCTGGTGCCCGCCCCGGTTCGGGCGGCAGCTGTCGAAGATGCCCTGGTGGGCAAGGCTCTCAGTGCTGACGCGATCGCTGACGCCGCGCGCTGTGTGGGCGATTCGCTGGCCGATGACGAAGTGCTCGGGGATGTGTACGCCTCAGCCGAATACCGCAGCGCCGTGGCCCACGTGTGGGTGAACCGGGCGCTGACAGCCGCCGCCGCGCGCTGCGGCTGACAAACGACCCGCAGGCATGTCCGCCCAAAGGCCGATACCGGACTCGATCGACGAGTTGCAGGCGACGCTGGCCGGGGAGGACTACGTCTGCGACCGCGCCCTGGCGACCTCTGTCTATCTGGCGCTCAAGCTCCAGCGACCCGTGCTGCTCGAAGGCGAGGCCGGTGTCGGCAAGACCGAGGTCGCCAAGGCTCTCGCGGCAGCTCTCGGGCGCGATCTCATCCGCATGCAGTGCTACGAGGGGCTCGACATCAGCCACGCGGTGTATGAGTGGAACTACACGCGCCAGATCCTCGAGATCCAGCTGATGCGGAACGGCGGTGGCTTGGATCGGCGTGCGGCGGCCGAGGAACTGTTTCGGCGGGAATTCCTGCTCGAGCGCCCGTTGCTGCAGGCGCTCGAGCACCAAGGCCCACCGCCGGTGCTGCTGATCGACGAGCTGGACCGGGCCGACGACGAATTCGAGGGCTACCTGCTGGAGATGCTGTCAGACTTCCAAGTCACGATCCCGGAGTTGGGCACGATTCGGGCGGCCCAGCCACCGATTGTGCTGATCACGTCGAACCGCACGCGGGAACTGCACGATGCCCTGAAGCGACGGTGCCTGTACTGCTGGATCGACTATCCCGATTTCGACAAGGAGTTGCGCATCGTCAATCTGAAGGTTCCCGACGCGTCCCAAGCGCTGAGCGAGAGCGCCACCGCATTCGTGCAGGAACTGCGCGACGCGGAGCTGTACAAGACCTCGGGAGTGTCGGAGACGCTCGATTGGGTAGCCGCGCTTGTCGCCTTGGACTGCGAACGCTTGGACGAGCGGCGCGTGGACGAGACCCTGGGCATCCTGCTGAAGAACCAGGAGGACATCGCCGCCGTGCGCGGCGAGCCGGTCAAGGCGATGCTTGACCGGGCTGCGCACCGGGGGATTCGTAGCAGCACGGCGGGACAGGCGGCCGAGTCGCCATGGGCCACCTCCTAGAGAACCTGACCCTGTTCGCCCGGCTGCTGCGTTCGGCCGGCCTGCCGGTGCCGCCCGGGGCCACCATCGCCGCGGCGCGCGCGCTGGAGCACGTCGACATCGGCCGCAGGCAGGACTTCCGGCTTGCGCTGCGGACCGCTCTGGTCAACCGGGCGGAAGACCTGCCGGTGTTCGACCACGCCTTCCGCCTGTTCTGGAGCGGGCCCTCGGGAGCCGGCACCAAGCTCGACCTGCGACCGCTGGGCAGCGAGCGGCGCTTCGGCGATCCAGTGGTCGAAATGGAATCGCTTTCGGGCACAGCTCGGCCTGGCAGCCACGCAGGCGAAGCAGCCCTCGAACGAGTGCAAATCAGCACCTACAGTGACCGGGAGGTCTTGCGCGAGAAGGACTTCAAGCGGCTCAGCGCAGACGAACTCGCTCAGGCGGTGGACATGCTGCGCGAACTGCGCTGGCGCCCAGCTCCGCGACGGACCAAGCGCTGGCGGCGCGACACGGGAGAAGCACCCGATGTCCGCGCCCTGCTGGGACGACTGGCGCGACGGGAGACCGATCCGGGAGAAATCCCGACCCGCGGCCCGAAGCCCGCCCCGCGCAGCCTGGTGCTGCTGTGCGACATCAGCGGATCAATGGAGCGCTACACGCGGATGCTGCTGTGGTTCGCCTGCTGCCTGAGCGGGAATCTCGAGCGCGTCGAATCATTCCTGTTCGCGACGCGCTTGACTCGAATCACCAAGAAGCTGCGCGGGCGGCGCGGCTCCAATCCACTGCAGGAGGTAGCCCGGCTGGTGCCCGATTGGTCCGGCGGCACCCGCATTGGCGATGCGCTGCGCACGTTCAATGTCGAGTGGGCCAGGCGCGTCCTGGGACGCGGAGCCGTAGTCTTGGTGGTCTCCGACGGCTGGGACAGGGGCGAGCCGGAGGCGCTGCGCCGCGAGATCTCGAGGCTGCGACGATCTTGCCACCGATTGGTCTGGCTCAGCCCGCTGCTGGGAGATCCGGCCTACGAGCCGCTCACGCGCGGCCTGCAAGCGGCGCTGCCCTACGTGGACGACTTTCTTCCGGCCCACAATCTGGCCAGCTTGGAGCACCTGGCCGAGCACTTGAACAGCCTCGAGCCGAGCTCGCGACGCGTTCCCGTCCGCTGACGGCTGCCTCTGGTAGTCTTGCGGAAGCGACTGCAACATGGACTTCAATAGCGAGTACGAATTCGACGCGACCCCTGAGACTGTCTTCGACGCCCTGACCGCGCCGGAGACAGTGGCCGGCTGCCTGCCCGGATGCGAAGCGCTCAAGCCCCTTGGGGACGACCGCTACGAGGCAGCGATGACGATCGGCGTGGCTGCCATCAAGGGTAGATTTCGCGGGACGGTGGCTATGCGCGAGATGCAGCGCCCGAACTCTTTCACCCTGCAAGTCGATGGCAAAGGAAGTACCGGCTTCGCCAAGGGCGAGGCTAGCATCGAGATTACGCCGAACGGAACGGGCAGTACGGTTGGAGTGCAGTCTTCGGCTAAGGTCGGCGGCCCGATCGCCCGTGTCGGCCAACGCCTGCTAGTGGGCACGGCCAAGATGGTGGCCGACAAATTCTTTGCGTGCCTGCGCAAACAGGTCGAGGGCACGCCGGATCGATCCTGACTGCCCTGCCCGCCGAGGGCGGCGGTTCCGTCTCGCCAGCGCCGCTTTGAAGGGTTGGCACGCGATATCCGGCAACCCTCGGCACAGCTTCATGGACCGAACTCGAGCAATGGCCGAATCTGATGGCTCGGCCGCCTTGGATGCTCCGTTTTGGTGACTTCACACCTCAGGCTACGGCGAGGCTCCTAGCTGATACTTGCCTTCAGTGTGCAGATAAAGGACACACTCCTCGGCCGAGTCGCACGAGATCTGATGCACCGCCTCTCCCCTCGAGCCGAAGTAGCTGCCCGGGTCTAGTCTATGGGTGTCGGATTCGCCTGACAGCTGGATGCTGGTCTGACCCTGGATCGTCACAACACGCATCGTCGGGGCGCTGGTGCTGAGTTCACCGTCGTAACCGGACGGCAGCTTGACGAAGGTGCCGTTTTTCTCGTTGTCCTTGACGCTACCCCAGAGGTAGGCCATCTTGGGACCCTCGTCGCCGACCCACTCTGCGTCCTCCGCCTCCAGCCACATGATGTTTTTCGCGTCGACGTTGATCGGGCGCTCGCCGCTGTCGAACGCTTCATCCGCGGGCTTGACGAGATAGGGGCCCGACAGGATCTCCAAGAAGATCATGGAGTGCGTGCCTTTCGCGGCGGTGATGTGGTTTTCTCCCGGCGGCTGCGTCCAGAAGGAGCCGGATTCCATCCACATCTTCTCGGCAGCAGGGTCGTCGTTGTGAACGGCACCGCTGATCACGACCGCACGGTAGGTGATGTTGTGGATGTGCGGCGGGGACTGAAAGCCGTCCGTGAACCTAACGAGGATCCCCGACGGCACGTCTGCCCGGATGTCACCCCAGAGCTTTCCCGCCTTCGGGCCAAGTTCGCCGCGCGCGGGATTCAGAGGAATAAACTCAACATCCGATCTCTTGACGAGTTCATTTCCCGGACGTCCGCCAGCCGCGGCCTGCGCCGTTGCCAAGGCACCAGCGGCGAGCAGAATTGCGGCCAGCGTGATTATGTTTTTCCTCACGGGAGTTCGTCGCGCTCCGCAAGTGCCTACTGGCATAGGAATCGGCATATCTCTCCGAAGGGTAGCAACGGAGGAACCGCGAACGCCTGCGGCGGTCCCTGCGATATACGCGGTCGCGATTCGCGCCCAGTGCCGCAAGACAGCACCCAGTGCGACAACCAGACCCGGCCCGTGACTGGCGACGGCCATTGCTGTGCTCGCGCCGAACTGTACAGGTCAAGTCTCTCGACGCCTCGTTGCATGTGGCCCCTGACAGCTGGACCCTTCCAAGTGTGCCAACGGCACTGCGCAGCGCTGCGAACGGTGGCACAAGGAGCGGCGACCCGCTGCGCCTCCGTCAATGCAATACTTCTCCGAAATGCCCGCACGCGACGCGGTAGAAGTCTCGGATTGCACCTACAGCTACGGGGAAACGCGGGCGCTTGACGGTGTCAGCTTCCAAGTCGCGCCGCGCTTTATCTTCGGCCTGCTCGGGCCGAGGTGCCCCTCGGCCTAGATGAACTTGCCAGCGCCAGACGCGTTGTTTCTTGCGTCAGGCAATTGCGCAGCTATTTCATGTGGCGAACTCGTTGTCGGAGAGGAAAGCGTCGAACAGAGCGAAGCACTGCTCCGGCTCCTCGAGTTGCAGGAGGTGGCTGGTGTCGGGCACAGAGGCGTATCCGATGCCGAATGTCTCGCAGAATAGCTTGCAACATGGCGCAGTCTTCGGCGCGTCTTCCGGCACTGGGTCGGAACCGACGATCAAGAGCGGGCGCCCCGCCGGGTTGGGCTGCCGCCAGATTTCCAGTTCGGCGACGTCGGTATAGAGATCCGCCTCGAGTATGCCAGGGCAACAGAGCAGCCACTCTCCGCTGGCGCGATCAAAGCGCAGCACCGAGTGTGCATTGAGTTCCGCCACTCCCGGCCGCAGGCGACGGAACCGGTGCATCCAACGGAAAACGTCGGCGAGTTCCTCGGGGTCCCGGAACCGGTTCTGGCGGCCCAGAGCGGCGGCGCGCAGCCTCTCGCCCTCGGACACCAGCGGGCCGCGCAGCGGGTTACCCTCAGGCGGGACCACCGGCGGGTCGAACAATACCAGCGCGTCCCAGTGCCAGACGCCGTCGATGATCGCTAGCAGGGCCGCAATCGCCGTCATCGAATGGAAGACTCCGACCGTGGTCTTCTCGCCCCATTCTTTCGCAATCGCCCCGTGCACCTGCGCAATGTCACGCACGAAGTGGGGATAGCCGTGAGCCTCGCCGCCGTGAAAGGGGTTGCGCCCGCAGTTGCGGACGTCGTACAGCGCAAGGTCGAACCGCTCAAGCAGATGTTGCCAGAATGGGAAGTAGGAATCGCTCGCGAAGCCATTGCCGTGGCTCAGCACGACACGTGGCCCTGACGGGTTGCCGTGGCGCACGACGCGAATCGGCGCGCCATCGTCCATCACGACGTTCAGGGTTGCTACATGTTCGGGAAGGACGAATCCAGCCGTTTTCCGCCGCGCTGTTACCGGGGACGATGGTGGGCCTGTCACGTGTACGCGTCTCCCTGCAGCGGCACCGGCGGCGATACGATTGTGATTCGTCGAGAATATACCATTTCAAAGGGTGCACCAGCACCGGTATCTTGATCACTCACGTGTTAGCAGCCGTGGTGCAATCGGCGTTTCTTGACATGGGAAACGGACCGGATGCGACCGTATCGCGAGGACGATGGGTGTAGGAGAAAGCGATAGGGGCACGGGGTGGAAAAGGCGGCGCCAAGAGACGCTGTGGGTGGCGACGCAGGAGTTGCCGCGAACCAACGATAGCGGCCAGCGCAACAACCAGACCGAGTTGGCGACTGGCGATGGCCGTTCCTGCACCCACGCCGAACCGTATAGGTCGAGTCGCCCGCCGTCTCGTTGCATGTGGCCGGTGACAGCGCGCCTTTCCGAGTGTGCCGGCGGTACCACACGACGCTGTGTGCGGCTGCACAAGGAGCGGAGGTTCGCTGTGCTACCGTCAAGGCAATACCCCTCTGAATGCCCGCACCCGCCGCAGTAGAAATCTCGGAATGCACCTATAGCTATGGCGAGACTCGGGCGCTTGACGGTGTCAGCTTCCAAGTTGCGCCGCGGTCTATCTTCGGCCTGCTCGGGCCGAACGGCAGCGGCAAGACCACGCTGTTCCGCATCCTCTCCACCCTGCTCGCTCCCGCAAGCGGCAGCGCCAGGCTGTTCGGCATCGATGTCACCGAGCGGCCGATCGAGGCCCGGCGCCAAGTCGGCGTCGTCTTCCAGTCCCAGAGCTTGGACTCCCGGCTCACCGTCGAGGAGAATCTCGCGCACCAAGGCCACATGTACGGCCTGCGCGGGCACGGCCTCTCCATGCGCATCGCGGAGGTGCTGGAAAAGGTCGGCCTTCAGGACCGACGCAAGGATCGCGTGCAGACCCTCTCGGGCGGGCTGCGCCGCCGGGCGGATCTGGCCAAGGGGCTGCTGCACGGCCCGAAACTGTTGCTGCTCGACGAGCCCAGCACGGGAGTCGATCCTGTGGCCCGGCTGGCCTTTTGGCGCTATCTGGAGCAGTTGCGGTCTACTGCCGGCGTCACGGTACTGCTGACGACGCATCTGCTGGACGAGGCGGACGCTTGCGACGAGCTGGCGATCCTGGATCGCGGCAAGTTGATTCGCCACGGCGCGCCCGCCGACCTCAAGGCCGAGATCGGCGGCGAAGTTGTCACGCTGGCTACCAGCGGCACAGCCGCTGTCGCGACCGCTCTGGCCGAAGAATTCTCGGTTCAAGACGCCCGCGTGAACGGCGAAGAGATTCGCTTCGAACATCCCGAGGGATCGAAGTGGGCCGCCCGATTGATGACTCGCTTCGGAACTCAGATCGAGTCCGTGAAGATCTCGCGGCCCAGCCTAGAAGACGTCTTCCTGCACCACGCCGGGCACGGCTTCTACGCGGAGAGCGACCAGCGGCGCTGAACGCCCGGCTCCCGTCGCCCGGAATCCGTTAGATCGCGTCGGCGTAATAGCCGTCCCGCGCTTGGATCTTGAGGCCCTTGCCAGCGGCCTTGAGCGAGATCTTGCGAAATCCGGGGCGGTCGAGCCCGCGCTTGGGAGTGTAGCCGATGCTGTACTGGCCGCGCAGTTCATCCTCGATCTGCTTGAAGATTCCCGCGAGACGGATCCCCCGCGATACGCGAAAGGCGCTGCCGCCGGTTTGCTCGGACATCTTCTTGAGCGTCCCTGCCCCGGAACCGATGTTGAAGTACGCCCGGCCGGCAAAGTGCCGGTCCACGTATTGGATGGTGTAGACCACGATGTCGGCGCGCTGAGCCGCCTCGATGGCTCTCTTGAGGCTGATCTTGCTGCCGTAGTCGTAGCCATCGGAGATTACAACCACCGCCTTGCGGCCGACTTGATTGCGGAACATCTCGTCGGCCGCTAGGTACAGCGCATCGTTAAGGGCCGTGCTGGTCGGCTGCTTGTTGCCAGTGGGGCCGGGATGCAATCCGCTGCTGGGAACCTCGACCTGCAGCTCGTCCAGGCCGCGCTCGAGCAGTCCCAGAGAGGCCGTGTAGTCCTGTAGCAGCTCGACGTTGCGGTCGAAGCTCATCAGGAACGCGAGATCCTTGTCCTTGCGCAGGATCGAGCGGAAGAACATCAGGCCGGCGCTGCGCTCGTCGGCGATCAGCGCGCGCTGGCTGCCGCTGGTGTCGATCAGCAGGCCGATCGTCAGCGGCAGGTCCGTCTGGTGCGAAAAATAGCGGATTTCCTGCCTGACGCCGTCTTCGGAAAGGATGAAATCGTCCTTGGTGAGGGTGCTGAGCAGGCGCCCGCTGCGATCCTTGACCGTGGCCAGCAAGTTGACCACCTTGACGTCGAGTGAGAACGTCGGCCCGTCGTCGGCAGTCTCAGCATCTTGCGCGACAACCGGCAGCAGCGCGAGCAGGGCCGGAAGCAGCAGTGCGAGCGGTCTCATCCTACATCGAGAGACGCTGGGCCGTGTGATCCGGTTTCTCTCCCTAGCCCGGCGGCGCGGCTGAAGGAACCCGACCGGGTCGTTGCGCGGTCGGATCCGGCAAGGTCCCGGACGCGGGCCAGGCCCTCTTGGTACGCATCGCGCAGCGCTTCCGGCGCCACGGCAGCAGCTGTGCGGGCCAGATTGAGCACGAACGGGGCGATTCGCGAATCAGCGACCAGGCCCGCAGTGTCAGCGACGGGCTGAAAGGCCACCAGCGCCAGCAGCAGCGCCGCCGCCAAAAGCAGGCCGCGCAGGGCACCGAACGCGGCACCCAGCAGTCTGTCGAGCAAGCCCAGGCCCGCCAAGGACCAGATCCCGGCCAGCAGGCGGGCCAGCAGCGCGCCGCTGATCAGACACCCGATGAAGAGCAGCGCGAAGGCCGCGGCGGAGGCGATCTTCGCATTGGAGATCCACTGGCCCAGATAGCCGGCCAAGACGCCGTAGCCCCACATCGCAACAAGCAGGCCGACGACGAGCGAGGCGATCCTGAGCAATTCCTTGGTCAATCCATTGAGAGTCGCGCCGATTACAGAGGCCAGCAGAATGGCTCCCAGCACGATGTCGAGCACCATCAGGCTCTCCCCGGCATTCGAAGAAGGCCTCTGTCTGGGCTCGGCTGCGCGGGCATATCCGGCGATGCCGGCATGGTATCAGCCCTACGCTGGCAAGGCATCCGTCACTGCTCCCCGACAAGTGATCACGTAAGCCGGCGGGAAGTTCAGCCACACACGGGTCGAGCGCACCTTGGAAAAGTAACGTCGCATGAGACTACCCGTGTTGAAGTATTCGACGCGTCCCTGTTCGAGTTTGATGCGGTAAAAGTACTGGAACTGAGTGATGGCGCCCTGCGGATTCAGGTACGGCCGCAGGGGCCGGAAGACTGCATCGACGGCTGCGGGATCCATGTTCGCGATGCCAAGCGAAGAAACGACCGCATCCACGTTGACGATGCCCCGCCGATCTAGTTCGGCGGTCGCGGTCTCGGCATCGGCGGCCACGACCTGCAAGCG
Source organism: Bryobacterales bacterium (assembly GCA_028819215.1). Classification (GTDB taxonomy): domain Bacteria; phylum Acidobacteriota; class Terriglobia; order Bryobacterales; family UBA6623; genus VXMF01. Next base: position 44,145 of record JAPPMG010000076.1, read on the forward strand.
TTCGTCTGGGATTTCCGAGCGCAGGTAGTCGACGAACTGCGGGTTGATCTCGAACGCCAACAGGATGCCGTCAGCGGGCATGCACCGCAGGATCTCGCGGGTCACGACCCCCGTGCCGGGTCCGAATTCGATCACGCAGCGAGGCGCCGTGGACCGCAGCGGCTCCACCATCGCCTTAGCGAGGCGCTTGGAACTCGGTGCGACCGCCGCAGTCTGCTTCAGGTTCCCTAATGCACCCGTGGCGAATCTGACTAGGCTCATGTGCCGGTGGTTCCGAGCGCGGACGCGGGCTGCCGGAGGCTTGGAGCTAACATTATATGGCGTTGCCCAGGCCCTGCACATTCAGGCTTGCGCCGGTCCGGAAGCGCCCGTCATTGGCGCCGGCCGGCCTGATCGCTGCGTTCGCGCTGGGGTCGCTCGCGGCTAGCTCGACGGCGGCGGATACTCTCGACTTGATCGGCAAGGTCAGTCCGTCGCTTGAGCGCGGCCGGGCCATGCTGTCCGCGGTGCAGAGCCCGTTCTATGTCGAGTCCCCGGTGCGCGGGAGCCAGTTCGCGTTCCGCTCGCTGGCACCGGGCGGCTACACTCTCGTCGTCATGGACCCCAGCTGGGGGCTGACGCGGCAAACCGTCCAGGTCACGGAGTCCTTCGCTGACAAACGGGGCCGCGTCCATGTCGAGGTCGATCTGGACCGCTCCGCGGTCACCCGCGCGCGCCGCGTGGAGGACCAAGGCACCGTCTCGGTCGCAGCGCTCAAGGTCACGCCGAAAGCGCGGGAGGCCGTGCGCAAGGCCCACGCGCGATTCGGCAAGGGCGACCGGGAGGGCGCGATCGCCCTGCTGCACAAGGCCGTGGAAATCTCGCCGTCCTTCACGCAAGCCTGGAATGAACTTGGCACCGTGTCCTACAAGGCGGGCCGCTACGTCGAGGCGGAGGAGTACTTCCGCACGGCGCTTGGCCACGACCCCCTCGCGTTCGAGCCGCTGGTGAACCTCGGTGGCGCCCTCCTGTCGCAGGACCGTTTCGACGACGCATTGAACTTCAATCTGGCAGCCCAGAGCATGCGTCCGGACAGTGCCCTCGCCAACTCGCAGCTCGGAATAAACTTCTTCTACAAGGGCCAGTTCCAAAAGGCGCGCGAGTTCCTGCTGCGGGCCAAGACGGCCGACCCGTCGCACTTCAGCTACCCGCAGCTGTTCCTGGCCGAGATTTACGGCAAGCAGGGCAAGCTGGACGAGGCGCGGAGCGAGTTGGACGAAATGCTCCGCCTGCACCCGGACTCTCCGGTCACCGAATTGGCGAGGAATGCGCTGCGCCAGCTAGACTCGGCAGCTGCCGAGACAGACGAAGGATCGCCATAGCGCCACACGGGCTACGTCCCGAGCAGCGTTGCCACGCCGAGCCGCGAGGCTCGGCAGCCCGGTACCGGATGGTAGTCTGGGACCGATGTTCGCTCGCCTGAATCCGAGATGCCTTTCCGCCGCCCTACTCGTCGCGGCGGTCGCCACTTCAGCCGGATGCGGACCAGCGCCGTCCGAGTCCTCGATGGTGAGCCGCTTTGCGGCCGACGTGGACCAGGAACTGCCTTGGCCGCAATATCCGCGGCCGCAACTGGTCCGCAGCCGCTGGCTCAACCTCAACGGCCAATGGGACTATGCCCTCACCGACAGGGGTGCCGCCAAGCCGGAAGCCTTCGACGGGCAGATCCTGGTGCCGTTCGCAGTCGAGTCAACCCTGTCAGGCGTTGGCCAAGCGCCGACGGCCGAGCAGGCGCTCTGGTACAGGCGCTCGTTCGAAGTGCCCGCGGAGTGGAGCGGCGAACGCGTGTTGCTGCACTTCGGCGCGGTCGACTTTCATGCTTCCGTGTATGTCAACGGCGGGCTCGCCGGCGAGCACAAGGGCGGCTACACGCCCTTCAGCTTTGACGTCACCGACCATCTGGCCGAGGCAGGAGAGCAGGAACTGGCCGTGTCGGTCTGGGACCCCACCGACACTTGGACACAGGCGCGCGGAAAGCAAGTGCGCGAGCCGAGCGGAATCTGGTACACCTCCGTGACCGGAATCTGGCAAACCGTTTGGCTCGAGCCCGTGCCAAGCGCCGGCTCGATCGAAGGGCTGGATATTGAGTCCGACCGGGAGGCCGGCACGGCGGCCCTGACCGTTCGGACGCGCGGGGACTGCGCCGACTGCAAGGTGCGGCTGACCGCGTATCTCGGAGACACCGCCGTGGCCGAAGCCGCCGGAGACGCCGCGACGCAGGTCGAGCTGGAGCCGACCGATCTCCGGTTGTGGACGCCGGACACGCCGGTACTGTACGACCTCGACGTCGTCCTGCTGCAGGGCGACCAAACATTGGACAGGGCCAGCAGCTACTTCGCCATGCGGGACGTCGCGCTTGGCAAGGACGAGCGAGGCTTCACGCGCTTGCTGCTGAACGGCGAGCCGATCTTCATGTTCGGCCCGCTGGACCAGGGCTGGTGGCCCGACGGCCTGTATACCGCGCCGACCGACGAGGCCCTGCAATACGACATCGAAGTGACCAAGATGCTCGGGTTCAACATGGCCCGCAAGCATGTCAAGGTCGAGCCGGCTCGCTGGTACTACCATTGCGACCGGCTGGGCCTGCTGGTCTGGCAGGACATGCCCAACGGCAACCTGCGGCGGGGCACGCCCAACAACCTGCGGGTAGGCTCGACCGACGCCGAAGACGCGCAGCGCCCGGCCGATTCCGCAGAACAGTTCGAGGCCGAGCTGGCGGAGCTCGTCGACATGTTCAAGTTCTTCCCCTCGATCGTCATGTGGGTTCCGTTCAACGAGGGCTGGGGCCAGTACGACGTGGAGCGCATCGACTCGTTCGTTCGCGAGCGCGACCCGACGCGGCTTGTGAACGCCACCAGCGGCTGGACCGACCGCGGCATCGGCGATGTGTTTGACGCTCACATGTACCCGGGCCCGGGCATGGAGCGCGTACCGCCCAACAGGGCCACGCTGCTGGGTGAGTTCGGCGGCCTGGGCTGGCCGGTCGACGGCCACCTGTGGTGGACGGACAAGCGCAACTGGGGCTACCGCACTTATTTCAGCCGGGAGGACCTCAACGCCAAGTACCAGGAGGTCGTCGGCAACCTCGTCGGGCCGCGCGCATGGGGACTGGCCGCCGCGATCTATACCCAGACGACTGACGTGGAGGGCGAAGTCAACGGCTTGATGACGTATGACCGCGAGCTGGTGAAGTTCGAGGAGGAGGGAGTCAATGCGCTGCACCGTCGGATCTACGCGGCCGAAGGCACCGCGCGTTCGCTGCTGCCGACTTCCGAACACGCGCCCCAGCAATGGGAATTCAGGCTCGACGCGCCGCCAGAGGGCTGGGCCGACGGCGAGGACAGCGATGGCTGGCAGGCCGGCGCGGCTCCGTTCCAATCCGGCGGCGATGCGAATTTCCCAACCGGAACCGTCTGGCCCGGAGGTCAGATCTGGCTGCGGAAGGCTTTTGAGGTCGAGGAAGTCCCGGCTAATCTCTGGATCGAGGCATACCATGCGATCGACCAGGGCAAGGTCTACCTCAATGGCCAGCTGATCCTTGATTTCGCCGACACGCGGGCCGGCGGGCGGCACTACCAACACATGGATCTTAGCGCTCACGCGGCGGCACTGCGCGAGGGTCGCAACGTACTGGCAGCCACGGGCGACTTCGCCGGTGACTTACGAGGCTTGGATTTCGGCTTGTACGCCGTCGAATAGGGCGGCTAACTGACAGTTCAGTCCGCCAAACGACCCAAGGGGCGCGTGTCGCCGCGCAAGCCGTTGCTGAACGACTGCGCCTGCCTTGTGAGCCGAGCGACCACGTCCGGATGCTTGTCTGCAACGTCGCGCGATTCGCTCGGGTCCCAGTAGAGCTGGTACAGCTCGCCAGGCACGATCTTGACCCCGTCACCTTCGGACTCGGTCCCAAGGTGCAGCTTCCACTGGCCGGCCCGCACGGCGCGCAAGAGCGGATCGTTTTCCGGGGGCCCGTCTTCGGCCCGGTAGCGATAGCCGCCCTCGAAGAAGTACAGCACTTCGTGCCCGCTCGCCTTGTCCGGAGAAGACCATAGCGGCTCCAAGTCACGGCCATCGATCGTGCGATCCCGAGGTGGTTCGCCGCCAGCCAGCTGCGCCAGGGTCGGCAGGATGTCCATCACCGAGGCGACCTTGGACGAGACCAGTCCGGCCGGGATGCGGCCTGGCCAGCGCAGGATCGCCGGGACCCGGATGCCGCCCTCGTATACCGTGCCCTTGCTGCCGCGCAGCAGGCCCGCCGAACCCGAATCGATACCGTAGCCGGACCACGGTCCGTTGTCTGAGGTAAAGATGACCAGCGTTTGCTCGTCAAGGCCCAGTTCGTCCAGCGTGTCGAGCAAGCGTCCGGTGTGGTGGTCGATCTCCTCGATCACGTCGCCATAGAGACCGCGCAGCGACCGGTCGCGGAACGCCCGGCCGCGGAACAGCGGAACGTGTGGCATGGTGTGCGCGATGTAGACGAAGAACGGCCCTTCTTGGTTCGCGCGGATGAACTCGATGGCCCGGTCCGTGTAGGCCGCGGTCAGCAATTCCTGGCGCGGGTTGTGCTCGATGACGCTCTCGTTCTCGATCAGCGGCAGAGGCGGAAACCAATCGAGCGGATACGTCTCCTCGGACTGCGCATAGCCGGTGTAGGCAGTGCGCTCGCGGGTGTAGCGCATGCGCTCGTGCTCGTCCGGTCGCCGCTCGATCTTGGGGTGGAACGGCCACATGTCATTGGAGTAAGGCAGGCCATAGTAGGTGTCGAACCCGTTGCGTGTCGGCAGGAATTCAGGCGCGTCTCCTAGGTGCCACTTGCCCAGCATGGCGGTGGCATAGCCGCGGTCGCGCAGCAGTTCGGCGATCGTCACCTCGTTCGGGTGGATGCCGGTTCGCGCCCTCGGGATATGGTTGAACATCAGGCTGTTGCGCGGCGGATAAGTGCCAGTCATCAGGGCTGCCCGGGCTGGGCCGCAAAACGGCTGCGCGTAGTAGTCGGTCAGGCGCAGGCCCTCGGCTGCCATGCGGTCGATGCGGGGCGTGCGGATCGAGGGATGGCCCTGCACCCCCAAGTCGCCGTAGCCCTGGTCGTCGGTCATGATGACCACGAAATTGGGCAGATCGACAGCCGCCACTGGCGCCTGCACTGCGGCGGCAAGCCCAGATAGCGCGATTAGCAATCGGGGTGCGCGTGTCATAGTTCGTCCTCTGTTGTTGGGGGGTCGCAGCGCGCCACGGCTTTCCCCGGCGCGCTGCAATCGTCGAGTAGGAGGGGGCGTTACCGCGCCCCTCCCCTCACAGATCCGAGCGTGCGC